>CAVXLJ010000016.1:0-185562 GCA_963762605.1 uncultured Alphaproteobacteria bacterium | reverse complement strand
CGCCAGGTGCGCCGCGACATCGCGCGGCTGACCACGGTCGTCGCCGAAAAATGCGAAAGTGAAGGGCTAAGAGACATGCCGAAGCGCATCCTGCAGGGCACGGTGGTCAGCGACAAGAACGACAAGACGGTTGTCGTGCTTGTCGATCGGCGTTCACGCATCCGCTGTTCAAGAAGACCATGCGCCGCTCCAAGAAGTATCAGGCCCACGACGCGGAGAACAAGCACAAGGTCGGCGAGATCGTGCTGATCCAGGAGAGCGCGCCGATCTCGAAGAACAAACGCTGGGTGGTCCTCGAGACCGCCGCCGAAGGCAATTGAAGGCGGGCTCACCGCCCCCAGGGGAAAAGAGTACGCAGTCATGATCCAGATGCAGACCAATCTCGACGTGGCCGACAATTCCGGCGCCCGCCGTGTCATGTGCATCAAGGTGCTCGGCGGGTCGAAGCGCAAATACGCTTCGGTCGGCGACATCATCGTCGTCTCCGTCAAGGAGGCGATCCCGCGTGGCCGCGTCAAGAAGGGCGACGTCATGAAGGCGGTGGTGGTGCGCACCGCCAAGGACATCCGCCGCCCGGACGGTTCGGTCATCCGTTTCGACCGCAACGCCGCGGTGCTGATCAACAATCAGTCCGAGCCGGTCGGCACCCGCATCTTCGGGCCGGTGCCGCGTGAACTCAGGGCGAAGAACCACATGAAGATCATCTCGCTCGCGCCGGAGGTGCTGTAATGGCTCAGCGCATCCGCAAGGGCGACAACGTCGTCGTCATCGCCGGCCGCGACCGCGGCAAGACCGGCGAGGTGCTGCATGGTGCTGCCGGCCGAGAACCGGGCGGTGGTGCGCGGCGTCAACCTGGTGCGGCGTCACCAGCGCCAGACGCCGAGCGCCCAGGGCGGCATCATCACCAAGGAAATGCCGATCCACCTTTCCAACATCTCGCTGGCCGAGCCCAGCGACGGCAAGCCGACGCGCATCGGCTTCCGCTTCGTCGAGGGACGCAAGGTTCGCTACGCCAAGCGGACGGGAGACCAGATCGATGGCTGAGACCGAATACCAGCCGCGGATGAAGACGCTCTACCGCGAGACCATCCGCAAGCAGATGGTCGAGCAGTTCGGCTACAAGAACCCGATGGAAGTGCCGGCGCTCGACAAGATCGTCGTCAACATGGGCGTCGGCGAGGCGGTCAACGACACCAAGAAGGTCACCGTGGCGCTGGCCGATCTGGCCAAGATCGCCGGCCAGAAGCCGGCGATGACGCGGGCGCGCAAGTCGATCGCCACCTTCAAGGTGCGCGAGGGCATGCCGATCGGCGGCAAGGTCACGCTGCGCCGCGACCGCATGTACGAGTTCCTCGACCGCCTGATCAACGTGGCGCTGCCGCGCGTGCGCGACTTCCGCGGCCTCAACGGCAAGAGCTTCGACGGCCGTGGCAACTACGCCATGGGCATCAAGGAGCACATCGTCTTTCCGGAGATCAACTACGACGAGGTCGAGGAGGTGCTGGGCATGGACGTGATCGTCTGCACCACGGCCAAGACCGACGACGAGGCACGCGCCTTGCTCAAGGCGTTCAACTTTCCGTTCCGGCAGTAGGTACAGGCCGATGGCTAAGACCAGTTCGATCGAGAAGAACAAGCGCCGGCGCAAGCTGGTGGCGCGCTACGCCAACAAGCGCGCCGAGCTCAAGCGCGTGGCCGATGACGAGAGCCTGACGCTGGAAGAGCGCTTCCAGGCGCGGCTCAAGCTCGCCGCGCTGCCGCGCAATTCCAGCCCGTGCGCATCCGCAACCGCTGCGAGGTGACCGGGCGGCCGCGCGGCTACTACCGCAAGCTGAAGATGTCGCGTATCGCGCTGCGCGATCTGGCGTCCATGGGGCTGGTGCCCGGCATGGTCAAGTCGAGCTGGTAAGGAGAGCGTCAAGATGACGATGAGCGATCCGCTCGGCGATATGCTGACCCGCATCCGCAACGCCCAGATGCGCAAGAGCTCCAAGGTCTCGACGCCGGGCTCGCGCCTGCGCAAGGACGTGCTCGACGTTCTGCAGTCCGAGGGCTACATCCGCGGCTATTCGACGGTCGCCTTCGACAACGGCCGTTCGGAGTTCGAGATCGAGCTGAAATATTACGACGGCGAGCCGGTCATCCGCGAAATCCAGCGGGTGTCGAAGCCGGGCCGCCGGGTCTACGCCTCGGTGAAGACCATCCCGCGCGTCGCCAACGGCCTCGGCGTGTCCATCCTGTCGACGCCGAAGGGCGTCATGTCGGATGCCGAGGCGCGCGACCAGAACGTCGGCGGCGAAGTGCTCTGCCAGGTGTTCTGAGCGGACAGAGAAGAACTGAAGCAAACGGGTTGATGCGATGTCCAGGATCGGCAAGAAGCCAGTGACGCTGCCCAAGGGGGTGACCGCGACCGTCGACGGCCAGCAGGTCTCCGTCAAGGGGCCGAAGGGAACGCTCGCCTTCGTCGCCGCCGACGATATCGAGGTGACGATGGAGGACGGCTACATCTCGGTGAAGCCGCGCGACCAGTCGAAGAAGGCGCGTTCGGCCTGGGGCATGTCGCGCACCATGGTGTCCAACCTGGTCGCCGGCGTGACCAACGGCTTCGAGCGCAGGCTGGAGATCAACGGCGTCGGCTACCGCGCGGCGGTGCAGGGCAAGGACCTGCAGCTCAGCCTCGGCTACAGCCACGAGGTCAAGTATCCGATCCCGTCCGACATCAAGATCGAGTGCCCGAAGCCGACCGAGATCGTGATCTCCGGCATCGACAAGCAGAAGGTCGGGCAGGTGGCGGCCGAAATCCGCGAGTTCCGCCCGCCGGAGCCGTACAAGGGCAAGGGCGTCAAGTACGCCGACGAGCACATCTTCCGCAAGGAAGGCAAGAAGAAGTAACGGGACGAGAGCCATGCTGACCAAAACCAGGGCCCGCCGGATTGCCCGCGTCCGCCAAGCCGTTCGCAAGGCTGGCGCCGGCCGCGCGCGGCTGAGCGTCTTCCGCTCGTCGAAGCACATCTATGCGCAGGTCATCGACGATACCGCCGGGCGCACGCTCGCCGCGGCCTCGTCGATCGAGAAGGACCTTCGCGAGAAGTTGAAGACCGGTGCGGACGCGGCGGCTGCGGCCGAGGTCGGCAAGCTGCTTGCCGAGCGCGCGGTCAAGGCGGGCGTTAAGGACGTGGTCTTCGACCGCGGCGGCTATCTCTATCACGGCCGGGTGAAGGCCCTGGCCGACGGGGCACGCGAGGGCGGCCTCAACTTCTGACACCTCTTGCGGCGGACCGCCGCGACAACGATATCGGACCGACGGACGGACATATGGCGAGAGAACCGAGAGAACGCGACCGCGACCGGGAGGACAGCGAGTTTGTCGACAAGCTGGTCCACATCAATCGCGTCGCCAAGGTGGTGAAGGGCGGCCGTCGCTTCGGCTTCGCCGCGCTCGTCGTCGTCGGCGACCAGAAGGGTCGCGTCGGCTTCGGCCACGGCAAGGCGCGCGAGGTGCCGGAAGCGATCCGCAAGGCGACCGATGCCGCCAAGCGCGGGCTGATGCGGGTGCCGCTGCGCGAAGGCCGCACGCTGCACCACGACGTCGCCGGCCGCCACGGCGCCGGCAAGGTGATCTGCCGCGCCGCGCCGCCCGGCACCGGCATCATCGCCGGCGGCCCGATGCGCGCGGTGTTCGAGACGCTCGGCGTGCAGGACGTGGTCGCCAAGTCGTTCGGGTCGTCGAACCCGTACAACATGGTGCGCGCCACCTTCGATGCGCTGAAGAACGAGGACAGCCCGCGTGGCGTGGCTGCCCGCCGCGGCATCAAGGTGTCGACGTTGCAGGCCCGCCGGCGCGACGTCGACGCCGAGACGGTCGAAGCCTGAGCGGGATCGAGGAACAGGGCAGATGGCAAAGCAAGAGCGCGGGCAAGACCCTGGTCGTCGAGCAGGTGGCGAGCCCCAGCCGGCGCCCCGCCGTCCAGCGCCAGACCCTCATCGGGCTCGGCCTCAACCGCATCCGCCGGCGCAAGACGCTGCCTGACAATCCGGCCGTGCGCGGCATGATCGCGAGCGTGTCGCACCTCGTGCGCATCGTCGACGAGGCGTGAGAGGGAAGAAATCGCCATGAAACTCAACGAATTGGCCGACAAGGCCGGCGCCGCCAAGGACCGCATGCGCGTCGGGCGCGGCATCGGCTCGGGCAAGGGCAAGACCGCCGGCCGCGGCGTCAAGGGCCAGAAGTCGCGCACCGGCGTCGCCATCAAGGGCTTCGAGGGCGGTCAGATGCCGCTGCATCGGCGCCTGCCGAAGCGCGGCTTCAGGAACATCTTCGCCAAGGACTACAACCAGGTCGGCATCGATCGCGTGCAGAAGGCGATCGACGCCGGCAAGCTCGACGGCAAGGCGCCGGTGACGGCGGCGGCGCTGGCGGCGGCGGGGGTCATCCGCCGCGAGCGCGATGGCGTGCGGCTGCTCGCCAACGGCGAGATCACGGCCAAGGTCGATTTCGAGGTGGCCGGCGCGTCGAAGGCTGCGATCGCGGCGATCGAGAAAGCCGGTGGCACGGTGAAGATCGCGGGGGCGACGGCGGCTACGGCCGAATAGGCCGGAACGGAGCGGACCCATGGCATCGGCGGCAGAACAACTCGCAGCCAACCTGAATTTCGGCGCGTTCGCCAAGGCCGAGGCGCTCAAGAAGCGTATCTGGTTCACCCTCGGCGCCCTGCTGGTCTACCGGCTGGGCACCTATGTCCCGGTCCCCGGCATCAACCCGGAAGCGCTGGCCCAGGCGTTCAACAACGCCCAGACCGGCATCATCGGCATGTTCAACATGTTCTCCGGTGGTGCGGTCGGCCGCATGGCGATCTTCGCCCTCGGCGTCATGCCCTACATTTCCGTCGTCGATCATCATGCAGCTGATGACGTCGGTGATCCCGACGCTCGAGCAGCTCAAGAAGGAAGGCGAGCAGGGCCGCAAGGTCATCAACCAGTGGACGCGCTACGGCACGGTCGTGCTGTCGGCGCTGCAGGCCTACGGCATCGCGCTCGGCCTCCAGGGCGGCACCAACATCGTCATCAATCCCGGCCCGTTCTTCATCCTGACGACGGTGGTCAC
Organism: uncultured Alphaproteobacteria bacterium; assembly: GCA_963762605.1. GTDB lineage: Bacteria > Pseudomonadota > Alphaproteobacteria > Rhizobiales > Kaistiaceae > CAVSRC01. The sequence goes on along the minus strand of CAVXLJ010000016.1, from coordinate 180,458 downwards.
GCTCACCGGCGGCACCATGTTCCTGATGTGGCTGGGCGAGCAGATCACCTCGCGCGGCATCGGCAACGGCCTGTCGCTGATCATCTTTTCCGGCATCGTCGCCAACCTGCCGCATGCCCTCATCGGCACCCTCGAACTCGGCCGCGAAGGCGCGCTGTCGCCGGTGCTCATCATCGCCGTGCGGCGCCATGGCGATCGGCGTCATCGCCTTCATCGTCTTCGTCGAGCGCGCCCAGCGGCGGCTGCTGATCCAGTATCCCAAGCGCCAGGTCGGCAACCGCATGTTCCAGGGCGATTCCTCGCACCTGCCGCTCAAGCTCAACACCTCCGGCGTCATCCCGCCGATCTTCGCCTCCTCGCTGCTGCTGCTGCCGGTGACGGTGGCCAATTTCACCGCCGGCCAGGGGCCCGGCTGGCTGACGACGATCACGGCGCTGCTCGGCCGCGGCCAGCCGCTCTACATGATCCTCTATGCCGGGATGATCATCTTCTTCGCCTTCTTCTACACGGCGATCGTGTTCAATCCGACGGACACGGCCGACAACCTGAAGAAGCATGGCGGCTTCGTTCCCGGCATCCGGCCGGGCAAGAATACCGCCGACTACATCGACTTCGTGCTGACGCGGATCACGGTGCTCGGCGCCATCTATCTCGTGCTCGTCTGTCTGTTGCCGCAGATCCTGATCGACTACACCGGCGTGCCGTTCTACTTCGGCGGCACTTCGCTGCTCATCGTCGTCAGCGTCACCATGGATACCGTCGCCCAGGTTCAGGGGCATCTGCTTGCCCATCAGTATGAGGGCCTGATCAAGAAGTCGCGACTGAAGGGGCGTGCGCGATGAGACTGATTCTTCTCGGGCCGCCGGGGGCCGGCAAGGGAACGCAGGCACAACGGCTGGTCGCCAAATACAATATCGTCCAGCTGTCGACCGGCGACATGCTGCGCGCGGCCGTGGCCGCCGGCACGCCGGTGGGCAAGCGGGCGCAGGAGATCATGGCGCGCGGCGACCTGGTGCCCGACGACGTCATGGTCGAGATCATTGCCGACCGCTTGCGCCAGCCGGACGTGGCCAACGGTTTCATTCTGGACGGCTTTCCGCGCACGGTCGCGCAGGCCGAGGCGCTTGATAAATTACTTGAGAAACTTAATCTAAGTCTCGATGCGGTCGTGGAAATGACGGTCGACGAAGAAGAGCTGATCGCGCGTATCGTCAATCGCGCCAAGGAGACCGGCGGGGCGCGGGCGGACGACAATGAAGAGACGGCGCGCCGTCGCTTCGCGGTCTATACCGAGCAGACGGCGCCGGTTTCGGGGTACTACGAGGGCAAGGGCATGCTGTCCCGGGTGGACGGCATGGGCACCATGGACGAGGTCGCCCAGGCGATCGAAGCCGCGCTCAGAGAGGCGACCGCGGCGTAAGGAATAAAGGTCCGGCCGGTTGACGAAAAGCCGCCGGATCGCTATCTACCGCCCATAATTCTGCGCTTTTTGCAGATTTGCGGTGCCGGTAGCCGGAAGGGGTGTCGGGGCCGCACTTTGCGTTACCGGCAAGCCCCGCAGACATACCAGTAAATGCCGATCCTTCGGGACCGGGCGAGAGGAGTGACGACATTGGCCCGCATCGCAGGCGTCAATATCCCGACCAACAAGCGCGTTGTCATCGCGCTGCAGTACATTCACGGCATCGGGCCGGCCAAGGCGAAGGACATCTGCGCCAAGGTCGACATCCCGGCTGAGCGTCGCACCGCCCAGTTGACCGACGCCGAAGTCGCTCAGATTCGCGACTTGATCGATCACGACCATCTCGTCGAGGGCGACCTCAGGCGCGAGGTGGCGATGAACATCAAGCGGCTGATGGACCTCGGCTGCTATCGGGGCCTCAGGCATCGCCGCGGTCTGCCGGTTCGCGGCCAGCGCACGCATACCAATGCGCGCACCCGCAAGGGCCCGGCACGGGCGATTGCCGGTAAGAAGAAGTAATTGGGCATTCGGCAGCAGGCATTCGGCAATCGATCGACTGCCGACTGCCCATTGTCGACTGCCCATTCCAGGTGGAGCCGCTGGGACTACGGCGGTGTTGAGATCGAAGGCTAAGGACAAGAAATGGCGAAGGATGCAACGCGCGTGCGCCGCCGGGAGCGCAAGAACATCACCTCCGGCGTGGCGCATGTGAATTCCAGCTTCAACAACACGATGATCACCATCACCGACGCGCAGGGCAACGCCATCTCCTGGTCGTCGTCCGGCCTGATGGGGTTCAAGGGCTCGCGCAAGTCGACGCCCTATGCCGCCCAGATGGCGGCGGAAGATGCCGGCAAGAAGGCCAGCGAGCATGGCGTCAAGATGCTCGAGGTCGAGGTGTCGGGCCCTGGTTCGGGGCGCGAGTCGGCGCTGCGCGCGTTGCAGTCGGCCGGCTTCATCATCACGTCGATCCGCGACGTGACGCCGATCGCCCACAACGGCTGCCGTCCACGCAAGCGCCGGCGCGTCTGACGCCGGCTCAAGGACCTTGGTGCTGATGCGGCCGGATGCGGCCACCTTTTGGCCGTCCCCTCCCGGACGGCCGGACAAGTGAAAGGAAGAGGCTCGTGACAATCCAGAAGAACTGGCAAGAGCTGATCAAACCGAACAAGCTCGAGATCGCGTCCGGTTCCGATGCCAAGCGTTTCGCCACCGTGGTGGCGGAGCCGCTGGAGCGCGGCTTCGGTCTGACGCTGGGCAATGCGCTGCGCCGCGTGCTCCTGTCCTCGCTGCAGGGGGCGGCGGTCAAGGCCGTTCAGATCGACGGCGTGCTGCACGAGTTCTCGTCGATCGCGGGCGTGCGCGAAGACGTGACCGACATCGTCCTCAACATCAAGGAAATCGCCATCCGTATGCAGGGCGAGGGACCGAAGCGCATGGTCGTGCGCAAGCAGGGCCCGGGCGTGGTCACCGCCGGCGACATTCAGACTGTCGGCGACATCGAGATCCTCAATCCCGACCTGGTGCTGTGCACGCTCGACGAAGGCGCCGAGATCCGCATGGAATTCACCGTCGATACCGGCAAGGGCTATGTCACCGCCGACCGCAACCGGCCGGAGGATGCGCCGATCGGCCTGATTCCGGTCGACAGCCTCTATTCGCCGGTGAAGAAGGTATCCTACCGCGTCGAGAACACCCGCGAGGGGCAGGTGCTCGACTATGACAAGCTGACGCTCACGGTGGAGACCAACGGCTCGATCCGCGCCGAGGATGCGGTCGCCTATGCGGCGCGCATTCTGCAGGACCAGCTGTCGATCTTCGTCAATTTCGAGGAGCCGCAGAAGCCGGTTGCCGAAACCACCATCCCCGAGCTCGCCTTCAATCCGGCGCTGCTCAAGAAGGTGGACGAGCTGGAACTTTCGGTGCGCTCGGCCAACTGCCTGAAGAACGACAACATCGTCTATATCGGCGACCTCATCCAGAAGACGGAAGCCGAGATGCTGCGCACGCCGAACTTCGGCCGCAAGTCGCTCAACGAGATCAAGGAAGTGCTTGCCCAGATGGGTCTCCATCTCGGCATGGAAGTGCCCAACTGGCCGCCGGAGAATATCGACGAGCTGGCCAAGCGTTACGAAGACCACTATTGATGCCGCGCCCGACCTAAGTCGAGGCAGGGAGAGTAAAATGCGCCACGGAAAATCGGGCCGCCGCTTGAACCGCTCGCAGAGCCACCGCAAGGCCCTGTTCGCCAATCTCGCCGCGTCGCTGATCACACACGAGCAGATCGTCACGACCCTGCCCAAGGCGAAGGACCTCAGGCCCATCGTCGAGAAGCTGGTGACGCTGGCCAAGCGCGGCGATCTGCATGCCCGCCGTCAGGCGATTGCGCAATTGCGCGATCTCGGCTCGGTCAAGAAGCTCTTCGACACCATCGGCCCGCGCTACAAGGCCCGGGCGGGCGGCTACACCCGCGTCATGAAAGCGGGCTTCCGCCTCGGCGACAGTGCCCCGGTGGCGGTGATCGAGTTCGTTGATCGCGACCGTGAGGCCAAGGGGGCAGAGGACCGAGCGCGCCACGCCGAGCAGGTGGCGGCCTCTGGCGGTATCGCGGCGGAAGCCTCGGCCTGAGCGGCCCCGTCTTTCATCGCAGATGTTGGAAAATGGGCGGCGCGACCGCCCTTTTTCTTGTGCTCGGCTCAGCGCTTAGTGGCCGCAGGCGGAATTGTCACGCCGGCGCCGCATTTGGTGTAGCATTTCTGCCTCACATGGGTGACGGCAGAGGCAAGCAAGGGCAGGAACGATGCTGCGATGGATTGCGATTGGATTGACTTCGCTGACGCTGGTCTTCGGGACGGGCGCGCTTGCCGCCGAGCGGCTGGTTCCGTCCGACCCGGCGATGGTGCAGCTCTCCTTCGCCCCGGTCGTCAAGAAGGTCGCCCCGGCGGTGGTCAATGTCTACGCTTCGCGCGTGGTCGAGCAGCAGTCCTCGCCCTTCTTCGCTGACCCCTTCTTCCGTCGCTTCTTCGGCGATCTCGGCGGCCAGCCGAGCCAGCGCGTCCAGCGCTCGCTGGGGTCCGGCGTCATCATCGACCCCTCCGGCCTGATCGTGACGAATTTCCACGTCGTGGCCCACGCCGATCAGGTCAAGGTCGCGCTGTCCGACAAGCGTGAGTTCCCGGCCGATATCGTGCTCAAGGACCAGCGCTCCGATCTCGCCGTGCTCAAGATCACGGGAGCCGGGTCGAACCTCCCGACCATCAGCTTCGCCAATTCGGACAAGGTGGAGGTCGGCGATCTGGTGCTGGCCATCGGCGACCCCTTCGGCGTCGGCCAGACAGTCACCAGCGGCATCGTCTCGGCTTTTGCCCATGTGCCCGGCGACCAGTCTCAGGACCAGTATTTCATCCAGACCGATGCCGCCATCAATCCCGGCAATTCCGGCGGGGCGCTGGTCGACATGAACGGCCAACTGGTCGGCATCAACCGCATGATCGTCACCCCGTCGGGCGGCTCCACCGGCATCGGCTTCGCCATTCCGTCGAATCTGGTGCATGCCGTGGTCAGCGCCGCGGCCACCGGCCAGGCGCCGAAGCGGCCGTGGCTGGGCGCCACGCTGCAGAGTGTGACGCAGGATATCGCCGACGCCATGGGGCTCAATACGCCGGGCGGCGTGCTGGTTGCCGATGTCAACCCCAGCGGGCCGGCGGCGGCCGCGCACCTGCAGAGCAAGGACGTGATCACCACCGTCGATGGCGAACCGGTGGGCGATGTCGGCACGCTCAACTATCGACTCGCCACGCTGGGCGTTGGCGGCACCGCCACTCTCGGTATTGAGCGCGACCACAAGGAATACACGACGACGATCAAGCTGGAGCCGGCGCCGGAGACGGTGCCGCGCGCCGAGATGACCATTTCCGGCGGCTCGCCGGTGGCCGGCGCCACCGTCCTCAACCTGTCGCCGGCGGTTGCCGACGAATTGCTCTATGCCGGCGATCCCACCGGCGTCATCGTCGCCAGTGTATCCGACAACTCGCCGGCCAACGCTGCCGGCCTCCAGCGCGGAGACGTCATCGTCAAGCTGAACGGTGTCGCCATCGACTCGACCCGGCAGCTTGCCCGCGTTGCCAGCCAGAACACGGGTTTCTGGGATCTGATCTATCAGCGCGGCGGCCAGAAGGTTCACCTCCAGTTCCGCAGCTGAGGAGACGTGGTGGCGTCGCTGTTTGAGGCAGCAGGGCTTGAGAAGGAGGCACCGCGGCCGCTGGCGGACCGGCTGAGGCCGGAGAAGCTCGCCGATGTCGTCGGCCAGGACCACCTGCTGGGACCGGACGGCGCGCTCACCCGGATGCTGCATTCCGGCTCGCTGGGTTCGCTGGTCTTCTGGGGACCGCCGGGCACCGGCAAGACCACGGTGGCGCGCCTGCTGGCGCGCGAGACCGACCTTCGCTTCGAGCAGATTTCCGCCGTCTTCTCCGGCGTCGCCGACCTCAAGAAGGTGTTCGATCAGGCGCGCGGGCGGCGCCAGACGGGGCAGGGGACGCTGCTCTTCGTCGACGAGATTCATCGTTTCAACCGGGCACAGCAGGATTCCTTCCTGCCGGTGGTGGAGGACGGAACCGTCACGCTGGTCGGCGCCACGACCGAGAACCCATCCTTCGAGCTGAACGCGGCGCTGCTCTCGCGTGCGCGCGTGCTGGTGTTCAAGCCGCTCGACGAGGCGGCGTTGACCCGTCTCCTGGAGCGGGCCGAGGCGGTCGAGGGAAGCAGGCTGCCGCTCGACGAGGCGGCGCGGGCCATGCTGATCGCCATGGCCGACGCCGACGGCCGCGCCGCGCTGACACTGGCGGAAGAGGTGTGGCGGGCCGCAAAGCCCGGTGAGGTGTTCGATGCGGACGCCCTGCAGCGGATCACGCAGCGCCGGGCGCCGCTCTACGACAAGGGCCAGGACGGCCACTACAACCTCATATCGGCGCTGCACAAATCGGTGCGCGGCTCGGACCCGGACGCGGCTCTCTATTACTTGGCGCGCATGCTCGATGCCGGGGAGCTGCCGCTCTATATCGGCCGGCGCCTGGTGCGCATGGCGATGGAGGATGTCGGCCTGGCCGACCCGCAGGCGCTGTCGATCGCGCTCGCCGCCAAGGACGCCTACGATTACCTGGGCTCGCCGGAGGGCGAGCTGGCACTGGCCGAGGCGACCGTCTATCTCGCCACGGCGCCCAAATCGAACGCCGTCTACACCGCCTTCTCGGCGGCCATCGCGACCGCCAAGAAGGGCGGTTCTCTGGCGCCGCCCAAGATCATCCTCAACGCCCCCACCGGCCTGATGCGCCAGGAAGGCTATGGCGAAGGCTACCGCTACGATCACGACCAGCCGGACGCATTTTCGGGCCAGGACTACTTTCCCGAGGCGCTCGGCCGGCAGAGCTTCTACGACCCGCCCGACCGCGGCTTTGAGCGCGAAATCCGCAAGCGGCTGGACTACTGGGCGCGGCTGAGACGCGAGCGGAGCGGGCAAAAGTAGGATTCCCGCAGTCTCGGCCGCGGCGACCAATGCAATTCGGCGGGACAATCCCCATATAGGCGAAAGTTGGAACCCGGTCGTTGCCTGCAACGATGGAGGGGAGAAATGCGAATTCTTGTCGTCTATGGGACGGCGACTGGCCAAACCCGAAAGATTGTCGAATTCCTGGCCGAGCGCTGGCGCAGCGGAGCTCATACCGTCGAACTGTGTGATGCGGCCCACCTGCCGCGGCGGTTCGCCCCCGCCAGCTTCGACCGGATTGTGGTGGCCTCCTGCGTGCGCCAGGGCGTCTATCGCCGCTCGGTGGCGCGCTTCGTGCAGCGCTATCGCGCGGCGCTCTCGGCAGTGCCCTCGGTCTTCCTGTCGGTGTCGATGGCGGCGGCCAATGTGCTCAATCGCGACGATGCGCAGCGCTGGCTGCAGAACTGGGACGCGGCCTTCTTCGAGCGGACCGGCTGGACGCCCGCCCATGTCGAGCATGTCGCCGGTGCCCTGAAATTCACGCGCTACAATCCCGTCACCCTGTGGTTCATGCGGCGCATCGCCATGGAACAGGGCTACGAGACCGATACCTCGCGCGACCACGAACATACGGACTGGGCGGCGCTGACGGCTTTCGCCGACAGGCTCGCCGGACCATCCGCCGCCATGGCCACAGCCGCCTAGAAGACGTGCTTCAACCGCGGCGTGGCGCCGGCTAATGTCGGTAGCACGGGGCGACCCGCCGGGTTGACCCGAGTGGCTGCGTTGCATGATCTATTTCGCCTATGGTTCCAACCTGAACCCGACCCAAATGGCCGAGCGCTGCCCGGGATACCGCAGCCTCGGCGTTGCGCGCCTGCCCGACCATCGGCTGTGCTTCCCGCGTTATTCGCGCACGTGGCGCTGCGCCTCGGCGGGCTTCGAGGCCAGTCAGGGCGACGTGTTGTGGGGCGCGCTCTATGACGTGCCGGACGACGATCTGCCGGTCCTGCACTATCACGAGGGCTATGACCCCTACGCTTCGCCCGAACTCAACCGCCATGATTTCCGCGAGGTGACGGTGCTGCGTCTCGGCGGCTCCGAGCCGGTGCGCGCCATGACCTATGCGGCGATCGCGGATGGGACAAACGCGCTGCCGTCGCGGGCCTATGTCGACACCATCATCGACGGGGCGCTCTATCACCGGCTGCCGCGGACATGGCTGGTGGTCCTGCACGCGATTCGTACAGCCTGAACAACATTTCGGCTCCAGACCTGCGGCGACTCGGGCTATTGAGGGTCCCATGCTCTATTTCGCCCATGGATCGAATATCGATCGCCCGCAGATGAGGGTGTGTTGCCCCGGCGCCGAACTCATTGTTCCGGCGCGGCTTCACGACTATCGGTTGTGTTTTCCGCGCTGGTCGAAAGTGCGCAACAGCTCCGTCGCGGGCATCGAGCCGGCAAAGGGCGAGATCGCCTGGGGGGTGCTCTACGAAGTCAGCCCGCTCGATCTCAAGCGCCTCGACGTTATCGAGGGCTATGCTGAAGGCCGCGACGCGGCACTGAATGCCGCCAACCGCCTCAGCGTGCGGGTCGAGCGGCCGGACGGCCTCACCGTCGCTGCCGAGACCCATGTGGCGGTGCCGACGGCTGTGCCCGGCCGACCGTCGCCGGGCTATCTGTTGGTGCTCGCCCGGGCGGCGAAGGCACTGGAATTTCCCGAGGACTATATCGTCAAGCTGCTGGCGGCCGAGGCGGCGCCATTGGCCGCCTGAGCGGATCTGCGATCCTCTCTGTCCGGCGGACGCCTCAGCGTGGGGGCAGATCTAGCCGCCCCTGGTCCTCCTGGTGCCATATTGCAGCACCTGCACCTTCTCCATGGTCACCAGGGCACTGCCCAACATGCCGTCGATCGTGGGCAGGAACGCCTCGACCTTGTCGCGGGCATCGACGATCTCGATGATGATGGGCAGGTCCTGCGACAGGCGCAGAATCTTGGCGGTGTGCAGGAGGCTGGAATGGCCGAAGCCGGTGGTGCCGCGCAGCATCGTTGCTCCGGCGAGCCCGGCCTCGCGCGCCTTGAGGATGATTGCCTCGTAAAGGGGGATGTGGCCGTGGCGGTCGTCTTCGCCGCAGAAGATGCGCAAGAGGACCAATTCTTCGGGGATCGTCATCATGGTCAGGTCCACCTGAGCGTGTTGAGGCTGGTCGCCAGGGCGCTGCCCGCCCAGGCGGCAGCGATGCACAGGACGACCGAGAGACCGATATTGCCGCCAGCCTGAAGATACTCCCCTTCGTTGAGCAGGTTGAGGGTCTGCAGGCTGAACGAGGAGAAGGTGGTGAAGCCGCCGCAGAAGCCGGCCAGGATCGCCAGCCGCATGGTCGAGCCGATGAACATGCGGCCTTCAGGGGCGGTGAGGGTGGCGACGAAGCCGATGATGAAGGAGCCGACCACGTTCACCAGCATGGTGCCCCAGGGAAAGGTCTCGCCGACCAGCCGGGCGGTCACGCCAGAGGCCCAGAAGCGGGCCATGCCGCCTGCCGCGCTGCCGACCGCAATCCAAAGATAGACGACCACTGTCTTGTTTGCTCCGTGTGTCGCTTGGATTGGTTCCCTCTTTCCGGGCGATGCCGGTCCATCCTACCAAGCCTTTGGCGTCCAGCGCGATTGTGCGGGAATTGACCCGCCGGACAACAAAAAACCCACCTCACGGTGGGCTCGCGCACATCTCCCACCGCGATTGCTCGCGTGTAGGAGTCATCAGCCGGAAAGGCGGTTACGGGGGACTCCATCCCGAAATCTGGGGATTTCGATAGACCGGTCAGGGCGATAGGTCAAGGAAACTGCCATTTTCCTCCAGCCTCGTCAGCCGGCCCGCCTGCGTGCTATGAAGGCGGCTCCTCAGCCCCATTCGGATCATGGCAAGCGTCGAAACCAGAACCGTCGCCCCTGACGAGGCCGGTATGCGCCTGGACCGCTGGTTCAAGACGCATTTCCCGGACCTTACCTTCGGCCACCTGCAGAAGCTGCTGCGCTCCGGACAGGTGCGCGTCGATGGCGGCCGGGTGAAGACCAGCGCGCGGCTCGAAGCCGGTCAGGCTGTGCGCATCCCGCCGCTGTCCGGTGCGGCCGCCGGGACCGGGCAGGGGGCGTCCGCGGTGGCGGGGCCCGCGCAGGCGCCGGCGAAGTCGCCGGCCAAGCTGTCCAGCGACGCCGAGGCGCTCAGCGCCATGATCCTGCACGAGGACGATCAGGTCTTCGTCTTCAACAAGCCACCGGGACTGGCGGTGCAGGGCGGCTCGGGACTCACCCGCCATGTCGACGGGATGCTGGAGGCCTTCCGCGACCGCAAGGGCCAGAAGCCGCGGCTGGTCCACCGGCTGGACCGCGACACCTCCGGCGTGCTGGTGGTGGCGCGCACGCGGCTCGCCGCCCAGAAGCTGGCGGAATCGTTCCGTGCCCGCTCCACCCGCAAGGTCTATTGGGCGCTGGTCAAAGGTGTGCCCAGGCCGCACCAGGGACGCATCTCCACCTGGCTGGCCAAGGAGGGCACGCCGGACGGCGATCGCATGCGCGTTGCCCGCCACGGCAGCGACGAAGCCAGCCACGCCGTCAGCCTCTATTCGGTGGTCGATCAGGCGGGGCAGGAGCTTGCCTGGCTCTCCATGCGGCCGGTCACCGGGCGCACCCACCAGCTGCGGGCGCATGCCGCCCATATCGGCCATCCGATCGTCGGCGACCCGAAATACTTCGACGACGCGGAGTGGCAGCTGCCCGGCGGTATCCAGAACAAGCTGCATCTGCATGCCCGTCGCATCGTCATTCCCCATCCCTCCGGCGGCACGCTCGACGTCACCGCGCCGCTGCCGCCGCACATGCAGCAAAGCTGGAACCTGCTCGGTTTCGACATGGAAGCGGGCATGAACGACACCGACGAGGAGAACGACTGATGGCCAATCCCGGACCCGTCGCCCGTGTGAAGATTCACGCGCAAGGTCCTGAATTTTCAGGTGTTATATGGGGGTCGATGCGCTCGGAGGAGCAGTTCGCTTCGGCGACCGATCTGGCTGGCTTCCTCGACTTCCTGCTCGAGCGCGGCATCACCACGCTCGACACTGCCGCCACCTATGGCGCGCCCTATTCGACCGAGCGCTTCCTCGGCAAGGCACTGAAGGCGCATGGCGGCCGCGACCGCTTCGAGATCGTCACCAAATGCGGCATCTGCCGGCCGGGTCCGGTGATTCCCGAATTTCGTGTCCGCTATTTCGATTCGAGCCCCGCGCACATCCGCTGGTCGGTTGACCGTTCGCTCGGAGAATTGGGCATTGACGTGATCGACGTTCTGCTGCTCCACCGTGCTGACCATCTGATGGACCCGGACGCTACCGCGGAAGCGCTTGACGACGTCGTCAAGCAGGGCAAGGTGCGCCATATCGGCGTCTCCAACTTCCTGCCCAGCCGCTTCGATCTGCTGCAATCGCGCCTGAAGGCGCCGCTGGTCACCAATCAGGTGCAGTTCTCGCCGCTCTATCTCAGGCCCGCCGGCGACGGCACCTTCGACCTGGCGCTGAAACTCGGCCACAAGCCTATGATCTGGTCGCCGGTCGGCGGCGGCGACCTGCTCACCTCGGACGACGAAAGGATCGTGGCGATCCGCACGCTGCTCACCGAAATTGCCAAGCGCATGGGTCTGCCCGGCCCGGCCGAGGCGGCGATGGCCTTCGTCGCCCGCCATCCGGTCGGCGGCATGCCGATCGTCGGCTCGGGCAAGCGCGAGCGCGTCGACGGCGCCATCCAGGCGGTCAACGCCGAATTCGCCCGCGACGACTGGTACGAGGTGGTGAGCAAGTCGAGCCCATGGCTGGAGCTCAGGGAGTGGGTCGCTTCGTGAGCGGCAAGCCGTCCGCTCCGGTAGGTGCCGCGCGGCGCCCGGCGCGGCCGGAATTGCCGCGTCGCTTCTACAAGACCGCCGGTGTTGCGCCCAGCGACGACGGCTTCGTCCTGACGCTCGACGGCAAGCCGGCGCGCACGCCGGGGCGCAATCCGCTGGTGGTGGCAAGCCCCATGGTGGCCGCGGCGCTGGCCGCCGAGTGGCAGGGACAGGGGGAGCACATCGACCCGGCCACCATGCCGCTCACCCGTATCGCCCATTCGGCGATCGACCGTGTCGCCCGCGAAATGGCGCCGGTCAGGGCCGAGATCGTCAAATATGCCGGCAGCGACCTTACCTGCTATCGCGGGGAAGGACCGCAGTCGCTGGTGGCAGCGCAGGAGGCGGCCTGGGGGCCGGTGCTCGCCTGGGCTGAAGTGGCGCTCGGCGCCCGCTTCGTTCTGGCCGCGGGCATCATCGCCGTCGAGCAGCCGGCGGAAAGCCTGGACGCGGTTGCCGCGGCGCTTGGGCCCCTCGATCCGCTGCGGCTGGCCGCCGTCCACGTGGTCACCACGCTGACCGGCTCGGCGCTGATCGCCCTTGCCGTGCTCCATGGTGCGCTCAGCCCCGAGGCGGCGTGGGTGGCGGCCCATGTCGACGAGGACTGGCAGATGGCGCAGTGGGGCAGGGACGCGATGGCGCTTGCCCGCCGCGCCGCCCGCTGGCGCGACATGCAGGCGGCGGCGCTGATCCTCAAGCCGGCAAACCCCTAAGTCAGCCTCAATCCGCCGCGTCGGCGCGGTGGCACACCGCCTCGATGTTGTAACCGTCGGGGTCGAGGACGAAGGCCGCATAGTAGTGGGCGTGGTAGCGTGGCCGGAAGCCGGGCGCGCCGTTGTCGCGACCGCCGGCTGCCAACGCCGCTTCGTGGAAGGCGCGGACATGCGCGTGGGACCGAGCGGCGAAGGCGAGGTGGACCCGCGGCTCCTGCGGTTTCCCCTCGGAAATCCAGAACGAGCCGGCCGGATCGCCGCCGAGCGCCACCATCTCGTCACTGCCATAGCCCACGGCGAAGCCGAGATCGCGCCGGATACGGTGGCCAAGCGGCGCCAGCGCGGCGCTGTAGAACGCCTTACTGCGCGCGAGATCGCTGACGTTGTAGCCTGTGTGGTCGATCATCCTCGTCGTTCCCTCGCTGGAATCGCCCAGTCTGTCCGATGGTAACCGATCGGGCCGCCTGCCGCTGTCAGGAGGAGGGGAGATCAACCGCCGGCGCGCCTGTGCTATCTCTGGGGACCGGAGGACAGCGCCCATGAATCACATCAGCGAGGAACTGGCGAAGCGGCGGGCCGAGGCCCATCTCGGCGGCGGCGAGAAGCGCATCGCCGCCCAGCACAAGCGCGGCAAGCTGACCGCCCGCGAGCGCATCGAGGCCCTGCTCGACGAGGGCTCGTTCGAGGAATACGGCGTCTTCGTCGAACACCGCTCGGTCGATTTCGGCATGGCCAAGCAGAAGATCCCCGGCGACGGCGTGGTCACCGGCTGGGGCACGGTCAATGGCCGCCTCACCTTCGTCTTCGCCAAGGACTTCACCGTCTTCGGCGGCTCGCTGTCGGAGACCCACGCCGAAAAGATCCAGAAGCTGCAGGAGATGGCGCTCAAGAACGGCGCGCCGATCATCGGCCTTCTCGATGCCGGCGGCGCCCGCATCCAGGAGGGCGTGGCGGCGCTCGGCGGCTATGCCGGCGTCTTCCAGAACAATGTGCTGGCCTCGGGCGTCATCCCGCAGATCTCGGTCATCATGGGGCCGTGCGCCGGCGGCGACGTCTATTCCCCGGCGATCACCGATTTCATCTTCATGGTGCGCGACACCTCCTACATGTTCGTCACCGGGCCGGACGTGGTGAAGACGGTCACCAACGAAACCGTGACGCCGGAAGAGCTCGGCGGCGCCTCGGTGCACACCACCCGCACCTCGATCGCCGACGGCGCCTATGACAACGACATCGTGGCGCTCTCCGAGATGCGCCGGCTGATCGATTTCCTGCCGCTGTCGAACCGCGGCCCGGTGCCGGTGGTTGCCACCGACGACGCAATCGAGCGCGAAGAAGCCTCGCTCGACCGCCTGGTGCCGGAGAGTGCCAACAAGCCTTACGACATCAAGGAACTGATCCTGAAAGTCGCCGACGAGGGCGAGTTCTTCGAGCTGCAGGAATCCTTCGCCAGGAACATCGTCATCGGCTTCGGCCGCATCGAAGGCGCCACCGTCGGCTTTGTCGCCAATCAGCCGATGGTGCTTGCCGGGGTGCTCGATTCCGACGCCAGCCGCAAAGCGGCGCGCTTCGTGCGCTTCTGCGACTGCTTCTCGATCCCGCTGGTCACCTTCGTCGATGTGCCCGGCTTCCTGCCCGGCACGGCACAGGAATATGGCGGCCTCATCAAGCACGGCGCCAAGCTCTTGTTCGCCTATGCCGAGGCGACGGTGCCCAAGGTGACGGTCATCACGCGCAAAGCCTATGGTGGCGCCTATTGCGTCATGGCCTCGAAGCACTTGCGCGGCGACGTCAACTTCGCCTGGCCGGCGGCCGAGATCGCGGTGATGGGCGCCAAGGGCGCGGCCGAGATCATCTACCGCAAGGAGGCCGGCGATCCCGAGAAGATCGCCCAGCGCACCAAGGAATACGAGGACCGCTTCATGTCGCCCTTCGTCGCCGCCGAGCGCGGCTATATCGACGACGTGATCGCCCCGCACACGACCCGCCCACGGGTCGCCAAGGCGCTCAGGATGCTGCGCTTGAAGCAGCTCGCCAACCCCTGGAAGAAGCACGACAACATTCCGCTGTGACGGTCTGCGACGAACCCGGTGCCACCAACTGCGCCGAGGCGGATGTGCCGGCCGCAGGGGCCGTGGTCCGTCGATCAAGGCGCCCGCACCAGCGTTCGCTGCACGCGCCAGTGCATCCGCCAGCGCCGTTTCATCGATGATGCCACCGCGCGCGGAACGGCCTGAGCGGCGGGCCGGCGTTTCAGATCGGCGAGTTGTAGCGGCGTCGGAGCGCGCGGTTTTCCTTCTTCAGCGCGTGCTGCCGGCGGGCGCTGTCGAGTGAGGCATCGGCGTCGTTCGCCGCCAGCGGCTGGAGCGCCAGTCCGGCGCGGTCCACGTTCCGCCAGACGACCGAGCCGTGGAAGGTGCGGCCGCGCTGCGGGACGTGCAGATCGAGCTCTTCGGGAAGCGGCGTCCGGTCGGCGAAGACGATCAACGCACCGGACGGCGCGATGTTGCGTACCAGGCAGTCGATGGCCGAACGCTGCTGGTTATAGATGACCTCGGCGCCCAGATAGGCGATCTGACGTCTTTCGCGACGGCGCTCGGTGGTCTGCATGGCTTTCACCTCTTGCAGTTCCCCCGAATCTGGTGGCGAAAGCCGCCACCGTCCACGACAAAGCGTCCTTAACCTTAAGCCGTGAGCGTCAGGGCAGCGGGATGATGCGGCAGGGCTCGCCGGCCTTGGCCGCCGGCGCATGCGGCGGGCGCACGATGAGGCAATCGGCGGTGGCGAGCACGCCGAGCATGGAAGAATCCTGAACCGGCAGCGGGATCGCCGCGGGCAGCTCGCCGCGGCGCGTGGCCAGCCGCGCGCGGATGTGATCCTGACGGGCGTCGTTCTCCGGCAAGTCGCCGCCGAGCGTGGCGGACTCCGTCGGGTCGCGCGGCTTCTGGCCGAGCAGGGCGGCGATCAGCGGCCTGACGAAGAGGATGGCACAGACCAGGCTCGACACCGGATTGCCGGGCAGGCCGAGGACGCGGGTCTCCTGGATGCGGCCGAACATCAGCGGCTTGCCCGGGCGCATGGCGATCCGCCAGAAGTCGAGCGTCAGCCCGGCCTCCTTCAGCGCATCCTGCACCAGATCGTGGTCGCCGACCGAGGCACCGCCGATGGTCAGCACAACATCGGCGGGGAGTGCCAGCGCCCGCTCGACGGCGCGGGTGATGGCGAGGCGATCGTCACGCACGATGCCGAGGTCGTGGGGCTCGCCGCCGAGGGATTCGACATAGGCGGCCAGGCCCGGCGAACTGGCGGCGAAGATCTGGTCCGGCGTCGGCATCTCGCCCGGCGGCACCAGTTCGTCGCCGGTGGCGATGATGGCGACCACCGGCCGGCAACGGACGGGCAGGCGGGCGTGACCCATGGCGGCGGCGAGCGCCAGTTCGCGCATGCCGAGTTCGCGCCCCGCTTCGAGCAGCAGGGCGTTCTCCTGGAAATCGAGGCCGGCGCGGCGGATATGACGGCCGGATGCGGTCGCCACCTTGACGGTTACGGTGCCGTCTTCGTGGGCTTCGGCATTCTCCTGGATGAGGATGGCGTCGGCGCCGGCTGGCACCGGCGCGCCGGTGAAGATGCGCACCGCCTCGCCCGGCCCGACGGTGCCGTCGTAGTGGCGCCCTGCGGCGGCCATGCCAACGACCTGCAAGGTGGCGGGCGGCGCCGCCGTATCGGCGGCGCGTACGGCATAGCCGTCCATGGAAGAGGCATCGAAGGGCGGCTGGCTGCGCCGCGCCTTGAGCGGCTCGCCAAGCGTGCGCCCGGCGGCTTCGGCCAGCGTCACGTAATCGCACGATACCGGGGCGGCGCCGACGATGATGCGGGCGACGGCCTCGTCAACCGGAAGGAGCGGGGTCATTTGCGCGTCTCCCTGGCCTTCCATGTGCCCGACTTGCCGCCGCGCTTCTCGATCAGGCGGATGCCGGTGATCGCCATGCCGCGGTCGACCGCCTTGGCCATGTCGTAGATGGTGAGGCAGGCGACCGAGACGGCGGTGAGCGCCTCCATCTCGACCCCGGTCTTGCCGGCAAGCTTGGCGGTGGCGCGGACATGCAGGCCGGGGAGGCTGGTGTCCGGCTCGATATCGACGGTGACGGAGGTCAACGCCAGCGGGTGGGCGAGCGGGATCAGTTCGTGGGTGCGCTTGGCCGCCATGATGCCGGCAATGCGGGCGACGCCGATGACATCGCCTTTCCTGGCGTTGCCGGAAATGATGAGATCGAGGGTCGCCGCTTGCATGGTCACAGCGCCTTCGGCAACCGCGATGCGCTCGGTGACCGCCTTGCCGCCGACATCGACCATGCTGGCGGCGCCGCTCTTGTCGAGGTGAGTGAGCGTCTTGTTCACGCCAGCTCCTTGCGCATGAAGCAGCGCCGATCGACGGTAAGCCCGAGTTCCACCTCGCGATGATGCAGCAGATGGAAGGCCGGGGTCCATTGGTTTCGCGGTACTTCGCGAAAGCCGGCTTTGGCGTAGAACGGGCCGTTCCAGGGAACGTCGCGAAAGGTCGAGAGGGTGACGGCCGAGGCGTCCTCGCTGGCGGCGAAGGCTGCGGCCGCATCGACCAGCCTGCGGCCGAGCCCACGTCGACCATGCGCCGGGCTGACGTCGAGCTCATAGATGTAGAGCGCGCGGTCGAGGAAGCCGGTCAGCGCGAAGCCGACGGGCGCGTCCTTTTCATCGGCGGCAACCAGCACGGCGCCGCTCAGCGCAACCGCCTCGATGAATGCGACGCTGACCGGCTCGGTCTGGACGAAGGGCAGGCCGTCGACCGTCTCGAACAGGGTGCTGGCAGCGCGCTCGATCTCGGGCAGCAAGGGGTATTCCGATGGACGCGCCCGGCGGATCGTATAGGCCATGGCTCAAGCGGCGATGGTTGTGCCGACCAGGCGGGCCGTGGCGGCGGCAACATCGGACTCGCGCATCAGGCTTTCACCGACCAGAAACGCGCCGATGCCGACGGCCTGCAGGCGGGCGATATCGGCCGGCGTGAAGATGCCGCTCTCACCGACCAGCACGCGGTCCTTGGGGACTTTCGGAGCAAGAGCCTCGCTGACCGCGAGTCGGGTTTCGAAGGTGTGGAGGTCACGGTTGTTGATGCCGACCAGCCGCGATTTCATCTTCAGCGCGCGCTCGAGTTCCTCCGCATTGTGGACCTCGATCAGAACGTCCATGCCGAGTTCGTGGGCAGTCGCCTCGATCGCGTGGGCGTCAGCGTCGGAAACCGCGGCCATGATGATCAGGATGCAGTCGGCGCCAAGCGCGCGGGCTTCGTACACCTGGTAGGGCTCGAACATGAAGTCCTTGCGGATCGCCGGCAGGTCGACGGCGCGTCGGGCCGAGACCAGATCGCTGGCGCCGCCCTGGAAGAAGCGGCTGTCGGTGAGCACCGACAGACAGGTGGCGCCGCCGGCCTTGTAGGCCATCGCGAGGCTCGGCGGGTCGAAGTCCTCGCGGATCAAGCCTTTGGACGGACTGGCTTTTTTGATCTCGGCGATCAATGCCGGGCGGCCGGCTGCGATGGTGCGTTCGAGCGCGGCGAGGAAGCCGCGCGGCGGCGGCTGGTCCTTTGCGTGCGCCTCGATTTCGGCTTGGGGCGTCGCCTGTTTCGCCGCCGCGATCTCGGCGCGCTTGGCTTCCTCGATGGTCTTGAGGATGTCGGCCATCGTGCCGCTCAAGCGTTGGAGACAGCGACGAGACGGGCGAGGCGCTCGGCTGCCTTGCCCTGGTCGATGCTCTCGGCGGCCATCGCGGCCCCCTGTTTCAAATCGTCGGCGCGGCCGGCAACGACCAGCGCAGCACCGGCGTTGAGCAGCACGGTGTCGCGATATGCGTTCTGCTCGCCGGCAAGCACGCGTTTGAGCGCTTCGGCATTGTGGGCGGCGTCACCGCCCTTGATCGCCTCGAAGGGCCAGCTCCTGAGGCCGGCATCGGCGGGGATGACGGCGAAGGTGGTGACCTTGCCGTCCTTGAGCCGGGCGACCCTGGTTTCGCCGGCCGGCGAAATTTCGTCGAGGCCACCGGCGCCGTGCACCACCCAGGCGGATTCGGCACCGAGGCTCTGCAGCACGTTGGCCAGCGGCTCGACCCAGTCGGGCGAGAAGACGCCGAGCAGGTAGTGCTTGACGCTGGCCGGGTTGGAGAGTGGGCCGATGAGGTTGAAGACCGTGCGGAAGCCGAGCTCGGCGCGGGCCGGGCCGACATGGCGCATGGCCGAATGGTGGGCCGGGGCGAACATGAAGCCGATGCCGGCTTGGCTGATGCAGGTGCTGATCTCGTCGGGAGTCAGGTCGATGTTGACGCCGAGCGCGGCGAGCGTGTCGGCGGCGCCGGATTTCGACGACAAAGCGCGGTTGCCGTGCTTGGCGACCGGCACACCGGCGCCGGCAACCACGAAGGCGGAAGCGGTGGAGATGTTGTAGCTGCCCGAGGCATCGCCGCCGGTGCCGACCACGTCGATGGCGCCCTCCGGGGCTGCGACCGGCGTCATCTTGGCGCGCATGGTGGCGACCGCCCCGGCGATCTCGTCCACGGTCTCGCCGCGCAGGCGAAGGCCGGTCAGGAAGGCGCCGATCTGAACCGGCGTGGCATCACCCGACATGATGATGTCGAAGGCTTCTTCAGCCTCCGCGCGGGAAAGCCGCTCGCCGGCGGCAACCTTGCCGATGGTGGCTTTCAGGTCAGCCATCTCTGCCCCCTTCACGCGACGGACGGTTCGATACGGTGTTTTGCGTTCCAGGCGGCGGCGATGTCGAGGAAATTCTTGAGGATCATGTGGCCGTGCTCGGAGGCGATCGACTCGGGATGGAACTGCACGCCGTGCACCGGATAGTGCTTGTGCATGGCGCCCATGATGACCCCGTCCTCGGCGGTGGCGGTCACCTCCAGCACGTCCGGCACGGTCTCCGGGGCGATGGTCAGCGAGTGATAGCGGGTCGCCTGGAACGAGTGGTTGATGCCGCGGAAGACGCCGCGGCCGTTGTGGCTGATGGTCGAGACCTTGCCGTGCATCAGGCTGGGCGCGCGCACGATGGAGCCGCCGAAGGCCTGGCCGATCGACTGATGGCCGAGGCAGACGCCGAAGATCGGAATGGTCGGCGCGGCGCGTTCGATGAGCGACAGGCAGATACCGGCGTCGTTGGGCGTGCAGGGGCCGGGCGAGAGCACGATCGCCTCGGGGTCCATCGCCATCACCTCGTCGACGGTAATCTTGTCGTTGCGGCGCACGGCCAGCTTCGCCCCCAACTCGCCGATGTAATGGACGAGGTTGTAGGTGAAGCTGTCGTAGTTATCGATGACGAGAACGGTCATGGGCGCTGTCCTATCTCACTGAGGGATAGGCCAGATCGGCCCGCGGGCGCAAGCCGGGTGTGATGGAGGCGCGCCCGTGGCCTGCTCCGATACACCGCATCCCGTGGAGGAACCGGAAGGCATACGCTGGCAATATCCAGGGCGCTTCCCCGGCCCTGCCGAGGGCGCCCGTCAGCGGAGGGGCCTTGTCATGAACTTGCAGCGTTCAGCCTGGCAGTTTGCGGCCATCGCACTCCTCGTTGCTGGGACAGCGGCCATTGCGACGCCGCTTTCGGCCGCGGCGCAGAAACTGTCCGAGCATTGCGTCTTTCTTCAGGAGAGGATCGCCCGGATGCAGGGCGATATTGTCGCCCTGCAGAACCTCGTCAATCACCAGAACGTCTTCATGAAGTACACGCCGAAGGCCGAGCAGAGCGTCGACGCGGCGATCAATGAAGCCTACAGGCGGTACTATACGCTCGGCACCTGGTTTGATGCCGAGACCCGTTCGATCTACATCGTAGTAACGCGCGACTTCATGATGAGTTACGCCCAGTCGGTCGGCGCGAGCAAGGCGGCGGTGCAGAGGGCCCTGACCCGCAACGAGGGCCTGCGCACCAAGGTCCAGTATGGCGGTGTCGTGGAGAGCCTTCGGGCCAAGGTAACGAACTGGCAGGAGGATTTCGTCCGCGAATGCGGTGGGCCGGTAGCGCCGTCTCCGCCGCCGCCGCCCGGCGGCTGCCTGCTCGGCGTCTGTCCCTAGAGCCGAGGTCCAATCGCCTCGCGGAAGGGGCACAGCGGAGGTTCGCCATGTGCCGCGCGGGCGTGACGGCGGCTACTGCCCGCGCCCAACGCTTGAGGCGAAGCGGACGGCTTCCTCCGCCGCGCGGAAGAGGGCGCGAGCCTTGGCCTCGCATTCGGCATGCTCGTTTTCGGGCACGGAATCGGCGACGATGCCGGCGCCGGCCTGGACGTACATCTTGCCGTCCTTGACCACGGACGTGCGCAGGATGATGCAGGAATCCATGGCGCCGTCGGCCGAGAAATAGCCGACGCAGCCGGCATAGATGCCGCGCTTCTCCAGCTCCAGCTCGTCGATGATCTCCATGGCGCGCACCTTGGGCGCGCCCGACACGGTGCCGGCCGGGAAGCCGCCGGCCAGCGCATCGAGCATGTCGTGCTCAGGCGACAGCAGCCCGACCACGTTCGACACGATGTGCATGACCTGGCTGTAGTACTCCAGGAAGAACTGGTCGGTGACCTTGACCGAGCCGATCTCGGCGACGCGGCCGACATCGTTGCGGCCGAGGTCGAGCAGCATCAGATGTTCGGCGCGCTCCTTGGGATCGGCGAGCAGCTCCTCGGCCAGCGCCTTGTCCTCCTCCGGCGTTCGCCCGCGCGGCCGCGTGCCGGCGATCGGCCGGATCGTCACCTCGCCATCGCGCACGCGCACCAGGATCTCCGGGCTGGAGCCGGCGATCGCGAAGCCGCCAAAGTCGAGATAGTAGAGGAAGGGCGAGGGGTTGGTGCGCCTGAGCGCGCGGTAAAGCGCGAAGGGCGGCAGGTCGAAGGGCGCCTCGAAGCGCTGCGACAGAACCACCTGGAAGATGTCGCCGGCGGCGATGTACTCCTTGGCGCGCTTGACCATGTCGAGATAGGTCTGGCGCGGCGTATTGGAGACGACCGCGATGTTGGGGTCGAACTCGCCGCCCTCGGACTTGTCGAGCGGCGCGTCCAGGGCATCGACCACCGCGGTCAGCCGGTCGATGGCGCGGGCGTGGGCTTGGGCGGCGCTCATCGCTTTCTCGGCGCGTACCGGGGTGACGATGGTGATCTCGTCCTTGACCGCGTCGAAGACGACGATGACGGTGGGGCGGATCATGACTGCGTCGGGGAAGCCAAGCGGGTCCGGGTTGGGCTCGGGCAGGGCCTCCATCTGGCGAACCATGTCGTAGCCGAGATAGCCGAAGATGCCGGCGGACATGGGCGGCAGGGCGTGGGGCAGATGAATGTGCGATTGTGCGATGATGCGGCGGAGCGCCTCCAGAGCCGGCTCTTCCATCGGCTCGAAACGGTCGGCGTCGGCTTCCGGGTCGCGGTTGATCTCGGCCTTGCCGCCGCTGGCGCGGAAAATCAGGTCCGGCTCGATGCCGATGATCGAGTAGCGGCCGCGCACGGCGCCGCCTTCCACCGACTCCAGCAGGAAGCAGTTGGTGCGGCCCGCCGACAGCTTGAGCATGGCCGAGACCGGTGTCTCGAGATCGGCGACAAGCCGCGTCCACACGACTTGCGGCTCGCCCGTGTCGTAGGCACGCGCGAAGTCGTCGAGGGCGGGTTCGACCAGCATGGCAGGGACCCCGCGTGCGCCGTCACTGGGTCGGCTGATTGAGGCCCAGCGCCGCGCCGAGGGCGGCCTGGTTGATCTGCACGTCGATCTTGGTCTGGCGCTCGGCGACAAAGGCGGCGAGCAGATCATTGACGAACTGGCTGTCGAGCTGGCTCTTGATCTGCTCCAGTTGCGGATCGGTCGGATTGAACGGCGGCACGGTCGTGTCGTCGACGACCAGCAGGATCTTGTTCATCGGGGTCGTTCCGTCGGCGACCGCGGCGTAACCCTTGGGGCCGTCGAAGGCAGCCGAGATCGCCGCAGCCGACAGGCCGTCGGTCGGCTTCGACTGGCGCGTCAGCGTGTCCGCCGTCTTCACCTCGAGGCTTGCGCCGGCCGCGACCGTGGCGAGATCGCCGCCGCCGGCGAGCTTGGCCTTCAGTGCATCAGCCTGCTCGGCAACCTTCTTCTGGCGCTCCATGTCCTTCCATGCAGCAACCACCTTGTCGTGGACCTCGGCCAGCGTGCGGTCGTGCGCTGGCATCACCTGCGTGACGTCGTACCAGATGAACGTGTCGCTGACCGGCTCGATCGGATTGTTCTCCATGCCGACGTCGGACTCGAAGGCCGCCTGCACCAGCGGAGCAGGCAGGTCGGCAATCGCTTTGTTGTCCGGACCTTTGCCCGACTGATCGACTTCGGCAACGTTGATCATTTTCAGCCCGTACTTCTGGGCGACCTCCTTGAGCGTCGAACCGCCGGCGCGCGCATCCTCGATTTCGTTGCGCAAGTTTGTGACTTCATTGGCGGCCTGCTTGGTGGCGATCTCCATCTTGAGCTGGTCCTTGACCTCGGCGAAGGTCTTGACCACGTCGGGCACGATATTGCTGACGCGCACGATCACAGGACCGAAGCGCCCGTCGATGATGCCGCTGACGCCGCTGGCGGTCAGGGCGAAAGCTGCATCGGCGACCGCCGGGTCGATGATCTTGTCCTTGGTGACCTGTCCGAGGTCGACGTCGGAGGTCTTCAGATTGCGCTCGGCGACCAGCTGGTCGAAGGTCTTGCCGTCGGCGAGCTCCTTGGCCGCGGCTTCGGCGTCCGCCTTGTCCTTGAAGACGATCTGCTCGACATGGCGGGTGCCGGGCGTCACGAAGCGGCTCTTCTCCTGATCGTAAAGTTTCTGAGCGTCGGCGTCGCTGACGTCCTGCGGCTTGGCGAGCGCCGCCGGGTTCACAACGAAATATGACAGCGCCCGGTATTCGGGCGCCTTGTAGGCGCTCTTGTGCGCGTCGAAATAGGCGGCGAGGTCGGTGTCGGAGGGATCGGGAATGTCGCTCGCCGCCGGCGCGCTCAGCACCACATAGCTGACCTTGCGCGAATCGTCGCGATACTCGCCGACGGCCTTGATGATCGTCTCGGGCACCGTGACGTCGCCGGCCAGCCCCTGATCGAGCTGGTTGCGGATGTAGTCGGCCTTGAGCAACAGCACCAGGTCGTCCTCTGTCAGCCCCTGCGCCTGCGCGATCTGGGTGAAGAAGGTGCGGTTGAACTGGCCGGTCGGGCCCTGCAGGTTGGGATCGGTCCTGATCAGGCGGCCGACGGTATCGGGCGAAAGGCTGAGCCCCATCTGATGAGCGGTATCGTCAAGCGTGGCCTCGGCGAGCATCTGGCTGAGGACGCGGCTGGGAATGCCGAGCTGCGCCGCTTGCTGCGAGGTGAACTGCTTGCCGAATTGCTGGGAAAGCTGGCGCACGGCGATATCGAAGCGGCGGCGGAACTCGGTGCCGGTGAGGTTGATGCTGCCAACCTTGGCAATGTCACCCTGCCGATAGCCCCTGAAGACGTCGGCGACGCCCCAGACACCGAAGCTGATCACAAGGAGCAGCATCATGATCTGGACGACCCATCCGGACGTCAATTTGCGTAGTGCGTCTAACATTTCAATCCTCGGCGGCGGCCGCTGTCTGGGGGCAGGTTTCGGGCGCGGATAATAGGTTCACCGCCCCCGCCGCCGCAAGGCAAAGTCGCCTTGCCGGGCGGGGGCGAATAATCGCGGGATTACAGACGGTTGCGGCAATCGTGTGATCGTCGTCAATCGCTGGCCTTCATCCACCTTTCGACCAATGGTGCCGATCGGGCGAATTGCGGCGCCACGTGCAGGGGGTGTCCGAGCGCTACCGCCGCACGCCACGGCCAGCGCGGATCGGCCAGCATGGCACGCGCCAGCGCCACCAGGTCGGCCTTGCCCTCGGCGATGATCGCTTCGGCGAAATGCGGGTCGTCGATGAGGCCGACGGCGCGGGTAACGATGCCGGCTTCCTTGCGGATGCGTGTCGCGAAGGGGACCTGATAGCCCGGCGCCAGCGGGATCTTGGCGTCGTGAACGCCGCCGCCGCTCGACGCGCAGATATAGGCGGCACCGACATCCTTCAATGCTTTCGACACCTCGACGGCTTCGTCGATGGTGAATCCGCCTTCGGTCCAGTCGCTGGCCGACAGTCGCACACCGACCGTCACGGAATCCGGGACAACGGCACGAATGGCCTTGGTGACAGCCACGATGAAGCGCATGCGGTTCTCCAGCGCGCCGCCCCAGTGATCGGTGCGCTGGTTGGACAGCGGCGACAGGAACTCATGCAGCAGGTAGCCATGGGCGCCGTGCACCTCGATGAAGTCGAAGCCGGCGCGCACCGCCCGCTCGGCCGCATTGGCCCAGGCGCTGATGAGGCGCTGGATGCCGTTCTCGTCGAGCGCCTCGGGCACATGCCAACCGGGCGCAAAGGGGATGGCCGAGGGGGCCACGGTCTGCCAGGCGTCCTCCTCGGCACGCAGCGGCCCGCCACCCTGCCAGGGACGCTGGGTGGAGGCCTTGCGGCCGGCATGGCCGAGCTGGATGCCGAAGCGGGTGCCTGCCGGCGCCACGCGGCGCGCCGCGGCAAGTGCGCGCTCGGCCGCCGCTTCGTTGTGATCCGAATAGAGGCCGAGACAGCCGTGGGTGATGCGGCCGTGGCGCTCCACCCCCGTCGCCTCGATGGTGATCATGCCGGCGCCCGACATGGCCAGCGTCATCCAGTGCTGCAGGTGCCAGTCAGTCGCCGAACCGTCGTCGGCGGAATACTGGCACATGGGCGCGACCGCGATGCGGTTGGGCACGGTCATGCCGCCAACGGTGAGCGGCGAGAAAAGCGCTGATGTCATGGGATTTCCGGGTTCGGGACAAAGGTGGGAGAGGCGCTAACATGGCCTCAAGCGGCCGGCGCGCCAAGCGCGCCGACTGTCGCATGATTACAGCCGGCGCGCCTGTCTGCGCCCTACTCGCCCCAAACAAGGAAGAGGCCGATGTCCCCGGGCATGCCATCGGGAAAATCAACCACGCGCGCTGCCAGATGGAAGCCGCGCGGCCTGAGCTCGCGCTCCCAGCGCAGATACATCTCGGCGGCCTCGCCGCGCAGCGTGCGCGGCCATTCCGGGTCGGGCGCGTTCACCGCCCGTCCGCCGTCGCTGCACAACTGATGGGGAAAGCGCAGAAGGAGGTATTCGGTCTGCCCGTGCTCTGCCGCCTCGCGGGCATTGTGGACGAGCTTGTTCCACTCCCTTTCCGAGATGTGCGTGTCGATCAAACGGTGGACGTCACGCTTGTGTATCTCGGCCGCCAATTGGCGCTCGCGGCTGCGCTGGGCGTCCAGCTCCTCCTTGAAGTGGCCGACGAGATGGCGGAAATCGCCGACCGACAATTCGCCGTCCGGGCGGGCGTCGTGCGCCAGGGCGTAGGCGTTCGCCCTCGAATCGGCACCAGCGCCATCCGCCTTGCCGTTGCTCTTTGGTTCCTTGCCACCGAATTGCCAGGGTAACGAGGGCTTCTGGTTCGGCGCGGGCGGCATGGGCACCGGCTCGAATTCGCCGCCGCCGAGCGAGCGCAGCAGATCGGCGCGACGGACGATGCCGACGATCCTGCCGTCGCGCATGACCGGCAGCCGCTTGACCCTGTGCTCCGCCATGATGCTGGCGATCTCGTCGGCACGGGTCTCTTCGCTGATGGTCAGCACCGGGCTCGACATCACCTCACGGGCGACGGCGATCGGTTCCTGCAGGTGTTGCATGAACTCGGTGTTGAGTGACTCGCCTTCGGCGAGGCGCAGCAGCCACCATTCGCTCTTGGTTTCGCGCTCCGTCCGCTTGCGCCCGACGAGGTCGCCTTCGCTGACGATGCCGACCAGGGTGCCGGATTCGTCGACCACCGGCACGGCGCTCATGCGGTGCACGAGGAGGGTTCGGGCGACGTCGCGAATGGACGTATTCGGCGCAACGGTCACGACGTCGCCGTTCATCAGGTCGCGAGCAATCATGTTTTCCGTTCCTGAGCCTGACTATCACCAACCCGGGGTCGGGTACCGCCGGGACCACAGCGCTGCCTTGATCTCGCGCAATACGGCGATGTTCAAAAACTGGCCATACGGTGCTTCTGGATAGGATTTCGGGTAGGGCTGACTTGGATTCAAGAGGAGCTAGCAGAAGCATGTCTGGACGCACAAAACTCGCAGCCGGCAACTGGAAGATGAACGGCACCCTCGCGAGCCTGGCCGAATTGCGGGCAATCGCAGCCGGCGCCGCCGGAGCGGCTTGCGATGTGGCGATCTGCCCGCCGGCGACGCTGATTTCCGCGGCAGCCGCGGCAGCGGCGGGGACGGTCGTGGCGATTGGTGGCCAGGACTGCCATGCCGCGCCGAAGGGGGCTCATACCGGCGATATCGCCGCCGAAATGATCGCCGACGCCGGCGGCCGGATGGTCATTGTCGGCCATTCGGAGCGGCGCACCGACCACGGCGAGACCGACGAGCAAGTGCGCGCCAAGGCGGAGGCGGCCTGGCGGGCGGGGCTGCTGGCGATCCTGTGCATCGGCGAAACGGAGGCGGAGCGCCGCGCCGGAGAGACCGAAACAGTGCTCAGCCGGCAGGTGGCGGGCTCGGTGCCGGACGGCGCCACCGCCGACCGCCTGGTGATTGCCTATGAGCCGGTCTGGGCGATCGGCACGGGGCTGACGCCATCAAATGACGACATCGTTGCGGCACATACCCATATAAGGGCTGAACTGGCGGGGCGCCTTGGACAGGAGAAAGCCGATGCGATCCGCATCCTCTATGGCGGCTCGGTCAAGCCGGACAATGCGGAAACCATCATGGGCCTTGCCGGCGTCGATGGCGCGCTGGTCGGTGGCGCCAGCCTCAAAGCCGCGGATTTCCTCACCATTGTGGCTGCGTGCGGGTGACGGATATAAGCCGGGCGGTGGCACTGGTGCCGCCCGGCTTGATCGTGTAAAAGGCGCGCAACCCCGAATTCGGACAGGCTGATGCAAACAGTTATCATCGTCATTCACCTGATGGTGATCGTGGCGCTCGTGGCGGTCGTGCTGCTGCAGCGCTCGGAAGGCGGCGCCCTTGGCATGGGCGGCGGCGACCAGTTCATGACCATGCGCGGCCAGGGCAACGTGCTGACCCGCGCAACCACCATCCTGGCAGCAATCTTCTTCATCACCTCGATGGCGATGACGGTCCTCAACCGTCTGAACGCGCCACCGACCTCGGTGCTGGATACCGCGCCGGCCGCTCAGACCGCGCCGACGGTCCCGGCACCCGGGACCGCGGGGGCGCCGGCCACGGGAACCGGAAATTCCGGCATCCTGGACCAGCTTAACCGCTACACCAGCGGCCCGCCGTCGACCGTGACGCCGAAGAGCGTGGTGCCCG
Source organism: uncultured Alphaproteobacteria bacterium (assembly GCA_963762605.1). Classification (GTDB taxonomy): domain Bacteria; phylum Pseudomonadota; class Alphaproteobacteria; order Rhizobiales; family Kaistiaceae; genus CAVSRC01. The sequence goes on along the minus strand of CAVXLJ010000016.1, from coordinate 152,450 downwards.
ATACGAGCGCACCGGTGGCTCCGGCCACTTCGCCGTCGGCGCCGGCAGGCGCACAGCCGGCGGCTGGTGGCACGCCATCGGCCCCCGCCGGGTCTCAGGCGCCCAAGTCGCCGTAGCCACATGACCAACAGACAACGCTCCCCGGCGCGATCCATCACCCGCCGGGGGCGCCTTCATTTTGTTTGGCGCATGGACGAATTCGACTCCGCGAATCAGGCGGGTAGGGGATAGGATCGGGGCCCATGGCGCGGTACGTATTCATCACCGGCGGCGTGGTTTCCTCCTTGGGAAAAGGCATCGCTTCAGCGGCGCTCGGTGCGCTGCTGCAGGCGCGCGGCTACAAGGTCCGCCTGCGCAAGCTCGACCCCTATCTCAACGTCGACCCGGGCACCATGAGCCCGTACCAGCACGGCGAGGTGTACGTTACCGACGACGGCGCCGAGACCGACCTCGACCTCGGCCATTACGAGCGCTTCACCGGGCGGCCGGCGACCAAGATGGACAACGTCACCACCGGCCGCATCTATCAGGAGATCATCACCAAGGAGCGACACGGCGACTATCTCGGCGGCACCGTACAGGTGATCCCGCATGTCACCGACGCGATCAAGTCGTTCATCCTGGCGGGCAACGAGGACGTCGATTTCGTTCTGTGCGAGATCGGCGGCACGGTGGGCGACATCGAGGGCCTGCCGTTCTTCGAGGCGATCCGCCAGCTCGGCAATGATCTGCCGCGTAACCACGCCGTGTTCATCCACCTGACGCTGATGCCGTGGATCGCCACGGCGGGCGAGTTGAAAACCAAGCCGACCCAGCACTCGGTCTCGGCGCTCAGGCAGATCGGCATCCAGCCGCACATCCTCTTGGTGCGCGCCGACCGGCCGATCCCCAAGGAAGAGCGGCGCAAGCTGTCGCTGTTCTGCAATGTGCGCGAGAGCGCCGTCATCCAGGCGCTCGACCTGGCGCACATCTACGACGCGCCGGTGGCCTATCACGCCGAGCATTTCGACGACGAGGTGCTGGCGGCCTTTGGCATTGAGGCGCCGCCGGGCCCCAACCTGGAGCCGTGGCACATACTGGCCGACACCATCCGCAACCCGGAAGGCAAGGTGTCGATCGCCGTGGTCGGCAAGTACACCGGCCTCAAGGACGCCTACAAGTCGCTGACCGAGGCGCTGCGGCACGGCGGCGTCGCCAACAAGGTCGACGTCGACATCCAGTGGATCGAGTCGGAGGTCTTCGAGAAGCAGGACCCGGCGCCGTGGCTGGAGGGCGTCAACGGCATCCTGGTGCCCGGCGGCTTCGGCGAGCGCGGCTCGGAGGGCAAGATTGCCGCCGCCAATTTCGCCAGGCTGCGCGGCGTGCCCTATTTCGGCATCTGCTTTGGCATGCAGATGGCGGTGGTCGAGGCGGCGCGTAATCTGCTCGGCATCGAGAAGGCGTCGTCGACCGAGTTCGGTCCGACATCGGAGCCGGTGGTCGGCCTGATGACCGAATGGCTCAAGGGCAACCAGCTTGAGAAACGCGCCGCTGACGGCGACCTCGGCGGCACCATGCGGCTCGGCGCCTATCCGGCGATCCTCACACGCGGCAGCCTGATCAGCCGCATCTATGGCGGCGTCAGCGAGATTTCCGAGCGTCACCGCCACCGCTACGAGATCAACATCAACTATCGCGACCGGCTGGAGAGCCACGGGCTGCGCTTTGCCGGCCTATCGCCGGACGGCGTGCTGCCCGAGACGGTGGAACTGGAGGGGCACCCCTGGTTCGTCGGCGTGCAGTATCACCCCGAGCTGAAGTCGCAGCCGCTGAAGCCGCACCCGCTCTTCGCCTCGTTCATCGCGGCGGCGGTGGAGCAGAGCCGGCTGGTGTGAGACGCCGCTGCGCGACGGAAACGACTGCCATGATCTACGAACTGCGCATCTATCGCTGCCTGCCCGGCCGGCTGCCGGCATTGCTCAGACGCTTCGAAACGGCGACGCTGAGGATCTGGGACAAGCACGGCATCCGTCAGGCCGGCTTCTGGACGACGGCGGTTGGTGAATCGAACCGCGACCTGACCTATCTGCTCGCCTGGGAGTCGATGGCCGAGCGCGAGGCGAAGTGGGCCGCCTTCGTCGGCGACCCAGACTGGATTGCCGCCAAGGACGCGAGCGAGGCGGACGGCCAGATCGTGGAAAATGTCTCCAACCGGTTCCTCAAGCCGACGGCCTTCTCAGCCGTGAAATGAACCGGCCTGGTCTCCGGCAGCGTGCTGCAGATGCGGCAACCCGTCTCACCACCGTCGGGACCGGGTGTCCGGCGCGTGGTGCTGGTGTCCGCCCTATCGCGCGGCACCACGCAACGCCGTTTCCTGGATATCAACCCGATGCGCCAGTTCGTCTACCGGTGGGGCTCGACCTTCATCTTCGCTTCGTTCGTCATCACCGCGGTGACGGGCGTCCTTCTGTTCGCCCACATCCGCACCCCGCCCACCGAAGCCCTGCACATCTGGATCGGCTTCCTGATGATCGCGGCCGGGCTCTTTCACATCGTGCGCAACTGGCGCCAGTTCCTCGGCTATTTCAGACGCCCGGCCTTCTATGGGGCGCTGGTCGTCACGGCGCTCATCAGCGGCTGGTTCTCCTATCCGGTGCTGCTCGGCACGCAGACGGCCGAGGGTGGTCGGCCCAACCTGCGCTCGGCGATCGCCATCAGCCAGGCGGTGTCCAGCGCATCGCTCGCTGACCTCGCGCCGCTGGCCAAGACCGATGCCAATGGCCTGATGGCGAAGCTTTCCGGCATGGGCATTACGGTCAGCGATCCGGCGGCGACGCTGCAGTCGATCGCCGGTTCGGCCGGAAAGAACCCGCAGGAACTGGCTAGCCGCCCTTCTCGGCGGCGCGCAGGGCGGGGAGGGCACGGCCCGGCCGGATTAGGCCGCCGGCGCCCGCCCGCCGGCGCCACCCTTCATGCGCGCGGCGGGCACACTTTTCCGTTTCCGCGCGCCGGAAGCGCCGGGTGATGAAGAAGTCAAAAAGCATCCTCACGGCCTCAACCATGAGGGGGTGGCGGGCGCTCGATGAGTGCCGCGTCGGGTAGTCCGTTGGTGGCGCTCAACCGAGCGCCCGCCGCGATGGTTTTTGCACCGGCCCCGCCTGGGCCGAGACGAAGGCGAGGCGGCTCCTCGCGGACGGCCTCACCTCTAGACCACCACGGTCCCGGTGACCCGTTTCCAGGACCGGTCCGACCGTGGCTGACCCTCGCCTGCCTTTAGCACTGCCCTTCGGGGGCCGAGCGCGGCGGAGAGTTGCCCCTCCGCTGGCGGGTAACCAGGCTTCCGCCGCTCCGCTTGCGAGGCAGACCGGCGGCCACCGCACCCCGCCCCACGCTGCAAGACGCCTCTAGAGCGCGCCCCTTCGCGGGCGGGGATGCGAACCAATATGGGGGCGGTTTGGGCAGCGGGGATAGATTTCTTTTCGCAGAATGCCTCAGGCGCCTTTCACATAGACGGGCGTTGCCGTGTGGGCTTCCGGCGGGCCGGCGAGCAGGGCAGCCATTTCGCGCTGGTAGTCGGCGACCCACGGCTGCCTGCCGAATTCCTGCGCCGCCGCCTCGTCGGCGGCGACCGAGACGACCGTGACCCCTTCGGGATCGGCGTCGTCGTGGCAGTAATAGACGCTGAGGAAGCCGGCGTGGCCCTCGGCGTAGGCGCGCACGTACTTCTCCCACACGCGACGGACCTCGTCGCGCTTGCCGGGCTTCGCCCTGAGCCGGACGAACGTCGCTTTCTTGCTCATGTCATTCTCCTCGATCGCGGCCGCGCTTGGCGGCAGTTGGCAGGCGCGTGTGCCCGTGCCGGTATGACGAGCGAGGGGAGGGGTTTGTGACGGGGGAAGGGCGCGGACGGGCTAAGGCTTGTCTTTCCTGGGGTGGAGCGTTTCTCCCCGGGCGAGCATTGCGACGAAATCGGCGATGCGCCGTGCACGGGTTTCGGGCCGCCTGGCGTCGTTCACCCGGTAGATGAAGGAGAAGCGATTGGCGCGATCGAGGGTCTCGAAGAATTTCGCGGCCGCCTTGTTCTTGGCAAGGGCCTGCATGAAGTCCGGCGGCGGCTCGGCCTTAGCTTGCGACTGGTACGCCGCCGCCCAGCGACCGTCGCGTTTCGCCTCGTCGATTTCCCGCAAGCCTTCGGGCCTCAATCGGCCCTGCCCAGCGAGCCGTTCGGCCGTGGCGCAATTTTTGGCGGACCAGCGACTGCCCCGGCGGCGTGGCGTCATCCTGACCAGGTAATAGTGCTCATCCGATGGCTTCAACTGGCCATCGATCCAGCCGCAGCAGATGGCGGACTCGATGACCTCCTGCTTGCTCACCGTCCGTGCGGGCGCTCCCTGCTTCGAAAGCCTGATCCAGAACCCTTGTGACTCGCGCCCCTCGGCAGACATGTGCGCCTCGAGGTCGCTTTGGCTTGCGAAGGAAAGGATCGGGAGGGTCGTCTGCGGCACGGAGGTCTCCTGAGCCAAATATACAAGGTGCCTCGCGGCGCGCCGCTCTTTCACCGGGGAGGAAACCAATGACCTTTCACACAGACGTCCGCAAGATGCCGCAAGGTCAACGGTCTCTTGCTCCGGTCTTCGCGGCCGGTCACCGACCTAAAAAAATCGGCGGGACTATAATGTTCCCCTTTGAAGTATTCTTTGAATTCGAACCCTGATTGATCGACCCGAAACTCCCGAAAGACGGTTTCCAGAAACCGAACCGCATCGACGCCCCGCAGACCCAGGTCATGATACAAGCGCGTGTCGTCGCTCATATCCCGGCTTACCGCGTAGGTGTTCGCGAGAATTGACTTGAGCGCGTTGATGACGTCAGAACGGTCTGTCATTAGAAAAAAGCTCTGGCGGTATGGTCGTGGATGATCATATGGCCAGCTTCGTGCGCGAGTACATGCGCGGCGGTCTCCGACGCTGCAAGCGAAGCCGGCCGCTCACCCCCTCCCGAAATCGCTGACGCGATTTCGACCTCCCCTCAAGGGCAGGGCAATTGCATATGGCACGGCGCCAAACCCTCTCCCCTTGCGGGAGAGGGTGGACCGCGCAGCGGTCCGGGTGAGGGGTGTAGGCACGGCCTTGCCAGTACCCCTCACCCTGTCCCTCTCCCGCAAGGGGAGAGGGGACGAATACGGCAGGCGCCCAGAGCACATGCCCATATGCGATTCCCCTCCCCTCAAGGGGGAGGTTGGGCGCCGAGTTTGGGGGCGATGTTTGGCGAGCACGGCCTCGACCTGCTTATCGGTTGCGAAGCGACCCTCTGCCGAATCCTTGAAACCACGATCGATGCCCGCCAGTTCCTCCGGCGTCGCATGGTAGGCGCCGGCGTTGACCTCGGCCTCGATCTCGCGGGCAAGCGCCGCCAGTTCCTCCTGCGCCGCATCGGGCCAAGCGTCCGCGCGACGGACGATGTCGTTCAGGGCCTTGTTCATGGGCTCAATATAGCACCGAGGGGAATGAATTGGACCCGCAACTTAGGCAGTCGTCACCCCGGTGCAAGCCGGGGTCCAGACAACGTTTGCCGCAAGTTGCTGCGATCGCACATGGATTCCGGCTTTCGCCGGAATGACGAGGGAGCGTGGGGCAAAGGCCCAACCACACGCCGTTCATGCCCGGCTACGACCGGGCATCCAGGCCGGAGGTGCCGCGCGGGCAGTCAGACCTGGGTCCCCGCCTGCGCGGGGACGAACGGGAAGGGTGGTGCCGCTCACCCCCTCCCGAAATCGCTGACGCGATTTCGACCTCCCCACCAAACACGGGCTTGCCCGTGTTTGGATTCATAAGTGCCAAAGTCGGGTACGCCCGACTTTGGTGGGGAGGTTCGGCGCCGTGCGCGGGGCGATGTTCAATTCGTAGATCGGGTTAGCCGGAGGCGTAACCCGCCGCGTGGTCGGGCGCTTCAGGTAGCGGAATACGCTTCGCAATTCCGCCCTAAGGGCTACGAGCTTGTAGCGTCAGCTTTGGGCGACGGCTTCTTTGCGTCTGCCTTTGCTTCGGCGATCTCCTTAACGCGATTGAGGCGCTCTTGGCGCACATGGCGTGCGACATACCATTCGTCAAACAGCAGTTCGATTAGCTCGATCAGCGCCTGCGCTTCGCCCGGGTCGACGTCGACTATGAGGTCAATGTCCTTCTCCATATGAGCGCCGATATTTCCGACGCCGCGCACGTGGTCGATTGCTTCGACGCTTTCGATAGTCACGCCTGAAGGTGCTGTGCCGCTATCGACAGTCTTGCGAAGAGTGTCGATCTCATCGACGAGCCGACCTTTGGTGATCTTGCAGTAATCACGGATCATGCCCTGAAGGCATCTGCGCGCAAGTGTAGCGGAGGCCTTAGGGCTCAAGTCGCGTATACGGCACGCCTCTATATAGTCATTGCGAAGTGCAATCGGGACATAGGTAGGTTGAGGTTTCGCGGCGCTGTCCGGCAATATCTGCCGACTTGTTATCGTCTGCTGATATTCCAAAAGAGTGCCGTCCGCGTATCTTCGGGTACTGCCATATTCAACGGTGACTTGAACTCGTCTGCATTCGGGGTTGGAGCAACCAATTGCAGTAATCCGATAGCCAGCATTGCCATTCACATTCTCTCCGACGTCCAAAACTCCCTGGCGAACGTCGGCCTTCTCCTTCGTCACAGTTTGCGTGTGTCCGCAATAGGGACACGTCCAAACAAAAGCCATTGAGGCTCCCCTACGAACACCCCGTGGTGCCGCCGCAGGTGTCGCATTTGAGGCAGGTGCCGTTCCTGACCAGCGTGAAGTTGCCGCATTCGGGGCAGGCGTCGCCCTGATAGCCGGCCATGCGCGCGGCGGCTGAACGCTCCGCCTTGCTCGGGCCGTCCGACTTGGCGTGGCTGCCGGCCGGCTTGAAGGCTGGCGCGGCTTCCGCCTTGGCAGGGGCCGCCTCGACCGCCTTCGGCTTTGCCACCGGTGCGGCCTCGGCGAGGCCGAGCTTCATCTGCGGGGCGCTTTCGGCCACCTCGCGGCGAACCGCCGTGGCGAGCGAACGGGCCGCGCCGGCGCCCGAGCCGCCGATGGCGGTGACCGAACCGCCGGCGGGAGCGCGCGATCCGCCGGCCTCGCTGCCGCGCGCCTCGGTCGCCGGGCGGTCGACCAGCGACAGCCGCTTGCCGCGGAAGAGGCCGTGCGAGACCGCCGAATCCGGCGTCGCCTTGACCTTCGGCTCGCCGCCGACCGCGGTGGTGCCGGTGTCGCCGGGCGCCACATGGGCGAGATCGTGGCGGCCGAGATAGGAGATCGCCAGCTCGCGGAAGACGTAGTCGAGGATCGAGGTGGCGTTCTTGATCGCGTCGTTGCCCTGGACGATGCCGGCGGGATCGAAGCGGGTGAAGATGAAGGCGTCGACATATTCCTCGAGCGGCACGCCGTATTGCAGGCCGAGCGAGATGGCGATGGCGAAGTTGTTCATCAGGCTGCGGAAGGCGGCGCCTTCCTTGTGCATGTCGATGAAGATCTCGCCGAGCCGCCCGTCCTCGTATTCGCCGGTGTGGAGATAGACCTTGTGGCCGCCGACATTGGCCTTCTGGGCGTAGCCCTTGCGCCGGTTGGGCAGCTTCTCGCGCTCGCGCACCGCCTTCTCGATGATGCGTTCGACGATCCGCTCGGCCACCGCCTCGGCACGCGCCGCCTGCGGCTTGGCCATCAGCGCCTCGACCGCATCCTCCTCGTCCTCGTCGTCATCGGCGAGCAACTGGGCGTTCAGCGGCTGCGACAGCTTGGAGCCGTCGCGATAAAGCGCGTTGGCCTTCAGCGCCAGTTTCCAGGACAGCATGTAGGCGTTCTTGCAGTCCTCGACGGTGGCGTCGTTCTGCATGTTGATGGTCTTGGAGATGGCGCCGGTGATGAAGGGCTGCGCCGCCGCCATCATGTGGATGTGGCTCTCCACCGACAGGAAGCGCTTGCCGATGCGCCCGCAGGGGCTGGCGCAATCGAAGACCGGCAGGTGCTCGGGGTCGAGACCGGGCGCGCCTTCCAGCGTCATCGTCCCGCACACCCAGGTGTTGGCTGTCTCGATCTCCTTCTTGGAGAAGCCGAGATGGGTCAGGAGGTCGAAGGACGGGTCGGAGAGCTTCTCCTCGGGCACGTCGAACGCGGCCATCTCGGCATCGCCGATGGTCCACCGGTTGAAGACGAACTTGATGTCGAAAGCGGTCTTCACCGCCGCGTCGATCTTGGCGATCACCGCCTCGGAGAAGCCCTTGGCCTTGAGCGTTGCCGGATTGATCGCCGGCGCGCCGTCGAGCGAGCCGCGGCCGACGGCATAGTCGATCATGCCCTTGATGGCGTCGTCGTCGTAGCCAAGCATGCGCAGCGCCTCGGGCACCGCGCGGTTGATGATCTTGAAGTAGCCGCCGCCGGCGAGCTTCTTGAACTTGACCAGCGCGAAGTCCGGCTCGATGCCGGTGGTGTCGCAGTCCATGACCAGGCCGATGGTGCCGGTCGGCGCGATCACCGAGACCTGGGCGTTGCGGAAGCCGTTGGCCTCGCCGAGCATCAGCGCGTGGTCCCAGGCGGTGCGGGCATGAACGACGAGCGCCTCGTCGGGACAGGCGGCGGCATCGAGCGGCACCGGATTGACCGACAGCGCCTCGTAGCCTTCAGCGTGGCCGTAGGCGGCGCGGCGATGGTTGCGGATGACGCGCAGCATCGCCTCGCGGTTCTTCTGATAGCCGGGGAAGGCACCGAGCTCGCCCGCCATTTCGGCCGAGGTGGCGTAGGAGACGCCGGTCATCACCGCGGTGATGGCGGCGGCAATCGCCCGGCCCTCGTCGGAATCATAGGGGATCGCCGAGGACATCAGCAGGCCGCCGATATTGGCGTAGCCCAAGCCCAGCGTGCGGTACTCGTAGGAGAGCTCGGCGATGCGGCGCGAGGGGAACTGCGCCATCATCACCGAGATTTCGAGCACGATCGTCCACAGGCGCACCGCGTGCTCGAAGGACTCGACCTGGAAGCGATGGTCGGCGTCGGCGAACTGCATCAGGTTCAGCGAGGCCAGATTGCACGCCGTGTCGTCGAGGAACATGTATTCCGAGCACGGATTGGAGGCGCGGATCGGCCCCGAAGCCGGGCAGGTGTGCCAGTCATTGATGGTGGTGTGGAACTGGATGCCGGGATCGGCCGACTGCCAGGCGGCATTGCCGATCATCTCCCATAGATCGCGCGCCTTGATCAGCTTGTCAGCCTTGCGCGAGATGCGGCCCTTGAGCTGCCAGTCCTCGTCGTTCTCGACGGCGCGCAGGAAGTCGTCGGTGACGCGCACCGAATTGTTGGAGTTCTGACCGGAGACGGTGAGATAGGCCTCCGAATCCCAGTCGGTGTCGTAGATCGGCACGTCGATGTCGGTGTAGCCCTGCCTGGCGAACTGGATGACGCGCAGGATGTAGTTCTGCGGGATCTGCGCCTTCCTGGCGGCCTTGATCTCGCGCTTCAGCGCCGGGTTCTTGGCCGGGTCGAAGCACGAGCCGTCCGGCCCGTCGCAATTGACGCAGGCGCGCATGATCGCCTTGAGATGGGCGGCAAGGATCTTCGAGCCGGTGACCAGCGCGGCGACCTTCTGCTCCTCGCGCACCTTCCAGTTGACGTAGTTCTCGATGTCCGGGTGATCGACGTCGACCACCACCATCTTGGCGGCGCGGCGGGTGGTGCCGCCCGACTTGATCGCGCCGGCAGCGCGGTCGCCGATCTTGAGGAAGCTCATCAGGCCGGACGACTTGCCGCCGCCCGACAGGCGCTCGCCTTCGCCGCGGAGCTTGGAGAAGTTGGAGCCGGTGCCCGAACCGTACTTGAACAGGCGCGCCTCACGCACCCACAGGTCCATGATGCCGCCCTCGTTGACGAGGTCGTCCTCGATGCCCTGGATGAAGCAGGCATGCGGCTGCGGATGTTCGTAGGCGCTGGCCGAGGCGGTGAGCTTGCCGGTGCGATAGTCGACATAGTGATGGCCCTGGCTCGGCCCGTCGATGCCGTAGGCCCAGAACAGGCCGGTGTTGAACCACTGCGGGCTATTGGGCGCCGCTTTCTGGGTGGCCAGCATGAAACGCTGCTCGTCGAAGAAGGCGCGGGCGTCCTCTTCGCTGTCGAAATAGCCGCCCTTCCAGCCCCAATAGGTCCAGGTGCCGGCAAGCCGGTCGAAGACCTGGCGGGCATCAAGTTCGGAGGTCGTGCGCTCGGCCTCGGGCAGGTGGGCAAGCGCCGCCTCGTCGGCAACCGAGCGCCACAACCAGGAGGGGACGTCGTTCTCCTCGAAGCGCTTCAGCCGGGCGGGCACACCGGCCTTGCGGAAATACTTCTGGGCGAGAATGTCGCTGGCCACCTGGCTCCACGCGGCCGGGACCTGGATGTCGTCGAGCCGGAAGACCACCGAGCCATCCGGATTTCGGATTTCGCTGCGCGTCGTCCTGAATTCGATGCCGTCATAGGCCGATGCATCTGCCCTGGTGTAACGCCGCTCGATCCGCATGCTTCTGCCCCAAATGTCGGGCCCGCGCCGTCATCTCGAGCGCAAGCCGGTGACCCGTGTGAACCGGGTGATTCCTGTTACTCTCAGCCCCAATCCGAGCCCGGGGTTAGCCCCCAGTGCTTGTGTCTGACGATGCCCGGAACCCCTAAATATAGTGTTACCGATCCTCTTTGTCAGGTATTTTCTGAACCAAAATTGGTCCAGCCCACACCAGAATCCAGACACAAAACCAACCCGTTCCCCGAACGCCGGCTAACCGCCGCCAAGGGCTCGTACGCGCACCGCTATGATGGAAAGTCCGGGGCCTTACGCACCGCCGGAACGTCAACTCATGACGCTTGAATGACGCTATTGCGAGTCGCGCCGAAGCGTCAACGAGGCGCCGATCACAAATCGGGTTTCGTGCATGTCGGCTGGGAATTCTGGGGACTATACACGGAGCGGCGGCGGTTTTGTCCAGATGCCCGCCAACGGGACAACCGGGCGTTGCGCGGCCGCCTTTTGTGACTGCAATCACAGGCTGCCCTTGGATTGTCAGGGTTAACAACCACCTTCTATGCTAGTGTCGCTGCCCTGACTTGGGCGGGCCACACGACAGACAGGGGGGGGCAATGACCTGGTTCGGCAAGATCCGCATCGCTGTGGCAGTGCTGATTGCCGCGTTCGCCTGGGTGCCGGTCGCGCACGCTCAGCCCGACGGCTTCGTGGTTGCCGCCATCCAGAAGGCCGTCAAGGACGCCAAGACCGGCCAGATCGTGCTGGGGCCGGCAAGCCCGATCTATTCGGGCGACCGCATCGTCACTGACAATATCGGCAACGCCCAGATCAAGTTCCGCGACGACACCAAGCTGGTGGTCGGGCCGAACTCGGCGCTGGTGATCGATGCCTTCGTCTTCGACAAGAACGATACCGCCCGCCGCGTCTCGATCAGCGCGATCAAAGGCGCCTTCCGCTTCATCAGCGGCAAGAGCCCCAAGGACGTCTATCGGATCACGACCCCGACCGCGACCATCGGCATTCGCGGCTGAGGCTGGCGCCGGATGGACGCCGGCGCGCGGCTTGCGTTTCCGGCTTTGCAGGCATATGCAAGCGGCGTTCGACCCTAGAGATAGGTGGTTTTTGCCGAGCAATCGCAGCACTGAGTCGGCGTCCAGCGCCGCATCGGCCTTGAAAATGGCCCTTGCGGAACGGTCGTTCGGTGCATTGATCAGCTGCTCGTAAACCACGCCGCTGTCAGCCCCGGTCGATCTGGCTGGCAGCGAAATCTCCCTCACATCACCTGAGATTTTGTTCTGCCCATTCATCTGGTTCGAGATGAACGGCATGAACTCATGTTCCACGATCAACGCTGTTTTGGGCGGAAGAGGTTCCGCGCCGAAACATGCCGCAATGGCAAACCTCACAAGAATCCAGGCAATCGATGGAAGGCAGCGGATGGTGCATTTCGATGCACCAATTGCAGGCAGATGGTCTTCGCAATCTCGACCATGGGCACGGTCCACCGCAACCACTGCCCATTCTGCCTTCATTCTCTTCATGTCGACACGCGCCCCGGCAACCGCGCTTCGATGTGCCATGCACGCATGGAACCAGTCGGTTTGACCTGCAAGCTGGAGGGCTTCGACAAGTACGGCAGGGAGCGCCGCGGCGACATCATGCTGGTTCACGTCTGCGCAGAATGTGGCTGCGTGAACATCAATCGCATCGCCGCCGACGATTCATGTTCGGAACTTCTTGATGTCTTCGCGCGGTCCCTGTCGATGCACCAGGACATCGAAGACGCAATCGAGAAAGCCGGTATCCGGCGTTTGCGATCCGAGGACGCCGATCGGCTCCATGAGGCGCTCTTCGGCAAGAAGTTGCCAGCATGAAGGCAAAACGGCGGCCGGCGGGTAACACCCTCCGGCCGCCGTGGCGCGAGGGCAAAGCCGCGGCAGCCACCGCCGTCAGACTCGCGGACTCCGGCAGCAAACATCGGTAACCAAAAGATTAAAATCATGCCAAACTAAGCCTGCGGTTCTCGACCATCGCTGTTGCGGAGTTGGCCGATGCCTGACCACAAAGCCATGGCTCCATTCGTCTTGTGCCTCACCGCAGCCTTGGCGGCGGGCAATGATGCCTGGGCGGCCGGGGCGAGCGGCACGGCCATCGCGGTCGCGCAGGCGAGCCAGGCGATCGGCGCGGCCGGCACCCGCATGCTGGTCACCAGCGGCCCGGTCTACATGGGCGACACGATCCGCACCGGCGCCAGTGGCGAAGCGCAGATCCGCTTCGCCGACGACACCCGCCTGGTGGTCGGCCCCAACTCGTCGATGGTGGTCGACGCCTTCGTCTTCGAAAGCGGTGGCAAGGCCAAGCAGGTGGCGCTGAACGCCGTGCGTGGCGCCTTCCGCTTCATCACCGGGGGAAGCCGCAAGAGCGCCTACAAGATCGTCACCCCGACGGCGACCATCGGCGTGCGCGGCACCGAGTTCGACTTCTCGGTCGACCGCGGCGGCCAGCTCAACTTCGCTTTGTTCGAAGGGCGGGCGCGCATCTGCAGCCGCAGCGGGCAATGCAGGGAGGTGAGTGGCGCCTGCAGTGTTGCAGTCATCCGGCCCAACGGCGCAGTCAGGCGGCTGCCGGCGGGCAACGAACGCACCAGCATTCTGCGCAAGAAGTTCCCCTATATCGCTTCGCAGCGGCGCCTCAACCGCATGTTCCGCGTCGACACGTCGAGTTGCAGCGTGCGCCGGGCCGACATCCTGCCCGACGGCAGCTTGGTGCCGACCTTCGCCGGACGGTCTGCACCGGGCGCCATCGTGCCGCCGGGCACGATCGATCCCGGTGTGACCGGCTCGGTCCGCACCAACCACAGCGGGCTCGCCGATCTCACCAATCCCGGGCGGGGCAGCGCCAACGCCAACGCCAGCGCCTCGAGCAGCGGCACGAACAACCCCGGCGGTGGCAGCGGGGGCGGCGGGAACGGAAACGGCGGTGGCAACAGAAACGGAAATGCCAATGGCCACAATAATTAGCGGCATGTTCTTCACGCCGCATCGGGTCGCCGGGCGCGCGCAGCCGGCCCGACACGGTTAATTATCCGGCAATCAAACAGATTAACCGAAACCTAAGGAAGCTAGTAAACAGAACGTAAATATAACTATAGTCGCTGCCAGATGCGGTTTTGCCTCCGGCGGGGGTTGTGCTGTGGCGGCGTGGCGTGTGAGTTTTACGGGCGTATTCGCCCTTGGCGGGACGGTTTTGGCCTCTTTTTCAATGCCGGTTGCAGCAGCGGCACCGCCGAGTGGCGTCGCTGTGGCGGTTGTTCAGCAGGCCGATGCCAACGGCCGAATTCTTCGACAGGACGCGGCAGTCTATTCGGGCGATGCCATCGTCACCGGGCCGATCGGGCAGGCGCAGATCAAGTTCCGCGACAACACCAAGCTGGTGGTCGGGCCGAATTCGCGCCTGGTCATCGACGCGTTCATCTATGCCGGCGGTGGCACGGCGCGCAAACTGTCGATCAACGCGCTGAAGGGCGCTTTCCGTTTCATCTCCGGCAACAGCAATCACGACGCCTACAACATCACGACGCCGACGGCGACCATCGGCGTGCGCGGCACCCAGATCGACGTCAATGTGAGCAAGGGTGTGGTGATCTACAGCGGCGCGGCGGAAGTCTGCAGGCGAGGAACCGGCGGCAGGAACTGCGTGTTGATCCGGGGTGGGTGCAGCCTGGCGACGTTCGAGCCCGGCCGCAGCCTCAAAAAGGTCAGTTCGATCGTCGACCGCAACCAGACGCTCCTGAAGGATTTCCAGTACGCCGTCAATCAGCGTCCGCTGCTACCGGAGTTCCGGGCGAACACGGGAAGCTGCGGCGTTCTCCGTGCGGCCCTGCCGGTCGTGCCCGGCAACAATCAGCCGCCGGTCGTGGTGGTGAGCGAGCCGCCGTCGCAGCCAACACCTTCTGACTGGTGTGACTACTATCCGCCGCGCCACTGGCCGCACCATTGGCCGCACCATTGGCCCCACCGCGATTGGCCCGACTTTCATCGCCACGACCTCGATCGGCGCGATGGCAGCAACGGACCGCACGACAGGTTCGCCGGGCCGCACGTCGATGGACCGATCGCCCCGCACACCACGGTCGATTTCGGAAGCCGGCCAAGGCACTTCGGCGGTTTCGGTTTCGACCGTCGCTGGCGTTGGGGCAGGCACGGCACTGCGGGGAGCGACAGCGGTTCCATCCGGGGGAGCTTCGTAAGCGGGGGGGCGGGCGTGTCCACGGCGACAACCACCGGCGGGCTCGGCGGGCCAGGCTTCGGTGTTGGTCGTGGGGGAAGCGGCAGCCGCGGCAGCTTCGGGGGTGGATTCAGCAGGAGCGGTGGCGGCGGTGGCGGTCCGCCAGGCGGTCACAGCAGCGACAGCGGTGGCCACGGTGGTGGCGGGGGCCACGGTGGCGGCCACGGCCGCCACTGAGTGTCGCGCGACCAGAGCCACGAAAAAGGGCGGCCAGAGGCCGCCCTACCTAATTCCAGCCTTGCGCCCGGATCAGGGCTGCCACGCCTCATAGTCGGGGGTGCCGGGCGTGCGCGGGTCGGGCCCGAGAATCGATCCGGGCGGCCGATAGGCCTGCGGCGTTCCGGTGAGGTTCGCCTGGTGCGGCTTCTGCCATTCGCGCGGCTGATAGGGCGCCGGCGGCTCGTCGACACGATGGTGCATCCAGGCGTGCCAGCCAGGCGGGATCCGCGAGGGCTCCACGGCGCCCTTGTAGATCACCCAGCGCCGGTCGCCGCCGCGCTGGCGGTAATAGCGATTGCCGCCTTCGTCGCTGCCGACCAGCTCGCCCTTGCGCCAAGTGGTGAAGCGGGTGCCAAGCGTCTGGCCGTTCCACCATGTGAAGAACTGCAGAAGAAAGTCTTTCATAGCCTCAACCATTGACCGCATTCGGTTTCGCCTGCAAGGCCCCCGGACCAAAGGGTCGCTCAGAAGAAAGAGGTTCGCCGCTGCCACCAGCCGCTGCGCTTGGGCGCCGTCTCGTCCGGCTGCTCAGGCTCGGCCGGTTCCTCCGGTTGAACCGGCCGCTCGGCGGCGGGTTCCGGCGCGTCCGCGTGATGTGCCTCCGGCTCAACCGTCTCTGGCTGCGGCGCGGTGGTGCTGAGGGCAGGGGTCGGCTGCGGCACCGGCGTCGGCTCGGACGGCGACCAATCGTCGTCGGCAGTCGCTGCGGGAACGTCGCTGCCGGTGTCGTCGACCTCGGCAATCGCCGGCGCTTCGTCAAAATCGGGCGCGGCTTCGCCGGCTTCGCTCTCGCCGGCTTCGGCGGCCGGGCGGTCCTCACCGCCGCGTCCGCGCCGGGCACGACGCCCGCCGCGCCGGCCGCGCCGCCGCTTGCGCGGACCGCCTTCGCCTTCCGCTTCGTCGTCTGTCGCGGCCGCGACCGGCTCCTCTTCGCCGGCAACCGCGGCTTCCGGCTCGTCGGCCTCGGCCGCTTCCGCCGTCTCGCTCCGTTCACTGCCGCCCCGGCGACGCCGGCGCCGCCGACGTCGCCGGCTGCCATCCTCGTGCTCTTCCCGGTGAACGGCGAGTGCCTCATCCTGTGCCGCGCCCGCGAGCTCGGCAGGGCTTTCCACCTCACCGCCGATTTCCGGCTGCACCGAATCCGGCTGCACCGAATCCGGCTGGATCGACCGCGGCAGGACTTCGCGCCGGTCGACCGCGTCGCCACGCTCGACGACGAAATGGGCACCGTTGGCGACGGTCTCGTCGGCGGCGACGGTGATGTGCAGTCCGAAACGCTGTTCGATGTCGGAGAGATGCGAGCGCTTCTGGTTGAGAATGTAGAGCGCCACCGGCGTGCGCGTGCGGATCGTCAGGTGATGGGTAACGCCCTTGAGCAACTGGTCCTCGAGGGAACGCAGGACATGCAGCGCGACCGATGCCGGCGCCCGCACGTGGCCGCTGCCCTGGCAGGTCGGGCAGATGGTCGTGGTCGATTCGAGCACGCCGGTGCGGATGCGCTGGCGCGACATTTCGAGCAGGCCGAAATGCGAGATGCGGCCGACCTGGATGCGCGCCCGATCGTTCTTCAGCGCATCGTTGAGCTTGCGCTCAACCGCGCGGTTGTTGCGCTTCTCCTCCATGTCGATGAAGTCGATGACGATGAGGCCGGCGAGATCGCGCAGGCGAAGCTGGCGGGCGACTTCCTCCGCGGCTTCGAGGTTGGTCTGTAGCGCCGTGTCCTCGATGTTGTGCTCGCGTGTCGAGCGGCCGGAGTTGACGTCGATGGAGACCAGCGCCTCGGTCGGATTGATGACCAGATAGCCGCCGGACCTGAGCGTCACCTGGGGGCTGAACATCGCGTCGAGCTGCGCCTCGATGCCGTAGCGGGCGAACAGCGGCTGGCTGTCCTTGAACGGCTGGACGTTCTTGGCATGGCTCGGCATGAGCATGCGCATGAAGTCCTTGGCTTCGCGATAGGCGTCGTCACCGGCGACGATCACCTCGTCGATGTCCTTGTTGTAGAGGTCGCGGATGGAGCGCTTGATCAGCGAGCCTTCCTCGTAGACCAGCGCCGGGGCAGTCGAGCGCAGCGTCAGCTCGCGCACGTTCTCCCACAGGCGCAGCAGGTATTCGAAATCGCGCTTGACCTCGGCGCGCGTGCGGGCTGCGCCTGCGGTCCGCAGGATCACGCCCATGCCTTCCGGCACCTCGAGGTCGGAGACGACCTGCTTCAGACGCTTGCGGTCGGACATCGAGGTGATCTTGCGGCTGATGCCGCCGCCGCGCGCGGTGTTGGGCATCAGTACCGAATAGCGGCCGGCCAGCGACAGATAAGTGGTCAGCGCGGCGCCCTTGTTGCCGCGCTCCTCCTTGACGACCTGGACCAGCAGCACCTGACGGCGCTTGATGACCTCCTGAATCTTGTACTGGCGCACGCGCGGCTTGCGCCGCTCCGGCACCTCTTCCATGGCGTCCTCGGCGCCGACCGACTCGACCCGGTCGTCGCTTTCCACCTCGTCGGCGTCACCGGCTGCAGCCGTCGGCGCGCCGTCGCCATCGTCTTCATCTGCCGGCGGCTCGCCGCCGTCGTCGTCATCGCGCGGTGCATCGCCGTCGGCTTCCGCTTCGGGGGCGGGCTCTTCGCCGGCCGACGCGGAGACCGCTGGCGCCGCCACGGCTTCAGCAGCGATCGCGCCGGGCGCCTCGTTGTTCCGTTCCTCGTCGGGTTCCACCACGGCGTCCGGCACCTGGTCGGCCGCTCCGGCTTCGATTTCGGACGTCTGGTCGTCGGCCTGGGTCGCGGCGCGATCTTCTTCGATCTCGCGCTGCTCGGCCTCGATCAGCGCCTGCCGGTCGGCGACCGGAATCTGGTAATAATCCGGGTGAATTTCCGAGAAGGCGAGGAAACCGTGGCGGTTTCCGCCGTAATCGACGAAGGCTGCCTGCAGCGACGGTTCGACCCGCGTGACCTTCGCTAGATAGATATTGCCGCGCAATTGCCGGCGGCTGGCCGACTCGAAGTCGAACTCCTCGACCCGATTGCCGCGCACCACCACGACCCGAGTCTCCTCAGGATGGGCGGCGTCGATGAGCATCTTATTTGCCATGGGCTGAACTCTCCGCGGTCGCTCGCCGTCGGCCGCCGGCGGGCGTGTTGCGCCCATGCCGCTGCGGCCGGGGAGAGACCGGCTTGTCTTGATTTGAGCGAGGCGCGCGTGCCCGCGGCCGCCGGCGACGGAACTCCGCCGGCGATTGCCGGAGCGGGTGTCGGCTGGTGAAGCGGTTTTGCCAGGGGCATGAGTGCGCCGTTACCTTTTTACAATTCTACGTGCGGAATCAATACGATGGACATCCGACGCTCCCCGTGGCCATTCTGCCGCGGGCGCCGGGCTGTCCGGATCACGGATATCGGGCAAGTGATCGCGCTTGACCTTGGGGAGCGCATCAGTCGAGCCCTCGTCCGGTGCATTCTCCGCCACCGCCCGTTGCAGGGCTCCGATCGACGGAACCGACCCAGCCGGATGTAAAGGAAATCCGCCGAATCGACCCGCGATCGCCTGTCTGGGCACTGCGGACGGAGAATGAATTCCGTTTGTGTGTTGTATTCATGCAAACGAGTCTTGGCAAGAACGCCAAACAGCTGGGTAGGCGGCCTCATGATTGCAAGTTGCGGTTAACCATTGGCCCTCCATGCTTTATGACGAACGGAGAACCAAGGAGGCCCGGTACGGGGGCCGGCGCCTGGAGGCGAGCCTGATGAAAGCTGCAACCGCCGCCCGGCGGGGTCGTATCGCCGGGCTGACGGCTCTGATGGCGGCGATTGTGGTGGCCCTAGCGGCGGCGATGGCGCACGCCGAGGACCCCATTCAGATGCCGGCGCCTTCCGACAGCCCGGTGATGCTGGGTGCCCGCATCGTCGGCGACAACCAGCGCGTGCGCTTCGTCGCCGACCTGTCGAAAAAGATCTCGGCAACGGTCTTCACGCTGGCCGACCCCGACCGCATCGTGGTCGACCTGCCGCAGGTGCGCTTCGCGCTGCCGGAACTTGCCGGCGCCAGCGGACGCGGGCTGATCTCCGCCTTCCGCTACGGCCTGATCTCGCCGGGCAAGTCGCGCATCGTCATGGACCTGACGGGGCCGGCGCTGATCGACAAGACTTTTGTCGTCGATCCCGCCGACGGCCAGCCGGCGCGGCTGGTGATCGACGTGGTGCCGACGACCTCCGACAAGTTTCTGGCGGCCACCCGCGCTTATAAGGAACAGCAGCTCGCCAGCGCCGCGAACGCGGTTGATACCGGCGTCAACGCCGCCCCCGGCGACCACGGCGACAAACCGGTCATTGTCCTCGACCCGGGCCATGGCGGCATCGACACCGGCGCCCACGGCGGTGGCGGCGTGCTCGAGAAGGACGTGACGCTCGCCTTCGGCAAGACGCTCGGCCGCCTGCTGGAAGCCAGCGGCCGCTACCGCGTGGTCTTCACCCGCGACGACGATTCCTACATCTCGCTTGGCGAGCGGGTGGCGATCGCGCGGCGCAACAACGCCGACCTGTTCATCTCCATCCATGCCAATTCGTTCCCGGGGGGCTCGGTGCGCGGCGCCATCGTCTATACCGCCTCCGACAAGGCGTCCGACCAGATGGCGGCGTCGCTGGCGAACACCGAGAATGAATTGGACGCCCTGGCCGGCGTCGACGTCAACGCCGCCGATTCGAACGACGTGAAGGACATCCTGGCCGACCTGACGCTGCGCGAAACCCGCAACTTCGGTGTGGTTTTCGCGCGCAATCTGATCAAGGAACTCGGCAAGACGACGCGGATGTTCAAGGTTCCCCACCAGGAGGCCGCGTTCAAGGTGCTGGAGTCGCCGGACGTGCCCTCGGCGCTCATTGAACTCGGCTACCTGACCAATCCCAACGACGCCAAGCTGATGGTGACCGAAGCGTGGCAGGACAAGACCGCCACCTCAATCGTCAAGGCGATCGACGACTATTTCCGCACGCGGGTTGCCGGCCGGAGCGGCAACTGAGGTTGTTGCCGAAGCGCCACGGACAGCGCCGAGCGGCGCCAGGAATGCCGCGTGCGCCCCATAATCTCCACAAAGAGCGGTGAGACAGGCGGGCAGGGGTGGTGGACGGAGCATCATGGCCGATGAGAAACCCGCCGGGCAGGAAAGCCTTGACCGCGGCTGCCAAATCGAGGCTTCTCCCCAACCGACGGCCGACGCGTCGCTCATCAGCGGCCGGGTGATGGACAAGCTATGATACTCCGATTCCTCGGCTACCTATTCGGGATTGGTGCCGTGCTCTTTCTCGCCCTTGCAGGGGTCGCTGCCTGGTACATCTCCGGGCTGACGGCCGACCTACCGAACTACGACGTGCTGGCCAAGTATGCGCCGCCGGTATTGACCCGCGTGCATGCTGCCGACGGCCAGCTGGTCGCCGAATATGCCAAGGAGCGGCGCCTCTATCTGCCCATCCAGGCGGTCCCCGATCGGGTCAAGGCGGCCTTCATCTCAGCCGAGGACAAGAATTTCTACGAGCATTCGGGGCTCGACTATTACGGCATCATCCGTGCGGTCTTCACCAATATCGTGAACAAGGTCGACGGCCGTGGCGGTCCGCTGGTCGGCGCCTCGACCATCACCCAGCAGGTGGCCAAGAACTTCCTGCTGTCGAGCAACCAGACGATCCAGCGCAAGATCAAGGAAGCGATGCTGTCGCTGAGGATCGAGCAGGCCTATTCCAAGGACAAGATCCTCGAACTCTATCTCAACGAGATCTATTTCGGCCTCGGCGCCTACGGCGTCGCTTCGGCCGCGCTGACCTATTTCGACAAGTCGGTGCACGAGCTGACGCTTGCCGAGACGGCCTATCTGGCGGCGCTGCCCAAGGGCCCCAACAACTACAACCCGTTCCGCCATCCCGACCGGGCAATCGAGCGGCGCAACTGGGTGATCGATCGCATGGTCGAGAACGGCTACGCCACCAAGGCGGAAGGCGAGGCGGCCAAGAAGGAACCGCTCGGCGTCAAGGTGCACGACACCTCGCCGGCGATGTTCGGCGCCGACTATTTCGTCGAAGAGGTCCGCCGCGAGCTGATCGACATGTATGGCGAGAAGACGCTGTACGAAGGCGGCCTGTCGGTGCGCACCTCGCTCAATCCGCAGTATCAGGTGATGGCCCGCCAGGCGCTGGTCAACGGCCTGGTCCAGTACGATGAGGCACACGGCTGGCGCGGGCCGGTCGACCATATCGACGCTCTTGCGCCCGACTGGGGACCGAAGCTGGCCAAGATAACCGCGCTCTCCGACGTCGTCGAATGGCGCCTCGCCGTCGTCCTGTCCGTCGACGCGAAAGGCGCGGAAATCGGTCTGCAGCCGAGCCTCGAGCCCGGCACCGACAAGGTTTCGCCCGAGCGCGAGACCGGCACGATTCCGTTCGACCAGATGAAGTGGGCCAAATGGCAGACCGGCCCGTCGGCGGGCAAGGCGATCAAGAGCGCCAGCGACGTGCTGTCGGTGGGCGACGTCGTCTATGTCGAGAAGGCCGACGGCGGCCCCAATGAATATGCGCTTCGCCAGGTGCCGGACGTGGAAGGCGCCATCGTCGTGATGGACCCGCACACCGGCCGCGTGCTCGCCATGGTCGGCGGCTTCTCCTACGCGCTGAGCGAGTTCAACCGCGCCACCCAGGCCGAGCGCCAGCCGGGCTCCTCGTTCAAGCCCTTCGTCTACTCCGCCGCGCTCGACAACGGCTATACGCCGTCCTCGGTGGTCATGGATGCGCCGATCACCATCGATCTGGGCAATGGCCAGGGCGTGTGGCAGCCGGAGAACTACGAGGGCGATTTCCTCGGCCCGTCGACGCTGAGGACCGGCATCGTCCATTCGCGCAACGTCATGACCGTGCGCCTGGCCCAGGACATGGGCATGCCGCTGATCGCCGAATATGCCCGCCGGTTCGGTATCTACGACAACATGCTGCCGGTCCTCTCCATGGCGCTGGGTGCCGGCGAGACGACGGTCCTGCGCATGGCGGCCGGCTACTCGGTGTTCGACAATGGCGGCAAGGAAGTGCGGCCGACCCTGATCGACCGCATCCAGAACCGCTACGGCCAGACGATCTTCCGCCACGAGAACCGCACCTGCGAGGGCTGCGACGCGGATAGCTGGCACAACCAGCCCGAACCGAAGATCATCGACAACGCCCAGCAGGTGCTTGATCCGATGACGGCCTACCAGATCACCTCGATGATGGAGGACGTCATCAAGCGCGGCACGGGTACGGCGGTGAAGAAGATCATCGACAAGCCGCTGGCCGGCAAGACCGGCACCACCAGCGACTACAAGGACGCCTGGTTCGCCGGCTTCTCGCCCGATCTGGTCGCCGTCGTCTATATCGGCTTCGACAAGCCGCAGTCGCTCGGCAAGGGCGAGACCGGCGGCGCGCTCGCCGCGCCGGTCTTCGGCGAATTCATGAAGATGGCGCTCGCCGACAAGCCGCCGATCCCGTTCCGCGTGCCGCCGGGGATCACCTTCATTCCGATCAACCAGCAGACCGGGCTCAGGGCCAATCCGGGCGATCCCGGCACGATCCTGGAAGCCTTCAAGCCGGGCACCGGGCCGCCCGACACCTATTCGATCATCGGCTACACCGATACCCAGGGCCGGCCGCTGACCGTGGCGCCGGAATCCGACCGGGCGGTGATTTCCGGCACCGGCGGCCTCTACTAGCCGCCGGCCGGCAGAGATTGGGAGGCCTTCGCATGCGACCCATCCTCGCCATTGGTGGGGCCTTGTGCCTCGCCGGCCTTTCTGCCTGCACTACCTCAGGTGGATCGCCGATGATCTCGGATGAACCGCTGGCCTGGGTGCGGACCGACGGTCAGAGCGGCCGGGCGAACCCGGCCCTGGCCGACCAGTTTGCGACCGACCGGGCCGCGTGCGGCATCGCCGCCAGCGTGGATAACAATGCTCTGCGCGGCGCCGAGCCGTGCATGGGCAAGCGCGGCTACGTGCTGGTTCCGGCCAGCCAGGCCGAGGCGACGGCTGCAAAATTCCGCGCCGCGACCGCCGCGCAATTCCCGGCGGGCAAGGGCTGAGCCGGCCGGCCTTCCATCATGGGGCTTGCGGCGGCGAACGGCGCGCCGAGAGCAATTCCAGGAAAAGTGGATTCCGCTTTGCGCTCCGGAATTGCGCGCAAACAAGCCGCCAGAGCGGCGTGACCGGGCCCGCCTTGTCGATCAGCGCCACCCGCCGGGTTTACAGCCGCGCTCCGTCTCACTAACTAGGCGGCAGCCGAATCCCAGAAGAAGCCGGTGAGAGAATGCGTCCTGAAATCGAATCCATCGTCGATGAGATCAAGCAGGCGATCGACCTGCTGAGGAGGCATCTTTGACTGGGATCGCGCCAAGGCCCGCCTGTCGGAACTGAACGCGGCGGCCGAAGACCCCAATCTGTGGAACGACGCGGAACGCGCTCAGAAGATGATGCGCGAGCGCCAGCATCTGGAGAGCCAGATCGGCGCGGTCGAGCATATCGAGCGCGAACTCGCCGAGCAGAGCGAGCTGATCGATCTGGGCGAGGCGGAGGATGACAAGGCGGTCGTCGCCGATGCTGAAGCCGCGCTGCGCGCGCTCGCCGCCGAGGCCGAGCACCGCCAGGTCGAATCGATGCTGTCCGGCGAGGCCGACCACCTCGACGCCTTCCTCGAAGTCCATGCCGGGGCAGGGGGCACCGAGAGCCAGGACTGGGCGCAGATGCTCATGCGCATGTATACGCGCTGGGCCGAGCAGAGCGGCTACAAGGCCGAGCTCCTCGAAATCCACGACGGCGAAGAGGCCGGCATCAAGTCGGCGACGCTGCAGGTGACCGGCCCCAGCGCCTATGGCTGGCTGAAGACCGAATCCGGTGTCCACCGCCTGGTGCGCATCTCGCCCTTCGACAGCGCGGCGCGCCGACACACCTCGTTTGCCAGCATCTGGGTCTATCCGGTCGTCGACGACACCATCGTCGTCGACATCAAGGACGAGGACGTGCGCACCGACACCTACCGTGCGTCGGGCAAGGGCGGCCAGCACATCAACACCACCGATTCGGCGGTGCGCCTGACCCACATTCCGACCGGGATCGCGGTCGCCTGCCAGAGCGAGCGCTCGCAACACAAGAACCGCGCCACCGCGTGGAAGATGCTGCGTGCCCGGCTCTATGAGGTCGAATTGGAGAAGCGCGAGGCGGCGGCCGCCGCCGAGTCGGCCTCCAAGACCGACATCGGCTGGGGCCACCAGATCCGCTCCTACGTGCTGCAGCCCTATCAGCTGGTGAAGGACCTGAGGACCGGGGTCGAGAGCACCAGCCCGCAGGACGTGCTCGACGGCGCGCTCCTGCCGTTCATGGAAGCCGCGCTCGCCCACCGGGTGGGCGCGGACAACAAGGCGGCGGATTGATCCGCTGGTGCCGTCTCACCACTGATAGCGCAGGCTCGCGGTGCCGCCGTAGGTCTGGTACTTCGCGCCGAAAGCACCGTCGAACTGGGCCCGCCACGACCAGCCGTTGCGGGCCGCCACCTGCGCACCGACGCTGACCAGACCCTGGTCCTTCGGCGTGACTGCGCCGTTCACCGTGAAGCTGGTGCCCGAGAGCGAGGTGAAGCTCGGATTGAGCGATGGGTCGTCCTTGCTCCAGCGATGTGCCCAGGCAAAGCGGCTGAAGAAGTAAAGCGAACCGCCGTTGACTGACGTCGTCCTGCTGTCGAACTGGGCGCCGACCTCGCTGCGCGTGTCGGTGACGGTCCTGGCGCCATAGCTGAGCCCCAGCCCGCCGCCACTCTTGTCGGTCTCGCTATAGGCCGGCGTGTGCAGCACCTGATAGGTGCCTCCCACGAAGGGCGTCAGGCCCATGCCTCTCCTAGAGCCAAAGCGAATGCCGGTCTCCGCCCGGCCGCCGTAGCTCTGGCCCATGAAGTCGGCCGTAATCTGGTCTCCTGCCGTAGTGCGCGAGGTCGAGAACCACTGATTGGTGAAGTCGCCGGCCACGGAGAGATAGACCGGGCCAGCGTGAGCGCGCGCATAAGCGCCTGCCTGCGCGGCGATGCCGTGGCCGTTGCCGAGGGCGGCATCCGAGAGGGTCCAATGGGTGCCACCGCCGGCCGCCGCCACGCCGACCATCAGGCCGGGGGCCAGCTCGTGCTCCACGCCCATTGCCAGCCCGCCGGTCTGCGCGTTGGTGTTGCTGGAGCCCAGCGTGTTATTGCCCTTGTTTGTGTTGGCGCCGCCGAATGCACTGACCCAGATGGCCGGATCGAGGGCGGCGGTCGCCTTGCCCATGAGGCCGTCATAGGCCCTCTGCGCCGCCGGCGAGATGGCCGGCCGCTGGTCGGCATAGCCCATAGCCAGGCCGCCGCTGCTGCTGGGGGCGCTGTAGAGCGGACCGAGCAGCATCGACAGGAACTGGTCGGAGAGCTGGAAGGAGACCGTCTGGACGCCGGTCGCCACTTCGCCGTCGGCGGTCGTCAGCTCGCTCTTCTGGAGCTCGAACAGCTTGGTCGGCAGGGTGCCGTTCGTGGTGAAGTAGTTCTCCAGCGCGGTCGCGGTGTTGAGCTGGTTGGTGTTGAGGCCGGAGGTGTTCGAGTACTCCGTATCCAGGTTCAGATAGACGTTGGTGGGGCTCAGGGTGGGACCATAGCTCAGGCTTGAGGTCGTCCACGAGGGCAGGTTGGTGGTCACGCCGGAGAAGCTGCCGCTGAACCCGCCTGCCGCGGAGAGGATGGTGTACTGCTTCTTGATCCAAGCATCGTTATTGAACTGGGCGCTGACAGAGGCGCCCGTGAGCGTCGCGAGCCCGGTGCTGGTGATGCCGCCGATGGTGCTGGTGACCAGCGAAGCATAGTCGCTGGTGGTCGACGAGAAGCGCACGTCATACTGCGTGCCGGAGCCGAACGTCAGCGGTCCGTCGATCGTCAGTCCTGTGCCGATGGGCGAAGTGGAAAGCGCCGGGGCGAAGCTGCCGCCGGTAACGGAGATGCCGCCCTGGATGGCGCCGCCGCCGATGCTGTTGGTGTCGCCGGTGAACTCGATGGCGAAGGCGCGGCTGATGGCGTCGCCGTTGACGCCGCCGGTGATCGTGCCGCCGTTGTTGTCGATGGTCAGGCCCGAGCCGACGACGCCGATGCCGCCGGCGCCATTGGTACCTGCATAGCCGTCTCCGAAGTAGGTCGATGCACCAGCGGCGCCGCCGGTCCCGCCGTGGCCGCCGGTGATCGTTCCGGAATTGGTCAGCGCCGCCCCAGGCGTCGAGAAGAAGACGCCGATGCCGCCGTCGCCGCCATTGCCGCCATTGCCGCCATACGCTCCGGCGCCGCCGGCGCCGCCATTGCCGCCGTCGCCGCCGGTAATCGCGTTGGTATTGCTGCTCGTGCCGGTCCCGGTGACGACCGCACCGTAGCCGCCGGCACCGCCACCACCGCCGCCGCCGCCGCTGCAACACCCGTCACCGCCAGCGCCGCCTATTCCACCATTGCCGCCATTGCCGCCGCCAAGCGAAGTCGTGTTGGTCAACAGGGTCGTGGTCTGGCCGTTGGCGCCGCCGGCACCACCGCCGGCGCCCGCCTGGCCGCCGCCGTCACTTCCGTCCGCGCCTGCGGTCGTGCCGCCGGCAGCGCCGCCGCCGGTGCCCGCAGTGCCTGTGTTAGCGCCGCCAGTTCCACCAGCACCACCACCGGCCCCGCCGCCGCCACCTCCACCGCCGGCCTGATAGCCATGGTACCCGTCGCCACCACTATTGCCCGTGTACCCAGTACCGCCGGCGCCGCCCGGGCCACCATTGACTATATTCGCTTCGCCATGGCCGCCCGCGCCGCCATCGGCGATTGCGGCCGCCGGCAGAAGAGCAAGTGCCGCTGCCCCGAGCGCGCCAAACCACACCGCCGCGCCTTTGCGCGCGCGCCGACCCAACCCTGTCATGATTGACCCCCGCCCTTCGTATTCCGCAGGACCACACCACCCCAAGGCGAAAGGTTAATCGCGGGTTAGCGGATGCTCCAAGGGGCGAGCCCCTTCAACCATGCGATTGAGACGCGGCGTCAAGGAATTGAGACGTATTGCAAATAAAGAGGACACAGGGCATCGTCCGGCGCGGAGCGACACCCTTGGCGAATTGCAATCTCCGGGGCACGTGACCGCATGGCCGCAACGAATCTCTCCCAGCCATTCCACCTCAAATTGCATGTGCCGCCGGGCAGTGCCGAGGGCTTCGAGCGGTGGCGCGCCGCCGTTGCGCCGATGTTCGCCATGGACATCGTCGATCCGGCGGAACGGCAGTCGTTCAGCTTCGACGCTGCCGTGGTCTGTTTTGCCGACATGTCGGTCACCTCCGCTCGTTCGTCGGCTGTGTTCTTGGCTCGCGACCAGCAACGCATTGCCCGCAGCGGCATGGAGCAGTTCGTCGTCACGGCCCAGCTCAACGGCGGTCACCGCTTTTCTGCCGAAGGTCGCGAGACGGAGGTGAGGGCGGGGGACATCCGCGTCCTTGACATGACGCGTCCGTGCCATGTGGAGGGCACCAGCTATTCCCAGATGACCATCGTCATGCCGCGCGCCGCGCTGGAGCCGCTGGTCGCCGACATCGACGCCCTGCACGGCGTGGTCCTGCGGCACGGCTCGCCACTGAACGCGCTGCTGCTCTCGCACATGCGCATGCTTCACGGAGAAGCGCCGAATTTCGGAAACAGCGATGCTGGCGCCGCGGCGCGCGCCACCGAGGGGCTGGTCGCCGCCTGCCTGGGGCCAAGCACCGCGGGCAAGGAAACGGCACAGACCGCAATGGCGGCAGCGGTGCTGCACAGGCTGCGCCACCTGATCGACAAGCATCTCGGCGATCCCAATCTCGGACCAGATCTTCTTTGCCGCCACGGCGGGGTGTCGCGCGCGACCCTCTATCGCCTGTTTGAGCCGTTCGGTGGGGTCAGCAACCACATCCGCCAGCGGCGGGTTGCCCGCGCGTTCCGCATGCTGTCCGATCCGGCGCGGCGCACCGAGCGCGTCAAGGATGTGGCGGTGCGGTGCGGTTTCACCAGCGATGCCGTCTTCAGCCGCGCGCTGCGCCAGACCTACGGCAAGTCGCCGAGCGACATCCGCGCCGCCGCCGGCAATGGCGAAGGCCAGCCATTGTCCCGCGATGCCGACGATTCCTTCGCCAAGCTCAACCGCTGGCTCCTCGGGCGCGATGCAACCGCGCGGTAGTCTGCCTCAGGCTGCCACCGATTCCCGTCCCGCCATTCCTTCGTCGAAACGCTTGCCGGCGCGCTCCTGCCGTTCATGGAAGCCGCGCTCGCCCACCGGGTGGGCGGTGACAAGGCGGCGGAGACCTAGGCGCCGGGCCCGGCCAGCGCCTCCAGCTTGCGCATCTCCGCTTGGGCGACGTCCTCGCCCAGCGTGTTGCGCAGCACGATCGAGATGAGCAGCGGCGGATAGCGCATGCGATAGCGCCGATAGAGCGACGTCGCCGATTTCTCCATGCCGTTGTCGATGCAGTTGCGGATGAGCTGCAGCACCTTGTCGGGGTCGGTGCGGGCGATGTCGATGCGGTCGGCGACCGCGGCGAAGGCTTCGTCGCCGCCGCCGTGCCGCCACATGTGCTGGATGCCGTGGAAGCCGAAGGGCAGGGCCTCCGGAACCGTGAACTCATAGGAGAAGCGGTCGGCGAGCTTGGGCGGCGCGAAGCGGATGGCGAAGCGGCGCTCGAGATCCGGCCGGAAGACGTGGCAGATCGCCCGGTCCTCCCAGAAGCCGCCGATCGGCGGCATCCGGCGGGCGGCATCGAGAAGGCGCGCCGAGCGCAGCGAGAACCCGCCATTGCCGACCAGTGGGGCGCTCGCCACGAACTGTTTGTGCCAGGCGGCGCCGACATAATCGTATTTGCGGAAGGCATTGGCCCAGGCGTCCGCGTTCACCACGTAGCCGTCCCACTGCACGATGAGGACGAAGGGCGTGTGGACCAGCGCCGGCAGGCGGCGCAGGCAGAACTGCGAATAGGCCGCCACCGAATTGAGTGGCGGGATGGCGACGTGGCGGAAGGGGCCGGCCGCGGCGACGTCCGAGAACAGGATGGCATCGCCGAAGCGGCACTGTTCCATGGACAGCGTCAGGGCGCGCACCGACAGCTCCACGAAGGCTGAGTCCGCCGCGCAAAGCGTGACGTCGGGCAGCTCAAGCAGCGGCATTCACCACCCAACCGTCATTATGCACCGACGCGCGGACCTGTTGCCGCGCCCCGCGGAGCCCCCTCCGTGCCGCATTATTGGCCGGAGTCTTCGGCCTTGTCTGCCGGAAATCCGTGACGGTGTGACGGACGTCACCGGTCGCAGGTCGCGGCGGCAGCGATGCGCCTCAGGCGGCGGAATCGCGCCGCTCGGCTGCCTCGTCAAAGTGCTTGCGGGCGCGCTCGATGCGCTCGGCGTTCCTCATCGCCCAGTCGCCCAGTTGCCTGACCGGCTCAAGCAGGTCGCGGCCGAGCGGCGTCAGCGCGTAGTCGACACGCGGCGGTACGGTCGGGAAGACCGTGCGGGTGACGAAGCCGTCGCGCTCGAGCCCGCGCAGCGTCGCGGTCAGCATCTTCTGCGAGATGCTGCCCAGGCTGCGCTTGATCTGGCTGAAGCGCAGCGGGCCGTCGCCAAGCTGGCGGATGACCAGCAGGCTCCATTTGTCGCCGATGCGCGAAAGGATGTCGCTGATCCGCCGGCAGGGCTCGGTCTGGTGCAGGGTACTCTGTTTCAAAAAAGTGCCTCCTTGCCTTCGGGCACGTCGTGGTCACTTATCTAGTGTCAGTATCCATTCTATACCAGTAGCCAGGGGACTCAATCGCAATGCTCAGAATCGCAATCATCGTCGGCAGCACCCGGCCGAACCGCCGCTCTCCGGATGTGGCCAAATGGGTGCGCGACCTGGCCGTCAAGCGCGGCGACGCCACCTACGAGATCGTCGATATCGCCGACTTCGACCTGCCGGTGCTCGACGAGCCGATGCCACCGTCGATGGGCAACTACCAGCACGACCACACCAAGCGCTGGAGCAAGACGATCGCCTCCTATGACGGCTTCGTCTTCGTCACGCCGGAATACAACCATAGCATTCCCGGCGCGCTCAAGAACGCCATCGATTTCGTCTACAACGAGTGGAACAACAAGGCGGCCGGCTTCGTCAGCTACGGTTCGACCGGCGGCGCCCGCGCCGTGGAGCACCTGCGCGGCATCATGTCGGAAGTCCAGGTCGCCGACGTGCGCGCCCATGTGTCGCTGTCGATGTACACGGATTTCGAAAACTGGAGCGTGCTGAAGCCGGACCCCCGGCACGAGCAGCAGCTCACCGTCCTGCTCGACCAGCTGGTCGCGTGGAGCCGGGCGATGCAGGGCGTGCGCGCCGAGAAGCAAGCCGCCGCCGCCTGAGGCTCACCGTCGACCCCCAGGGGCAAAGCGGCCATGGCAAGCCATGGCCGCTTCTTTTTTGGGCAGGGGGCCGCGACATATTTCCGCGGCCGGCCCGAACGGAACCGGATCGGCGCGCGACGCGAACCGGCAAAAAGCCGGGCGTCAACAAGTCGGGCGTTGCGCATTCGCTAAAATTTTAGCCGAGTTCCTGCTCACGTATTTGCAAGCTTTAAGTGATCTCTTGGTAGCACCTTGTTGCCAGTACTCTGTTGCCGGACTTGCGAGGTTCATTGGAGGACTAGGTGTCCAGCTATGTGACACGCATCGTTTTCGGTGCAGTCGTCTCAACCCTGGTTTTGGTCGGCGCGGCCGCGGCTGACCAGTGGCATATCTCGCGTTCGAGCGGTTCCGTCTGGATCGGGTCCGACACGGCGCAATTCGTATCGCTTGGACCGACCGCTGATATTCCCGGTGGCGCGACGGTCATGACCGGAGAGGGCGCCCGCGTCTTTCTGGTTCGCGGAACCCAGACCATGCTGATCGGTGCCAATACGGTCGTCACCCTTCCGGATGGCGACAGCCAAGGCATCACGACGGTTCTCGAGCACGCCGGGGAAATCACGTTTGATGTGGATCGGCAGAAGGTGAAGCATTTTGCCGTGGAGACCCCGTACCTGGCCGCGGTCGTCAAGGGCACCAATTTTACCGTCAACGTCGATGACCGGGGCGGAGCGGTTACGGTGAACCGTGGTCTGGTCGAGGTCAGCGACCTCGCCACCGGCGACACCGTCGATACCCCCGCCGGATTAAGGGCGCAGGTCAGTGGGCAGGACGCGCAATTGACAGTTTCCGGCTCCGGGCCCCGTCCCGTTATCAGGCCGGGCAGGCCACGCGCACCGATTGTCGATGGCCTTTCCCGAGAGAAGATCCATGCCCTTCAGGTCGCTTCAAGCGACCCGACGCCGGGCCTCACTCCGGTCATGGATGCACGAAACGACGGCACCGGTGCGGTCGTGGCGGCCGCCGGCGCGGGCGGTCCCGGTGGTGGCGATTCCGGCGGCAATGCAAATGGCGTAAGCGGGGGCACGCATGGCGACGCCATCCTCCCCCGGCCGAGCCCGTCTCCGCGCGCGCAGAAGCGCGGCTTCCTGGACGCGTGGTTTGGCGGTGAAGACGGAGAGGGCTTCAGTACTCAAGTGTTGGCGAGCCTCTTTGGCCTGTCAGTCGCGCTGGCGTTGGGCCTCGCATATTTCAAGGGAAAGTTCGGCTGAGCCAATCCGGTTCGCGCCGCCGCCTCCACCATCGTCCAAGCGAGCAGACCTTCATGCTTCGCCGCACAATTGCCGCTGCTCTCGTCATCCTCGTCCCGTTGGCGGCCGAATGGAGCGGCGTCCTGCGCCCGATCGAAGATCAGCAGACCGCCGCCCGCATGGCGATGCACCGCCGCGCACCGACCGGCGATGTTGTCGTTGTCGATATCGACGCCAAGAGCATTGCCGCGATGGGCAACTGGCCCTGGCGGCGCACGGTCTTTGCGCAGTTGATCGACAAGCTCGTTGCGCTGCATCCCGATGAAATCGCGATCGATGTGGACTTCAGCGCGCCGTCGGATCCCGCCGACGACGCGGCGCTCACCTCGGCGTTGAAGCGCGGTGGCGGCAGCGTCATTCTTGCGGCGTTCGCACAAAGGGTGAGCGGCGCGACCGATGCTGCGTCGACCTACAATCGACCGCTGCGGCCATTCAGCGAGAACGCCTGGGTCGCCAGTGTCAATGTGCGGCCCGACGCGGACGGTCAGGTCAGGTCGTTCAGCTACGGATTGATCGTCGATGGTCAGCCGGTGCCGTCCATGCCCGCGGTTCTCGCCGGCGGGCTGGGTGAAGCGGGCAAGGCTTTCCCAATCGACTTCAGTATCAATCAAGGCGCCATCGACAGAATCTCCCTGATCGACGTGTTGCGCGGCACGGTCGATCCGAGCCGCATCGCCGGCAAGAAGGTGATCGTTGGCGCGCAAGCGGTCGAGCTTCGCGATTTCTTCCAGGTGCCAATTGCCGGAACGGTATCCGGCGCCTTGCTCCAGGCGGTCGCAACCGAGACGCTGATGCAAGGACGTGTGCTGCACCAAACGAGTGCGGTCGTTACACTCGCGGGTTTGATCCTCATTGCCATCGCCGCCTTCTTCATCGGCCGCGCGAAGTGGCAATACCTGTTCGGCGGGCTCTTTGTTGCCGCCGCGCTTGTCGAAGCCTCCGCAGCGTTGCTCCAGATGGGCTACGCGCTGGTCGTGATCACCGCCCCATGGCTGCTGGCCTTTGCGACCTTCGCCATCATTGCCTTGGTGAGCGAGATCGACATCCGGCAGCTTCTTCAGACCATGTGGCGGGTGCGGGCCAGCAACGCCGAAGCTCTGCTCACCAAGGTCGTCGCGGACAATTTCGCCGGGATCGTGGTCGTCGACGAGGCGGGGTCGATCCGGGCGGCCAGCCGCAGCGCTGCGGAACTGCTCGGTCAGCGCAACGATCTTGTCGGATCGAAAGCACGCGCGGTCCTGCCGCCGCAGCTCATGGCTGCGGCCGACGCGGTCCTGACCACCGGTCTCGAACGCCTTGTTCGCAGTCCGAGCGTCGTCTCGTTCCGCCGCGGCGACGGCGAGGTCCGCGTAATCGAATACGTCGCCACCATTTCGGAGGTTGAGAGCGAGGCGACCGACGACCACGGCGCGGAAGCCAGACACCGTGTCGTTTGCCTGACCTTCACGGACATCACAGAGCAGAAAGCGGCCGAAGCCAAGATCGCACACATGGCCCGGTTCGATTCGCTCACCCAACTGCCCAACCGCCACCAGTTGATCGAACGCCTTGAAGCGGTGTTCACAGCCAGCGAAACCAGGCTGCGCGCGAGCGCGGTCGTTTGCTTCGATCTCGACCGGTTCAAGACCATAAACGACACGCTCGGCCACCATATCGGAGACCTCGTTCTGCGGCGAATTGCCGGGCGCGCCACCAACCTGCTGCCCCACGATGCCATCGTTGCACGCCTCGGCGGCGACGAATACGCGGCCCTCTTTTCCGGTTCGAAGGCGGGCGACGATGCTGTCGCGTTTGCGACCCACATCGTGGCCGCGAGCAGCAAGCCGCTGGACGTGGATGGTCGCCAAGTGCTTGTCGGCGCGAGCGCGGGCGTCGCACTGGCGGATGCGCGCGACAAGGGTCCGGACGATATCCTCAAGCGGGCCGATATCGCCTTGTACCGAGCCAAGGCGAGCGGTGGCAGCGGGTTCGTGGTGTTTGACCGCACGATGTTGCACTCGTTCAACCAGCAGCAGCGTCTTGAATTCGAACTCGGCCAGGCGCTTGAGCGCAGGGAATTCGAGGTCTGGTACCAGCCTCAGATCGAGCTCCGCACCAATAATCTGATTGGAGTCGAGGCACTGGTGCGCTGGCGTCACCCGACGCGGGGGCTGGTCTCGCCCGAGGAGTTCATTCCCGTTGCCGAAGCCACCGGGCTCATCGATGGGCTCGGTCGGTGGGTCCTGGAAACGGCATGCGCGGAGGCGGCCGGCTGGTCAAAGCCAATTCGGCTGGCGGTCAACGTATCCTCGGCGCAATTCGCGCGTGGCGACATCGCGGAGTTCGTTTCAGGCGTATTGAAGCAGACGGGCTTGTCCGCGTCACGGCTCGATCTGGAGATCACCGAGTCGCTGTTCATGCAGCCGAGCACGGCCGTCCAGAGCGCTCTGTTGCGTTTGCGGGCACTCGGCGTTGGCATCGCCCTCGACGACTTCGGCACCGGATACTCGTCTCTCAGCTACATTCAGAAATTTCCGATCACCAAGATCAAGCTGGACAAATCGTTTGTCGCGGAACTGCCCGACAACGCAAGCTCGGCCTCGATTGTTCGGGCAGTCGCCGGCCTTGCGCGGGACCTGGGGCTGCATCTGGTTGCCGAGGGCGTGGAGAACGCCGCGCAGGTGGCGTTGCTCAGCGCCGTGGGAGTCGATGAAGTGCAGGGATTCTTGTTTGGGCGCCCGCAGCCGGCCAGCGAATTCGCCCACGAGCTGGAGATCAGCGGCGACGTTGTACGATTACGCGCCTGAGCGTCGCCCGTCGCCTGTGCCGTCGAAATGCGATCTGCCCCAAGGCGCCACGCCTCGCGTCCGCAGCGGGGGGACGCCGGAAACGAAGCGGCCGTGACAGCTGCCAAAGGCTTCTAGAGCAGGGCCGCGATCTCGCTGCCCGCCTTGATGTAGCGCATGGGATCGATGGCATCGCCGTCGACCCGCACTTCGTAGTGGAGGTGAGGGCCGGTCGAGCGGCCGGTCGAGCCTGTGCGGCCCAGAACGGTTCCCTTCGATACGACCTGGCCGACCTTCACCAGGATCTGGCTGAGATGGCCGTAGCGGGTGGTGACACCGTTGCCGTGGTCGACCTCGACCATGTTGCCGTAGCCGCCGTTATAGCCGGCGACGGTCACGGTACCATCGGCGGTGGCGCGGGCCGGATAGCCGATCGGCACACGGAAATCGACGCCGGTGTGCATTGCCGGTGTGCCGAGGAACGGGTCGATGCGGACACCGAAACGGCTGGTGATCGGCGCGCCGGGGATCGGGCGGGTCAGCGGCAGCCTGAGAGCGATGCGGCGCAGCATGCCGAAGTGCTCGACTTCGCCGGCAACCAGCGCAACGCCGGCGCGGAAGCTCGCGGGGTCCGAGCTTGGCGACAGCGCGACAAGGGGACCGCCGACCGCATCGTCGCTGGTCGCAGCATGGCTGGGCGGTACTTTCTGGCCGAGGCGCTCGAGGACAGTGGCGATCTTCTGCGTGCGCTGCTTCACCCGCATCGCGACGTCGTCAACATAGGCGATCTGCTCGTGCGCCAGCGTCTCGAGTGAATGCTCGATTGCGCTGACCCGCTTCGCAGGATCGGCGCCGGTCTGTGGCGCGCCGGAGCGGATGGTGGCGTCGGCGAGCGGCGACTTGGCAGCGGCCTTGGCCGGCGTGGCGGCGGCAGCCTGGCCGGCGGCCGGAGCGCCGCCCGGCGCTGCGGCTTCGGTGGCGTCCGGTGCGATTCCGACGCGCCGTGCCGCCTGGCTCAAGCCAGCGATGACGTCCTGACGTGCGTCGAGCGCCGCTTGCCGGCCGGAAAGCCGCTGGACGTCCGCCTCGATCTGCTGCTGGTTGAGGAGCTGGCGGCTGGTCAGCCGGTCGATGTCCGACCGCAGTGCCGCGATGCGGTCCTCATAAGCCTGCCGCATATGCGTCTGATCGGCGATCGAGGCTGCGAGGATGTCGTCGCGGAAGAAGAGATAGCCGGTCGCGGCGAGATAAAGGATGCCAAGGACTGCGGCACAGACGGCGACGGTGCCGGCAAGCCAGGGCCTGACGGTGAAGGTTCTGACCTCGCCGCCGCGGGCGATAATCACACGATGCGGGGGCTTGCGTTTGGCGAAGGACGTCGACAGACGGGCAGTTGCGGCAGGCATACGAACTCACCGATTATTGCGGAAACACGCAAGAAAATCGTTGAGTTCGATTAGAAAGCATTAAGGTTAACAAATTCTGGCCGGGCGCTGCGGCAGCGCGCGGCGAAGGCCGGAGCAAGCTCCGGCCGCCAGTCGGTCCTGGCCGTTCGTGACGCTGATAACGCGACAGAACCTCGTCCGTCGGGGATGAGACCGTGCGGCGCGGTGCCTACGGCTTCGGCTGCTGGCCCTCGAGCTGCTTCGCCCGCTCCTTGGCCTTTTCCGCCAGAATCTTGGCTGCGTCGTCACGCTGCCGGGCGAGAGCGGCCTGATCGGGTCCGTCATAGGCCTGGGCAAAGGTCGTCAGCGGAAAATTCATCGTCGCGGTGGACTTGTCCATGCCGGTCAACGACAGCTGCAGCATCTTTGCCTTCTTCAGGGTGTCGATGAAGCCGTCGTCCACCAATGCCTGGGCCAGGCAGAAATAGGCCTGGCTCTGGGGTGAAGGCACGCAGGTTATGAACTGGGCGGTTGCCTTCTTGGTTCCGTCCACGTTGAGCGGGATGCCCGCATTGACCATGAAACCGAGAGGTACCTGAATGCCGACGGCGAATTTCTTCGGGTCGGGAGACGTCTGGATCGAAATACTGGCGATCGCCGAATTGGCACCGACCAGCAAATAGTCCTCGGAAATCTGGCAGAGCGACGCGTCTTTCGGATCACATATCTTGACCCACTCGGTCGGGGCCACATCCGGTCCCGCCGGCTTGGCTTGATCGGCCGGTGCCGGCGTCGTCTCTGCCATCGCGCCAATGGGCGCCAGCCCAGCGACCGAAAAGGCCATAACCGCCCCGAGAACGATTCCGCCGGACGAAATCGCCCCATTTCTGATCAATGATTTCAACACGTCTAGCTCCATCCACGAAAATGGTGGACACGTCGCCCCAACGACGGTCCATCACCGGGATCAGGTTTGAGCGCGAGAATGAGGCAAAGAGGCGGCGAACGCCAGTGCCTTTTTCGGCACCAGCGACAAGATCGCGGCCGCCACAAAGCGGCTCTACAGGGCTTCCGCGGCGGCCAGTACCGCCTCGACGTGACCCGGCACTTTGACCTTGCGCCACGCCCGCGCGATGCGCCCGTCGGGACCGATCAGGAAGGTCGACCGGTCGACGCCCATATATTTGCGGCCGTACATCGACTTCTCCGCCCATACGCCATAGGCGGCGATGGCCTTGCGCTCCGGATCGGCGACAAGCGTGATGCCGAGGCCGTGCTTGTCGCGGAATTTGCAGTGCTCGGCGACGCTGTCCGGAGAGATGCCGACAACCTTGGTGCCGGCCTTGGCGAAGGCCGGCGCTGCCGTGGTGAAGTCAATTGCCTCGATGGTGCAACCTTGGGTGTCATCCTTTGGATAGAAATACACGACAAGTTTGCTGCCCTTGTGGTCGGCAAGCCGGAAATGGCTGCCATCATCAGCCTCCAATGTGAAGTCCGGAGCCTTGTCGCCCTCGGCTAAATCCGCCATTCGCCTTCCTTTCGTCGCACTTAGCTGGCTTCAACGGCATACCACGGGGCTGACGAGCCGACCCGCGCTGCAGAACGTCAATCTACTGCTGCCGGCGCCACCGACAAGTCATCGATCGAGAGGAAATCTCCCCTCCGTCGAGCTTCTTGGTACAAAGGGGCCGACGACACAGTCTGGAATCACGGGCCGGCACCTGTCCGGGTCGGGAGGGATCGACGCTCCGAGCAATGCGCCTGAAGTTATTCTCCCGTACGGCGGCCGCGCGGCCGCTGCGGCAACGCAATTCGCCTGCCGCGTGGTTCCGCCTCGGTATCCGCGCGCTGTCGATCCTGGTTGCCGTCCTGGTCGTCGTTGTCGTCGTGGCGATCATTCTGACGCTCGTCGGCCGGACCGATTTCGGATTCGTGCGCGACCAGATTGCCTCGACGCTGCGCGCCAACCTCGGACCGGACTATTCGGTCGCCATCAAACGGGCGGTGTTCGATACCGATCCGGTGCTCGGCCTGGTCGTCCGCGTCGACGACATCGTCGTGCGGGACAGCAAGAACGCCGTGGTCGTCAACGTGCCGGAGACGCGCTTCGTCGTCGATCCCACCTCGCTGCTCAGGTTTCACGTCGATATTCGCACGGTGGAGTTCAACGCACCGCAAATATCCTTCGTGCGCACCAAGGACGGCCGCGTGTTGCTCGGCGCCGCGGAGCCGGGCGGGTCGCCGCCGCCCGCGGCAACGGCACCGGCGGGCACGCCACCGGGCGGCACCATACAGGCGTCCGCCGACCCGAAGGGCAGCGCCGTGGCCGCCGCCGACCCTGCTGCCCCGGGCGCCAGCTCACCGGCGCCGTCGACATCACCGGCCGCCGCGAAGGACGCGCCGGAATTTCCCGATCTGGTCAGCGCCCTGCAGATCCTCGACCGCGGCATCAAGCCGCCGATCGATGTGGCGACCGCCGCCGGATTCGAGCGCCTGTCCGTGGTCAACGGCACGATTTCGGTATGGGACGCCAGCGAGGGCCGCCAGCGGCGCTTTGCCAGCACCGATCTCAGCGTCAAGCTCGATCCGCAGACCTCGGCGTTGACCGTGAACTTCTCCACCTCCGGCTATAGCGGGCGCTGGTCAGCGACCATCGAGCGCGACCTCGACGCCAATTCGGGCGGACACGCCATATCGGCGGAATTCTCGCAACTGACGCCGGCCGACATCATCCCCGCCTTCGGCGACGACAAGGGCCTGTTCGTGGCCGACATGCCGCTCTACGGGCGCGCCTCAATGCATGTCAACGCCAGCGGCGCGGTCGAGGATGCCAGCGCCCGCATCGACGTGGGCGCCGGCACGCTGCGCTTCCGCGAAGACCTTCTTGCCAAGCAGGAGAGTGTGCTGCTCGACGGGGCCACGGTGCGCCTGCACTGGGACATCCCCAAGAAGGCGATCGTCATCGATCCTTCGACCTTCTCCTTTGGCAACACCCGCGGCCTGGTGACCGGCACGATCAGGCCCGACGGCGATCCCGCCGCCGGACGCTATGCCTTCGATCTCGAATCGCCCGGAACGGTGATGGCGCCGTCCGATTCGCAGGCGCCGCCCATGGTGGCGCAGCGCATATCCCTCGAGGGGACGGCCGATCTGCGCGCGCGGACCCTGTCGATCAGCAACGCGGTCGTCGTCACGACGGCCGGTTCGGTGGCGGCCGCCGGCAGGCTCGGCTTCGAGCCGGGCAAGACGCCGTCGCTGGCGCTGGCCGCCTCGTTCTCGCCGATGCCCGTCACCACGCTGAAGACGATCTGGATTCCGTTCATTGCCCCGGCGGCGCGGCACTGGGTGATGGAGCACATTCTTTCGGGACAGCTCGCCGAAGGCTCCTACGAGGCGTCGGTGCCTGCCGGCGTGCTGTGGGGCACGCCGGTGCAGTTGCCCGACAAGGCCATGCACCTCAACATGCAGCTCAAGAACGTCACCTTCACGACGGTCGGCAAAGTGCCCGCCGTGACCAAGGCGACGGGCAACGTTGTGCTGTCCGGGTCGACCTTCGGCGTCGACGTGACCAGCGGCCAGATCAAGGTGCCGGCCGGCACGGTCAAGATCGAGGCCGGTGCCTTCGCCATTCCCAACGTCGCCAAACGACCGGCCGACGGCATCGTCGAGTTCCAGCTGTCCGGCCCGGTGGCCGCAATTGCCGATATCGCCAACGCCGATCCGATCAATGCTTTGGCGCAGCGCGACATGTCGCCGAACGATCTCAGCGGCACGGCCGACGCCTCGTTGTCGGTGCGCTTTCCGCTGCGCGACAAGATCGACGAGTCCGACGTCGACTGGAAAGTCGTGGCCAAGACCAAGAACGCCGCCAGCAAGGTGCCAATCGACGGACGCATCCTGACCAAGGCCGACGTCACGCTGACCATCACCCCCGACGACGTGGCCGTCTACGGCAAGGCGAAGATCGACGGCGTCGCGGCCGATGTCAGCATGTCGCTGCCGACCACCGTCGATGGCGTCAAGGCGCAGCCGGGCGAACGCCAGGTGCGCCTCGTGCTCGACGACGCGGCGCGCAAGCGGCTCGGCGTCGGACTGGACAACGTGCTTTCCGGCACGGTTACGGCACTGGTAACCGACAACGACACCGGCACGCAGCACTACAAACTCGACCTGCGCCGGGCTCGGGTGGTGCTGC
Organism: uncultured Alphaproteobacteria bacterium; assembly: GCA_963762605.1. Lineage (GTDB taxonomy): Bacteria > Pseudomonadota > Alphaproteobacteria > Rhizobiales > Kaistiaceae > CAVSRC01. The sequence continues at coordinate 112,373 of CAVXLJ010000016.1, read as the reverse complement.
AGGGCCTCGGCTGGTCGAAGGGGATCGGCGTGCCGGCGACGCTGTCCTTTGACATTGTGAAGAACAAGACGGGCCAGTCGGTCCAGAACCTCGTCCTCGAGGGCGACGGCTTCGGCTTCACCGGTTCGGCCGAGCTCGATTCGTCGTCCAACCTGCTCTCGGCCGACATCGAAAATCTGTCGCTGCATGCCGGCGACTCGATCTCGCTCAGGCTGACGCGCAGCGACGCCGGCTACGCCATATCGGCGCGCGGCGCCTCATTCGACGTGCGCGGACTGCTCTCCCAGATTCGCGATCGTAACGAACAGGCGGGCGGGTTCCCCGATATTGCGGTTGATGCCCATATCGACAAGCTGATCGGCTTCAACCAGGAAGTCGTCAGCGGAGCCGCGTTGACCCTGGTGTCGGTCGGCGGTGAAACGCAGAAGCTCAATTTCACCGGCAAGATCGCCGGCAAGGACCTGGCGATCGACTATACGGTTGGCGCCGACGGGACGCGGCTCAACGCCAGTGCCGGCGACGCCGGCCACCTGCTGAGCTTCGTCGATCTCTATACCCACGTCGCCGGCGGTACGATCACGCTCGACGGACAGGGCGGGCCGAACGGTCCGCTGGTCGGCACGATGCAGGTCGCCGATTTCTACGTGTTGAACGAGCCGGCAATGGCGCGGGTCGGTGTCGGACGCAACTCAGGCGGTGGCAGCCGCGACGGTTTCGATCCGACGCGCGTGCATTTCGACCGCATGATCGCTCGCTTCAGCAAGACGCAAAGGGCGCTGGTGATCGAGGATGCGCTGCTGCGCGGCTCCGCCATCGGCGCGACCTTCTCCGGCCGCTATGACCTGCCGAGCGCAACCATCTCGCTCTCCGGGACCTATCTGCCGGCGTACGCCTTCAACAATCTGTTCAGCCGCATTCCGATCATCGGCGTAATTGCCGGCGGCGGCCTCACCGAGGGCCTGATCGGCGTTACCTTCAAGATCGACGGGGCAATCGCCAATCCGCACGTCTTCTTCAATCCGCTGTCGGCGGTGGCACCGGGCATCTTTCGCAAGATCTTCGAATTCCAGCCTTAGTTTGGGGGCGAATACGGCGCCCGCCAAGCGATACTACTCAGGCCGCACCAGAACGTGCTTCTTGCGCCCGAGCGACAGCTTGACGACGCCCTCGATGAGGTCGCCGGCGGTGACCATGGCCGTCTCGTTGGCGATCGCAACATCGTTGAGGCGCAGGCCGCCGCCGCGGATCTGGCGGCGTGCCTCGCCGTTCGATGACACCAGCCCGGCGCGCACGAAGAGCGCCAGCACGCCGATGCCGGCGGAGAGCTCGTGTGCCGGCACCGCGATGGTCGGCAGCGCCTCCGCCAGCCCGCCTTCCTCGAAGGTGCGCCGGGCGGCCTCCGCCGCTTGCTGCGCTGCGGCGCGGCCATGGAGGAGGGTGGTCGCCTCAGTTGCCAGCACCTTCTTGGCCTCGTTGATCTCGCCGCCCGAAAGCGCCGCCAGCCGCGCGATCTCGTCCAGCGGCAGCTCGGTGTAGAGCTTGAGGAAGCGCTCGACATCGGCATCCTCGGCATTGCGCCAGAACTGCCAGTATTCGTAAGCCGACAGTAGGTCAGCATTGAGCCACACCGCGCCCTGCGCGGTCTTGCCCATCTTGGCGCCCGACGACGTGGTGAGCAGCGGGCAGGTCAGTGCGTAGAGCTGCGTGAGCCCCATGCGCCGGCCGAGGTCGATGCCGTTGACGATGTTGCCCCACTGGTCGGAACCGCCAATCTGCAGCGTGCAGTCGTAGCGCCGGTTGAGTTCGGTGAAGTCGTAGGCCTGGAGCACCATGTAGTTGAACTCGAGGAAGGAGAGTTCGTGCTCGCGGTCGAGACGGAGCTTGACCGAGTCCATCGCCAGCATGCGGTTGACCGAGAAGTGCTTGCCGACATCGCGCAGGAAATCGATGTAGTTGAGCGGCGCCAGCCACTCGGCATTGTCGATCATGATGGCGGCATTGGTGCCGGTCTCGAAATCGACGAACTTGGCGAAGGTTGCCTTGAGGCTCTGCTTGTTGGCCTCGATCTGGTCATAGGTGAGAAGCTTGCGTGACTTGTCCTTGCCCGACGGATCGCCGACGCGGGTGGTGCCGCCGCCCATCAGCGTGATCGGCCGGTGGCCGGTTTCTGGAACCAGCGCAGCATCATGATCGAGAGTAGATTGCCGACGTGATAACTCTCCGCCGTGCAGTCGTAGCCGACATAGGCGGTGACCATGCCCTTGGCCAGCGCCGCGTCGAGCCCTTCCGGGTCGGAGCACTGGTGGACAAATCCCCGCTCGGTCATGACACGCAGGAAATCGGACTTGAACTCGGTCATTGCGGCAATCCGTGATGAGGGCGCCTTGCGGCGGCGCGCGGGGCTGTTTAGCAGGATGAATTGGCGATTTCACCTCGGGATTCGGACGGGAAGGACCCCATGAACGTTCTCGGCCTGATGAGCGGCACCTCCATGGACGGTGTGGATGCCGCGGTGCTGGAGACCGACGGTGAGGAGATTGGCGGTTTCGGGCCGCGGCTGGGGCGGCCCTATGACGAGGACGAGCGGGCGCTCCTGCGGCGGGCGCTTGTCCAGGCGCGCGACCTCACCGACCGGGACGCACGGCCGGGGGTATTGGCGGAGGCGGAACACATGGTCACCGAGGCCCACGCCGAGGCCGTCGGACAGCTTCGCCGCGACAATCCCGGCCTCGTCCTCGACCTCGTCGGCTTCCACGGCCAGACCGTGTTGCATGTGCCGGAGCGCCATCTGACGGTGCAGATCGGTGACGGCACGGCGCTCGCCAAGCGGCTGGGGCTGCGGGTGGTCTTCGATCTGCGCGCCGCCGATGTTGCGGCGGGCGGCGAGGGGGCACCGCTGGTGCCCGTCTATCACCGGGCGCTGGTGGCCCATGCCGGGCTCGGCGGCACCGTGGTCGTTGTCAACATCGGCGGTGTCGCCAACCTCACCCGCATCGGCGCCGACGGCACGCTTGTTGCCGGCGATACCGGCCCCGGCAATGCGCTCATCGATGATTTCGTGCGCGAGCGCACTGGCGCGGGCATGGACGAAGGCGGGGCGCTTGCGGCGCGCGGGCGGGTGAACGGCGCGGCGCTGAAGCGCCTGATGGCCGATCGCTGGTTCGACCGGCCCCTGCCGAAATCCGTCGATCGCAATGCCTTTTCGGCCGCACCGGTGGAGCACCTCTCCGATGCCGACGGCGCGGCGACGCTGACCGCCTTCACTTCTCGCACGATTCTGAAAGGCATCGTGATGGCCGGCGGGGCCGATCGCATCATCGTATCCGGCGGCGGTGCGAACAATCCGGTGCTCATGCGGATGCTGGCTGACCGGGCCGGCGTTCCCCTCGAAGGCGCCGACAAGCTCGGCTGGTCGCCGGATTTCATCGAGGCCGAGGCGTTCGCCTATCTCGCCGCCCGCAGCCTGTCCGGCCTGCCGCTGACCTTTCCCGGCACCACCGGCGTCACGGCGCCGACGACCGGAGGACGGCTCGCCGCACCCTGATCGCCTCGCTGGCAGGCAGCCGGATAGTGCGCTAGGAACCGGAGGCAAAGAAAGAGAACGGCCCGACCCCGAGTCCATGCAACTCAGCGATATCGCCAGCGCATTATCGGCTAAGGTTTCCGGCGACGGTGGCCTTGATATCCGTCGCATCGTCCATCCCGCTGACGCTGCCGGCGGCGGCGACCTGGCGATAGCGCTTTCGCAAGAGGCGCAGGCCCATCTTGCCGGCACGCCAGCCGGTGCGGTGCTTATCCCGGCCGGTGCTTCGCCGCCTAACGGCACGGCCGCGATCCTCTATGGCGGCAATGACCGTGTGGCGATCGCCATCCTGACCGCCCTGTTCGATCCAGGTCCAGCCCATGGCGCCGGCATCCACGCGGGTGCCGTGGTCGCGCCCGACGCTGTCATTGGCGAAGGCGTCAATATCGGTCCCTGCGCCGTGGTCGGGGCGGGGAGCACGATCGGCGCCGGCACCACGATCCTGCCGCACGCAACCGTCGGCGCCGGTGTCGTCGTCGGTCGCGATTGCGTGATTCATTCAGGCGTCCGGCTGCTCGACCGTGTGCGCCTCGGCGACCGGGTCATCGTGCACGGCAACACGGTGATCGGCTCCGACGGATTCAGCTTCCTGCCGGTCTCCAACCCGGACGGCAGCAGCAACGGCGTCACCCGGCCGAAGCGCACCCATTCGCTCGGCACTGTGGTGATCGGCAACGACGTCGAGATCGGGGCCAGCACAACCATCGATCGCGCCACCCTGCGCGAGACACGCATCGGCGACGGCACAAAGATCGACAATCAGGTGCAGATCGGCCACAACGTGGTCATCGGCGAAAACTGCGTGATCTGCGGTATGTCGGGCATTGCCGGCAGCTGCGTCATCGGCGACCGGGCGGTGATCGCCTCCGGCGTCGGCATAGCGCCGCACCTGACGATCGGCGAGGGCGCCACGATTGCGGCGGGGTCCGGCCTTGCCAGCCATGTGCCGGCCGGGGAGACATTCAGCGGGACACCGGCGACCCATTATGACAAGTTCATTTCCAGACTGGCGAATATCGGCCGTTTGCGGCAGCTTTACCCGCGGGTGGATGATCTGAAAAAAAGGGTCGAAGCTCTGGAAAAAGAGGCAAAGGGCCGTTAGCAAGAATAACGAGGATGGCCTTTTGGGGGCTGGAGGCGAAGAAAAAATGGCCGATGTGGCTGCGGACGTGATTGCAATTATCGCCAAGAAGGTTCCTGGCGAGAAGACGATCAATTTGGCCGACAATCTCCAGGAACTTGGCCTGGAATCGATTGATGCACTGGAAATGGTGTTCGACCTGGAAGAAAAATTCGGCATCCAGATCCCCTACAACGCCAATAGCGCTGCCACCGACTTCGCGACTGTCGGCGACGTGGTCAAGGCGATCCAGGGCCTGGTCGATCAGAAGCCACAATCGTGATCTGGCCACATCGCGTCGTCGTCACGGGGTGCGGCGTCGTTTCGCCGGTCGGCAAGGATACGGCCACCTATTGGCAATCGCTGCGCGAGGGCGTGAGCGGCATTGCCCAGCCGACGCTGGTCTCGCCGGAGCTGCTGTTCCGCGAGGTGGTTGCCGAGGTCAAGGACTACGATCCAGCCGCCTATTTCGAGGAACGCCAGTTGGCGCCGCTCGATCGCGTGTCGCAGTTCGCAATCATCGCCGCACGTGAGGCGCTGGCCCAGTCTGGGCTGACCATCGGCGAGGCGCTGTCGGAACGCACGGCGGCGATCGTCGGCACCGGCATCGGCGGTTCCACCACGATCGACGAATCCTACAAGCGGCTTTATTCCGAAAAGGCGACGCGGGTCTATCCGCTCACCGTGCCCAAGCTGATGCCCAATGCGCCGGCCAGCCAGGTGTCGATGTTCCTCGGCCTGCGCGGTCCCGCCTTCGGCATCGTCAGCGCCTGCTCCTCGGCGACCCATGCCATCGGGCTGGCCTATCAGATGGTGCGCTCCGGCATCGCCGATGCGGCGGTGACCGGCGGCACCGAGGCCTGCATCAATCTCGGCACGCTGAAGGGCTGGGAGGCGCTCAGGGTGATGGCGACCGATACCTGCCGGCCGTTCTCGAAGGGGCGCAAGGGGCTGGTGATCGGCGAGGGCGCCGCCATGGTGGTGCTGGAGACGCTGGACAGCGCCCGGGCGCGCGGCGCCGAGATCATTGCCGAAATCGCCGGTTTCGGCATGAGCGCCGACGCGCGCGACCTGACCAATCCGGATGTCGGCGGCATGGCGCGGGCGATGAACGCCTGCCTTGCTGATGCCGGCCTCACACGCGAGGACGTCGACTACGTCAACGCCCACGGCACCGGCACGATGACCAACGACTCGACCGAGACGGAGGCCCTCAAGGTCACGTTCGGCGAGCGGGCGAAGGCGATTCCGGTCTCCTCGACCAAGTCGATGGTTGGCCATGCGCTGGGCGCCGCTGGCGCGCTGGAGTTCGTTGCCACACTTCTTGCCGTGCGCGACAACATCGCCCCGCCGACGATGAATTACCTCGAGCCCGACCCGGCTTGCGATCTCGACTACGTGCCCAATGCAGCACGTCCGATGACAATCGACGTGGCGATGTCGAATTCCTTCGCCTTCGGCGGGCTCAACGCGGTGCTGGCGGCGAAGAAGCTGGCTTAGCGCTCAACGCCGGCCTGGTATGGGCACCTCACAATTAACGTTGTCTGAGGAAGGGAAGGGCGCACGTATTGCGCGCGGTCCGGCCGGACGGTACCTCCGGGGCCAAGGGCGATGACGAGCAATGGCTGGCTATCCGAATGTACAAGCTGATCTGCTCTGCCGTCCTGGCATGCATGGCACTGATTCCGGCGGCCGTGGCGGCCGATCATCCCGCGCCGCCCTTCGACGTGACTTACCTGCGCAAAATGGCCATCAAGCCAAGCGCCACCGATCCGACCATCACCCAATGGAACACGCCGAGCCGCGTCTATTATGACCGGCGGGTCGAGGGCAACGAGATTCTGCTGTTTCTCACCGGCACGTCGGGCACGCCCGACCAGCAGCCGGGCGCGTTCTTCCACACGGTGAATGTGCAGGGCTATCGCATCGTCTCGCTGTCTTTCATTTCGGAGCCTGCCGTCGGGCAGGTCTGCGTGGGCCGTGAGCTGACGCGCGATCACGATTGCGCATTGCAGTTCAGGAACCGGCGTCTCTTTGGTGAAGGCACGTTTTCCGCCATCCCCGACAAGCCGCAGGACGCGATCGTCAATCGTTTCACCAAGCTGCTCCAGTACCTCGTGCGCAACGACCCCGGCGGGCAGTGGCAGCACTACCTGAAGGGCGACCAGCCCGACTGGTCGCAGGTCGCCGTTGCCGGACAATCGCAGGGTGGCGGCATGGCGGAGCTGCTTGCGCAGAGATACGCGGTCGCGCGCGTGCTGTCCTTCTCAGGTGGCTGGGACTTCTATTCGCAGTCCCCGAAGCTGCGGATCGCCAGATGGTATGCCGATCGGGCGGTCACGCCAGCCGATCGCTGGTATGGCACCTATCACGTCAAGGAGCCAGGAGCGAAGGTGCTGAGGCAGACCTACCAGGCCCTGAAGATCCCGGCCGACCACATCTACGCGCTGAAGCGGGAACCCGATTTCGCCCATTGGCGCAACCCGCAGCACCTGCCCAAATGGGTCCCCTATCACACCGAAGGTGTGAACGATAAATTCTACGAACCCATGTGGAAGGTGATGCTCGGCAACGGCGCGGCCGGGGTGCCGGCGGGCTAGGGCCGCTTGCGGATCAACGCAAGGCCGTCCGCCGGCGGCCACGTCTGCTGCCGGACGGCTTACCCCGCCGTCGACCCCGGTGCCAGGCGCCGGTCGACGTAATCGGAGCAAAGGTCGATCAGCTCTTCGGTACTGTTCTCGAAGAAGTGGTTGGCGCCCTTGACGATGGTCTGCTCGATCTTGATGCCCTTCTGGGTCTTGAGCTTGTCGACCAGAGTCTGCACGTCCTTGGGCGGGGCGACCTTGTCCTGGTCGCCGTGGATGATGAGGCCCGAGGACGGGCAGGGGGCCAGGAACGTGAAATCGTAAAGGTTGGGCTGCGGCGCCACCGAGATGAAGCCCTCGACTTCCGGCCGGCGCATGAGAAGCTGCATGCCGATCCAGGCGCCGAACGAAAACCCGGCGACCCAGCACGAGCGCGCGTCGGTGTGCACCGACTGCACCCAGTCGAGCGCGGCCGCTGCGTCGGACAGTTCGCCGGCACCGTGATCGAACTCGCCCTGGCTGCGGCCGACCCCGCGGAAATTGAAGCGCAGCACGGCGAAGCCGCGTTTCGCGAACATGTAGAAAAGCTGGTAGGTGATCTGGTTGTTCATCGTGCCCCCGAACTGCGGATGCGGGTGCAGGATGATGGCGATCGGGCCGTTCTTGCGTTTGGCCGGCTGGAAGCGGCCTTCAAGGCGCCCAGCGGGGCCGGCAAAGATGACTTCGGGCATTTGGGTTTTGCGGACCTCGGGAGTGACACGCCACCCTGCGGGATATAGTCGGCGCACGGATGAAAGGGCGGCGGAATTGGCCAATTCCCGCCAATCGGCGGGCAAGTTGGCGCCTTCATATCACAATCGCCGGGGGCGGTTTCAAGGATAACCGTCAGGGCCGGCGTGCCGGGGCCGCCGTTTGCCGCAGAGTGCTGGCCGAAGCGGCGCGGCGTCACCATTTTGAGCATGGAAGTTGCACCGATCCGCGAGGACCTCCGGGGACGTCACCGGAAATCGGATAAGGAAGCGGCCATGACCGCAGTGACCGGGGAACGCCCATACAGCCCGAGCGAGGTCGTCGCGGACGGCATCGTCCATGCCGTCGGGCTGATAGCGGCCGTTGCCGGAGCGCGCGCGCTGATCGCCGCCGCCGCCCTCCACGGCACCTCGGTGGCCGCCGTCGCGGTGTACGCTTCCGCGCTGATCGTCATGCTCGCGGTTTCGGCGGCCTACAGCCTCGGTTTTCGTCTGGGCTTTCACGAGGTCCTGCGCCGGCTCGATTTCGCGGCCATCTTCATCATGATTGCCGGCACCTACACGCCGTTCACCGCCGGCGCGCTGCATGGCGGCCTGGCCATCGGCCTGACGGCGGTGGTGTGGGCGATCGCGGCGCTGGGCGTGGTGCTGAAGACGGCGCTTGCCCCGCATGGGCTGCGCAACCTCACCACGCTCCTCTACATCGCCTTCGGCTGGGTCGGCGTGCTTGCGGCAAAGCCGTTTCTGGCCGTGCTGAGCCCGACGGTCCTGTGGCTGGTGCTGGCCGGCGGCGTGATCTACACGCTCGGCACGGTCTTCTACACCCTGCAACGCCTGCGCTACCGGCGGGCGATCTGGCACGTTTTCGTGCTCGTCGCTGCTGCCGTCCATTACTGGGCGATATTCCTGATGGTGACCGCAGCGGCCTGATGGCGGTGAAGAGCGATGCCCGGCTCCCGGTTTCTGCGACCGTGCGGGCATGGTATGGCGCTGGCTAGCGAACCAGCGACACGGACTGGTGGAAGCCGCGAGAACGAAAGGCGGCGCGATGGCGCGGACCTATCTCGACTACAACGCCACGGCGCCGCTGCGCCCTGAGGCGCGCGCGGCCATGCTGGCTGCGCTCGGCGAGGTCGGCAATGCCTCATCGGTCCATGCCGAGGGGCGCGCCGCGCGCGCCCGCATCGAGCAGGCGCGGAGCGCCGTGGCGGACCTCACCGGCGGCGAGGCCAAGCTGGTGACCTTCGTGAGCGGCGGCACCGAGGCCAACAATACGGTGCTGACGCCAGACTGGCGCATCGGCAGCGAGATCGTCGATCTCGGCACGCTGCTGGTCGGCGCCACCGAGCACCCCTCGGTGCTGGCCGGCGGCGGTTTCGCCGTTGACGAGATACGCCCGATCCCCGTCGACAGCGGGGGCATTGTCGACTGCGCGGCGCTCAGCGCCATGCTGGCCAAGGCGGGTGGCCGGGTGCTGGTTTCGGTGATGCTTGCCAACAACGAGACCGGCGCCATCCAGCCGGTGGCGGAGGTCTCTGCCATCGCCCATGCAGCAGGCGCCCTGGTGCATTGTGACGCGGTCCAGGCCGCTGGGCGAATTCCCTTGGATATCAAGGCACTCGGCGTCGATGTTCTGACGCTCTCGGCGCACAAGATCGGTGGCCCGCAAGGCGCCGGTGCGATCGTGCGGGCAAGCGAGGGGACGACCTTTGCGCCACTTCTGACCGGTGGCGGGCAGGAGCGGCGCGCGCGCGCGGGAACGGAGAACGTGGCCGCCATCGCCGGCTTTGGCGCGGCGGCTCAAGCCGCGCTCAAGGACCTCGACAAAGCGCCGGTGTGGTCCTCATGGCGCGACCGGCTGGCCGAGATCGTCGGGCCTGCGGCCACCGTATTCAGCGCGGGCGCGCCCCGCCTGCCGCAGACACTGTGCCTGGCGGTGCCCGGTATTTCGGCGGAAACCCTTGTTATTGCTCTCGATTTGGCCGGGGTTGCGGTTTCGTCCGGCTCGGCCTGTTCATCTGGCAAGGTTGCGCCGAGCCACGTTCTGGAAGCCATGGGCATCGAGCCGGATTTGGCAAAATGCGCCATTCGGCTCAGCATGGGGTGGGATTCGGCCGAAAACGACTTAGATTCATTCGCAACCTCCTGGAAAGGCGTGCTAAGGCACGTCGCGCCGGGAGAGATTCAGGTAGCCTGAGCGCCACCTGCATCGCTCACACCCGCGGTCCTTGAAGCCGCTGTGGATGGAGTAGCTGAATGCCAGCCGTTCGCGAGACGGTCGATCAGGTACGCCAGATCGACGTCGACCAATACAAGTACGGGTTCGTCACCGACATCGAGTCGGACAAGGCGCCGAAGGGCCTTTCCGAGGACACGGTGCGCTTCATCTCGGCCAAGAAGGGCGAGCCCGAATGGATGCTCGAATGGCGGCTCGGCGCCTTCCGGCGCTGGCTGACCATGACCGAGCCGACCTGGGCGCGGGTCACCTATCCGAAGATCGATTTCCAGGACATCTACTACTACTCGGCTCCCAAGAAGACGGCCGGCCCGAAGAGCCTCGACGAGGTCGATCCGCAGCTTCTGGCGACCTACGAGAAGCTCGGCATTCCGCTCAAGGAGCGCGCGGTGCTTGCCGGTGTCGAGGGGGCCCGCGTGGCGGTCGACGCCGTGTTCGATTCGGTCTCGGTGGTGACCACCTTCAAGGCGGAGCTGGCCAAGGCCGGCGTCATCTTCTGCTCGATCTCGGAGGCGATCCGCGAGCACCCGGAGATCGTCAGGAAGTACCTGGGCTCGGTCGTGCCGACCTCCGACAATTTCTATGCGACGCTGAACTCGGCGGTGTTCTCCGACGGTTCCTTCGTCTACGTGCCCGAGGGCGTGCGCTGCCCGATGGAGCTGTCGACCTATTTCCGCATCAACGAGAAGAACACCGGCCAGTTCGAGCGCACGCTGATCATCGCCGAGAAGGGCGCCTACGTCTCCTATCTGGAAGGCTGCACGGCGCCGATGCGCGACGAGAACCAGCTCCACGCCGCCGTGGTCGAGCTGGTCGCGCAGGAGGACGCGGAAATCAAGTATTCGACCGTGCAGAACTGGTATCCCGGCGACGCCGAGGGCAAGGGCGGCATCTACAACTTCGTCACCAAGCGCGGCGACTGCCGCGGCGACCGCTCCAAGATCTCGTGGACCCAGGTGGAGACCGGCTCGGCCATCACCTGGAAATATCCGAGCGTGATCCTGCGCGGCGACGATTCATCGGGCGAGTTCTATTCGATCGCGGTGTCGAACGGCTACCAGCAGATCGACAGCGGCACCAAGATGACCCATCTCGGCAAGAACACGAAAAGCCGCATCATCTCCAAGGGCATCGCCGCCGGCCACTCGCAGAACACCTATCGCGGCCTGGTCACCTCTCACCGCAAGGCGACCGGCGCGCGCAACTACACCAACTGCGACTCGCTGCTGGTTGGCGACAAGTGCGGCGCCCACACCGTTCCCTATATCGAGGCGAAGAATTCGGCGGTGAACTTCGAGCACGAGGCGACCACCTCGAAGATCTCCGACGACATGCTGTTCTACTGCCGCAGCCGCGGCCTCTCCGACGAGGAAGCGGTGGCGCTGGTGGTCAACGGCTTCGTCAAGGACGTCATCCAGCAGCTGCCGATGGAGTTCGCCGTCGAGGCGCAGAAGCTCATCGGCATCAGCCTGGAAGGGAGCGTGGGGTGACAGTGCACGTGCTTGACATGGTTGTTTTTGATATATAGATGTTACCTATCAAAAACGAGCGGCAGGTAACAGATATGTTGGCAAAAACAATCGATTTCAACGAGGTAACCAAGGGTCTGCGGACGAAGTCCGACAAGATCCGTGCTCTTGCACGCGAGGGTGCGGCGACCGCCGATATTGCTCGCTATCTGGGTATTAAGTATCAGCACGCGCGCAACGTTCTGGTGAGCAGCGGGTTGCATACGCGCCGCGACGAACAGAGCGGCGGCGAGAGTGAGACAGATGCGGCCGCCGGCGAACTCGTCTCGTGGGTGAGGATCGACGCCCTTGGGCGGCTGCAAATCCCGGCCGGTCTGATGAAGGCGGCCGGGCTTGCTGGAGACGAGCCGGTTCATGTCCGAGCCAGCGAGGACGGGATAGAGGTTCTCTCGCGCCGCGCGGCACTCAGGCGGGCGCACGATATCGCCAGGCAATTCGTGCCCGAAGGCGTGTCCCTCGTGGATGAATTGATCGCCGAACGGCGGCATGAGGCGAGCCAGGACCGATGAGCGACGTCGTTCTGGATGCCTCAGCCGTCCTCGCGGCGATCCTTGAGGAGCCTGGGCATGAAGTCATCCTTGAGCTTCGCGATCGGGCGCTCTTGTCTGCGGTGAACCTTGCCGAGACTCGATCCCGGCTATCCGATCATGGCTTCGATAGTGGATCGATCGATGCGTCGATTGGTCTGTTCAACCTCGAGGTTGTCGACTTCGACACCGAGCTGGCGGTTATTTCCGCCGATCTCCGACCAACGACGAGGCCGGCCGGGCTCTCACTCGGGGACCGGGCTTGCCTGGCCTTGGCCCAGCAGCGTGGCGCGGTTGCCGTTACGGCCGATCGGGCGTGGGCGAACGTTGACCTGCCGATAGAGATCCGAGTGATCCGATAAAGGGAAAGCGATGCCGGAAGCAACCAAACCCGTGATCAACATCGCCGACGTGCCGCTGCGCGACAACGCGCATGGCGAAGCGTTCGCGGCGAAGATCGGCTCGTTCGGCAAGATGATCGGTTCGACCGGGATCGGCGTCATGCTGCACGTGGTCGAGCCGGGCAAGAAGGCGTTTCCCTTCCACGCCCACCATATGACGCAGGAGCTGTTCGTCATCCTCGAAGGCGAGGGCACCTATCGCTTCGGATCCGAGAGCTATCCGATCAAGGCGGGCGATGTCTGCGCCGCGCCGACCGGCGGGGCGGAGGTCGCCCACCAGATCGTCAACACCGGCAAGACGACGCTGAAATACCTCGGCATCTCGGCCAATCCCGGGTCAGGCGACGTGGTCGAATATCCGGACTCGAAGAAGTTCGCCGTCTCCTCGCGCTTCGACTGGGCGACCGGCAAGGGCGGCGTACGCTACGTCGGACGTGCCGAGAATTCGCTCGACTATTGGGACGGCGAGCAATGACGGCAGCGGCCAGCCGCCATCGCGGAACAAATTGAAAGAAAAGAGCGACGAGAATGCTTGAGATCAGGAACCTGCATGCCACCGTGGCCGAGCGCGAGATCCTGCGCGGCATCGACCTTTCGGTCGGCAAGGGCGAGACCCACGCCATCATGGGCCCCAACGGCGGCGGCAAGTCGACGCTGGCCTACGTGCTCGCCGGCCATCCCGGCTACACGGTGACCGAGGGCTCGGTGACCTTCAACGGCAAGGACCTGCTGGAGATGGCGCCGGATGAGCGCGCAGCCGCCGGCATCTTCCTCGCCTTCCAGTATCCGGTGGAGATCCCCGGCGTCGCCACCATGACGTTCCTGAAATCGGCGCTCAACGCGCAGCGCAAGGCGCGCGGCGAGACCGAACTGACGACGCCCGATTTCGTGCGCAAGGTGCGCGAGGTTTCCGAACGGCTCAACATCACGCAGGAGATGCTGCGCCGGCCGCTCAATGTCGGCTTCTCGGGCGGCGAGAAGAAGCGCAACGAGATCATGCAGATGGCGCTGCTGGAGCCATCGCTCGCCGTCATGGACGAGACCGATTCCGGCCTCGACATCGACGCGTTGCGTGTCGTTTCCGACGGCGTCGTTGCGATGAAATCGCCGGAGCGCTCGGCCATCGTCATCACGCACTATCAGCGCCTTCTGAACTACATCGTCCCCGACGTCGTGCATGTGCTCTCCGCCGGCCGCATCGTGCGCACGGGCGGCAAGGAGCTGGCGCTGGAGCTGGAGGACAAGGGCTACGCTGAGTTCGCCGGCGCGGTGGCTTGAGCAATCCCATGGCCATCCAGCCGACACCCATCCGCACCAAGACGGAAGAGGCGCTTGTCGCCCAGTATCGCGCCAATGCGGCGACGCTGCCGGGCGGCACGCCGGTCGCCTGCCGCCGCGAGGCGGCCATCGCACTGTTCGAGAAGAGCGGCTTGCCGCACCGCCGCGTCGAGGAATGGAAGTACACCGACCTCAGGGCACTGATGAAGAGCGCTGCGCCGCTCGCCGACGGTGCCGATGAGGCAGTGCTTGCCGGGTTGGCAGGCGAAGATCCGCTGGCCGGGCTCGATCGGGCGCGCATCGTCGTGGTCAACGGCCGCTATCGTCCCGACCTCTCCGACCGTGCCGGGCTCGACGGCGTCACCGTGACGGCGCTCGGCGATGTTCTGGCCAAGACGCCGGAGCGCGTCGGCCGGCTGTTTGCCGATTCCGACGACACCGCGCTGGCGCTCAACTCGGCCTTCATGCAGGGCGGCGTGGTGGTCGACATCGCCAAGGACGCCAGGCCGGCGCGGCCAATCGAGATCGTCCATCTGACGACTGCCGACGAGCCGGTGGCGGTCTTCGTCCGCGACATGGTGACGGTCGGCGCCAATGCCAGCCTGTGCGTGATCGACAGCCACCGCGGGCCCAATGGCGTGGCTTATCAGGTCAATGCCGTCACGGAACTTTCCCTAGCGCCCGGCGCCAACGTGGAATGGGCGCGGCTGCAGGCGGAAGGCGATGCCGCGCAGCATATCGGCACGCTGCAGGCGAAGCTTTCCGCCGACGTCACCCTCGCGCATCTCATCGTCAATGCCGGCGGTGCGCTGTGGCGCTGGCAGGGATTTGCCACGATCGCCGGGCGCGGCGTGACGCTCAACTTCAACGGTGCCACCATGCTGGCGGGCAAGGCGCACGGCGACCAGATGCTGGTCGTGCGCCATGCCGAGGGCTACTCGAACAGCCGCGAGCTGTTCAAGAACGTGGTCGACGACGACGCCGAAGGCGTTTTCCAGGGGCGCATCGTCGTCGATGCCGACGCCCAGAAGACCGACGGCAAGATGATGGCGCAGGCGCTGCTGCTCTCCGACGCGGCGCAATTCGCCTCCAAGCCGGAGCTGGAGATCTTCGCCGACGACGTCCAATGCGGCCACGGCTCCACCTCGGGCCGCATCGACGACACCGCAGCTTTTCTACCTGATGGCGCGCGGCGTGCCGCGGGCCGACGCCGAGCAGCTGCTGATCGAGGCCTTTCTCGACGACGCCATCGACCTGCTCAAGAACGAGGCGCTTGCCGGTGCGCTCAAGGGCGTTGTCGGAGCCTGGCTGAAGAGGCGGGGCAAGTCATGAACGCCCCGACGGCAACGATCAGCGAGCCCTTCGACGTCGCGGCGGTGCGCCGGGATTTCCCGATTCTGGCGCGGACCGTCTACGACAAGCCGTTGGTCTATCTCGACAATGCGGCTTCCGCCCAGAAGCCGCAGGCGGTCATCGATGCCGTTGCGGAAGCCTATGGCGCCGAATACGCCAACGTCCATCGCGGCCTGCATTTCCTGTCGAACCTCGCCACCGAGAAATACGAGGAGGCGCGCGAGATCGTCCGCCGCTTCGTCAATGCGGCGCATAGCGATGAGATCGTCTTCACCCGCAACGCAACGGAAGCGATCAACCTTGCCGCCGCCTCTTTCGGCGGTTCGGTGATCGGCGAGGGCGACGAGATCGTGCTCTCGATCATGGAGCACCACTCCAACATCGTGCCGTGGAACTTCCTGCGCGAGAAGCGCGGCGCGGTGATCAAGTGGGCGCCGGTCGCCGACGACGGCACATTCCTCGTCGAGGAGTTCGAGAAGCTGCTCGGGCCGCGCACGAAGATGGTGGCGATCACCCACATGTCGAATGTGCTGGGCACCGTCGTGCCGGTGAAGGAGGTCTGCCGCATCGCCCATGAGCGCGGCATTCCGGTTCTGATCGACGGCAGCCAGGGCGCCGTGCACATGGCCGTCGACGTGCAGGACATTGATTGCGATTTCTATGCGCTGACCGGCCACAAGCTTTACGGGCCGACCGGCATCGGCGTGCTCTACGGCAAGCGCGAGCGGCTGAAAGCAATGCCGCCCTATATGGGCGGCGGCGAAATGATCGCCGACGTCAGCGAGGACAGGGTGACCTACGCCGAGCCGCCGCACCGCTTCGAGGCGGGCACGCCGCCGATCGTTCAGGCGATCGGTCTCGGCGCGGCGCTGACCTATATGCAGGGGCTCGGCCTCGACCGCATTCACGCCCATGAGGCGACCCTTGCAACCTACGCCCACGAGCGCCTGTCGCGCATCAACAGCCTGACCATCTATGGCCAGGCCAAGGGCAAGGGCGCCATCGTCTCCTTCAACATGGCCGGCGCCCACCCACACGACGTCTCGACGATCATCGACCGATCGGGCGTGGCAGTGAGGGCAGGGACCCACTGCGCCCAACCGCTGCTTGCCCGCTTCGGCACCACGGCCACCTGTCGCGCCTCCTTCGCGCTCTATAATACGGTGGAGGAAGTCGACGTTCTGGCCGATGCCCTGCAGAAAGCTGAAGGTTTCTTCGCGTGATGACGATGGACGAGCGCAGCACCATGCCGGAAACACCCGAGACACACGAACGCGCGAAGCCGCATGGCGTGCCGATGTCGTTGCGCGCCACCGGTTCGTCGATCCCGCCGGAGGAGCTCGACCGGCTGACGCTGGATATCGTCGGCGCGCTCAAGTCGGTCTACGACCCGGAAATCCCGGCAGACATCTATGAGCTGGGGCTGATCTACCGGGTCGATGTCGACGACAACCGGAACATCGAAATCGACATGACGCTGACCGCGCCCGGCTGCCCGGTCGCCGGAGAGATGCCGGGCTGGGTGGAGAATGCGGTGAGCATGGTGCCGGGCGTCAACGACGTACGCGTCAACATGGTGTTCGATCCGCCGTGGACGCCCGAGCGCATGTCGGACCTCGCCCGCGTGGCGCTCGACTGGTACTGACACGGCAGCGCCACGGCTTTTGAGCCCGATCAAGCCGTTGCCGGGGTTTGTCGTGTAGCGGGAAGCGGCCATGACGCCGGAAACCGATCCCGTCCCGATGAAGCATCGCGAGCTGGAGCGCATAGCGCTCTGCGCGCTCAAGGCCGCGCGCATCCTGCTGGAAAGCGGCGCCCGGGTGAAGGTGGTACATGAAGGCGCCGCGCTGGTCGCCCGGGGGCTGGGGGCCGACATCATCGGCATGCGCGCCGGCTATGCCTCGCTGGAAATCACCGTCTCGAACGGTGCCAACACCATCACCCGCATGACCTCGGTCGGCCCGCACGGGGTGAACCACCGGCTTGACCATGCCGCGCGCGACCTTTGCCTGACGGTGTCGCACGGCGGCATGGGCGTCGCGGCGGTCGAAGCGGCGATCGACGATGTGGTGCGCAAGGTCCCGCATTATGGCGCCGTGACGGTGGCGCTTGCCGTCGGCGTCGCCTGCGCCGCCTTTGGCCGGCTGCTCGGCACCGATTGGGCGGCCTTGGTGCCGGTTTTCGTTGCCGGCACCGCCGGGCAGTACGTCCGCCATATCCTGCGGTCGCGTGGAACCAACGCCTACGTCATCGCCATGGTCATCGCCTTCCTTGCCGCCGCGCTCGGCGGGCTGGGCGCCAAGCTCGCCGGCAGCGGCACCGTGCCGCTGGCCATGATCGCGGCGATCCTGCTGCTGGTGCCCGGCGTCCCGGCCACCAACGCCCAGACCGACATCATGGACGGCTATCCGTCGATGGGCAGCGCGCGGGCGGTCGCCGTGCTGATGGTGATGGTCTTTGCCACGGTCGGCGTGTGGATCGCCGAAGTCATGCTGGGGGTGGGATGATGGACGCCGCCCTCCTGCATCTGGCCCATCAGGTCGTCTTCGGCGGCGTTGCCGCGGCCGGCTTCGCTGTCTTGTTCAATGTCGGCCCGCGCACGCTCATGTGGTGCCTGGGGGCAGGGGCACTGGCGCTCATGGTGCGGACCCTCGGTCAGGACGCCGGTTGGAGCCTGGAGGCCGCCTCCTTCGTCGCCGCCTTCGCCGCCTCCTGCGCCGCATGGGCCTTCCGGCACTGGCTGGGAGCGGCCAGCAATGCGGTGGCGCTCGCCGGCTGCATTCCCATGGTGCCCGGCGCCTTCATGAGCCAGGCGATCCTGGGGCTCCTGGCGGTGACCGCGCCCAACCCGGCGAACGAGGTCGCCACCATCGTGATTGCGATGGAGTACATGCTGCGCGTGATCTTCACGCTGGGCGCCATCGGGGCCGGTCTGGCGATCCCGACCCATCTCCTGAAGAACCGGGATTTCTGAGCGCGATCAAAGCGTTGTCTGGGGCTTGCCGGATAGGCCGAAGCGGCCCATTTTAGAACCAGTCTGCGTCGGCCTTGAACCGGCGCTGCCGGAACAGAGAGAATGAGCCCATGCCCCGTCCGCGACCAACCGTGATCTCGCTGACCGAAGCGGCGGCCGCGCGCGTGCGCGAGCTGGTCGAAGGCAGCGACACGCCGGTCGCCGGCGTGCGCGTCGGCGTCAAGAACGCCGGTTGCGCCGGCATGGCCTATACGCTCGACAAGGTCGAGACGCCGAACGCCGCCGACGACGTGGTCAGCGCCCATGGTGTCACCGTCTATGTCGATCCCAAGGCGGTGCTCTTCCTGCTCGGCGCCACCATGGACTTCGAGACCACCAAGCTGCGTTCGGGCTTCGTGTTCCATAACCCGAACGAGGTCTCGTCCTGCGGCTGCGGCGAGTCGGTCGAGCTGAAGCCGGCGACGCTGGAACCGGAAGACGCCTGACCAGGCGGTCAAATGTCCGCATGGCCGCATAGCATTGCCGCTGTCCTGTGGATCGGCTGGCTCGTCTATTGGGCTATCGCGGCCGTGCGAACCAAGCCGACCGAACGGCAGGAGAGGCTGGCGTCGCGGCTGATCTACACCGTGCCGCTGTGGTTCACCGGCTGGCTCATGATCGACAACAGGCTCCCCTTCGCCTTCCTCCAGGGCCGCTTTGTGCCGGATGGGTGGAGCGTGGAGCTGCTCGGTCTCGCCGTCGCCATTGCCGGCTTCGCCTTCGCCATCTGGGCGCGGGTTCATCTCGGCAGCAACTGGAGCGGCAGGGTCACCATCAAGCAGAACCACACGCTGATCCAGAGCGGACCTTACGGCTATGTCCGCCACCCGATCTATACCGGCCTCATCGCCGCAATTCTCGGCACGGCACTCGTCTTCGGCGAATGGCGCGACCTGTTCGCCCTTGCACTCGCTGTTGCGTCCTCCTGGTACAAGCTCGGGCTTGAGGAGAAATGGATGGCCGAAACTTTCGGGCCGGCCTATGCGGACTACCGGGGACGTGTCGCAGCACTGATCCCGTTCCTGCTGTAGACTTGCCCCATGGCCGGGCTCGAAGACCTTCTCGAAGACCTGCTGGCGCCGCTCGGCGGCGTCACCATCCGCCTCATGTTCGGCGGCCGCGGTATCTTCAAGGGCGGTCTGATGTTCGCGCTGCTCTCATCGCGCGACGTCTTCTACTTCAAGGCCGATGACGAAACGACGCCGGCCTTTGTCGCCGAAGGCTGCGAGCAGTGGACGCCGGAAATGGGTGGGCGGAAGTCGGCCATGCCCTATTGGCGGGCGCCGGAGCGGCTGTTCGACGAGCCGGACGAATTCGCCGAATGGGCGAGGGGCGCCTACGCCGCGGCGCGGCGCATGGAGGCCGCCAAGGCGGTCCCCAGAAAGACAAAGGCCGCCGCGAAGGCGACGGCCAAAGACAAAACTGCAAGACACAAATGACGGCTAGCCGGTTGGCACCTTGGTCGGCCGCAGCAGGAAGGCGGGGACGTGGTCGCCGAGACCGATGACCGGTGCGTCGTCCTTGTCTTCATTGCGCGGATGGCGGTCGCGGCCGCGACGCGGGCGGTCGTCGCGGGGCGCGTGGTGCTCGCGGCGCGGCTGCTCAGCGCGCTGATGGTCCCTGCGCGGTTGCTCGCCGTGCGGACGGTCGTAGGGCGTCTGCTCAGGGGCCACGGCGGGGCTGTCGGCCCGGGCCGCCGGCTCCGTGGACTGCGCAGGCGTCTCCGGCGGTGCGCTTTGGCGCGGGCGTCGTTCGCCGCGACCGTGTGCATGGTGCTCGCGGTGCTCGCGGCCCGAATCCGGTTCGCCATGCCCACGCTCGGCACGGCCTTTGTGCAAGGCGGCGGCGCGCTCGGCCTCGGCGTCCACGTCCAGCGACGGAATGGTCGTGCCGATCAGCCTCTCGATGCCGGAGACATATTTGCGGTCGAGCGACGTGGCGATGGTGATCGAGGTGCCGCTTAGCCCGGCGCGCCCCGTGCGGCCGATGCGATGGACATAGTCCTCTGAGTGGGTGGGCACGTCGAAATTGAAGATGTGGCTCACCGCCGGGATATCGAGGCCGCGCGCCGCCACGTCGCTGGCGACCAGGAGCGTGATGCGGTCCTTGCGGAAATCGTCGAGGGTCGCCATGCGGGCGCGCTGGTCCATGTCGCCATGCAGCGCACCAACGCTGAAACCATGCTTGGCGAGCGAACGATGGAGCGTCGCCACGTCGCGCTTGCGGTTGCAGAATATGATGGCGTTCTTGAAGTTGTCGGCGCCCCTGATCAACGCCCTCAGCACGGCGCGCTTGTCGACCGGCTCGCGGCCCGACTGGACGATGTACTGGCTGATGGTGGTGGCCGCGGTCGCTGGTTTCGACGCCTCGACGCGCACCGGGTCGCGCAGGAACTGGTCGGCGAGCCGCTTGATCTCCGGCGGCATGGTGGCCGAGAAGAACAGGGTCTGCCGGGTGACGGGCAGAAGCTTGCAGATGCGCTCGATGTCGGGGATGAAGCCCATATCGAGCATGCGGTCGGCCTCGTCGATGACCAGGATCTCGACGCCGGACATCAGAATCTTGCCGCGCTCGAACAGGTCGAGCAGGCGACCTGGCGTGGCGATGAGGATGTCGGCGCCGCGATCGAGCTTCTTGAGCTGGTCGTCGAAGGAGACGCCGCCGATGATCAGAGCCACGGTCAGCTTGTGGTTACGGCCGTAGCGGTTGAAGCTCTCCTCCACCTGGGCGGCCAGTTCGCGCGTCGGCTCGAGGATCAGCGTGCGCGGCATGCGCGCCCGGGCGCGCCCCTGTTCCAGCAGCGTCAGCATGGGCAGGACGAAACCCGCAGTCTTGCCGGTGCCGGTCTGGGCGACGCCGACGACGTCGCGGCGCGCCAGCGCATGGGGAATGGCCTGCGCCTGGATGGGCGTGGGTTCGGTGTAGCCACTGGCCTCAACCGCGGCCAGGACTTTGGGGCTCAGTCCGAGAGATTCAAAGCTCATACGTGAAACAATAGACCCGGCTCATGGCCGCGGCGTGACGGCGCCGACTCGCAATCTGGCGCGGCGGGATTGACGCGCTGCAACATAGGGGGTGACGGCGGCATGTCAATGTTTCCCAATGTTTTGAGTAAACGAAGACAGCTAATTGCTGGCCGGGCCGAAGCGATATTCAGTCGGCGACATGACGAACAGCTCATAGTTCTGGTCCGTGGCGCCGTTCGGATTGAGCGTCTGGATGAACACCGAGAGGCCATCGGCGTCCGATTCCGAGGTGTAATCGACGATGTCCACCTTGAGATCGGCCAACTCCTTGATTTCGATGGTGTTGTCGACCGTGGCGCTGCCATCGTCGTGATAGGCGATCCACTGGACGAACAAACGCGCGGTCACGGCTTCGCCAACGGTGCGGGCGATGATGACGCGATAGGCGCCGGTCTTGTCGCCCTGATCCCAGGTGCCCGCGATGCGCACGTCCTCGACCGGGCCGGGCATGGCCGCGAGGCCGTTGAGCAGGGCATCGGCGCCGGTCTGGTTGCCCTGAGGGGAGGCAGCGCGCGCCGGCAGAGCGGCGGCGAGACTGATGACAAGCATTGCGGCAATGACGATCGGGCGGGCCATGCGTGTCTCCCTCGCGGGCAGGATGCCGCAGGGAACGTAGCCGAAATCGCGTCCCCGGTCAGCCCCGGAGGGAATACGGACGGCAGGCCGCCGATGCGGACCTTGTGACATATCTGCGACGCTGCGCTGGGCACATGAGGCGGCACTCGCCACGCGTGCGTAACTGTCGCCTCTGCCGCAGGACTCAACTCATCTTTCCGGCGTGTGAGCGGCAGCCGCACGGTGGGCGTCGTCGTATGGGCCGGTCTTCGCCCTGTGGGAGGAGCAGAGCGGCTACACCGACAGTGCCGCGATGGACCATGCAGGACGTGCCGGGAGCGGCCGTCAGAACGAGACGGCGACGCTACCCTCGGCGGTCAAGACGTTGGTCTTGTTCGAGTAGTGGGCGAACTCGCCCGATGCAGTGAGCGTGGTACGGCCGATGCGAAGCGCCAGTCCGGCGCCGGCAAAGCCGCCCCACACATCCTTCGCGCCCGGCGTCGCAAACGGGATCGCCTGGCTGAGCAGCGTCGCGTTGATCGTGCTGCTGCCGAGCCGCTGCGAGCCAACCGCGCCGCCGTGGACGTCGGTAGTCAGCACCGTGCCCGAAGCCAAGGCACGCGTCGTCGTCGCCTTGAGCTGCACGCGCTCCTCGAAATCGTCGAGAAAGCGGTCGCCAACCGTCAGGTTCGCGGCAGAACCGGTTTCCGTGTAGCCGTCGAAGGCGGCGTGGAGATAGCGCAACCGCACGCTCGGAGTGAGCACGAAGGCGCCGTCCGCGGTCGACATCGCAAAGCCACGACCGAGCGTCACCTCGGGATTGACATACCAGCCGCCGAAGCTCGCCCTGGCGGTCTCGATGCCGCCCGTGACGGTGTTGTTGTTGATCGTGCGCGTCTCGTCGTTCCAGGAGCCGCCGCCCTGAACTGCCAGGGTCAGGAACGAGGCGCCGAAATCCTTGCGGGCCAATAACCCGCCAAAGGCGATGGTGCTCGTGTCGCGGCCCATGCTCGGATCGATATGCGTGTCGGTATGGCCACCGCCGAGGAAAGCGCCGAGGCGAAGCGTCGGCGAGACCTGGCGGTCACCGCCGAAGAGGCCGCCGTAATAGCCGGTGAAGGATCGCATGATCCCGCCATCCGTGTCCTGCCAGCGCCCGCCTCCGAAGCCGCGGCTCCACAGCGTCGTGCCGTCGGAATAGGTCGCGGTGGCGCTGGCCGGCATCGTGCCGCCGCTGGCCTCGGCTAGGATGGCGGTGGCACTCGCGGTCCTGGCGCCGGCCTTGCCCCCCGACAGATAGGCCATCGCCTGGCTTTCGGGCAGGTAGGCCACGCCGGTGCCGCTTCGCGCTCATCGCATCGAAGCGGCTGTCGAGAGCCGCGGAGACGCTGCCGGTGAAATCCATCAGCACGCGGTCGGAGAGCGCGAACGGCGTCGGGTCGATGGTGACCACCCGCGTGGAGCCGGTGACGACATAGGGAATTCCGCCATAGACATTGACAGCGAGCGTGCCGCCGTGGGTGAAGGTGAGGTCCTGGTTGCCGGCCATGAAATTGACCGTGTCGCTGCCGCTGCCGAAATTCAAGCCGCCGATCAGCACCGAGCCGGGCAAGACCCACAGCGTGTCATTGCCGCCGCCGAAACCGAGCGCATCGATACTGCCGAAGATCGTGCCGCCATTGGTCACGCTGGCGGTGCCGGTGGAGTAGATGCCGAAGACACCGCCGCTAATGGTGCCTGAATTGATCACCTTGGCGGTCCCGGCGGAGACGCCGAATTGCGATCCCGTGATGGTGCCGGAATTGGTCACGACGACACTGTTTGCGCCGATGCCCCGAGCGGTTGCCCTGATCGTGCCGGAATTGATCACCGTGATGGTGCCGCTGCCGTAATCGTAGATGCCGAACGGTCCTCCGATGGTACCGAAATTGGTCACGGTGCCACTGGTCGTAGCGTACACGCCGGCTTGAGCCAACCCGGTGACGGTGCCGAAATTGGTCAGCGTAC
This sequence comes from uncultured Alphaproteobacteria bacterium, assembly GCA_963762605.1. GTDB lineage: Bacteria > Pseudomonadota > Alphaproteobacteria > Rhizobiales > Kaistiaceae > CAVSRC01. The sequence continues at coordinate 88,411 of CAVXLJ010000016.1, read as the reverse complement.
CCGTGTCGAAAAAGACGCCATTCCTGCTGCCGGTGACGCTCGCACCGGGGTCGACGGTGACGATCAGGCCGGTTTCGAGGCCGGTGCCGTAGCCGCTGGGAGGGTCCTGATTGTTGGTAGTCCCGGTGCAGGTGGCGGTGACGCCACCACCGGCGGGCGGGCTGCACGCCGCCCAAGCCGCGCCCGGCAGCATCAGCGCCGCAGCGAACGCCACCGGCATGAGCACGCCATGACGCCGGACACCGCCGCTCCGGCTATGTCCAGAGAAAGCCGCACCGCGGCGATTGATTGCCGAAGCCATATGCCCCGCCCCCGGTTCTCGCCGCCCCGATCACCGCCAGCCGCGCCGAATCGAGATGCGCAACACTGCTTTAGAATCATTCAACAGGAGTCTGAGCCGTTCAATAGGCAACTTATGCAAGCCGCGGCGCGCGACCATCGAGGCGCCGCTTGCAGCATCCGGAGCAAAGGTTCGGAAAGGTGACGACATATGTCGCCACGCGCATCGTGCTCCGCCAAGAGGTGTCGTGCCGTCCTGCGGCAGCGCCTCAGATATCCAGGTCCTTGGCGAATTCGGCGCGCTCGGTGATGAAGCGGAAGCGTTCCTCGGGCTTGTTGCCCATGAGGCTCTCGACGGCCGCGCCGGTTTCGGAATCCTGGACGATCTCGACCCGGAGCAGGGTGCGCTTGGCCGGGTCCATGGTCGTCTCCTTGAGCTGACCGGGGAGCATCTCGCCGAGGCCCTTGAAGCGGCTGACCTCGATCTTGCCGCGCCCGTTGAATTCCTTCTTGGTCAGTTCTTCGCGGTGGGCATCGTCGCGGGCATACATCACCTTGGCGCCCTGGCTGAGCTTGTAGAGCGGCGGCACGGCGAGGAAGAGGTGGCCGTCGCGGATCAGCTCGGGCATCTCGCGATAGAAGAAGGTGATGAGCAGAGAGGCGATGTGGGCGCCGTCGACATCGGCGTCGGTCATCACGATGATGCGGTCGTAGCGCAGGTCCGCTGCCTTGTAGCCGGTGCGCGGGGATACGCCGAGCGCCTGGATGAGGTCGCCGATCTGCTGGTTCTGGGAGAGCTTCTCGCGGCCGGCGCTGGCGACGTTGAGGATCTTGCCCCTGAGCGGCAGGATCGCCTGGGTGGCGCGGTTGCGCGCCTGCTTGGCCGAGCCGCCGGCAGAATCGCCCTCGACGATGAACAGTTCGGTATCCGCCTTGCCGGCCTGGGTGCAGTCGGCAAGCTTGCCGGGCAGGCGCAGCTTGCGCGTCGCGTTCTGGCGGCCGATCTCCTTCTCCTGGCGGCGGCGCAGGCGCTCCTCGGCGCGCTCGACCACCCAGTCGAGCAGGCGGGTGGCATCGGCCGGCGAGGCTGCGAGCCAGTGATCGAAGGGGTCGCGCACGGCGTTCTCGACGATGCGCGTTGCCTCGGCCGAGGACAGGCGGTCCTTGGTCTGGCCGACGAATTCCGGCTCGCGGATGAACACCGAGAGCAGGCCGGCGGCTGAGGTCATGACGTCGTCGCCGGTGATGACGCTGGCGCGCTTGTTGCCGGAAAGCTCGGCATAGGCCTTGAGGCCACGGGTGAGCGCGGCACGGAAGCCGGCCTCGTGGGTGCCGCCGTCGCCGGTCGGGATGGTATTGCAGTAGGAGTGGATGAAGCCTTCGCCGGGGAACCAGGCGACCGCCCATTCCGCCGCGCCGTGGCCGCTGGCCTTGTCGGTACGGCCAGAGAAGATCGGTACCACGGTCCTCTCGGCGCCAAGTTCGGCGGCGAGATATTCCGACAGGCCGCCGGGGAAGTGAAAGTTCGCCTTCTCGGGAATGTCGGTGCCCTTGATGAGATCGGCTGCGCACGACCAGCGGATCTCGACGCCGCCGAAGAGATAGGCTTTCGAGCGCGCCATGGCGAACAGCCGCTCCGGCTTGAACGCCGCGCCCTTGAAGATCTGCGCGTCCGGCTTGAAGCGGATGCGCGTGCCGCGCCGGTTGTGGACCTCGCCCAGTTCCTTCAGCGGTCCCTTGGGGGTGCCGCGCGAATAGGACTGGGCGTAGAGCCGGCGCCCGATCGCGACCTCGACCTCGAGGGTCTCGGAGAGCGCGTTCACCACCGACACGCCGACCCCGTGCAGGCCGCCCGAGGTCTCGTAGACCTTGGAATCGAACTTACCGCCGGAGTGGAGGGTGGTCATGATCACCTCCAGCGCCGACTTGTTCTTGAACTTGGGGTGCATGCCGACGGGGATGCCGCGGCCGTTGTCGGTGACCGTGACAAAGCCGTCGGCCTCGACCTCGACCTCGATCCAGCTGGCGTGGCCGGCCACTGCCTCGTCCATGCAGTTGTCGATGACCTCGGAGAACAGGTGGTGCAGGCCCTTCTCGTCGGTGCCGCCGATATACATGCCCGGGCGCCGGCGCACCGGCTCCAGCCCCTCGAGCACCTCAATGTCGGCCGCCGTATAGCTGCCCTCGGCGCCGACAGCCTTCTTCAGCGGCACCGCCTTCTCGCGGCGCGCGGCGCTGGCCACCGACTTCAGCTTGCCGACCTCCTGGTCAAGCTTGGCGAAAAGGTCGGCGGATTTGTCGGATTTGCGTTTCTTGGCGGCAGGCATCTGGGGGATTTCTCAAGGCTCGAATCATATTGGCGCAGTCTGGCACGCGGGCGCCTGCGACGGGAGGCCACCGGTCCTTGCTCTGCGCCGCCATATGGCAGATCATTGTTCGTTTGCAACGCACAATAATTGGAAAAACTCATGTCCCGCGTAGTGATTATCGGCGGCAGCGGACACGTCGGCACCTATCTGGTGCCGCGGCTGGTCGAAGCCGGCTTTGAAGTCTGCAATGTGACGCGCGGCGAGCGCCAGCCTTATTCGCAGCATGGCGCCTGGAAAGCCGTGCAGACCGTGGTCATCGACCGCGAGGCCGAGGAGAAGGCCGGCACGTTTGGCCGTGCCATGCGCAACCTCAAGGCCGACATCATCATCGACATGATCTGCTTCACGCCGGACAGCGCCCGCCAGATGGTCGAGGCGCTCAATGGCCATGTCGGCCATTTCCTGCATTGCGGCACCATCTGGGTGCATGGGCCGAGCGTCGCGGTGCCGACGACCGAGATGCAGCCGCGCCGTCCCTTCGGCGACTACGGTGTCCGCAAGGCGGCGATCGAGGCCTATCTGCTCGATGAGGCGCGGCGGAACCGCTTCCCGGCAACCGTCCTCCATCCGGGCCATATCGTCGGCGAAGGCTGGAACCCGCTGAACCCGGCCGGCCATTTCGACCCCAAGGTCTTCTCGATGCTGGCGCGCGGCCAGGAACTGGCGCTGCCCAATCTCGGCATGGAGACCGTCCACCATGTCCATGCCGACGATGTGGCGCAGGCCTTCATGAAGGCGATCGCCAATTGGAGGGTGTCGGTCGGCGAAGCCTTCCATGTCGTCTCGCCGGCGGCGGTGACGCTGAGGGGCTATGCCGAGACGGTTGCCGGCTGGTTCGGCCGTGACCCCAAGCTCACCTATCTGCCTTGGGAGCAGTGGAAGGCGACGCACACGGAGGAGGAGGCGGCAGCGACGTGGGACCACATCGCCCACAGCCCCGCATGCTCGATCGACAAGGCGCGCCGGCTGCTCGGCTACGAGCCGCGCTATACCTCCTTCGAGGCGGTCCTTGAATCGGTGAAGTGGCTGGTGGCGAAGGGCCTGATCCAGACCGGCGGAACGGGGACGTAACACCATGGCCACGCTTGGAACCGCGCCGGATCTCGGTATCGAGGCGCCGCGCTTTGCGCTGCCGGCGACCGACGGCAGGACCTACAGCCTCGTCGACGTGGCCGGCGAGAATGGTACGGTCGTCGCCTTCATCTGCAACCACTGTCCCTATGTGAGGGCGGTGGTCGCCCGCATGGTGGCCGACGCGCGGACGTTGGCCGAAGAGGGCATCGGCTTCGTTGCCATCAATGCCAACGACACGGCCAGCCATCCGGAGGATTCGCCCGCCAACATGAAAGTCTTTGCCGAGAAGCATGGCTTCCCGTTCCCTTACCTCTTTGATGAGACGCAGGAGACGGCGCGGGCCTATGACGCGGCCTGCACGCCGGAATTCTTTGGTATCAGCCGGGCCGGGACGATCGAATACCGCGGCCGGCTGGACCAGGGCCGGACGGACACGCCGCCGCCTGATGCCAGGCGCGAGCTGGTCGAGGCCATGCGGGCGATCGCCACGACCGGCAAGGGTCCGGCCGAGCAGATCGCTTCGGTCGGCTGCTCGATCAAGTGGAAGCGATAGGCGCGGCACGCGCACGACAAAGGAGGGATCATGCGTCTGGCAAGCGTCAACATCGGCCGGCCCAAGGAACTGGACGTCGGCGGGCGGACGATCACGACCGGCATCTACAAACGCCCGGTGATGAAGCCGGTGCATGTCGGCAGGTTCGGTCTCGATGGCGATACGGTGGTCGACAGCAAGGTGCACGGTGGGCCCGACCAGGCGGTCTACGTCTTCGGCAGCGAGGACTACGAATGGTTCTCGTTCGGCGTCGGGCGTCCGCTCGAGCCCGGCCTGTTCGGCGACAACCTGACCATCGACGGGCTGGCGAGCGCCGATTTCGCCGTCGGCGACCGGCTTGAGATCGGCGACACCGTGGTGATCGAGGTGACCGCCCCGCGCGCGCCCTGCAACACGCTCACCCGCCGCATGGGCAACCCGCAATTCATCAGGCGCTTCCGCGACGCCGAGCGGCCCGGCCTCTATTGCCGGGTGGTGGCCGAGGGCGAGGTGCGCATGGGCGATCCGGTGACCTATCAGCCCTATGCCGGCGACCGGGTGGGCGTGGTGGAGCTTTTCCGCGCGCATTACGAGACGCAGACGCCGGAGACGACGCTCCGTCGTTTCCTCGCCGCACCGCTGGCCGAACGCCTGCGCAAGGAGAAGCTCGAGCAACTGGAGAAGCTGACGGCGCCAGCACCCTGACGGGAAATTCCGTCTCGGGGCGGGGGAGTGGACCGACGTTCCGCCGCGAGGGGCGTCTACGGCAAATCCTCCTCTTGCCGCGCGGCGCCTGAAGGCCAACTATCTGGGACCCTCCCGAATATTCCTCCAATCCGCGAGACCTACCATGCCAGCGAGCCAGACGAAGCCGATCGACCTCTATTTCTGGACCACCCCCAACGGCTACAAGATCCCCATCATGCTGGAGGAGCTGGGCGTTCCCTACACGACCCACTTCGTCAACATCGGCAAGGGCGACCAGTTCAAGCCGGATTTCCTGAAGATATCCCCCAACAACCGCATTCCGGCGATCGTCGACCCGGAAGGGCCGGACGGCCAGCCGATCTCGGTTTTCGAGAGCGGCGCCATCCTCGTCTATCTCGGCCTGAAGTTCGGCCGCTTCTTCGGCAAGTCCGATCGCGACCGGGTGGATATCGACCAATGGCTGTTCTGGCAGATGGCCAATGTCGGGCCGATCTTCGGCAACTACAATCACTTCAAGCGCATGGACCCGGACAACGCCTATGCCTTGAAGCGCTTCGGCGACGAGACCCATCGGCTCCACCGTGTCCTCAACACGCAGCTCGAGGGGCGCGAATGGGTGGCCGCCGGTGACTACTCGATCGCCGACATGTCGCTCTACGGCTGGGTCAAGGGCTACAAGTCGCGTGACATCGACATCGCCGACTTCCCCAATGTGGCGGCGTGGATCGACCGCGTGGCCGCCCGCCCGGCGGTGGCGAAGGCCATGGCGCTGAAGCCGCCGGCCGACGACAAGCCGCTCAGCGAGGAAGAGCAGCGCAAGGTGCTCTACGGCCAGCGCTGAGCGCGGCCTTCGGAGGGCCGTTTAGACGAGCGCCGGATAGGGGTAGCGGCCCCAATCCGGCGCTTTTGTTGCCTTCGCGCCACAGTGTGACGAGAAGTTTACCTCCGCAACCTATGAAGCGGCGTTCGGCCGCCTTTCAGCCATAAACTGAACCGAAGTCTGCGGCCGATCAGGTGGCCTGCCGAAGGGGGGCAAGCAACCTGCCACGATCAAGCGCCCTGCACGGAAGTGCGGGGAATGTCGGGTCGTCGCCGCGGCTTCGGTGTTCAACGCCACGCCCGGCACGGGCGGGTCGACCTGGTGAGGGAAGCATGGAAGCGCGTGTGTTCGACAAGAAGAAACTGCCCAGCCGCCACGTGACGGAGGGCCCGGAGCATGCGCCGCACCGCTCCTATTATTACGCCATGGGTCTGTCGTCCGAGCAGATCCACCAGCCTTTCGTCGGTGTCGCCACCTGCTGGAACGAAGCCGCACCCTGCAACATCTCGCTGATGCGCCAGGCGCAGGCGGTGAAGCACGGCGTGGCGGCTGCCAGCGGCACGCCGCGCGAGTTCTGCACCATCACCGTCACCGACGGCATCGCCATGGGGCATGAGGGCATGAAGTCGTCGCTGCCCTCGCGCGAGGTGATCGCCGACTCCGTCGAGCTGACCATGCGTGGCCACGGCTATGATGCGCTGGTCGGCATGGCCGGCTGTGACAAGTCGCTGCCCGGCATGATGATGGCGATGCTCCGTCTCAACGTGCCGTCGATCTTCATCTATGGCGGCTCGATCCTGCCCGGCACCTTCAAGGGCCGCGACGTGACCGTGGTCGACGTATTCGAGGCGGTCGGCCTGCACTCGGTCGGCAAGATGTCGGACGAGGATCTGCTCGAGCTGGAGCAGGTCGCCTGTCCCTCGGCCGGCGCCTGCGGCGGCCAGTTCACCGCCAACACCATGGCCATGATCTCCGAGGCGATCGGTCTGGCGCTGCCCTATTCGGCCGGCGCTCCGGCGCCTTACGAAATTCGCGATCGCTTTTGCATGGCCGCCGGCGAAAAGGTGATGGAGTTGCTGGCCCGCAACATCCGCCCGCGCGACATCGTTACGCGAAAGGCGCTGGAGAACGCCGCCACGGTCGTGGCTGCCTCCGGCGGTTCGACCAACGCCGCCCTGCACCTGCCGGCGATCGCGCATGAGTGCGGCATCGACTTCGACCTGTTCGACGTCGCCGAGATCTTCAAGAAGACGCCCTACATCGCCACGCTGAAGCCCGGCGGCAAATACGTCGCCAAGGATCTGTTCGAGGCCGGCGGCATTCCGATGGTGATGAAGACGCTGCTCGACCACGGCTTCATGCATGGCGATTGCATGACCGTCACCGGGCGGACCATCGCCGAGAACCTGGCCGGCGTGAAGTGGAACCCGGACCAGGACGTCGTCGTCCCGGCCGACAAGCCGCTGTCGCCGACCGGCGGCGTCGTTGGTCTGAAGGGCAACCTGGCGCCCGACGGCGCGATCGTGAAGGTCGCCGGCATGAAGAACCTCAAGTTCTCCGGTCCGGCCCGCTGTTTCGACACCGAGCAGGCATGCTTCGAGGCGGTGAGCAACCGCACCTACAAGGATGGCGAGGTTCTGGTCATCCGCTATGTCGGCCCCAAGGGCGGCCCGGGCATGCCGGAAATGCTGTCGACCACCGCGGCGCTCTATGGCCAGGGCGCCGGCGACAAGGTGGCGCTGATCACCGATGGCCGCTTTTCCGGCGGCACACGCGGCTTCTGCATCGGCCATGTCGGCCCGGAAGCGGCGGAAGGCGGACCGATCGGCCTGCTCAAGGACGGCGACATCATCGATATCGACGCGGTCGCGGGCACGATTTCGGTCCGTCTCGACGAGGCAACGCTGGCCGAGCGACGCAAGAGCTGGAAGCCGCGCAAGGGCACCTATACCAGCGGGGCGATCTGGAAATACGCGCAGGGCGTGGGGCCAGCCCGAAAGGGCGCCGTGACCCATCCGGGGGGCGCGGCGGAAACTGTGAGCTATGCAGACCTGTAGTGCGTTCAGTGGCGCATTGGTGATCGTCCTCGGCATGACCGTTCATGCCGGGGCCTTCGACATCAAGAACCTCAATGCCAACACGCCGCCGGCCGAGGCGCTGCGCTTCGGCATCACCTCCTATCGCAGCGGCGACAAGACCACTGCCGTCGAGGCGCTGTCCTTCGCCGCCAAGAACGGCAGTGCCGGCGCCCAGTGGAAGCTCGGCAACATGTATGCCCAGGGCGACGGGGTCGAGCGCAACGACTACACCGCCTTCAAGCTGTTCTCCGACGTGGCGGCGCACGCTGCCGACGATGGTTCGGGCCGCCGCGACCAGCCGACACCCTTCGTCACCAGCGCGTGGGCCAAGCTCGGCGCCTTCTTCCGCAAGGGCATTCCCAATTCCGACGTCAAGGCGGACCCCAGCCGGGCGCGCGAGTTTTTCTGGCGGGCCGCCTATTTCGGCGACGCCGATGCCCAGCTCAACCTCGCCGCCATGTTCTACAACGGCGAGGGCGGCGACCGCGATCTGATCCAGGCGGCGAAATGGGCGAACCTGGCCGCCGACAAGGGCAATCCGGCGGCGAAGGACCTGCTGATCGAGATCGCGCTGGAACTGACCCACGACCATCTCAAGGCGGCCGACAAACCCGGCAATCTGCGCCAGGCGGCACAATGGGCCAAGCTTGCCGCGGACTACGGCAGCATCGATGGGCAGGCACTCTACGGCCACATCCTTTTCGTCGGCGACGGCACCCATCGCGAGCCTGTGAAGGGCTTGATGTATCTCACCATAGCGCTCGACCGCTCCGGCCCCGGCCAGGACTGGATCGTGTCGATGCACGAGGAAGCGCTCTCGGCGGCGACCCAGGCGGAATGGCAGGCGGCCAAGACGCTTGCCGATGACTGGCTCGCCAAGCACCCGGCCAAGCTCGCCAGCGACAAATAGGCGGCGACTGCCGTCAGCGGGTGAGCACCGAATCCCTGTAATGCGAGCCGATGAGCGGCGCGATCTTCGGATCGATCGCGCTCATGCGGACACTGACCGGAAGCGGCGTCATGTCGGTCGCCACCGGCAGTTCACTCCAATCGCTCGGCCATGGCGCGTTGATCATGGCGCTCGGGCAGGCGTTTGACACATAGGTCCATGAGGCGGACTGGCCGGTGCCGTCGCAGCGCGCCAGCCGGCGCCGGCCGTGACAGGCTGGGATGCAGGCGTAATCACCGACCTGATAGGTGTTGCCGGCGCTGGTGCAGATCGCGGGCGAGGCCGCGGGTGGAACGGGCGTGGTAGGCAGGGCTGGGGTGGCGGGCAGGGCGGGGGTGGCGGGCGCGTCCTGGGCCGCCGCCGGCACCGCCGACAGCGCAACGAGGAGACCTGCCGCGCGCATCCACCCCTTTGCCATGGGAAAGCTTAGCGTGGCGCGGCGGCCGCGGAAATCCGGCGCCCGATCACAAGAACGAGAACAGGATCACACGCGCTCGAAATCCAGCTCCACCACCACCGGCACATGGTCCGACGGCTTGTCCCAGCCGCGTGTGTGCTTGTCGATCCAGGACGCGCTCAGGCGGTCGGCGGCCTGCGGCGACAGGAGGATATGGTCGATCAGGATGCCGTTGTTCTTCTGCCAGGCGCCGGCCTGATAGTCCCAGAAGGAGTAGTGGCCGGGCTCGGGGGCGCAGGCGCGCAAGGCATCGGTCAGGCCGAGATTGACGAGCCGCCGCCAGGCGGCGCGGGTCTCCGGCTGGTAGAGCGCGTCGCGCGCCCAGTTTTCCGGGAAGCGCGCGTCGATCGGCTCGGCGATGACGTTGAAATCGCCGGCAAGCAGGAAGGCCTCCTCGTCGGCGAGCCGGGCGCGGGCATAGGCGTCGAGCCGTTCCATCCAGGCGAGCTTGTAAGGGAACTTGTCGCTGTCGACCGGGTTGCCGTTGGGCAGATAGAGCGAGACTACGCGCAGCGCCGCGCCGGAGAGCGAGACCACCGCCTCGATGAAGCGCGCCTGAGCGTCGCTGTCGTCGCCGGCAAGCCCGCTGTCGACGTCTTCGAGGGGAAGCTTGGAGAGGATGGCGACGCCGTTGAAACCCTTCTGGCCGTGGGTGGCGACGTTGTAGCCGAGCTCCTCGAACATCTCGGAGGGAAAGGCGGCGTCCTCGCACTTGATCTCCTGCAGACAGAGGATATCGGGCTGGGCCTCCTTGACCCAGGCAAGTGCGGTGTCGAGACGGGCGCGCACGCCGTTGATGTTCCAGGTGGCGATCTTCATGGGCCCGTGATCGCACGGAACGGCCCGTTGACGCTAGTCGCCGAGACTGGACGGTGACGGCGCGATACCCATATTCAACACGTGGTCGGGCGGGCGCCCGAACTTCTTCCCCAGGACCACCTTCCAAAAAAAGGAAATGACGATGCCGACGAGAACCAGCGACGCGATTTGGCACGGCAATCTGCGCCAGGGGCGCGGGCACATGCGCTTCGGCGGCGGCGCCTATGACGGCGAATATACCTGGGCGTCGCGCTTCTCAGACGGCGGCGGCACCAACCCGGAAGAGCTGATCGCCGCCGCCCATGCCGGCTGCTATTCCATGGCGCTGTCGGCCGACCTCGAGGGTGCCGGCTTCAAGCCTGAGATGGTGCGGACCAGCGCCGAGATCCACCTCGACATGGTGGACGGCGTGCCGACCATCACGCTGATCGAGTTGACGGTGGGCGCCAAGGTGCCCGGCATCGACAATACGAAGTTCCAGGAGATCGCCGCCGGCACCAAGATGGGCTGCCCGGTGTCGCGGGCGCTCGGCGCAATAAAGATCACGCTCGACGCGACGCTGGAAAGCTGAGGCTGGGCGAACGCCTTTGTTGACCGGAGCGCGGGACTGAACCATGGTCCGCGCCGCCGGGGAGCGACCTCCGGCCCAGCCCGCAGGCTGCCACGCCACGAGAAGGCCGCCCCCGGCGGATTGCCATGCCGCTGCCCCTGTTCGCGCTGTTCACCGCCGCCTTTGCAGTGGGCACGACGGAGATGGTGGTCGCCGGACTGCTGCCGGCATTGGCGAGCGATCTTTCCGTTGACATTCCGACTGCCGGTCTGCTGATCACCGGCTATGCGCTGGGGGTGGCGGTCGGCGGTCCTATCCTCATCCTCGGCACCGGCCGGCTGCCGCGCCGGGCGCTGCTGCTGGCGATGATGGCCGTGTTCATCATCGGCAATGTGCTCTGCGCGCTGGCGACCAGCTATTGGCTGTTGATGGGCGCGCGGCTGGTGATCTCGGCGAGCCACGGCGTGTTCTTCGGCACGGCATTGGTCATCGCCACGCGGCTGGTTTCGAGGGCGCGCCAGGCCAGTGCGGTGTCGCTGGTGGTCGCCGGCATCACATTCGCCAATGTCATCGGCGTGCCGCTGGGCACGGCGATCGGCAACGCCTTCGGCTGGCGGGCGAGCTTCTGGGTCGTCGCCGGCATCGGCGTCATTGCCACGATCGGGCTCGTCGCCCTGATCCCCAGTGTGCCCAAGGGCAGCGTGCACGCATCGCCGACGCTGGCGGCGGAAATCCGCGCCGTGTTGCGCCAGCCAGTGCTCACATCCTACGTCATGATCGCGCTGAGCATGATCGCCATCTTCGTGCCCATAACCTTCATCGTACCCATCCTCACCAAGGTGACGGGCATCTCGACGGGCATGGTGCCGGTGTTGCTGTTCGTCTCCGGCGTCGGCGGCATCATCGGCAATCTGGTCGGCGGTCGGCTGGGCGACTGGAGGCCGATGCCGGTGCTCATCGTGGTCCTGGTGCTGGACGTTGCGCTCTACGGCATCGCGCTCGTTGCAGTGCACGATGCCATCGCCATGGCGGCGGTCTTCTTCCTGTGGTCACTGGTCGGCTTCACTCTGTCCGCCCCGATGCAGACGCGCATCCTCAGCGCCGCCCACGACTCGCCGAACCTGGCCTCGACCCTGATTTCGACCGCCTACAATGTCGGGATCGCCGGTGGCGCCTGGCTCGGCGGCGTCGCCCTCAACGCCGGCCTGTCCTATGCCCGGCTGCCGGCGATCAGCACCGTCTTCATGGCGCTGACGCTGATTGTGGCCCTGGCATCATGGGCGGCCGACCGGCGGGCGGCGGCCGGCGGCGGGCCGGATATGCCGGCGACTTGACCCGGACGGGCAGCTGGCAGAGATTGCGGCGCACTTTGAAAGAAAGTGTGCTCCCATGAATGCTGAAGCCAATACGCTCGATCGGCCGCGGCCGATCGCCCCAAAGTCATACCGTGATGCCGAAGCGGCCGTGGATCAGCTCGAACTGATCTACAACCGCCATACTGCGTTCATCCGCGACCGTTTCGCCCGGCTCCTGGAGAGGCGCCATCTCGACGGACGGGTGCGCGCCACCTACCCGGAAATCCGCCTCAGGTCGTCGACCTTTGCCCAGATCGACTCGCGCCTGTCCTACGGCCACGTCGCCGAGCCGGGCCTCTATGCGGCGACCGTCACCCAGCCCAAGCTGTTCCGCAACTACCTCATCGACCAGATCAGGCTGCTGATGCGCAATCACAACGTGCCCGTCGAGATCGGCCCGTCGGAAGAGCCGATCCCGCTGCACTTCGCCTTTGCGGAAGGCATCTACGTCGAAGGCGAACTGACCGAGCAGATCGACCGGCCGCTGCGCGACATGTTCGACGTGCCCGACCTTGCGGTCGTCGACGATGCGATCGTCAACGGTACCTTCGTCGCGGCGCCGGGCAAGGCATCGCCGCTGGCGCCGTTCAACGCCAGCCGCATCGACTATTCGCTGCACCGGCTGCCGCACTACACCGCGACCCACCCTGAGCACTTCCAGAACTTCATCATCTTCACCAACTACCAGTTCTACGTCGACGAATTCGTCGAGCGTGCCCGCAAGATGATGGCGGCGGGCGGCGGCGGATATGAAAGCTTCGTCGAGCCGGGCGACATGGTGACGCTCGCCGGTCACACGCAGCCGGAGGCGGGAACGCAACTGGCCCGCCTGCCGCAGATGCCGGCCTATCATCTGAAGCGGCCGAACCACGGCGGCCTGACCATGATCAACATCGGCGTCGGCCCCTCCAACGCCAAGACGATCACCGACCATATCGCGGTGCTCAGGCCGCACGCCTGGCTGATGCTCGGCCATTGCGCCGGCCTGAGGAACAGCCAGGCACTCGGCGATTATGTGCTCGCCCACGGCTATGTGCGCGAGGACCACGTTCTCGACGCCGACCTGCCGACCTGGGTGCCGATCCCGCCGCTGGCGGAAGTGCAGGTGGCGCTGGAGGAAGCCGTTGCGGAAGTCACCGGGCTATCCGGCTTCGAGCTGAAGAGCATCATGCGCACCGGCACGGTCGCCACCATCGACAACCGCAACTGGGAACTCAGGGATCACCGCGAGCCGGTGCAGCGTTTTTCGCAGTCGCGCGCCATCGCGCTCGACATGGAATCGGCGACGATCGCGGCCAACGGCTTCCGTTTCCGGGTGCCCTACGGAACGCTGCTGTGCGTCTCCGACAAGCCGCTGCACGGCGAACTGAAGCTGCCCGGCATGGCCTCCGCCTTCTACCGCCGCCAGGTCAGCCAGCACCTGGAGATCGGCATCCGTGCCATGGAGAAACTCGGCTCCATGCCGCACGAGCGGCTCCATTCGCGCAAATTGCGCAGCTTCACGGAGACCGCGTTCCAGTAAAAGGCTGAAGGGATCAGCGCCGCGCGACCACGGCCAGCCGGTTGCCGGCGGGGTCGTTGAAGAAGGCCATCCACTCCTCGCTGCCCTTCCTGCCGAAATCGCCGGCGTCGTCGCGCTGGATCAACTGCGGCGGCTGCAGGAAGCGGACACCGCGCTCGCGCATCTCCTTGAACGCGGCATCGATGTCGTCGACCTGGAAGTAGAGCGAGGCCTGCGATGCAGTGGCCGACAGGAGCAGGCGCACGCCGCTGCCCAGACTGAAGAAGGCCAGGCCGGGCGGGTCGAAGCGGGTGATGAACTTGAGGCCGAGGACATCGCGGTAGAAGACGACCGAAGCGTCGAGATCGGTGGCGGTCAGCGCCACCTGCTGCAGCCGATCGATCGCGCCGGCACCGGCACGTGCCGATGGCTTGGCCGCGGGCGCCTTGGCGGCCGGAGCCTTGGCCGCGGGCGTGCGGGCAGCCGGACGCTTGGCCGGCGCCGTCTTGGCACGGGCGGTCGTCTTGGCGCGGGTCGTCGTCTGCGGGCGGGCGCGCGACGCAGCCGGCTTGGCGGCCTTGGCGGTGCGTGCCGATTTCGATTTCGCCGGCGCGGCCTTCTTCGTGCGTGCGGTTGATTTGCCCCCAGCCATGGCGCGCCTCAGATCGAAAAACTCGTTCCGCAACCGCACGATGCGGTCGCGTTGGGATTGTGAATCTGGAACGACTGGCCGATGAGATCATCGACGAAGTCGATTTCGGAGCCACCCATGTAAGGGAGCGAGACGGGGTCGATCAGCACGGTGGCACCGTCGCGCTCGATGACGATGTCGTCGTCGGCGCGGCTCCGGTCGAGATCGAAGCCATACTGAAAGCCCGAGCAGCCACCGCCCGACACGCTGATGCGCAATGCCGTGCCTTCCGGCTCGGAAGCCAGAATACGCGCAATGCGCTTGGCCGCACTCTGCGACAAGGTGATATTGGCTGCTGTGTCGAGCATGTCGAAAGCTGTCGAAAAGCGAGATTTTACATAGGACTTACAGATACATAGGTTATGGGGGTGCGGTTGGCGAGTCAATGGCGCGCGGGCAGGCGGCCGGCGCCAAGGCCATGGTCGACAAGGCGAATTTCGTGCCGCCGCCTTTGTGTGCAGCGCAGCAAGGCGCGGAATCCCACGTCTTTCGGACGGGATAGTGCGCGCATATCATGCCGGCGGCGTAGGCTGCTGCCGGCAATGCACGGATTATGCGGATGGAAAAATCAACCGAAGCGTGCATGAGCGGGCGCGCGCCCTACGCCTCGGACCCGGCAACAAGCCGCGGGCGGCTGTTCGACGAGCCGCCGAGTCCGACCCGCACCGCCTTCGAGCGCGACCGCGACCGCGTCATCCATTCCAGCGGCTTCCGCCGGCTGAAGGAAAAAACCCAGGTATTTCTGTATGATGAGGGCGATCATTACCGTACGCGGCTGACCCATACGCTGGAAGTCTCGCAAATCGCGCGGGCGCTCGCCCGCAGGCTGCGCCTCGACGAGGACCTGGCTGAGGCGCTGGCGTTGGCCCACGATCTCGGCCATCCGCCCTTCGGCCATGCAGGTGAACGGGCGCTGGATGCGGCGATGGCCGATTATGGCGGCTTTGACCACAACGCCCAGAGCCTGCGGGTGGTTACCGAGCTTGAGCGGCGCTACCCGGATTTCGACGGGCTCAATTTGACCTGGGAGACGCTGGAAGGCCTGGTCAAGCACAACGGTCCGCTGACCGATACCGGTGGCCACCCGATCGGTCGCTACGCCGAAAGCGGTCTGCCTTACGCCATTCGCGACTACGCTGGCCGCCAGAACCTGCAGCTGGCGAGCTTCGCCGGGCCGGAGGCGCAGGCGGCGGCGATCGCCGACGACATCGCCTATGACGCCCACGACATCGACGATGGCTTGCGCGCCGGGCTGTTGACGCTTGACGGCCTCGCCGATGTGGAACTGGTCGGCGACATCCTCAAGCAGATCGCCGCCGATTACCCGGTTCTCGCCCCGGAGCGCGCCATCGCGGCGCTGATCCGCCGCCTGATCGCGACGATGATCGCCGATGTGGTGGCCGAGAGCGGGGCGCGGCTTGCCGCGCTGCAGCCAGCCTCGGCCGATGCCATTCGCGCCGCTGGCCGCCCGACCATCGTCTTCTCCGCGGCGATGGCCGACAGCGACCGGGCGATCAAGGCGATGCTGAAGAGCCACGTCTATCGCCATCGCAAGGTGATGGACGTGATGGACAAGGCAGAGGGCGTGCTCGCCCGCCTCTTCACTCGCTATGCCGACGATCCCAAGGCGATGCCGGAGGCGTGGCGGCCGTCGCCCGGCGACGACTTGGGCGTCAGGGCGCGGCGGGTTGCCGATTTCCTCGCCGGGATGACCGACCGCTACGCGCTCGGCGAATACAAACGGCTGTTCGGAGAAGACCTGGCGTCGCTCTAGCCAGCGGTGCCGGAGCGGTACACCGGCGCGGCCAGCAGCCGCTCGATGTCACGCGCGCGTTGCGGCATGCCGAACAGGAAGCCCTGGACTTCGTCGCAGCCGAGCAACTGCACCTGAACACGCTGCGCTTCCGTCTCGACGCCCTCGGCGGTGGTGACGATGTCGAGACTGCGGGCAAGGCTGGTGATGGCGCGCACGATCGCCGCCGCGTCGCGCTGCCCCGGCAGGTCGCTGACGAACGACTGGTCGATCTTGATCTTGTCGAAAGGGAAGGCGCGCAGATAGCTGAGCGATGAGTAGCCAGTGCCGAAATCGTCCATCGAAATGCTGATGCCGAGGCTGCGCAGCCGGTGCAGGGTGGCGAGCGTCGCCGCCGTGTTCTGCATGAGGACGGTTTCGGTGATCTCGACCTCCAGCCGTGACGCGGGCAGTCCGCTTTCGGCGAGCGCATTGACGATGACCGGCACCAGGTTGTGGTTCATGATCTGGATCGGCGACAGGTTGATGGCCACCTTCACGGCCGACGGCCACAGGCGGGCTTCGGCACAGGCGGTGCGCAGCACCCATTCGCCGATCGGCACGATCATGCCGATCTCCTCGGCCACCGGAACGAATTCCGCCGGCGGAATGTCGCCGCGCGTGCCGTGGTTCCAGCGCAGGAGCGCCTCGCAACAGACGATCGTGCCGCTTTGGAGGTTGACGACGGGCTGATAGTGCAGCTCGAACTCGCCGGCGGCTATGGCATCGCGCAGCGCCAGTTCCAGCGTGCGGCGCGCCTGCATGCGCGCGTCCATCGCCGGCTCGAAGAAGCGGAAGGTACTGCGTCCGCCGGCCTTGGCGCCGTAAAGCGCCATATCGGCATTCTTGAGCAGTTCGTTCGGCTCGCGGCCGTCGTCAGGGGCAAGGGCGATGCCGATCGAGGCATCGGTGACGACAGCATGGCCACGCAGGTCGTAGGGAAGGCGGATGGCGTCTCCGATACGGCGCGCCAGCGCTGCGGCGTCCGTCGGTTCCCGGATGTCGGTCTGGATGATGGCGAATTCATCGCCGCCGACGCGCGCAACCGCGTCCCGTTTGCCGATGCTGGCCGACAGACGGGCGGCAACCTCCTTCAGCAGCTCATCGCCGACAGCATGACCGAGCGTGTCGTTGATGCCCTTGAACTGATCGAGGTCGAGGTAGAGCACGGCGACGCGCTCGTTCCGCGACAGGCCGGCAACGGCACGGGCGAGCTCATCCTGCAGGAGCGTCCGGTTGGGCAGGTCGGTGAGCGAGTCGTGCCGCGCCATGTGGGCGATCTTCTTCTCGGCCTCACGCTGCTCGGTCACATCCTCATGAGTGACCACCCAGCCACCGCCGGGCATGGCGCGAACCACCTCGTTGATGGTGCGGCCGTCGGGAAGCTCGCTGAAGTGGCTGGCGGCCTGCCTGCCGGCGATCAATTGCAGCGAAGCCTCAACGTGCTCCTGCGGGTCGCCCTGGAACGTGCCGGCCGCGGCGCGTTCGCGCAAGAGATCGGCCAATGAAGTGCCGGGCGCGGCCGAACCCGGCGGCAGGCGATACATCTCCAGATAGCGCCGGTTGCAGATGACCAAGCGCGCCCTATCGTCGAACAGCAGCAGCGCCTGGGACATGTTGCTGAGTGCCGCGTCGAAACGCAGGTTCTGCGCGTTGAGTTCCCGTTCGCGCTGGCGTAGCACCGCTGTGCGCTCGGTGACCAGGCTCTCCAGCCCGCGATTGAGTTCGTCGAGCTCCTCGACCATCAGCGCGATCGAGCGGTCGGTGCGCGTGAAATCGCGTTCGAACTCCTGGTAGGCGGAAGAGATCAGCTCTTCGAGACGCTCGAGATCAAGATCGCCTGACGCAGTCTGTGCTTTGGCGAGTTGTCTGGCGAAGAGCCTGTGCATCGGCCTACCCCATGGCCTCGCGGAAGGTCGTGATGGTCATGGTCTGGTTATGCAGCTGGCAAACGCCGGATGCGGCGTGCGGCGAGATTTCGCCGTACGAATAGAAGCCGATGCGGCGCACGCTGGCGCCGAGTTCGGCGCCGACCGCCTCGACCTCGTCGAGGGTCTGCTGGCCCAACAGCAAGCGACGGCCGATGCAACTCACCAGCAGCGCAAGCTCATCGCCGCGGGCAGGCTCCGCGGCCGGCGGATGGGCATCGCGTGCCGCGGCGGCGGCACCGGCAGCCAGCCGGTGGAAATTGCCGCGCATGAGCTGGGCCACCCAGCCCTCCGGCATGTCGCCGGCGAAGGTCATCGAGCGTTGCTGGCGGTCGACCGCGAGGATCGTGCGCACGATCGCCATGTCGGGCGCATCGGCGTCGTAGATGCGCAAGGGGAACAGCAGCCCGGTGCTTGGCAGGCCGGCGGACTCCTCCGCGCCGAGATAGCGCTCGTAAAGATCGAGCGCGGGTTTGCCATCGAGTTCGTAGAGAATGTTGCCGGCCGAGCGCGTAATGCGCCGGCGCGGACCGAAGACGTCCCAGCCGCCGCCGGAGCCGTGGCCGATGCGGATGGCATCGCCGTAGAAGCCGACTGCGCCGACCGTGTGGCCGCGCGGCGCTTCGTCGACGCCGACCAGCGTCGCGGCAAAATCGGGGCCGTCGCCGGCAAGGCCGCCGGTCAACGGCACATAAGGCCCGACGGCGGAGGCCAGGCCGCAGACCAGCGCGCTACCGTTCACGTTGAGCCCGTCGGAAAGGATGAAGATGGCGGCGAGGTCGTCGCCTTTGAGGGCGTTGCCGATCGCCACGCCGCAGGCGCGCGAGTTGTCGGGGCCATCGATATCCCGCCAGGTGACGCGGAGCCGCGTCCGGTCGAAGGACAGGACCACGGCGGCGATGTCGTCGTCGCTCACCTCGTTGCCGAGAATTTGGCCGCCGGTGCTACAGCCGACCAGGTGCGCCTTGGGAAACATGGCCCTGATTTCGGCGTAGCGCTCCCCCGACTCCAGCGCCTGGCGCGAGCCGAAGTAGAACACGAGCTGACCGTCGTCGGGCCGTCGGCTTTTTGTCTGCCAGCCGTTTTCCGCCCGCCAAGTCAACAGATCCGCCTGCACGACGCCTCCATTGCAAGCTCTGCCGATTCGTCAATACGGCGCGGGGTGTGAAGATTCGGTTATATGCGACGCCAGGTGCCGGCGTTGCGCGGCCGCAGACAAACGGCGGGAATTACTGCAGAAACAGCGGCAGCCGCTTGTTTGACGGCGCACCCGAATTGGGTTAGGCCGCGCTGCCATTCGCCGTCACCTCTCCGGCCGCCCTATGAACATCTTTCACGATTTTACCATTCGCGTGAAAAACGCGGCAGAAGCGGTTGTTAAACAAGAGAATAATTCCGCCGAAACTGAGATCGACCGGGTGCTGGTGGAGCCGCCGCGCGACGCCAGCCACGGCGATCTTGCCAGCAACGTTGCCATGGTGCTGGCCAAGCCCCTCGGACTGAAGCCGCGCGATCTTGCCGTTCGCATCGCGGCACGCCTCGCCGAAGATCCCGACATCGACCAGGCAGAGATTGCCGGCCCGGGTTTCATCAACCTGCGGCTGAGGCCGGCTTATTGGCACGGCGCCCTCGGCGCCATGATCGCGGCCGGCACGGACTACGGCCGCAGCACCATGGGCGGCGGGCGCAAGGTGAACGTCGAATACGTCTCGGCCAATCCGACCGGCCCGATGCATGTCGGCCATACGCGCGGCGCCGTCTTCGGCGACGCGCTCGCTGCGCTGCTTGCCTTCGCCGGCTATGCCGTGACCCGTGAGTATTACATCAACGATGCCGGCGCCCAGGTCGACGTGCTCGCCCGCTCGGCCTATCTGCGCTATCGCGAAGCACTCGGCGAGGATATCGGGACGATTCCGGAAGGTCTCTATCCCGGCGACTACCTGAAGCCGGTCGGCGAGACGTTGATGCGCCGGTTCGGCAATGCGCTCCTGAACCGGCCCGAGGGTGAATGGCTGGCCCGGGTCCGTGAGATCACCGTGGCGGCGATGATGGACCTCATCCGCACCGATCTGGCGGAAGTCGGCATTCGCCACGAGGTCTTCTTCTCGGAGCGTTCGCTCAACGGCGACACCCACGACCGGGTGGCCGAGGCGATCGACTGGCTGGCGGGCAAGGGGCTGATCTATGAGGGCCGCCTGCCGCCACCCAAGGGGCAGTTGCCGGAGGACTGGGAGGACCGCGAGCAGACGCTGTTCCGGGCCACCGAGTTCGGCGACGACGTCGACCGTCCGCTGAAGAAGTCGGATGGCAGCTACACCTATTTCGCCTCCGACATCGCCTATCACTACGACAAGTTCCTGCGCGGCTTCGTCGACATGATCGACGTGCTGGGCGCTGACCACGGTGGCTACATCAAGCGCATGCAGGCCGTGGTGAAGGCGATCACCGGCGGCGAGGGGACCATCGACATCAAGATTTGCCAGCTCGTGCGGCTGCTCAGGGCCGGCCAGCCGGTGAAGATGTCGAAGCGGTCAGGGGAGTTCGTCACGCTGCGCGATGTGGTCGAGGAGGTCGGCCGCGACCCGATTCGTTTCATGATGATCTTCCGCAAGAACGACGCGCCGCTGGATTTCGACTTCGAAAAAGTCACCGAACAGTCGAAGGACAATCCGGTCTTCTACGTCCAATACGCCCATGCCCGCACAGCGTCGGTCTTCCGCCAGGCCGGGCACGAGATGGGGGCCGTCTTGAGCGATGAAGAGGGGCTCGCGGCGGCACCCTTGGAGCGCCTCACCGACAGCGGAGAAATGGCGCTAATCCGCCGTTTATCTGAGTATCCACGGGTCGTCGAAGGGGCTGCCGCGGCGCACGAGCCGCACCGCGTCGCCTTCTACCTTTACGACCTCGCATCGGAGTTCCACGCCCACTGGAACCGGGGCAAGGAACTGCCGCAATTGCGGTTTATCAACCCGGCCGAACCGGATACGACACGGGCGCGTCTTGCCCTCATTCACGCCACAAAACTGGTGTTGTCGTCGGGATTGACTATGCTTGGTGTCAGCGCGCCCGACGAAATGCGCTAGCGGCCAGCGCCCCGGTGAAACGGGGCCGAGTAAATCTGGGGTAAGCAAGAGGAATGGCGGACCGGTACGACCCTAAAGTCACCGTGCGGCCGGCAACTGACCGCAAGGAATCAAACTCACGCCAGGGCTCCGCGTCGAGTGACGACCCGCTGTTCGAACTGGCCCGGATCGTGTCCGGCCGTGGCGTCGGCGCGGCCCCCGGCGGTTCGTCTCCGCCGTCGCGTGGACGACCCGCGCCGCCGCCAGAGCCGGCCAGGCCGGCGACCGCCGAGCCCGATATCCTCGGCGACCTCGAAGCGGAATTGCTGAGCGACCTGCAGTCGTCCTTCGCCGCTATCAGGGGCGCGACCGAGTCGGTGCGGCCAGAGCCGCCGTCTGCACCGGTGTCGCCGCCTCAGCCGCCGGTTGCCGCTGCACCGCCGCCCGCCCAGCCGGGGCGCCCGCCGCAGCCGGAGCCCGTGCCGCAGCAACCGACGTCTCCCCCGGTGCACGCGGCACCACCGCCGCCGCATGCCGCGCCACCGCCTCCGCGTGCCGCGCTCCCGCAAAACGGTGCCCCGCAATCGCCCGCAGCACCGGTCCAGGCGCCGGCCGCCGCGCCGTCGCAGCCGTCTGCGCGCCTGTCGGGGGCCGCGCGCCCGCCCATCCAGCAGGCCCCGCCGCGCCAACCGTCGGCCGCGCCGCCGCCGCGCACCCAACCATATGCGCCGACGCCTGCCTCGGCCGGGCCCGCCGCCCCAAAGAAGCTCGATGTCGGTCACATGAACCTGCGCCCGACTGCGGCGCCGGAGGTGCGCGTGACCGCGGCGCCGCCAGTGCCGCCCGAGAGGCCGGCGTCCGCGGCCGCCAGGCCCTCGCGCTGGGACAAGCCCGCCGAACCGCCAAGGCCGCAGGCAAGCGCCGCAAGCCGCTTTGCGCCGCCGCGTGCGGCTGGCCACCGGGCAGCGCCACCGCCGGCTCCGCCGCCGTCCGAGGACGAGGATCTGCCGTTCGGCGAGGGCGTGCCGTTCGCCCATGAAGGCGAGGACGCTGCCGACGAGTTCCCGCTCGACGCGTTCGACATCGTGCCCGGCTACGGCGACGACGCCGAAGTGCCGCCCTATCCGGACGACGACCTGGAGCCGTTGCGCAAGCGCGGTGTGCCGCGTTCGCTGGTGGCGATCGCCAGCATCCTGGCGCTTGTCCTCATCGGTGTGCTCGCCTTCGTCGTGCTCAGGCCAGGCAGCAGCGGAAGCGGCGCGCCGCCGATTATCTCCGCCGATGCCGGCCCCACCAAAATCGCGCCGCCCGAGCCGCCATCGACTGCTGGCGGCGACCAGCAGAACAAGCTGATCTATGACCGCGTCGATTCGGCCCCCAGCGGCGCGCCGGCCGATACCAAGCTGGTCACACCGGGCAGCGAGCCGATTGCGCCGGTCCCCTCGACCGACACCAGCAACCCGATCGCCCGGATCATCGCGCCCGGCGCGCCAGGTTCCGAAACGCCCGGCGCCGCCGATACCGGGGGCGATGCCCAGTCGATCGGACCACGCAAGGTGCGCACCGTCGTGGTGCGGCCGGACGGCACGATCGTGTCGAGCGATGCCGCGCCCGCCCCGGGCGACGCCCCGGCTTCCACCGACGCGGTGCCAATGCCGGCGCCGCCGGCGACGGCCGAAGTGCCGACCGTTCCGCCGCCTTCCACAAAAGACGATACCGCCGCCATCGCCGGCGGGACGGGTGGGCATGAGCTGGCGATCACCCCGAATCCGGGCGCGGACAACCCGGCCGAGACGCCGGCTCCCCCGGCAGCGGTCGAGCCCCATACCGCGGCCGCGCCTCCGACCCCGAAACCGACGCCACCCAAGGTGGTGGCCACCGGCGGCGACGGCGGACCGATCGACTTGACGCCGGGTGCGTCGGGTACCGAGGTCGCCTCGCGCACGCCGGCAGCGCCGGGCGCCGCCGCGCCGCTCGCCGCCGGCGGGATGATGGTGCAGGTCTCCTCGCAGCGTTCCGAGGATGCCGCGCGGGCGACCTACCGTGACCTTCAGGCGCGCTATCCGGGCATTCTCGGCGGCTATGATGCGAACATCCAGCGTGCCGATCTCGGCGACCGCGGCATCTACTTCCGCGTGCGCGTCGGACCGTTCGCCTCTACCAACGCCCAGAGCCTCTGCACTGCGCTGAAGAATGCAGGCGGCGATTGCATCCTGACGCGCTGACCGGGGCCAAATCCCGAGCGGAGGGCGGCGTGGCCGGCATCAAGGCCTTCATCAGCGGCTGTGCCGGACCGGTGCTGAGCCGCGACGAGATTGCGTTCTTTGGTGAACAGAAGCCGTTTGGCCTGATCCTGTTCCAGCGCAATTGCCAGAACCCGCAGCAGGTGCGCGGCCTGACGGCAGCCTTCCGTGACGCCGTTGGCCGCGCCGACGCCCCGGTGCTGATCGACCAGGAGGGTGGGCGCGTGCGCCGGCTGAAGCCGCCGCATTGGCCGGATTATCCGGCAGCTGCCGCGATCGGTGCACTGCATGTGGCCAATCCGGCAGCCGGCGCGCGCGCCGCTTGGCTGCACGGCCGGCTGATCGCCGACGATCTCCTCGATCTCGGCATCGACGTGGATTGCGCGCCGGTGCTCGACGTGTCCGTCCCCGGCACCAGCGAAGCCATCGGCGACCGTTCCTTCGGCGGCGACCCGGCGCGCGTTACCGCGCTCGGCCGCGCATTGGCGGAGGGGCTAATGGACGGCGGCGTTCTGCCGGTGATGAAGCATCTTCCCGGCCAGGGCCGGGCAACCTCGGACAGCCATGTCGGCCTGCCGGTGGTCGGCGACGACGTGGCAACGCTGGAAAGCAGCGATTTTGCGCCCTTTGCCGCGCTTTCCGACCTGCCGATGGCGATGACCGCCCACATCGTCTACAGCGCCGTCGACCCCGACCGGCCGGCCACCGTCTCGCCCGCGGTCATCCGCGATATGATCAGGGGGCGAATCGGTTTTGACGGGCTGCTCATCAGCGACGATGTCTCGATGCATGCACTTTCTGGGGATTACCGCGACCGGGCAGCCGCCATCTATGCCGCCGGCTGCGATATCGTGCTTCATTGCAACGGTCGGGCCGAGGAGATGCTTGCGGTCGCCGACGCGGCACCGGAACTGGCCGGTCTTTCAGGCGCGCGTGCCGCCCGTGCCTTGCGGGCGCGGCGCAAGCCGGTGCCGTTCGATCGCGCGGCGGCGCGCGAAGACTATCGCGCGCTGCTGGCGCCTTTCGGCGCGCCGATGATGAGTTGGGATCGGTCATGAACGCCGAAGAACGCGACCGGGACGAATTGTGGGCCGCTTATGAGGCGAGCGAGCCAGACGAGGACGGCCAGGCGCTGGTTATCGACGTCGACGGCTTCGAGGGACCGCTCGACCTGCTGCTGGCGCTCGCCCGCACCCAGAAGGTCGACCTGACGCATATCTCGATCCTGGCGTTGGCCGAGCAATATCTGGCCTATGTCGAACAGGCGCGCAGCCTGCGGCTGGAGCTTGCTGCCGATTATCTGGTGATGGCGGCGTGGCTGGCCTACCTGAAATCGCGCCTGCTGTTGCCGCCGGCCGGCGACGGCGAGGAGCCGACCGGCGAGGAGATGGCGGCGGAACTCGCCTTCCGCCTGCGCCGGCTGGAGGCCATGCGCGATGCGGCCAGCCGCCTGGCCAACCGCGACCGGCTGGGGCGCGACGTCTTTGGCCGCGCCGCTCCTGAGCCGATCGAGGTCACCCGGCATGGCGCGTTCACCGCCACCTTGTACGATCTGCTCTCCGCTTATGCCTCGATCCGGCAGAACAACGTCGGTTCCGTGGCGCATCTTGTCCGGGTCCGCGACGTCTGGTCGTTGCAGGACGCGCGCGACGCGCTGACCCGCATGGTGGGGCGGATCGGCGATTGGACGCCGATGGCGGTGCTGTTCTCGCCCTATCTCAGTCAGCCCGGCTTGCGCCGCAGTGTGACGGCGAGCGCCTTCGGCGCCAGCCTCGAACTGGTGCGCGAGGGCAAGATCGAACTGCGCCAGACCGAGCACTTTGAACCGCTTTACGTCCGCGACCGGCCGCCGCCGGCCGCCCTCGTTACTCCGGAGAACGGAAATGGCTAATTCGAGCGCCGCCGTGGTAATCGCGGTCGACAACGATGCGACCGCGATGAACCAGAGCCCCGAGGAACGACGGCAGAACCTGCGTATGGTCGAGGCCTTGCTCTTCGCCTCCGCCGAGCCCTTGTCGGCGGCCGAGATTGCCGGCCGCCTGCCGGAAGGCACCGACATTGCCGGACTCCTGCGCGACGTGCAGGAAACCTATGCCGAGCGCGGCGTCACTCTGGTGCAGGTGGCGGGCAAGTGGATGTTCCGCACCGCCAGTGATCTGTCGTTCCTGCTCAGCCGCGAGGCGGTGGAGCAGAAGAAGCTGTCGCGGGCGGCGCTGGAGACGCTGGCGATCATCGCCTACCACCAGCCGGTGACCCGCGCCGATATCGAGGAAATCCGCGGCGTGGCCACCAGCAAAGGCACGCTGGACGTGCTTATGGAGACCGGCTGGGTGCGCATGCGCGGCCGCCGCCGCAGTCCCGGCCGTCCGGTGACCTATGGCGTCACCGAAGCCTTCCTCTCGCATTTCGGCCTCGATAGTGTGGCCGACCTGCCGGGCGTCGACGAATTGAAGGCGGC
The DNA here is from genome assembly GCA_963762605.1 of uncultured Alphaproteobacteria bacterium. Classification (GTDB taxonomy): domain Bacteria; phylum Pseudomonadota; class Alphaproteobacteria; order Rhizobiales; family Kaistiaceae; genus CAVSRC01. Next base: position 62,746 of record CAVXLJ010000016.1, on the reverse strand, counting down.
CGGCCTGCTCGACTCGCGGATTCCCGCCAATTTCTCAATCCCCGAGCCGCAGAGTGGGCGCCGGATTGGCGGAGGACGAGGACCCGCTGGAAGCGGGCGACAGCGGCGCGCTCGACGAGGCAGCGGGCGAGGATTAGCCGATCGGCCGGACGTAAGGGCGAACGCGCCGCCCGCCGGCGCCGATCGGCGCGGTGGACCGTGCCGAATTCCCGCATTTGCCAAGGTGGTGGATTGCCCCTACATGATGGCACTGGCAATTTGCCGGCGGGCGGGCCGGCTCGCGTGGCAGCGCAGAGCGAAATCGGGAGAAAAGACCCATGGGTGGTCTCAGCATATGGCATTGGCTCGTCGTAATCGTGGTCGTGATGCTCCTCTTCGGACGGGGCAAGATTTCCGACTTGATGGGCGACGTGGCCAAGGGCGTCAAAAGCTTCAAGAAGGGGCTCGCGGACGACGATGATGAGCCGGCGGTAGCCAAACCGCTGGAGAGCAAGGCGACCCCGACGGCTTCGACGACCACGGAAGAGAAAACCAAGGCCTGATCCGCGCTTTTCGCGCGGACCGACCGACTTGCCGCCCTGTTGAACGGGTGATCGCGAGCGCTGGTGCATGTTCGAAATTGGCTGGTCAGAACTCCTGGTGATTGCGGTGGTGGCGATTGTCGTCATCGGGCCGAAGGACCTGCCGCGCGTCATGCGCATGGTCGGTCAGTGGACCGGCAAGATGAAGCGCATGGGACGCGAGTTCCAGAGCCAGTTCAACGAAGCGCTGCGCGAGGCGGAACTTGAAGACGTGCGCAAGGGCGTCGAGGACCTCAGCAAGCTCAATCCGCTGAACAGCGTGCGCGAGCAACTGACCAAGACCGGCGAGGATATTCGGAAGGGCATGGACGTGGGCCCGCCGCCATCGACCGCCGGGGCATCGTCGGAGCCGGCACCTGCGGCCGAACCGCCGCCGCCGGCTGAAATGCCGGCCCCGGTACAGGAGCCGGTCGCGGCTGCGTCGGTGGACCGGCCGGCCGAGCCGGCCCCTGCGGCAGTGGGCGAGGTCAAGCCGTGACCGAGACGCTCCCGCCACCGGAAGGCGCTGCCGCGACGCCACCTGAAGACGACGAGGTCGAAGCCAGCCGCATGCCGCTGCTGGCGCACCTGATCGAGTTGCGCCAGCGGCTGATCCGCGCCATCGCCGCGGTGATGGTGGCCTTCGTCGTCTGCTTCATCTTCGCCAAGCAGATCTACAACGTGCTGCTCATCCCCTATGTCTGGGCGGCAAGCGCGCATGGCGATGTGCCGCGCCTGATCTACACGGCGCCGCAGGAATATTTCATCACCCAGATGAAGGTGGCGCTGTTCGGGGCGCTGTTCATCGCCTTTCCGGTGATCGCCATCCAGATCTACAAGTTCGTGGCGCCGGGCCTCTACAAGAACGAGCGCCAGTCCTTCATTCCCTATCTGATCGCCACCCCGGTGCTGTTCGTCATCGGTGCGCTGGTGGTGTTCACCATCATGATGCCGCTGGCCATGCGCTTCTTCCTGTCGCTGGAGCAGCCGGGCGGCAACGGCCAGGCGGCGATCGACCTCTTGCCCAAGGTCAACGAGTATCTCGGCCTGGTCATGACGCTGATCCTCGCTTTTGGCCTGGTCTTCCAGCTTCCGGTGATCCTCACTTTGCTCGCCCGCATCGGCATCGTCTCGTCGGCGATGCTCAGGGGCGGCCGGCGCTACGCCATCGTGCTCGCCTTCATCGCCGCCGCGGTACTCACGCCGCCGGACCTCATCTCGCAATTCAGCCTGGCTCTGCCGACCCTGCTTCTCTACGAGGGATCGATATGGTCGGTGAAGCTGGTCGAACGCCGCCGTGCCCGTGACGAGGCGGCCCGTGCGGCGGCCGAGGGCGGGACGGCTTAAGGGGCCACCCTTCCATCCGCGCGGCCGGGCGGATATACCCCGCTCCGACCATAGAAGCGCCTCCTTCTCCCCGCGGGAGAGGGCATGCTGCGCCTTTCCGAGACGAAAGCCGACCATGCTCGACATCAGATGGATTCGCGATAATCCCGACATTCTGGCCAAGGCACTCACGAAGCGCGGGTCGTCGGAGACGGGCGCCCGGGCTGTCGTCGATGACGTGATCGAACGCGACGAGGCGCGGCGGGCACACATCGTCAAGCTGGAAGAGGCGCAGGCGCGGCGCAACGCCGCCTCGAAGGAGATCGGCAAGGCCAAGGCTCAGAAGGACGACGCCACGGCCGCGAGGCTGATGGCCGAGGTCGCCGAGCTGAAGACCTTCCTGTCGGAGGCCGAGAGCAAGGGACGGGACCTCGACAAGGCGCTCAACGACGCTCTGGCGATCATCCCCAATGTGCCGCTCGACGACGTTCCGGTGGGGCCGGACGAACACGCCAACGTCAAATATCGCGAATGGGGCGCGAAGCCCGGCATCAACGACGCCAAGGAGCATTTCGAGCTGGGCGAGGCGCTGGGCGGCATGGACTTCGAGGCCGCCGCCAAGCTCTCCGGCGCGCGCTTCGTCGTGCTCAAGGGTGAGCTGGCGCGCATGGAACGGGCGCTCGGCCAGTTCATGCTCGACCTGCACACCACCGAGCATGGCTATACGGAGGTGCAACCGCCGCTGCTGGTGCGTGACGCGATGCGGCCTTCGGCACCGGCCAACTGCCGAAGTTTGCCGACGATCTATTTAGGACGAAGCATTCACGCCGGCCCAATCGGCCAGATTGCCGAGAATCACGGCATTGAGTTCGCTAAGAAGCTCGTCCTTGACTACGTCGGAACGGGCCTGATCCCGACTCGTGGGGCAACCGAAGGTGATGAAGCCTACGCTGGCAGAGTGGTGGCATTTGTATTGGACAAATATCCGGCGATTACGGAAGAGGCGATCCTGAGTCGAAGATCGAAGCCCAGATTCTGATAGCCGACAACACTCGCTGGCTCATCCCCACCGCCGAAGTGCCGCTGACCAATCTCGTGCGCGAATCCATCCGCGACGAGGACGAGCTGCCGATCCGCGTCACCGCGCTCACCCCGTGCTTCCGCTCGGAGGCGGGAGCGGCCGGCAAGGACACGCGCGGCATGCTGCGCCAGCACCAGTTCAACAAGGTCGAGCTGGTCTCGATCACCACGCCGGAAGCGTCACTGGACGAACATGAGCGCATGCTGGTCTCGGCCGAGGAAGTGTTCAAGCGGCTCGACCTGCATTACCGCGTGATGACGCTGTCGACCGGCGACATGGGCTTCAGCGCCCAGAAGACCTGGGATATCGAGGTCTGGCTGCCGGGGCAGGGGACCTATCGCGAGATTTCCTCCTGCTCGGTCTGCGGCGATTTCCAGGCGCGGCGGATGCAGGCGCGCTACCGGCCGAAGGAGGGCAAGGGGAACCGCTTCGTGCACACGCTGAACGGTTCGGGCGTCGCCGTCGGCCGCTGCCTGATCGCCGTCATGGAGAATTACCAGAACCCCGACGGCTCGATCACCGTGCCCGAGGTTCTGCGGCCCTATATGGGCGGAAAGGAGAAGATCGGGCAGTAGGCAATCGGCAGTCGGCAATCGGTCCGACTGCCCAATGCCGACTGCCGACTGCCGATATGCGTATCCTCATCACCAATGACGACGGCATCAATTCGCCCGGCCTGACGGCGCTGGAGCGCATTGCGCGCCAGTTCACCGACGATGTCTGGGTTGTGGCGCCGGAGCTCGACCAGTCGGGGCTCGCCCATTCGCTGTCGCTCAACGATCCCCTGCGCCTGCGCAAGATCAGCGACAAGCACTACGCCGTGCGCGGCACGCCGAGCGACTGCGTCATCATGGGCGTCCGCCGCCTGCTTGCCGACGGCAAGCCCGACCTGGTGCTCTCCGGCGTCAATTCCGGCGCCAACATGGCCGAGGACCTGACCTATTCCGGCACGGTGGCCGGCGCCATCGAGGGCACGCTCTTGGGCGTCAACTCGATCGCGGTCAGCCAAGCCTACACCTATCACGAGGAAGAGCGTGTGGTGCCGTGGGAGACCGCCGAAACACACGCCCCCGCCATTATCCGCAAGCTCATCGCCTTCGGCTTCCCCGACGGCATTTTGTACAATCTCAATTTCCCCAACTGTGCTCCCGACGAAGTGGTCGGCACCGCCGTTACCCATCAGGGCAAGCTCGCCCACGCGCTCCACGTCGACGAGCGCCGCGATGGGCGCAACCTGCCGTATTACTGGCTGATGTATCGCCGCTCGGAGACCGCGGCCGGTCCGGGCAGCGACGTCGAGGCGGTCGAGAAGGGCATGATCTCGATCACGCCGCTGCGCATCGACATGACCGCCGACGACCTTCGCGATCCGCTCAACCAGTATTTCCACGGAGCCGGCGGGTCGCTGTGATGACCACGCCGGACGCCGAGCGCCGCACGCATGTCGCCGAAATGATCCTGCGCCTGCGCCGTGCCGGCATCACCGACCGGCGCGTCGTGACGGCGATCGAATCCGTGCCGCGCGACCTGTTCGTGCCGGCGGAGCTGCGTGCCGCCGCCTATGCCGACCAGGCCCTGCCGATCGATTGCGGCCAGACGATCAGCGCGCCGGTGGTCGTCGGCATGATGACGGCGGCGCTCGATGTCGGCGAAGAAGACCGCGTGCTCGAGATCGGCACCGGCACCGGCTACCAGACGGCGATCCTGGCGAGGCTGGCGAAACGCGTCTACACCATCGAGCGCTTCCGCACGCTCACCGCCGCCGCCGAGTCGCGCTTCCGCACGCTGAGGCTCGCCAACGTCACCACGCTTGTCGGCGACGGCATCAAGGGCTGGCCGGAGCAGGCGCCTTTCGACCGCATCATCGTCACCGCCTCGGACGAGGCAGTGCCCCAGGGCCTGCTCAGGCAGGTGCGCCTCGGCGGCGTGTTGATCATGCCGGTGGGGCCGGCCGAGGGCGTGCAGAAGCTGATCCGCTTCGAACGCGGCGAGGGGGGCTTCGACGAGCAGGAACTCGCCGACGTGCGCTTTGTGCCGCTGATCCCCGGCAAGGCGCTGCGGCTGTAGCGGGCGCCCCGGCCGCCTGCGAACGCACGCGGCCGTGTCGCGTTGTGACGCAGAGCCGCCACATTTCAGAGTCGCTTAAATCTTTGTCAACGTTACCGAGCTTTACTCACCTCAGTTCCGAGTCCTGTTGAGTGCGAGTTGAGCAATGCGTAATCGAGACTCCGCCTTCCGGTACCGCGTCCTTGGCCATGCCGCCTTCGTCGTCGCTGCCGCTGGAATGGCTGCTTCCTGCAGCAACGCAACGCGCTTTCAGGAACCCTTCTTCACCGGCTCCACGCAAAACCAGCGCGAAATCATCGGCCAGGCCGATCCCGCCGCCCAGCCGATGCCGGCCGTGATTCCGCCGGCATCCGCCACCATCACCCGCGCCGAACTGCCGCCGCCGCCGGCCGCTCCGACCAGAACTGTCGTTGCCGCCGATACGTCCGGGCAATACGGCTGGTCCGCCGTCGGCGGGCAGGTGGTCACCGTCAAGCCCGGCGAGACGCTCTTTTCGCTGGCCTCGCAATACGGCGTGCCGGAGAAGCAGCTTCTCTCGGCCAATCAGATGCGCAGCGCCGCTGATGTCCGCGTTGGCCGGGTCATCGTCATTCCGCACCGCGTCGCGCTGGCGCCCGACACCGCCATCAAGCCGACGCCGGTGAGCTATACGCCGGCGGCCGCCCGGGAGCCCGCCGCGACGGCGACGACCCATACGGTCGTTGGCGGTGACACACTCTATTCGATCGCGCACCGCTACGGCACCACGGTTGGCGAACTGGTCGCCCTCAACCACCTTCCCTCGGCTGAATCGATCCACGTCGGCCAGACACTGAAGCTCACTTCGGGCACCGACCATGCCACGGTCGCTCGCGCCGCACCGGCCATCCCGGGTTCGCAGCCGACCCGCATCGCCTCGATCGACCCCAAGGTCAAGATTCCGGCTACGCCCAAGGTCAACGAGCCGCCGCTGGCTCCCACCGCCGGCGCGCCCGCCGTTCCCGCCGTGCCGACCGTTCCCGTCGTCAGGGGCGGCAGCAACGACACCGCTGCGGCAACCGCGGCCATCGACCGGGCGGCCGACCCCGGCTCCGCCACCGGCACCGAGTTCCGCTGGCCGGTGCGCGGCCGCATCATCGCCGGCTTTGGCACCAAGCCGAACGGCGAGAAGAATGACGGCATCAACCTCGCCGTACCCGAGGGCACCGCCGTGAAGGCGGCCGAGGCCGGCACCGTGATCTATGCCGGCAACGAGCTGGAAGGCTACGGCAACCTGGTTCTCATCCGTCACGCCGACGGCTGGGTGTCGGCTTATGCCAACAACAAGGATCTCACCGTCACCCGTGGCGAAAAGGTCCACCGCGGCGAGACCATCGCGCATGCCGGCATGACCGGATCCGTGTCCTCGCCACAGGTCCACTTCGAGCTGCGCAAGGGCGCCAAGCCGGTCAATCCGCTCAACTACCTCGCCAGCTAGATGCTGGCGCGGTCTGCGATTTGATCACCGTCTGACCTCCAAACTAGGCGTTGATCAATCAGGCTGGCGGGGCGACGCGTCCGACAGGACAACCCCAAGTCGTCCCGCCAGATCCTGTATGAACTGCCAGGCGACCCTGCCGGAGCGGGCACCGCGCGTCGTCGACCACTCCAGGGCGTCCGCGGCCAGCTGGTCCGCGTCGATGGAAAGCCCATAGCGCGCCACATAGCCGCTGACCATCGCCAGATACTCATCCTGAGAGCATTTGTGGAAGCCGAGCCACAGGCCGAAACGGTCCGACAGCGACACCTTCTCCTCGACCGCCTCGTGCGGGTTGATTGCGGTCGAGCGTTCGTTCTCCATCATGTCGCGCGGCAGCAGGTGGCGCCGGTTGGAGGTGGCGTAGAAGACCACGTTCGCCGGACGCCCCTCGATGCCACCCTCCAGCGCCGCCTTCAGCGACTTGTACGAGGTGTCGTCGCCGTCGAAGGAGAGATCGTCGCAGAACAGGATGAAGCGGTACGGCGCAACGCTGAGCAGTGCCATGAGATCGGGCAGCGTCTCGATGTCCTCGCGGTGGATCTCGACGAGCTTGAGCGGCCGGGCGGGATCGGCGGCATTCAGGCCGGCGTGGACGGCCTTGACCAGAGAGCTCTTGCCCATGCCGCGCGCGCCCCACAGCAGGGCATTGTTGGCCGGCAGCCCGCGCTGGAAGCGCTGGGTGTTCTCCAGCAGGATGTCGCGCAGGTGGTCGATGCCCTTGAGCAGGTCGATCTCCACCCGGTTGACCCTGGCAACCGGCTGCAGGCCGCGGCTCCCTGCGACCCAGACGAAAGCGTCGGCGGCCGAGAAATCCGGCCGGGGCGAAGCCGGCGGCACGGCCCGCTCGATCAGGCTCAAGAGCCGGTCGAGACGTTCGGCGATGGCGTTCAGGTCCTTGTCGGACAAGGAGAATCCTCCGGCGGCGGGCGGGCGGCAGGGTTAGCACGCGAGGCCCGGCGGCGCCAAGCGGTGCTATTCGGTCGCGCCATGCCTATATCGTTTGCAATGGGAGGCCACCCCGGTATAGTCCGCGCCGTTTCGCGCCGTCCATCGCGCCGCGGAAGACAGGAGTAATCATATGTCCTTCGTGACCCAGGCTTTTGCGGCAACTTCGACCGCGCCGGATGGCGGCCTGCTGGGCGGGTCGATCACCAGTCTGCTGCCGATCGTCCTGATCTTCGTCATTATGTATTTCCTTATCCTGCGTCCGCAGCAGCAGAGGCAACGCCAGCATCGCGAGATGATCGCCAATGTCCGCCGCGGCGACACGATCGTCACCAGTGGTGGGCTCATCGGCAAGGTTGCCAAGGTGGACGAGAACGAAATCCACATCGAAATCGCCGAGGAGACGCGGGTGCGGATCGTGCGCAGCATGATCAGCGAGGTACGCGCCAAGGGCGAGCCGGTAAAGGAAGGCGGCTGAGCCGCCAGTTTGGCCTGAAGCGCGCCCGGACCTGATTGCATGCTGCAAATCTCCCGCTGGAAAATGTCCCTGGTCCTCCTGGTCGTCCTGGTGGCGATCGCCGTGGACATTCCGAACTTCTTTTCCGCTTCGACCGTCGCCAAATGGCCGAGCTGGCTTCCGCACCAGCAGGTGGTCCTCGGCCTTGACCTGCAGGGCGGCGCCTATCTGCTCTACCAGGTCGACCAGACCGACTATGTCCAGAAGCGCCTGCGCACGCTGGTTAGCGAGATCCGCAAGGCGATGCTCGATAATCCGCGTATCGGCTACACGGGCCTCGGCATTCAAGGTGAGGCGGTTCAGCTGCGCGTGCGCGACCTCAAGCAGCTCGACGAGGCAAAGAAGCGGCTCGAACCGCTGCGCAATCCGCTGAACACCAGCATCATCGGCGGTTCGTCCGTCTACGAGTTCGACCTCAACGTTGCCGACAACGGGCTGGTCCGTTTCACCTATGACCCGAACGGCCTGACGCAGCGTGTGCGCAGCATCGTCCAGCAATCGATCGAGGTCATCAACCGGCGCATCAACCAGCTCGGCACCACCGAGCCATCAATCGCGCGCCAGGGCAATGATCGCATTCTGGTGGAGGCGCCCGGGCTCGGCGATCCCGCCAGACTGAAAGCACTGGTTGGCCAGACCGCGCAGCTCACCTTCCACCTTGTCCAGTCGTCGATAACCAAGGATCAGGCAGCCAACCAACCGGTGCCGGCGGGGACGATCGAGTTTCCCTCCGCGCAGGATCCGAACATCATCTATGTGGTCCAGGACACCGCGTTGATGACCGGCGAAGACCTGGTCGACGCGCAGGCCGGCTTCGACAGCCGCACCAACCAGCCGGTGGTCAATTTCCGCCTGTCGACCTCCGGCGCTCGCATCTTCGGCGATGTCACCGCCAAGAACGTCGGCAGGCCGTTCGCCATCGTTCTCGACAACAAGGTGATCTCGGCGCCGGTGATCCAGACGCCGATCCTCGGCGGCTCCGGCCAGATCAGCGGCAGTTTCACGGTGCAGGAGGCAAACGATCTGGCCATCCTGCTGCGCGCCGGTTCATTGCCGGCCAAGCTCAATATCGTCGAGGAGCGCACGGTCGGCCCCGGCCTGGGCGCCGACTCGATCCGCGCCGGCAAGATCGCGGCCGTGATCGGAACGGTCTTCGTGGTCAGCTTCATGTTCGCGACCTACGGCTTCTTCGGTCTCATCGCCAACATCGCCGTGTTGTTCAACGTGGCGATGATCTTTTCGGTGCTGACCATTCTCGGCGCCACGCTGACGCTGCCCGGCATCGCCGGCATCGTGCTGACCATCGGCATGGCGGTCGACTCGAACGTGCTGATCTACGAGCGCATCCGCGAGGAGTTTCGCAACGGCCGAACGGCGATCGCCTCGATCGACGTCGGTTTTCAGCGCGCTCTCGGCACCATCCTCGACGCCAATATCACCACGATGATCTCCGCTCTGGTCCTCATGCAGCTCGGTACGGGCCCGATCCGCGGTTTCGCCGTTACCAACGCCATCGGTATCGTGACCACGGTCTTCACCGCGTTCACCTTCACGCGGATGATCGTTGCGTTGTGGGTCGCCTGGCGCCGGCCGAACAGGATCGACCTCTAGGTCTCGGGGCACCAGGGAGCCAATCACATGCGCAAGTTCCGGTTCATCCCCGACAACACGAAAATCCGCTTCATGACGCTGTGGCGGATCAACTTTCCGGCCACCATCATCCTGTCGCTGATTTCGGTGACGTTGTTCCTCACCATCGGGCCGAACTACGGCATCGATTTTCGCGGTGGCACGCTGATCGAGATCAAGCCGGTCGCGGCGGTCTATGACCTCGGCAAGATCCGCTCGACGGTCAATTCGCTCGATCTCGGCGACATTCAGGTCACCGAAGTGAGCGACCCCAGCGCCGGCAAATCCGTGCTGATCCGGATCGAGCAGCAGAAGGGCGGCGAAGCGGCTCAACAGACGGCGGTGACCAAGGTGCGCGACGCCTTCGGCAACACGGTGGAATTCCGTCGCGTCGAAAGCGTGGGACCGAGCGTGTCGAGCGAACTCGCATCGGCCGCCACCATCGCGCTGCTCGTCACCATGTTGGCCATCCTCGCCTATATCTGGTTCCGCTTCGAATGGCAGTTCGCCCTCGGCGCGATCGTTGCGACCAGCCACGACGTGTTCATGACGCTCGGATTCTTCGTCGTGTCGCAGGTGGATTTCAGCTTGTCGAGCGTTGCCGCCATCCTCACCATCGTCGGCTATTCGCTCAACGACACCGTGGTCGTCTATGACCGCATTCGGGAAAATCTGCGCAAATACAAGAAGATGCCGATTTCCGAGTTGATCGACCGATCGATCAACGAGATGCTGGCGCGCACGACGCTCACGTCGATGACGACGTTTCTGGCGCTGCTCGCCCTGTTCATCTTCGGCGGCGAGGTCATCCGCTCCTTCGTCGCCGCCATGCTGTTCGGCGTCATCGTCGGCACCTATTCGTCGATCTACATCGCTGCGCCGGTGCTGATCTTCTTCAAGCTCAGGCCAGGCGGCTCCAACAAGGCCGAGCCCGAAGGCGACGCAACCGCCGAGGCGGCCGGCAAGGCGTAGCGCCATGCCGGAGGGCGTCGTCATCCGCGCCGCCCACTATCCCGGTCGCGCGCCGATCGAGGCCTATGGCAATGGCGGCTTTCGCTTTGCCGCCATGTCGCATCGCGGCTCGCTGCTCTGTCTGCCAAGCGGCATCTATGGCTGGCCGGTGCCGACGCGCGGCGCCCTTGACGTGGCGAGCCTGGAGAAGGTCTTCGCCGAAGCAGAGGCGATCCAGATCCTGCTGGTCGGCACCGGAACCGACATCGCGCCGCTTCCCGGGCCGGTGAGGGAACGCTGCCGCGAGGTGGGAATCGTCGCCGAACCGATGTCGACCGGCGCGGCGGTGCGCACGTTCAACGTGCTGCTCGCCGAGGAGCGGGCGGTGGCGGCAGCGCTGATTGCCGTGGACTGACGCCGCGCATCGCGCCATATCTGGCCGGCCATGGACGTCTACGAGCATTGCGCCCGGACGGTGCGCGAACTGGATCGCGATCGCTATATCGCCGATCTGTTCGCGCCGCAGGCGGCGCGCAAGCATCTGTTCGCATTGCATGCCTTCAGCGCCGAGGTGGCGCGCATCCGCGACACCGTCAGCGATCCCGTGCTCGGCGAGATCCGGCTGCAGTGGTGGCGCGACGTGCTGGTCGCCGGCGGCGGCGGTCACCCGGTCGCCACTGCACTGATCGAGACGATCCGCACCTTCGCTCTGCCGCTCGCCGGATTCGAGGGGCTCATCGATGCCCGGGTGTTCGACCTCTATGACGACCAGATGCCGACGCAGACGGACCTCGAAGGCTACAGCGGCGAGACGTCGTCGGCGCTGATCCAGCTTGCGGCAATCGTTCTGGCCGGCGGCCACGATCCGCGCGTGGCTTCCGCCGCGGGCCATGCCGGCGTTGCCTATGCCATGACCGGGCTGATGCGGGCGCTGCCGATCCACGCCGCGCGCGGACAATGCTATCTGCCTGCCGATATCGGCGCCGCCCACGGATTCGACCGCGCGATGCTGGCGCGCGGGCAGGCGACGCCGGAGCTCATGATGACACTCGCCGATCTGCGCAAGATCGCCCGCGATCACCTCGGTCAGGCGATGCCGGAGATCAAGGCGTTGCCGGTCTCGCTGAAGCCGGCCTTCCTGCCGGTCGCCCTTGTCGGCCCGCTGCTCGACCGCATGGACCGCCCCGGTTACGACCCGTTCTCCGGCCGTATCGATCTCACGCCGCTGAGGAGGCAGTGGATCACGTGGCGCGCCGCGCGGCGCTGGTAGGCGGCGACGGCTGCTATTCGGCCGCGTCGGCGGCGGGGCGCGCCAGCCACCGGTCGAGGTCGGCAAGCGCCTGGGCGGTGATCGCCTGACGCTTCGCCTTGCCGCGTTCGGGCCCCTTCAGCTTCACACTCGGATCGGGCGTTACGTGGATATCCGGGAACAGGCCGAAATTGACGTTCATGGGCTGGAAGGAGCGTTTCCCCGGTTCGTCGTCGGCCGACAGGTGCCCGCCGGTGATATGAGCGAGGATGGCGCCGAAGGCGGTGGTCGGCGGCGGTGGCACGATGGTCTCGCCGAGCCGCTCGGCGGCGGCCATGCGGCCGGCCAGCAGCCCGATGGCGGCGGATTCGACATAGCCCTCGCAGCCGGTGATCTGGCCGGCGAAGCGCAAGCGGGGCGCCGCCTTAAGGCGGAGGAGCGTGTCCAGCACCTTGGGTGAATTGAGAAAAGTGTTGCGGTGGAGACCGCCGAGGCGGGCGAACTGCGCATGTTCCAGGCCGGGGATCATGCGGAAGATGTCGGCCTGGATGGCGTAACGCAGGCGGGTCTGGAAGCCGACCATGTTGAAGAGGGTGCCCAGAGCATTGTCCTGGCGAAGCTGGACGATGGCATAGGGCTTGACCGTCGGATTGCGCGGATTGGTGAGCCCGACCGGCTTCATCGGTCCGTGGCGCAGCGTCTCGCGTCCACGCTCGGCCATGACCTCGATGGGCAGGCAGCCGTCGAAATAGGGGACCTTCTCCCAATCGTGGTGCTTGTGCGGCTCGCCGGATAGAAGCGCATCGACGAAAGCCTCGTATTGGGCCTTGTCCATCGGGCAGTTGATGTAGTCGGCGCCGCTGCCGCCGGGACCGGTCTTGTCGTAGCGCGACTGGAACCAGGCGACGTCCATGTCGATACTGTCGAAATGGACGATGGGGGCGATGGCATCGAAGAAGGCGAGCGCCTCCTCGCCGGTGATTTCGCGGATCGCTTCGGCGAGCGGCGCTGAGGTCAGCGGGCCGGTGGCGACGATGACACTGTCCCAGTCGGCCGGGGGCAGGCCGGCAATCTCGCCACGGACGAGGGTGACCAGCGGCTCGGCGGCAAGCGCTGCCGTGATGGCCTCGGAAAAGCCGTCGCGGTCGACGGCAAGCGCGCCACCGGCCGGCACCTGATGGCTATCGGCGGCGTGCATGACCAGCGAGCCGGCGCGGCGCAGCTCCTCGTGCAGGAGCCCGACCGCATTGTTTTCGGCATCGTCGGATCGGAAGGAATTGGAGCAGACCAGTTCGGCCAGCCGGTCGGTCTTGTGCGCCTCGGTCAAGCGTTCCGGGCGCATCTCGTGGAGCACGACGGGAACGCCGCGGCGGACAAGCTGCCAAGCAGCCTCGGAGCCGGCGAGGCCGCCGCCGATGACATGGACGGGAGCGTTCATGGGCGGAAGCTAGTCGCGCGCTCCGGAACCTTCAACGGTGCATCCAGAAATGAAAAACGCCCGCCGGGGAGGAAATCGGCGGGCGTTTCTCTAAGGGACCGGTCGCGTGGGAGGACGCCGCACCGGCTCCCTATCGCTTCGGGTGAGGGAGGAGGATACCCGAAGCGAATTTGAATTACATGGTGGCGGCCTTGCGGGCGATCGCCGGGATGTCCCCGGCGGAGATGCCGAGGTCGGCCAGGTCGCGGTTGGAGAGCCGCATCAGTTCGTTGTAGGTCTGGCGGTACTTGCGCCAGGCGCGGTAGGTGGTGACAATCCGGTTGCTCATCGTGGTGCCTCTCGTATTTCCAAATCTCGGTGGACGGCTACACCGAACTCATGCCGTCCGTTCGAGAGGGAACATAAGCGCATGCCCGAGCCATGTGCAGACGAGATATCGCATACCCGCCTTGCACTTCACGCAACGCAACACATTTTGGTCATGAATGGTGCAGTGCAGCAAATATGGGCGAATACTGCGGAAACCCGACCTGTTTGGCCGTGATTCCGGCTCTTCGCACTTGCCGCAATGAGGCATAACTGGGGCAGGCCATGCGGCAGGCGCAGCATCACCTGGCAGTCGAGACCCGCGGCAAGGGGCTGACCGAGATTACCGCGCCGGTCGCCCGCTGGCTGGCGAGCCAGGGGATCGCCGAGGGGCTGCTTACCCTGTTCTGCCGGCACACCTCGGCCTCGCTGATCGTGCAGGAGAATGCCGATCCGGACGTGCGCAGCGACCTTGAGGCCTTCTTCGCGCGGCTGGCGCCGGAATCCGGCGATTATGTCCACACGCTGGAAGGACCGGACGACATGCCGGCGCATATCCGCGCGGCGCTGACCCAGGCGAGCCTGTCGATCCCGGTCAGCGGCAGCCGCATGGCGCTCGGCACGTGGCAGGGCATCTATCTGTTCGAACACCGGCGGCGGCCGCACCGAAGGGACGTGGTGCTTCATCTCATCGGGGAATAGAGTGCGCCGGTTTTGGCGGGGAGGGGACAGGTGGCGGACATCACGCTTTACGGCCGCAAGACGTCGGTGAACGTGCAGAAGGCGGTGTGGGTGCTGGAGGAGCTGCGCGTGCCCTATGCGCAGGTCGAACTCGGCCTCAACTTCGGCGGCGTCGACACGCCGGAATATCTGGCGATGAACCCCAACGGCCTGGTGCCGACGCTGAAGGACGGCGAGCTGGTTCTGTGGGAGAGCCACGCCATCGTCCGCTACCTTTCGGCGACCTACGGCGCCGGCAATCTGTGGCCGGAATCGCCGAAGGTGCGCGCCTTGGCCGACCAATGGACCGACTGGACGGCGATGCGCTTTCAGCCGGCCTGGGGCGCGGTGTTCAGCGCCGTGGCGCGCACCAAGCCGGAGGCGCGCGACAAGAAGGCCATTGCCGCGGCCATGAAGGGCGTCGAACCGTGCTTCCGCATTCTCGACGCCCAGCTCAAGAAGACGCCGTACCTTGCCAGCGAGCGGCTGACCTATGGCGACATCGCCGCCGGTGCGCTGCTCTATCGCTGGTACACCATGGATATCGAACGTCCGGCGTTGGCGAACGTCGATGCCTGGTACGAGCGGCTGACGGCCAGGCCGGCCTATGCCAAGGGCGTCTGCGTCAACTACGACATCCTCAAGAACACGGTCGGGTAGGGGGGCACGTTCTCCGGTATGCGCTGCAGCGCCGGGCATCCAGGCCGGACCGACAACAAGCACAAGGCTCAACGGCGACTCTCGCCTGGGTTCCCGCCTGCGCGGGGGGGGTATAGTGATATCGAAAAAGTGGACCACTGCATCGCATTGTTGCACGAACAGATTAGTTCGGGTGGCACTTTTGCCTGACCGCTCGGTGTCACATTCGACTGAACGTGATTGGTCCGGCCACCGAACTCTCGCGCGACAATTTAGCTTCGCACTTGACTGTAGGTTGTCGTCGATTTTTCATAGCGGCGCGAGGGAACCTGAAGGCGGCTGGGAGTGCGGGTGATGCCAAATTTGCAGGATTACCTAGATGCCGCCAACATGGTTTACAATCAAGATACTTCAATAGCTCCGCCAGGCTGGAATGTAGTTGCAGAATCCTCGCCATCCTTGAAGTCAGATGGATTTTATGCGCAAGCGTATTCCGATGGCAACGGCAACATTATTATTTCATTTGAAGGAACTGATCCTAGTCGCACTAGTTCTTATAGCTGGGGTACCTTCCTTGCAGATGGTATGATATTCGCTCACGTTGACCCACCAACTTTTGACGAGGCTTACAATTTTGCGTCTCAAATAAAATATCAGTATCTTTCAAGTAATGTTTATGTCACTGGTCATTCTTTGGGCGGCGCTGAGGCAGAATACGTCGCTTTGAAAATGGGCCCAAGTCTGATTAGCGGTGGAGTAACCTTTGGCGCGCCCGGTCTTCCTGGCTATAATGGCCCATCGAACCTCGGAAACCTAACGGACTACGTCGATTTTGGAGATCCAATCGGGAATTTTATTTCGAACGGCAATCATTATGGCACTGTTCAATTCGTTGGATTCTCAGGTAACGCTAGTCAATTGCCTTGGAATAGCAATCTTACTTTTTCAACAGCGTCTACCATATTAACCCAGGATATTAATGCGTTTCATTTACTGCCAACTTACGCACTCGATCTAGGTTATACGGTCGCACAACCTTTTAACCCCATTGCTGCTGATTGGTCGCCTCTCGCGTCGGCCATTGCGGCGCAGGTCGCTGGAACTCCGCCTGCGGCACCGTCTAGTGGCACGTATCCCGTTGTGAACGGCGTTCAGCGCAGGTCCGGGGCAAGCGGTTTGTGGGTCCCGGTTTCTGCGGTGCAGCTACGGAAAATCCTCCAAACAGCACCCACCACGTCGCTTACTACACAGCTTTTATCGTCAGTGGTTCTGGCAATCTGGTGATCGGGGGCCAGTCATATGCTCTCGGCGGCATGGCGACAAATATCACTCCTGCGCAGTTCGCAACGGCGACGTTCAGCGCGGGGCCGAACTCCGGCGTCACAGAAATTGCAGTTGTCGCGTTCGACGATCTTGGAAACAGCAGCGTAGCTGGGGACATCGACGTTACTGTAACGGCACCGCCCACATCACCCCAGCCGATTGTGCCAACTGATCACACACCGCCGACGATAGTGGCGCCGAGCCAGCCGTTGGTCACCGGTGTCGGCAGTAATCCTGATTTGACGCCGACGTACCTCCAGGTGACGGATGCCAACACAGCGAACTACACGCCTTCTCAGCTGACATACACGATCGTTTCTGCGCCGGGCCACGGCTACCTGCTCAAAGGTGGATCGATCGTCAGTTCGTTCACGCAGTACGATATCAACAACCACCTGATCGAATACCAGGAAAACGGAACGATCTCCCCGAGCGACAGCTTCACCTACTACGTATCGGACCCAGCGGGTAATCGCACTGCCAACACGACGTTCAACATCACCATCAACACCCCGCCAAGCTCAACAACCCCGACACTGGATACGGACGTTGCACTTTCGGTCGGCCAGGGCCAGACAGCGGTTATCACGGCCAATAACCTTCATGTAACCGACAGCGGTCTCAACCCGTGGCAGGTGATCTACACCGTCACTGGAGGGGCTGCCAACGGCCAAATTCTGGCCGACAGTGTCAACGTCGTCCATTCGTTTACCCAGCAGCAGGTCGACTTGGGGCTGATTTCGTATCAGAATACTACCAATACCAGCGGACCGGATAATTTTACATTTACAGTATCAGATTATTCTGGCGGCGCGATCGGATCGACAGTATTCAATATAAATGTGATTCCCCAGAATAACTTAAGAGTACTTATCGATAGACCATTATATAATGACCCTGGCGAGGCTGTGGTCACACCCCCACCCGGGTTTTACATCCCAGGTGACGTGAGCCTGCTCAACCCCGCTATCCTTACGGCAACAGACCCCGGTGTTGATGCTGCCAATATAACGTACACGATTACCAGTATGCCGGCCGGGACATATTTCCTAATTGGCCAGTTTAGCTCAGGAATTTCGTTCACGGGCTATTCGTCGTTTTCGGGATATAGCTTCAACCAAAACGACATCAATGCTGGCCATCCACACTCGTTTACCCAAGCCGAGCTTGCTAGCGGACAGGTATACTTCAGGAATCTTACCGGCCCTACGACTTACGGAACTGAATACCCCATCACCTTCAACGTTGCTGACAATGCCGGGAACACGGTCTCTGCTTTAACTTTGCCGCTCGTTATTGAACCGTCTGGGGAACTCTCGGCGGGCCAATACACCCCTGTGGGCAATATAGCACAAACCTATTTTTCGGCTCCCATTGGGCAGAGCACGCCATTAGGTAGCGGGTTATTAACTTACGTTACACCGCAGGTTCCAAGTTCGCAGGCGATCTACAATCTGTTTTACGTGCCCAGCCACGGTGCCGTCTTGCTTGATGGTAGCGCTCTCGCCGTCGGAGCGACCGTCACCCAGCAAGAGATCGACGACGGTCGTTTGAGCTATTCCCAAAACGGCTCTCTGGTCAGTTCGGACCAGTTTGGCTTCATGCTTTATGACCCGTTCCATTCTAGTGGATCACCTGTATATGTGAACGTTTCGACAACGGGCACAAATGGGGGAATAACCGAAACTGGTCAGCCCAGCTCAGAAGCAATAATTACGCACCCGGGAAACAATTATTTCTTTGGTGATGGAAGCACGACAGTCGACTACTCCAATGCACCAAATGGTGTTTCAATTGATTTGGCGAATGGTACGGCTTCCAACGGTTATGGCGGTACGGACTACCTGACAAACATCCATTCGGCAATTGGCTCATCCTACAACGATAGGTTCACGTTGGGCCCCGGAGATAACTCAGCGACAGGCGGCGCTGGTGCTGATACGTTTGTCTACGGCAGCAATGGCGGCGCCGACACGATCACTGACTTCATCCGGCCAGACGGTGACCGGATTGACCTGACGGGGATCGGCACGGTGCACTACCTAAGCAACGTGCTGGCACACACCAGTCAGATCGGCCCGGACAGCGTCATCGACTTTGGCGGCGGCAACAGCATCACTCTGCAGAACGTCAACAAGGGTACGCTCACGCCGGGAGATTTTGTGTTTTCGCGAGCCCCGGCAGCCGACGACTTCAGCGGTAATTTCACTTCCGACGTGCTGCGCCGCAACACGTCGACCGGCCAGGTTGGCTACTGGCAGATGGCCAGCAACGGCAGCTACAGCTGGGTTTCGGAGGGCACCGTCAGCGACCCGGCATGGAAGGTCCTCGGCATCGGCGACTTCAACGGCGACGGCAACTCCGACGTCTTGTGGCGCAACGACACCACCGGTCAGGTCGGCTACTGGCAGATGGCCAGCAACGGCAGCCACAGCTGGGTGCCGGAGGGCACTTTCAGCGATCCGGCATGGAAAACCCTCGGCATCGGCGACTTCAACGACGACGGCAACGCCGACGTCCTGTGGCGCAGCGACACCACCGGCCAGGTCGGCTACTGGCAGATGGCCAGCAACGGCAGCCACAGCTGGGTTAACGAGGGCACCGTCAGCGATCCGGCATGGAAAACCCTCGGCATCGGCGACTTCAACGGCGACGGCAACTCCGACGTCCTGTGGCGCAACGACACCACCGGCCAGGTCGGCTACTGGCAGATGGGCAGCAACGGCAGCCACAGCTGGGTGTCGGAGGGCACTGTCAGCGATCCGGCATGGAAAACCCTCGGCATCAGCGACTTCAACGACGACGGGAATTCCGACGTCCTGTGGCGCAACAGCACTACCGGCCAGGTCGGATACTGGCAGATGACCAGCAACGGCAGCTACAGCTGGGTTAACGAGGGCACTGTCAGCGACCCGGCATGGAAGGTCCTCGGCGTCGGCGACTTCAATGGTGATGGTAACTCCGACGTTCTGTGGCGCAACGCCACCACCGGCCAGGTCGGCTACTGGCAGATGGCCAGCAACGGCAGCCACAACTGGGTGTCGGAGGGCACCGTCAGCGACCCGGCGTGGCACCTCGCGTAGAGCGGGTCCTCAAGGGTAGGCCGCTGAAGATCTGGATACCCTCTGTCGTTGGGGGCTTCGCGCGAGTTCTTTGCCGGCGTCGAAGGCAGGGTGCCGAAACCGCTGCGAGGTGGCAGGCACAAGCGCAGCTCGTAGATGCTGTGCAGCCGGGGGCGTAGCTGGCTCACTCGGCTGCGAACTTGAGCCGCTTCGCTAGTGTCGTTCGCGAAATCCCAAGCCTCTCGGCCAATTTCCTTTGCCCCATCTGTCGGGCAAGTGCGCGAAGTTTGCCAAGATGCTGTTCCTTGCCGCCCGGCGCAAGGCCGTGGTCGATTTCCGCCACTTCATCCAGGCCAAGATAGAACTGCTCTTCCCAGTGGTCGGCTTCTTTGCCGATGTTCCGGATGCCTGACACATGGACATGCCGACGCCGCGTCGTGCCGCGATCGACAAAGTCGCCATTGGCAAATTTCGTCTCCGGATGCAGGTGGTACTGAGCTATGACCTGCCGATAGGTCTTGAGGGCGCTCGCGGGAACTGGATGACCGCTGTCACGATCGAAAGCCGCATGAACTGCCTTCGCGGGATCACGATCAAACGGTGCGATGGGGCGCACCGGATGCGTCGATCGACGCCTTGGTCGCTTTTCGTTTGAGGCCAGCGTCTCGGTCGGCCCGCCGTCGGCAAACAGGCCCCCGGCAAACAAAGACTGGAGAAACCCGAACGGCTTGACCTGCCGATCGTATGGCTGGTTCGCGTTGAATTTGCGGAACCAGCGCAGGAGTTTTGGTGTCGTTGCCGCATAGCGGCTAATCGCGGGTTTGCCGAGAGCCGGATGGAAGTTCAAATCGACCCGATCAGGATCATCTGTAAGCGCCGCACTTGCGATCTTGATCCACAGATCATGCTGCGAAAGCTCGACGCCAATTTCATGCAACGGCACTCTTGGCGCGGGGATGTCCACCGTAGGGATCGTCTCGTCGTAGGGTGCTCGGAGGTGGCCAAGTCCGTGCGCAGATGCCTTGCGCAATATTGGGCTACCCTTCCTATCGACATTGAACAAGGCGTATCGCTTCGCCGACACCGCCCAGCACAACAGAGGCTCGCGTTTGCCTGATTCGTCCCGGCGCCGGTTCACTGCCTCAACCTTAAGGATCGAGTTCCTTGAAATCGTACGGGTTGAGCTGTCCGAACCAATTGACGACACTATCGACACACTGGTGGAATATCGTCTCGGGCATGGTGCGCGGCTTGGCGATGGCCATGCTAGGCCCCCGTCGCCAAAGGGTGAAGCGGTCGGCTGTGACTATGCGGCTAGGTTCGGCTGAAAGATGCTTGCGAAAAGATGCTAGGTCTAAATCGCAGCTTTCATCCGCATCGGTACCTGCGGGATGCGTGGTCCGGTTGGTCTCAGTGCGACAGTCCAGAGCGAGCAGGTGAAGTGGTCCACTTTTCCGCTATCACTATACCCCCCCGCCTGCGCGGGAACGAACGGTGGGTGGGCGCAGCTTCCCGTTCCCGCGCGCGATTTGCACCGGGGTTTGACCTTTCAAAGAACTCTCCCCTTGCCCGAAGGCATGAGGGGGTGGCGGGCGCCCGGCGAATGCCGTGCGGTAGTCCGCGAAGATTGGGGGCGCTCACCGAGCGCCCGCCGCGGCGATTTTTCTTCCGTCTCCCGGCGAGCTCTGCGCCCCGCATTCGCGCGGGGTTCAGGCCCTGAGGGCGGCCGGTCGTAGTGCCGACGGTCCCGCCGGGGTGGCCCCGAGAGCCGGACTGCGAATCCGGAGCGCGGGGGCGCCGCTCCCCGCTCCACCGAACGAACGCCTCCGGACGGCGCCCCTCATCGAGCGAGGATGTCGATCAATATGAGGGCACTTCGGGAGAGGGGGATAGATTTCTTTTCGAGGGCTGCGCCGCTTGTTCGAGGACCCTCGCTCCATGAGAGGATTAGCCCCGTGTCGTGACGGTGGCCCGGACAAGAGCGCCAGCGAGATCCGGGGTGGCGGAGTAGTCCCGGCATTGCGCCTCGAAAATCGTACCGATTTTGTAATTGTTCTTGATCGGAGGCGAAAGGCCGATCAGCCTGCGAAAGGGCGGCGCAGAATCACGGGGAGGGATCATGCGCACCATCAAGCGGCTGACTGCGACAATGCTGGCCGCGCTGGCAGCGCCGATCATCGCGGCCAGTACCGCCTCCGCAGCGCCCGTGCCGTCGGCCTGGACCGGCTATTTCGATGTCGGCGGCGGCGGCGATTTCGGCCGGGAATGGGGCAGCTACTTTCCGACCTACACCTGGACCGAGAGCGATATCCACGGCGCCGCGCGTGTTGCCACGCACCTTACGGCCGATGTGACGGCCCAGTTCGACCTCTGGGAGGACTACTACAACATCAACTATTCCGATGGCGGCCGCCTGAGCGGGTCGACCGCCGGCCTCGGCGCGCATCTCACCTGGCATCCATCGACCGACAGCCTGCTCGGCGTGCTCGCCTCGTTCGGCACCTCGCTGAACGACGGGCATTACATCAATGGCGGCGTCGAGGGCGCCCACTGGATCGGCAAGGTCCGCCTCTACGGCCAGGCCGGATATACCGGCGCGGTCAGCGGTCCGGACGGAGATAACCACCTTACCGACGCCTATGCCGCCGGCATGGTCTCGTTCTACTACACCCCGAACCTCGCATTCTCGGGCAATCTGCGTTTCGATCACGAGGCGAGCACCGGCTACACGACCGCTGGCTATACCTGGAGCGTGCGGCTCGACTACAAGCCGACGGGTCAGCCCTTCAACCTGTTCCTCGCCTTTTGGCGCGACCGGTGGGACAGCCCGTCGACCACTGGCAACGATATCGCCAGCGGCGCCGACAATCTGATCCTGGCCGGGATTTGCGTGCCGCTCGGCAAAACGACCATGGCCGCCCTCGACCGCGACGTCGGCCTCAGCGACATGAACGAGCTGTTCGGCAGCCTGCTGCCATAGAGCGTTTCTCGGGGAAGCGAAGCGCCGGGCGGGGGCTCTTGATGAGCGCCCGCGCGGTCCGACAATGCTCGGCGCCTGAAGCGTCACGAGGACACCAGCATGAGCGACAAGGAATACGACCAGTACGGCGTTCCGATCGATCCGGCAGAGCGCATGCAGCAAGTGATGCTGGGCTTCTATGACCTGTTCTGCGAGGCAGGCGACGCCGACTTTCCCGACGGTCTGGTCGCTGAATTGAACCAGCTGCGATTGAAGTTCGTGGACGAATTCGAGCGGCGCTTTCCCGGATACGGAGAAGGCCGCGCCGGCTGGCGGTAGCCCGACACCGTCGGATCTGCCGTCTTCGCTCTCAATCCACCCTGACCCAGCCGCGCGCCATCAGGTGCTCCTGCGGGCGGAAGCGGCGCTTGTAGTCCATCTTGCGCGAGCCCTCGACCCAGTAGCCGAGATAGACGTAGGGCAGGCCCATCTTCCGCGCCCGGCTGATGTGGTCGAGGATCATGAAGGTGCCGAGGCCCCGGTCGGCATAGTCGGGGTCGAAGAAGGAGTAGACCATCGACAGGCCGTCGGCGAGCACGTCGGTCAAGGCGGTGGCGACCAGCGGCCCGTCGCCGCGGCCGGTAATCGCGGTGTCGGGCCCGCGGAAGCGGTATTCGATCACCTGCGTATCGACGTGGGAATCGCCGACCATCATGGCGTAGTCGAGCACGCTCATATCGGCCATGCCGCCTTCGGCGTGGCGGGCGTCGAGATAGGCGCGGAAGAGGGAATACTGGTCGGCCGAGGGGCTGGCCGCCGTCTCGGCGCCGACGATGTCGCGGTTCTGGCGCTGGACCCGCTTGAGGTTGCGGCTTGTCACGAAGGCATCGACCACCACGCGGATGGAGACGCAGGCGCGGCAGCCCTCGCAGGCCGGGCGGTAGGCGATGTTCTGGCTGCGCCGGAAGCCGCCCTGGGTGAGGATGTCGTTGAGCGCCGCGGCGCGCTCGCCGACCAAATGGGTGAACACCTTGCGCTCGGAGCGGCCCGGCAGATAGGGGCAGGGCGCCGGCGCGGTCAGGTAGAATTGCGGGGTTTCGGTCGGATGCTGGGTCATGCCAGGCGCGGCTAGTTTCGTGGTGTCGTTCTAAACACCATAATACCAGGGGCCGACGATCGAAAAGACGAGCCACATCAAGAAAACCAGCGGCAGCCCGCCGAAGAAATAATCGGCGAAGCGGTAGTGGCCCGGCCCCATGACCAGCATGTTGGTCTGGTAGCCGACGGGCGAGGCGAAGGCGCAACTCGCCGCCAGCATCACCGCCACCACGAAGGGCAGCGGCTTGGCGCCGACGCGCGCCGCGATATCGAGCGCAACCGGCGTGAACAGAACGGCGGTGGCATTGTTGGAGAGCACGTTGGTGAGCACGCTCACCACCAGGAAGAGTGCCGACAGGATCACCCAGTTCGGCTGACCGGCGGTGAGCGCGATGGTGCCCTGGGCAATCAGCGCCGCTCCGCCGGTTGCCTGAAGCGCGGTTGCCGCCGCCAGCGCCGCGCCGATCATCAGGTAGATGCGCCGGTCGAAGGCGCGCACCGCCTGGCGGATGTTGAGGCAGCCGGCGAGGATCATGGCCAGCGCTGCGGCCAGCGCCCCGATGACGATCGGCCCGATGCCGCTGGCGGCATAGAGCACCAGCAGGGCGAAGATGAGCTGCGCCCGCCTGGCGTAACGGCGCTGGGGCAGCTCGGCCGCCGACCATTCGAGCAGGATCACGTCGCGATTGGTCCTCAGGCCCTCGATGGCGTTGCGCGTGCCGCCGACGAGCAGCACGTCGCCGGCCTCCAGGCGGATGTCGGCGAGCTGCATGCGCGGCATGCGGCTGCGCCGCTCGACGCCGAGCACCACGGTATCGGTATCGCGGTGGATCGCCGCCTGCTCGACGGTGCGGCCGATGACCCGCGAGCCGGGCGCGACCATGGCTTCGGCCAGCGTCAGGTCGGTGGTCGAGACGGCCGGCGCCTTGTCGTTGTCGGACGACGGGCCGCTGACCGCATGGTCGGAGATGGCGCGGGTGAGTGCCGTGCGGGTGGCGGCGACCACCAGCGTGTCGCCCGGCGTCAGCGTCAGATCCTCGAACGGCGGCAGGAAGGGATGCTCGCGCCGCTGGACCAGGCGCACCGTCATGTCGTTGAGCGCCGGGAACATGCCGGCGACCGCCCGGGTGCCGGCCAGCGGATGGCCGTAGCCGATATCGATCTGGGCGATGAACTGCTTGCCCGAGCCGCCGGTGATCTCAGCGGCCATGCCGGCGCGCGCCTTGAGGATCTTGGGCAGGACGAAGGCGACGTAGAGGAAGCCGGCCACCGACATGGCGAGCGCAGGAACGGTGAAATCGAAGAATCCGATCGTGAGGCCGCCGACCTTCTCGGCGACGCCTGCGGCCAGCAGGTTGGTCGAGGTGCCGATCAGCGTCGTCATGCCGCCGAGCAGTGCGGCGAAGGACAGCGGCATCAGCACCTTGGAAGCCGCGACGCCGCGCCCGGCGGCGATGGCGGTGATGATCGGCAGGAACATGACCACCACCGGCGTATCGTTGACGAAGGCGCTGGCGACCATCGCCGCCACCAGCACCAGCACGACGGCGCTCATGCCGGTGCGGCCGCCGAGGCGGGCAAGCAGCGTGGTCGGCTTCTCCAGCGCATCGGTGTGGAACAGACCCTGGCCGACGACGAGCAGGGCAAGCACGGTGATCAACGCCGGATTGGCAAGGCCGGCGAGCAGTTCGTCGGGGCCAAGCGGACTTGCCGTGCCGGCGAATCGGGGCACCGCCCAGAACAGCACCAGCCAGGCGACCAACGCCACCAGCGAGACGATCTCGATCGACCAGCGCTCGAGCGCATAGGCGGTGATCATGGCCACGATCGCCGCATAGGTCAGCCAGGTCAGGAGTGTGGGTGCCGCCGCCATGTCCGCTCCAAGGCCCGCATCATGCCCGAGCGCCGGTGGCGTTCAAGCGAGCGATTGTGCGTGAAAGGCCTGCGTCGCGCAATTATTTGCCGTAGCGCGCCAGGGGATCGGCATTGAGCGCCACGACGCCGAGCAGGAGGTCGTGGAGGAGCTGGCGGCGCGGCGTGAACAGCCCGACAAGCAGGATCAGCGGGGTGACGATGCCGCAGGAGAACCAGAAGATGAGGGCGTGCATGACGGCGAGCAGCGGGAACATGCCCTGGCCGTTCCACGTGCGGAAGGTGACGCCGGCAATCCGCATGCCGGGCGTCGCCGAGCCGTGGCCGCCCAGCGTCAGCGCGACGTAGCCGAGGGCGACGATGGCGAACAGCGCCGGGAACAGCAGCCAGGCGATGCCGAGCGTGATGACGCCGAGGACGAAGACCATCAGCCCCACCGGGATCATCAGAAGGCCGATGAGGACCGCGTCGATGATGAAGGCGACGATGCGCTTCGACAGGATGCCGTCGAACAGCTCCGGCCGGGTTGCGGGATCGTAGACGAAACGGTTGTTGTGCGGCGCGTTTCCGGTGTCGCTCATCTTGGGGTCCCGAGCCGGAGTTGGTTGCGCGCGTGAGTATAGCGGATTTGTCGGCGATGTCGCGGTGGTCAAGACGGGCTCTACGGCGTGTCGAGGCGCTCGACGCCGAAGCCGCGCGCAGTCAGCGCCGCAATGATCTCGGCGGCGTGGTCGGGTCCGTGGGTTTCCATGGTGACGTCGACGCTGGCGCCCTTCGGCGGCACGTTGAGCATGGTGCGGTGGTGATAGACGTCGAGAATGTTGCCGCCCGCCTCGGCGATGGTGCGGGCGATCTCGGCGAGCACGCCCGGACGGTCGCGGATGATGACGCGGATGGCGACCACCTGCTGCTCGCGGGCGAGTTCGCGCACCATGATCGAGGCGGCAAGCCGCGGGTCGATATTGCCGCCGGCCAGAATCAGCCCGACGCGGCGGCCGCGGAAACGCTCAGGGTCGGAAAGCACCGCAGCCAGGCCGGCGGCGCCGGCGCCTTCGGCCATGGTCTTTTGCAACATGAGATAGGCGGCGACCGCCTGTTCGATACGGTCCTCGCCGACCAGCACGACATCGTCGACATGGCGGCGGACGGCTTCGAGCGTCAGGGCGCCGACATTCTTGACGGCGATGCCCTCGGCGAGCGTGTCGATGCCAATCTTCGGGCTTTCGCCGCGGAGCGCCGCATGCATGGAGGGATAGACTTCCGTCTCGACGCCGATGACCTGGACCGCGGGCTTCAGCGCCTTCGCCGCAATGGCGATACCGGCGATCAGGCCGCCGCCGCCGACCGGCACGATGACGGCGTCGAGCTCCGGCTGGTCCTCGATGATCTCGATCCCGATGGTGCCCTGGCCGGCGATGACATGTGGATCGTTGTAGGGGTGGACCAGCACCGCGCCGGTGCGCCCGATCGTTTCCTCGACGACCGTCTGGCAGTCAGCCAGTGTCTCGCCGCTGAGCACCACCTCGGCGCCGAACGAGCGCGTGGCGGCGATCTTCACGAAGGGGGTGGGGGCCGGCATGACGATGGTGGCGTGGATATGCAGGCGCTGGGCATGCCAGGCGACGGCCTGGGCGTGGTTGCCGGCCGACATGGCGATGACGCCGCGGGCGCGCTCTTCCGGCGTCAGCGAGAGCAGCTTGACCAGCGCGCCGCGCTCCTTGAACGAGGCGGTCGCCTGCAGGTTCTCGTATTTCACCCAGATGTCGGCGCCGGTGAGCTTCGCCAGCCGCGGGGCCGGCAGGAAGGGCGTGCGGATGACCACGCCGGCGATATTGTCCGCCGCGGCGCGGATGTCGGAAAGCGTGGGGAGGGCGACGGTGTCGGGCATGAGCGATGCTTGTAGCCCGAATGGAGCGGCAGCGAAATCCGGGATAATCCCCGCAATCCGCTTGGCGCCTTGCGGGCCAAAGGTCCTTGGAAAGGTCGTGGACGTAGCCGCGCGCGCTCACAGGCACGGGTTCATCAAGGGTTCGCGGGGGATGGAGAGCAGTTCATCTACAGACTTCCGGATTCGCTCCGGCGTGACTTCGCGGAACCGCGTCAGAAATTCTGCGGTGCAAGCGCCCTCGCCACCAAGAAAGCCGTTAGCGAGGGGTTGGACAAATGGCATAACAAGCTTGTTTGATTCAGCCTGCTTGCGGCTGTCGAGATCTTCCTGGGATACGGGAGTGGTTGAGTTCGCGATGATGAACCGGTCGATCCGAGAAATGGCGGTGCGCATCGCCCGGTCTGTTGGAGTGAATGGCAACTCGCAAACGTCGACGGTCTTCTCCAGTTCCACGTAGAGGGACCAAATGCAAAGCACGGCCCCCTTGCCCGTCGTGTCCTGTTTCACAGGCTTGCGCGGCTCTTGGTTGCCGTAAGCCACTGCTCGTGGCGATAACGCTGCAAGGCATATGTGGAACGCCTGGTCGAACTGATCGATGTCGACGGGCGGGTGTCTCTCATCCCATCGTTTCGCCAGCGCGGTCGCTTTCTCGATGTCCGACGGAGTGGCACCCTTCGGGAACATGAGCCTGTCGACTTTGCCGCCTTTGCTGCAGCCGGTGGTGGCAGCCAGAATGTCCCACATGGCGGCCTGCGTCGGATCGCTGTCCGCAAAGATCATGCTCAGATTGAGTTGAGCCGGGAAGTAACGTAGCTCCGCAGCCCGCCGCAGCAATCGCAATGCTACTCCCGCGTCCTTCGGCTGCCCAAACATTCCGTTCCCACGGATGCTTGCCAGCGCGACGAGCGCCCGACCCAAGCCATTGTCGGCCGCCATCCTGAGGTACCACAGGCCCCGTTCCGTATCGGTCGGAACCCCCTCGCCATAGAGGTACCGACGCCCCAGCCATGCCTCAGCATCTCTGCTCCCATCGGCCGTTGACTTCTGCAACCACCGTAGGCCCTCATCGGCGTCCTTGGGCACGCCGAGCCCGAACGCGTAGGCGATTGCCAAGCCGTACTCCCCATCGGCATTGCCGAGGGAAGCCGCGCGGCGCGCCCATTTGAGAGCCTCAGCGCGGTCAATATGCGTGCCCTTCCCGTACCAGTAGATCCGGTAGAGGGCGGCTTGCGCTCGCGCATTTCCGGCTTCGGCCAGGGGCCGCAGCATTGTGACTGCTTTGGAGAAGTCAGCGGCTTGATAGGTTGCCAAAGCCTCGTCCAAGGGGCTCGCCAGGACGGTCCCTGCCGCTAGGATGCAAATGCAGGCGGAAGCGATCATTTCCGCGAGTTGACGCATGGTCCCCTGCCTGACTGGATATTGGCGTCAAGCGTAGGTTGTAGCCCGGATGGAGCCAAGGCGAAAATCGGGAGCCTCGCAGGATGGGTTGAGCCTCCCGCGAAACCCGTCGCCTCCGGTGTGCCGATGCATGACGGGTATCGCTGCGCTCAACCCATCCTACGGATGGTTCCTACCGCCTCAGCTTCTCCGCCACGAAGGGGGCGAAATAGGTGAGGATGCCGTCGGCGCCTGTGAGCTACGACAGGCGCGGGCGGGCAGGAAGGGCGTGCGGATGACGACGCCGGCAATCTGGCCGGCCGCGGCGCGGATGTCGGGAAGGGTGGGGATCATGATGACTGTCGATGAGCGGCAGCGGCCGCGTCGATCTCTTCCTGGCTGATGTCGTCGGCCACGAGCGACAGGATCAGTTGACCAAAGGCCCTGTCACCATAATAGAGCGAAACCGCTGAGAGGCCGTTCGACGGCCTGATGTGGCAGTGATCGCCAGCCTCTTTGAGCCCTTGCAGCGTCTCGATTAGGAGGTCGATGCCCTTAAGGTCCAACTCGATCTCAATCGCCTGCATTACTTCGTTGTGCACGACAGCCAACATCGGCATTTTCTCCGCAGCAGATTGGAGCCTGTCGGCTACCCCTTCAGCTTCTCCGCCACGAAGGGGGCGAAATAGGTGAGGATGCCGTCGGCGCCGGCGCGCTTGAAGGCGAGAAGCGACTCGATCATCGCCCTGTCGCCGTCGATCCAGCCATTGGCGGCGGCGGCGCGGATCATCGAATACTCGCCCGACACCTGATAGGCGAAGGTCGGCATGCCGAAGGCCTCCTTCACCCGCCAGACGATGTCGAGATAGGGCAGGCCGGGCTTGACCATGATCATGTCGGCGCCCTCGGCGATGTCGAGCTCGACCTCGCGCAGCGCCTCGTCGCCATTGCCCGGGTCCATCTGGTAGGTGCGCTTGTCGCCGACGAGTGTCTTGTTGGTGCCGACGGCGTCGCGGAAGGGGCCATAGAAGGCCGAAGCGTATTTCGCCGAATAGGCCATGATCTGCACGTGGCCGTAGCCGGAGGCATCGAGCCCCTTGCGGATGGCGCCGACGCGCCCGTCCATCATGTCGGACGGCGCGATGATGTCGGCCCCGGCCTCGGCCTGGACCAGCGCCTGCACCACCAGCCGCTCGACGGTGGCGTCGTTGACGATCTCCTCGCCGTCCATGACGCCGTCATGGCCGTGGCTGGTATAGGGGTCGAGCGCCACGTCGGTGATGAGGCCGACCTCGGGCACCGCGGCCTTCATGGCGCGCAGCGCCTGGCAGACGAGATTTTCAATGTTGAGCGCCTCGGAGCCGACGTCGTCGCGGAGCTTCGGGTCGGTATTGGGAAAGAGTGCGATCGCCGGAATGCCGAGATCGCGGGCGCGGCGGGCTTCGGCGACTGCGCCGTCGATCGTCTGGCGCACCACGCCCGGCATGGCGGCCACCGGCTCCGGCTTTGCATTGCCGGTCAGAAACAGCGGCCAGATCAGGTCGTCGACGGTCAGCGTCGCTTCGCGCACCAGACGGCGCGACCAGTCGGTACGCCGGTTGCGACGCATTCGCCTGCCGCCGAGGATCGCATCCATGTCCGGCCTGGTGGCGGGATCGGGCTTGAAACGCGGCGGCTGGCTGGTCATGGCGGTCCTTTGGTCGATGCTTTGGGCGGCTCTTGTGCCGGCGATCTTGCAGGATCGGCGATCCTGAAACATACCACCTTTTGGCTGGCCAACAGCCGATTGCCGCTGGCAAGCCCGGCCACGAGGATGATAGGTCTGGCCGGAAACGGAGAACGGAGACCGCCGCACCGATGCAGATGGTGAATGACGATCGGTCGATGACGCCGGAGGTCGAGCGCGACCGCCTCGACGTGGCGCTCGACTACTATCTCATCGCCCTGTCGGTGCTGATGATGCTGCTGGGCCTGCGCGAATGGGCGGTGATCCTCGGCATCATCAACGGGACGCCCGGACCATTCGAAGCGATGGACGCCCATTGGAAGATCGCCACGATGGTCCTGTCGGTGGTCGACCTCGTCGCCGCGGTGGGCCTGTGGATGCGGGTTGCGTGGGGCAAGGTGGTGTGGCTGCTGGCCGCGCTCCTGGGCATCGCGCTGCATACGGTGTTCATCCGCACCTTCGGCAGCGATCTGCCGATCGTCCTGCTGCACGTGCTGACCATCGGTGCCTTCGTCGTGCTGACCTTCCTGGGCCGCCGCGGCTGACCTGCAGGGCCCCGGAATCCCACGAAATTGTTGGTTTCGCAGTAAGTCATTGTTAAGGCTGGTGCTTAAGCCGATTTTTAGTCGCTTTGATTATGGTTGCCTCCATAGAGCAGGAAAAACACCTGCCGACACGGAGAGGCGATTATGGCAATTGCAAAAAGGGCAGCGGAGGCTGTCGCTCAGCCCCTGCGGGGGACGGAGCTTAAGCCGCTCTATCTCGAGGCGCTGACGCTCGTCGAGCGCCTGCACCGGCGTCTGCTGGACGTCATCAAGGACGAATTTGATCGTGCTGGCCGCTCGGACGTGAACAGCGTGCAGGCGCTGCTGCTGTCCAACATCGGCGATTCCGAGCTGACTGCCGGAGAACTCAGGACGCGCGGCTATTATCTCGGCTCGAACGTGTCCTACAACCTGAAGAAGCTGGTCGAGATGGGCTACATCCATCACCAGCGCTC
The DNA here is from genome assembly GCA_963762605.1 of uncultured Alphaproteobacteria bacterium. Lineage (GTDB taxonomy): Bacteria > Pseudomonadota > Alphaproteobacteria > Rhizobiales > Kaistiaceae > CAVSRC01. The sequence goes on along the minus strand of CAVXLJ010000016.1, from coordinate 31,515 downwards.
GCGCATGGACCGCCGTTCGGTGCGCGTCAGCCTGACCGACAAGGGCCGCCAGGTGGCGGACATCGTCAACGGCCTCTATGAGCGTCATATACGCTCGATTGATCAGGTCGGCGGCATCGGCGCAGACGATTTCCAGACCCTCAACCGCTCGCTGCAGCGGCTGGAGCGCTTCTGGACCGACCAGATTCTCTACCGGCTTTAGGCAAGACTCCGCCCCAGGGTGCCGCAACGAGATGGCCCGGCTTTGCCGGGCCATTTCGATTCTGGCGCGACCACACCCTGGAAGCGTGCCGCGAAAGCGCCACATAGCCTTCGCAATAAGGACGACGGCGACATCCCGGTCATGGGTTCAAATCTCCGCGAACCGACAGGAAGGACCCGGCGCCTGCAATTGTCACATGCGGATGAGCATGTTACGCCGAAGACAAAGGGCGGAAGCGTCGGGGATTCAAAGCACTTGCATGAGGAGTCGTAACCTGATGGCCGCCTCTCGCGCCACGTTCATCCGGACAGGCCTCTTCGCCGCGACCATGCTGGCGGCCTTGCCGGCCTTTGCCCAAGATGCGGCTCAGAGTTCGATCAACGAGGTGCTGCAGCAAAGCGGCGGTTCCGAGTGGTCGGACGGCTTCGACACCGCGTCGGTGAGCGCCGCCGATGTGCGCACGTCGATTCCGACCATGTCGCCGCAGATCATCGGCGCCCTGCAGGCGGCCATCACCGAATATTCCAACATCGTCGCCCACGGCGGCTGGCCGGTGGTGCCATCCGACAAGGCGCTGAGGATCGGCATGACCGACCCGGCGGTCGCGGTGCTGCGCCGGCGCCTGGCGATTGCCGGCGATCTGCCGCAAGCGGCGGACAACAATTCCACCGCCTTCGATTCCTACGTCGATGCGGCGGTGAAGCGCTTCCAGGCGCGCTACGGCATCCAGCCGGACGGCGTGGTCGGCGATTCCAGCTTTGCGGCGCTCAACGTGTCGGCGCAGGTGCGCCTGCAGCAACTCGCCACCAACCTGACGCGCCTGAAGGTGCTGACCTCCAAGCCGCTGCCGGAGCGCTATGTCATGGTCAACATCCCGGCGGCCTCGGTCGAGGTGGTCGAGAACGGCGTCGTGGTGCAGCGCCACACCGCGGTGGTCGGCAAGGTCACGCGGCCGTCGCCGATCGTCAATTCGAAGATCACCGAGATCAACTTCCATCCTTACTGGACGGTGCCGTCGTCGATCATCCGCAAGGACCTGATCCCGATCATGCAGAAGGATCCCACCTACCTGGCGACGTGGCACATCCGCATTTACGACCATAAGGGCAACGAGGTTCCGGAAACGGCGATCGACTGGACCACGGACGACGCGGTCAACTATCGTTTCCGCCAGGACCCGGGCGACTTCAACTCGCTGGGCATCGTCAAGATCAACTTCCCCAGCCCCGACGGCGTCTATATGCACGACACGCCGCACAAGGGCCTGTTCAACGACGACTTCCGCTTCGATTCGTCGGGCTGCGTGCGCATCCAGAACATCCGCGAACTGATCACCTGGATCCTCAAGAACACCCCCGGCCAGACGCCGGACGTGGTGGATGCGGAACTGCGCAACCCCGAGCAGGTGAATATCAGGGTCGCCGATCCGATCGCGCTCCACTGGACCTACATCACGGCCTGGTCGACGACCGACGGCATCGTCAATTTCCGTAATGATATCTATAACCTGGACGGCATCGACCAGCTGACCGCCGACGCCTCGGCACCAGCCGACGGGTCGCCGGCGCCAAATGCGACGGCGATTCCGCTGGTGCCTGCCACCGATACGGCCGCCGCCCCCGCCCCGGGGCCGGCTGCGCAGTAGCGGGCCGGCCACCGCTCTTTGCGGCGGGCGTTTCTTGGCGCCCGTGCCGCAACTGTGATAGAGCCCGGTCCGGATATCGGCCCGCGCGCGCCAGGCGCGGCCGACAGGCGTTTTTTCTTCGCTGACAGGAATCGCAAGCATGTCCGTGACCGCCGCCCTCGGCGCCAACAGCGCGCCCGGATTCTTCTCCGCCTCGCTTGCCGAGTCTGACCCGGAGATCGCCGATGCCATCGCCAAGGAGCTCGGCCGCCAGCAGCACGAGATCGAGCTGATCGCGTCGGAAAACATCGTCTCCCGGGCGGTGCTCGAAGCGCAGGGCTCGGTGATGACCAACAAGTATGCCGAAGGCTATCCGGGCAAGCGCTATTACGGCGGCTGCGAGTTCGTCGACATCGCCGAGACGCTGGCGATCGAGCGCGCCAAGAAATTGTTCGGGGCCAATTTTGCCAATGTGCAGCCGAACTCGGGCAGTCAGATGAACCAGGCGGTGTTCCTGGCGCTGCTCGAGCCCGGCGACACCTTCATGGGTCTCGACCTTGCCGCCGGTGGCCATCTCACCCACGGCTCGCCGGTCAACATGTCGGGCAAATGGTTCAAGGTGGCGCCCTACAATGTGCGCCGCGAGGACCAGCTTCTCGACTATGACGAGATCGAACGGCTCGCCCATGAGGCCAGACCGAAGCTGATCCTGGCCGGCGGAACCGCCTATTCGCGCTATTGGGATTTCAAGCGCTTCCGCGAGATCGCCGATTCGGTTGGCGCCTATCTGATGGTCGACATGGCGCATTTCGCCGGGCTGGTGGCCGGCGGCGTGCATCCTTCGCCGATCCCGCACGCCCACGTGACCACGACCACGACGCACAAGTCGCTCAGGGGCCCGCGCGGCGGCATGATCCTCGCCAATGACGAGGCGATCGCCAAGAAGATGAACTCGGCCGTCTTCCCCGGCCTGCAGGGCGGCCCGCTGATGCATGTCATTGCGGCCAAGGCGGTGGCGCTGGGCGAGGCGCTGAGGCCCGAATTCAAGGTCTATGCGAAGGCCATCGTCGACAATGCCCGGGCGCTCGCCGAAACGCTGAAGAGCGCCGGCCTGGAGATCGTCTCCGGCGGCACCGATAACCACCTGATGCTGGTCGACCTGAGGCCGAAGAGCCTGAAGGGCAATGTTTCGGAGAAGGCACTCGGCCGCGCCGGCCTGACCTGCAACAAGAACGGCATCCCCTACGATCCGCAGAAGCCCTTCGTCACCTCGGGCATCCGGCTGGGCACACCGGCCTCGACCACGCGCGGCTTCGGCGTTGCCGAATTCCGCCAGGTCGGCACGCTCATCGCCGAGGTGCTGGATGCGGTGGCGCAGAGCGAGGACGGGGCGGCGCCGCTGGTCGAGGCCGCGGTCAAGCAGAAGGTGCGGGCGCTCGCCGACCGCTTCCCGATCTACCAGTGAGACGCGGCGGACAGAGCCACTGAGAACGGACGCGGGGCGATGCGCTGTCCATATTGCGGCAATCCAGACACGCAGGTGAAGGATTCGCGGCCGTCGGAAGACAACACCGCGATCCGCCGCCGGCGCGTCTGCCCGGATTGTGGCGGGCGCTTCACCACCTTCGAGCGCGTGCAGCTGCGCGAACTGACGGTGATCAAGCGCAACGGACGCCGCGTGCCCTTCGATCGCGACAAGCTGATGCGCTCGGTGCAGGTGGCGCTGCGCAAGCGCACCGTCGATCCCGAGCGCGTCGAGCGCATGGTCAACGGCATCGTCCGCCAGCTCGAATCGAGCGGCGAGAGCGATGTGCCGTCGGAGGCGATCGGGCAGCTGGCGATGGAAGGCCTGCGCAATCTCGACGAGGTCGCCTATGTGCGCTTCGCTTCGGTCTACAAGAATTTCAACGGGGCCGCGGACTTCACGAACGTCCTCGGCGAGCTCTCCGGCGAACCGCCGACGATTCTGAAGAAGTGACGTTCATGCCGGCCCGTCGCAAAGCCCCGCGCATCGATCCGGAATTCGACCGGCGCATGATGGCCGCTGCACTCCGCCTGGGTCGCCGCAATCTCGGCCAGACCCACCCCAACCCGGCGGTTGGCTGCATCATCGTGCGCACTGATGGCGATCGCCCGGTAGTCGTCGGCCGCGGCTGGACGGCGGTCGGCGGGCGGCCGCATGCCGAGAAGGAGGCGCTGAAGGAGGCGGGCTCCGCCGCCGAAGGCGCCACGGTCTATGTGACGCTGGAGCCCTGCGCCCACCAGGGCCGGGTGAAGCCGTGCAGCGCGGCGCTGGTCGCGGCCAAGGTCGCCCGCGTCGTCAGCGCCATGACCGACCCCGACCCGCGCACGCAGGGCAAGGGTCATGCGGTTCTTGAGGAAGCGGGGATCGCGGTCACCACCGGCGTTCTCGCCGAGGAGGCCGCACGCGCCCATTCTGGGCATATCCAGAGGATCACCAAGGGGCGGCCGCACGTCACCCTCAAGCTCGCCGTCTCCGCCGACGGCATGATCGGCACGCGCGGCGGCGAGCGCATGATCATCACCAGCAGCGAGGCGTTCACCGCGGTGCAGGCGATGCGCACCGACTTCGACATCGTCATGATCGGCATCGGCACCGCCGTGATCGACAATCCGCGCTTGACCGTGCGCCTGCCCGGCATGGCGAACCGCACGCCGACGCGCGTCGTCCTCGATGCTTCGGCGCGGCTTTCGCTGGAATCGAACCTGGCCCAGACCGCCAGGGAAGTGCCGCTCGCGCTTGTCGTCGGGCCGCAGGCACCCGAGAACCGCAAGGCGGAATTGCAGGCCGCCGGGGCGACAATCGTCCAGGTCGATGCGGCGGCGGGCGGCATCGATCTGCGCCAGGCGCTGGAGGCGCTGGCGGGCCAGGGCTTCTCGCGGGTGTTTGCCGAGGGCGGGGCGGAAGTCGCCGCCTCGCTGGTCGCCGGCGACCTCATCGACGAGGTGGTGATTTTCCGCGCGCCGGTGGTCGTCGGTCCCAATGGCGTGCGCGCGCTCGGCGGTACGGCACTGTCGGCGCTGGAACGCAGTCCGCGCTATCGATTGATCGAAACGGCCGCCGTCGGCAAGGACGTCATGCGGCGTTATGTGAGGGCATGAGCCAACATGTTTACCGGAATTGTCAGTGATGTCGGGCGGATCACACGCGTCGACGAGCGCAACGACGTGCGCCGCATCGCGATCAGATCGGCCTATGACGCCGACAGCATCGATGTCGGCGCGTCGATCGCCTGCAACGGCATCTGCCTGACGGTGGTGGCGCCCCCGTTGGTTGGGGACGGCGGTTGCACCTTCGAGGTGGAAGCGGCGCCGGAGACGCTCAGGGTGACGACCGCGCAGAACTGGGCGGTCGGCACGCGCCTCAACCTGGAGCGCTCGCTGAGGCTCGGCGACGAGCTCGGCGGCCATATGGTCTCGGGCCATGTCGACGGCGTGGCGACCGTGGTGTCGCGCGAGGATTTCAGCGAGACGACCAAGCTCACCTTCGAGGCGCCGCACGCGCTCGCCCGCTTCATCGCGTCCAAGGGCTCGGTGGCGCTCGACGGCACCTCGCTGACGGTCAACGGCGTCGACGGCGACCGCTTCGACTGCCTGTTCATCCCGCACACGCTGAAGGTGACCACCTGGGACACCCGCCAGCCCGGCGACAAGATCAACCTCGAGGTCGACACCATCGCCCGCTACGTGGCGCGCATCGCCGGGGCGGCTTGACGGCCGGTCCACGGGGCGTATTCCGCGACGATTCCGCTGGACAAGCCCGGCTCGCGCGGTATTGGTCACCGCCATCTCCCGTGTCCGCAACCAGAGTGCATCCGTGCCGCATCTTCTGATCATCGAAGCGCGTTTCTACGACGACATCGCCGACGAACTGCTGCGCGGCGCGGTCGGCGCGTTGGAGCGCGCCGGTGCCACCTATGAGCGCATCACCGTGCCCGGTGCCCTGGAGATCCCGGCGGCGCTCGCCATGGCGCTGGAGGCGGTCGAGGAGGGCACGGTCGAGTATGACGGCTATGTCGCGCTCGGCTGCGTGATCCGCGGCGAGACCACCCATTACGAGACCGTGTCGAACGAATCCGCGCGCGGGCTCATGGACCTGGCGATCGACGAGGCGATTGCCATCGGCAACGGCATCCAGACCGTCGAGAACGACGAGCAGGCCTGGGCGCGGGTCAGGGTCGATGGCAAGAACAAGGGCGGCGCGGCGGCGGAAGCGGCACTGCGCATGATCGCGCTCCGCGCGCGCTTCAATCTCTGATGGCCGCCGTTCAGCCGAACCCGGCGGAACGCAGCACCAGGCCGGCCAACCAGCGCGGGGCGGCGCGGCTCGCCGCCGTGCAGGCGCTCTATCAGATGGACCTGTCGGGCACGACGCTCAACGAGGTGATTGCCGAGTTCGAGACCTACCGGCTCGGCAAGGAGGTCGACGGCGACCAGTATCGCAACGCCGACGCCGCCTTCTTCCGCGACATTGTCTCCGGCGTCGTGCGTGACCAGAAGACGCTGGACCCGGCGATCGACCGCACGCTCGCCCAGGGCTGGCCGCTCTCCCGCATCGACACGACGCTGCGCGCCATCCTGCGCGCCGGCGCCTTCGAGCTGGCCAATCGAACGGATGTGCCCTCGCGGGTGGTGATCAGCGAATACGTCGACGTCGCCAAAGCCTTCTTCGAGGACGATGCGCCGGCCGTGGTCAATGCGGTACTCGACGGGCTCGCCCGTGAATTGCGGGTGGGCGAGTTCGCCCGGCCGGAGAGCGCACCCTAGATGGCGGCGAAGCGGACAAAGCGTCCCGGCGAGTTCGAGCTGATCGAACGCTATTTCCGGCCGCTGGCCGGCGATGCCGGCGCCCTGGCGCTCGCCGACGACGCGGCGATCTATCGCCAGAGGCCGGGCGAGGATCTGGTGCTGACCACCGACATGATTGCCGCCGGCATCCATTTCTTCGGCGACGATCCGCCGGCTTCGGTCGCCAAGAAGGCGCTGCGCGTCAACCTCTCCGACCTCGCCGCCAAGGGTGCGGCGCCCTTCGGCTATCTGCTCTCGCTGGCGCTTCCCGAGGACTGGACCGAAAGCTGGCTCGCCGGTTTCGCCAAGGGCCTCAAGGCCGACCAGGAGCGCTACGGCATCACGCTCATCGGCGGCGACACGATCCGCGCCTCGGGCGGCCTCACCGTGTCGGTGACCGCGCTTGGCCGCATCCCCAAGGGGCGCATGGTGACCCGCGCCGGCGCCCGGCCGGGGGACCACATCTATGTCTCCGGCACGATCGGCGACGCGGCGCTCGGCCTCGCTTTGCGGCTGGGGCGGATTTCTGCCGGCGAGGGCAGGGGCACCAAGCACCTGATCGACCGTTACCTGCACCCGCAACCGCGCATGGCGCTGGCGCCGCTCCTGCGCCGCCATGCCTCGAGCGCCATGGACGTCTCCGACGGCCTCATCGGCGACCTCGGCCACATCTGTGACGTCTCCGGCGTCGGGGCCGAGATCGAGGCGGCGCTGGTGCCGCTGTCGCCGGCTGCGCGCCGCCTGACGGCGCGCGACCCGGCGCTGATCCGGACGATCGTGACCGGCGGCGACGATTACGAGATCCTGGCCACGCTGAGCCGCTCGGCGGCGCCGCGCTTTGCCGCCGCGGCGCGCGCGGCGGGCGTGCCGGTGGCGCGCATCGGCCGCATCGTCGAGGGCAAGGGCCCGCCGCTGATGCTGGATGTCGGCGGCAGGCCGATCCGTCTCGACGGTGCCGGCCACACCCATTTCTGAGCCGGCCATGACCACCGCTGGACCGATGACCCTCGACGGCGAGCCGCGGCATGCGCGGCGCAACGCGCTGCTGCTGTCCGCGGCGGCGGCGTTCAGCGGCGCCATTCCGGTGATCAGCGTCTCGCTTGGCGGGCTTGCCGGCAGCTATCTGCTCGACGCCGACAAGTCTCTGGCCACCCTGCCGGTGAGCGGCTTCAACGTCGGCGTGGCGATGGGCACGATCCCCGCGGCGTTGCTGATGCGGCAGGTCGGGCGCCGGGCCGGATTCCTGTCGGGCGCCAGCGTCGCCATCTTCGGCGGCCTCATCGCCGGCTATGCCGTGCTCATCGGGTCCTTCGCCCTGATCGCCCTCGGCCTCATGACGGTCGGCTTCTCCGCCGCTTTTGCCCAGCAATACCGCTTCGCGGCCGCCGATGTCGGCAGCCCGGCCTTCCGTGCCCGCGCCATCTCGTGGGTGCTGACCGGCGGCATCGCGGCGGCGGTGGTCGGCCCGCAGACGGTGATCGTGACCCGCAACCTGCTCGACCCGATTCCGTTTGCCGGCAGCTTCTTCGCCATTGGCATTCTGGCCCTGGTGGCGATCGCCATCCTGTCGCAACTCAGCGGCGAGGCGCGTCAGCCGCCGCCGACCGCCGAGCGCACCGGCGGCCGTCGCTTGAGCGAGATCGCGCGCCAACCGCGCTTCATCGTGGCCATCGTGTGCTCGATGGGCTCCTACGCGCTGATGAGCCTGTTGATGACGGCGGCGCCGCTGGCCATCGTCGGGTGTGGCCTCGGCCAGAACAACGCCGCACTCGGCATCCAGTGGCATGTGATGGCCATGTTCGGCCCGAGCTACCTCACCGGCCATCTGATCGCCCGCTACGGCAAGGAACTGGTGATTGCCATCGGCATGGGGCTGCTGGCGCTGTGCGCCGCCGTGGCGCTGGCGGGCGTCAATCTGGCGAATTTCTGGGGCGCGCTGATTCTGCTCGGCCTTGGCTGGAATTTCGGCTTCATCGGCTCCACCGCCATGCTCACCGAGACCTACCGGCCGGAAGAGAAGAACACCGTGCAGGGGCTCAACGATTTCCTGGTGTTCGGCTCGGTGGCGGCGGCCTCGCTGGTGTCCGGCCGGCTCTATGCGACGGTGGGCTGGGAACGGCTGAATATCTACGTTTTTCCGGTCATCGCGGTCTGCCTGGCGGCGCTCCTGGTGGCCTTCGTCTTGAGGCGGCGGCGGGCGGCTTGAGGCACCCGGTTTGGCGGTGCCCGGGGCCCGGCGCGCGTCCCGATACATGGCTTGACGCCCGTTGCCTGACGGGCCATACCGACGCCCGGTTCCACGCCGCCGGGGGGGCGGTTTCGTTCAGCCGTTTCGCGTGATTGTGGCTGGGCGCGCGAGCGTCGGACGCTCGTCGGCTCCAGCCTGACGGAGGGATATAGACCCGTGATCTACCTGATTATTCTGAGCGGCCTCATCGCTATTGCCTATAGCGTGTGGTCGGCGCGCGAGGTGCTGGCCGCAGATGCTGGCTCCGCCCGCATGCAAGAGATATCGGCGGCCGTCCAGGAAGGCGCCACCGCCTATCTGCGCCGTCAGTACACCACCATCGCCGCGGTCGGCGTCGTGGTGTTCATCATCATCACCTGGTTCCTGACGATCACGGTGGGCATCGGCTTCCTGATCGGCGCGATCCTCTCCGGATCGGCCGGCTTCATCGGCATGATGATCTCCGTGCGCGCCAACGCGCGTACCGCGCAGGCGGCGAGCAAGAGCCTCGCCGCCGGTCTGTCGATCGCCTTCCGCTCGGGCTCGATCACCGGCATGCTGGTTGCCGGCCTGGCGCTCTTGGGCGTCAGCGTCTACTACCTGATCCTCACCCAGTTCCTGGGCCATGCCCCCGGCGACCGCGTGGTGGTGGATGCGCTGGTGGCGCTCGGCTTCGGCGCCTCGCTGATCTCGATCTTCGCCCGTCTCGGCGGCGGCATCTTCACCAAGGGTGCCGACGTCGGCGGCGATCTGGTCGGCAAGGTCGAGGCCGGCATCCCCGAGGACGATCCGCGCAATCCGGCGACCATCGCCGACAACGTCGGCGACAATGTCGGCGACTGCGCCGGCATGGCGGCCGACCTGTTCGAGACTTATGCGGTGACCGTGGTTGCGACCATGGTTCTGGGCTCGATCCTGCTCTCAGGCGACCTCGCCGTGGAAGGCATGATCTACCCGCTGGCGATCGCCGGCATCTGCATCCTGACCTCGATCGGCGGCATGTTCTTCGTCAAGCTCGGTGCCAACAACTCGATCATGGGCGCCCTCTACAAGGGCTTCCTCGCCTCGGCGCTGTTCTCGGTCGTGGGCCTGGCGCTGGTCACCTGGGCGGTGCTCGGCTTCTCCACGCCAATCACGGTGGGCACGACGACCTTCAACGGCTTCAGCCTGTTCCTCGCCGGCCTCACCGGCCTGATCGTCACCGGCCTGATCATCGTGATCACCGAGTACTACACCGGCACCAACTACCGTCCGGTGCAGTCGATCGCCAAGGCCTCGATCACCGGCCACGGCACCAACGTCATCCAGGGCCTCGCCGTCTCGCTCGAATCGACGGCGCTGCCGGCGCTGGTGATCATCGCCGGCATCCTGGTGACCTATAACCTCGCCGGCCTTTACGGCATCGCCATCGCGGTCACCACCATGCTGGCGCTGGCCGGCGTGGTCGTGGCGCTCGACGCCTTCGGCCCGGTCACCGACAATGCCGGTGGCATTGCCGAGATGGCTGATCTGCCGGCCGAGGTGCGCAAGACCACGGACGCTCTCGACGCGGTCGGCAACACCACCAAGGCGATCACCAAGGGCTACGCCATCGGCTCCGCCGGCCTCGGCGCGCTGGTGCTGTTTGCGGCCTATACCTCGGACCTGACGCACTTCTCCCAGAACGCGGCAACCTTCCCGTTCTTCGAAGGCGTCACGGTCAACTTCTCGCTGGCCAACCCCTATGTCGTGGCCGGCCTCCTGTTCGGCGGCCTGCTGCCCTACCTGTTCGGCGGCATCACCATGACGGCGGTCGGTCGTGCGGCAAGCGCGATCGTCGAAGAGGTGCGGCGGCAGTTCAAGGAGAAGCCCGGCATCATGCAGGGCACCGACAAGCCGGACTACGGCAAGGCGGTCGACCTGCTGACCCGCGCGGCGATCAGGGAAATGGTCGTTCCGTCGCTGCTGCCGGTGCTCTCGCCGCTGGTCGCCTTCTTCGCCGTCTTGTGGATCGGCGGCAAGGGCGCGGCCTTCTCGGCGCTCGGTGCCATGCTTCTCGGCGTGATCGTCAACGGCCTGTTCGTCGCCATCTCAATGACGGCCGGTGGCGGCGCCTGGGATAACGCCAAGAAGTACATCGAGGACGGTCACTACGGCGGAAAGGGCTCGGAGGCGCACAAGGCGGCCGTGACCGGCGACACCGTCGGCGACCCCTACAAGGACACGGCCGGCCCGGCTGTGAACCCGATGATCAAGATCACCAACATCGTCGCCCTGCTTCTGCTGGCGGTGCTGGCGCACTGACGACCTGAAGGGTCAAAAGACCAGGGGCGGTCGCGCTGAGGCGCGGTCGCCCCTTTCGTTTGGTGCGAGGGTCGGAGCGACGCCTTCCTCTCTGTCTCTCCCCCGCATGGGGGGAGAGGCCCCTCAAATACAGGCCGTTCAGTTCGGCTGAGGAGAACGCGCTGTGAGCCGCTACAGCCCGGGCTTGCCGAAGCCGACGACGCCCGACAGGACCTGCTGCAGGAAGCTCTGGTCGGCACCGCCGGTCGGCGTCGTGCGCGAGATGAAGTCGAACACCTTGCCGTCCTTCAGGCCGTAATTGGCGACGTGATCGACCTGGTCCTTCTTGTCGAAATAGACGGCGACGACGCGCTGGTCGACGACCTTCTCGGGCAGGAATGCGGCGTCGCGCCGGCGTGTCTGGCTGATGTAGTAGAACACGTCGTTGCCGTAATTGGCGGTGGTGGAGGGCGAGCCCAGGGCGATGAGCACCTGTTCCTTGCTGGAACCGGGCGGTATCTGTTCCAGCGCCATCGGCGACACCACATAGCCGTGCTGCGTGGTTTGGGCGATACCGCTGAACAGACCGCCGCCGCCGCCGCCGGCCGCGCTGCAACCGGCAAGGCCCAGAACCGCGGTCAGGGCTATGCCGACGCGAAGAGACGTCAGCAGCCGCCCCGAAATCAGAGAGGTGCCGTTCTTTCCTTGCCCAGCCTTGGTCATTCCACCCTATCCCCGTCCTGCTCTAGCCGTGGTGGTGGCCACCGCCGGCGGCGCGGTTTGCATCCGCCGGCAGAGGCTTGTGCATGATCGTGTCGGAAACGTGGTATTCCGCGATAATGCGCGTCATGGCCTAACCCGCCGACGCGCCGCTTGCAACGATTCCCGGCCTGAAAGAGTGTCGGAAGATTAAAGCCCGAGGGAAGATCCCGTTGTTCGCACGCCTGTTCCGAACCGACCGGACCGCAGAAGCCGCCGCTGCCGCGGCCTATGGTGCCATCGTTACCCAGGCGCGGGCGCCGGCGCTCTATGCCGCCCTCGGCGTGCCCGATTCGGTTACCGGCCGATTTGAAATGGTGGTGCTGCACACTGTTCTGCTCATCGACCGGCTGCGCCGGGAAGGCGAGGCGGGCACCGCACTCGGCCAGCGCGTCTTCGACGATTTCTGCCGGGACATGGACCAGTCGTTGCGCGAACTTGGCTTCGGCGACTTCGGCGTGCCCAAGCGGATGAAGAAGATGGGCGAAAGCTTCTACGGCCGGGCTGAGGCTTATGGCCGCACGCTGGGCGAGCGGACCGCGCTGGCGGAGGCAATCGCGCGCAACGTGTTTCCGGACAGCACGACGATGGCGAGCGCCGGCCGGCTGGCCGACTATGCGATGGCCGCCGCCGCGGTGCTGGCGCAAACGCCGCTCGCCAGCATCGGCGAAGGCGCGATTGCGTTTCCAGATCCGGCCGGCTTCGTGGAGGCCAAAGCATGAGCGAACGTCCGATCCTTTCCCACATCACCGACACCGCCCACCTGCCGGCGACGGGTGTCGAGGTGGCAATCGCGGCCAGCGCCGAGCAGCGGGCAGCGCTGGCCGCTGCTTACGACGTCAAGGCCGTCGACGGGCTCGCGGCCACGGCGACGCTGGCGCCGGCCGCCGACGGCCTGGTGGCGGTCACCGGTCGGGTTACCGCCGACATCGTCCAGTCCTGCGTCGTCAGCCTGGTGCCGGTGGCGCAGCATATCGACGAGGCGTTCTCGGTGCGTTTCGCGCCGGCCGGTTCGCCGCAGGCGCAGCCGGTGGCGAAGGAGGTGGCGATCGACCCGCAAGCGCCCGACCCGCCGGAGGTGATGGAGGGCACGACCATCGACCTCGGCGCGCTGGTCGAGGAAATGTTCGTGCTGGCGATCGACCCCTATCCGCGCGCGCCGGGGGCGGCGTTGCCGGCAGACGGCGGCGAGGCGCCTGAATCGGCAGAGGAATCACCTTTTGCGGTGCTGCGCGAGGTGCTGCGGACCAGGAAGTGACGGCGGGGATTGTTCGCCGCAGGGCCTTTGTCTGGCCCGGCTAACCTTGTAATGTTCGCCCGCTTTCGCGCGGCAACGGGCGGCAGGGAACTGCCGCCGGATCAACTCAACCAAAACCAGAGCGCAGGGGCTCGATGGCGGGAACGATCACGGCATCGCTTGATGTCATGGGAGGTGACAAGGGACCCGAGATGGTGCTGCCCGGCGCCGATCTCATGCTCAGCCGCCATGCCGGCATGCGTTTCCGCCTGTTCGGTGACGAGAAGCAGGTACGGCCGCTGCTCGATCAGTATCCGCGGCTCAAGGCCGCGTCCGACTTCGAACACTGCGACGTCGCCGTGAGCATGGAGGACAAGCCCAGCCAGGCGCTCAGGCGCGGGCGCGGCAAGTCAAGCATGTGGCGCGCCATCGAGGCGGTCAAAGAGGGGGCGGGTTTCGCGGTTTCGGCCGGCAATACCGGCGCGCTGATGGCGATGGCGCTGTTCTGCCTGCGCGGCGAGAACGAAATCGACCGGCCGGCAATCGCCGGGGTCTGGCCGACGCTGAAAGGTGAGGCCGTGGTGCTCGACATCGGCGCCACCATCGGGGCCGACGCCGAGCAGCTGTTCGAATATGCCGTGATGGGCGCGGCCATGGCCCGCGCGCTGTTCAACAAGGAACGCCCGACGGTCGGCCTGCTCAATATCGGCGTGGAGGAGATCAAGGGCATCGAGGAGATCCGGCTCGCCGGCCAGATGCTCAAGGAGGCCGAGCTGCCCTATCTGGACTATCTCGGTTTCGTCGAGGGTGACGACATCGGCAAGGGCACCACGGACGTGGTGGTGACCGAGGGCTTCGCCGGCAACATCGCGCTGAAGGCCGCCGAAGGCACGGCCAGGCAGATCATGAGCTATCTGCGCGAGGCGATGAGCGCCAGCCTGCCTGCCCGGCTCGGCTACCTGCTGGCGCGCGGCGCCTTCAACCGGCTGCGCCACAGGATGGACCCGCGGCGCAGCAACGGCGGCGCCTTTCTGGGATTGGGCGGACTGGTGATCAAGAGCCATGGCGGCACCGACGCGGAAGGTTTCGCCTCGGCGATCGAAGTCGGCTACAGCATGGCCAAGAGCGGGATCGTCGAGAAGATCAACAAAGACCTGTCCGCGCACCGCCAGGCGGTTGCCGCCGGCGACCAGGTCGCGAATACAGGTGCGATGTGAGCAAGTTGCGTTCGGTTGTACTGGGTGCCGGGGGCTATTTGCCCGAGAAGATTCTCACCAATGACGACCTCGCCCGAATGGTTGACACGTCGGATGCCTGGATCCGCCAGCGCACCGGCATTGCCCAACGCCACATCGCCGCTGACGGCGAGCTGACCTCAGACCTTGCGACGGCGGCGGCCCGCGTGGCGCTCGACCGGGCGGGCGTGCCGGCCAGCGACATCGATCTGATCGTGCTGGCGACCTCGACCGCGGACAACACCTTTCCGGCGGCGGCGGTGACCGTGCAGGAGAAGCTGGGGATGACATCGGGTGCCGCCTTCGACCTGCAGGCGGTGTGCTCGGGCTTCGTCTACGCGCTGGCCACGACCGATGCGATGATCCGCGCCGGCCATGCGCGAAAGGCGCTGGTCATCGGCGCCGAAACCTTCTCCCGCCTGCTCGACTGGACCGACCGGACGACCTGCGTGCTGTTCGGCGACGGGGCGGGCGCCGTCGTGCTGGCGGCGGAGGAACAGCCGGGCACGCGCGACGACCGCGGCGTGCTGACCGCCCACTTGCGCTCCGACGGGCGCCACAAGCTGCAGCTTTATGTCGACGGCGGACCGTCGTCGACAGGCACCGTCGGCCATCTGCGCATGGAAGGGCGCGAGGTGTTCAAATACGCCATCACCGCGATCAGCGACGTGATCGAGGACGCCTTCAGCGCGACCGGCTTCACGGCGGCGGACATCGACTGGTTCGTGCCCCATCAGGCCAATATCCGCATCATCGACGGCAGCGCGAAGAAGTTCGGCATTCCGGACGAGAAGGTGATCAAGACGGTGGCCCAGCACGGCAACACGTCCGCCGCGTCCATACCGTTGGCGCTGGCCTTGGCCAGCGACGACAACCGCATCAAGCGCGGCGATCTTGTGCTTCTTGAATCGATGGGCGGTGGCTTCACCTGGGGGTCGGTGATTCTGCGCTGGTGACCACCCCCTCATATGAGGTGGCCAAAAGACGTCGTAACCGCTTGTCGGGCAGTTGATTCCGCGTTTCCGACGCAATAGGCTATCGTATTGGATTGATGGCGAGAAATGCGCCATCGCGGCGGTTTATCCCCGGGGGAAACAATCGAGGCCATGGCAGGCAAAACGGTGACTCGGGCCGATCTGTGCGAGGCGGTCTACCAGGCTGTGGGGCTGTCGCGGACGGAATTGGCCGATCTCGTTGAACTGGTTCTCGATGAAATCAGCGATCGCATTGTTGCTGGCGAGGCAGTGAAACTGTCGTCGTTCGGCTCATTCATCGTGCGCAAGAAGGGCGAGCGCATCGGGCGCAATCCGAAAACCGGCGAGGAAGTGCCGATATCACCGCGGCGGGTGATGGTCTTCAAGCCGAGCAACGTGCTCAAACAAAAAATCAATCAGGCGCTGATCGACGGTGGCAGCCGGGAGGGAAGCGACCAGTAAGGTTTGCGCCCGCGGCGGGCGCGACTGCAGGGATGAACAGTGTCAAAGGGGCCAGACGCGTTCAGAACAATCAGTGAGGTGGCGGGCGAGCTGAACCTGCCACAGCATGTATTGCGTTTCTGGGAAACGCGCTTCACGCAGATCAAGCCACTCAAGCGTGGCGGCGGCCGGCGCTATTACCGTCCCGACGACGTCGAGCTTTTGCGTGGCATCCGCCATCTGCTCTATGGCGAGGGCTATACCATCCGTGGCGTCCGGCGCATCCTCAAGGAACAGGGCGCGCGCTTCGTCATCGCAGCCGGCCGGGGCGAGGCAACAGGGGCGATCCAGCGCCGCGGCGACGAGATGGAAGAGGCGGACGGCGTCGATATCGCGGCGCTGAACGGCGGCTACGACGACGGCGATCTGGGGGGTTACGAAGACAGGGCGCCGCTTGGCCATGGAACGGCGCGGGCGCCGGCCAACGGCACCGGGACGCCGGCCGGCGGGTCGGCACCGCAGCTGTCGGCGGGCGAGAAGGAGCGCCTGCAGACGACGCTGAGCGAGCTGCTCGAGCTCAAGCGCCTGCTCGACCAATCGCGCTGAAGAAGACGGAAAGGCGCCAAATCGGCCGGTGGCGCGTTGCGCGGGCGCGCCGGCGCCCATATAGTCCGCGCCGGTCGGAGCGTGGCGCAGTCTGGTAGCGCACTTGACTGGGGGTCAAGGGGTCGCTGGTTCGAATCCAGTCGCTCCGACCAGGTCTTCCAGAAGGGCCGGGCCGTGGCCGGCCATACGCGCCCGTAGCTCAGCGGACAGAGCGTCGCGCTTCGAACGCGAAGGTCGGGAGTTCGAGACTCTCCGGGCGCGCCAAATTTACGAATAGAAACAACGGATTGGACAACGGCAACGTGGAATACCCGCGACGCATAGCCGCGTGGTCACCACCCGGTCACCACGCATGTACGTTTTCGGCCGTTCGTGACAGCGCTAGCGAGCGGTAGCCTTGGTTCACCACCTCACGTCGCAACCTTCTGCTCTCGCCCGTTTTTTCGCCGCCTGTTCGCTTCGGCGATACGCGCCTTTCCCTCGGCCGTGCGAGGTCCGGTGCTCAGGCCGCCGTGAAGTCGGCAACGACCGTTGGCCAAAGCCTTGCATTGGCATGATCTACCTGGCCTCGTCCGGGCACCACAAACGATCTTGCGCCTCATCATTCAGATCTTGTGACGCGCGGGCGCGCGCGCATTGATGTCAGATAAACCTTCGCTTCCCCAGACCCCATGACGCGTGCGCGCGCCCGCGCGTATTGCGTCGCAATTCGGCCGCTCCGTGCATCAATCGGAAGGGCATCGCTCGAAGACCTCAGCGCCCCCTGGGCGCACGATCAGGAGCCTCTCACGGTCATCGTGGTCGCGATAGAGCATGAACAATTGCCTCGTGGCCTGCGAGCCCCAATCGCCCTTGCATGTCACGTCGAAAAGCGTGCCACCTAGCCCTCTGACATTTGTCGGATTCGCCATTGTGCAATCGCTTTCCATTTCGCCGTACCAGTCGCCCTTAATGGGCGTGGCACCATCAACCTCCATTGGCGTGCAGGTGTAGGAATTGACCTTTGTGCCGTTGGGGAGTTCGATCGGGACCGGCTTCCACAGTCCGTCAAATCGATTCTCGGCGACTGTGGGCACGGTCGATATAAGCAAAACAACGGCTGCGAACGTGCGTTTCATGGCGCTCCCCTGTTTGAGCAGCTAGCCCGAACTACCTTTCCGGCTTCGGCTCCCACTCCCGCGCCATGCGCTGCGCTTGGGCGATTTGGCTGGGAGGCATCTTGGCGGCAAGTTCGTCGCGCATACCGCTAGCAAAAACGCGCCTCAAATCATCCAGATGCGAGGCTGCGATGTTCAGCCAGAAGTACGCCAGCAAGAAATCTTGCGGCACGCCTTCGCCATGCGCGTATTTCGAGCCCAGATAGTATTGTGCCACAGCGTTGCCCTGCTGGGCCGCTCGGCGGAACCACGTTACCGCCGACGAATCACTCTTTGCCACACCGCTACCTTTTTCGTAAGCCAAGCCCAGACTTATCTGGGCACCGATGTGACCTTGCTCAGCCGCCTTTGTGAGCCACAAAACGCTCGTGTTGTTGTCTTGAGGCACGCCCTTCCCGAGCAGGTACAGCATGCTGAGGGCAACCTGGGCGTCCGCGTCGCCTTGGTCTGCCAGTGGCTCCCACAGCTGCAACGCGGCCGCATAGTCGCCGGTTCGGTACGCGTCCCACCCATCTTTGACCGTCCCCGCAAGCGCCGCACCTGCAAATATGAGGACGAAGACAAATCCGATCGCCAACCGCTTCAACATGCCGCCACCTCACACCCCAAAACATCAATGCGCCGTTCGATCCACCACACAAACTTCCAGTCGGATCAGCCCACCACGCGCTTTGCTTCCTACGCTCCACACAGTGCGGCATCGTAGGCAAGGATCGGAGCGCGGTCACGTCTTCGGAGTGGATCGCGGGGCTGCCTCCGGCGCCGGCTTTTTGTCAGTCTATAGGCCAACTCCCAACGTGGGGGCAGCGCCTTTTCGGGGAGCGCAGGCCCCAATGGGGTATTAGGGGAGAGGCTGCACCGGTAGCCTGCTGGCAGTCTGCAGGGAGGCTACAGGGGACACCGCATAGAGACAGCACGCCGATTTTCGGAGGCTGCGGAAAGGCTGAGCCTCCGACAATTGCTCGGCCTCGCAATTGCAGCCCGGTACTGATCGTAGCGAGGCGGGCCGTTCGGTCACCACGCCACCTCAATGATTTTCGAACCGCCACGCTTAGGAACGTTCTTGATCTTGCCCGCGTCGAAGAGCCGGTGCATGGCGGCGGTGAACTGGCTCTTGCCGATCTTCCCCACGTCGCGCGCCGCGAATTGCGTGGGCGCGTAGTTTGAGCCCGCAGTGGCGTTGACGGTCTGCCCCTCCATCTCGAATTTCCTCAGCAGTTCCAGAAAGCGTTCTTCGACCCTCCGATCGCGAGCTATGCGGTCGAGCGTGCTTGTGGTCATGGTGCTCTCAAGTCGGAAAGCGCCAGCCTGCCAGCGGAGCGCGATCGATATGTCGCCCGGTCCGTAATTTGCCTTTTTGGCGGTCAGGATGCGCAGCGTCGGGTCAGGCTTGATTCCGTCTTGCGCTTTGGGGCTTTCCAGATAGAGCCGGCTGCGAACCGAATTGCCCCATGCGGTTGAGCCAGATTGGCCGGTGTTGGTCGCCATGCCGGCAACCGACGGATGGCTCAGGAGCAAAATGGCCATATCGTGTTGAAGGCACAGCCGGCGCAGCTCGCGGACAAAACCGCGGACTTGCACGCGGTCGATTTCTGAGCCGCCGAATGTGTCAGCCCGCGTGTCGATTATTGCCAGCTTCGGGCGAAGCGCGCGCACCGTTTCTTCAAACCGGCGAAAGAGCTCGGTAAAGCTAAGGCGCTGTTTCTCGGCAATTGCAAATTCGGTCTGGCCAGCACTGGTCAAATCCAGAATGCGCAAGTCGCCCAGGTCGGCCAGCGAGACGCGGCCATTGCTCGCATCAACAATCGCCGCAATCCGCCGGTGGATTTCGTCAAGCTCATCTTCGCAGGAGACATACAGCACGCCACCCGGTGTCGGCATGTATCCCAGCCAATCAGTGCCGGTCACCATCGCGACACCGAGTTGCAGCGCGAGAAGTGATTTGCCGGTGCCGCCGTCGCCAGCCGCGTCGGTCACGTTGCGGTCAGGGATAAGGTCCGCCACGATCCATTGGCGTGGTCGCGGAGCGTGATCGCTGAAGCTCCCAACGGACACGGTGTCGAACGGCGCAACGGCGCCGTTACCATTCGACGCCCCATCGGCACCCAGTGCCTTGTCGATCATCTGGGCGAGAGCCTCGGTCATCGAACTACCTGGCGAGGCGAGTCAGCCCAGAGCGCCGCGCGTCGGCGTTCTTGAGCCTCAATCGATCCTCGGGTATCTACTGAGACGTTGTCGGACTGCGCCGTCCAAGTGATTTGCCCCTGCGCCACGGTCGCCACCGTGGCCGGGGGCTTCTGATTCTTAGCCATTGTCGTTGCCGCACTCCTGCTTGCCGGCGTCGGCGGTGGAGGTACGGCGTTTGTCGGTGAGCCATGCGTCCAGATCGGACGGCCTGTAGAGAACGCGAACGCCGATCTTATGGAAGGTGGGGCCGCCGCCCATTGTCCTGAGCTTGTTCAGATAGGTCGCCGACAAACCAAGGTAGGACGCGGCCCGATCGACACTCAGAAGCGGCTCCCGTTCGATGGCAGACGATGCTTCCGTGAGTGCTGCGAGTGACATGCTCTGTCTCCATTGTTGCGGAACGACGGGGTTATTCCGTCACGCCCCAGAACAATGGGGAGAATGTTCATCCCGATAAAGAATCCCGAAATTCTGCATGAACGATTATTTCGGGATACGATGGTTCCTCCATAGTTCTCGGAAGTCAGCGTTGTTCTGTATAGTCTTCGCCCTTGCAGGAGGCGCTTGCTCATGGTTCTGACGAAGCCACGCGGACAATTCTTCTGCAAAGGCCCTTTGCGTGTCGGGGAGGCGTTCGCCATGTTCCAGCCGGTGCTTCGCTTCGAACAGGATCAGTGACATCGATGTTGGGTGCCCAGCCGCACCGGTGTGATAAATCCCTTGCTTCGCCGCGTGACTGTTCACCATCCTAGTTGCGCCGCGTGTTTTCGGTTGTGCCATCGCCTTTCCGAGCAGGCCGTCGATCCATGCATCGGTGTCGGCCCCTGACACCCAGCGCCAGTGGGGCACCGACAGCTGCAGCCTGCCGTTATCATCAAGGAAGCCGGGGTTCGGGGCGCGCGGGTTCAGGTTCAGCTTTGCGCCATTGTTGGCGCGCGTCGCATAGGGCAGATAGCACTTGCCTTTCGCCCGTATAGCTCCTCGATCGATCGCCGCCATCATTGCCGGGGCAGGGTCGGCAAGTCCGGTCTTGACCGTCACACGGGCCAAGGCTTCCTCGAAACTCACCCATTCGTCGCTGTTCGCCGTCTCTCCAGACGGCACACCCGCGCGCTTCATCGGCGTGCATCTTTCGCCTGCATCGTGGTGACCGTGGGGGAAACCGGGCGATGCTTTCCCGGCTTGTTGGCTGGCCGGCCTATCCCCCACGGGTTCGATTAAACGGCCTCCCCACGAAGGGGGACAATCCTTGCAGTCGCCTCACCATCAAGGGCGCGGGCGATGGCGTCGGAAATCCGATCTGCCGCGACAACCAATGCTCGATCCAAATGGACGTAACCGCGCGTGACACTGCCAGCCGAGTGACCGAGCAAGCCGGCGATAACCAACTCACTAAAACCGAGGTCGCCGGCAATCGACGCGAACGAGTGCCGCAGGACGTGCGGAGTGGCCGGCTTCAAGCCCGCCGCCTTGCACGCGCGCGCCAGCACCTTCGGCAGGCCAATGAAATGCCCGTCGCCCCTGTCCGCAGGGAAAACCCAGTCGGCCGATCCGTGGCGGCGTAGTTCGGCGTTGGCAGTATCGAGGGCCGCGGCACCGACCGGCCGTGTTTGCGGTCCCGTCTTGGTGTCGGTCAGGTCAACGCCGCCCTCGGCAAGAAGATGGCTGGGCCGCAGGCTCAGGGCTTCGTTGCGGCGCAAGCCTGTCAGCGCCAGAAAACGGATGGCTGCGCAGCCGGTGGCGTTCTCTGTGCCGCTGCGCAGCACCACGCCGAGCTTCCGCATATCGTCCAGCGTCAATCGATCGGTGCGCCTCGCGCCTTTCAGCTTGCGGGCTCCCTTCGCCGGGTTTCCCGCGATCAATCCATAGCGGGTGGCATGTTCGAGGATGGCCCCGAGTAGTTCGAGGGTGCGCCTGGCAACGCCGCCACCACCGCGCACCAAGCCGCCGCGCGCTCGCTTGCCGGTCGGTTTCGGCACAGTGACACCGGCTGCAATACCAGCCTGCATCTTTTCCAGATCGGCGGCCGCTAAAGATTGTGCCGGGCGCTTGCCGAGCAACGGCTTTATGTGGAGTTCGATTCTGCCCCGGTCGCTTTCCAGCGTGGAGGCTTTGACTGGCCGGCCGCGCCGCGAGAGCAGCCGGCCGGCTCTCGCCTCGGCCATGTACCAGTCGCAAAGCTCGCCAACGGTGGCCCCGGCTTGTCGCGCGGCTTTGGCGGCCCCTACAGGATCACCACCGCCCGCCGCCTTGCCGAGCAGTGTCTTTGCCTTCCCGCGCGCTTCGTCGGCCGTCAGCGTGCCATAGCGCCCGATGGTGGCCTGCCGCCGCGTGCCAGTGCGGCCACCGCCAGCCCGGTAGCGGGCGACAAACACCTTGGCCCCAGACGGCTCGACGCGAAGGCCGAAACCGGGGAGGGCGGTATCCCAGACGATGAACCGCCCGGCAGTGGGTTTCGCAGCGTCAACAGCACGCTTTGTGAGCTTCGCCCGCCGTCCCTGTCCGCTCGCCATTTGCCGTCCTCCGATCTACGGTCACCACCCGGTCACCACCGCGAAGGAAAACCTCGTAAAACCGGGGGCAACGCGGTATCATTGATATCTAAGGGTTTTGTGCCGCATGGACAAGCCTAGGAAAGCCTGTGTCACCCCAAATTAGGCCGAAATTCGCGCTTCGAACGCGAAGGTCGGGAGTTCGAGACTCTCCGGGCGCGCCATTCCTGATCTCACGCCGGTTCGCTGCGCTCACCGGATCCGCGGGGGCGGCCTGGTCGGTCGCTCACCCGATCTCGGCGAGCAACGCCTCGACGCGCTGTTTGAAGACGCGGTCCATCGGCCGGTCGCGTGCGGCCTTGAGGAACGGGATCGCCGGGCGCCCGATCGCCTTAAGGCCGCGCTCGGCGGCTGCCACGACGTCCGGCTCCTCGCCGTCCTGCAATCCGCCGATGAGGGTGTCGCAGGCGGCCGGCAAGGCGATGCGCGCCAGAGCGTCGAAGACCGCCGGCCGGACGGGTACGGTGTAGGCCATGCTCACCAGGAAGGGCACGTCGCGTTCGTCGGCCATGTTGGCGATCGCCGCCACGGCCATGTGGTCCATGCCGATGAGGTCGTCCCCCTTCAGGCGCGCGATCCGCAAGAGCAGCGGCATGGCGCGCCGGTCCTTGAGCTGGCCGAGGAGCGGGATGGCACAGGCCCAGTAGCCGTGGCGCTCGCGCACATCGGTTTCGGCGATCCGCATCAGCAGCGGCACGCTGTCGACGGTGGCCGATCCGCTGAGCGAGCAGACCGCCTGCATGCGGACCGAACCGGGCTCCTTGCCGTTCCCGGCGATCGCCTCCAGGGCGCGGCGCACGGCGTCCGACCGGTAGTCGTTGAGCGAAGTGAGGATGTCGAGCCGGGCGTTTTCGTCCGTCGTCGTCACCAGCGCGTCGAGCAGCGTGTCCGCCGGGCTCGCAGCGCGAACGCCGAGCGAACACGGGCAGGCGGCATGGGCTTCGACGGGGAAGAGGCAGGCGGCGGCGAGGAGGGCGGCCGCGGTTTGCGAGAGCATTCGTGAAGCAACGCCGACGTCGGTGGTCATTTGTCAAACCCCGTGGCGGATAGCGTATTCCACACCATGCCCGAGTTTGTCACGGCGATCATGGCACGGGGTGCGGCGCGTTGGCGCGGCGGCTTGCGGTCAAGCGGGAGGCGCGGCCAGCGTCGCAGACAGGTCGTCGAGAAAGTGCCCGACAACGTCGCTCCACGGCGGGGCGTTGAAGCGGGTGTCGGCGTGCCACAGCGCGGCGGCGCGATGCAGCGCGACCGGCACGCCCTTGGCTTTCAGGGCGGATTCGAGAAGGACGCTCTGGCCGCTGTCGACGACACAGTCCGCATCGCCGTGCACCAGAAGGAAAGGCGGTTCGCTTCCGTCGATCCAGGAAATCGGATTGGCACTGGCGGTCTTTTCGACCGCCTCGGTGATCGGCGCGCCGATGAGCTGCGACTGCGGTGAGCGCCGCGACCGCGCCCGCAGGAAGCGTGGCCCCATTTGCTTCGCCTGAAGGAAATCGGTCGGGGGGTAGAGTGCCACCACGCCATCCGGCGTCGCCGGCACGTCGGCCTCGGCGCCGTCTTCCGGCACGCCCTTGTCGCCGGCCGTCCCCAGCATGCAGACCAGGTGACCGCCGGCAGACACGCCGGAGGCGAACACGCGGCGAGGATCGAGACCGTGCGCCGCAGCGTTTCGCCGCAGCCAGCGCATGGCGGCGCGGACGTCGTGCATCTGCGCCGGCCAGACCGCCGTGCCCGAAAGACGATAGTCGGCGGAGGCGACGGCGTAGCCGCGGGCGACCTGGGCGAGAACCACCGGTTCGATGACGGTCTTGTTTCCCGTCGACCAGGCGCCGCCGTGCAAGTAGAGGATCGTCGGGATCGGCGCCGCGGTCCGCTGCGGCAGATAGAGATCGAGGTGCAGGTCCAGCGTGCCGCGCCGGGCATAGGCGACGGTGAGCGGTCTCAGGCCCGATCGTTTCAGGTTGCGCTTGCAGGCATTGGCGTTGGTGGCAAGCGCAAGCAGGTTTTGCAGCAATTTGGGCATGGCGAAGCCTTCGATTGCCTCCGCTCCAGGAGGTCGGGATATCGAAAAGGTCCGGGGAAGGGGGCGCCGGCTCGGCGGATCACACGAAGGGAACTTAGGGGCGCGGTAGAGCGGCTGCCACTGTCACGCATGTCGCAGCCGACCGCCGCGCCGGCAGCGGCGCCTCACCGAAGGTTGCTGCAATGCCGCATTGCTCCGGCGGCGCCGGCCTGCAACACTGTTTGGCATGGTTACAGACAAGAAAGACCCGGCCGGGGGCACTCCGCCAACGGCGACCGGATGGGGCGTGATGATCGCCCTTGCCCTGGTCGTCGCCATTTTCCTGTTCACCGGCTTCGAGAGCCACTGGCTCTAGCGCAGCGCCGAGGCACCACAGAATCCGAACGGAATTGCCGTTGCAGATATTTCGACGGCAGGTTGCGTTAGATCAAGAGCCGATGCCTCCCCGGCGCGCCAATGTCCTCCGATTCGGAGGGGCGCAAAAATGAACGCAGTCTTGGGAAGCGTCGTTCTGGTTGCAGGATTGGCGCTGACCGGCCAAGCAACATCGGCCGAATTGCCGCTTGGCAGCCCGGAGGCGCATGGCTTCGATTCGGCCAGGCTTGCCGATGCCCTCGGCGACCTCAAGGCGGGCGGGGCGCCCATCCACAGCCTGCTTGTCGTGCGCGGCGGCGAGGCGATCCTCGACGCAGTCTTCGATCCATATGACGGTAAGTCGAGGCACGAAGTTGCCTCGGTCACAAAGAGCGTGACAACGAGTCTCGTCGCAATCGCAGCCAGCGAGGGGAGGATCGACCTGGACAAGCCGATCGTATCGTTCTTCCCCGACCGGCAGATCGCCAATCTCGACGCGCGCAAGGAACGCATCACGGTGCGCGAGTTGATGGAAATGGCCTCGGGGCTCGACTGCGTGGCCGAGCCCAGCGAACCGACGCTCGCCGCAATGGAGAAATCGCCCGACTGGGTTCAGTTCACGCTGGACCTGAAGGCTGTGGCCGAGCCCGGAACGACGTTTTCCTACTGCAGCCCCGGCATGCATCTGCTGTCGGCGATCCTCTCCAGAACGACAGGCATGCCGGCCCTTGCCTATGCCCAGGAAAAGCTGTTCACGCCTCTCGGCATTACTGGCGCGATCTGGCCCGCCGATTCCGAAGGCAATTCGCGCGGCTGGGGCGACCTCTATCTCTATCCCGAGGACATGGCGAAGCTTGGGCTGTTGTGGCTCCACGGTGGACGCTGGCTGGGCCAGCAGCTCATTCCGGCCGATTGGCTGTCAGCGGCCAGCCGGACGCAGATGCAGACCGGATCGACCTTCGATTATGGCTACGGCTTCTGGATCGGACCGCCTAGCGCCACACCCACGTTCTTCGCCAATGGCCGCGGCGGCCAGCGGATCGTCATGTTCCCCAGCATTGACGCGGTGGCCGTGGTCACGGGTGGCGGAATCGATCCGGGCCCGGCACTTGATCGCGTCGTCGGTGCGCTGCGCGACAGCGAAAACCCGCTTCCGCCGAATCCCGCGGGATTGGCTCGGCTTCACACGGCCCTCGCGGCGATTTCGGCAGCGCCGGTGCCGCACCCGGTGGCCGCGCTGCCGCAGACCGCAGCCGCGGTCAGCGGCCGGCTTTATTTGCTCGACCCCAATCCGCTCGATATCGCAAGCGTGCGTCTCGATTTTCCGGGTGGGGCGGAAGCCACTCTGACTTTGGGCACGCCCGGCCTGCCGGATCGCGCCCTCGCCGTTGGGCTTGACGGCGTGCTGCGCTGGTCACCGGGCGAGAATGGCGTCCCGATCGGCGTCCGCGGAGACTGGACCGGCGCCAAGACACTGGTCGTCGACTACGACACGGTCGGTAGCATCGACGCCTTCCTCGTGACCTCCACGTTCGAGGGCGAGAGCATCGACATGACCTTCGCCGACCGTGCCAGCGGTCAGAGTGTGGTCTTGCACGGCAAGGCGGGGCAACAACAATAGCGCCTGCCGGGGCGGCTTGCGCGGCCCGAAAGCCGTTGAAGACCCACTCAGACTGTGTGCGCGCCTACTTCACCGCGCCGACCACGATGCCGCGCGTCAGCGTTCGCTGGAAGATCAGGAAGAAGATCACGGTTGGCGCAATGCCGAGCAGCGAGGCCGCGGCCTGGAGAACTGGATCGGAGATGTTCTGTCCGCGGGTCAGGCCCATCGCCACCGACACCGTCTGGTTGTTGTTCGAGACCAGCATCACCAGCGGGATCAGGAACTCGTTCCAGGTCCAGATGAAGAAGAAGGTGCCGACCACCATCAGCGTTGGTCGCAGCACCGGCACGACCACCAGCCATAACACCTGCCATCCGCTCGCCCCGTCGATCTCCGCCGCCTCCAGAATGTCGCGCGGGAAGCTGCTCAGCACCGCCGACAGGAGGTACGTCCCGAAGGCGCTCTGGATCACGGAGAAGATGATGATGACGGCCAGCGTGGTGTCGTAGAGCCCTGTCGCCTTGGCCATGTAGTAGAGCGGATAGACGATAGACTCCTGCGGCACCATGATGCCGAGCAGCAGGATGACGAGGATCGCCGGCGCGATGCAGCGCCACGGCGGGGAGACGGATGCCGTCAACGATGGCGATATCGCGGCGTTGAACAGCACCTACGACGACGGCGATCTGCCGGTCTTCGAAAGTTGGGCACCGCATGGCCACGGTGCGCCCCGGGTGCCTGCCAACGGCACCGGAATGCCGGCCACAACGTCGGTGCCGCAGCTGTCTCAGCACGAGAATGCGGCGCGTTGGCGTGGCGGACGGGACGACGGCCGGGCCGCGTTGCATCAGCCGGCCCGGCCTGCCAGATTGGCCGCCATGAACGACAGACAGACAGACCCCGGCCGGGGGCACTCCGCCAACGGCGACCGGATGGGGCGTGATGATCGCCCTTGCCCTGGTCGTCGCCATTTTCCTGTTCACCGGCTTCGAGAGCCACTGGCTCTAGCGGGCAAACGCCCTGAACGGATTGTCGTGGGTAAGCCGGACGACGGTCTCATCGTCGATGCCGGATGCGATCAGCTTGGGGATCAGCACCTCCGACAGGTGCGTATAGGGCTTGGGCTCGCCGCCACCGGGCTTCGCCGGGTCGTACCAGCCGCGGTCGTGGCTGAGCAGTAGCTGGTCGACGAAGCCGGCATCGAGGACGTT
The DNA here is from genome assembly GCA_963762605.1 of uncultured Alphaproteobacteria bacterium. Taxonomy (GTDB): domain Bacteria; phylum Pseudomonadota; class Alphaproteobacteria; order Rhizobiales; family Kaistiaceae; genus CAVSRC01. The sequence continues at coordinate 4,049 of CAVXLJ010000016.1, read as the reverse complement.
GTGGATCAGGTCGATGTTCCAGTCGTCCTCGGTATTGCCGATGGAGTTGAATTCGATCCAGGCGCCGCGGCGGGCGACGGCCAGATGCAGCGCGCGATCGGGCTCAAGCTGGGTGTGGATGGAGATGAAGCGCGACGGGTCGTAGCCCTCGGCCTCGATGATATCGAGCTGGTCCATCACCACCCGTCCCTTGATGGTGTGACTGCCGATCACGGCATTGGTCTTGCGGGCGGCCGCGGCGGCGGCGCGCAGGATACGAGACTTCGAGTTCGGTGATGCCGTCGTCGCCGGCGCTGAGCTTGATCCAGGCGGCGCGCACGCCCGTTTGCTCGATCTGGTCGGTGAGCTCGGCGAGCATCCAGTCGCGCAGCGCTTCCTCGCTGGCCTCCGCCACCCAGGCCGGGATCCACGGTTCGCGGTAGTTGCCGGTGGGCACGACGATGGGGAAGGCCGTCGCTTCCGAGACCGCGCGATCGATATCCGCCCGGCGCCCGACACCCCCGGTCGAGCACTCGACAAGCGCCGTCACGCCGAGCGCCCTGATGCGCTCGATCTCCGGCGCCATCAGGCGCACGACGTCGGCCGGATCGGCCTCGGCATAACCCGGCTGGTCGGGGGTACGCAGATCGACGAAGACGTGCTCGTGGGGAAGGATCATCCCCAATTGGTCGCGCGTCATGGGGCCGAGTGTGGTGAAGAGTTCGGGCATTGGCGGGCGCTGGTTAGGAGTGGCAGGAAGAGAAACCTACACGCTATGGCGGCGGCTGTCCCAAGGAGAGCATCAGCCGGTAATGCGCCGCCAACCGCCGCTTGTTCGCCGGCTTCGAGAGCCACTGGCCATAGGGCCCGGCCGCAGGACCTTCGGTAGCGCGAGAGGCGTGCCCGCAATTCTCGTCTCAACCGGAATTGCAATCCTTGCGCGAGTAGGGCCTAGTGACCGCGGTGGCGACAACGATCGGCGGGGTGGGTCATGGGGGATTATTCGATCGCCGTCATAGGCGGCGGCATAGGGGGCGCCACCGCGGCGCTGTGCCTACTCAAGGCAGGCTTCGACGTCCACGTCTACGAACAGGCGCGAGAGCTGCGCGAGGTCGGTGCCGGCATTCAGATCAGTCCGAACGCCTCGCGCGTCCTGCATGGTCTCGGTCTGGCCGGCAAATTGGCGAACCTGGGCGTCAAGCCGATGGCCTGGCACCAACGGCGCTGGCAGGATGGCAGAACCCTGCTGCGCACGCCGCTGGCGCAGGCGATGGAGGCAACCTTCGGGTCGCCGCACTACCAGATGCACCGCGCCGACGTGCTCAAAGCGCTGGCCGAGGCAATCCCGCCGGAGCGCCTCCACGTCGAGCATTCACTCACCGGCTTTGTCGACGACGGTGAAAAGGTTGAGCTGCGGTTTCAGGACGGGTCGCGCGCCCATGCCGATGTGCTCATCGGCGCCGACGGAATTCATTCGACCGTGCGGCAAATCCTCTTCGGCCCGCAACAAGCGCATTTCACCGGGTGCATGTGCTATCGCGGCCTCGTGCCGGTGGGGCGCATCGCCCATCTGAAAATCCCGGTGGAATCACAGCTCTGGATGGGGCCGGGCGGGCATTTCATCCACTATTACGTTCGCAACGGCGACCTTCTGAATTTCGTCGCCGTGGTCGATCAGGACACGTGGACCAACGAATCCTGGACCGATCGCGGCGACATCGCCGACGCCATCGCCGCCTTCGCGGGCTGGCATCCCCAGGTCCAGGACATCCTGCACGCGGTCGACGAGACCTTTGTCTGGGCGCTCTTCGACCGCCTGCCGATGGAACATTGGTCGGCCGGCCGGGTGACCCTGCTCGGCGATTCCTGCCACGCGATGCTGCCGTTCATGGCGCAAGGCGCGGCACAGGCGATCGAGGACGGGGCGACGCTGGCGGCCTGCCTGGCGAAATTCGGCAGAGAGCAGGCAGTGGAGGCGCTGCGCGATTACGAGGCGCGACGTCTGCCGAGGACGTCCCGCGTGCAGAGCCTGGCGGGCGGCAACAAGATCCGCTTCCATTTGCCTGACGGGCCGGAACAGATCGCGCGCGACGCCGAAATGGCGAAGAACGTGACCGACTGGTCGCCGAAAAGCGTCGCCTGGCTCTATGGCTACGATGCCGGCCGTCTCGATGATACGGACCCGGCGCCCTCCGCGGCCTGACGACCGCTCAACCCCGGCTAGCGGGGCTGCTGCTGGCGCCGCTTGTGGGCTGCCGCCACCAGCGCCAGGTACTCCCACACGACCGTCGCCGCGGCGAGCGCGGTGATCTCTGCGTGGTCGTAAGGCGGCGACACCTCGACCACGTCCATGCCGACGAAGCGCAGGTCGACGAGGCGGCGCAGGATGCCCTGCATCTGCCAGGTGGCGAGCCCGCCAACCTCGGGCGTGCCGGTGCCCGGCGCGAAAGCCGGATCAAGCGCATCGATGTCGAAGCTGAGATAGGCTGGCGCCTTGCCGACCACCTCGACGATGCGCTGGGCGATGGCCGCCGGACCCATCTCGTGGACGGTCTGGGCGTCGATGATGGTCACCCCCTGCTCGAGGGTCCAGTTGAGGGTGGTCTTGCTCACCGGCGAGCGGATGCCGATCTGGATCATCTTGTGCGGATCGACCAGCTCGGCATTGAGCGCGTGGTAGAAGACCGAGCCATGGGCGTAGTGCTGGCCGAAGTTCTCCGGCCAGGTGTCGACGTGCGCGTCGAAATGGATGAGCGCCAGCGGCGTGCCCTGGCGCTTGGTGGCGACCTCGAGCAGCGGCAGGGTGATGCCGTGATCGCCGCCCAGCGCCAGCAGATGATCGACCGCCGAGGCCTGCTGCTCGATCAGCCGCATGGTGTTGGAGATGTCGCCGAGCGCCACCGAGAAATCGCCGATATCGGACAGCGACAGTGTCGCCGGATTGATGAGCCAGTGCGGATGACGGCCATCGGTGAGCATGCGGCTCGCCTGGCGGATGGCCGCCGGCCCGAAGCGGGCGCCGGGCCGGTTGGTCGTGGCGATATCGGTGGGGATGCCGGCGACGCAGAACTCGGCGTCTTGGTCGTGGCGCTCGATGCCGAGGAAGGTGGGCGGCACGGCGAAGGTCGGGGTGTTGGTCATGGCGGTCACGCGAAACGGAAAACGGCTGCCGCGATGGCGCAGGTCCAGCGGCCGGATATGTCGCCCTGCGAGGCGGCGGTGAGCGATGTGCTGCCGATGATGAGCTGGCTGGTCTCGTAGACCTTGCGGCGCTCGTTCCAGGCGGCGTCGGGATCGAATTCGATGCCAAGCGTCGAGGCGAGCATCGAGGCGGCGAGGTCTTCGGCATATTCGCCGCTCTCGGCGCCCGACATGCCGTGGCCGTGGTGCTCGGAGATGTAGCCGTACATGGCCGGATCGGACGGCCGGGCCAGGCCAATGCTGGCATGGATGCGGCGGCCGGGTTCGCTGGTTTCGGCCCGCGCCATCACCGAGAAGGTGATCTCTCCTGGGTGCAGCGTCTTGACACCCTCGGCGCGCTCCACCTGCCGGCAGCCGGGCGGCAGGATCGAGGAGACGGCGACCAGATTCTGCTGCTCGATATCGGCAGCGCGGAGCGCCAGCTCGAAGGCGGTGAGCTGCTCGCGATGAACGCCGATGCCGCTGGTCAGGAAGAAGCTGGAGGGAATCGGAAACACTGGCGGCGGCCGTTTGGTCCTGGGTTCTGACGGGGCGGTGCGACATGCGCCGCTTCGAGGCGGCACACTGGCTGCTCGGCCGGCTGGCGTCAATGCGCAGGAAGGCCGCGCGGCGGGGAAACGGGGGGCGCCGCCCGCTCGATCGCGGCCGGGCGCGGCGGGCGCCACGCGCGGCACCGAAGCCGGCGTCTGACGGCGGCGCGCCGCCTCGCGGTGCACCTGGCGCACATGCATCCTTTCGGCGGCGACCGCGCCCCACAGCATGCCGTAGAGCAGGAAGAGATGGCGCCAATGGTCGTTGTCGATGACGTTGTGGATCATCACGTGGCCGACATAGACGGCGAAGGCACACTGCACGATCGGCGTCCACGG
>CAVXLJ010000015.1:0-26098 GCA_963762605.1 uncultured Alphaproteobacteria bacterium | reverse complement strand
AGCTTGCCAGCCCGCAGGTCTACCTGTGGCGTATGACCATTTTTCTGATCATCGCCGCCTTCATCGCACTGGCCCTCTATCGCCAAGTCGTCACGTCCTTTTCCGCCAATCCCGGTCTCAACGGCGTCATCGTGGCGGTGCTGGTCATCGGCATCGGCCTGGCGTTCCGCCAGATCGTCCGCCTGTTCCCGGAGATCCGCTGGGTCAACACCTTCCGCGTCGCCGAACCCGGCGTCGAGGTCGACAGACCGCCGGTGCTGCTGGCGCCGATGGCCACGCTGCTCGGCGACCGCATCGGGCGCATGGCGATTTCCACCCAGACGATGCGCTCGATCCTCGAACTCGATCCAGATGCGGCTCGACGAGGATCGCGACATCGGCCGTTACCTGACCAGCCTGCTGATCTTCCTCGGCCTGCTTGGCACCTTCTGGGGCCTGTTGCAGACGGTCGGCGCCGTCGCCGACACGATCCGCGGTCTCGACGTCTCCTCGTCCAATACCGGCGTCATCTTCGAAGACCTCAAGGCTGGTCTCGTCGCCCCGCTGGGCGGCATGGGCACCGCCTTCTCGTCCTCGCTGTTTGGCCTCGCCGGCTCGCTGGTTCTCGGCTTCCTCGACCTGCAGGCCGGCCAGGCGCAGAGCATGTTCTACAACGACCTCGAGGACTGGCTATCGACGGTCACCGATCTCGATCCCGACATGCTCGACCGTGGCGGCGCCACCACGGCGGAGGACCTGCGCGTCGCCATCGAGCGCCTGACCCGCACCATCCACGAGGATCATGTCGGCGACCACCGGGCCGAAGCGGGCACGACGCGCGCCACCACCGCCATGGCGAACCTTGCCGAGGGCATCCAGGGGCTTGTGCAGCACATGCGCAGCGAACAGCAGGTGGTCAGGAGCTGGGTCGAGACCCAGTCCAAGCAACAGCAGGAGGTCCAGTCCCTGCTCGAAACCATCGCCCGGGCGCTGCAGACACCGACCCCCGGGGAGTAGGTGGCGGTCATGGCCCGCGCCCGCCGCATGGTTGCTCGCGCCGAATACTGGCCGAGCTTTGTCGACGTCCTGACCAACCTGCTCCTGGTCTTCATCTTCCTGCTGTCGATCTTTGCGCTCGTCCAGTTCCTGCTCAGCCGCGAGATCACCGGCAAGGACACCGTGCTCCAGCGGCTCAATTCACAGATTGCCCAGCTCACCGAAATGCTCGCCCTCGAGAAGGCGAAGACCAGCGACGCCAACGACACGCTTGCCGCTCTGCAGGCCAGCCTGTCATCCGCCGAAAGCGAACGCGACCGGCTGCGCGGCCTGCTCGATACGCAGGCCAGCGCTTCCTCCACCGCCGATGCGCGGATCACCGCGCTCAATACCGACCTCGAAAACCAGAAGCAGATCAGCCAGACCGCCCTGTCACAGGTTGATCTGCTCAACCAGCAGATCGCCGCGCTGCGCAACCAGATCGCGGCGCTGTCGAGTGCACTCGACGCCTCCGCGCAGAAGGACAAGGAGAGCCAGGTGCAGATCGCCGATCTCGGCCGCCGGCTCAACGTGGCACTGGCCCAGCGCGTCCAGGAGCTGTCGCGCTACCGCTCCGACTTCTTCGGCCGCCTGCGCCAGATCCTCGGCGACCGCCCGGACATCCGCGTCGTCGGCGACCGCTTCGTCTTCCAGTCCGAGGTGCTGTTTGCCACCGGCTCCGCCGACATCAACGACCAGGGCAAGCTGGAGCTGAACAAGGTGGCCAGCGCCATCCAGCAGCTGATCACGGAAATCCCGCCCGACATCAACTGGGTTCTGCAGATCAACGGCCACACCGACAAGCAGCCGATCAGCGGCGGCGGCCGCTTCAAGTCGAACTGGGAGCTGTCGGCCGCCCGCGCCATCTCGGTGGTGGAATATTTCATCTCTCAAGGCATCCCGCCGGACCGGCTGGTGGCGGCCGGCTATGGCGAGTACCAGCCGCTGGTCGAGGGCGATACCCCCGACGCCTACGCCCAGAACCGCCGCATCGAGCTGAAGCTGACCTCGCGCTAGGCGGCGCCTGAAACGCTCGGGGTCGCCGGTCTTGCCCCTTCCGGGCGGCTCCGCTATACCCCCGCCAACGAGATCGTCGGCTTGCCGCCGGCGCCACGGAATCCGAGGCTACAGGCCATGAAGAAAGACATCCATCCCGACTATCACGACATCAAGGTCGTCATGACCGACGGGACCGAATACGTGACCCGGTCGACCTTCGGCGAGCCCGGCGCGACGCTGCATCTCGACATCGACCCCAAGACCCACCCGGCGTGGACCGGCGGCGGCCAGCACATCATCGACCGCGGCGGCCGCGTGTCGCGCTTCAAGTCGCGCTACAAGGGCCTGATGGGCGAATAGCCGGCCCCGGAAGCGATTTCGGGAGGACGTTCAGCCCCGGCTCCGGCCGGGGCTTTGCTTTTGCAGTCTATTTGCGGCCGCCGAAGGCCGCGGCGATGCGGCCGAGATCGCGCGCCACCGGGTTGTCGGCGGGCGGCGCCTCGCCCTCCTGGCGCAGCGCCGCATCGAGCCGGATCACCCTTTCCTGAAGGCGCAGCGAGCGGTCGATCAGCTCCCTCAGCCGTTCCGGCAGGTCCTCCCAGCCGGGCCCGTCGGTTGCCGACGACACGCCGCCGAGCTTGACCTTGGCGCGCTCGTGGCGAGCCTGCTCGGCGCTGATATCGCCCTCGTTCACCGCCCGCTGCAGCAACAGCCACGAGGCCAGCTGCATCAGCCGCGTGGTCAGCCGCATGGATTCGGCCGCATAGGAAAGCGAGCCCGTCCGCGACAGGCGCTTCGATTCCCCGCGTCCGTCGCGATCGAGATAGCTCGCCGTCTCCTCGACCAGCCCCATGCCCTCGCGGAACATCGTGCGGAAGGCTTCCGAGCCGGCCAGCCGGCTCCCGAAGGCAACGGGTTCGCCGGCGCCCCGCCCGGCCGAATTGCTGTTGTCCATCATCTGTCGCCCCGCCTGATGCGGTCGCCTCCCACGTCACCGTCCCGATCCGAAACCCTGCGGACGGTTCCAGCAAATCCCGTACCCGCCTCCGTCATCTCACTCCCGGCGGCGGCGGGCAAGGCTCGAAACACGGGCTTGCGGAAAGACGCGAAAAAAGAGCCGCACGAGGCGGCTCTAAAGAGTTTCCTTTGACAGGGAGGCGTCAAGAGTGGACAGGAGCCACTCAGTCCAGATGACTGGACGAAGATCAGTTAAGCTCCGTAAAGCCTAAGAATTGGTTAACAACGGCACACCGATTGTTCGCGAAACGGCGCAGTCGCTTGCGGCGGCGTGCCAAAACGGGAGGGATCGGCCCACCTGTGCCGGCGGAATCCCTAACGCTTGAAGAATGATGCCGCCACGTCGGCGCTCGCCCGCTTGGCAGCGATCGCCGCCTCGATACGGGCGATCTCCTGTTTGAGAAGTGCGATCCGCTCGGCGAGCTCGTCGAGGGACAGTGTAGATAAGTCCTCGCCAACCTCGTGCTTGCGCTTCTTTTTGGGGGCGTCCTCGTCCTCGCCGATCGGCATGGCCTCTCCTCCTCGTCCTTTCCCGCCGGGCGAGCCTAGTTTAGCCGGCAGCGATTGTCAGCGCGTTCCCAGCCAGCTAGGACGGCCTTCGCCCACAAAAAAGCCAGCGGAAATCGCCATGCCCAGCCTCCCCGCGACCATGACCGCCATCGCCATCAACGGGCCGGGTGGCCCCGACAAGCTGGTGGTCGTCCAGCGCCCCCTGCCGGTGCCGCAGGAGAACCAGATCCTCGTCCGGGTCGCGGCTGCCGGCGTCAACCGTCCCGACGTGCTGCAGCGTCTCGGCCACCATCCGCCGCCCGCCGGTGCGCCGGCCGACATTCCCGGACTGGAGATCGCCGGCGAGGTGGTGACGCTCGGCCCCGGCGCGTCGCGCTTTGCGCTCGGCGATCATGTGACCGCGCTCGTCCCCGGCGGCGGCTATGGCGAATATGCCGTCGTCCACCAGACCAACGCCCTGCCGGTGCCCGACGGCTTTTCGATGGTCGAAGCGGCGGCGATCCCCGAGACCTTCTTCACCGTCTGGCCAAACCTGTTCGACCGCGGGCGGCTGACCGCCGGCGAGACCCTGCTCGTCCACGGCGGCACGTCGGGGATCGGCACGGTGGCGATCCAGCTTGGCCATGCCTTCGGCGCGCAGGTGATCGCGACGGCCGGCAGCGCCGACAAGTGCGCCGCCTGCCTGAAGCTCGGCGCCGATGCCGCCATCAATTATCGCGAGGAGGATTTCGTCGCCCGCGTGAACGCGATCACCGGCGGCCACGGTGCCGACGTCATCATCGACCTGATCGGCGGCGACTACGTCGCCCGCAATTATGCCGCCGCCGCCGAGGAGGGTCGCATCGTGCAGATCGGCACCCAGCACGGCAACAAGGCCGAAGTCCCCATTGGCCTGTTGATGGTCAAGCGCCTGACCCACACCGGCTCGACGCTCCGCAACCGGCCGGTCGCCTTCAAGGCGGCCGTGGCCGAGGCGCTCTACAAACAAGTCTGGCCGCTCTTTGCCAGCCGCGCCGTGGCGCCGGTCATCGACTCGACTTTCCCGCTGGTCGAGGCCGCCAAAGCCCAGGAACGCATGGAGGCGTCAGTGCATATCGGCAAGATCGTGCTGACGATGGGCTGACATCGGCCTGCGTCCGGGCCTCTCAGGCATGGCCGCCAACGTGGCCGCAGCCGGCCACCCGCGCGCCTTGCCACCTTCCGCGACGCCCACGGCGCCGAACCAAACACTCAGCCCGCGATCAGGGCCTCGATCTCCTTCCTGACCGTGGTGCCGGAGGCCTTCCAGTTCTGGTACGCCTCATAGCGCTGCCGGCTGGCGCGCGCCAATGCTTCGTAGCGCGTCCGATCGCGAAACTGCTCGACGACATAGGCGACGACATCTTCGAGCGGCTGTTGCGGAGCGAAGCAATGGCCGTTTTCGCCGCTGGCAACGGCTGTGGCAATGCCGCCAATGTCCCAGGTGATGTTGGGAAGGGCATGCGCACTCGCCTCTGCGAATACGAAGCCGTAAGCCTCGCCGCTCGGAAAGAGAACGTGAAAGTGCGATTGCATCAGGATGGAGGAGAGGCGCGTCTCGCCGTCCGGCGTACGCTTGTCGATGAAGCCCGCCAGGGTAACGCAATCCGGCAAAGCGGTGCCGGGCGGCGGACTGCAGCCGACGATGACGAGTTCGGTCCGCAGGCCGGCCTCGTTCAGGGCGACGGCAAGCGCAACCGAGCGCGCCATGCCCTTGCGCTTCCAATAGGCGCCGACCGAGACGAGCCGGCACACCTCGGTGGACCGTCTGCGGATGCTGCCTAGCGCCGTTTCACGCTCGGGCGGCTGAATGAAATTCGCGCCTCCGGGAGCAACCCGCACCTTGTCCGGGGAGACGCCGTAGTCGTTGATGGCGCTGTCCGCCGCCCATTGCGACCGGAAGAACATCAAGGAACAACGCTCATAGGCCTGGCGCTCTGTGATGTGGCCGGCACGGAGCGTCTCACGGCACCAGGGCGGATTGGTCTCATAGAGCGAGTTGTACGACTGCCACGTCGCATCTACCCAGATCGCGACCGGAAGGTCGCAGCGCAGCCGGCTGATCGGAATCGTGCTCGCCGAGAAGACAAAGTCGTACGAGCCCTGGCTCAGCTTTTTCTCGATTTGCCGGGCAAAGCCGTGTCTGACGATAGCCGAACGCTCAAAATCGTAAGAGCGATCACGAAAACGGCGATAGAAACGCCGCTTGAAGCTCCCAAGCCGCCAGAAGCGTTGGACGAGCGGACCGATCGGCGTGACGTCGAGGCCCGCATCCATCAACGCACGCATGATCCCATAATCCGATCCCGACCGGTTGAGCCGATCGGTCGGATCGTGGCTCGTGACATAAGCGATGCGCATGGCAGGAACTTCGATTCAATTCGTCATCAGCACGGCAGATCTGCCTGGCAAGATCTGGGACGTTGTTGATCGACGCCACCAAACCCCCTCCCGGACAGAGGCGGCGCCTGATTTTCAGAGTGAAGCACTATACGGTTTGCGTCGGTCTGGCCAAGGCCCTATATAAACGGCACTTCCCTCCATTCAGTTCGAGGAATCGGTTCGCCGGGCGGAAGGTCCGGCGGAACGACCGGGAGAACCACATGACTACAGCCGTCCCTCTGATGCCCAAGGCGACCGCCGTCTGGCTGGTCGAGAATACCGCCCTGTCCTTCGAGCAGATCGCCGATTTCTGCAGGCTTCACCCGCTCGAGGTGCAGGCGATCGCTGACGGCGAGGCAGCGCAGTCGATCAAGGGCCTCGACCCGATCCTGACCGGCCAGCTCAGCCGCGAGGCGATCCAGCGCGCCGAGGCAGACCCCTCCGTCAAGCTCGGTCTGGTCCCGCAGAAGGTCCGCACCGCGGTCGCCAAGCGCAAGGGACCACGCTATACGCCGGTGTCGCGCCGCCAGGACAGGCCCAATGCCGTGCTCTGGCTCCTGCGCAATCATCCCGAGCTCAAGGATGCGGCGATCATGCGCCTGGTCGGCACCACCAAGCCGACCATCGAATCGATCCGCAACCGCACGCACTGGAACGCCAACAACCTGCAGCCGATGGATCCGGTGACGCTGGGCCTGTGCTCGCAGATCGATCTCGATTTCGAGGTCGAGAAGGCGGCCAAGAACCTGCCGCCGCAGGAAGCCCAGCCGGAAGGCGCAACCCTGCTGCCGGCCAGCGAGACCACCGCGGCGGCAGACGCCGCCCGCAGCGAGGCGGCGCCGGCCGACGTCGAGCGCGACGCCAATCGCGAAGCCGATGCCGTCTTCGCCAAGCTCAAGTCGATGACCGGGCCGGAGTCGTCCGACGAAGAGGATTAGCCGGAACCGCTATGGCGCACGGGTGATGCGCGCCAGGTAGTCCTCCAGCGTCTTGCCCTTTTCGCGCTCGAAGCGCGTATCGGTCACTTCCAGCCGCTCGACCCGGTCGACGCGGAAGGTGCGGAAATCGTCGCGCAGCTCGCACCAGGCGGCAAGCGTCCACACCTGTCCCCAGAACTGCAGGGCAAGCGGCCTGACCGTGCGCCGGCTGGCGCTGCCTTCGGCATCGCGATAGGCGAAGCGCGCCTTGAGCCGCCCGTCGATGGCCTTGCCGAAGGCATCGAGATAATCGCGCTCGACGTCCTGGATGCGGGTGCCGAAGGCGAAGACCGGCACGCGCTCGGCAGCGCGCATGCGCTCCTCCGGCACCACCGCGCCGATCTTGACGAGCGCCTCAGCCGCCGCATCGGCGACACCCCGGCCCGCCCACGCCTTGACCATGCGCGCGCCGACGATCAGCGCCTCGATCTCGGCGGGCAGGAACATCATCGGCGGCAGCTGGTAGCCGGGCCTGAGCAGGTAGCCGACGCCGGCCGCGCCGTCGATCGGCACACCCGAGGCCTGCAGGTCGCGGATGTCGCGATAGACCGTGCGTACCGACACTTCGAGCTTCTCGGCCAGCGTCTGGGCGGTGACCAGGCGATCACCGCGCAGTTGCTGGATGATCTCGAACAGGCGGTCGGCGCGGCGCATGGAGCCGTTCCTCACGAGGCGGCGTGGAGCCCTACGCGATTACCCTCGCTGTCGCGAATATGGAAGTAGGCACCCATGCCCGGCGGCAGGTCGATGCGCGGCGTCAGCAGCTTGCCGCCGGCCGCCTCGACCCGCGAAACGACCGCGTCGAGATGGCCGGTGCAATTGAGGTAGATCACGGTGCCGTGGTCCTTGCCGGCGCGCTCCGGCGCTTCCATGACACAACCGGAGACCTTCGGCCGGTCGTAGGAGAACACGCCCATCTGCGGTCCGCCGAAGGTTTCACGATTGAGCCTGGTGTCGAGGATGGTCTCGTAGAACGTCGCCGCCCGGTCGAAATCCGCCGCCGGGATCTCGAACCACACCACGACGTTGTCGTGCTCCGCAATCATGCTCATGACAGTCTCTCCTGTTCCCGCCGCTGGCAGGCGCGGCACCGGGGAGACACTAGCGAGGGGCAACTGACAGCCCTGTGTCAGCAGCCTGACGGGAAAAGACGTCGTCGAGATAGGCGGTGACGTAGCCGGTCATCTGCGGAACGTAGTCGGCCGGCGAGCCCACGATGTGGATGTCGGCCAGTTCCGGGTCGGCCACCAACGCGAAGTTGGCAAGGATGCGCCGGCGGAACGCGACAGCCGGCTCGGCCGAGCGCATGACGCGAAAGAGCGCGATGCGCGGCCCGTCGCGGACCGCCGTCCAGTTCGGCGCGACCGCAAGCTCGCCGGCATCGAGTCCGGTCTCCTCGCTGAGTTCGCGCGTCAGGCTGGCTCCGATATCGACCCGGTCGCCATCGATGTCGCTCGGATCCGGCGTGCCCGACGGGAAATAGACGCGGCCGGCATTGGCGGTGTGATTGCCCATGACGCCGAGCAGGAACGCACCATCGGCCGCAAGCAGGGCTGCCTGCGGAAAGGCATTGCACACGGACCGGTCGGGGAAGCCCCAGTCTCGCCAGGCGAGGAAACTGGCAAAATCGGTTTCGAGATAGCTGCCGGTCATTACCCGGTCGGCGATCGCCTGTTCGTGGAGCAGCAGCACGCGCCCGTTCCACAGCGCCGGCTGCGCCGCCTGCGCCGCGCGGAAATGGGCGTCGATCTCGACCCTGCGGGATTCGGCGAACGGCCACGGCCGCGGCCGAAAACGGAATTCGACGCGGTCGAGGGCGACGATATCCAGCGCGCCTACCCCTTGACCGGAACGGTATAATTCAGCGGCAGACGCCCGCCATCGGCATAGATCGTCTGGCCGGTGATGTAGCTGGCGTCGTCCGAGACAAGAAAGGCGGCGATGGCGGCGATCTCCGCCGGCTCGCCGAGACGGCCAAGCGGCGTGCGCGACAGGACGCGCTTGCGCGCCTCCGGATCGTCCATCGTCGCCGCCAGCATGTCGGTGGCGATCGAACCCGGCCCGATGGCGTTGACGCGGATGCCGTGCGGGGCAAGCGCCAGCGCCATCACCTTGGTGAGCTGGTTGATGCCGCCCTTGGAGACCGAATAGGGCACCTGGTTGGCGATGGCAAAGACGGCATTGACCGAGGACATGTTGACGATCGCGCCCGGTGCGCCGCCCTCGCCGACGTGTTCGACCATGGCACGCGCGACTGCCTGGCCACACAGGAACGCGCCTTTGAGGTTGGTACGGATCACCCTGTCGAAATCGGCCTCGTCGAGATCGAGGAAATCGCTGCCGACCAGAATGCCGGCATTGTTGATCAGCGCGTCGACATTGCCGAAGGCATCGATCGTCGCCGCGACCAGATTGTGCACGTCGAGACGCTCGCCGACGTCGCATTCGACGAAACGCACCGCGCCATAGGCGCCGAGCTGCTGAACCGCGTTCGAACCGGCGTCCTCGTCGATATCGGCGATGACGACCCGTGCGCCGTCTTCCAGAAAACGACGGGCGACTGCGTAGCCGATGCCGCGCGCCCCGCCGGTGACGATGACGACCTTGTTGTCGAGGAGCATCGGGTTCTGCCTCTCCTGCCTGGCATGAGCGGAAGTCAAAGCGTTAGCCAATGCGACCGCGGGTGTCCACGGTTGTACGGCGGCGCATTGAAGCATAGAGTTGCGCGGCTGCGCCGTCCGGCCGGCACTTCAAACCCCAGCTTCATCCCATGATTGCCGACCCCTGGTTCTACGCCGCCGCGATTCCGGCGATGATCATCCTTGGAGTAGCCAAGGGCGGGTTCGGTGCGATCGGCCTGCTCACCGTGCCGATCCTGGCGCTGGTCATTTCGCCGGTGCAGGCGGCCGCGATCGTCCTGCCCATTATGCTCATCAGCGACATCGTGGCGGTCGTCTCCTATCGCGGCCTGTACGACCTGAAGACGCTGAAGATCATGCTGCCCGGCGCGCTGATCGGCATCGGCATCGGCTGGTGGACCGCGGCCTGGGTGACCGAGCAGGAGATCCGCCTGATCGTCGGCGCCATCTCGGTCCTGTTCGCGCTGAACTACTGGTTCCGCCACCGTCTCAACCAGAAGCCGCACGGCCACAACGTCGCCGCGGGCGGCTTCTGGGGCATCGTGACCGGCTTCACCAGCTTCGTCAGCCATGCCGGCGGCCCGCCCTTCCAGATGTACGCGGTGCCGCTGCGCCTGCCGCCGCGCATCTTCATGGGCACCTCGGTCATCCTGTTCTTCGTCGCCAACTGGGTGAAGACCGTGCCCTACTTCCTGCTTGGCCAGTTCGACGCGACCAATCTGGAGACCTCGGCGGTCCTGTTGCCGATTTCGATTCCGGCGACCTTCCTCGGCATCTGGCTGGTCAAGGTGCTTGATGCCGCCATGTTCTACCGGGTGGCCTATATCCTCATCTTCCTCGTCGGGCTCTTTCTGGTCTGGGAAGGTATCGCGGCGGGCATGGCATAGCCGACCGGCAGCGATCTCATTGGCGCAGCGCGGCCGAATGCCGCGGACGAGGTCGACGCGGCGGAAGCGGCCGTTGCGTGCATCAACTGCACGTCCGCAAGATGTCCGTGGCTTTTCTGGGGAAAAACAACTGCGCTGCGATGCTACCGACCGCGAGACGCTGTTCCAAAAACCCTGAAGTCAACAAGTGACAGCGTCTCGCTGCCGGCTGTTGCGGCCCCTGCGACCGCCGTCCGGAAATTGGTCCCGGCTAGTGCAAATGCTCGCCGGTGAGGCGGGCAATCTCGTCCTTCACGTGCAGTTTCTTGCGCTTGAGTTCGCGCAGTTCAAGCGAGTCAACGCCCGGATGGGCCAGTGCTTCCTCAAGCTCCTTCTCAAGCATCTCGTGCCGGCGCTCAAGCTCGGCAAGATGCGATTCCATAGCCATCGGCAAAGCCTCCTGTTGACCATCAATCTGACGACGCAAGTGTGACACAGGATCGTCAAACTGTGAACCATAACCGCTGTCTGCGCGCCGCCAAATTGTCCGTTTGCGCAAACCCGCGCGGTCCACT
Source organism: uncultured Alphaproteobacteria bacterium (assembly GCA_963762605.1). GTDB lineage: Bacteria > Pseudomonadota > Alphaproteobacteria > Rhizobiales > Kaistiaceae > CAVSRC01. The sequence continues at coordinate 15,101 of CAVXLJ010000015.1, read as the reverse complement.
TCTGCATCTGGGGCGGACAAGCGCACGCATCAAGCCCCCGCCCGCATTCGAAGCGGATGGAGCGGCAGCGGCCGTCTGTGGTAGCCTCGGCAGCCATTGAGAAGACTCGCTGCTAACGCAAATTTAACCAACTCAAACCAGATGAACTCCAAAGGCGGCCGTCCGACGGACGAGGAAGAACGCGAGATCCGGCGCGAGCTTGCCGAGCTTCGCCAGGAGCACCGTGACCTCGATCTCGCCATCGACGCGATGATCGAATTGGGCACCGCCGACACCATCCGCATCCAGCGCATGAAGAAGCGCAAGCTGGCGCTGAAGGACCGCATTGCCGCGCTCGAAGACCGCCGCCTGCCCGACATCATCGCCTGACTGGGAGCCTTTTCTTGCGATGCGGGGCCGCGCGCCTATAATCCGCCGCCGGCGCGAGAGCGCCCAGCCCACACGATAGGATCAATGGCCGACCCATCCCCTCCGGTTGCCATCATCATGGGCAGCCAATCCGACTGGGCGGTGCTCTCCCAAGCCGCCCGCACGCTCGACGCGCTGGGCGTTGCCCACGACGACCGCATCGTCTCGGCCCACCGCACGCCGGAGCGCATGGTTGCCTTCGCCAAGGGCGCCAGGGCCGCCGGTTGCAAGGTGATCATCGCCGCCGCCGGCGGAGCCGCCCACCTGCCCGGCATGGTCGCCTCGCTGACCACCCTGCCGGTGCTCGGCGTGCCCATCGAGACCAAGGCGCTCGGCGGTCAGGACAGCCTCTATTCCATCGTCCAGATGCCGGCCGGCGTGCCGGTCGGCACCCTCGCCATCGGCCGCGCCGGCGCCATCAATGCCGCCCTCCTGGCCGCAGCCATCCTCGCCACAGCCGATGCCGCCCTGGCCGAGAGGCTTGAGCGCTGGCGCGCCGAACAGACCGCCGCGGTCGCCGAACGCCCCGCCGATGAATGAACCACATGTGGCGCCTGGCATGATCGTCGGCATTCTCGGCGGCGGACAGCTCGGCCGGATGCTGGCGGTGGCGGCGGCCGAGCTGGGTCTCTCCTGCCACATCTATTGCCCCGATCCCCACAGCCCCGCCTTTGCCGTCGCCGCCAGCCGGACCGTGGCGCCCTATGACGACGAGGCGGCGCTGGCCGATTTTGCCGCCGCGGTCGATATCGTCACCTACGAATTCGAGAACATCCCGGCGGCCACCGTCGAGTTCCTCGCCGCCCGCACCACGGTGCTGCCCGGCGCGCACAGCCTGGCGGTGTCCCAGGACCGTCTGCTCGAGAAGCGGTTGATGGAGGAACTGGGCATCGCCGTCCCGGCCTTCGCCCCCGTGGCGACGCTCCCCGACATCTATTCGGCGCTCGCCCGCACCGGCCGCCCCGCGGTACTGAAGACCCGCCGTCTCGGCTATGACGGCAAGGGCCAGGCGGTGATTCGTGCCGGCGACGACCCGGTACCCGCCTGGCGGGCGATCGGCGAACAGCCGGCGGTTCTGGAGGCCTTCGTTCCCTTCAGCCGCGAGATTTCCGTGGTGCTTGCCCGCGCCCGCGACGGCGACAGGCGCGCCTGGGAGGTGACCGAGAACCGCCACAAGGCCGGCATCCTCGACACCTCGACCGTGCCGGCAGCGGTGACGCCGCTGACCGCGGCCCATGCCGTCGCCATCGCCGAGAAGATCGCCGTGGCGCTGGACCATGTCGGTGTGCTCGCCGTCGAAATGTTCGTTCTCGGCGACGGCGACGCGGCCAGTCTTCTGGTCAACGAGATCGCCCCGCGGGTTCATAATTCGGGCCACTGGACGGCCGACGCCGCCTATTGTTCGCAATTCGAGCAGCACATCCGGGCGATCTGTGGCTGGCCGCTGGGCGACAATGAGCGCCACAGCGACGTGGTGATGGTGAACCTGATCGGCGACGAGGCCGCCCGCTGGCGCGAGCTGGCCGCCGAACCCGGTGCCCGGCTGCACCTCTACGGCAAGGCGGACGCCCGCCCCGGCCGCAAGATGGGCCATCTCAACCGGTTGACGCCCGCCACCAAAACCTGAACAAATCCGCCGCCGAACGCATGGTTGGTTTTGACTGCCGGCGCCCTCTCTGGTAAAGGAGCGCCCAATCTGGAGTATGCGGCACCGGCCGAAGGCTGCTGTACTTGCTGCTCCGGCATTCGATCAGCGACATTATCCAAGGACGTTTCGCTTGCAGGTACTCGTTCGCGACAACAATGTCGACCAGGCGCTGAAGGCCCTCAAGAAGAAGATGCAGCGCGAGGGGCTCTTCCGCGAGATGAAGCTGCGCAATTATTACGAGAAGCCGTCCGAGCGGCGGGCGCGCGAGAAGGCCGAGGCCGTTCGCCGCGCACGCAAGCTCGCCCGCAAGCGCGCCCAGCGCGAAGGGCTGATTGCGGCTCCCAAGCCGACGCGCTTCGCCGCGCGCCCTTGATTCGCCGCCTTTCGGCGGTTTGCTGATTGCCAAGAGGCCTTGCCCGCCGATCCAGGTGGGCCGGGCAGATGCGGAACAGTGGGCGCAGGGCCGGGGGCTGAAGTGCAAGCGTTGATCCCGACCGGACGATCTCTCTACGGGCCGATCGAAATCCGCCACACATTGGTGGCGACCTGCATTGTTGTGATGGGCGGGTTGGCGCTGGCCGGCTGTCAATCGAGTCGCGGCGCCTTCGGACCCGCCACCATCAACGCCTCGGCCGGCTCGCAGGTGAACATCGCGTCCCTGACGCAGGTGGTGAAGCAGAACCCCAACGATCCCGGCGCCTACAATGTGCGCGGCACCGCTTACGGCAAGGCCGGCGACCTGAAGTCGGCGATCGCCGATTTCGACACCGCCATCAAGCTCAACCCGTCATTCTATCAGGCCTATGCCAACCGCGCTTTGGTCGAGCGCCGGCAGGGCCGCGACGACCTCGCCTTCAACGACTACAACAAGGCCATCGCCATCGCGCCGAACTACGCCCCGGCCTATGTCGGCCGCGGCAACATGTATCGGCAGCGCAAGCAGACCGATCTCGCGCTTGCCGACTTCAACACCGCCATCAAGCTCGACGCCACCGACCCGCGCGCCTTCCACAATCGCGGCCTGGTCGAGCAGGCGCTGGGCCAGCACATGGCGGCCATCGCCGATTTCTCCAAGGCCATCTCGATCGCTCCGTCGGCGATCGAACCCTATAACGCGCGCGGCCTCTCCTATCTGGCGACCAACGACTATCGCGCCGCCCTCGACGACTTCAACGAGGTCGTCAAGCGCGACAGGAACTCCTACGAGGGGTGGACCAACGAAGGCCTTGCCCTCGAGCAGCTCGGCGAACGCAAGAAGGCTTTCGACGCCTTCGCCCATGCCAGTGCCCTCAATCCCAACTATGGGCCGGCACGCGAGGGCATGCGCCGCACGTCGGGCAGTGCCAGCGCCGGGCTCGCCGTCAGCGCCGGCTGAGCGGCGCGCCGGCAAGGACTGAGCCGGGACGCTCGCTATGCGGAGCCCTCCTTCACGTAGCGTGATTGAGAATCGGCGTCAGACCGGGCCGACCGGGAAATGCCTTAGTTAAAGTGGTAGGTCAGGCCGACGCGCGCCTCGAGCGTGCGCGGGGTGACCCCCCAAGGACTTCCGGTGGGGTCGATGGTATGTGACCCATAGTCGGTGTAGAGCCCCTCGATCCGGGCGCTGACATTGTGCGTCAGGAAAGCCTCAACGCCGCCGCCAAGCTGCAGGCCATAGCCGGTGAACTTGGCACCGGTGATGCCATAGCTCTTCCCGTAGTCGAACGCCGCGGCAGCCAAGCCGACCGTGCCGTAGAGGAGCACGTTGTGCGTAACGAGCAGACCGAGACGGGCGCGCACCGACGCCGACCAATTCTTCATTGCTTCTTTCGTGGAACTGCCGTTGGAGCCGGATTCCGACTGTAGGGCGCCGTCGGCCTCCAGCCCGGCCACCCACATGCCGAACTCATGGTTCACACCGACATGGCCCCCGATGCTTGGCGCATGTCCGGAAATGGCCTGGAATTGGGGTGTGTAACTGAGATTGGTGTTGACAGAATTCTCAAACGTCAACCCGACTTGCCCGCCGGCATAGAACCCGTTCCACGACCCCATCGGCGCGACTGCCACCATCGCCGGCTGCGGCTGACCGAGCCAGCCGGGATGATAGGCGATGCCGGCGCGCACCATCAGCGTGTCCGGCTGGATCGTGAAGGGGGCACCGGTCAAGGCCATGTTCGCGAAGTGCGTGTACACCGCCTCGCCGCGGACACTGACATTGGGATAGACGTAGGTCTCGGCGCCAAGACCGAGCTGAAGTCCGACAAGCGTTTGATCGAGGTTGCCCCAGTGTTGCTGGATCGCGAAGCTGTTGCTGGCGCCATAGTTGAAATGACCGACAGCGACACCCGCGCTCATGTAAAGAAGCAGGTTCTCCGCCGGCAGAAATCCAAGCCGCATCCGGGCGGCAGCCGACCAGTCGTGCTGGTAATAATCACCCGTGTTCGGATTGCCCGATGACAGCCGGCCGTTGAGATCGGACAGGTTCCCTTCGACCTCGACGCCGGCCAGAAGATTGCCGCTCAGAAAGTGATTGTAGCCGAAGAACAGTCCGCCAACCGCGCCATCGGCTCCGTATGAGGCCGGCTTGAGACCCGTGCCCGTCTGGGCGCTGTCCACCATTCCGTAGCCGGCCTGGCCACCGAAATAGAGCCCCGACCACTGGGCCGCCGGGCTTGCGGCCCAGAGCCCTTCGGCCGCATGGGCCGGCGCCACCGCCAGCGCAGCGACGGCGACGAAACCCGCGATCGTATGCTTCATGATTCGGATGCCCCCGGTATGACTTCGCAAAGACCCTAGACCCCCGCTTAGGTTGAGTCTGTGGCTATATCGCCACAACCGGCCGGGAAACCCCGGAAAATCGCGCTTTCAGCCTCGTCAAAAATGCCAGGCCCATCCCCGCGGCGCGGGAACGGGCCCTTCAGGTCATGCGGGCCGCGGGATGGGAGGCGCCCCGCACCCAGGATCCTGCCTACAGCGACTTGACGATGCCCTCGGTCATCTTCTTGGCATCGTCCAACAGCATCCCGCCCAGCCCGCGCAGGAGTTGCGCGGCGCCGAGATCCTGACCGGCCGAAAGCATTCCCGAGGCAAGGCAATTAATGTCGCCGGCCCCGTGCGGGGCCGGCGAGTTGCTTATCTACTTCGCCTTCAGGGCCGCGACGACTTCGTCGAGGACCTTCTTGGCGTCGCCGAACAGCATCTGGTTGTTCTCTTTATAGAACAGCGGGTTGTCGATGCCGGCGTAGCCCGAGGCCATCGACCGCTTCATGACGATGGACGTCTTGGCCTTCCAGACCTCGAGCACCGGCATGCCGGCGATCGGGCTGGTCGGGTCGTCCTCAGCCGCCGGATTGACGATGTCGTTGGCGCCGATCACCATTGCCACGTCGGTGTCGGGGAAGTCATCGTTGAGCTCGTCCATCTCCATCACGATGTCGTAGGGCACCTTGGCTTCGGCCAGCAGCACGTTCATGTGGCCTGGCATGCGCCCGGCGACGGGATGGATGCCGAAGCGCACGTTGATGCCCCTTGCACGCAGCAACTGGGTTAGTTCGAACACCGAATGCTGCGCCTGTGCGACCGCCATGCCGTAGCCCGGCACGATGATGACGCTCTTGGACTCGGCGAGCAGATCCGCCGTTTCCGACGCGGTGATTGACCTCACCTCACCGGCCGGCGCCGCAGAAGTCTTTGCCGCTGTGCCCTCGGCCGCGCCGAAGCCGCCGGCGATCACCGAGATGAAGTTGCGGTTCATGGCGCGGCACATGATGTAGCTCAGGATCGCACCCGAGGAGCCCACCAAAGCGCCAACCACGATCAGCAGATCGTTCGACAGCATGAAGCCGGTCGCCGCCGCCGCCCAGCCGGAGTAGCTGTTCAGCATCGAGATCACCACCGGCATATCAGCGCCGCCGATGGCCATAACCATGTGCACGCCGAAGGCGAGCGCGATCACCGTCATCACGAGGAGCGGAAACATGCCGGCGCCGGTCGATCCAGCACCCACAAAGAAGTAACCGAACACGATGACGAGGATGAGGCCGGCAAGATTGATCCAGTGGCGCGCCGGCAACAGGACGGGCTTGCCGCTGATCCGACCCGAGAGCTTGCCGAAGGCGATCACTGAGCCGGTGAACGTCACAGCGCCGATGAGCACGCCAACATAGATCTCGATCAGATGGATCGTGTGCTCGGCATGGGTCGCAAACACCGTCGAGGTGTCGATGTAGCTGGCGTAGCCGATGGCGCAGGCGGCCAAGCCGACCAGCGAGTGCATGATCGCCACCAGCTCCGGCATCTGCGTCATCTTTACGATGCGCGCCGCATAGAGCCCAAGGCTGCCGCCGATGCCCATTGCCAGGACGATGATGAGGATGCCGACGAAGCCGCTGACGATCGGCTCTTCGCCGTTCGCCAGCAGACGCGAGCCGAACACGGTGGCCAGCACCGCAATTGCCATGCCGGCGATACCGTACCAGTTGCCGCGCTTGGCGGTTTCCGGGTTCGACAGGCCGCCGAGGCTCAGGATGAAAAGAATCGTGGCCCCGATATAGGAGACCGTGACAAGACTGACAGACATGTTTCCGGGCCCCTTATTTCTGGAACATCGCCAACATGCGGCGGGTCACTGCGAAACCGCCGAACATGTTGATCGAGGTAAGAGTCAATCCAACGAAGGCGATCACCAGGATCCACAGATCCGGACGCCCCTCTGCGGCCGGTGGCCAGATTTGCAGAAGTGCGCCGATGGCGATGATCGAGGAAATCGCGTTGGTGACGCTCATCAGCGGCGTATGCAGCGCGGGCGTAACGTTCCACACCACCATGTAGCCGACGAAGATCGCCAGCACGAAGACGGTGAAGTGGCCGAGGAATACCGGCGGGGCTCCAGCGCCGATCAGCAGCAGGATGATGGCGCCGATCCCGAAGGTGATGAGCGTGGATCTGAGCGACGCCGGCGCCCCGGCGCCATGGCCCTGGCCGCCCTTCTTGTCCGCCGCCGCGACCGCCGCGGCAGGCTTTGCCGGCGGCGGGGCCGGAAGCTTCAGCGGCGGGGCCGGCCACGTGATGTCGCCGTCCTTGATCACGGTGAAGCCGCGGATCGCGTCGTCTTCCATGTTGACGACGATCTGGCCGTCCTTGGCCTTGCACAGTTCCTCGGTCAGACGCAGCAGGTTGTTGGCGTAGAGCGTCGAGGACTGCTTGGCCAGGCGGCTGTGCAGGTCCGTGTAGCCGACGATGGTGACGCCGTGCTTGACGACGGCCTTGCCCGGCTCGGTCAGCTCGCAGTTACCGCCCTGCTCAGCAGCAAGGTCGACGATGACGCTGCCCGGCTTCATCGAGCGCACCATGTCGGCCGTGATGAGCTTGGGCGCCGGCTTGCCCGGAATCAGGGCAGTGGTGATGATGATATCGACGTCCGCCGCCTGCTTGGCGTACATCTCGCGCTGGGCCTTCTGGAAGCCTTCGCTCATGACCTTGGCGTAGCCGCCGCCGCCCGAGCCTTCTTCCTCGTAGTCGACCTTGACGAACTCGCCGCCCAGAGACTTGACCTGATCGGCCACTTCCGCGCGCGTGTCGTTGGCGCGGACAATGGCGCCGAGACCTGCCGCCGTACCGATGGCGGCAAGACCGGCCACGCCTGCTCCTGCGACGAACACCTTTGCCGGCGGGACCTTGCCCGCGGCGGTGATCTGGCCATTGAAGAACCGGCCGAAGGCGTTGGCCGCCTCGATGACGGCGCGATAGCCGGTGATGCCGGCCATGGAGGTGAGCGCGTCCATCTTCTGCGCGCGGGAGAGCAGGCGCGGAACCGCGTCCATCGCCAGCACAGTCACCTTGCGCGCCTTCAAATCGTCCATCAGTTGCGGGTTCTGGGCCGGCCAGATGAAGGAAATCAGGGTCTGGCCCGCCTTCATCAGCGCCACTTCATCTGCGGTCGGGGCGCGAACTTTGAAGATTATGTCCGACTTCGACCAGAGATCGGCGGCCGTCGGCGCGATTGTGGCCCCTGCCGTGACGAACACATCGTCGTAGAAATCCGCCCCGTCGCCAGCCCCCTTCTCGACGACGACGGCGAATCCGAGCTTGATCAGCTTCGTCACCACCTCCGGCGAGATCGCGACCCGCTTCTCACCGGGATATATTTCCTTTGGAATACCAATAAGCTGAGGCATTCTGTTGATTCTCCGATTCTTTCCGCCGCACATGGATGCGCCGGCATTGGCGCATCGAGAACGGCAGTCATTCCCTGCGCGAGGGCCGGGATTAGCACAGAACCGAACAGCCGTGGCCCCCAGCAATGGTACTAAGCGCCGGAATACCTTCGCCGCCCGGAAGGCGCGCGGTCTTCATGGATGATCGCGGCCCGGAAATCGTTGACGTTCGTCAAAGTCGGCCCGGTAAAGACCGCATCGCCGGGGGCGCCGACGAAGCCGTGGCCGTCGTTGTCGGCGAGCGCGTCCCTTGGCCGGATTCCGGCCGCCCAGGCGCGATCGAGCGCCTGCGCCCGCCCGCACCACGACCGTGGCACCCAGCTTGACGTATTTCTTGACGGTTTCGGGTGTCGCCGCGACCCGGGTCTCGCGCTTATCGGCGTCCGCCGGTACAGCGATCTCCGTGCGGAAGGGGGTGGGAGGCCCCGCGATGTACTTGAGGCCGTTCGCCTGGCGGAGGAGCCGGCGGCCGGCCCGCTAGGAGGTCACGCGAAGAAAAACGCCAACAGGATGAGGAGGATGACGATCCCCGACGCGACGTACTTCACGAGCTTGAGGAAGCTTTGATAGGTGTGAAGGTGGTCGGCAAAGTCCGTACCGGTCGCGACGCCGAGTTCGACGGTGCCCTGCTCAGCCATTGCTTCTGGTCTCCTTTGCCGCGTGTGAACCCGCGCGCTTTATAGCAAATAGTGCGGTCGGGGCAATCGGCCCGTCGATGGCAGCGAACACCCACGGGCCAGGGTGATGGACTGCCGCCGGCGTGCGGTCATCGATGGTGATCAGAGTCGGAACCTCGCCGCCAGCGCGGCGGACATCTGCAAGGAATTGCATGTGAAATAGGCCCCCCACGGCAGCCATCAAGGGCCGTGCGCAGGGCGACAGGTGTTCGCTGGGTGGGCGGCTGATCCGCCCTACAGCCCCACCTGCTTCAGCGCCGCTGCCTGGCGCTTGGCGAGCGCGTCGACGTCGAAATCGGCGATCGCCGCCTCGAACAGGCTGGTGGAAGTTGAGCTCGGCCTTGAGGTGCAGCATGACCGCGCCGAGGCCGATCGCCGCGCGTTCCAGGAAGACGAATTCGCGCGGCACGGTGATCGCCTTCTTCGGCTTCAGCCGCTGCTTCACCTCCCACGCCTCCTTGCGGCCATAGGCGTGCGGCGCCACATCGCCGGCGATCGTGCGCACGCGGTCGTCCATCAGCGGGCCGTAGATGAAGCGCGCCCACAGCGTCAGCGTGTCCACCGTCTCCTCATCGATGTTGCGGAAGCCCCAGTTGCGGTAGGCGGCGGCGATTGCCGCGCGGTCGTCCGCCCGCAGCGCGTGATAGAGGGCGATGACGCCGGCGACGAAGGCGGGCGGGAAGATGCGCACGCAGCCGAAATCGAGCAGGTTGATGCCGGCTGGCCGCCCCGATCGTTCGAACACCGTGTAGTTGCCGAGATGCGGGTCGCCGTGGATGACGCCGTAGGTGGCGAACGGCTTCCACCAGGCGGTGAACAGCGCCCTGGCGATGGCGTTGCGGTCGTTGAGGTCGTGGTCGAGAAAAGACAGCAGGCGTGTGCCGTCGAGCCAGCGCATGGTGAGCAGCCGGTCGGTGGACAGCGCCGGGTAGGTCTCCGGCACGCGCACGCTGCCCTCGCCCTTCAGCATCATGCGGAAGAGCGCGGCATGCTTCGCCTCGCGGTCGTAGTCGAGCTCCTCGCGCAGTCGCTCGCCGAGCTCCTTGGCGATCTCGGTGGTGTCGATCTCCGGCGAGAGCCGCCGCTGCAGCCCGAGAATAATACCGAGCTGGCCGAGATCGGCTTCGACCGCCGACTTCATGTCGGGATATTGCAGCTTGCAGGCGACGAGCGTGCCGTCAGGAGCGACCGCCTTGTGCACCTGGCCAAGCGAGGCGGCGGCGGCCGGCGTGCGCTCGAAGCTCGTGAAGCGCTTCTCCCAGTCGGGCCCCAGCTCGACCATCATGCGCCGCTTGACGAAGGCCGGCCCCATGGGCGGCGCCTCGGCCTGCAGCTTCTGCAGCTCGGCCGAGTAATCCGGCGGCAGCAGGTCGGGGATGGTGGCCATCATCTGCGCCACCTTCATCAGCGGCCCCTTGAGGGAGCCGAGCGTGGCGACGAGGTCGGCGGCGTTGCGCGGATCGGTGAGGTCGCGGCCGAAAAGCCTGGCGCCGGCCATGCGCGCCGCCGCGCCGCCGACGCCGACCCCCACGCGCGCATAGCGCGTGATGCGGCCGGAGAGTCGGTTCTGTTCGGGATCGTCAGGAGGGACTGCCATGGCCGCCTATGTAGGCTGCGCAGGCGGCTGCGGGAAGGCGCCGCCTATCATTTTTCCCTCTCTCATCTCTCCTTTCTCTTCTCTTTCTCCTTTCCTTCTTCTATTTCTCTTTTTTTTTTTTTTTTCTCTTCCTTTTTCTTCTCTTTTTTCTCTCCTTTCTGCCAACCTCTTCCTCATCTCCCTCTTTCCTTCACTTTTTTTTCTCTCTCCCTTCTTTTCTCCCCCCCCTCCCCTTTCCGCGCCACGCGATTCGCGTTCAAGCGGCCCGCCACCTCGACGCTACACAGAAAGTGAAACGTCGACGACGGGGGCCTAGCGCCGTGCCGGCCGGCGGCGCCTGCCGCCGCGGATGGCGTAGAGCAAATAGAAGTAAGCTATGACGCTCGGTACCAGGACGATCCACAGTGAATAGCCGTTCACATAGTCGCCGATACCGAGGTGATAGGGCGGCAGCGGGTCCGGCAACTTGCCCTGCTTCTGAAAGGTGGCAAGCAGGTCGGGCGGCGGCATGTCGACATAATGCTTCGGGTTCGATTGAAGACAAAGCACATAGCCGTCGTCTTTGACGAATACGCCGCCAATGAAATAGACCGTCGAGGTCTTGTGGGCGAGAAAGAGCGGATCACCGGCCGGCGTCGTCAACGCGACATCCTGCATGCGGACGATCTGCTCGGCCATGCCGAAGGCAGTCCAGGCCCGTGCCTCGCCGGCGAAGGCCATGAGGAAGATGGCGAGGGCGAATCCGATGCCGCGCATGATCATGCCCCGCTCCAATTGGGGCGCGAGCCTGCCCCAATTTATGACGGCGAGCCGCGCGGTGAAACCACCTTCGGCCTTGCCCACCTCTATTCCATCGCCTCCAGTTCGCCGATGAGACGGTCGATAACGCCGAGGCCCCGGTCCCAGAAAGCCGGATCGCTGGCATCGAGCCCGAAGGGTTTGAGCAGCTCCTTGTGGTGCTTGCTGCCACCCGCCTTGAGCATGGCGAAATACTTCTCCTGGAAGCCGGACTCGGCCTCCTCGTAGACCGCATAGAGAGAATTCACCAGGCAGTCGCCGAAGGCATAGGCATAGACGTAGAAGGGCGAGTGGATGAAGTGCGGGATGTAGCTCCAGAAGGTCTCGTAGCCGGGACCGAGACGGATCGCCGGCCCGAGGCTTTCTTCCTGCACCGACATCCACAGCGCGCCAATACGCTCGGAGGTGAGTTCCCCTTCGCGGCGCTCCAGATGCAGCTTGCGTTCAAACGAGTAGAAGGCGATCTGGCGCACGACCGTGTTGATCATGTCCTCGACCTTGGCCGCGATCATCGCCTTGCGCTCGCGCCTGTCGTCGGTATCGGCGAGCAGCGCGCGGAAGGTCAGCATCTCGCCGAAGACGCTGGCCGTTTCGGCGAGCGTCAGCGGGGTGGGCGCCATCAGCGCACCCTGCGGACCGGCCAGCACCTGGTGCACGCCGTGGCCGAGCTCGTGGGCGAGCGTCATCACGTCGCGCACCTTGCCCTGGTAGTTGACCAGCACATAGGGATGCACCGAGGGCACGGTCGGATGGGCGAAGGCGCCCGGCGCCTTGCCCGGCCTGACCGGCGCGTCGATCCAGCCATAGTCGAAGAAGCGCCCGGCGATCTCCGCCATCTCCGGCGCGAAGGCGCCGTAGGCCCTGAGCACCTTGGCCTTCGCTTCGCCAAATGGGACCACCTGGCTCGGCCGGTCGGGCAGCGGCGCATTGCGGTCCCAGTGGTCGAGCACGTCGCGGCCGAACCAGCGCGCCTTGAGCTTGTAGTAGCGGTGCGACAGGCGCGGATAAGCGGCGCGCACGGCTTCCACCAGTGCGGCCACCACCTCCGGCTCGACCCGGTTCGCCAGATGGCGCGCATCGGCGACATCCTTGAAGCCGCGCCAGCGGTCGGAGATTTCCTTGTCCTTGGCCAGCGTATTGGTGATGTGGGCGAACAGGCGAATGTTCTTCTGGAAGGTGACGGCGAGCGCTTCCGCCGCCGCCTTGCGCTTCGCCCCGTCCTCGTCCTGCAAGAGGTTGAGCGTCGGCTCGATCGCCAGCGCCTTGCCGTCGACGTCGAAGCTCAGCGCCGACATCGTCTCGTCGAACAGCCGGTTCCAGGCGCCGTAGCCGGTCACCGACTTCTCGTGGAAGAGCAGCTCCACCCGGTCCTCGAGCTGATAGGGCTTCTCGGCGCGCACATCCTCCAGCCACGGCCGGTAATGACCGAGCGCCGGATCGGCCATCGCCGTTTCCAGCACGTCGTCGGCGATGCGGTTGAGTTCCAGCGGGAAGAACAGCAGGTGGGCGCTCGCCGCCGTGATCTTCTCCTGCACGTCGCCGTAGAACTTGGAGCGGGCCGGATCGCTGGTATCGCCGGCATGGAGCAGCCCGGCGAAGGAGATGATGCGGCCGATGAGCTCGTCGAGCGCCTCGAAGGCGACGACCGCCTTCGCCAGCACCGCGCCGCCCTCCTGCGCCAATGATTCGAGCTTGCCCTTGTACTTCTCCTCGAAGGCCACCGATTCGGTTTCTGATAGCGCCAGATCGCGCTTGAGCACCGGATCGTCCATGCCGGCATAAAGATCTTCGAGGTTCCACTCCGGCAACCCGCCCAGATCCTCAGCCGGTTCGGCGGCAAGGCTGGCGGAACGGGCAATTTCGGTTCGCGTCATGTCGGTTTCCGCATCTTGAGGTCGAAATCAAGCGTGGCCGCCAAATAGGGCGCGGACATGGCTCCGCGCAACCACTTTCGCTTGCGGCCGGTTTGGCAAGCGACGGACGCGAAGCGCCGATGTCGTCGACTGCCCGCTATCCCCAGCTCGCGGACGCACGCGGCCTCCTTGGCCCCGCCGGTTAAGAACAGATTAACTGACCGGCCCGATCATCCCCTCGGACCGTTCACCACGACCATTGATTCCATTGGGATTTCGCAGCGGCAGCGGTCAGTATTGTGCCGCAAAGAGACAGTTTCACGCCCGACAGGGAGCCCACCGCCCACTCATGTCGACCACCATCCTCATCGTCGACGACGATCCCGTCCAGCGCCGCCTGCTCACCGCAGCGGTGGAGCGCATGGGCCACAGGCCAATTGCGTGGAAGGCGGCGAAGCAGCCGTCGCCCTGCTTTCCGGCACCGACGGCGATGCGGTGGCGCTGATTATCCTCGACCTGATCATGCCCGATCTCGACGGCATGGGCGTTCTGGCCAAGCTGCGCGAAATGGACCGCCAGCTCCCGGTCATCGTGCAGACGGCACATGGCGGCATCGACACGGTGGTCGGGGCCATGCGCGCCGGCGCGGTCGACTTCGTGGTCAAGCCGGCGTCCGCCGAACGCCTGCAGGTTTCGATCGAAAACGCCCTGAAGCTCGGCGCGCTCGAAGGCGAGATCGCACGCATGAAGCGCAGCGCCACCGGCACCCTCACCTTTCGCGACATCATCACCCGCAGCCCGGCGATGGAGCGCGTCATCCGTCTCGGCCAGCGCGCCGCCGCCTCGCAGATTCCGATTCTCGTCGAAGGCGAATTGGGCGTCGGCAAGGAGCTGATCGCCCGCGCCATCCAGGGCGCCGGCGACCGCCGTTCGAAGCCCTTCGTCACCGTCAATTGCGGCGCCATCCCCGACAATCTGGTCGAGAGCATCCTCTTCGGCCACGAGAAGGGCGCCTTCACCGGCGCCGCCGACAAGCATGTCGGCAAATTCCGCGAGGCCCATGGCGGCACGCTGTTCCTCGACGAGGTCGGCGAGCTGCCGCTGGAGGTACAGGTCAAGCTGCTGCGCGCCCTGCAGGACGGCGAGATCGACCCGGTCGGCGCCCGCCGGCCGCTGCGCGTCGACTTCCGCCTGATCTCGGCCACCAATCGCAGTCTGATCGACCTGGTCAAGGCCGGCATCTTCCGCGAGGACCTCTACTACCGGCTGAACGTGTTCCCGATTCGCGTGCCGCCGCTGAGGGAACGCCGCGAGGACATCCCCGAGCTGGTCCGCCACTTCACCGCGCGGTTTGCCGCCGAAGAGGGCAAGACGGGCCTCCGCGGCGTCACCGCGCCGGCGATCCAGCTTCTGACCCGCCACAACTGGCCGGGCAACGTCCGCCAGCTTGAAAACGCCGTCTTCCGCGCCGTGGTGCTCGCCGACGGGCCGATGCTGACGCCGGACGAATTTCCGCAGATCACCGCCCAGCTCGACGGCGCCGCGCCGCCGGCGATGAATCGCTGGCCGGGCCCGCCGAGCCGATCGAGATCGCCATCGCCGCCCTGCGGCCCGCCGCGCCCGCCGACGGCGTTGCCACAATCGACGTCAACGGCGACATCCGGCCGCTGGCCGAGGTCGAAGAAGCCATGATTCGCCTGGCTTTGGAGCGCTATGCCGGGCGCATGACGCTGGTTGCCCGCAAGCTGGGGATCGGCCGCTCGACGCTCTACCGTAAGCTGAAGGACCTTGGCATTTCTGACACAGTCTCCGGAATTGCGGCCGAATAGGCGGTAAATTCCGCTTGAGGTGTGACCGACGTCATTGAAATCGGGCGTTAACCTGTAGCATTTCAAATGATCGCCTGACGCATGACAATGAGGC
>CAVXLJ010000014.1:0-30261 GCA_963762605.1 uncultured Alphaproteobacteria bacterium | reverse complement strand
TCGTAGTCGAGCTCCTCGCGCAGTCGCTCGCCGAGCTCCTTGGCGATCTCGGTGGTGTCGATCTCCGGCGAGAGCCGCCGCTGCAGCCCGAGAATAATACCGAGCTGGCCGAGATCGGCTTCGACCGCCGACTTCATGTCGGGATATTGCAGCTTGCAGGCGACGAGCGTGCCGTCAGGAGCGACCGCCTTGTGCACCTGGCCAAGCGAGGCTGCGGCGGCCGGCGTGCGCTCGAAGCTCGTGAAGCGCTTCTCCCAGTCGGGCCCCAGCTCGACCATCATGCGCCGCTTGACGAAGGCCGGCCCCATGGGCGGCGCCTCGGCCTGCAGCTTCTGCAGCTCGGCCGAGTAATCCGGCGGCAGCAGGTCGGGGATGGTGGCCATCATCTGCGCCACCTTCATCAGCGGCCCCTTGAGGGAGCCGAGCGTGGCGACGAGGTCGGCGGCGTTGCGCGGATCGGTGAGGTCGCGGCCGAAAAGCCTGGCGCCGGCCATGCGCGCCGCCGCGCCGCCGACGCCGACCCCCACGCGCGCATAGCGCGTGATGCGGCCGGAGAGTCGGTTCTGTTCGGGATCGTCAGGAGGGACTGCCATGGCCGCCTATGTAGGCTGCGCAGGCGGCTGCGGGAAGGCGCCGCCGCGCCACATCGCGTTCAAGCGGCCCGCCACCTCGACGCTACACAGAAAGTGAAACGTCGACGACGGGGGCCTAGCGCCGTGCCGGCCGGCGGCGCCTGCGGCCGCGGATGGCGTAGAGCAAATAGAAGTAAGCTATGACGCTCGGTACCAGGACGATCCACAGTGAATAGCCGTTCACATAGTCGCCGATACCGAGGTGATAGGGCGGCAGCGGGTCCGGCAACTTGCCCTGCTTCTGAAAGGTGGCAAGCAGGTCGGGCGGCGGCATGTCGACATAATGCTTCGGGTTCGATTGAAGACAAAGCACATAGCCGTCGTCTTTGACGAATACGCCGCCAATGAAATAGACCGTCGAGGTCTTGTGGGCGAGAAAGAGCGGATCACCGGCCGGCGTCGTCAACGCGACATCCTGCATGCGGACGATCTGCTCGGCCATGCCGAAGGCAGTCCAGGCCCGTGCCTCGCCGGCGAAGGCCATGAGGAAGATGGCGAGGGCGAATCCGATGCCGCGCATGATCATGCCCCGCTCCAATTGGGGCGCGAGCCTGCCCCAATTTATGACGGTGAGCCGCGCGGTGAAACTACCTTCGGCCTTGCCCACCTCTATTCCATCGCCTCCAGTTCGCCGATGAGACGGTCGATAACGCCGAGGCCCCGGTCCCAGAAAGCCGGATCGCTGGCATCGAGCCCGAAGGGTTTGAGCAGCTCCTTGTGGTGCTTGCTGCCACCCGCCTTGAGCATGGCGAAATACTTCTCCTGGAAGCCGGACTCGGCCTCCTCGTAGACCGCATAGAGAGAATTCACCAGGCAGTCGCCGAAGGCATAGGCATAGACGTAGAAGGGCGAGTGGATGAAGTGCGGGATGTAGCTCCAGAAGGTCTCGTAGCCGGGACCGAGACGGATCGCCGGCCCGAGGCTTTCTTCCTGCACCGACATCCACAGCGCGCCAATACGCTCGGAGGTGAGTTCCCCTTCGCGGCGCTCCAGATGCAGCTTGCGTTCAAACGAGTAGAAGGCGATCTGGCGCACGACCGTGTTGATCATGTCCTCGACCTTGGCCGCGATCATCGCCTTGCGCTCGCGCCTGTCGTCGGTATCGGCGAGCAGCGCGCGGAAGGTCAGCATCTCGCCGAAGACGCTGGCCGTTTCGGCGAGCGTCAGCGGGGTGGGCGCCATCAGCGCACCCTGCGGACCGGCCAGCACCTGGTGCACGCCGTGGCCGAGCTCGTGGGCGAGCGTCATCACGTCGCGCACCTTGCCCTGGTAGTTGACCAGCACATAGGGATGCACCGAGGGCACGGTCGGATGGGCGAAGGCGCCCGGCGCCTTGCCCGGCCTGACCGGCGCGTCGATCCAGCCATAGTCGAAGAAGCGCCCGGCGATCTCCGCCATCTCCGGCGCGAAGGCGCCGTAGGCCCTGAGCACCTTGGCCTTCGCTTCGCCAAATGGGACCACCTGGCTCGGCCGGTCGGGCAGCGGCGCATTGCGGTCCCAGTGGTCGAGAACGTCGCGGCCGAACCAGCGCGCCTTGAGCTTGTAGTAGCGGTGCGACAGGCGCGGATAAGCGGCGCGCACGGCTTCCACCAGTGCGGCCACCACCTCCGGCTCGACCCGGTTGGCCAGATGGCGCGCATCGGCGACATCCTTGAAGCCGCGCCAGCGGTCGGAGATTTCCTTGTCCTTGGCCAGCGTATTGGTGATGTGGGCGAACAGGCGAATGTTCTTCTGGAAGGTGACGGCGAGCGCTTCCGCCGCCGCCTTGCGCTTCGCCCCGTCCTCGTCCTGCAAGAGGTTGAGCGTCGGCTCGATCGCCAGCGCCTTGCCGTCGACGTCGAAGCTCAGCGCCGACATCGTCTCGTCGAACAGCCGGTTCCAGGCGCCGTAGCCGGTCACCGACTTCTCGTGGAAGAGCAGCTCCACCCGGTCCTCGAGCTGATAGGGCTTCTCGGCGCGCACATCCTCCAGCCACGGCCGGTAATGACCGAGCGCCGGATCGGCCATCGCCGTTTCCAGCACGTCGTCGGCGATGCGGTTGAGTTCCAGCGGGAAGAACAGCAGGTGGGCGCTCGCCGCCGTGATCTTCTCCTGCACGTCGCCGTAGAACTTGGAGCGGGCCGGATCGCTGGTATCGCCGGCATGGAGCAGCCCGGCGAAGGAGATGATGCGGCCGATGAGCTCGTCGAGCGCTTCGAAGGCGACGACCGCCTTCGCCAGCACCGCGCCGCCCTCCTGCGCCAATGATTCAAGCTTGCCCTTGTACTTCTCCTCGAAGGCCACCGATCCGGTTTCTGATAGCGCCAGATCGCGCTTGAGCACCGGATCGTCCATGCCGGCATAAAGATCTTCGAGGTTCCACTCCGGCAACCCGCCCAGATCCTCAGCCGGTTCGGCGGCAAGGGTCTGGGAACGGGCAATTTCGGTTCGCGTCATGTCGGTTTCCGCATCTTGAGGTCGAAATCAGGCGTGGTCGCCAAATAGGGCGCGGACATGGCTCCGTGCAACCACTGAGTCGCGCCCCGCTCATTCCGGCAAGCGGCGGACGCGCAACCGCCGATGTCGTCGACTGCCCGCTATCCCCAGCCGCGACACATGCGGCCTCCTTGGCCCCGCCGGTTAAGAACAGATTAACTGACCGGCCCGATCATCCCCTCGGGCCGTTCACCACGACCATTGATTCCATTGGGATTTCGCAGCGGCAGCGGTCAGTATTGTGCCGCAAAGAGACAGTTTCACGCCCGACAGGGAGCCCACCGCCCACTCATGTCGACCACCATCCTCATCGTCGACGACGATCCCGTCCAGCGCCGCCTGCTCACCGCAGCGGTGGAGCGCATGGGCCACAGGCCAATTGCGCTGGAAGGGGGCGAAGCAGCCGTCGCCCTGCTTTCCGGCACCGACGGCGATGCGGTGGCGCTGATTATCCTCGACCTGATCATGCCCGATCTCGACGGCATGGGCGTTCTGGCCAGATTGCGCGAAATGGACCGCCAGCTCCCGGTCATCGTGCAGACGGCACATGGCGGCATCGACACGGTGGTCGGGGCCATGCGCGCCGGCGCGGTCGACTTCGTGGTCAAGCCGGCGTCCGCCGAACGCCTGCAGGTTTCGATCGAAAACGCCCTGAAGCTCGGCGCGCTCGAAGGCGAGATCGCACGCATGAAGCGCAGTGCCACCGGCACCCTCACCTTTCGCGACATCATTACCCGCAGCCCGGCGATGGAGCGCGTCATCCGTCTCGGACAGCGCGCCGCCGCCTCGCAGATTCCGATTCTCGTCGAAGGCGAATCGGGCGTCGGCAAGGAGCTGATCGCCCGCGCCATCCAGGGCGCCGGCGACCGCCGTTCGAAGCCCTTCGTCACCGTCAATTGCGGTGCCATCCCCGACAATCTGGTCGAGAGCATCCTCTTCGGCCACGAGAAGGGCGCCTTCACCGGCGCCGCCGACAAGCATGTCGGCAAATTCCGCGAGGCCCATGGCGGCACGCTGTTCCTCGACGAGGTCGGCGAGCTGCCGCTTGAGGTACAGGTCAAGCTGCTGCGCGCCCTGCAGGACGGCGAGATTGACCCGGTCGGCGCCCGCCGGCCGCTGCGCGTCGACTTCCGCCTGATCTCGGCCACCAATCGCAGTCTGATCGACCTGGTCAAGGCCGGCATCTTCCGCGAGGACCTCTATTACCGGCTGAACGTGTTCCCGATTCGCGTGCCGCCGCTGAGGGAACGCCGCGAGGACATTCCCGAGCTGGTGCGCCACTTCACCGCGCGGTTTGCCGCCGAAGAGGGCAAGACGGGCCTGCGCGGCGTCACCGCACCGGCGATCCAGCTTCTGACCCGCCACAACTGGCCGGGCAACGTCCGCCAGCTTGAAAACGCCGTCTTCCGCGCCGTGGTGCTCGCCGACGGGCCAATGCTGACGCCGGACGAATTTCCGCAGATCACCGCCCAGCTCGACGGCGCCGCGCCCGCCGCTGAATTGCTGGCCGGGCCCGCCGAGCCGATCGAGATCGCCATCGCCGGCCCGGCGGCCCCCGCGCCCGCCGACGGCGTTGCCACAATCGACGTCAACGGCGACATCCGGCCGCTGGCCGAGGTCGAAGAAGCCATGATTCGCCTGGCTTTGGAACGCTATGCCGGGCGCATGACGCTGGTTGCCCGCAAGCTGGGGATCGGCCGCTCGACGCTCTACCGTAAGCTGAAGGACCTTGGCATTTCTGACACAGTCTCCGGAATTGCGGCCGAATAGGCGGTAAATTCCGCTTGAGGTGTGTCCAACGTCATTGAAATGCGCCGTTAACCTGTAGCATTTCAAATGCTCGTCTGACGCTGCATGACAACGAGGCCGGTCCCATGCCCTTTCGCAAAGCATTCCCAACGCTGATCGGCGTTGCCGCCCTGCTGGTTGCGGGGGGCGCCATGGCTGCCGCGGCAAAGAGCGAAAGACCGGTCGTTCTGGCCAACTACTACACGATGGGCGATCGCGCCGTCGATCCGATGAGCGAATTGATCCGCGCCATCCTGGCCAATGTCGGCGGCCAAGGCGATTTCGTCGAGAAGAAGGACGTCGGAGCACTGACCGCGTTCTATCACGCGCAGAGCGACGCGCCGTCGTGGATCACCGGCGGCAAGCTGAGCGCACGCGCGCTGGCGGTCATCGCCCGCATCAAGGCGGCGGACACCGACGGCCTCGACCTATCCGTCTACCATGTGCCGCCCGTCCAGATCGGTCTCGCGATGCCGGCCACCGAGCAAGCCCTGGCGCGCGCCGAGGTGATGCTCAGCCAGGCGGTCATCGATTATGTCCATGACGCCCATTCCGGCCGTCTTGACCCCGCCGATATCAGCCAGAACTTCGACTACAAGCCGCACGTCGCCGATCCGGTCGAGGCCCTCAACAAGATTTCGATGGCCGAAGACGCACCCAAGGTGCTGGCCTCCTACAACCCTCAGGGCCCCGAATTTCAGGCGCTGCGCGAGAAACTCGCAGAAGCCAGGGGGGCCGAGAAGAACCTGCCGCCGGCCATCCCCGCCGGTCGCAACCTCAAGCTCGGCATGAAGGACCCGCGCGTCATCATCCTGCGCGAGCGCCTCAAGATTGCGCCGCCCGCGCCGGTTGAGACCCCCATGGTCGAGGCGCCGGCTGCCACCGACGGCGTCGCCGCCGCCGGCAAACCCGCCGCGGCAGCCCCGGACGGAACCGCGGTGACGCCGGTTTCGGCAACCGTCGGACAGTCCGACGCCACGCCGGCCGTCGACAAGACCGTGGTCGCGGCCATCGACAAACCTGCCAAGCCGTTCGATCCCGAGGTTTTCGACGACAGTGTCGATGCGGCGGTCAAGGCCTTCCAGGAATCCGCCGGTCTGAAGCCTGACGGCGTTGTCGGACCGGCCACACTCGGCCGCCTCAACGCCGCCGCCGACAGCCATGTCGACACCATTCTGGTCAACATGGAGCGCTGGCGGTGGATGCCGGAGGACCTCGGCAATTTCTACGTCCGGGTCAACGTCCCCAACTTCAATCTCGACATCTACAAGGACGGCAAGGTCATCTTCACGACGCGCATCGTCGATGGTCAGCCGACCAAGCAGACGCCAATCTTCTCCGACCAGATCGAGTACGTCATCGTCAACCCGGTGTGGAATGTGCCGGAATTGATCGCCGTGAAGGAGATGCTGCCGGACATCCAGGCAAACCCCGCCAAGGCGCTCGCCGGCTATCAGGTCTTCGCCAATATCGGCGGACGCTTCCGCGCCGTTGATCCGTGGACGGTCGACTGGCGCAACGTCGACATGCGCCGCATCCAGATCAAGCAGCCGCCGGGCGAAAAGAACGCGCTGGGCTCGATCAAGTTCATGTTCCCCAACCCGTTTGCCGTGTACCTGCACGACACCCCCTCGAAGAGCCTGTTCCAGAGGGACTACCGCGCGCTCAGCCACGGCTGCATGCGGGTGATGAACCCGTGGGATTTCGCCGCAAGCCTCCTGACCCACGATCCGAACGTCTCGGTGGCTGGCCTGAAGAAGCTGATCGGCGGCCCGCAGACGCAGGTGAACCTGACCAGGCCCATCCCGGTCCACATCACCTATTTCACCGCCTGGGTTGACGATTCGGGCAAGCTCCAGCTGCGCGCCGACATCTATCATCATGACGCCGAGATGGAGAAGGCCTTCGGGCTGGTCTCCTGACGCGACGATCCACACCGGAGGCCCGGAAAATCAGCGATTTCCGGGCCTGACCACTTGCCCATTCGCCCCGTAAATGCCACGATCCACCGTTAGCCGGGGGTCTGGAGGGATTCCTTGGCCATTGGGCTTGGCGCGCTAAACCGGGCATTAACCATACCCGCGGACAATGCGTCGTTCGATGGCCTGTATTCTCGAGTAGGGAACGGCGGGAAAAGTCTTGTTCTGGCGGGGCAACCAGGAAACCGCGGATGAACCGCGACCGGTGGTCGGTCGAATGCGGGCGTGGCTCAGGATCGGTGCCGCGGCGCTTGTACTGACGATAGCCTCCCACGGCCACAGCCTCGCCAGCGAGCGGGCGCTCAGGCTGTACAATCTCCACACGCACGAGCGCGCCGTCATCGTCTACAAGCGCGATGGCGTTTACGACCGCAACGGCCTCAAGGCGCTCAACGAGTTCCTGCGCGACTGGCGTCAGAACCGCGTGATCCAGATGGACCCGCATCTGTTTGACCTGCTCTGGCAGGTCTACAACCAGTCCGGGTCGCATGACTATATCCAGGTGGTGTGCGGCTATCGCTCGCCGCCGACCAACGCCATGCTCCGCCGCCGCTCGAAGGCCGTCGCCAAGACGAGCCTGCACATGCGCGGCAAGGCGATGGACTTCTACATTCCCGACGTACCGCTGGCCAAGCTGCGCGCGATCGGCCTGAAGATGCAGCTCGGCGGCGTCGGCTTCTACCCGACCTCCGGCTCGCCCTTCGTCCACATGGACACCGGCAGCGTGCGCCACTGGCCGCGCATGACGCGCCAGCAGTTGGTCCGCATCTTCCCCAACGGCCAAACGCTGCACATTCCCTCCGATGGCACGCCGCTGCCCGGCTATGCCCAGGCACAGGCTGCCTACCAGGCGCGCATTGCCCGCGAAACGCCCGAGACCCGGGTCGCCAGCTTCAGCGGGTCGCCGGTCATCGAGGACGTCAAGAACAGCAGGCAGGTGCTGGTCGCCGATACTTCGATCGACGACGAAACCGCCGGCGATGCCGCGATCGCCGCCGACCTGCCGGCACCTGCACCGGCGCCTGCACCAGCGATTGCGCAGCCGGCCGGGCGCACCGTCGGCACCGCCGTCGCCTCCTATGCCACTGCGCCGATGCCGATGCCGCGGCTGGCGCCCAGGCGGTCGCAACCGGTCGCCGTCGCCTCCCTCGTCGGGCCCGATGACATCACGGCGCCGGCCAGGCCGCCGCTCGACATCGCCACCCTGGCCAGCCAGCCGCTGCCTGGGGATGCCTTCGGCGACCCGCAGGACTGGACGCAACCGCCGGTTTCCGCCGCACTCGCCGCCGCCATGGCCGAACGTGACCAGACGCGGCGCAGCGCTTCGCTGCCGATCGCGCCAACCGCCGTGGTGGCGACGATCGACTTGACCCGGCCGTTGCGCGCCGAAGCGATCACCACCGCGGTGCTGCGTCATGGCGGCGCCGACAACAGCAACGTTCCGGGCCTTCTGGCCTATGCGCCGGCTACCTTGCCGGACGGCCCCCTCGCCTACGGCGTGCCGCTGCCCCACATCAACCCGCAGAAGGCCGTCGCTGCCGCGACGGCACCGCTGACCAGCAAACCGGCGCGTCCGATGATGACGCCGCAACTGACCATGACCGCGCTCGACACGCGCAGCCTGCGCATGTGGATCGGCGACACGTCGACGCGGCAGAAGGCATACGCCGTGCTCACCATGCCGGACTTCACCGGCGATGCCGACCTGATGAGCAAGCCCGAGGTGGCCTTCGCCGCCGGCTTCGGGCAGCGTGCCTACACCGGTCTGCGCACCGATCACTTCTCCGGCGCGCTGGTCGAGCAGCCGACGGTCGTCGACCTCCGGCACGAATTGTTCGTCGCTTCGACCCGCTAGACCGTTTCACTCGGACGGCAGCCGCATCCCCAAAGCCTGCATGTAGAGCTCGAGCAGCGCCTCCTGCTCGTGGCGCTCGTTCATGTCCTGCTTGCGCAGGCGCACCACCGTGCGCAACGTCCTGGTGTCGAAGCCGTTCGCCTTGGCCTCGGCGTAGACTTCCTTGATGTCGTCGGCCAGCGCCTGCTTTTCCTCTTCGAGGCGCTCGATGCGCTCGACGATCGACTTGAGCTGGTCCTTGGCGAAGCCTGCCGGATCGGCCATCTGGTCTTGCTCCTGCTACCCATGAATACGGTGTGCCCTTATGGGCACCACGCGAGTGGTTCGCCCGAGTCGCGCCGCCCGGTCAAGCCCGCGGCTGGCGCGCCGCGACCGCCATGATTATGGTTTGCCGGCTCTCCTGCCAACAACTGACAGCGGCCCCATGCCAGCCTATCTCGTCAGCTTCAAATTCGGCCGCAATGCGGATTTCGGCCGGCGGCTCGACGATTTCATCAGCCGCCTGGCAATCGGCGACTGGTGGGGCGAGACCGGCACGACAATCATCGTCCATTCGGACGAGCCGATCGACGTCTTCAGCCGGCGCATCACGGCGCCGTCCGTCTTCGACGAGGACAACGACATTGTCGTGGTCGTCGACCTCGACAACCGGCAGGGACGCGCCAGGGGGCCGTTCCATGACGGTGCGCTGTTCACCGCCGCACCGTGGATGAAGCGGATCTAGGAGCCCTCGCTCGCCCAGTCAGGCGGCCGGTTCTTCTCGAAGGCGGCAAGGTCCTCGGTGCTGGCGTCCTTCTGGTAGCGTGCCCGCCATTCCTCGTAGGGCATGCCGTAGATCAGTTCGCGCGCCGCTGCCTTGCTCATCGCCACGCCGGCTTCCTCGGCTGCCTCGCGATACCAGTTGGCCAGGCAGTTGCGGCAGAAGCCGGCGAGATTCATCAGGTCGATGTTCTGTACGTCGCTGCGCTCCCTGAGGTGCGCGACCAGGCGCCGGAACACCGCCGCTTCCAGTTGGGTGGAGAGCGTCCCGTCCGCTTGGCTGGTCATGGTGTGACTCCCTGCCGGTTGCTGCCCGCATCGGCGACGAGGCCGCCGGCGCGCGAGCCGTAGTGGCGAATCTCGTGAACGCCCGGCAGCCGGTTGAGGCCAGCGACGATGCGCGCCAGCCGCTCGGCCCACGCCTCCGCTGCCGCCGCCGTGCTGATCAGGTCCTGGCGGATCTCGACCAGGCCGTGGGCAAGGCCGCGCCGCGAGCCGTGGCGATACATGCAATCCTCGGCGAGCGCCCCGGAATAGGGCTCGTTGTCGCCGACCGTGAGACCGCCCTCGGCCCGGAGCGCCGACAGCAAAGGCAGCGCGATGCGCGGGTCGCTGTCCCACAGCACCCCCACCTGCCAGGGCCGCGTTCGCCCGCGCCAGACCGGGGTGAAGCTGTGGATCGAGATGATGATCGGCGGCTGGCCGGCGGCAAGCGCATGGTCGATCGCCGCATCGATCGCCGCGTGATAGGGCGCATGGAAGCGGGCAATGCGCCGCGCCCGTTCATGCGCGTCGACCGCCGCATTGCCGGGAACCACGGCACCGTCGGACAGGCGCATGATCAGTGTCGGATCGTCCTCGCCGCGATTGGGGTCGATCAGCAGGCGCGAGAAGGTCGACAGCACTGCCGGCGCGGTCAGCCGGCTGGCCAGGCTCCGGGCGACCGCCGCCGCGCCCGGATCATAGGCAATGTGGCGCCGGAACTCGCTCGCCGGCAGGCCGAGATCGCCGTATGCGGGCGGCAGGCGGTTGTCGGCATGGTCGCAGACCACCAGCACGCCGGCCGCCGGGTCCCCGTCGACAAGCGCAAATGGCGGAAAATCATCGGCGAGCGCGGGGACCGGCGCGGCTGAGGCGATATCCATGCTGCGCCGATCATAGTGAGCCGCACGAAGTCGTCCAGTCGTGCCCTCGGCCACGATCCTGCCGTCTTCGCGCCTGACAAGAGCCCACTGTTCTTCCACTCTGCTTCGCCACACCGGCTCTCCCGCAGCCAGGCGTGCGCCCAGGCGGATGACGCGTTGACAGGGCAAAAGGCTGCGCGTCATAAGTGCCGGAGACCGCACCCAAAATGCATAACCCTCCGAATTTCTGACCGTGGCCAAACGATCGCGCAACACATCATGGCATCGGCTGGCAGTGGTTGCCGCCAGCATCGTCGGCCTGCTCGCCATCGCGCTCATTCTCCTGGTGGTTCTGCATCAGAATGGTGGCGGCGATGCGCGCGCTCGGCTGTTGACCGAGACCACGGTGACGGCCGGCGTGTCGGGTGCCGGTGCCGACAACGGTTCCGGCGGTTTGCGGCTGTGCAACCGCACGGCGAGCCGGGTCGGCATCGCCATTGGCTACAAGGAGAACAATCGCTGGTCGACCGAGGGCTGGTGGAACGTCGCACCGAACACATGTGAAACACTGGTCGCCGGCGCACTGGTGTCGCGCTTTTATTACGTGTATGCGGTCGACTACGATCGCGGGGGTGTTTGGGGCGGCAAGGCGCAGATGTGTACACGCGACAAGATGTTCACGATCCACGGAATTGAGGATTGCGTGGCCCGGGGCTACGAGAAGACAGGATTCTTCGAAGTCGACACCGGCGAGCAGAAGAGCTGGACGGTCCAGCTGACCGAGCCCGACCAGCAGGGAACCAGCGGCTAACATGCGGCGCACACGGCGGACCAAGATCCTTGCCACCCTCGGTCCCGCCTCTTCCGACAGGGCGACGATCACCAAGCTTTTCCAGGCCGGTGCGGATGTCTTCCGCATCAATATGAGCCATTGCAATCATGAGCTCATGCGCCAGCTGGCGGCGACCATCCGCGAGGTCGAGGCCGCGGAAAACCACCCGATCGGCATCCTCGTCGACCTGCAGGGGCCGAAGCTGCGCGTCGGCATGTTCGCCGAAAAGACCGTCAACCTGACGCTCGGCCAGACGTTCGTCCTCGATTCCAATCCCGACCCCGGCGACGCGACGCGGGTGGAACTGCCCCACCCGGAAGTCCTTTCCGCCCTCGAAGTGGGCCACCGGCTGCTGCTCGACGATGGCCGCGTGCGCCTGCGCGTCACCAAGGCGACCAAGGCGCGGGTGGTGACGACCGTCGAGGTCGGCGACCACCTTTCCGATCGCAAGGGCGTCAGCATTCCCGACACCACCATCTCCTTCGGTGCGCTGACGCCGAAGGACCGTTCCGACCTGGAAGCGGCGCTCAACACCGGCGTCGACTGGATCGCGCTGTCCTTCGTTCAGCGTGCGGAAGACCTTGCCGAAGTACGCAAGCTTGCCCGCGGTCGCGCCGGCATCCTGGCCAAGATCGAGAAGCCGCAGGCGGTCGAGCGCCTGGCGGCGATCGTCGAGCACGCCGACGCGCTCATGGTCGCCCGCGGCGACCTCGGCGTCGAGATGCCGCTGGAGCGCGTGCCCGGCATCCAGAAGCAGATCACCCGCGCCTGCCGCCGCGCCGGCAAGCCGGTGGTCGTCGCCACCCAGATGCTCGAATCGATGATTGCCGCGCCGGTGCCCACTCGTGCCGAGGTGTCGGACGTGGCGACCGCCGTCTTCGAAGGCTGCGACGCGGTGATGCTGTCGGCCGAATTGGCCTCCGGCGCCTTCCCGGTGGAAGCGGTCGCCACCATGGACAAGGTCGCCACCGAGGTCGAACGCGATCCCAACTACGTCAACATCATGCGGGCGCAGCGCACCGAACCGGAGGCGACCAGCTCCGACGCCATCTCGGCGGCAACGCGGCAGATCGCCGAGACGCTGAATCTGGCCGCCATCTGCTGCTACACCGCCTCCGGCAACACCGCCGTGCGCGCCTCGCGCGAGCGGCCCAACACGCCGATCCTGGCTCTCTCGCCGGTGGTCTCCACCGCCCGCCGCCTGTCGCTGGTCTGGGGGCTGCACTGCGTCTTCGGCGAGGAGCCGGACAATATCGACGACATGGTCACCCATGCCAGCCTGATAGCGCATCGCGAAGGCCTTGCCGGTCCCGGCGACCGCATCATCATCACCGCCGGCGTACCGCTGGGCACGCCCGGCGCCACCAACATGTTGCGCATCGCCTATGTCGCGGCCGGCGGCTTCGGCAACGAATAGGTTCGTCGCAGCCGAACCTCGTCACTGCGGCTGAATAGAGACGGCAATCAGTCGCCCCGGCGCCTGCTCAGATATGCTGTTCGGTCTGCTTTTCGAGCTGGTCGAGAGCCTTCTGGGCATTGGCGAGATGCGGATCGAGCGCCAGCGCCTGACGGAAGGCGGCGATCGCGCGCGTATCGTCGCCGAGATCGCGGAAGATCGAGCCGAGGCCGACCAGCGCCCCGAAATGACGCGGTTCAAGCACCAGCACATGCTCGATGTCGGAGATCGACTGGCCGTATTGGTCGGTCAGGTAGTAGACCGTCGCCCGCTTGTTCCAGCCCTCGGCATAGTCCGGCTTGAGGGTGACGACGCGATCGAGGATGTCGAGGGCCTCGCTGTAGTCCTTGGCGGCGATCGCCTGCACGCCCCACGACATCAGCAGATCGACCGTATCGCTGCCCGACTGCAGCCAGATGGCGATGATGGCATCTTCCGCCTGTTTGGCGGCGGCATCATCCTTGGCCGATTTCAGCTTGCCAAAGAGTGCGTCGAGCTGCTCGACGCGGCTGGGAGCAGCGGCCGGCGCCGCCGGATCGGGCAGGCGCGGCAGCTCCCCGGCCGCCCAGGCGGACGGCAGGACGGTAAGCGCCAGTGAGACGGCGAATGCCGCGGCAGCGATCCTCATGAGAAAAATGATAAGACGGGCCGCAAGGCCCGTCAAAGCCGGTCTTGCCCGGCAACCGCACGAATACGGACGATCAACCCTGGCGCGCTTTGAAGCGGCGGTTGGTCTTGTTGATGATGTAAACGCGCCCCTTGCGCCGCACGAGGCGGTTGCCCCGGTGGCGGGCACGAAGCGATCTCAAGGAGTTACGGATTTTCATCGGGGGCGGCCGGCGCATCTCGTGAACGAAACGAGCGCGGAAATCCGCGCCCTCTCAATTGCGCCGGGAAAATATGGAGCCGCGGCCGGCGAGTTAAGCGAGGCTTGCCGGGTCCGCCCGCTCCGCCAGCGCTTTGGCCATTGCCGCGAAAACCCCGCCCCAGTCGCCCGGCTTCTGCTGCCGGAATAGGCGCGCCGTCGGATACCAGGGGCTGGCCTCGCCCTTCAGCAGCCAGCGCCAGTCGGGATCCGCCATCAGCGCCACCCACACCGGGCGGCCGAGCGCACCGGCCAGGTGGGCAACGGCCGAATTGATCGTCACCACCAGATCGAGGCCGGCCATCACCGCCGCAATCTCGGCCATGCCGTCGGGATTGTCGCCGATCGTCGGTCCGAGGTCCTCCACCGCCATGCCAGACGGCAGGCTCACAAGCTGGTGCAGCCCATGGCGCGCCTGCAGGCTGATCAGGCGCACTCCGGGAACGGCCGCCAGCGGCGCCAGGGCGGCAAGCGCCACCGAACGCAGATGGTCGCTCGGGTGCTCGGGATTGCCCTGCCAGGCGACGCCCACCTTGAAGCCCTCGCGGCCGAGCCGCGCGCGCCAGGCGGCTGCCTTGGCCTCATCGGCGAAAAGATATGGCACGTCGGCCGGAATCGTTTCGCGCCGGGTTGCGAAACGATGCGGCAGGCTGAGCAGCGGCACATGGAAGTCGAACCGCCCCTCCTCCCCGGCCGCTGCATCCTTTTCGATCCACGTCGCCGGCACCGGGCAGGAGCGCAAGAGTTCGAGAAGCACCGGCTGGGCAAAGCCGGTGAGCACGGCGCCGCGCTCATGCAGGGCACCGAGGTAGCGAACGAAATGCAGCGTGTCGCCGTGTCCCTGCTCGGTCAGTACGGCCACGCGCTTGCCGGCAAGGACCTCGCCCCGCCACAGCGGTACGTCCGGCGCGAGCAGTCGCAGCCGGCGTTGCGGCCGCCCGAGCCGGTATTCGTACTCCGCCCAGCCGCGCTCGTAGTCGCCGAGCTTGAGGCAATAGTAGGAAAACTCCTCGTGGATCTCGCTATTGTCGGGATCGAGCCGGATCGCCGCATTGCCGGCGCCGAGCGCCTCGCTGACGCGGCCAAGCTTCCACAGTGCCGCCGCCTTGGCCATCAGGGCCTGGGCGCCGACCGGCCCCTGCCGCTGCACCGCGCCGGCAAGCGCCAGCGCCTCCTCGTAGCGCTCGAGTTCGATCAGGACGCGACTCCGCGCCACGGCAGCCTGGGCTCCGGGCGGCGGCGGTGGTGGCGGGCGCGTCAGGGCCGGCGGCTGAACAACCGGCTGCCCAAGTGCCTGGAGGGCCGCGGCGCGCGCCTGGAGGAGGTCGGCATTGCCGGGGCTGAGCGCCAGCGCCCGGTCGAAGCTCGCCAGTGCGTCGTGATGGCGGCCGAGGATCAGGCGCACCAGACCGCGATTGACATGCGCCTGGACCATCTTCGGATCGAGGTCGACCGCATTGCCGAAGGCCGCTTCCGCTTCGTCGAGGCGGTTGGCAAGGCGCAGAACGACCCCGCGGTTGAAATGGGCGGTGACATTGACGGGCTGCAGGCGAATGGCCTCGTCATAGGCGGCCAGCGCCTCGCCCAGCCGGCCGATCTGCTGCAGCGCCACGCCGACATTGCAGCGCGCCTCACCGCTCTCCGGCGACAGCGCGGCGGCCGCGCTGAATGCATCGAGCGCGTCCTGCAGATGGCGGCTTTCGAGATGGAGCGTCCCCAGCATGCGCAGACCGAAGGCGTGCGCCATGACCGTCTTGTCGCCCGAAAGCATGGCGATCGCCTCGCCGACGCGGCCGGTCCAGGCGCGCTCCATCGCCCGCATGACCCTCATGCGCACGGCGCGGTCTTCGTCCGGGGTGTGTTCGTCGCCGCCTGCCATGGTCTCCCTGTCCTGCACCCGGCTCCGCCTGCGGGCCTTTGGCGGACTCATAGCATCCCGGCGCGATGGGCCGAAAATCGGGAGGATCTCAGATGAGCGAATTCAAACACGCCAATCGCCGAAAAATCCTGCAGGGGGCGGCCGGACTCGGTGGCATTGCGCCACGGCCCTCCGCCGCCCTTTACTGGCCGCCGTCGTCCGGCGCGGTCCACCGCAATGCGACCGGAGGCAGCCTGTGCAACATGCGCACGAGTTCGCGCTGGTTCTCGGCTCCCGTCTTCAAGAAGACAGCCGCCAGATGCGACCGCAGGGTGGTGATTTTCATGCCGAGCTGCCGGGCAATCTCGGCTGGCGCAAACCCGTCGCATAGCAGCGCGGCGACATCGGCCTGCCTGGGGCTCAACCGGTAAAGCGCGGCAATGGCGCCCGCGGCGACGGAGAGATCGCCGCGCATCGCACGCAGCGAAACCATGACGCGACCGCGAACACCTGCCTCATCCAGCGACGGTGGCAGCGGCGACACCAGCGCCGCGATCAGCCCTTCGCCTTCCCCGGTTGCCAGCATCATGGCGCCGCCGGGGCCTCCGCTGCCGGCCGTGCTGATCAATGCCGCCAAACTGCCGGGCCTGATCGCTGCGCACGGCGCGGATCGTTGCCGGCTGCCGGCCGAAAGAGACGAAGCGACGCCTCGCCGCGCCATGTTTTCCGCCGCAACGTTGGCGACGACGATGCGGCCAGCCCGATCGCAGATCACCACGCCGAAGGTGAGCGCTTCGAGCGCAGCAAGACCGAAGCCTGCCCAGGCCAGGCTCCCGCGGTTTCGCTGACGGAACTGCAGGGCGTTTTTCACATAGGGCAGCACCCGCCCGAGGCGCGACTTGTCCTCGGCCTCGAACAGGCGGGAAGCAAACGGCATTTCGCCGGCGATGCTGGCGATGACGCCGGGTGCCAGCGGCATCAGCGCGCCCATCGGTCGAATCAGGCCGTGATGGCGGGCGAAGTCGTTGTAGAACTCGCCCTTGACCAGTTCGTCCTCCGCCACGTGTTCGTTGGAGATGAAGACGGAGCCCATCGGCGCGCGGGAAAGAGCGCGTTGCCAGGGGTCGATCTTGTGAAAGTGCTCCACATAGGGCGCCTCGGAAAGGCTCATCGCACGGCTGAGCGAGATTTCGGCGAGTTGGGCGTTGTCGACGATCCACACGCCGACCGCCTCCAGCCCGGTGGCGCCGGCTAGCAGGCTGGCGAACTCTCCCCAGCGACCGGGCTCGATTGCCGAGGCGTAGATTTCGTCGATCTGTTCTGGAGTCAGCGACCGGTCCACCCGTGAACTTACTCACACTGTACTGTCGCCCGTCGGTCAGACTAGAACAATTCTGCTGTCAATGCAGCACAAAATTGCCTGACAGCGGTTCAACCGGCCTTGGCGAGAGAAGGACCTCAATACCGCCCAGTAAGGCCGAGGCTGATGGAATGATCGGTGTAGTCATAAATAGCTATGTTCGAGTCATTCCACTCGAAGCGATACTGGATATAAGGGGCGAGGTTGTTGATCGCCCAGCCGCCGGCGACCACGCGCGCGGTCGCCGACAGCCGCCAGTCGGTCCGGGTGACCCCGAACAGCGGGTCTCGCCCGTCATAGCCGCGGTGGGCGCCGTCCACGTCCACCCCGAGGATGAAGTCCGCCGGCAGCACCTTCTCGAACCCGGCGCTCACCGACGGCTCCAGGTATCCGTCCGATGGGAGGCTGGAGATCTGCGCGCTCAGCCCGCCACCGAGCTTGAGCGTCGTCGTCGCGCCGACCTGCCGGCTGATGCCGGCGACCGCCGTGATGTCGTGGGCCGTGCTGCCGTCGTCCCGCGTGAAATGCATGTATTGCAGCCGGGCCGCGATCGACACCGTTGCGCTCGGATCAAGCTTTGCGGTGAGCCATGGCCCCATGCCGGACTGGAAGCCCGTGTCGCCCACCCAGCTCCGTTCGACCCGGACGCCCCCGGCGATCTCGCCGAGGTCGGATTGCCGGATCAGCCCCAGTTCGCCGCCGACGACCCGCTCGCGCAAAGGCTGGCTCGCGGCGTAGCGGTTGAAGCCGTCGAGCTCGACGTGGAGCCGCCAGTCGTTGCCGAGCGCCGGACGCCACAGGAAGGCAGCCTGGGTGTCCCAGGTGAATCCTTTCTGCGGCTTCCCGTCGGCATTGAGCGTGAACGGCAGGCCGCCGATCAGGATCGACTGCGCGTCGGCCCCGTGGTTGACGTTGGTCTGCGGCGACAGGTCGGTGCTGAAGGAGACGCTCCAGTTCCGGCGGTGACGGATGGCGGTGAGATAGGTCCGCGCCGCGGCCGCCGCGCTCGGCGGCAGGCCGCCACCAAGGGCCAGGCGAAAGTGGTATTCCGCCTTCTTGTCGTCGCCGATCAGGAAATAGGCGCGCGCCAGCTCAAGCCGCACCCGCACCGCCGCCGGATCGACCGATAGGATGGCACGGAACTTCGCGATGGCCCGGCGGGGATGCCTGTGCGCGAATGTCGGCCATGGCCGACTCGAACAGGCGCTCGATGACCGGTGAGCCGCGTTCACCGTTGCGGCGTTGGCGGCCGACGTCTGCACGGCCCGCGCCGCACCGGCCGGCGCCACCAGTGCCGCGACGAGCAGCCCGGCAGCTAACAGAAGCTGGCGGACGGCGACCGGTTGGCCGGTGGCGCACACCATCTCGAGCAAGCCCGGCGAAGCGACGGAACGCCTAGCGCTTGCCGACGGCGTAGCCGTGGCCCACCAGATCGTTGCCCTTCGTATCCTGGCCCAGGTAGGAAATCTCGCCTCCAAACTCTTCGGCTGCAGGCCCATAGACCTTACCGGTCAAATACGCCTGCGAATTTGGGTAGAGCGCGTCGAAGACGGTATCGGGATTGAGGGTGATGCCCTCCCTATCAATCAGGTTTCCGCTGCCGTGGAGAGTCCCGCTGGCCGGGGTCGTTCCGACATCGGTCAGATTAAGAGTGACATCCGCCGTCGGCGTCGTGCTGAAAGACACGGTCGCCGTTGTCGTGCCAGTCAAAGCGGCGTCGGCTCCCGAGGGGCCTGACGCGTCGGCTGCGTTGATTCTGAACGTTCCGTTGTAGGTCGCGGAGCCCGTCGGGATTGTTGAATAGGCCTGCGGCGGCGTCTCGACGCCATAGACGACAGATCCCTCGTCATACCGGCTACCATCAAGGACTTCGAATTCGGCGGCGTCGAGATAATGATAGTCAGTTGAGAGGGGCGGCTCTTGGCCGTTGAAGAGAGACTGCGTATCGCGCAGGTAACTCTGGAAACTGACATATCCCGTTCCGGTGGATTGTGTGGCGACGGTGCCGCCCGGGAAGAAGGTACCGCCGGTCACATAGTCGGAGCTTGCGAACGAATAGGTCTGTCCGGCGTAGGACTTGGTTTTTCCCAAGGTCAGATCAAACGCGCCAGCGGCATTGGCCTGGACGCTGGCTTCCTCCTGTGCCCGGAGAGTTCCGAAGCTCGGTGAGTTAGTGAGATATTCGGCAATCGAAGTCAGCTTGGTGCGCGCCTTCATGGCGTCGGCCAAGTCTTTTCCCGGTTGCGCATAGACAACGGCCGAGAGGTCTCGTTCGACCGGCTGACCGCACCCCGCTATCGACAACAGCCCCACTCCGATCGCAGCAAGCGCGATCGCATTCCGCGTTCCCCGACGCATGATACGCACCCCCACCCCATGAACGCCCAGCCTGTCGCTGGCTCCGCCTCGCGTGCCCCGGACTCCATCGTCACCAGAAAAAAGTGCGCCGCCTCCTCCAAATGAAGGAGGACGGATATGCGAAATTGTCGGGTGGCCGACCCCGACGCGAGGACCTGGGCCCACCCGCCGCAATCCGGATCTGTCGCATCGAGCCGAACATCACAATTTCTAAAATATCTAGTATACTAGTTGCAGGATCGCGCTATAGTCCTGGGTGCCGGATGCCAACCTGCAGGTTCGCGGTCATGCTTCTCATGCTGGGAAATCTGAGAACGGCACCCGCCTTCGGGCTGGACCGATGCCAGACCACTCCCGGCGCCGCCCCCGGCGACCGCGACCCGGCATCCGGCAGACATCGCCACACCATCACATGCCTTCCTGTGGGCGGAGAAAGCCTCCTCGGGCGACGGCCGCTGCATGGGCACATGCACCCTCCGGGGTGATCACGATCAAAAGAACCGGGAGGTTTTCACATGAGTAGCTTCGAACGCATCAATCGCCGCCAGATCCTGAAAGGTGCGGCCGGACTGGGGGCATTGAGCCTGCTGCCGGGTTCCGCGCTGGCCGCCGGCTATCCGTCCCGCCCGATCACCCTGATCATCCCGTGGAGCGCCGGCGGCGGCACCGACGCCACCGGCCGGGCGATTGCAGCCGTGCTGCAGGAGGAGCTGGGCCAGCCGGTCAACGTGGTCAACCGCACCGGCGGCCAGGGCGTGGTCGGCCATGCCGCCATCGCCGCGGCCAAGCCCGACGGCTACACGCTGGGCATCATCACCGTCGAAATAAACATGCTGCATTGGCTCGGCCTGACCGACCTGACGGGCGCAGGTTCCTACACGCCGATCGGCCTCTACAATCAGGACCCGGCCGGTGTGCAGGTGCGCGCCGATTCGCCTTACAACACGGCCCCTGAACTGATCGCCGCGGCCAAGGCCAATCCCGGCAAGCTCAAGGGCTCCGGAACCGGCCAGGGCGGCATCTGGCAATTGGCACTGGACGGCATGCTGACTGCGGCTGGCCTCAAGGCCAGCGACATTCCGTGGGTCCCCATGGAAGGCGCGGCGCCGTCGCTCAAGGAGCTGATGGCCGGCGGCATCGACGTCGTCACCTGCAGCCGCGTCGAGGCGCAGTCGATGATCGACGCCGGCAAGGTCAAGGCGATCGCGCTGATGGCCGACGAGCGCAGCCCCAACTATCCCGACCTGCCGACCCTCAAGGAACAGGGCATCGACTGGTCGCTGACCACCTGGCGCGGCTTCGCCGGCCCCAAGGGTCTGCCCCAGGAAGTTGTCGAGGTGCTGGTTCCGGCGTTCCAGAAGCTGACCCAGAATCCGGCCTTCACCGAGGTTCTCGACAAGCGCGGCTTCGGCCGGGTCTACAAGGGACCGGACGACTTCACGTCCTTCCTGACGCAGAACGATGCTTCGTTGGGCAAGGTCATGAAGGAGGCCGGGGTCATCTAGCCGACCACGCGCAATCGCAACCGCGAGCCACATCATGCGCTTCAACGACGCGGTGCTGGGGTCGATCATCCTGGCTTTCGGGGCCGCGGTTGCGCTTTTCGCCGTCTTGACGTTTCCAGCCTTGCCGGGCCAGGAATTTGGCCCGGCATTCTTCCCCACCATCATCGGCGTCGTGCTGTCCGGCTGCGGCGCGATCCTGCTCGTCCAGGGCATCGCCAAGCGCAAGACCGTCCCGCTCGTCGAAATGGGCGAATGGGCCCGCATGCCCCGTCACGTCGTCAACTTCGTCCTCGTTTTCCTGGCCCTGCTCGTCTACATCCTGTTCACCGACACCGTCGGCTTCATTCCGATATCCTTTCTGATCCTCACCGTTCTGATGGTGCAGTTCGGCAGCCGCTGGTACACCGCCGCCGGCATCGGCCTGGTGGCGACCCTGGTCATCCACACGCTGTTCTACAAGCTCCTGCTCGTGCCCCTGCCCTGGGGCATCCTGGAGCCGCTGCAATGGTGACCGACCGTGCTTGAACACGTCATCCAGGCCTTCGGTCTGATCTTCCAGGTCCAGGTTCTGGCGGTCATCCTGATGGCTGCTGCCTTCGGGCTGTTCGTCGGTTCGGTCCCCGGCCTGACGGCGACCATGGCCACCGCGCTGCTGGTGCCGGTGACCTTCTTCATGGACCCGGTGCCCTCCATCGCCGCCATCGCCACCTGCGCCGCCATGGCCATCTTCGCCGGCGACATCCCCGGAGCGCTCCTGCGCATTCCGGGAACCCCGGCCTCGGCCGCCTATGTCGACGAGGCCTTCGCACTGACCCGCAAGGGCCAGGCCGAGCGGGCGCTCGGCACCGGCCTCATCTGTTCCGCCATGGGAGGCCTGGTCGGCGCCGCGGTTCTCACCACATCGGCGCCGGCGCTGGCGGAATTCGCGCTCAATTTCTCGACCGACGAGTTCTTCTGGCTGGCCTGCCTGGGCCTCACCTGCGCGGTGATCATTTCCTCGAACGCCCCGGTCAAGGGGATCGTCTCCCTGTTCCTCGGCCTGTTCATCGCGACCGTGGGCCTCGGAATTGTCGCCGGCTATCCCCGCTTCACCTTTGGCGTCACCGAGCTGATGGGCGGTGTCAGCTTCATTCCGGCGATGATCGGCATGTTCGCCATCTCCGAAATCCTGCGCTACGCCACTGAAACCAAGCCGCTGCCGCGGATCGAGCAGCGCCGGTTCGGCAACCTGTTCGCCGGCATCGGTGAGACGCTCGGCAAGTACAAGCTCAACTTCGTGCGCTCGAGCATCCTCGGCACAATGATCGGCATCCTGCCGGGTGCTGGCGGCGACATCGCCGCCTGGGTCGCCTACGCGACGAGCAAGAAATTCTCGAAGGAACCCGAGAAGTTCGGCACCGGCCACATCGAGGGCATCGTCGACGCCAGCTCGGCCAACAACGCCGCCCTCGGCGGCACCTGGGTGCCGGCCATGGTGTTCGGCATTCCCGGCGATTCGATCACCGCCATCGTCATCGGCGTCCTCTACATGAAAGGCATGAACCCGGGACCGACCGTATTCATCCATTCGCCGCAGCTGGTTTACGCGGTGTTCCTGTCGTTCTTCCTCGCCAACATCCTGATGGTGCCACTCGGTTTCGTCACCATCCGCCTGTCGCGGCAGATTCTCCGGGTGCCCAAGCGCGTGCTGATGCCGATCATCATGATGTTCTGCATCGTCGGCTCGTTTGCCATCAACAACACGGCGTTCGGCGTGGTGATCATGCTGGTGCTAGGTTTCATCGCCTACGTCATGGAGGAGAACAGCTTTCCGATCGCGCCGACCATCCTGGGCATCGTGCTGGGCCCCATGCTGGAGCAGAACTTCGTCACCTCGATGATCAAGTCTGACGGCAACGTTCTGGCCCTCTTCCAGCGGCCGATCTCCGGCGTCCTCGGCGTCACCACACTGCTGGTGTGGTTCGTTCCGCTCGGCTTGTACCTCTACCGCAGGGTCAAGCGACCGATACCAGCGCCACAAGGCGACGGGAGCGCCGGATATTAGGGATTCGGAAGCTGCAGGTCGGCACTCTGCCGGCTGACGGCGCCGGCCATTCGTGACGAGGCGCGAGACGAGGCGCACGCGCGCACCGGTTCGCCCTTCAGCATCGTGCGTCTTCGATACGCATCGCCGCGCCCGCATTGCGGTTTGCCGCCTGCCGCATGAAGTCATCGAGCGCGCTGATCTCGCCAGAGCTCATGCGCAGGCCGAGCTTCGAGCGCCGCCAGACAACATCTTCGGCCGTGACCGCCCACTCGTGGTCCATCAGATAGCGCACTTCCGCCTCGCTGAGGCCCGCGCCAAACTGCCGGCCGAGGCCATCCAGGCTCGACGCTGCGCCAAGGATGCGCTCGCTCCGCCGGCCGTATGCCCTCGCCAGACGGCGTGCGTCGCCGGCCGAGAGGAAGGGATAGGTCCGACACAGGTCAGCGATGAAATCCTCGATTCCGTCGAGGGGGAATTCGCCACCCGGAAGCGGCGTGCGCGCCGTCCAGCCGGCGCGGCTTTCGAAGCCGGGAAGGTGGCGGGAGAGGCGCGCCAGTGCCGCCTCCGCCAGGCGCCGGAAGGTGGTGATCTTGCCACCGTAGATTGACAGCAGCGGCGCCTTGCCGTCGCCGGCGTCGACGTCGAGGACATAGTCCCGCGTCGCCGCGCGGGCTTCGTCGGCGCCGTCGTCGTAGAGGGGTCTCACCCCCGAATAGGTCCAGACGACGTCGGCCGGGCTCAGGGGCTTCTGGAAATACGCGCCGACCGCCGCGCAGAGATAGGCGATCTCCTCCGGCGAGGCGGCGATCGCCGACAGGTCCCCTTTGAAATCGCGATCGGTCGTCCCGATCAGGCTGAAGTCTGACTCGTAGGGGATGACGAAGACGATCCGTCTGTCGGCGGTCTGGAAGATATAGCAGCGGTCGTGGTCGAAGAGCTTGGGAACCACGATGTGGGACCCCTGAACAAGCCGGACGCGGGCTTTCGAAAACGAATGGTCGATGGCGCCGAGCGTCTGCGTGACCCGCGGACCGGTTGCGTTGACGAGGCTTTTCGACCGGATCGTTCGCATCGACCCGTGGGTTGCGACTTCGAGCTGCCAATTGCCATTCTCCCTGCGCGCAGAGAGGGCCTCGGTCCGTGTCTCGATGACAGCGCCGCGTTCGCGCGCATCGCACGCGTTGAGCACCACCAATCGTGCGTCGTCCACCCAGCAGTCCGAATATTCAAAACCAAACGAGAACTGCCCGACCTTGAGCGGCGCACCCAGGTTTCCCGCGTCGAGCCGAACGGTCTTGGTGGCAGGCAGCCGGCGTCGTCCGCCGATATGGTCGTAGAGAAACAGACCCAGGCGCAGCAGCCAGGCCGGACGCAGTCCCTTGTGGCAGGGCAGAACGAAGCGCAGCGGGCGGACGAGATGCGGCGCGACCGCCCAGAGCACCTCACGCTCCATCAGTGCCTCACGAACGAGGCGAAATTCGTAGTGCTCCAGATAGCGCAGGCCGCCATGGATGAGCTTTGTTGATGCCGATGACGTTCCGCTGGCCAGGTCGTCTTTCTCGCACAGATAGACCTTGAGCCCACGCCCGGCGGCGTCGCGCGCGATTCCGCAACCGTTGATGCCGCCACCGATAATGGCAACGTCGAAAATCTCTTCGGACATTGGCCTTCCCCCGGGACCGCTTTCGGCGGTCCCGCAAGAGGCGGCATACGCAAATTTGGCCAAATTCGCAACCTGAATCGCGTTATACGAAAGAATAACCGCGCCTGCGCTACGGGGTTATCGCGGCAAGTTGGGAAGTGTGCCGGTGCCTCGCCTTCTCGGCGTCCGGCACATCTCGGCCCATGCGACGTCCGCACCATCGCCGCCCCGCGATCCCTGATCGGCCGGTCGCCCGACGGCAATTTTCCTACGCCGATGGACAGCCGAATGCGCTACCGTCGGGCTTGGACCATTGGCTGGCGCAGCTCAGCGCGCCGCGCGAAAGCGGAGGTTATCCAGGTGGTGCGTCAGGACCAGATCATGGACATCGCGCGCCAGACGGGCCGCGTGACCGTCGAGGACCTTGCGGAACGCTTTGGGGTGTCCTCCCAGACGATCAGGAAGGACCTGAACGAACTCTGTGAGCACCGGCTCCTGGATCGCGTGCATGGCGGGGCCGTGGTCGCGTCGAGCGTCCAGAATCTCGCCTATGAGGCGCGCCGGAAGATTGCGGAGGCCGAAAAGCGGGCAATCGGCACGGCGACGGCCGCGCTGATCCCGGATGCCTCGTCGCTCTTCATCAATATCGGCACGACGACGGAGGAAGTTGCCAACGCCTTGAAGCGGCACACGGAATTGCTGGTCATCACAAACAATCTCCACGTCGCGACGATGCTCTACCCGCTGAAAGGGATCGACGTCGTGGTTGCCGGCGGTGCCGTCCGCCGATCGGATGGTGGGGTGGTGGGAGCGCTCGCGGTCGAGCTGATCAAGCAGTTCAAGGTCGATTACGCGATCATCGGGGCCTCGGCGATCGACGCGGACGGCGCGCTGCTCGACTTCGACTTGAGCGAAATCCAGGTGGCCCAGGCCATCATGGCGAATGCCCGAACGGTCGTGTTGGTCTCCGATTCCAGCAAGTTCGACAGATTGGCTCCCGCGCGGGTCGGTCATCTTCGCGACGTCGACATCTTCGTAACCGATAGAGCGCCCTCGCCAGCGATCCGGGACCTGTGTGCCCGCGAGGAGGTCCGCCTCATCGAAACTGCTGTCGGCGCGAATCCCCAGCCCGAGGACGGCGACCCAAGCCCGCAGGGGGCGTAGCATCGACGAATTGCGGCAAACGAGGCCGCAAGACAGCCCAAACTGATGGCTTTTTTGCGCCGCCGCCTGAGCCCGCGGTGCCTGGGCGGGCAAGGCTGGAACCTACCGGCAGGGCGGGCTCCGCGCGAAGATCCGATGCGAAGGGATACGCTCTTTCAGCTTATCTGCCGTAGAGCCGCGTTCCAGCGCTTCCGGCCGAATTACATTTTCGTTGTCATTTTCTAAAGTAGTGGTATGTGTTTCGGAATGGGACGAGCCGAACATTAAATGAAAGTCGGCCCCGCGCCGTCGCAGGCGGTTCGCCTGCCGCCGGCAGTGTCGGCCCTGGCCGAGAAGGAACTGGCATGCCTGAGCGCGTCGCCGTGCCGCGACTTCCACAGCGAGCGGATGTCGTTGTGATTGGCGGCGGTGTGGTCGGCTGCGCGATTGCGCGCGAGCTGTCCCGCTATTCCCTGAGTGTCGTGCTGCTGGAGCGCGCGCCCGATGTGGCGATGGGCACGTCGAAGGCCAATAGCGGCATCCTGCACGCCGGGTTCGACGCCGAGCCGGGGAGCTGGAAGGCGCGGCTCAACGTGCGCGGGTCGCAGCTCTACCGGGAGATCAGCGAAGACCTCGGAATCCCGCGGCGCCGGGTCGGCTCGCTGGTCGTGGCGCTCGACGAAGCGCAGCGCGACACGCTCGAGGCGCTTCGCTACCGCGGCATCGAAAACGGTCTGACCGGCCTTGCCCTGTGGAGCCGCGACGAGGTGCTCGCGCACGAGCCCAATCTCTCCCCGGACGTGACCGGCGCACTGTGGGCGCCGACGGCCGCGATCGTCTGCCCGTTCACGGCGACGATCGCGTTCGCCGAGAACGCCATCCGCAACGGCGCCCATATTGTTACCGGGTGCGCGGTCACCGGCATCGAAGTGGTCGACAACCGGACGACGGCCGTTGAAACCACGCGCGGCCGCATCGCGACGGACTTCGTCGTCAACGCCGCCGGGGTCCATTCCGGCGAGGTCGCCGCGATGGCCGGCGACGAAAGCGTCACCATCACGCCGCGGCGCGGCGAATATGTGCTGTTCGACCACTCCGTCGGCGATCTGGTGAACTCGGTCGTCTTCCCGACCCCGACCAAACTGTCCAAGGGCATCCTCGTGTCGCCGACGGTTCACGGCAATGTCTTCATCGGCCCGAACGCCAACGATGTCGCCGACCTCGATGATCACGAGACCACCCGGGGCGGATTCGCCGAGATCATTTCGGGCGCCCAGCGCATCGTGCCGAAGCTGCCGCTGGCCAACGCCATCACCGAATTCGCCGGCATCAGGGCGGTCGCCGGCGACGACTTCGTCATCGGCCCCTCCCCGGTCGTCCGCGGCCTGGTGCATGCCGCCGGCATCCAGTCGCCGGGCCTGACCTCTGCCCCCGCCATCGCCGAAACGATCGTCGCGTTTCTCGGCGAGGCCGGCCTGAAGCTTTCGCCGAACGCAGCGTTCATGCCGATCAATCCGGTCCGGCCGAAGTTCGCCGATTCGGGCGCCCGCGAACGGGCGAAGCTCATCGAGAGCGACCCGCTCTATGGCCGGATCATCTGCCGCTGCGAGTCGATCACCGAGGGCGAGATCGTGGCGGCGATCCGCGCCCCCTGCGGCGCCCGGACGATGGACGGCGTCAAGCGGCGCGTGCGCGCCGGCATGGGCCGCTGCCAGGGCGGGTTCTGCGGCCCGCGGGTGACCGCGATCCTGGCGCGCGAACTGGGAATACCGGTGACGGACGTGCGCAAGGATGGCGAGGGCTCGTGGCTCTATCTCCCGCGCGATCTTCCGCAGGCCGAACCGGAGAGCGCGGAGCAGAGCTATGCATGAGTTCCGCTACGACGTGGTGGCGATCGGCGGCGGCCCGGCCGGCATGGCCGCTGCAATCAGCGCCAAAGAGGCGGGCGCCAGCCACGTGCTGATCATCGAGCGCGACCGCGAGCTCGGCGGCATCCTGCAGCAATGCATCCACAACGGCTTCGGCCTGCACAGGTTCGACCAGGAGCTGACCGGGCCGGGCTATGCCCATCGCTACATCGAGCTGGTCAAGGCGGCGGGCATCGACGTGTGGCTCGATACGACCGTGCTCTCCGCCGACCCCGGCGGCATCGTCACCAGCGTCAATCCCGAGGCCGGGCTGCGTGTCGTCACCTGTGCTTCGGTGGTCTACGCCATGGGCTGCCGGGAGCGGACGCGCGGCGCCATACGCATTCCGGGCAGCCGGCCGGCCGGCGTGTTCACGGCCGGCGCCGCGCAACGCATGGTCAACATGGAAGGCTATCTTCCCGGCCGCAACGTGGTGATCGTCGGCTCCGGCGACATCGGCCTGATCATGGCGCGCCGCATGACGCTGGAAGGCGCCACGGTGAAGGGCGTGTTCGAGATCATGCCCTACTCGAACGGTCTCAATCGCAACATCGTGCAGTGCCTCGAGGATTTTGATATCCCGCTTTATCTCAGCCACAGCGTCGTCGCCGTGCATGGCGAGGATCGCGTGACCGGGGTCACCGTGGCACGGGTCGACGAGAAGATGATCCCCGTCCCCGGCACCGAGTTCGATGTGGAATGCGACTGCGTGCTCCTGTCGGTGGGGTTGATCCCCGAAAACGA
Source organism: uncultured Alphaproteobacteria bacterium (assembly GCA_963762605.1). Lineage (GTDB taxonomy): Bacteria > Pseudomonadota > Alphaproteobacteria > Rhizobiales > Kaistiaceae > CAVSRC01. Next base: position 1,953 of record CAVXLJ010000014.1, on the reverse strand, counting down.
GCTTGGTCGCGCCCATGCGCTGGAAATCGACCCGGTGACGGGCGGCGCCGTCGTCGATCAGTTCCGGCGAACCAACCTTACCGGCACCTTTGCGGCCGGCAACGTGCTGCAGGTGCATGATCTGGTCGACTGGGTGTCGCAGGAAGCCGAGATCGCCGGACGTTCGGCGGCGCTCTACGCTCTCGGCAAACTGCCAGACGTCAGGGACTCTCGAACCGTCACCGCAGGCGACGGGATCCGATACGTCGTGCCGCAGAAATTGTCGCCGCCTGCGGAAGGGTATTCCCTGCGCTTCTACATGCGCGCGCTGCTGCCGCTCGGCGCATCCATGCTGCGCCTTCGCACGGACGATCGCGTCGCCTGGGAGCGCTACTACGAGGCCGTCAAGCCGAGCGAGATGATCGTCGCCGACGTTCCCTGGGAAAAGATCGGGCCGGCCCGAAAGATCACGTTCACGGTGGCGCCCGTGCTGGACGAAGGCGGACTTGACGACGAATTGGCCGCAGAGGGAACGGCATGACGCGGCGTGCGCAATCCGTTCTTTGTATCGGTTGCCCGACCGGCTGCAGTGGCGAGGTCCTGATCGAGGACGGCGTCGTCGTCGAGATGCACGGCTACACCTGCAAGAGAGGCAGGGCCTATGTCGCCGAAGAGGTCACAGCGCCGAAGCGCATGGTGACCACGACCGTCCGCGTCAACGGCGGTGCCCTGGCGCTGCTGCCGGTGGTCTCCGATCGGCCGGTTCCGAAAGAGCAGATCTTCGCTTGCCTTGCTCAGCTCAGGAAAGTCGCCGTGAGCGCGCCGGTGACGACCGACAGCGTGGTTGTGGCCGACATTCTCGGTCTCGGCGTGAACTTCGTGGCGGCGCGCGACTGCCCGAGCTTCGGCAGTCCCGCGTGGAGCGGGGCCGAGGATGGCGCGCCGGCGCTGCGAAGCGAACCGGCAGAGCCTGAGCCCATCGATGGGGCCCAGATCTTCGAGAAACAGCTCGACCTGTTGCGCAACCGGCTGCGCACCGATCCCAAGTCCCTGCGCCAGGTGTTCATCGACGATGGCACGCGCGCCATCGCCTGGGAGTTCCATCAGGACCAGCTCGGCGCCGCCTTCACCAGGACGCTGTGGAACCTGCTGCTGCGCGGCGACGACATGTCGCTGATCCTGCAGCGCTTCATCTCTGCGCTGCCGCTCAGGCTCAAATACAAGTTCATCGCCGCGCTCGACGCCCACCTCTCCGACCGCTACCCGATGTTCGACGGGCGGTCGAAGGACTGGCCGGCCGAGAGCCTGATCCCGGCTTACGTTCATCCCGCCGACGTGCGCGCCAACGGCTTCGACCTCACCACCATGGGCCATATCGGCTACCGCACGCTCGGCTATACCGCTCGCGAGGTCGACCTGTTCGCGTGGCTCGAAACGCTGCGCGCCGAGCAGGCTGACGACGGCCTCTTGGAAGTCGGCCCGGCTTCGTCTGTGCAAGACGACGGGGTGCGGCTGCCCGGTCAATATCCACATCCCGGACATGCTGAACCTGCTCGGGCAAGGCAAGCCTGAAGAGGCCCTCGAGCTCATCGCGAGTTGCACCCCGCCGCCCAACATCACCGGCCGGCCGATCGAGATCCGCCAGATCGAATGGTCGATCAGTGTCGAGACGACAATCACCGCCATGGTCAGCGCGCCGCCCGCCGGGAGCAGCTGACTGGCGCACCGGTTCAGCCCGCAATCGGGAAGTGATCCCCTGCAAACCGGTCGTCACGCTTCGTCCAGATGGTGAACGGACGGCAATGTTCAAAATCGTTCGACCGCTGGTTCGGCAGTGATGTCGTCTCCAGCAGCCGGTCGCGGTTCTTCGCGAAGACCGAATGGCCTCATGCCGCCAAGTGCTTGAAGAGATGGTGGGCGGTACTGGGATCGAACCAGTGACCCCTACGATGTCAACGTAGTGCTCTCCCGCTG
>CAVXLJ010000013.1:0-14925 GCA_963762605.1 uncultured Alphaproteobacteria bacterium | reverse complement strand
ATCGCCAACGAAAAGAAATCTATCCCCCCTCCCATGACCCCATGAGAGGATGCGTTATCCGCTCCCGAAAGGGGTCCTGTGTCGACCGGAACTCATGGGGGGAGCGGAGCGGCGCCCCTGCTGGGGAGAGGTTTCCGACCTTTCCCCATCGGGGCCACCCCGGCGGGACCGTCGGCACTACGACCGGCCGCCCTCAGGGCCTGAACCCCGCGCGAATGCGGGGCGTAGAGCTCGCCGGGAGACGGAGAAAAACCGCCGCGGCGGGCGCTCGGCGAGCGCCACCAAACCGGACTACCGACGGCACTCGCCGAGCGCCCGCCACCCCCTCATCATCGAGGGGACGTTCTTTGAAAGGGTCATAGCCCGGAGCCAATCGGCGCGGGAACGCGGCTATGTGCCTTTCCAGCGGCGTGACTTGCGGGCCGCGATTGCTACACTGCCGCGGCAAACCGGCCTGCGTGACGGCAGAGGCACATGGCGTTCAAGCTGATCGACGTGGCGACGCCGGAGGACCGCATTGAGGCGGTGCTTGCGGTTGCCGAAGAATTCGGCCTCGACGACGTCCAGACGGCGCCGGCGCCGATGGAAGACGGGCGCCGCTCGATCCGGCTGGTGGTCGGCGAGATCGACCGGCAGGGGCTGCTCGACCGGCTGCAGACGGCGCTCGGCAAGTCGGAGAACTGGCGCATCGTCATGCTGCCGACCGATGCTGTCATCCCGTTCGAAGAGCCGGAGGAGGAAAAGAAGCCGGAAGAAGAAGACGAGGGCGAGGCGGAGGACGAGGCATCGAAGAAGCAGGAAGAGCAGGCGCGTGCCTCGCGTGAGGAGCTCTACCACCTGGTCGAGGCCGGCGTGCGCACCGACTCGAACTTCATCCTGCTCGTCTTCCTGTCGACGGTGGTCGCCTCGGTTGGCCTGGAGCAGGACAGCGTCGCCATCCTGATCGGCGCCATGGTCATCGCGCCGCTGCTCGGGCCGAATGTCGCCTTCGCCTTCGGCGCCGCCATCGGCGACCGCAAACTCATGCTCGCCGCCAGCAAATCCGGCGTGCTCGGCGTTGTGCTGAGCGTTGTGATCGCCGGTGTGCTCGCATTCCTGATCGCGCCCAACATCGCCAGCCACGAGCTGTTGGCGCGTACCTCGGTCGATTATGCCGGCATCGCTCTGGCGCTCGCCTCAGGGGCCGCGGCGGCGCTCTCGGTCACCACCGGCCTGTCGGCGACGCTGGTCGGCGTCATGGTCGCCGTCGCCCTGCTGCCGCCGGCCGTGACGGTCGGCATCATGCTGGCGGCCGGCCGCATGAACCTCGCCGTCGGCGCCGCCATGCTGCTCACCGCCAACATTGCCTGCGTCAACCTGGCGGCGCAGCTTGTCTTCCTGCTCAAGGGCATCAAGCCGCGCACCTGGTCCGAGCGGAAGAGCGCGCGGCATGCCGTCACCGTCAACATCGCCACCTGGATCGCGCTCATCGCGATTCTGCTCGGCATCATCGCGTGGCGCCAGGCGGCGCCGGCTTGAGCGCGCGTCAGCGGTAGGTCGCGCCGAGATGGTTGATCGCCACGTCCTCCACGCCCGGCAGGCGCCCGTCGAATGAGCGGAAGCGAAGCGTCCGCCGCTCGCCCGGCAGCAGCATGAAACTGCCATCGTCGAAGGCGCCGGCAAATTCGGACGCCTCGGGCTTGACGAAGAAGGCCGGCGCATCGGCGGCAAGCGTGAACGTGCCGGGCGCGGCGCCGGCATCAAGCGTCACGCGCGCTTCCGGCAGGTCGAGGCGCTTCGGCTTGTCCGCCATGACGACGAGCCGCGTCAGCGGATCGTACTCGGTGGCGCCGGCCAGGCGCCCGTCGATGACGTGGGCGAGACCGCCCGAGGGCATCGGCACGGCGGCGATTTCGAAGGCGCGGTCGGCGGGTATTTCGGCAGCGTGGATCGTCTCCTGCAGTGTCGTGCCGTCGCCGGCGATGGTCCTGATGCGTGTCTCGACCGGTGCCGGCTTCAGGCCGTCGTTCAGGCCCGAGAGCCGGAGCAATCCGTCATCGACGTGCGCGGCCAGCGCCAGCGGTGCGAAGAAGCGGCGGGCGTGGTAGTGCAGCGTCTTCCAGCCGATGGCGTGGTCGAGGCTCGACCATGACACCGCCGGCCAGACGTCGTTGAGCTGCCAGTAGATGGCGCCCATGGTGTGCGGCTTGAGGCTCCGCCAGAAGCGCACCGCGGTCTCGATCGCCAGCGCCTGCTGGAGCTGGCTCAGATAGAGGAAATTCTCGAAGCCGTTGGGCATGCGGAAATAGCGCGTCATCGTCTCGACGATGCGGCCGTTGCCGGCCGGGTCGCGCTGGTGCCACTCCATCACCGGCGACGTGGCGTTCCACTCGCTCGTCTTCGCGAAGCGGCGGATGTCGTGCAGCGTCGGGAAGGACTGGAAGCCGAATTCGGAGCAGAAGCGGGGCTTGACGTCGTAATAGTGCTCGAAGTCGCGGTTCTCGTGCCAGACCGACCAGAAATGCATGTCGCCCGAGCCGTCGTCGTGCCAGGCGTCGCCATAGTCGAGCTTGCCGGAGCATGGCGATGACGGCCAGAAGGTGCGGCTCGGGTCGCTGTCCGTGACCGCCTGTTCGATCGTGCGGTTGAGCCGGTCGTAATTGACCAGATAGCGGTCGCGGTTCTGCTTCGACTCCTCGTACCAGTTGAGCGAGCCGATCACCTCGTTGTCGCCGCACCAGATGGCGATGCAGGCGTGCGAGGCCAGCCGCTTCACCTGATAGCGGACCTCGACGTCGACTTGGCGCAGGAACTCCGGCGTCGAAGGATATTGCGAGCAGGCGAACATCATGTCCTGCCAGACGAGGAGGCCGAGTTCGTCGCACAGCGCGTAGAAGGCGTCGAACTCGTAGAAGCCGCCGCCCCAGACGCGGATCATGTTCATGTTGGCGGCGACCGCCTCGCCGAGCAGGCGGGCGATGCGCTCGTGGGTGATGCGCGAGGGCAGCGCGTCGGCGGGAATCCAGTTGGCGCCCTTGGCAAAGACGGACAGGCCGTTGACCTCGAAAGTCATCGAGGCGCCGGCGGCGTCCGGCTGGTTGATGAGGCGGAGCTTCCTGAGGCCGATGCGCTTGGCAACATGGTCGCCGGGAATCTCGACGCTGGCGTCGTGCAGCGGCTGCCCGCCATAGCCCGCCGGCCACCACAGCTGCGGCTCCGCAATGGTCAGGCTGAGATCGATGGTGCCACCGTTCGCGTGCGTCACGATGGCTTCGCCCTCGACTTGGTGGTCGTCGAAGGTGAAGACGACCGGCACCATGCCGTCCTTCAGCGCCACCAACTCAACGTGTGCGGTCACTGTCACGCTGCCGTTCGCATGATGGTCCTGGCGGATGACCGCGTGCTCGATGCGCGCGTCGTCGAACAGCTTGAGCTTCGGCTCGGCATAAATACCCAGGACCATCAGGCAGGGCCCCCAGTCCCAGCCGCCGTGGCACTGCGCCTTGCGCAGCATATTGAGGTGGTCGACACGGTTGTTCTTGGTGCGCGGGATCGGGAAGGGCTGCTGCGCCGCCCGCGCTGCCGCTTCCTTGGTGGCCGGGCGAAAGCGGATGGCGATCTCGTTCCCGCCGGTGCGCACCACGCCGGAAAGGTCGATGCGGTGGCGGACGAAGCTCGAACAGAGGCTGGCGACGGCTGTCCCGTTGACCGTGACCTCGGCGACCGTATCGACGAATTCGAGGTCGAGCACCGGCCATTTGCCGGCAAGCAGGTCGGCCGGGACATCGAACGAGCGGCGGATCTCCCATTCCGCCTCATGCACCCATTGCACGTCGGCTTCGTTGGTGCCGATCATGGGGTCGGGAATGCGACCGGCGGCGACCAGCGCCGAGTGGATATCGCCAGGGATGGGGCAGGGCGCGACCGGCCGTCCGTCAGCGTCGTAGAGGGTCCACGGACCGGCGAGCGATAGGTCTGTCATGCGGGGGTCCGAACAGGCGTTGGCGATGGGGCGGGCATGCCCGCTGGGCAGCTTAGCCCATCGAGGCCCAGGCGCCGACCAGGCGCGGCAAGATCAGGCAATGGTCGCCGGCAACCGCGGCCGCGCGCAGGCGGGCCGCCAGCGTGGGCGGGTCGACTTCCGCCGCCGTAGCGATCCCGTGCGTCGCGACGGCGGGCAGCAGGGTGTGCAGCGCCTGCGCTGCAAAATCGTAGGCGATGGCGTCGGCGCCGCTCTCGATGCGGCAGGTGCCGTGCAGGTGTGGATCGAGCCCGGCGGCGCGGAAGGTGTGGTGGAGCAACGAGCCCATGTTCGGCTCGACGCCGACCTTGCGATAGGTCTGAACGATCCAGTCGACGCACTGCGTCATCAGCGGCAGCTCGGGCACGGTGGACGATTCGGAAATGTCCATCTCGATGAAGGCGATGATGGCCTTGGGCTTGCTGAAGCGGATCGCGGTCTTGATGACGGCAACCGGATCGGGGACATGCATGAGGATGAAGCGGCCGACGACGGCGTCATAGGCCTCTTCCGTCCGGTAGGCGTAGATATTTGCTTCCTCGAAATCGAGCCAGCCAAAGCCGGCATGAGCGGCGCGGGCGCGGGCCGAGAGCAGGGCGGCGGCGGCATTGTCGATGCCGAGGACACGGCCGGCGGGGCCGACCATCTCGGCCGCGATCATCGATACGTCGCCGACGCCGCAACCAATGTCGAGCACGCGCATGCCGGGAGCAATGCCGGCCCGCCGCAGCAAGTCGCGGGTATCGTCGCCGAAGATCTGCGCCTGATGCTCAAGCCTGGCGAGTTCCGCCTCGGAGTGGCCGAGGATGTATTGCTGTGAATCCGTCTTCTGATCCATCTGTCGGTCCGCTCGCGGGTTGATATCACTTATAGTGGAAGTGGTTGGCGCGGGCCATTGGACATACTTGCGCACTGGCCGGCCGCTCCATGCCGATACCAGACGGTGCCGGAGCGCAATGCGAATCGCGCGATGAAGCCGCCCAATCCACGGAAAACACAGACTATTCTTAAGCTTTTATAAGCTTGTCCGCATTAGGTTGCCGTCAAACTTCCGGGCACTTGGCCGTGACGGGGCCGGCCGGATTTCCCTCGATGAGGAGAGCGCCCATGGCGGTCACCAGCAAGACCATTCAGACGAGCCACGGCGATATCGCGGTCAGCGAAACGTCCGGCAAAGGGCTTCCGGTTCTAATGATCCACGGCAATTCGAGCTGCAAGGAGGTCTTCTCCGGACAGCTCGAAGGAGAGCTGGGCGAACGCTTTCATCTGATCGCCCCCGACCTGCCCGGTCACGGCGCCTCGAGCGATGCGGTCGATCCTCAGCGCACCTATTCCATGCCGGGATTCGCCGATGCGGCCGTCGAGATGCTGGACGTCATGGGCATCGACACCGCCGTAATCGTCGGCTGGTCCCTTGGCGGCCACGCGGCCATCGAGATGCTGCCGCGTTTTCCCGGCATCGTCGGCCTGATGCCAATGGCGACGCCGCCGGTCAATCCGACGCCGGAGTCGATCCAGGCCGGTTTTCTGCCCAATCCGCTGGTTGGCCTGCTCGGCAAGCCCGACCTCAGCGAGGAGGAGATTGGCGTTCTGGCCACGGCCGTCTATGGGCCGGCGCTGAACGATACGCTGCTCGCGGCGATGCGCCGTTCCGACGGACGTGCCCGCGCTCTCATGTTCCAGGGCCTGTTCACGGGGCAGATCGCCAACCAGCGCGATCTCGTCCAGTCGGCGAGCGTCCCGGTGGCCATGATCAACGGCGCCGACGATCCCTTCGTCAATGTCGAGTACATCGGCAGCCTTCGCTACCAGAACCTCTGGGACAAGCACTGCTACGTGCTGCGCGGCCTCGCCCATGTGGCGTTCCTTCAGGCGCCCGAGCTTTTCAATCCGATCCTCGGGCGGTTCCTTGAGGAAATCGCAGAACGCGCCGCCGGCGTGAGAGGCTCGAAGGGCTCCAAAACCGCGGCAGCCTGAGAAGCCCCTCGTTTACGCGCGGCACAAAGCTTTCGGTTGCCACCCGAAAGCGTGGCTTTCATCCGCTAATACAACTTTTAATTGATCCTCCACTGCAAAGCACTTTGATTTGACCACTATTGAGCAATCATTTTGCGGTTTTTACGTTTTCGTCGCCGTCTGTTGAAGGGAATCTTTAGGGAAATCGGCGACTCTCTGCGGGTCACGACAGCATCCAGGCCTTGGCCACGCATGTTTTCACCCAGTCCGCAGCGACCAGCACGTCAGCAATCCGACTTACCGGCGGAGATCTACATCCCGCTGGTCGACTCGCTGTACAAGGAAATCACGACCCTGTTCCTGGGCTCGGTCGCGATCTCCCTGGCGGTCCTGCTGTCGGCGTGGAAGACCCGCGACGTCGTCATCGGCGGCATGTGGGTGACGCTCGTATTGATCGCCATCGCGCGTGCGTTCGACATGGCGAAATACATGCGCATCAGGGACACCATCACTACGGTCGAACAGGCGGCGCGCTGGGAGTGGCGCTATGTTGCGGGCGCTGCGGCCTTCATGGGCATGCTCGGCGTCTGGTGCGCGGTCGTCTTCGCGCGCTCCAACGATGGCTTCGTCGAGCTTATGTCGATTTCGGCAACCATCGCATACATGATCGGGATTTCCGGCCGCAACTTCGGCAGCGCCCGTCTGGTCGCAGTGCTGATCTTGGTCGACGGCGTGCCGATCACCATCGCCCTGCTCATCCCGCTCGACGTCTACTACGCGCTCTATGCCGCGCTGCTCGGGGCGTTCTTCATCAGTTTCAAGTTCATTTCCGACCGCCTGCGCCGCACCCTGCTCGACGCAGTCGTCTCGGAGCGCGAGATCTCCATTCTGGCGAACCGATTCGACACCGCGCTCAACAACATGCCTTCGGGCCTATGCATGTTCGACTCGGAACAGCGCGTGGTGGTGGTCAATAACCGGTTGATCGAGCTGTTCGACCTGCCGTCCATCGACCGCAAGGGCGAGTCGGCGCGCGATCTGGTGCGCGACTGCGTCGCCGCCGGCACGATCCTGCGTTCGGAAAGCGACCGCTTCGCCAGCAATCTCGAACAGCGTCTTTCCGGCTCGGACACCACCGGCTTCACCATCCACAAGCAGGACGGGCGGACGCTGAGCCTGACCTTCCAGCCGATGGAGAATGGCGGTTCGGTGGCCCTGGTGGAGGACGTTACCGAACGTCGGGAAGCCGAGGCGCGCATCCGCCATCTGGCGCGGTACGATTCCCTGACGGGCTTGCCCAACCGCATGCACCTGCGCGAGCGCATGGAGGCGACGCTGGCGACGGCCGGATCGAAACCGTCGGCCATCCTCTTCGTCGACCTCGACCAGTTCAAGCAGGTCAACGACACGCTTGGCCATCCGCGCGGCGACCTGCTGCTGAGAGCCGTCGCCGATCGCCTGAAGCGGCTGGTCCGTGAAAGCGACATCGTGGCGCGCTTCGGCGGCGACGAGTTCGTCGTCGTGCAGACGCCGACCGACGGACCGGAGGAAGCTGCGACCCTGGCGCGCCGGATCGTGTCGGCGCTTTCCGAGACCTACGAGATCGACGGCCACCAGGTGGTCATCGGCGCCACCATCGGCATCGCCATTGCGCCGCGCGACGCGACCGGCGCCGACCACCTGCTCAGAAATGCCGATATGGCCTTGTACTGGTCAAAGGCGGAACAGCGCGGCACCTGGCGCTTCTTCGAGCCGGGGATGGACGTGCGCGCGCAGGAGCGGCGCAGCCTCGAACTCGACCTGCGCAATGCGCTCGCCAACAACTCTTTCGAGATCTACTACCAGCCGCTGTTCGACCTGAAGACGATGAAGATCACGACCTGCGAGGCCCTCCTGCGCTGGCAACATCCGCTGCGCGGCATGATCCCGCCGGCCGAATTCATCCCGGTCGCAGAGGAGATGGGACTGATCGTCGAGATCGGCAACTGGGTGCTACTCCAGGCGTGCCGGGCATGCGTCACCTGGCCCGGCGAGGTTCGCGTCGCGGTCAACCTGTCGGCCTATCAATTCCGCCGCGGCAACGTGACCGGCACCGTCCGCGAGGTTCTCGCCGCCAGCGGCCTCGACCCCAGCCGTCTCGAAATCGAGATCACCGAATCGGTGCTGCTGCAGGACACCCGCGCCACGCGGCTGGTCCTGCGCCAGCTGCGCGAACTCGGTGTGCGCCTCTCGCTCGACGATTTCGGAACCGGCTATTCGAGCCTCAGCTACCTGCACGGCCTGCCGCTCAATAAGGTGAAGATCGACCGCCTGTTCGTGGAGGGCCTGGAAGCGGGCAGCCGGGCGCTGATCCTGCTGCGCGGCGTGGCGCGACTGTCCGCCGACCTCGGCCTGACGGTGACGATCGAAGGCGTCGAAACCGAGGAACAGCTTGCCATCGTTGCGGCCGAAGAGTGCATCAACGAGGTCCAGGGCTTCCTGTTCAGCGTGCCGATCCCCGGTCCGCAGATCATGAAACTGCTTACGTCGAACTTTGGCGGCTCGGACGACGACAAGGTGGCGGTGCTCCGGCGCAACGCCGGCTGACATCATCCTCCGCGCGGTCCTGTGACAGCGGGGCCATCTTGACGCAGCGCAAGCCGCCATTGAGCGGCTTGGTCGCCCGAGGCCAGGCAACGGCGCCGCACTCCATCACCTAACTCCCTGCGTTTTCGAGGCAAAGCCGCGTCGGCGACGGCCGCGCGGCGCCCGATCTGTAAAATTTACCTTAAATTCTGCTTGTTAAGCCTAACGATGTACGAATGGTTAGCGGAGTGTTAACCTGCCTCCCAGCCTGAGGAGGCCAGTACATGAGTAATGCGGTAGTGAAATCGCTCCAGCCGGCCTTGGCGGAGCGGGTACAAGAGTTATTGCAGCGTGTCAGCTATCGGCGCGCTGATACTGATGAAGACCGAGAGGCGATCTACCGCCTTCGGTATCGGGCCTATTTGGACGAAGGGGCGATCAAGCCGGAGTTCAGTCGCCGGCTGACGGACCGCTTTGACGATTCGGACAACGGTTGGGTTATCGGCGTCCACGTCGATGGCCGGCTGGTCAGTTCGATGCGTATCCATGTCGCCAACCAGGATTATCCCGACTTCGTCGCGACGGATGTGTTTCCGGACGAGGTGAAGCCGATGATCGACGCCGGCAAGACGGTGGTCGATCCGACGCGCTTCGTGGCCGATCCCGGACCGGGCGGGGCGATTCCGGAACTGGCCTATCTGACGGTAAGGATCGGGCACATGGCGGCCGAGCATTTCCAGGCCGACATCGTTCTGGCGACGGTGCGCGCCGAACACCAGGCGTTCTATCGCCGCGTGTTCGGCCATACGGTCGTCTGTCCGCCGCGCCCGTATCTGACGCTGCTCAAGCCGCTCAGCCTGATGATGCTCGATTATCCGGCGCAGCGGGAGCGCATTCTGCGGCGCTACCCGTTCTTTGCCTCGACATTGGCCGAGCGGGCGGCGCTGTTCGGCTATCCGAGCGGCTTCCAGCAACAGATTGGCCACGTCCGTCCGGTGGCTGCGAACGATCAGTCGGCGCTGGCCGGCTAGCCTTACGCACCGCCTCCGATAGCCTTCGAAAAGGCGCCGTCCGGGCATTGCCTCGGGCGGCGCCTTATCGTCTACTGATGCCCGCTTCCGACCGACCCAACTCACCCGCCGTTTCGCGGCGCAAGCGTTCGAACGATCGACGCCGGCCGCGCGAGGCCGCCGCCAAAACAGGAAATAGGGCATGGACTACACCAGACTCGGCACGACCGGTGTCACCGTCTCGCGTCTCTGCCTCGGCATGATGACCTATGGCGTCAAGACGGGTCGCGAATGGGCGCTGGAGGAGGAAGCGGCGCGGCCCATCCTCAAAAAGGCGTTCGACCTCGGCTTTACCTTCTTCGATACCGCCGACGTCTATTCCAACGGCGTCAGCGAGGAGATCACCGGCAAGGCGCTCAAGGATTTTGGCCCGGTGCGCGACAGCTATGTGCTGGCCACCAAGGTCCACGGCGCCATGGGCGAGAGCCCTAACCAGCGCGGCCTGTCGCGCAAACACATCATGGCGGCGATCGACGCCTCACTCACCCGGCTCGGCATGGATTACGTCGACCTTTACCAGATCCATCGCTTCGATCCACTGACGCCGATGGAGGAGACGCTGGAAGCGTTGAGCGATGTCGTGAAGGCCGGCAAGGCGCTCTATATCGGCGCCTCTTCGATGTTCGCCTGGCAGTTCGCCCAGATGCTGGCGATCTCCGACCGCCTCGGTTTCAGCCGCTTCGTCACCATGCAGAACCACTACAACCTGCTTTATCGCGAGGAGGAGCGCGAGATGATCCCGCTCTGCCGCAAGGAAGGCATCGGCGTCATCCCGTGGAGCCCGCTCGCGCGCGGGCTTGTGACCCGCTCGAATGCGGAGTCTGACGCGACGGTGCGTGCCAAGACGGATGGGTTCGGAAAGCAGCTCTACGATCGCAGTGAGGCGGATCGGGCGATCATCGATGCGGTCAGCGCCATCGCCAAGAAGCGCGGCGTGCCCAATGCGCAGGTGGCGCTCGCCTGGATGCTGTCGCGGCCGGGCGTCACTGCGCCGATCATCGGCGCCAGCAATATGCGCCACCTCGACGACGCGGTGGCTGCACTCGACCTCAAACTCGAGGAAGACGAACTGAAGGCCCTGGAAGCGCCCTATCGCCCGCGGCCGATCCGCGGACACAGCTGAGAGGACAACCGATGGCACGCCGCATCATCATCGATACCGATCCCGGACAGGACGACGCCGTTGCCATCCTGCTGGCGCTTGCCTCGCCGGAGGATTTCGACGTTCTCGGCATCGTCGCGGTAGCCGGCAATGTGCCGCTGGAGCTCACCGGGAAGAACGCCCGCCGCATTGTCGAGCTTGCCGGCCGCAAGGACATTCCGGTCCATGCCGGCTGCGTGCGACCGATGGTGCGGGCATTGCGCACGGCCGAGCACGTGCACGGGCGCACCGGACTCGACGGCTTCGTATTGCCGGAGCCAACCATGCCACTGGCCAAGAAGCACGGCGTCGATTTCATCGTCGACACGGTGATGGCGGCGCCGGAGGGCGACATCACGCTGTGCACGCTGGGGCCGCTCACCAATGTCGCCATGGCGCTCATCAGGCAGCCGGCGATCGCCGGACGCCTGCGCCAAATCGTCATGATGGGCGGCGCCTATTTCGAGGGCGGCAACATCACACCGACTGCCGAGTTCAACATCTATGTCGATCCGCAGGCGGCCGACGTGGTGTTCCGCAGCGGCATTCCGCTGATCGTGGCGCCGCTCGATCTGACCCACAAGATGCTGACCACGGAAGAGCGGCGTCAGGCCTTCGCGGCCATCGGCAACCGCACCGGTGAGGCCGTCGCCGGCTGGCTGTCGTTCTCCGAGCGCTTCGACCTCACAAAATACGGCAGCATCGGTGCCCCCCTGCACGATCCCTGCGTCATCGCCTGGCTGATCAAGCCGGAGCTGTTCGAGGGGCGCGAGATCAACGTCAGCATCGAGACGACGAGCGAGCTGACCATGGGCATGACGGTGGCGGACTGGTGGCGGGTGACCGACCGGCCGGCCAATGCGCTGTTCCTGCGCTCCGGCGATGCCGACGGCTATTATGCGCTGCTGACGGAACGCCTGGCCCGCCTGCCGTGATCGGCGGTCGCATACCGGATCCTGCTTGTCCATGATCAAGGGCGTACTCTTCGGCTTCCTCACCTATGTCCTGTTTTCGTGCGCCGACGCCTGTACGAAGGCGCTCGGTTCCAATCTGCCGGTCTTCGAGATCGCCTTTTTCATAACGCTGGCCTCGTTTTCGACCTTCGGCTTCGCCCGGTCGAAGTCGGAGCGCTGGCGTGAGTTGTTCCGCTTGAATCGGCCCCGTCTCGTCTTCCTGCGGGCCATTTGCGGGACGACCGCCGGCATCTTCGGCATCTATGCCTTCACCACCATCCCGTTCGCCGAGGCCTACTCCGTCCTCTTCCTGATGCCGCTGTTCGCGACGATGTTGTCGATCCCCGTCCTCGGCGAGAGGGTGGGCTGGCGGCGATGGCTGGCTGTGGCGACCGGCTTCGTTGGCGTTCTGCTGGTGGTGCGGCCAGGCTTCCACCAGCTCCACCTCGGCCATCTGTCGGCGGTGGCGTCTGCCGCCTGCGCTTCGGTGTCGATCATCACGCTGCGCAAGATCGGCTCGACCGAGAAGCGCATCAGTCTGCTGGCGATCCTCTATCTGACGGCGCTCATAATCGACGGCATGCTGATGATCCATCAGTTCAAGGTGCCGACCAAGCTCGACATCGGCCTGATCATCCTGGCCGGCATCGTCGGCGGCTTCGGGCAGATCTCGATGCTGGCGGCGACCCGGCTGGCGCCGGCCAACCGCGTTACGCCGACCCAGTACAGCCAGATCATCTGGGCGATTGCCCTCGGCGCCATCTTCTTCGGTGAGTTCCCGGATCACATCGCCTTGGTGGGCATGGTGCTGGTGGTCGCTTCGGGGCTGTTCACGTTCCTGCGCGAGGAGCAGCTGCGCGGCTGGTCGCGCCGCACCTTCGTCTTGCGCAACCGGCCATAGCGCGACCGCGGCACGGGTTGACCGGGCAGGCGGTCGCACCACTTATGGAGCTTCGGCCGCGAGCAGCGACAGGGAAGGGGCGATCGACATGGTCACGCGAGGCTTTTTCGGGCACCGTCCGAGCGAGGAGGAGGCGAAGCGCCTGCCGCCCGGGCAATATCTGGAGAAGGGGTTTCCGGTGCTCTCGGCCGGTCCGACGCCGATCGTCAAGCCCGCGGAGTGGACCTTCACCATCAAGGTGGGTCCAAGGCCGCTGATGCGCTGGAGCTTTGCGGAATTCCAGGCCCTGCCGATGAGCGAACTGAAGCGCGACATCCATTGCGTCACCAAGTGGAGCAAGTTCGATACCGAGTGGCGCGGCGTGATGTTCGACGACATCCTCGTGGCCGCCGGCCTCGCAACGCCACCGAGCGACTACGTGCTCGCCCATTCTCATGACGGCTACTCGACCAATGTTCCGGTCAAGGATCTGGTCGGCGGCAAGGCGATGGTGGCGCTGAGCTTCGCCGGCCATCCCATCACCTCGGATCACGGCGGTCCGGCCCGGCTTCTGGTGCCGCACCTCTATTTCTGGAAGTCGGCCAAGTGGCTGAACGCGCTCCAGTTCACCGAACGGGACGAACCCGGTTTCTGGGAGCTGCGCGGCTACCATATATACGGTGATCCGTGGCGCGAGCAGCGCTTCACCGGCGACTGACAGGCGGGTTGATGGAACAGATGGTTGTGCCGGGCGGGCGTCTCGCCTGGCAGGAGGCGACGGTCGTGGCAATCCGTCCGCTGACGCCGCGCGTCAAGAGCTTCCGCCTGAAAGTGCCCGGCTTGCGTGGCTTTCGCGCCGGCCAGCACGTCGATGTGCGCCTGACGGCGCCGGACGGCTATCAGGCCGAGCGCAGCTATTCGATCGGCTCGGCGCCGGAAGATTCGCCCGAAATCGAGCTGATCATCGAGCAGCTGGACAAGGGCGAGGTCTCGCCGTTCTTCCACGAGATTGTGGCTCGCGGCGACACGATCGAGTTGCGTGGGCCGATCGGCGGCCATTTCACCTGGGGGCGCAACGACGGCGGGCCGCTGCTGCTGGTCGGCGGCGGCTCAGGCGTGGTGCCGCTTCTGTCGATGCTGCGCCATCGCGCGACGGCGGCACCCGAGGTGCCGGTGGCGCTGGTCTATTCGGCGCGGGCGCGGGAAGAGCTGATCGCTGCCGACGAACTCCTGCGGCGGGCGGAAAACGAGCCGAACGTCTCGCTGATGGTGACGCTGACGCGGGAGAGCCCGGTGGCGGCGCCATTCCGCGAGGGGCGCATGAATGCCGATGTCATCGGCGAGGTGCTCGCCGGCCTCGGCGGAGTGCCGCGCCACAGCTATGTCTGCGGCTCGACCGCCTTTGTCGATTCCGCCACCCGATTGCTGCTCGACATGGGCGTGCCGTTTCCGTCGATCAGGACGGAACGCTATGGCGGCGATCCTGCGCGCCACGACGCCTCCGGTCCACCCGGACCGTAGTCAGGCCGATAATTTTCGCAGGTCGGAAATCAGGCGGCGGTCGCCGGGGCCCGGAACCGGGCGAAGAACGCGCCGTACAGGCCGGCCACGGTGAGGACGAACGAGACGACCGCATTCCACCCGGCGAAGGACAGGCCCAGGAAGGTCCACGTCACCGCTGTGCAGGGAACGACCTTGACCTTGTCGAGCTGGCTCAGCAGGTCGCCGGTGCTCGTGGTCACCACGCCGCTGCCGCTGCAATCGGTCGGGCCCGGCCACCAGGCGATTCGGCGCCGGTGTGATAGACGGCGAGATAGGTGCTCCAGGCAAAGACCAGCGCCGTCAGGATGAATGCCCCGCGCGTCAGCCAGGCAGGACCGCCGAACCAGGCCGAGGCGAGCGCGATCAACGCCAGCGGAACGCCGACATAGTAGGGAATGCGCTCCTGATAGCAGAGCTCGCAGGGGATGTAGCCGCCGATGAGCTGAAAGCCCCAGGCGCCTACGATGGTGGCGAGCGCGAGCAGGAAAACGAAGGCCGCGGTGAGATCCGGGCGACGGAGAAGGGACGCGTACATGGCTGACCACTGGACATAGCGGACCGACGGGAAGTCGGCAAGGAGGGACGCCAGCAAAACGGTGAAAACAAGGCCGGCGCACCTCCTTGTGCCGGTTCACCGACATGGCGTTTGACCGGCTCCCGGTGGTTCCGTATATCCGGTCCCCAGCCCCTGTGGCGGAACTGGCAGACGCGACAGACTCAAAATCTGTTGCCCGAAAGGGCGTACCCGTTCGACCCGGGTCAGGGGCACCAAATTACCCATTGGGCTGTTCGCGGCCGGGCGGGCCGGCTTCTGGGCG
>CAVXLJ010000012.1:0-46676 GCA_963762605.1 uncultured Alphaproteobacteria bacterium | reverse complement strand
CGGGCGGCATTGTCGCGCCAGGCCGTCTTGCCGCTCTTGCACCGCAGCATCAATCCGGCTAGTTCAACCCAACCGTCCGGCTCCGGGCGGTGACCCCGCATCTATCTCAAGGGATTCCACGCCTATGGCCCGTGCGACGATCGCGCTCATCGGTGCCGGGCAGATCGGCGGCACGCTCGCTCATCTCGCCGGCCTCAAGGAACTCGGTGACGTCATCATGTTCGACGTCGTCGAGGGCGTTCCCGAGGGCAAATCGCTGGATATCGCCGAGGCGTCGCCGGTTGCCGGCTTCGACGCCAAGTTCGTCGGCACCTCGGCCTATGCCGGCATCAAGGGCGCCGACGTGGTCATCGTTACCGCCGGCGTGCCGCGCAAGCCCGGCATGAGCCGCGACGACCTGCTCGAGATCAATCTCAAGGTCATGGAACAGGTCGGCGCCGGCATCAAGAAATACGCCCCCAAGGCCTTCGTCATCTGCATCACCAATCCGCTCGACGCCATGGTGTGGGCGCTGCAGAAGTTCTCCGGCCTGCCCAAGGACATGGTGGTGGGCATGGCGGGCGTGCTCGATTCGGCGCGGCTGCGCTATTTCCTGGCGAGCGAATTCGACGTCTCGGTGGAGGATGTCTCGGCCTTCGTGCTCGGCGGCCACGGCGACAGCATGGTGCCGCTCATCCGCTACTCGACGGTCGCCGGCATCCCGCTCAACGACCTGGTCGGCATGGGCTGGACGACCAAGAAGCGCATCGAGGAGATCGTGCAGCGCACGCGCGACGGCGGCGCCGAGATCGTCGGCCTGCTCAAGACCGGTTCGGCCTTCTACGCGCCGGCGCATTCGGCCATCGCCATGGCCGAGAGCTATCTCAAGGACAAGAAACGCGTGCTGCCCTGCGCCGTCTGCCTCAAGGGCGAATACGGCGTCAGCGACCGTTATATCGGCGTTCCGGCGGTGATCGGCGCCAAGGGCGTCGAACGCATCATCGAGATCGACCTCAACAAGGGCGAGCGGGCGATGTTCGACAAATCGATCGCAGCCGTGGACGGTCTGATCCACGCCTGCGTGCGGATCGTACCCGCACTCGACAAATAAGCGGGCGGCAAGCCGGGAGGGGACAAGAGCCGGCATGAATATCCATGAGTACCAGGCCAAGGCGATTCTTGGTCAATTGGGCGTGCCGGTCGCCAAGGGCGTGCCGGCATTTTCGGTGGAAGAGGCGGAAAAAGCGGCTGAGGAGCTGCCCGGCCCGGTCTGGGTGGTCAAGGCGCAGATCCATGCCGGCGGACGCGGCAAGGGCAAGTTCAAGGAAGCCCAGGCCGGCGACAAGGGCGGCGTGCGGCTGGCCCGTTCGGTCGCCGAGGTCGCGCTCAACGCCCGCCAGATGCTGGGCAACACGCTCATCACCAAGCAGAGCGGCGCCGACGGCCGCGTGGTGCGCCGCCTCTATATCGAGGACGGCTCGGCGATCGCCCGCGAGCTCTACCTTTCCGCCCTGGTCGATCGCGCCAGCGGCCGTATCGCCTTCATCGCCTCGGCCGAAGGCGGCATGGATATCGAGGAGGTGGCGGCGACAAGCCCGGAGAAGATCGTCACCGTGCACGTCGATCCCGCCGCCGGCTACAGCCCGCATGTCGGCACCACCATCGCCTATGCGCTGGGGCTTTCCGGCAATGCTGTGAAGCAGTGCGTGGCGCTCACCGGCAAGCTCTATGCCGCGATGCTCGACAAGGACATGAGCCAGCTCGAGATCAACCCGCTGGTGGTCACCGAAGCCGGCGACCTTCTCTGCCTCGACGCCAAGATCAACTTCGACGACAACGCCCTCTTCCGCCATCCCGATATTGCCGGCTTACGCGATCCGGACGAGGAGGACGCGCGCGAGACGGAAGCCGCCAAGCACGAGCTCAGCTACGTCGCGCTCGACGGCACCATCGGCTGCATGGTCAATGGCGCCGGTCTGGCCATGGCGACCATGGACATCATCAAGCTCTATGGCGCCGAGCCGGCGAACTTTCTCGATGTCGGCGGCGGCGCCAGCCGCGAGAAGGTCACCGCCGCCTTCAAGATCATCACCGCCGATCCGCGCGTGAAGGGCATCCTGGTCAACATCTTCGGCGGCATCATGCGCTGCGACGTGGTCGCCGAGGGCATCGTCGCGGCGGTCAAGGAGGTCGGCCTGCCGGTGCCGCTGGTGGTCCGCCTGGAAGGCACCAATGTCGACGAGGGCAAGACGATCATCCGCGAATCGGGGCTGAACGTGATTCCGGCCGACGACCTCGACGATGCCGCCCAGAAGATCGTCAGGGCGGTGAGCGGCCGATGATCGTGGCGGGGAAAGAGTAAGTCATGTCCATCCTCATCGACGCTTCCACCAAGGTCATCTGCCAGGGCTTCACCGGCAAGAACGGCACCTTCCATTCCGAGCAGGCGATCGCCTACGGCACCAGGATGGTCGGCGGCACCTCGCCCGGCAAGGGCGGCCAGAGCCATCTCGGCCTGCCGGTGTTCGACACCGTGCGCGAGGCCAGGCAAGCGACCGGCGCCGACGCCACCGTCATCTATGTGCCGCCGCCGTTTGCCGCCGACGCCATCCTGGAGGCGATTTCCGAGGAAATCCCGCTGATCGTCGCCATCACGGAGGGCATCCCGGTCCTCGACATGGTCAAGGTCAAGCGGGCGCTTTCCGGCTCGAAGAGCCGCCTCGTCGGGCCGAACTGCCCCGGCGTGATGACCGCCGGTGCGTCCAAGATCGGCATCATGCCGGGCAACATCTTCTCAGAGGGCTCGGTCGGCATCGTCTCGCGCTCGGGCACGCTGACCTATGAGGCGGTGTTCCAGACCACCAATGCCGGCCTCGGCCAGACCACCGCGGTCGGCATCGGCGGCGACCCGGTCAAGGGCATGGACTTCATCGATGTGCTCGAATTGTTCCTCGCCGACGAGGCCACGCGGTCGATCGTCATGATCGGCGAGATCGGCGGCTCCTCGGAGGAAGACGCCGCCCGCTTCCTCAAGGACGAGGCGGCGCGCGGGAGAAGCAAACCGGTCGTAGGCTTCATCGCCGGGCTGACCGCGCCGCCCGGGCGGCGCATGGGCCATGCCGGCGCCATCATCGCCGGCGGCCGCGGCGGCGCCGGCGACAAGATCGAGGCCATGAAATCGGCCGGAATTGTGATGTCGGACTCGCCGGCCCGGATCGGCCGCACTCTGGTCGAAGTCTTGAACAAGTAGTGCGCGGGCCCATTTCATGCGTTGACCAAACGGTTGAAATCGAGACTATCGAGCGATAGAGCGTGGCTTGTGGCTGCGCGGTGAGAGAGAGCGGGGGCTAGACTCCCCCGTAAATCGGCAAAATGGCACGTCAGGGCGCGAATCAGGCATTCGCGGCGACTTCCTTCCTTTACGGCGCGAACGCGCCTTACATAGAACAATTACAGGCGCGCTATGCCGCCGATCCCAATTCGGTGGATGGCGAATGGCGCAGCTTCTTCGAAGGTCTGAAGGACACGGCTGACGCCGCCATCGCCGGTGCCGGCGGTGCGTCGTGGCAGCGCGCCGACTGGCCGCCGGTGATGAACGGCGAACTGGTCTCGGCGCTTGACGGCAACTGGGCCGGACTGGAGACGGCGCTCGGCCAGAAGATCAAGGCCGGCGTCGCCCGCCGTGGCGTCGAGATCAGCGACGGCGCGGTGACCCAGGCGACGCGCGATTCGGTGCGCGCCCTGATGATGATCCGCGCCTATCGCATGCGCGGCCATTTCCACGCCAATCTCGATCCGCTCGGCCTGCAGATTCTGCCCAAGGAGAGCGAGCTCGATCCCGCCTCCTACGGCTTCACCGAGGCCGATTGGGGCCGCCGGATCTTCCTCGACCATGTGCTCGGGCTGGAATTTGCCACTATCCCCGAGATGCTGGAGATCCTCCGACGAACCTACTGCTCGACGCTCGGCGTCGAGTTCATGCACATATCCGATGCGGCGGAGAAGGCCTGGATCCAGGAGCGCATCGAGGGCCCCGACAAGGGCATCGACTTCACCACGATGGGCAAGCGGGCGATCCTCAACAAGCTGGTCGAGGCGGAGGGCTTCGAGCGCTTCATCGACGTGAAGTACACCGGCACCAAGCGTTTCGGCCTCGACGGCGGCGAGTCGGTGGTGCCGGCGCTGGAGCAGATCATCAAGCGCGGCGGCAATCTCGGCGTGCGCGAGATCGTGCTCGGCATGGCCCATCGCGGCCGCCTGAACATCCTCGCCCAGGTCATGGGCAAGCCGCACCGCGCCATCTTCCACGAGTTCAAGGGCGGCTCGTCGTCGCCCGACGACGTGGAAGGCTCCGGCGACGTGAAGTACCACCTCGGTGCCTCGTCGGACCGCGAGTTCGACGGCAACAAGGTGCACCTGTCGCTGACCGCCAACCCGTCGCATCTGGAAGTCGTCGATCCGGTGGTGCTCGGCAAGGCGCGCGCCAAGCAGAACCAGCATGCCGACAAGCGGCGCGGCGACATCGTGCCGCTGGAACAGCGCGCCCGGGTGCTGCCGCTCCTGATCCACGGCGACGCCGCCTTCGCCGGCCAGGGCGTGGTGGCCGAGTGCCTGGGCCTGTCGGGCCTCAGGGGTCACCGCACGGCGGGTTCGATCCACGTCATCATCAACAACCAGATCGGCTTCACCACCAATCCGCGCTTCGGACGCTCCTCGCCCTACCCGTCCGACATCGCCAAGATGGTCGAGGCGCCGATCCTGCACGCCAACGGCGACGACCCGGAGGCGGTCGTCTACGCCGCCAAGGTGGCCACCGAGTTCCGCCAGAAGTTCCACAAGCCGGTGGTCGTCGACATGTTCTGCTACCGGCGCTTCGGCCACAACGAGGGCGACGAGCCGTCCTTCACCCAGCCGCTGATGTACAAGGCGATCGGCAGCCATCCGACGACGCTCGAGATCTACGGCAAGAAGCTGGTCGAGGAAGGACTGGTCACGGCGCCAGAGATCGAGGAGAGCAAGGCCCATTGGCGGGCGACGCTGGAGGCCGAATTCGAGGCGAGCACGAACTACCGCGCCAACAAGGCCGATTGGCTCGACGGCGCCTGGGCCGGCATCAAGGTGGCCGAAACCGGCGACGGGCCGCGGCGCGGCGCCACCGCCGTGCCGCTGGAGACGCTGCGCGAGATCGGCGGCAAGCTCACCGAAATGCCCGAGGAGCTGCATGTCCACCGCACCATCCGGCGCTTCCTCGACAACCGCAAGAAGTCGATCGAATCGGGCCGCAACATCGACTGGTCGACAGCCGAGTCGCTGGCTTTCGGCACGCTGCTGGCTGCCGGCAATCCCGTCCGCCTGGCGGGCCAGGACGTCGAGCGCGGCACCTTCTCGCAGCGCCATTCGGTGCTCTACGACCAGGAGAACGAAGACCGCTTCATCCCCCTCAATCATCTGTCGCACGGACAGGCACGCTTCGAGGTCATCAACTCGAGCCTGTCGGAGATGGCGGTGCTCGGCTTCGAATACGGCTACTCGCTGGCCGAGCCGTCGGCGCTGATCATGTGGGAGGCGCAGTTCGGCGATTTCGCCAACGGTGCCCAGGTGATCATCGACCAGTTCATCTCCGCCGGCGAGAAGAAGTGGCTGCGCATGTCGGGTCTGGTCATGCTGCTGCCGCACGGCTACGAGGGCCAGGGGCCGGAGCATTCATCGGCCCGGCTCGAGCGCTACCTGCAGCTCTGCGCCGAGGACAATATTCAGGTCGCCAACCTGACCACGCCGGCCAACTATTTCCATGCGCTACGCCGCCAGCTGCAGCGCGATTTCCGCAAGCCGCTCATCCTGATGACGCCGAAGTCGCTTCTGCGCCACAAGCGGGCGGTGTCGCGGCTCGACGAGATGGGGCCGGGCTCGTCCTTCCACCGCATGCTGTGGGACGACGCCGAGATCCTCAAGGGCGAGAAGATCAAGCTGGTTCCCGACGAGAAGATCCGCCGGGTGGTGCTGTGCTCGGGCAAGGTCTATTACGATCTCTACGAGGAGCGTGAGACGCGCGGCATCGACGACGTCTACCTGCTGCGCATCGAGCAGCTCTATCCGTTCCCGGCCAAGGCGCTGATCACCGAACTGTCGCGCTTCCGCCAGGCGGATATGGTGTGGTGCCAGGAGGAGCCCAAGAACATGGGAGCATGGTCCTTCGTCGAACCCTATCTGGAATGGGTGCTCGACAGCGTCGGTGCCGAGCGGCGCGCGCCGCGCTATGTCGGCCGGCCGGCGTCAGCGGCCACGGCGACCGGGCTGATGAGCAAGCATCTCAAGCAACTCGCGACCTTCCTCGACGAAGCCCTTGCCGAGTGACCGGCGGCAAGACCGGAGAAAAGCACAATGGCGACCGAAATTCGTGTTCCTGCTCTCGGTGAATCGGTGAGCGAGGCGACCGTCGGTCAGTGGTTCAAGAAGGTCGGCGACACCGTCCGGGCCGACGAACCGCTGGTCGAACTGGAGACCGACAAGGTGACGCTGGAAGTGCCGGCGCCGGCCGCTGGCGTGATCTCGGCCATCGAGGTCAAGGACGGCGCGACGGTGGGCGTGGGCGCCGTGCTCGGCGTCATCGAGGCCAATGGCGCCGCGGCGGCGCCGCGCGACGGTCATGGAACGCCGGTGGCCGCCGGCGCCATCGACGAGAAGTTCGATACGACGCGGCCGATCGCCGCCGGCGCGGCGACCATCAAGCTGCGCGAGGCGGGCGACACCGGCATGGGCGCCGGAACCGCATCGCCGGCGGCGCGCAAGGCGCTGGCCGAGGCGGGCGTCGAGCCCGGCCGGGTTGTCGGCACCGGCAAGGACGGCCGCATCACCAAGGCGGACGCGCTCGGCGCGGTCGAAGGCCTCATCGCCCCGGCCCCGGCCGCGGCGCCAAAGCCGGCTGCGGCGCGGGCGCCGTCGCCGCCCGACGATCTGGCGCGCGAACAGCGCGTGCCGATGACGCGGCTGCGCCAGACCATTGCCCGCCGCCTCAAGGAGGCGCAGGCCACCGCCGCCATGCTGACCACCTTCAACGAGGTGGACATGACCAGCGTCATGGCGCTGAGGAAGCAGTACCGCGACCTTTTCGAGGCCAAGCACGGCGTCAAGCTCGGCTTCATGGGCTTCTTCGTGAAGGCCTGCGTGCAGGCGCTGAAGGAGATCCCGGCGGTCAACGGCGAGATCGACGGCACCGACGTCATCTACAAGAACTACTACCATCTCGGCATTGCGGTCGGCACCGGCAAGGGCCTGATCGTGCCGGTGGTGCGCGATGCCGACCTGAAGTCGCTCTCCGACATCGAAAAGGACATCTCCGACCTCGGCCGGCGGGCGCGCGACGGCCAGCTGTCCATCGAGGAGCTGCAGGGCGGCACCTTCACCATCACCAATGGCGGCATCTACGGCTCGCTGATGTCGACGCCGATCCTCAACGCGCCGCAGTCGGGCATTCTCGGCATGCACAAGATCCAGGAGCGGCCGGTGGTGGTCGCCGGCAAGATCGAGGTGCGGCCGATGATGTACCTGGCGCTCAGCTACGATCACCGCATCGTCGACGGCAAGGAGGCGGTGACCTTCCTGGTGCGCGTCAAGGAAAGCCTGGAAGACCCGCAGCGCCTGGTGCTCGACCTGTAGGAGGGTGGACGCCGGCCCCATGCGCAGGCATTGGCCGCGGTCTCTGGCGCTGGCCGCCGCATTGGCCTCCACCCCGGTTCTGGCCGCCAACGCGCCGCCGACGCCCGAGGATTATCTGAGGGTCCTCACCAACGGACCGTGGCCGCTGGAAATCCTGGCTTTGTGCTACAGCACGATCGACCGGGACCCGGCCTTCCAGGAGGTCGGCGCACGCTGGCGGGCGCGCAATGACGGCCTGCTTGAGACCGTCGCGGACAAGGCGGCCGGTGTCGACATTCCTGCCCAGATACGCCGCCAGGCCGACGCAGCCTCGCTGGCGGCCATCCGGCGCCTCGCCGCCCGGCAATACGACAAGGCGGCCTGGTGCCGGACGATGGCGCACGTCATCGACGGCGGCGCCTACGACGTCGACCGGCGCAGCGACCTCGAAGCGGCCCTGAAACGCATCTTCGGCAAGGAGTAGCGGGACAGTGGCCGCCATGCCTCCCGATGACCCCCACCCGGGCCTCCCCCATTCAGGGAGGAGGGAGATTGTTGCTGCGTCGGGCTGCCTACGGCAGCGCCGCAAGGTTGGGCGGACGGGTGCTCCGATGCGGTGGCCACCGGCTCTTCCGCCCCCTGAAAGGGGAGGATAGGAGGGGGTCGCGGTCAATGGATGTTCGTGCGCCGTTTGCGTGCTGCGCCGCCGACCATGCTGCGGCATTTCTTCATACCCCGGCCGCCGGGGGAGGGCGGTATGGATGCGGTGCTATCCTGGTCCCGTTTATGCACGGCCTGCCCTGCGCGAATGAGGCGCTGACACGATCCGGCCCAGCCGCTATCTCTTCGCCAGGACCCGATCAAGTGGAGTGAAATCATTGGCCTACGATCTTGCCGTAATCGGCAGCGGCCCCGGCGGCTATGTCGCCGCCATCAAGGCCGCCCAGCTCGGCCTCAAGGTGGCGGTGGTCGAGAAGATGCCGACCTTCGGCGGCACCTGCCTGAACATCGGCTGTATCCCGTCGAAGGCGCTGCTGCACGTCTCCGAGATGTTCGATCTGGCCGGTCACCGATTCGAGACCTTCGGCATCAAGGTCGACGCGCCGAAACTCGACCTCAAGACCATGATGGGCCACAAGGACAGCGTCGTCGAGGCGAACACCTCCGGCGTCACCTTCCTGTTCAAGAAGAACAAGATCGACACCTTCCGGGGGACCGGCAGCATCGCCGGCCCGGGCAAGGTGCGGGTTGCCGGCGCGGACGGCGCCGAGCACATGGTGGAGGCGGCCGCCATCGTCATTGCCACCGGCTCGGAGGTGGCGCCGCTCAGAGGCGTCGCGATCGACGAGGAGCGCGTGGTCAGCTCGACCGGCGCGCTCGCCCTCGGCCAGGTGCCGCAGCGGCTGATCGTGGTCGGCGCCGGGGTGATCGGCCTCGAGCTCGGTTCGGTGTGGCGGCGGCTCGGCTCGCAAGTGACGGTGGTCGAGTTCCTCGACCGCGTGCTTCCCGGCCTCGACGGCGAGATCGGCAAGCAGGCCCAGCGCATCTTCGCCCGCCAGGGCATGGCCTTCCGCCTGTCGAGTAAGGTCGCCTCGGTCGACAAGAGCGGCAAAGTGCTGAAGGTCGCGGTCGAACCGGCAGCCGGAGGCGACGGTGAGGTGCTGGAGGCCGACGTGGTGCTGGTCGCCATCGGCCGGCGGCCCTACACCGGCAGCCTCGGCCTCGACGAAGCCGGGATCAGACACGACGAACGCGGCCGCATTCTGGTCGACGACCATTACCAGACGGCGGTTGCCGGCATCTATGCGATCGGCGACGTGATCGCCGGGCCGATGCTTGCCCACAAAGCGGAGGATGAGGGCGTCGCGGTTGCCGAGATCCTCGCCGGCCAGGCCGGCCACGTGAATTACGGCGTCATCCCCAACGTGGTCTACACGAGCCCGGAGATCGCCTCGGTCGGCAGGAGCGAGGAGGAACTCAAGGAGGCCCGCATCGAATACCGCGTCGGCAAGTTCCCGTTTTCGGCCAATGGGCGGGCGCGCGCCATGGGCGAGAAGGACGGCTTCGTCAAAGTGCTGGCGGCGGCGGCGAGCGACCGGGTGCTCGGCGTCCACATCATGGGCCCGTTTGCCGGCGAACTGATCCAGGAAGCCTCGGTGCTGATGGAATTCGCCGGTTCGGCGGAAGACCTCGCCCGGGTCTGCCACGCCCACCCGACGCTGTCCGAGGCGGTCAAGGAGGCGGCGCTGGCCGCCTGGACCAAGCCGATCCACGTGTGAGCCCAGGGCGGCCGGAAAAAGTAGCGCCGGTGGTAGCCGGCGGCCGGCACCAGAAAAGGCGCCGCGGAGATCCCGCGGCGCCTATCAAGTCGCTGAAATCAGAGACCTATTTCTTGTGGTGGAAGAGCGCCGCGAGGAAATCGTGGATCGGATGCTTGGCGGTGTATGCGGCGGCGACCTTGCCGTCCTTGTGGAAGAAGCAGGCACTGGCAGGCGTCGCCGTCGTGGCAACGGCAAAGCCGAGAACCAGCGCGATCGAGGCGGTGCGGATCAGGCTCATGTCAGTTCCCCCATAACCGGGTCCGTGATGGCGACCCGGGTGGACAATAGCCGGCCCCGTTCGGTCCGGGAAGCCCGGTTTTCTGCCGGAGTTAACGGCTATCCGGGGGCCCGAAGGCGGGATAGTGTCCGCGCCCCATGATCGCCGTCGTCGTCTTCGCCGCCACCTATCTGGTCATGGCGCTGGGGCGCCTGCCGGGCTGGCGGCTCGACCGCGCGGTGCCGCGCCGCTCACCGTACTCACCATCGCCTTCGGCGCGTGGTGGCTTTCCTGATGCTGCTACCTAGGCGCGCCTGCCCGGGCGGTCGGCGAGCGTGAACCAGGCGACGCCGGCCAATACCAGCGCCGCACCGAACATGCCGGCCGGGCTCAGCGCCTCGCCAAGGAAGACGCTGGCCAGAACGATGGTCACCACCGGCGACACGGTGCCGATGGCGGCGTTGGCTTGGGCGGAGATGCGATGCAGCGCGGCGTTGAGGAAGAAGGAGGGCAGCACCGTGGCACCGATGGCGATGACCACCGACAGGGCGAAGACGCGCTGGCTCACCATCAGGTCGGCAGGCGGGTGCTGGACGAGGAAGGTGACGAAGGCGCCCACCGCCGCGCCGCTCATGGCAACGCAGGTGAACAGCCGCGGCCCAAGCACGGCGATGACCTTCTTGGCGATCAGCTGATAAAGTGCGAAGGCCAGTGCCGCGACCAGCACCAGTCCGGCGCCGAGGACCGCATGGGAGCCGCCGCTCTCCAGCTTTTCGACAAAGATGAGCGTCAGGCCGGCATAGCTGACCAGGATGGCGCCGACCGCTTTCAGCCGCATCGGCTGGCGGAAGAACAGCGCCCCGAAGATCACCACGAAGAGCGGATAGGTAAACAGGATGAGCCGTTCGAACTGGGCGGAGATGAATTCCAGGCCGATGAAGTCCGCATAGCTGGCAAACCAGTAGCCGAGCACGCCGACCAGCGCCGCCTGCAGGACGGTCTTGAGGGTGGGCAGCGGCCGGCCGCGCCGGCGCATGTCGATGACGGCCAATACCCCGATGGCGACATAGAAGGGCACCGACAGGGCCATGCGCAGGGCCAGCAGCGTCGCCGCGTCGACCGGCTCGCCATAGGCGAGCTTGATCGCGATCGCCTTGGTCGAGAAGAGAATCGCGCCGATGGCGGCAAAGGCATAGCCGAGTTCGATCGTGCCGGGCGCGGCGGCAGCCGGTTGGGTCGGCGGAGACGTGTCTTCGGTCGAGGCGGTCATTGGGCGATCATCCATTCACTTTTTCGGGACGATCGCTGGCTTGGTCCACCGGGCGCGATCATCCGCGCTGCCGGTGGGTCGTGGTTACACGCCGCCGGGCCGCGCGATTGCGCGGGTAATAAGCCAGAGATGGGCGGCGGCGGAGGTCATGCCGCGGTGACTAGCACGGGCGCCGCAGCGAGGGCAATCTCACGCCCTGGGATGGGCCTTGTCGTAGGCCGCCATCAGCCGCTCGGTGTCGACGCCGGTATAGATCTGGGTGGTCGACAGGCTGGCATGGCCGAGCAGCTCCTGGATGGCGCGCAGGTCGCCGCCATTGGCGAGCAGATGGGTGGCGAACGAGTGGCGGAGCGCATGCGGCGTTGCCGTCGGCGGCAGGCCGAGCGCGCCGCGCAGCTTCTCCATCGCCCGCTGCACCATGCGTGGGTTGAGCGGCCCGCCGCGGGCGCCGACGAAGAGCGGCCCGTCATGGCCCACCCGATAAGGGCACTGGCGGAGATAGTCGGCAATCGCCGCGGCGACCAGCGGCAGAACCGGGACGATGCGCTCCTTGTTGCCCTTGCCGCGCACGCGCAGCGCATCGTTGGGCCTGAGCGGCGCCTCGCCGCGCTTCACCGCCAGCGCCTCCGAGATACGCAGTCCGGAGCCGTAGAGCAGCGCCAGGATGGCGGCGTTGCGCGCGGCGATCCAAGGCTCCTGGTCGAGCGCGTTCTCGACCGCGATGGTCTCGCGGGCGGCCTCGACGGTCAGCGGTTTGGGCAGCGTGCGCTTGGCGCGCGGGGCGCGGATGGCGCGCAGTGCGGCGCCATTGGCGTGGCCGTCGCGTTCGAGGAAGCCGACAAACGAACGGATGCCGGCGATGCCGCGCGCCAGCGTGCGCGAGCCGGCGCCGTCGTTGCGCCGCGCCGCCATGAAGGCGCGGATGTCGGTGGTGGCCAGGGCGCCCATGTCGGCGAGCGTCGGCGGATTGCCGAGATGGCCGGTCAGGAAGCGCAGGAACTGGCCGACGTCGCGGGAATAGGCCTCCACCGTCTTGTCGGCCAGTCGCCGCTCGCTCGCAAGATGGCGCCGCCAGCGCTCGACGGCCTTGGCCAGGCCGGGCGTGGCGATGACCAGCGGAGCGTCGGTATCAGCGATTCGCACCATGCGCCAGTCTAGTCCCGGCGCCGGTGAAGGGCGGGTAAATGCGGGTGCCGGCCGCGGTCATGCCGGGCTGTTCATCGTCATGGTGCCTGGCGTGCTGCTAACCGGCGTGCTGCACTGGAGCGAGCGCAGGATCATGCCATGGCAGGGGTAGGCCCCACTCGAGCGGCCACTCGACGATCGAATCGACGCGATCGGGATGGAAGGCGAGGTGATTCCTGATCGCGGCGACCGCCGCGTAAGGCGCTTCATAGGTCCACACGGCATTCACCGATCGCCGGCCGCCGACCGGGATGCTGTAATAGGCGCAATCGCCCTTGTAGGGGGAATAGGTGGCATGCTGGCTGCGCGCGAGCAGCGTCATGTCCACGTCGCGGCGCGGAACATAGAGGACCGGCGGACGGGACGCCTCGCTCAGCGTCAGCGCGTGCATCGTCTCGGCAATGACCTTGCCCGCGATGGTGACGATCACCCGGTTCGGGTTCGGCGCGATGGTGATCGCGTGGTTCGCGTCGGGAATCATGACCGGCTTGTTCATCAGTTGACCCTCCCGCAAAAGGACCGCCCCGATGAAGCCCACTTATCCTGTTCCTAATCTGGTATGGCCGCGCGCCAGGTCAATGACCGGGAGGCGCGGGCAAAGATTAACTTTTCCCGGCCATGGGGTCGCCGGCAGTGGAACCCAGCGCGTGGGCCCCGCAGACGGCTGCGCCCAGCGTCGTCAGGTTACTCTCGCGCGTGAGATGCACCGGCCTGCCAAGAGCGTCGACGGTGGCCTGCAGCCACAGCGAGTTGATAAGGGGTGCGGTTTCCCATCCAATAGTCGAGCACCATCAAGCCGGTTTCTGCCGGCGTCAGGCGCGCCGCTTCGGCAATAAGCTGCTGGTGGCCGGCGCCATCGAGGCCGAAGATCGTGTGCGCTAGCCAATTGAAGATGGCACCCACGCCCACCGGCACGATGCGTCGCGGGAGCTTGTCTGCAAGCGCCGGAATACCCAGCGCGTCGTAGACCTCCGGGACGAAAGCGCCGGTGGCGGAATCGTAGTTCCATTTGCAGGATGCGTTCATGCGCGAGCCGGCCCACTCGCCGCCGAGGCGGAAATTCAGGAAATCGATGGCTTCGCAGATGACATCGGCCTCGGCGAAGACCTCCGGTTCGTGCCGCTGAAGCCACATCGCCTTCGGCACCAACCACTCTGCGGCATCCTCTCCGCCGCTGAACGCCATGACGGGGTGCCGTACCCGTCTCGTCTGGCGCGCTTCGCGTGCCGCCCGGCAGTCCATCCACAGGAGCGCCGGGCGGATAGGCGTGCCGTCCTTGCGGCAGACAACGACAGTCGAGGCAGTGGTGGCGACGGCAATGCCGGCGATGTCGCGGTCCCCTGCCTCCTCGACCGCCCGCCGGCCGGCGCGCAGCAGTCCCGCCCACCATTGTTCAGGCTGCTGCTCGGCCCAGCCGGGCCGTGGATAGGCAGTGTCGTAGGCCTCCTCGGCGGTGCCCCGCATCGCCCGGCTCGCGAGCGCCCGCTCCGCGACCTCGGCTGCGAAAGATCCGGGCGCGGCGCGTGCCGGCGAAGGTCATCGGCACGCACGTTCGCAACCGGACAGACCGCGCCGAGTAAATGCCGCCGGTGCCGACGCCACATCTTCGGTACCGTCGCCTCAGCCGGATGCCGCAGCTGCTTCGCCAGCGCTGGACATGCCTCGGCATCCGGCTCTGGGCGCCGCGAGATGCGGAAGTAGCGGGAGGGTCCTTCCTCGATCTCGCGTGCGCCCAGATGCGAAGCGCTCTCACAGAGCGCTCCGCGGCTCGTAATCCGTCGACGTCGCCCTACTCGCCATAGGGCACCCAGATGTTCTTGACCTGCGTCGCCTTGTTGAGGAATACGCGGCCGTAGCCTTCCTGCCCCAGCCAGTCGCGACGGCCGCCGGGCTCGGTCCAGGTCTGCTTGACGTTGCCGATCGACAGCTCCTCGACCTTTTTGATGCCGGCGATGGAGCCGAAGTACCAGATGCCGTCGACCCCGTCGTGGCCGGCCAGCGTCTTGACCAGGTCCTCGCGGTCACCGGTGACGATGTTGACCACGCCCGCCGGAATGTCCGAGGTCTCGAGTACCTGATAGAGGTCGGTGGCCGAAAGCGGGCAGGTCTGCGACGGCACGGCGACGACCCGATTGCCCATGGCCAGCGCCGGCAGAACCAGCGAGATCACGCCGAGCAACGGATGGGCGGTCGGGCAAACCAGCCCCATCACGCCGACCGGCTCGTGCATGGCCAGTGTCACGAACGACGACTGGGTCGAATGCACCATGCCGTCGAACTTGTCGGCCTGGGCGGCATACCAGAAGCACCGCTGGATGCTGACCTGGACTTCCTTCTTGGCGCTGGCGGCTGTGGCGCCGAAGCTCTGCAGGCGGTCGGTGAACTCGGCGGCGCGCGCCGCCACGTTTTCGGCCAGATAGTAGAGGATCTGCGCGCGGTTGTGGCCGGTCGAGGCGCCCCATTTGGTGGCCTTGCTGGCCGCCTCGACCGCGTCGCGGATATCCTTGCGGTTGCCGTGCGCGGCAAGCCCGACGAGCTTGCCGTTCTTCGGTTGCACGACCGGATAGGCATAGCCGCCGTCCGGGCGCGCCTGCTTGCCGCCGATGTAGAGCTTGGCCGTCCGGTCGATGCCGACCAGATTGCCGCCGACCTCCGGATACGGCGCGATGGCCGCCGGCGTGTCGTCCTCGTTCTTGCGCGGGCCCGGGCCGGGCAGCTCGAGATAGGCAAGCATTCCCTCACGCCCGCCCTCGCGGCCGTATCCGCTCTCGCGGTAGCCGCCGAAGCCCGCGCCGGCATCGAACACGTTGGTGCTGTTGATCCACACCACGCCGGCCTTCATCGCGGCTGCGATGCCGATCGCCAGATTGATGCTTTCCGACCAGATCGAGGCGGCCAGCCCGTAACGCGTATTGTTGGCGAGCAGGATCGCGTCTTCCGGCGTGCGGAAGGTGAACAGGGTCGCAACCGGACCGAAGATTTCCTCGGTCGCGAGGATCGAGGCCGGCTCGACATTGGTCACCAGCGTCGGCGGATAGTAGCAGCCCGCCGGCGCCTGGCCCTGGTACAGCTCGGCGCCCTCGGCCACGCCCTGATCGACGAGCGCCTTGATGCTGGCGAGCTGCGAGGCGTCGACGATTGTGCCGACATCGGTGGACTTGTCGAGCGGCGAACCGACGTGCAGGTGCGCCATGCGCGCCTTGAGCAGCTTGGTGAAGCGGTCAGCCACGCCTTCGGCGACGAGGATGCGCGAGCCGGCGCAGCACACTTGGCCCTGGTTGAACCAGATCGCGTCGACCACGCCCTCCACCGCCGCGTCGAGATCGGCGTCGGCGAAGACGATGAACGGCGACTTGCCGCCGAGCTCGAGCGTCAGCTTCTTGCCCGATCCCGCCGTCTGCTTGCGGATGTGCTGGCCGACTTCGGTCGATCCGGTAAAGGCGATCTTGTTGATGTCCGGATGGACGACCATGTCCTCTCCGGTCTTGCTGTTGCCGGTGACGATGTTGACGACGCCCGGCGGCAGGCCGACCTCGTCGCAGATGCGGCTGAAGGCCAGCGCCGTCAGCGGCGTGAAACGGGCCGGCTTGAGCACCACCGTGTTGCCGGCGGCGAGCGCCGGCGCGATCTTCCACGCCAGCATCAGCATCGGGAAGTTCCACGGGATGATCTGCCCGCACACGCCGTGCGGCTTGGCACCCGGGAACTCCGTCTCGAGGATCTCGGCCCAACCGGCGTGATGATAGAAGTGGCGGGCGACCAGCGGCACGTCGATGTCGCGCGCCTCGCGGATCGGCTTGCCGTTGTCCATCGATTCGAGCACGGCGAGGAAGCGCGCATGCTGCTGGATATGGCGTGCCAGGGCATACATCCACTGGGCGCGCTCATGGCCGGGCAACGCCGACCACTTCGGAAAGGCCGCACGCGCCGCCTTGACGGCCGTGTCGACGTCCTCGGTCGTGGCGCGCGTGACCCTGGCGATGACCTTGCCGGTGGCGGGATCGGTGACGTCCAGCAGGTCCTTGCCGGGCGGCTGCATGCGGCCGTTGATGTAGAGGCCGAAGCCGTCCTTGTACTTGTCGAGCCAGGCTTGAACGACGTCCGCACTTTCAGGTGCCGGACCGTACTCCATGGTGTCGATCAGTTCGGCGATTGAGCTCATGGTTTCGACCTCTAGGCAACGGAGTGACGGTGGGAGGCGGCGTAGCGCCCGGTGACGTGATGTTCGAGCTGGCGTTCGATGTCGCCCAGCATCGACGAGGCTCCCAGCCGGAAGCGCGACGGGCGCAGCCACTCGTTTCCCAGCTCCTCCTTCATCAGGATCTGCCAGTTGAGGGCGTCCTTGGCGGACTTCATGCCGCCGGCCGGCTTGAAGCCGACCTTGTAGCCCGTCTCGATCTCGTAATCGCGGATGGCCCGCGTCATCACCAGGCTGACCGGCAGCGTAGCGTTCACCGGCTCCTTGCCGGTCGACGTCTTGATGAAATCGGCACCGGCCTGCATGGCGATCAGCGAGGCTGCATAGACGTTGCGCAGCGTCTGCAGGTCGCCGGTGCCGAGGATGACCTTGAGGTGAGTGCGGCCGCAGGCCTCGCGCATCTGCCCGACCTCGTCGTAGAGCGCCTGCCAGTTGCGGTTGAGCACGTGCTCGCGGGTGATGACGATGTCGATCTCGTCGGCGCCCTCGCCGATCGCCCAGCGGATCTCCTCCAGGCGCAGATGCAGCGGCATCAGGCCGGCGGGAAAGCCGGTGGCCACCGAAGCGACGGGAACCTCGGTGCCGCGCAGCGCCTTGACTGCATGCTTCACCATCGTCGGATAGACGCACACGGCCCCGGTGGTGAGGTTCAGGTTCTCGATCCCGAGACCGCGAACGATATGCGGGGCGAGCGGCTGACGGGCTTTGGCGCAGAGCCGGTGGACGCGGCCCTCCGTGTCGTCGCCGGAAAGCGTGGTCAGGTCCATGCAGCGGATGGCGTTGACCAGCCATGCAGCCTGGTTGGCCTTCTTCACCGAGCGGCGCTTGGTCAGCGTCTGCGCACGCCTCTCGGTGGCGGCGCGATTGACCGCGTGCCCCTCGAACAGCTCGGGCTTCAGCGCTGTGCCGGGATTGCGCTCCTGATTGGAAAGCTGCTCCGGAGGCGCCGCTTCCGGAATCTCAACCAGCGGGGTGATATTGGCGTTCATTTCGCTTTCTCCAGCGCAAATTCTGCGGTGTCCTGATCGGTGATCAGGACGTTCAGGAACCGGGCGCGCAGCGCGGCGAGCACGGCGCGGTGCTTGCTGCGGCCGGTCGCCACGCACACCGCGTGCCCGTGGCCGCTCAAGTCCTTGAGCGTAAGGCCGACTGTGCGTTCGTCGAGGGAACGATCGACGATCTCACCATCGGCGCCGAAAAACCGGCCGAGCACGTCGCCTACGGCACCGGCCGCAATCAGGTCGGCCATCTCCTTGTCGGTCACGTTGCCCGAGGTCACCAGCACCGACTGCGGATGCAGTTGGCCGAGCGAAAAGCACAGCACTTCGGCTTTGCGGGCGGCGGCCAGCACATCGGCGACGATGCGGTCCTTCTCGAGAACGCGCCGCGTCGCCTTCTCGCCGACGATCGAGGGCATCGGCAACGGCAAGGCGCGGCCGTTGCCCTTACGGGCGAAGACATCGGCAACGTCGTTCGTCCGCGGGCCACTCGCCTTGATCGCCACCGTGCCGTTGATCTGCACGACGATAACGCCGTCGTTCCATTGCGGCGCCAGCCAATGCGCCACCGCCGACATGGTGCGGCCCCACGAAACCCCCACGCTCGCCGGCCGCGGCTGCAGGGCAGCCAGATATTGCCCGGCCGCCCGGGCGACGCGCTCCATCTCGTGATCGCTGTCCAGCGACCGCGTGACCACGATTGCATCGCGCAAACCGAAGCGCTCGATCAGGCGCGCCTCAATCTCGGGCTGTCGCGCGAAGCGCGGCACGATCTCGATGCGCACCATGCCGACATCGAGCGCTTCCTGCAGAAGTTTGCTGACCCGCCAGCGGTTCATGCCGGTTTCGCGGGCGATCTCGGTCAGCGTCTTGTTCTGCTGATAGGCCATGCGGGCGACGTGCACTATCAGATGCTCGCGCGTCTCGTCGAGCGGCAGACGGACAAGATCGCGATGGCTCGGCTTGTTCATTCTTCCGACCTGTTTTTCGCTTCGCTTAGGGCCGGAATAGTACTTTGGAATAGGCGAGTTTACCCGCCTTGTATTGGTCAAAAATCCCCGGGAGTTCTGCAAGGTCCAGATCGTGGCTGATCAGGAACTCCCATCTCAGACGCCCGTCGGAGAGCGCCGCCACCGTCTCGCTCCACTGTTTGCCGGGGAAGGGCGCACCGAAGCTGTTCCATGACCCGTGCAGGCTCAGTTCCTGACGCAGGAAGCTCTGGAAGGTGGCGTTGTCGAATGTCACCGCCGGCACTGGAATGCCGATGAACGAGACATGGGCGCCCGGACCGCCGAGCGACACTGCGGCATTGACGGTGGCGTCGATGCCGACCGCCTCCACGACGACGTCGGCGCGCATCTTGGTCCCAGAAACGTCCTGGGTATAGAGGCCGGTCGTCGCGCCGGCCTCGGTAGCGAGGTCGAGCTTGTCTTTGCTGACATCGACGGCGATGACCTCGGTGGCGCCCATCAGACGCATCCATTCGATGACGTAGAGGCCGATCGGCCCGCAGCCGACCACGGCGCCGGTCTGCCCGACGGTCATGCCGCCGGCTTTCCACAGCGAGTGCAGGGCAATCGAGGCGGGATCGACCATGGCGATGGCGCGCGGATCTGCATCCTGCGGCACCTTGAGCAGGTTGCCCACCGGCACCGCCACGAACTCGGCATAAGCTCCGTCGCGACGGCTGCCGAAATAGTCGTAGTTGCGGCAGCGCGAGAAGTTGCCCGTCTTGCACTGGTCGCATTCGTAGCAGGGCAACAGCGGCGGGATGGCGACCAGCTCGCCAATCTCCCAGCCCTTCACCGACGGACCGAGTTCGGTGATCTCGCCGGAAAACTCGTGGCCGGTGATGAGCGGCATCTTGTGGGCGCCCTTGACCAACATGCGCGCCCAATCCGATCCGCAAACGCCCACCGCACGGACCTTCACCACCACCTCATCTGGCCCCGCGTGCGGGTTCGGCCTCTCCTCAAGCCGAATATCGCCGGGAGCGTGAAGAACGATCGCTCTCATCTCTCCCTCACATTTGTGAGATTTCATCACATATGTGAAGATAGGGCTGAGGCCGGCGTGCTGTCAATCTTCGATTCGTCGCACGCTCCATCGCGACGGCTGCGAAGCCGTTCGCGGCCTCGGTGAGGCGCTGCCGGCGGTGGACGACGAGGCAGGCGTGGAATCGTCAGCGGCGCGTGGGATAGGCGGAGCGGGGTCGCCGCCGTGCACCCAATGCGCGCGGCGCCCGCAGAAGCCCACGCCAGGAACGCCGCCATGCAGCGCGGCGATCACATGATCGAGCGGATCGTGCCGCCGTCGGCCCTGTGGTTCACGCCGTTCATGGCCCAATTGGTGGCCAGCTGGACCACGCCGCGCCCGTGCATCGCCGGGTCGATCAGCCTGCGGACGAGGTTTCCCGGCTGAACTTCGTCGTAAAACGCGCGCAGGGTCTCCTCGACGGTGCGCCCCTTCTGCTTGGCCAGGTCGGCAAAATAGGCCTTTACCGATTCGGTCGCCGTCGTGCCCGGCATGTAGCTGTTGACGCGGACATTGGTGCCGCGTGTCAGCTCGGCCAGCCCGCGCGATAGCCCGAGCACGCCGCTCTTGGTCACCGAATAGGGAATCATGTTGCCGATCGAGCGGATCGCCGCCTCGCTGGCGATGAAGACGATGCTGCCTTCGTTCTTGTCGAGCATCTTCTTCATGAGGAGGCGGGTGATGCGGATCGCCGTCATCAGATTGTGCTCGAAATACTCGATCCAGCGTTCGTCGCTCACCTCGAAGAAGTCGTTCACGTCGAACACGCCGACATTGTTGACGAGGAAAGAGACGTGACCGAACTGGCCAGCGAAATCGGCAAGCGTGCGGGCGCCCTCCGGCGTCCTGAGATCCGCCACCACGCCATGAGCGTTTGACCCGATCTCCGCGCAGGCCTTGTCGAGGTCGTCGCGGGGAAGGCCGTTGATGACCACCGTTGCGCCTTCCCCGTGGAAGGCCTCGGCGATGCCGCGTCCGATGCCCGTGGCGCCGCCCGTGATGACAGCTATCTTGCCGGAGATACCGAAATCCATGGTCCCCTCCCAGAATTTATTTCGACCGATGTTCCATCGTAGCGCATTTTTTTCGAAGGTTGCAATAGAGGCTAATGCCACACCCTGCCGGCATGCCGAAAATACGGCCAGCCGCGGGAAGGAGGCCCTTGGCAACCATAGGTTTGTGGCCCGTTCGCGGCGAAGCCCCGATACGCCAAAAGGCAGCACACGGACACAGAATGTCGAAATTGTTTCGCGCGCTATTGCATGGTAGGAAATTTCATTTTATGGTCCCTGCCAATGGGGAGACGGGTACCCGAAAGTCCACAGCACCGAAAACACCAATAAGCCCGGGCTGACGTGACAAACGATGAAACATCTGCAGCTTGAGGGTTTGCGCAAGACATACGCCGACGGCACGCAAGCGGTTCGCGATGTCTCCTTCGACGTTGGACACAAGGAGGCGGTCTTCCTGCTGGGACCGTCGGGGGCGGGAAAAACCACAACGTTGCGCCTGGTCGCGGGGCTCGAACATGCCGACGCCGGCCAGATCAGAATCGCCGGCAACGACGTGACACGCCGCACGCCCGGCGCGCGCAACGTCGCGATGGTCTACGACAAGCACTCGCTGTTTCCGCATCTGAGCGTCAGGGACAACCTCGCCTACCCGCTCAGGGTCCGCAAGATGACTGCGGCGGCGATCGGCGCCGCCGTGTCGGCGGTTGCCGGCACGCTGCAGATCTCCGAGCAGCTCGACAAGATGCCCGACCAGCTTTCGGCCGGGCAGATGCAGAGGGTCGCGATCGGCCGGGCGCTGGTCCGGGACGCCGACGTTTTTCTGCTCGACGAGCCGATCTCCCACCTCGATGCCCAGTTGCGCGCGCGTATGCGGGTCGAGTTCAAGCGCCTCCAGCGCGAGTACAGCGCCACGATGCTGTACGTGTCCCATGACCAGCTCGAAGCGATGACGATGGCGGACAGGATCGTCCTGATCAACAAGGGCTGCGTCGAGCAGATCGACGAACCGCAGCAGATGTACGATCGCCCGGCGACGCTGTTCTGCGCGACGTTCATCGGCGAACCGGCGATGAACATCTTGCCGGCGGCGCTGCGCGGCGACGGCGACAGGCGCACGATCGAGATCGAAGGCACGCCGATCGAGGTCAACGGGGATTGGGTCGAACACGGCGGGCCGCCGCTCGATCCCTCGCAACGCTATCTGCTCGGCGCAAGACCGCAGCAACTCGCCGTGGCCGATCCCGGATCGGGCCTTAAGGGGCTGTTGCGCGGCACCGTCTTCGCCGTGGAGGTCCTCGGGTCGCGCGTCGTTTTCCACATCGAGGTCGGGAGATCGATCCTGCGCGTACTGACCTCGGTCGACGACGCGCGCAAGTACGACAGCGACATCGGGGCGAAGATCGCCATCCGCATCGATCCCCGCCACGTCTATCTGTTTTCGGAGGCGACAGGAAAGACGGTCAGGCAGGCCCTCTTCACCGACGCCCATTCGAATCCGGAACGTCCGGCCGTTCCAAGCTGAGACTGCAAGAGCAAAAAGCATGAAGCCGGAGACTGATCACACCAAGGAGGAGCACGAAACATGCTACGTGGACCAGTGAAACTGGGCCTTGTCGCCATGATGGCGACGACAATGTGCGCGAGCGTGCCAGCGTTGGCGCAAACCGAGTACCAGAAGACGTTTGCGGGGAGCGAAATCAACGTCTTGTTCCCGGCAATGCCGCAGTTCGATGCCATCTTCAAGTTCCTGCCCGAGTTCCAGGAGAAGTACGGCATCAAGGTCATCGTCGACCAGGTGCCGTTCGACAGCTATCGGCAGAAGTCCCTGGTTGAGATGCAGCAGGGCACCGGCCGCTACGACATCTTCGCGATCGACGTGATGTGGCTGGCCGAATACGCCTCCGCCGGCTTCCTCGAGCCGATGATGAAGTATGTCAAGAATCCGGACCTGACCGAAGCGGGTTACGATATCGACGACTTCCTGCCGCGCAACATCAGCGGCGCAGGCGTCTACAACGAGACGCTCTTCTGCCTGCCGATCGGGGCCGGGCCGGTGGGCGTGACGCACCGCGCCGACGTCGCGGAAGCCGCCGGCATCAAGTTGCCGCCGCGCTTCTCGCCCGAGTACACCACCGACTTCATGATGAAGGCGGCCGAGAAGGTTCATCATCCCGAGGCGGGCATGATCGGCTATGCCAACATGCCCGGCCGCTGGTTCTGGGGCATCACCTTCCTGCCGTTCCTTTATGCCTTCCAGGAACCCGCCACCGTCGGTGACGAATATATCGGCAAGGACTGGAACATCACCATCAACAACCAGCATACCATCGACGCGATCGACTACTTCGTCGCGCTGAAGAAGTTCATGCCGGCAGACAGCGCCAACTGGGGCATCGACGAAGCCACCAAGCTCTATCAATCGGGCGGCGCCTTCGGCCTGTGGAACTATGGCGACTTCATCAAGACGTTCTTCGAGGACGTCCCCGCCATCGCCGGCAAGAACGCTCACCTGCACACGCCGGCCGGTCCGCAGGGCATGATCGACTTGTGGTTCGGCTCCTGGAGCCTCGGCATTTCCAGGGACAGCAAGCAGAAGGAAGCCACCTGGACCTTCATCCAGTGGATTACGTCCAAGGAAATGCAGGAACGCGCCATCGAGTTCGGCGCTGGTCCGGTGCGGCACTCGACCTATCGCAGCGAGGTGCTGGCCAAGTACCAGCCCTGGTGGGTTCCGATCTATGAGTTCATGCTGAAGACCACCGACCCCGACGAGCGCGTTCGCGTCCCGGAGTGGGCCGAGATCTCCGACATCATGGGCGAAGAAGGCTCGCGCGTGTGGATCGGCGAGATCGACTCCAAGACCGCGGCGGCGAACATGGAGAAGCGCATGACCGACGCCATGCGTCGCGGCGGCTACTACATCCCGGGCCGCAAGGACCTGCCTCCGCAGCACTGGCGCGACCTGACGTACTACGACCAGATGCCGTCCTCTTGGCAATAGGCTGAGGTCTGTTTGGCTCCGGGCGGGTCCGCCCGCCCGGAGCGTGTCTGAACGACGACCGCGCGCTTGGCTGCGGCGTTGTTTCGAGGGTCGCCGGAGAGTTCGTCCGTTGCGGTCCGCGGAGTGAGGAAGACCTCGCAATGAGCGCGATTGCCGATCAAACCAGCATGGCCGAGACGAAAAGGCGCCGGTTCGCCGCCACCTTCGGACCGTCCAACCGAAAAGTCTTCCCGTGGATATTGATCGCGCCCACGTTGATCATCCTGTTCCTGTTTGGCATCTATCCGTTTCTTTATGCCCTTTACATGGCTGGCCAGAACATCAACCTGTCCAAGCCCTACCTGCCACGCTTTTTCGTGGGCACCTATCAATATCAGCTGTTGATGCACGATCCGGCGTTCTGGAATGCGCTCAAGATCACGCTGATCTTCACCGTCGAGGCGGTCCTCTTCGAATTCTGGCTTGGCCTGGGGCTGGCGCTGCTTTTCAGGCGCAAAATCGCCGGCACCAGCGTGTTCCGTATCCTGGTACTCATTCCGATGATCCTGCCGCCGCTCGTCGCGGCGCTCATCTGGCGCTACATGTTTTTTCCAGGTGGCGGTCTCATCACCTATTATTCAGGCCAGATCGCCAAGTTCTTCGGACTGAGCGAACTGCCCTTCCTGTCCGATCCGATGTGGGCGCTGCAGACGCTGGTGTTCGTCGACGTCTGGCAGTGGACCCCGTTCATGTTCCTGATGCTGTTTGCGGGCCTGGCCTCGATACCGCCGCAGCCCTATGAGGCCGCCGAAATCGACGGCGCGTCGGCCTGGCGGGTGTTCTGGACCATCACCATACCGCTGCTGCGGCCGGCGATCCTGATTGCCGTCGTCATCCGCACGATGGATGCCTTCCGCACTTACGAGCTGATCGTGGTGATGACGCGCGGTGGCCCCGGAAGCGCCACGACCACCCTCAACGTCCTGCTGACCAAAACGGGGCTCGAATTCTTCGACGCGTCGCATGCCGCAGCGATCTCGCTCCTGATGATGCTGGTGATCATCGTGATGAGCTTCCTGTTCGTCCGCATCTTCCGCTCGCGCACAGAGGTCGCCGACTAGGACAAAAGACATGAGCAAGACGGACGACATCCACAAAATCGAATCGCCAGCCGCCCCGCAAAAGGCCCGCAACTGGTGGGTCTACGTCATCATCATTGCGGTGTGCTTCATCAATTTCATGCCGTACTTCTACATCGTGATAACCGGCTTCATGAGCAAGGAAGCGGGGCTTTCGCAGACGCCGACGTGGTTCTTCGTGCCGACACTCGATGCGTTCCATTACCTGTTCGACAAGCAGATCATGTCGAACTTCGGCAACAGCAGCGTCATCGCCCTCGCGTCGACCTTCTTCTCGGTGACCATCGGCCTTTTCTGCGCCTATGCGATGGCGCGCTATACGTTCCCGGGCAGGGACGACATCGCCTTCTGGGTCCTGACCAATCGCATGATGCCGCCGGTCGCGGTGCTGCTGCCGATCTTCATCACCTTCCAGACACTGAAGCTGCTCGACACGCAGATCGGCATGATCCTCCTCTACACGGCGATGCAATTGCCGTTCGTGGTGTGGATGCTCACCGGCTATTTCAGGGACATTCCGAAACGCTACGAGGAGTCGGCGATGGTGGACGGCGACAGCTGGATCGCGGCGTTCCGCAAGGTCACGCTTCCTCTGATGATGCCCTCGATCACCGCGACCGCGATCTTCGTGATGATCCTGTCCTGGAACGAGTATGCGTTCGCCACTTTTCTCACGAGCATCAAGGCGAAGACCATGCCGCCGGCCATCATGGCCTATTCGATCGGCGCCAACGTGCAATGGAACATCCTCGGAGCGGCGGTCATCCTGGTCACGGCACCCCTCGTCCTGTTCGTGCTCATCATGCAGCGCCAGCTGATCAGCGGCCTCTCACAGGGAGTCATAAAAGAGTGAGCGCTCGGAAGGTCCCCAGCTTGGGATTATGCAGCGATGGCTAAGCTCGGCGTCACTGGTGTCACCAAACGCTTCGGTGGCTTCGTCGCGGTCGATGACATCGACATGGAAGTCGAGGAAGGCGAGTTCGTCTTCCTGCTCGGCCCGTCCGGCTGCGGCAAAACCACGACGCTGCGCATGATCGCCGGGCTCGAGATGCCGTCGGAAGGCAGGATCATGCTGGGGGCGCGCAATGTCACCTATCTCAGGGCGCGCTATCGCAACGTCGGCATGGTTTTCCAGGACTACGGCCTCTACCGGCACATGACCGTGCACGGCAACATCGCTTATCCGCTCAAGGTCCGCAGCATGTCCAAGGCCGAGATCAAGCGGAAGGTCGATGAGGTTGCCGAGTTGATGCAGATCACCGACGTGCTGTCGCGCAAGCCCGACCAGCTCTCCGCCGGCCAACTGCAGCGCGTGGCGATCTCGCGCATGCTGGTGCGCGATGCCGACATCTTTCTGATGGATGAGCCGATGTCGCATCTCGACGCCAAGTTGCGCGGGCAGATGCGGGCCGAGCTCCGCCATCTGCAGAAGACGATCGGGGTGACGACCATTTTCGTCACCCACGACCAGCTCGAGGCGATGACCATGGCCGATCGCATCATGGTCATGCGCGACGGCAGGATGCTGCAGTTCGCGACGCCTCGCCAAATATTCGAGCGGCCCGAAAGCGAGTTCGTGGCCACCTTCGTCGGCGAACCGCAGATGAATGTGACCGACGCGGTGCTCATCGCCGCCGGCGATCGCCTGGTCGCCAGATTGGGCGGCGTCGACGTCACGCTCGATGCGGACTGGGTTGCCGAGAACCGCCTTTTCGAGCGAGCCGGCACGCCGGTGCGCCTCGGCGTACGTCCGGAACATGTCACCATCGCGGAAACGCGCGACGACAGCCACCAGCTACCCGCCGCGCTGGCGGCGTTCGAGCCGACCGGGTCGGAGAACCTCTACGTGTTCCTGTGCGGCG
The DNA here is from genome assembly GCA_963762605.1 of uncultured Alphaproteobacteria bacterium. GTDB lineage: Bacteria > Pseudomonadota > Alphaproteobacteria > Rhizobiales > Kaistiaceae > CAVSRC01. The sequence continues at coordinate 19,845 of CAVXLJ010000012.1, read as the reverse complement.
GGGTCGAACTCAACACCCGCAGTTCGACGGAAGAAACGCGGCACCTGAGCAAGGAGCCGGGAAGCCGGCTCTGGCTGGGGTTCGATCCGAGCTGGGTCTACCTGTTCGATCCCCAAGACGGCCGGACGATTGCGTTCGCGTCGGCGAGTTCCAACGGCGGCGTTCGGCACCCCGCGACGCACCGCGTTGAGTTGGAGGGAGCCGCGCTATGAAACGCTTCATCGGACTGGGCGTCATCCTGCTGTTTCTGCTCAGCGGGTGCGCTGCCATCGAAGGCGGTCCGCCGCCGCCGCTGACTTCGGTGCTGGCGGTTGCGGCGATTGTCGGCATGAAGTTCGCCAACGACCGTATCAGGCTCCTCGCCTGGCCGATGGAATTCCTCCTTGCCTCGGCGGTTCTCATGATCGTTTTCAACCTGGTGCGGCTGTACTACATGCCGCTGCCCTACTGATGTTGACGCTGGCCACATCGGTGCTCAAGGCGCGCGGGCTGGAGAAGTCCTTCGGGCGCAAGCGCGTCGTGCACGGCGTGGATCTGGATATTGCTTCCGGCGAGATCGTCGGATTCCTCGGACCGAACGGCGCCGGCAAGACCACCGTGATGCGGATGATCGCCGGGCTCCTGACCCCGGACCGGGGCGCGGTCGAGCTTTTCGGCGTGGCCAACGGGTTCCGCCGCCGCGAAGTGCGGGCGCGCATCAGCTACCTGCAGGAGAAGCCGAGCGTCTATCCCGAAATGAGCGCGGGCAGCTATCTGTCGTTCTTCGCCAGTCTCTACGGCTTGCCGGGCGATGCGAAGTCCGTGGCGGGCGCCCTCGATCGCGTCGGGCTGCCCAATATCGGCCGCCGCCCGCTGGGGACATTCTCGCGTGGCATGCAGCAGCGCGTCTGCCTGGCGCGCTGTCTGCTGCATGAACCGCAATTCCTGCTGCTCGACGAGCCGACGCTGGGGCTGGATCCGCGCGGCGTCATCGACATGCGCGACATCTTCCTGGAGCTGAGGAACAGGGGGGTGACGCTGATGCTGTCCTCACACCAGCTTTCCGAGCTTGAGCGGGTCATCGACCGGGTGGTCTTCATCAGCCATGGCCATGTGATCGCTTCCGGACCGACTGCGGACGTCCTGGCGGGACGGCTGGGCCGACGGGTGTTCGAAGTTGAAATGGAGGATCCGGCCGAGCAAGTGCGTGGGCGCGTGGCGGAATGCGCCGGCGTCGTCGCGGCGCGCGTCGAATCCGAATTCACGCTGGCTGTCGAGCTGCGCGCCGATTTCGGAAAGTCGGACCGCGAATTGCGGGCGCGTCTGGTCCGCGAGCTTCTGGCGAAGGGCATGACTTCGGTTTCGGTCGGCGCACCGCATGCGCTCGAGCAGCTGTTTGTAGAGTTGACGCAGGAATGAACGAGTCCGGCCAGCTTGGCGGCCGGTTGTAAGGGGAACAAGACGGTGGAACTGGGATACAGGGGGAAACGCTGCCTGGTTACCGCATCGACCGGCGGGTTGGGTTTTGCGATCGCCCGCGCCATGGCCCGCGAAGGGGCTGAGGTCGTCATCAACGGCCGCAGCGCCGCCTCGGTCGACGCCGCGGTCGCCAGACTGCGCGACGACGTGCCGGAGGCCAAGGTGGAGCCTGCCGTCGGCAATAGCGCCACGGCCGATGGCTGCCGGCAGATCATCGCGGCCTGTCCGGACACCGACGTTCTCGTTCTCAACCTCGGCATCTACGAGGCTGTCGACATGTACGAGGTCGGCGACCAGCACTGGACCGAGCTGTTCGAGACCAACGTCATGAGCGGAGTCCGCCTGGCGCGCTTCTACGTGCCCAAGATGCTCAAGCGTAACGCCGGCAAGGTCGTCTTCATGGCCAGCGAATCCGGCATCAATCCGGCTCCCGAGCTCCCCGCCTACAGTGCCACCAAGACGATGCAGATATCGGTGGCGCGCAACATGGCGGAGACCACCAAGGGGACCAACGTCACCATCAATTCCGTCCTGCCCGGCCCATGCCGCACCGAGGGCGTGGCCAAGCTCATCGCCGGTCTGTATCCCGGCGTCGAGACCGCCGAGGCGGAGCGTCGCTTCATCGCTGAGAACCGCCCGACCTCGCTGATCCAGCGCCTGAGCCTGCCCGAGGAGGTCGCCGACTTCGTCACCTTCCTCGGCAGCGACCGGGCGGCCATCGTCAATGGTGCCGCGCTCAGGATCGACGGCGGCCTGATTCGAACGGTGATGTGATGGCGCTCGCGGCACTCGACCACGCTTTGCCTGGCCGCCTGCACAGCCTCGCTGTGCTGGTCGGACGCGAGCTGGTCGCGCGGCTGGCCTCCTTCTGGATGTATCTGCTGGCGACCGGTGCCTGCGTGATCGCCGTGGTCTATGGCGGAGCGTTCCAGAGCTCCTTTGAGACCGAAACGGTCCTGATCTCGTCCAATCCGCTGGCCATGCTGAACGCGGTGATCGCGGTCTTCCTGGCTCTGCTCCTGGGCTTGCGGCTCGCCGCGAGCCTGAGCTGGGAGCGCGAGCACCAGACGCTGGAAGTGCTTCTCGTCGCCCCGGTCGGCCCACGGGCGGTACTGTTTTCCAAGTTCGTCAGCGAACTGATGGTTCTCCTGCTCATCATCGCGATCTATGCGCTGTTCCTGATGCTCGGGCAGCCGCTGGGCAAAGGCGTGGTCCGTTGGCAGGACATCGAGTCGCTGGCCGTCGTCGTCCCCTTCATGCTTCCCGTCATGGCCCTCGGACTGCTGATCGCCAGCTTCGTCTCGCGTGTGCGCACGTCGGTCCTGGCCTACCTGATCGTCGTCGGCGCACTGGCCGTCTACGAAATCGTCCTGGCGGTGTTTGAGGGCGCGCAGCCGCAGGACCTGAGCCTCACTCAGATCTACCTCAAGGCCGGCGTTACCGCGGCCGATCAGGTTATCGAGCGGCTGTCCGCGGTGGCTCCGCTCGCCGACCTCATTCGCGCCGCGGTGCGCCAGACGGTTCTCGGGTGGGTCGATGTCGCCTGGGCGGCGGTCCTTGCCCTGGTGACGCTCGGCATCGGCGCCGAAACACTGCATGCCGGGAGGAGCAGATGATCGGGCGTTGCGCACTCGCGATTGCTTGCACGCTGCTGGCGCTTCCGGCGCTCGCCATCGAACCGGAGCAGCGCCAGGTCATCGTTACCCACAATCGCGTCTGGGACGGGTTTGCCTATAAGGAGAACTTCGTCCCATCGGACGCGGATCACATGTTGTTGCTTGCCGATTCCGACAATGCCATCGCCGTCGTCCGGACCTGGGAATATTACTGGCCGCTTTCGCGCCAGAAGTACGTTGCATTCGAGAAGCAACACGACCCTGTCGACGGCACGCTGGTGGTGCGCCGCAACGGCAAGGTCGTCGCCGAGATCGTGCCGGAGCGATATTCGATCGTCTATCCCGAGGGCGCGCTGAAAGGAGACGGACGGCTCGTATGGGGCGAGGCCGCCGACGCCGCCTTCGCCGATTTCGTCGCCGAGGAGCGGGCGTTCGTGAAGGAGTTCGCCGCCGCCCAGCAGGCGGAGACCGCCTACGAGGCCGCCCTCCGCGACGCTGCTATCGCCCGCATCAACGGCCAGGGCGTGCAGGCGGTTACGCCGCCCAAGCCGCCGCCCGAACCCTTCCTCAAGCTGGTCACCAAGCCGGACGTCGCCTACCGCATCAATCTTCCCGTCGGCGACTATCGGATCGAACTGGTCAAGGATGGCGAGCCGGTCGCCGGCACGGCCAAGGATCTTCGCATCATTGCCGCGGTGGCGCGTGACGTGCTGACCGCCGACATCGTGCCCGAGGAACGCTGGACGCGTCCGCTGCAGGCCGACGCGGAAGCGGACCGTATCTATGTGCACCCAGGCGCCGAGTTCTTCGTCACGCTCAGTCATGCCAGCATGTTTGCCGAGCGCGACTACATGTGTCTGACGCGCCCGCAATCCTGCGCGCCCGAGGGTCGCCAGATTTGGGTTCGCCGCAAGCCGGCCGATGAGGTTGACCGCCTTCAGGTCGCGTGGTCGGGCCAGCAGAAGCCGAGCCCGCTCAAGCGAACCGCACTCAAGGTCGATCAGACCCAGGGCTCGTCCTTCGGTTATGTGGTGCGGCCGGCGGTGGCGGGAGAGACGCCCGACCTCTCCGCTTTTGTGGTGCGCGCGCCTGCCGATGCCGAGGTTCACTCGGCGACGCTGTCGCTGCCCGGCGACCCGGTCGGCGCCTTCGCGCGGCAGGTCGTTCTGGTGCAGCCGAGATCGGACCTGGTGGCCTGGGCTCTGGCTCTGCTGCCGGGAGCTTTTGGGACGTTTCTAACGTGGAGGAAATGGCGAAGACCTGACTGAGGCGCCGGAGGGCCTGCGTTCCCGCAGGACAAGGACGCCACTTCAGGGAATTGCTTCCTTGCAATGATGAAAGAATAAAATTTTGTACGATCAAACGGGTGAAGAGAAGAAGGCGATGTCGGGAGAGACGTCGTGAGTGGCTTGCCCCAACCATGGGCCATGCCGAGCCTGCGGCACCGCGAAAAGCGGCTTGTGGCGGAGCGCGCGATGGGCGCGCCGACAAGGACGCCCGCCGCACAGGCTTCGCCGGGCGGCCCCCGGGGGGCGGCGGACATGGCGCATGTATCGTCGCGTAGCAACGGGCGTTCGAACCGGGCCCGGCATGGCCGGGAGGCGGCTGTGTTCCTTCGAGCCTGTGGCCAATCAGGAAGGCTAGCATCGTGAAAGCCGTCGTATTCAAGGGACCGGAGAGCCTCGTCTTCGAGGAGCGGGAACCGCCGAAGATCAAGTCCGGCGAGATCCTGATCGAGGTCAAGACGGCGTCGATCTGCGGCACCGACCTGAAGATCTATCGCGGCGGCCACTACATGCTCGGCCATGGCGAGAACCGCGTGCTCGGTCACGAGCTGGCCGGCGACATTGTCGAAGTGGGTGCCAATGTCGGCAAATGGCGCGTCGGCCAGAGGGTCAGCATCGCGCCCAACATCGGATGCGGCCACTGCGACATGTGCCGGCGCGGCTGGAACAACCTTTGCACCAACATCCAGGTGATCGGACTGACCGCCGACGGTGCCTTCCAGCAATACATGGTGGTGCCGGAGCGTGCCGTACACGGCGGCAACCTGTTCGAGATTCCCGAATCGCTCGATTACGAATCCGCCTCCCTTATCGAGCCCCTGTCATGCTGCTTCAATACGTGGAAGCGGCTGCAGGTGACGCCGGAAGACAGGGTGATCATCTTTGGCACCGGTCCGATCGGCACGTTCTTCCTTAAGTTGGCCAAGGCCTATGGCGCCCGTCAGGTCATCCTCGTTGGCATCATCAACGAGCGCATCAAGGAGATCGCCGTTCATGGCGCCACGCACACCATCAATTCGCTGGAGACAAGCGTCGTCGACGAGGTGATGAATCTCACTGGCGGCAACGGCGTCGATGTCGCGCTCACCTGCGTCCCGGTACCCGACGTGCAGTCGAACGCCGTCAAGGTGCTGGCCCTGAACGGCCGCCTGAGCCTCTTCGCAGGCCTGAGCAAGGACGCGCAGGTCGCCATCGATACCAACCGAATCCATTACAACAGCCTGCAGGTGACCGGGACCACGGGATCGAGCATTGAGGATTACGCCCGTTCGCTGGCCCTGGTCGAAAGCGGGCGCATCAGCGTCAAGGACCTGGTGACGCACTGGGCGCCGCTGGAGGAGGCCAACTCAGCGTTCGTCAAGGCGTTGGCCGGCGAAGCACTCAAGACTGTCTTCCTGCCGAACGGGGATTTGAGTCGGGTCGGGGCCAAGGAACCAGCGGCCGAACAAGCGGAAAAGGTCTAGGGGGCAGGAGCGATGGGCGACAAATACATTCTGGCATTCGATGCGGGCACGACCAGTACACGCGCCATTTTGTTCGATCGACGGGGCGGAGTGGTCAGACTGGCGCAGGAGGAGTTCGCTCAGATCTTCCCACATTCCGGATGGGTGGAACACGATCCCCAGGTGATCTGGGATACGCAGCTGCGCGTCGCCCGGCAGGTGATCCGCGAAGCCGGCATCGCCACATCCGATATCGCCGGCATTGGCATTACGGATCAGCGCGAGACAACCGTGGTCTGGGAGAAGGACGGCGGCGAGCCGATCTTCAACGCGATCGTCTGGCAGGACCGCAGGACAGCGCCGACCTGCGATGCCCTGCGCGAGAAAGGGCTGGAGCCCTATGTCGAGGAGGCCACGGGCCTGGTCATCGATTCCTATTTCTCCGCCACCAAGATCGGCTGGATCCTCGATCACGTCAAAGGCGCGCGGCGGCGGGCCGAGATGGGTGAACTGCTGTTCGGCACCATCGACTGCTGGCTGGTGTGGAAGCTCACGGGCGGTCGCGCGCACGTCACCGACATGACCAACGCCTCGCGCACGCTGCTCTTCAACATCCGCACCGGGGAGTGGGACGAGAAGTTGCTCGAGGCCTTTCAAATCCCCCGCGAAATGCTGCCCACGGTCTTCGAGAACGCCAAGGCCTACGGGATGACCGAGGAAAGCCTGTTCGGCACCGCGATCCCGGTGGCGGCGTCGGTCGGCGACCAGCAGGCAGCCCTCTTCGGCCAGGTCTGCTTCCAGCAGGGCATGGCCAAATGCACCTACGGCACCTCAGCCTCGGTGGTGATGAACACGGGCGACCAGATCATACCCCCCGGCGACGGTCTGATCTCGACCATCGGCATCGGGCTGGAGGGCAAGATCGAATACGCCATCGAGGGTGTGCTCTTCAATTGCGGCTCGGTCGTGCAGTGGCTGCGCGACGAATTGCAGGTCATCGAGAAGAGCTCCGACGCCATCGCCACGGTCGACGACACCAACGGCGTCTATTTCGTGCCCGCCTTTACAGGCATGGCGGTGCCGATCTGGGATCCCTATGCGCGCGGAGCCATCCTCGGCCTGTCGCGCGGCGCTACCAAACAGCATCTGATCCGCGCCGCCCTCGAAAGCATGGCCTATCAGGTCCACGACGTGATCGCCGCGATGCAATCGCGTTCGTCGATCCGCATGTCGAGCGTCAAGGTCGATGGCGGCGGCTGCAAGAACGACTTCGTCATGCAGTTCCAGGCCGATCTCTCCGACCTGCCGGTGCTGCGGCCGGTGGTGCACGAATCGGCGGCACGCGGCGCCGCGTTCCTGGCGGGGTTGGCCGTCGGTTTCTGGAAGGATCGCGACGAACTGGCTAATTCCTTCGAGCTCGAGCGGCGATTCGAGCCGCACATGGAGCGGGACAAGGCCGATGCCATGTACGGCAAATGGCAGAAGGCCGTGCGCCGTGCGATGGAATGGGAAAGTCCCGATACCGAGTGAAGGCAAGGTGGTCACCATGAACTCCAAGATCGGCATTCACAGTCTGGTGTTCGGTGATGTCTGGGACGAGCCCACGGCACGCGAAACCTGCCGCATGGCGCGCGAACTCGGCTTCGATATGGTCGAGGTCCTGATCTTCGATCCTGCTTCACTTGATGTCGAAGCGACCCGCAAGGCAGTCGCCGAGAGCGGCCTCGGGCTGCGTCTCGGCATGGCGCTCGGTGTCGACGCCGACATTTCCAGTCCCGATCCGACCGTCAGCGCCAGGGGCGCTGCCACCGTGCGCCGCTGTCTGGAAATTGCCGCCGATCTGGCCGCACCCGCGATCAGCGGCATCACCTATGCAGCATTCAACCGCTATGCGTCGCCACCGACGCCGGAGCAGCGCCACAAGGTCGCCGGCGAACTCCACATGCTGGACGAGTACGCCGGCAGTCTCGGACTCAAGCTCGGGGTCGAGCCGGTCAACCGCTACGAATCGAACATGATCAACTCGCTCGATCAGGCGGCCGACATGATTCGGCTGGCGGGCGCCGGGAACATGTTCATTCACATGGACACCTTCCACATGAACGTGGAGGAAGCCGATCTTGCCGGTGCCATCGTCCGCAATGCGGACCTTCTCGGCTACACGCACATCGCCGAGAACAATCGCGGCGAGATCGGTGCCGGCACGTTCGACTGGGCAACATTCTTCCGGGCACTGGCCATGGCGGGCTATGAAGGCGACGTGACCATCGAGGGATTTTCATCGGCGGTGCTCGGCCCGGGCTTGATCGGCGGGGTGGGACTCTGGCGCCAGGCCTGGGACGATTCGCGGGGCGCCGCGGCTCGTTCGCTGGCGTTCGTGCGCAGCGCAATGGCCGCAGCCGAACGGTCCCTGCGCAGTTGGCAGTACCCGTCCATCGGACGTGGGGCATGACGTGGTCGGTCGAACAGGATTGTGAACTCAACGAATGGAGTGTCGTCAGATGGCGGACCTTGCAGATACTGGCGTACTGAGTCGGCTGCGACATATGTCGCCGTATCTCAACCCGGCGCTCCGGCGGATTGCCCATCGTGTGCTCAAGGCGCCGGAAGCGGCGAAATCCATCTCCATCAAGGAATTGGCGGCAAGCTGCAACGTATCGGAATCGACCGTCACGCGTTTCGTGCGCGAGATCGACGTGCCCAACTTCCAGCAGTTCAAGATCCTGATTGCGGAGGACCTGTCAAAGGCTGGCCAGAACACGGCAATCCACAGCGATGCTCACGTCTATGAGGATATCGAGGAAGGCGACGACGCCTCCACCGTCATTTCCAAGATCTCGGCGCGCTACCTGCTGACGGTGCAGGATACGCTTGCGAGCCTGAACCGCGAACAAGTCGATCTCGCCGTTACTGCCATCGAAAAGGCGTCAATGATCGCGTTCTACGCAATGGGCGCGTCGGCCATCTGCGTTGAAAACGCCCTGTTCCGATTCATGCGGGTGGGAAAAAGCTGCCAGTTCTTTCGGGACGTAAACGTCAGGCAGGTTTCGACCGCAACCCTGGCGCCGGGGCAGCTTGCGATTGGGGTCAGCAATTCGGGGCGCTCGATCTCGACGGTCGACGCCATGAGCGCCGCCAAGGAAATGGGCGCGACGACGATCTGCATCACGTCCTTCCCCGACAGCCCGATCGCGCGCATTTCGGACATCAAGCTGTTCACGCCAACGGTTACCGGGCCGGCCGGCAGCGCTGACTACCACGAGTCGATGGTCGCCAAGATTGCGCAGTTGCAGGTGGTCGATGTCCTCTATTCGATCTATGCCATTCGCAATCCGGGCCCCGCCCAAAGAGGACTGGAGCTGACGTCGCCGGTGACAGCTCTCTCTCGATACTAGAGCCTTTCATTGGTTGACTGAATCGGAAGCGATCCCGGAGAGGGCAGGCAGTTCTGGCGGGCGAAACCTGCCGGACTGGGCGGGCCGGTTCGGGGTAGCGGTGTCCGCGGTGGTGAAGTGGACGCAGCGTTATCGGGCAACCGGTAGCGGATACGATTGTCCAGCACGACCCGCGACCGGACCAGCATCTCGCGGTCGCGCGTTCGTCGGGAGGTACGTCAACGGTTCGATGACCTGCATTTCGCGAGTTTGTCGTTCTCGCTGCACCAAAACGCAACCGGCTCGTCACCCGCCGAGCGGCACGATTGCAGCACCCCGTACGACATTGGTCGGCTCGCGGACTGCCGTGCGTGGCGGATCGCTCTCGCGTGGCGCCAACTCGAGCGGCCACACCTCCTGCACGATGCGCGTGCCCTCCGGACCGGCATATCGCGGCATCGCGGCAAGCAGCATCTCGGCAAGCCGACGGCCCATCGGCTCCACCTTTGCGGTGAAGCTGGTCAGTGCCGGCGACAGATAGCCGGTGAACGGGCTGCCGGCGACCACGATCACCGCGACGTCGCGACCGGGCCCGAGGCCGAGGTCGCCCAGCGCGCGGCAGCCGCCCAGCGCCATCGCGTCGTTGTTGAAGATGATCGCGCTCGGCCTGTTGCCGCCTTGCATCATTGCCTTGGTGGCGACATAGCCGCCGGCTTCGTTGATGTCGCCCGTTGCCATCAGCCTGGAGTCGGGAGAGAGGCCGTTGCGCTTCACCCCGGCGCGATAGCCCCGCCGGAAGAGGTGGGCGAAATTGAAGCTGGGCGACGGGCTGACCACCGCAATGCGTTCATGGCCGAGTCTGACAAGACGATCGACCGCGTCGGTGCTGGCACCGGCGAAGTCGTGATCGATCGAGGGATAGGTCTTGCCGCCCGAACCGCTGCGGCCGAACGTGGCAAAGGGAAAGCCGACCTTGCTCAGATAGTCGATGCGCGGGTCGACCCGCCGCGTCCACGCCAGGATAACCGCATCGGCCCAGCGTGCCTCGACGATATGATGCAAGCGCTCCTGGGCTTCGCCGGGGTCGTCCATCACGGCGATGAGATCCAGGTCGTGCCTGGCGAAGACCGCCTGCAGCCCCTTCATGAACGGCATGAAGATCGGCTCGCCGTACTCATTGTTGCCCGGATGAAGCTGGAGCAGGAAGGCGATCGCATGGGTGCGCCCCTTGCGCAGGCTGCGCCCCGACTGGTTGGGGGCGTAGTTGAGCCGCGCAGCCGCCTCCAGAACGCGCTTGCGCGTTTCGGCATGAACGCCGGAGCGCCCGTTGAGTGCCCGCGAAACCGTCCCGATCGAAACGTTCAGATGGCGAGCAAGGTCGCGAATATCCAAGCTTTTTGAACCCTCCAACACGTCCGAGCGTTCCTAGATACGACGCCGGACATTGACAATCCACCACGGTCGCGGTTTTCTCGTAAACGTTTCCGCAAACGTTTACGAGCGGAAGCTGGTGACCGGTCGCCCAAAGAACGTCCGGCACGACCCGGGAGGAACGATGGCCACTGCCGATTGCAGCGTCCCGTCCTGCGGCAGCTTGCCGTTTCCCGATTCGCGCAATCGCCGCTTGGCGACGCGACCGGCCGCGAAGGACGTTGAACGGAGAGTGCTGCGTCCATGAAATTCACCGACGGCAACTGGTTGGTGCCGGAACACTGGGCGCTGCTGCACCCGGTGCATGTGCATGAGGTGCTGGTCCAGGGCAACGAACTGGTCGCGCATATCGCGTCGCGCGAGTTGCGCACGCGCGGGGACCAGCTCAACACCATGTTTTTCACCCTGCGCCTGTTCTCCCCGGCCGATGGGGTGATCGGCGTTCGGATTGAACATTTCCAGGGCATTCCCGCCCGGCGGCCCGAATTCGACCTCGATTGCGGGGATCGCTGCGGGCATGTCGCCGAGACCGAAGCGACGGTCGCCCTTCACAGCGGGGCGCTGGCAGCGGTTCTGCCGCGCCGCGGGCCTTACAGCCTCGCGTTTCTCCGCGATGGCGTGCGGCTCACCGGCAGCCGCGCCCGGGATGCCGGCTACGCCGTCGACCGCGGAAGCAGGGCGACGCATCTCTTCGAGCGTCTCGATCTTGCCGTCGGCGTCAATGTTTATGGTCTGGGCGAGCGCTTCACCGCATTCGTGAAGAACGGACAGTCGGTCGAAATCTGGAATCGTGACGGCGGCACCGGCAGCGATCAGGCATACAAGAACATCCCGTTCTTTCTGACCAGCGCCGGCTGGGGCGTCTTCGTCAATCATCCGGGCCGGGTGGAATTCGAGATCGCCTCGGAGAAGGTGTCCAGGGCCCAGTTCAGCGTCGGCGGCGAGGCGCTCGAATATTTCGTGATCGATGGGCCGGCGCCCAAAAAAGTGCTCGAACGCTATGCCGGGCTCGCCGGCCGCCCGGCGCTGCCGCCGGCCTGGTCGTTCGGCCTGTGGCTGTCGACGTCGTTCACCACCGAGTACGGTCGGGCCACCGTTACCGGCTTTGTGGAGGGCATGCGCGCGCGCGACATCCCGCTGCACGTCTTCCACTACGATTGTTTCTGGATGCGTGGCCTGCATTGGTGCGATTTCGCGTGGGACCCCGAGACCTTTCCCGATCCCGCATCCGACATTGCCCATCTCAAGGCGCAGGGGCTGCGCGTCTGCCTGTGGATCAATCCCTACATCAGCCAGCTCTCGGCGCTCTTCGCCGAGGCGCGCGACCAGGGATTTCTCCTGCGCCGGCCGGACGGCAGCGTATGGCAATGGGATCTGTGGCAGCCGGGCATGGCCATCGTGGATTTCACCAATCCCGACGCCTGTGTCTGGTATGCCGGCCAACTCAGGCATCTACTCGACATGGGTGTCGACAGCTTCAAGACGGATTTCGGCGAGCGCATTCCCACCGACGTCGTGTGGCATGACGGTTCCGATCCGGAACGCATGCACAACTACTACGCCTTTCTCTACAACAAGGTTGTCTTCGATCTGTTGCGGCGGGAGCGCGGCGACGATGCGATCGTCTTCGCCCGCTCCGCGACAGCAGGCAGCCAGCGCTTCCCCGTCCACTGGGGCGGCGACAACGATTCCAATTACCCGTCCATGGCCGAAAGCCTGCGCGGCGGTCTTTCGCTGGGGCTGTCGGGTTTCGGCTTCTGGAGCCACGACATCGGCGGCTTCGAAGGCGCCGCAACGCCGGATGTCTACAAGCGCTGGTGTGCCTTTGGCCTGCTTTCGAGCCACAGCCGGCTGCATGGCAGCGACAGCTACCGGGTTCCCTGGGTCTTCGACGAGGAAGCGGTTTCGGTCCTGCGGCATTTCACCAAGCTGAAATGCCGGCTGATGCCGTACCTGTACACCGCCGCCGTCGAGGCGAGCGAGACTGGCGTGCCGATGATGCGCGCCATGATGCTGGAGTTTCCGGACGATCCGGGCTCTGCCACGCTCGACCGTCAGTACATGCTGGGCGAGGCTTTGCTGGTCGCTCCCGTCTTCACGGAGGCGGGCGACGTCGACGTCTATTTGCCGCCCGGGCAGTGGACGCATATGCTGACCGGAGCGGTGAAATCCGGTGGTTGGCATCGCGAGCGCCACGATTTCCACAGCCTGCCGCTCTACGTGCGGGAGAACACGCTTCTGGCGCTTGGCGCCCGCGACGACCGTCCCGACTACGATTACGCCGACGGCGCCACGCTCGCGCTCTACGCCCTCGGCGACGGTCAGACGGCAGGCTGCACCATCTACGCCGGTGACGGCGAGCGCAGCGCCGTGACGGTCACGGTTCGCCGCGCGGGGGCACGGCTCGAAGCGGAGAGTTCGGCGCCGTTCCGCTGGACGCTGCTGCTCGTCGGAATCGGCGAGGTGGCCGACGCCACCACGCATGTCGAGGCGTCCGATCGTGGTGTCGTCGTCGACGGCCAATCGCAACTCGTCGTGACCCTGTCGACGGCGGGGACATCGTGATCGGAAAGCGGGAGGGTTATCAACCGGACGCAAACGCAGGAAGGCAGGGGAAAGTGGCGTTCACCCCGAATGCGTCGTGAGTTCAGGGTCGGGCAGCTAGCGGGCCGCTCCGATCCGGTCGCATCAGCGAGGCCCGCGCGAGCGAGAAACAAGTGGAGGACAAGCACATGAAACTGACGAAGATTGTGAAGCTGACCCTGATGGCTGGGGCGGCCGCCGCGATGTTGGCTGCCTCTGCCGCGACCGCCGGCGCTGCCGACGGCAAGACATTCAAGGTCTGGTGGTACGAGCCGGCCGACAGCGCTCTCGGCATCGCCTGGCAGGCGGCGCTCGACAAGTTCAAGGAAACGCATGCGGACGTCGACGTGCAGTTCGAACTGAAGACGTTCGACCAGATCAACCAGGCCGGCACGATGATCCTCAATTCGGCGGAAGCGCCGGACGTGCTCGAATATAACAAGGGCAACGGCACCGCCGGTCTCGCCGCCTCGCAGGGCCTGCTGCAGGCGCTCGACGACGAGTACCATGCGCGTGGCTGGGACAAGATCGTCCCCGAATCCGCCCTGGCGCTCGGCAAGTATGACGAGAACGGCGTGTTCGGTTCCGGCCCGCTGGTCGGCATCCCGAACTACGGCGAATTCGTCTCCGTCTTCTACAACGCGGACATGCTCAAGGCGCGCAGCATGGAACTGCCCAAGACCCTCGAGGATTTCGAGGCGATCATGGACAAATTCGTCGCCGAGGGCATCACCCCGATCGCCGAGGCGGCCAACGACTATCCGGCTCAGCACCTGATGTACATGCTGGCGCTGAAGAAGGCGACGCCCGAATGGGTCGCCAATTTCGAAGGCCTCAAGGCGCCGCTTGATACGGCTCCGTTCCTTTACGCCGGTCAGATGCTGCAGGACTGGGTCAAGAAGGGCTATATCAGCAAGGACGCGACCGGCATGAATGCCGACGACATGACCAACCAGTTCATGGGTGGCAAATCGCCCTTCGTGGTCGGCGGCACCTGGCTCTCAACCAGCTATGGCAACATCAAGGACTTCCATGCCAGCCAGTTCCTGTTCCCCGGCCAGAAATACGCGCCGGGTTCGACAGGCAATATGTGGGTCGTGCCGGTCAGCGCCAAGAACAAGGATCTGGCCTATGACTTCATCGGCATCACCCTTTCCAAGGACATCCAGAACCTGATGGGCAACAAGGGCGGTCTGCCGATCGCGGCCGATTCTGCCGCTATCACCGACCCGGTGGGCAAGACCACCACGGCGCTCTTCGGCGAACTGGTTGCCCGCGGCGGTCTCGGCTTCTATCCCGACTGGCCGGTGCCGGGCTTCTACAACGAGGTTCTGCAGGCGACCCAGGCGGTCATCGGCGGCACCGCGACACCTGAACAGTTCGCCGCCCGTCTCAAGAAGTTCTACGACGACGGCATGAAGATGTAATAGCCTGACTGATGCGGGACGGCTTCGGCCGCCCCGCATCAGGCGGCAATACAATGGCAGCAAACAACCCCTCCTATCGGCAGGACTCGGCCGCCTTCTGGCTCTATCTGGCACCGGGCCTGATCGGTTTTCTCATCGTCGTGGCTGTGCCGTTCCTGATGAATATCGGCATCAGCTTCACCAGCTGGCGCGGCATTCGCCTGCCGAAATTCATCGGCCTGGCCAACTACGAGCGCCTGATGGGCGACGGCGCCTTCTGGTATTCGCTCGAACATACCCTGTTCTTCGTCGTCGCCATGGCGGTGGTGCCGACCATCATTTCCCTGATCGTCGCCTCGGTGCTGTTCGACTATGTCAGCGCCCGTTTCGGTCAGGGCATGTCGAGCTTTTTCCGTGCCGGCTACTACCTGCCGCAAATCCTGCCGATTTCGGTAGCCGGCGTCCTGTGGGGCTGGATTCTCAATCCCCACGGCGTGCTCAACATGATCCTCGCTGCCACCGGTCTCGGCGGGATTTCAAGCAACTGGCTCGGCGATCCGAACCTGGCGATCTTCGCCCTCGGGTTCATGATGGTCTGGCTGCAGATCGGCTATTCGCTGGTGATCTTCATGGCGGGCCTCGCCCGCGTCGACCCGGCGCTCTACGAAGCGGCCGAACTCGACGGCGCCAGCGCGGCCGAGCGTTTCTGGTACATCACCATACCGATGCTCAGGCCGGAAATCTTCGTTATCGGCCTGACCACCACCATCGCGGCGCTGAAGGTGTTCGCGCCGGTCTACGTTCTGACCAATGGCGGACCGGACAATGCGACGCTCGTGCCGTCCTATTTCTCCTACTACCATTTCTTCTCGACGGTCCGTGTCGGCTACGGCGCCGCCATCGCCACCGCCCAGACGGCCATCACCATCGTGCTCGCCCTGATCTTCCTGTGGGTGCAGACGCGCCAGACCGAGGGCGGGGCGAATGGGTGACGCATCGACACCGACGGGTGCGGCTGCCGCCAAGAGCCGCGCCAATACCTCGCGCTACAAGCGTGGGGCGCTCCGCTGGTGGGTGCTGGCGCTTCTGTTCGCGTTCCTCGCCTTCATGCTGGCGCCGATCTTTTTGGCGCTCAACAACGCGGTGAAGACGGCGGCGGACTATGCCACGCACGGGCCGCTGGCGCTGCCGCAGAGCTTCACCATCGAAGGGCTTCTGGGCTTCTGGAACTATGTCGATTTCACCAAGAAGATCTGGAACAGCCTGCTGCTTTCCGGCTGTGCCGCCTTTTTCGGCGTCGCCCTCAGCGTGCTGAACGCCTATGCCATCGGCATCGGCCGTATCAGGGGCGGCCGCATGATGCTGGTGATCCTGTTGCTCGGTATCATGATCCCGCAGGAATCGCTGGTTTATCCGCTCTACTACATGTCCAAGGCGGCCGGACTCTACGATTCGCTGTGGGCGGTCATCATCATCTTCACGGTGCTGCAGTCCATTTTCGGCACCTATCTGCTCGCCGCCGTCATGACGACCTTCCCGCGAGAAATCCTCGAGGCGGCGCGCGTCGACGGCGCCAGTCGCTGGCAGGTCTTGTGGTATGTGGTGATCCCGATCCTGAGACCGACCGATGGCGGTTCTTGCGACCTTCTTTTTCATCTGGACCTGGAACGAGTTCCTGATCCCGTTGGTGATCCTGGTCTCGAACACCAACCAGACCGTCTCGGTCGCCATGGGTGCCTTGAGCGGACAATATGTCTCGCAGCCGACGATCACGGCCGCCGCCGCACTTCTGGGCATCATCCCGACGGTGATCTTCTTCCTGATCTTCCAGCGCACCTTGACGAAGGGCGTGGTTGTCGGCGCTGTGAAATGAGTTTTCCGCCCGGGCGTGCGAGCGTCGCAGCCACCGCACGGGCGTCTGCGGCGGCTGCCTCTGGGCGTGGCCGAATCCGCCAGCCTAGGTCCGGACCAGCCATGCGTTGGGGCAGTAGGTGACGTTGTGCCCGTAGAAATCGCAGAACTCAGTGGCGATCCGGTAGTGCTGGGACCATTTCAGCAGCAGATCTCGAACAGCCCGGTTCGGCCCATCCTCGTATTGCCGATACTCGGGGCCGCGCAGATCGGCGACGACCCCGTCCTCCACCACCAGATAGTCGGCCGGTTGCAGGAACGAATGGAAGTATTCGAGAATGGCACTCGTGCTTGCGTAGGTATGGGCGCTGTCGTCGATCACCAGCCACGGATGGGCCGCGGACGAAATCCTCGCGTGCGGAAAGGTGTCCGCCGGGCGGGTGGCATCGACCTGGAAGAATGAGACACCCTCGATCTCGCGAGCGAGCGGCCGAATGTCCATCGTCAGGATCTCGCACGGGATTCCGAGCGACCGGCTTTGGTCCCTGAACCACAGGGCGCTCCCGCCATCGGATGTCCCGATCTCGATGATCGTCCTCGGCTTCAACGTCTCCAGCAGTTGTACGTAGAGCGCCAGATCAAATGGATTCTTCGCCAGCCGGCGGCCCTTGTAGCGCGTCTTGAGCGTACCGGCCTGGATACTGTCCAGCAAATCCGGCGGCACGCCGACGTCGAATGAGCGTCCCCCGACCGACCGAGCCTGCCGCGGGGGCATCGCGATCCCGCCGCCGAAGCGTCCGGCCAGTTGAGAGCTGATCGATCCGATGAATTTCGGTCTGTACTCCGGGGCGGCGAATGGCACTCCAAAGATGCCTATATATTCCTTGTGCATCGCTTGGCGGTCGCCTTCGCTACCGCCGGTCGCCGCGCCGCCGTGCACCTGATGGAACGTGCCTTCACCGAGGATCATCCATGGGGCGTTGTCCGAAGCGGCAACCGCGCGTTTCCAGAAATCGAGGTTCACCAAACCGCCGCCCGGTGCGGTGAAGCGCTCGTCGAGCCCCCCGAGGCGCTCCCACAGCGCCCGGTCGAAGAAGACGCCGTTCGATTCGGCGATGGTGCCGAACCAGCCCGAGCGCGAGGATGCGGCCAGCGCCGAGATGGAGAACAACGCGTAGCCATCCTGCCGCCAGGGCACGGAGGCAAGGAGCTTGTCCTCGGCTGCCTGATCATATCCCGCTGCAATCGAGCTCACCTGCATGGCGGGACCGAGATGAAAAGCAAGCGAGCCGACGATCTTCGTCGGATCGGCGTTGTGGGCTTCAAGCGCGAACCGCACCAGCCCAGGTGAGGCCATCCGCGCCCCATCGATGAACAAGCCGACAACGCGCCCTTGGACAGTCCGCATCGCATCGTTGATAGCCCGCGCCGGAGACCGCAAGGCCGGGCTCACTCGGATAACCCGCACGTTCGCGGCGAGCCGCCGCAGCTCGTCTTCCGCGACCGGCTCCGATGAGCCGTTGTCGACCACGACGATCTCGTACGCGAGCCCGCCTATGTCGCGCTGGTAATCCGGCCCGAGCGTGAAGACCGTGCGCGGCAGCTCGCGCCGCATATTATAGGCGCCGACGACGATGCTGAGGTCCATGCGTGACCGGCCCTTTCCACCTGTTCCTTCAGCGTCCGATCGCGGCGCGAATGGCTTCTTCAGTCGGCGCAACTGCCATTGCACGGGTGAGAACGGACTGCGGCGGTTCCGGTTCACCCGCCATCAGCCCACGCAGCGCCGGATTATACTCATCCCAGAGCCTGCGATTGCGCGGATCGAGTCCTCTGATGACGAGAAGGCCGGATGGCATTGTATCGAGCAACGTGATTGCGAGATCGGGGCGCATGCTTTGTAGGAACGGCACGATCCTCCACACGTCCCCACACCAAACACGCGTCTGCCGTCCGCGGGTTGCCTGCAAAGGATGATTAGGCAGAACGTCATCGATGACGATGACGCCATCTTTGTTCATGACCGCTTCGAGGTTCATGAAATCCCGAATGACGAACTCGCACAGGTGCATCCCGTCGATAAAGGCAAAGTCCACCGGCTGGCGAAACGCCTTGCCGGCATGGAAGAAGAAAAAGTCGTCGCTGGAACAAGAATAAAGGGATAGCCGCTCGAAATCCTGATCGAGGTCGGGAGCGGGATCGATTCCGATCATGTCGCATCGGCAAAGCTCCAGGCTCTTGCCCTTCCTCACGCCGATCTCGACATAGAGCCTCGGTTTCAGCAGGGCATGCACCCGAGTGAGCACGTCAGTATAGGGAGCCCGCCCCTTGACCGTTTCGGCTGCGGGATCTTCGCTCTCGCCGTCGAACAAGCGAGGGATCGCAACCGGTGGCGGCTCGCTGACAGGCTGAAGATCGCCGTCCTTCTGGAACACGCCCACGAGGTCGCGCCACGGACCCCGCTCATCGAGCCAGCAGTGCACCAGCCTGAGGCCTGCCCACTCCGCCAGCGCCTGATAGGCGTCTGGATGGAATCGATAACAGTCGACCGGAACGCGATGGATTGGACCCGCTGACGGCGCGATCATGAAAGCAAGGCCACCGGACCTGGTGACGCGGGCGATCTCGGTGAAGACGCGCCAGAAGTGCGCGCAGTGCTCAAGCATCTGCCCCGACATGACGACATCGACGGACCCCTCTTGCAGCGGAATTCGGTAGGGATCCTCCATCACGACGTCGACGCCGGGGCCCGGCATGAGATCGAAGCCCGTGTAACCGACCGAGTCCGGAAGCAGCTCCTTGTACGATCCATTCACGTTGGACGATCCAAGATCGATGACCAGCCGATGCTCGCTGCGCAGGTACCAGTCGACACATCGACGCATGTTTTCCATCGATGATGGGTGCATTTCGAGCCTAACGCCTCGTGTCTACGACCGCCTTGTGATCAACAGGTTTGCCTATGTTCACGCCACCGCCGGACTCGCGCTTGAATGTCGATTGGCCGCTTGCGGGCTATGCGGGGATCAGACGACACCGGCTTCACACCACTGCTTTGTCGCCGCCGAGGAACTCACCGGCAGTTCTCGGTGCCAAACGCCGCGATCGGCATTTTGCGACTTTTCCACCACGCGTTGCGCGCCCGATCATGACTGCGTTGCCCTCAACTCTGCAAGCAAAACCGCACCCACTCCCGATCCGTCAGATCGCTACCGTCGCGCAGACGATCGCGGCATGCTGCCGCCGGTGGTCGGCGGCCTCATGAGGTTCTCCAAAGGCTTCGACAACCGTTTGGAATCACCTCTGAGCCCGGCCAAGCACCCGCGTACCGGAGCT
This sequence comes from uncultured Alphaproteobacteria bacterium, assembly GCA_963762605.1. GTDB lineage: Bacteria > Pseudomonadota > Alphaproteobacteria > Rhizobiales > Kaistiaceae > CAVSRC01. Next base: position 62 of record CAVXLJ010000012.1, on the reverse strand, counting down.
CCCGGCCATCACTTGCCGTTGTCGTGATGCTGTTTGGCCTGCGCCTTCGGGCCCGGCCGTCC
>CAVXLJ010000011.1:0-366179 GCA_963762605.1 uncultured Alphaproteobacteria bacterium | reverse complement strand
CCCGTACCCGGCCGGCTCTCGCCGGCCATCCTCCCCGCCATCGGGGGAGGGATGGGCGTATGCTGCGGCTACCGAAAAGGAGAAAAGCGATGGTGGACTACATCAGGTCGGAGGCGACCAGGCGGGCGGGGCTGCCGTTCAGCGACGCGGTCAGGGTCGGCGACGTGCTCTATCTGTCGGGCCAGATGGGGGTGAGGCCTGGCACCAAGGAGCTGATGCCCGGCGGCGTGGGGCCCCAAGCGCGCCAGGCGATGGACAATATCGGCGCGACGCTCGCTGCCAACGGGCTCGGCTTCGACGCGATCTTCAAGGTGACGGTGATGCTCGCCGACATGAGCGACTGGCCGGACTTCAACGACATCTACATCGGTTATTTTCACCCCGAAAAGCTGCCCGCCCGCTCCGCCTTCGGCGCGGCGGGCCTGGCGCTCGACGGCCGCGTCGAGATCGAGGCGTGGGCGTGGGCAGGGACGTGAGGGGGAGTCAGCTCCATGTCTCTATCGCCCCCACCCGTTCGGCTGCGCCGGCCACCCTCCCCGCGCTGACGCGGGGGAGGGAGGGGAGCATGCCGCAGGCACTGAGCCCTACCTCCCCCTTTCAGGGCAGGGGAATCGCATATGGCTTGAAGGAATGGGCGAACTCGATTCTTGAGGTGTCTCTCTTGTCTGTAGGGAGGTGCCGATGGAAGAGTTCAGCGCGGTTTTTGGGACGGTTCCGGATCCTCGTGCGGCCAATGCGCGGCATGATCTGCTGGAGGTCCTGTTCGTAGCGCTGGCGGCGGTGTTGTGCGGGGCGGAAGACTGCACGGATATGGCGCTGTTCGCCCGCTCCAAACTGCCGTTCTTGCGGCAGGTGGTGTCGCTTGAGCACGGGCCGCCGAGCCACGATACCTTCAGCCGGGTGTTCCGGCTGATCGAGCCGGAGCCGTTTGAGGCGGCCTTTGCCCGGTTTTCGCGCGCCTTCGCCCGGGCTCTTCACGGTGTGGTGGCGATCGACGGCAAGGCGCTGCGCGGTGCCTACGAGCGTGGGCGCAAGGCAACCCCTCTGCACTTGGTCAACGTCTGGGCGGCGGAAGCCCGGCTGGTCATTGGTCAGCGCGTGGCGCCGCGCCGCAACGAAGTACTGGGAGCCCAGCAGGCCTTGGCACTGCTGCGTTTGGACGGCTGCATCGTCACCGCCGATGCCCTGCATTGCCGGGCGGACACGGCCCAGGCCATCCTGGCCAGCGGCGCCGATTACGCCCTGGCAGTCAAAGCCAATCAACCGACGCTGCTGGCCCAGGCGCAGGCTTTGGTCGCGGCCGCCGCGCCGCTCGGCCGGGCGATCAGCGGGCCGGCACATGCCCACGACCGGGTCGAAACGCGCACGGCAATTGTGGTTCCCGCCCTGGGCATGGACTTCCCCGGCCTGGCCGCCGTCGCCCGCGTCGAAACCCACCGCATCACAGCCGGTCTGTCCGAACCGGCCATCGTGCGCTGGTTCCTGCTCTCGACCCCACTCGCCGCCGAACGCATGCTCGAAGTCGCTCGCACCCACTGGACCATCGAAAACCAGCTGCACTGGGTCCTCGATGTCGCCTTCGACGAGGACAGCGTGCGAAGCCGCGCCGACAACGCCCCGCAGAACCTCGCTCTCCTGCGAAAGCTCGCTCTCAACCTCCTCCGCCAAGACCCCGACAAGGGGTCCATCAAAGGCAAAATCAAACGCGCCGGATGGGACGATGCCTTCCTCCTCCAACTCATCAGCCATATGCGATAGCCCTGCCCCTTGCGGGGAGGTCGAAATGCCGAAGGCATTTCGGGTGGGGGGATCGTGCCTCACGAGGGTCCGTACGCCCTCACCCCACGCACCTAAGTCCCCCCGATCAGGTCGGGGGTCATAAGGTGCGTGGCCCTCTCCCCAAGGGAGAGGAAAGCAGCGCGTGGGGCGCGGGTCAGCCCAGAAGGGCGCGCCAGGCGAAGACCAGCATCAGGGCCGCGAACAGGGAGGTGCCGATGACGCCGCGCCAAAGGCGGGCCGGGGAGCGGTGCTCGTCGGCGAGGTAGCGGGTGAGGTGCAGCGCCGCGGCCTGGCCGAGGTAGAGGGCGTAGCCGAGCAGCAGGACGAAGAAGGCCGGGTAGCTCGGCAGCCAGAGTGCGACCAGGAGGCCGGGGAGGCCGAAGGCAAGGTTGGCGAAGCCGACCTCGAACTGCCAGTCGGGCCGATCCGTCTGCCAGCCCATGCGGGCGGCATCCTCGCGGTGAAAGACGACGTGGCGAAGGAAGGCCATGACGCCGACGACGCCGACGCATGTGCCGGTGACGATGGCGAGCGCGGCGAGCGGCGCGGACGAAAGCAGGTAGAAGCCGATGAAGATGCCGACAGCGCCGACGGCCATGCCGCCGAGATTGAGAAGCTGTGCCATGGCGCGAGGCTATCTTGAGGCGGCTAAGTTTGGCTTAACCGGCAAAGGGCAGTTTGCCGCAGGCGCCGCCGGGAAGCGCCGGCTTCGGCGCCAGCGGTCTGGCGCTCGGCGGCCGGGTGGAGATCGAGGCGTGGGCGGGGGAGTGAAGAGACCGAACGTTTGTGGGTTAGCCGCAGGCATGATCCGCCGTTGCGATGGATCGGCAGCCGAACGGCGGACTAGCTTCGCGATTCCGTCCCGCGGCCTGCCACATTGAGAACCTCCGCAGCGAATCCGGCGAAGTCCTCCATCCGGGCGAGCGCCTGCACGGGCAAGGCGGCGCCGGCAAGAACGGCAAACCCGCCGGGCGCGTGGTTGCCGGCGCGGATCGGCGGCGGCTTGGCGGCGATGCGTCCGAGCGACGACGACACGACCGCCCGGGGCGCGGCGTTGCCGGCCGGGAGGACGAGAAGATCGGGAAGCCCGGCGGCGCGGGCGCCGGGATAGTCGGACGACGGCCGATTGATGCCAGCCACGACCGGAAGGCCGCTGTCGGCGTCACGCAGGTCCTCGAGCAGTGCGCCGACCCGCGCCAGCAGCTGCCGCCTTTCCGGCGCCTCGCCAGAAATGCGCAGGGCCACGGCGTTTTCGTTATAGGGCAGGACCTGGCAGACCTGCCGGGGGGCGGGCCGCCAACGGCGGGGCACGAACCGCCACCTGATGCGCTCGGGGCGCGTCGCGCCGAGCCGGCGATTGATCGCCTCGGCAATGCCCGGCATCAGGTGGTCCAGCGACACGTTGGGCCGGTATTCGGTGGTCGAGAAGGCGACGACCCCGGCGTCGGGGCCGCCCGTGGCGACAAGCTCGCCGATGGCGGCATCGAGAGCGACAAGGATTTCGCCGATGGGATCGCCGAGCCGCCGGCTCTGCGCCGCGTCATAGTCGGGGTGGCGAGCGTCCGAGAGATGCCACAGGGAATGGCTGGCGCAATGGGCCTCCTTGAAGCCGACGATGAACAGATCCCAGGGCTCAGAGGCGAGATAATGGACCGCGGCGCGGCGCTTCTGCGCGATCGATTGGTGCAGATTGGCAGAAATCTCCGCGACCTCGGCGTCGGCCAGCGGGTGGGGCGGCTCTTCGCAACGACTGGGAGGCGGGGGACCGAAGCGCGCCACCACCTCGCCGGCGAGCGCTTCCGGCTGGCTCAGCGGCTTCCTGTAATAGCGGCCGTGGACAAGCCAGTCAGTCAGGTGCAGGCCGTTGATCGGCAAAGGCGCACCGCATTTCGGCACGTCGAAGACGCCGACCCTGAGGCCGGCATCGGAAAGCGTGTTCCAGAACGACGGGCGGCGGACGACCTCCCGCCCCCAGCTTCCATCGGCGAGCTTCTGCCTCCAGTGGTAGCGTCCGTGGTCGCCCATGCCGGTGCCGAACTGGAACGACGCCCACAGCGCGTCGTCGGTGACGCCCGCTGGCGCCGCCAGCCGCGCCGTCGATCCGCGTGCCCGCAACGCCGCCAGATGCGGCAGCGACCCCTGGGCGCTGAGCCGGTCGATCATGGCGCTGTCGGCGCCGTCGAGGGCAATGAGAAGCAGCCGCGCGGTCATTCTTTCGGTCCCACGGTCCCCGGCGGAGCGGCACCTCACGCCGCCGCCTCTCCATCCTCCACATTTCGCCTGCCGCGTGAAGCCCGGGCGCGGGCGAGGAGCGGGTCGCGACCGATGCGGAAGATTTCCCGCGCCACCTCGGCGGCAGGCATCGACATCGGCGGCTCCTTCCACCTCTCCCACCGAACACGGGCTTGCCCGTGTTCGGAGTCAATAGTGCCAAAGTCGGAAACATCCGACTTTGGCGGGAGAGGTCGCGAGCGTGAGCCGAGCGGGTGAGGGGATGGTGCCTCACGAGGGTCCGTACGCCCTCACCCCACGCACCTAATTCCCCCCGATCAGGTCGGGGGTCATAAGGTGCGTGGCCCTCTCCCCAAGGGAGAGGAAGAGTGCCCACGGCGCCTTGATCGCGTTCACCTCGTCGCGCTGGGGCAGGAAGACCGTGAAGCCCAGCCGCTCGATCTCCGCCGTCAGCGCGGCGTTGAAGGCGCGTTCGGACTCAGAGGGGCGGCGAGGTAGAGGGTGGGTATGGGGAATCCGGAGTGAGGAGACGCGGCGCACTTCATCGTGCTAGTCGGGCGCTTTCGATTGCAAGTGGTTGGTGGCCTGCGGCCTGCTTAATGTGCGAGATGACCGCAGGGAATTGATATGCAATGGCGTAAGGTATATATACCTTACGCCATGACATCTAGGACAGCGCGTTCCACCAAAATCGCTATATCTTTTAGATGGTTACGGGTATTTATGGTGCTACCGGCTAAGGTATATATACCATAGCCGGTCGCTTCGAAACGGCACAATGACTAGGACCATACAACTCATTCGAGTTGTATATATACCTCTCGAATGAGTTGTATGGTCCCTAAGGGATCTCTAATGGCGCGCCCAACCCGGCTTACGATCGCGAAGAAAGACATCTTTGCAGTCTTCGACCAAGCCACGCAAAAGGTCTACTCTCAGCAGCAGCTTGCCGGGCTGCTAAGTGAGCACAGGTCATATTGGCGCTTAGCAGAGCGCACAACGGCGAGTGAATTCATTGCATTTCTCCAGAAGCAAGGAGTTCTGAAAGCCGCGACTTTTCGTTCCGACCTTTATCACCGCGAAATCACGCGCTACTCGTGGGGTGACACGTCGATATATGAACTCGCCCAATCTCTGCGGGCTCGGGGCTATCTCAGTCACTCGACGGCTGTCGCGCTCCACGGATTGACAGATCTCATTCCCAAGACGCTATACGCTAATGTGGAACAAAGTCCGAAGCCAACCAGCCCCAGTTCTTTGACGCAACGTGGGCTTGACTCGGCTTTCGCTCGAAAGCAACGACGGTCGAACATGACCTTTGCCTATGACGACTGGTCTGTCACTATCGTCAACGGCAAGAATACCGGTGAGCTAGGCGTCGAAGAAATTGCGGGACCGTCCTCGGAACTGCTCCGCGTGACGAATTTAGAGCGAACTCTAATAGATATTGTCGTACGGCCAGACTATTCCGGCGGTATATTCCACATTCTAGAAGCATATCGTGGCGCCAGAGATCAAGTATCAACAAATCGCTTAGTGGCAACGCTAAAAAAGCTAGATTATGTATATCCATACCACCAAGCAATTGGTTTTTTAATGCAACGCGCCGGCTACAATAGCGCCAGATACTCTATGCTCCGCGAATTAGGAAGCGAATTTGACTTCTACCTCACGCATGATATGAAAAACCCTCGGTATTTGGCGGAGTGGCGTTTATTCATTCCAGAAGGCATCTAGCCGAGAGGCAAGTACCGACACGAAATCGAAGTATACGTCGAAATCATAATGCGAGCCTGACAAAGCCGCCTCCACCGCTGGCCAGTCTTGAGCATGATAGTCCCGATAACGGCTGATCTTACCGAGAAGCTTCAGTGGGACCTGCTTAGCAGCGAAGATCGCACTCAAGGTCGAGCGGTTCTTTGCCCCTGATAGATCAATTCCGTTCTCATTGACAATTTCGTAGATGTCATAAAAATCTCGAGCCCTCGGTCGTTTTGTTCGAAAGATGTCGTAATCAGGCATCTGTTGACAAATCGCCCTTAATTTCTCTGATGCGATCATCTCAAGAGAATACACGTAAACAGCATAATCATCGACGTCTCTTCTAATCTTTTCTTCGCAAAATTCGTGATAGCTTATATCGATCGTATAAGTGCGCAACTGGCTTGGGCCAACAACAGCCGCATTGCGACGTAGAGCATCTAGATCGTTGCCATGGATTTCGTAAACTGAATTCTCTGCAAGTTTGAATTTTACAACATAGCCGCCCCACCATACCGGCTGTTGGGGAGCGCGTATGGTGGGTCGTTCTTCGAACGCCTCGTCAAATACAACATAACCCGCTGAGTTAAACTCACGTTCGAGCGCGGCGAAGATTTTGGCTTTGAACCTCTCGATTTCCGAGAACGGTGTAGTGATTGAGAAGTCGATATCGACGGAGGCGCGCGCCCCGACCTTGTGGACCAAAGCCAAGGCGTTTCCGCCCTTCAAGACCAGAACGCTCATCAAATCGTCGTCGGAGAACATCGCAATCAATATTCGTGTGCGAATGCCTTCGAGCGACAAGGGCATGCAGGTGCTCCGAACAATGCCAAATCATAGCTTAGCTGCGGCCTGGATTGCTATCTACTCCGCCGCCTCCACATCCACATCCTCCGCGCCGTCCCGTGCCGCGCGTGAGGCGCGGGCGCGGGCGAGCACCGGCTTGAGGGAGGCGCCGGTGTAGCTGCGCTTGTCGCGGGCGATCTCTTCCGGCGTGCCGGCGGCGACGATCTCGCCGGCGGCAGGTGCTCAACTTGTTGCTTGTGCAAACTCCGGCAGGAACACTGCCAGCTCTTCCAGCGACAAAATGCAGTCGAAGTGTGCGGCCGCAGTGGGATTTCGATCGGGCAGTGCTTTGGGTGCGACGAGGATCGTCGCAAAATCCTCATGTTGAAGCCGGACATCGCTGGCCATTACGTGCTCAGCTCTGGGACGATAACTCTCCGCCTGACCGGGCGATAGCTCGCTTCCGAGCTTGAACTCGACATGCAATGCGAACCGAAAACCGCCTTCGCAGTCGAGGACAATGAACACGTCAGTCTCATACTCGCGACCGAGATCGGGAATCTTCCAGAACCAGTGTCGCCACCACCGTTCGGGCAGCACTTTTGGACGTGCCGCGATTTGTTCGTCCTTCAGGACACGCGCCTGAAACCCGCGGTCGGAAAACTTCGTTCTGCTGAGCACCCAATTCTTGAAGGCTCCTGATCGCGCCATCTCTTCGGCAAACGCACGGCACAGGTCGTCCTCAAGCAGTCTGGCTTGCACTGGCTCCTTCACTCCGCCGCTTCCACATCCTCCGCCCCGTCGCGCGCCGCGCGTGAGGCGCGGGCGCGGGCAAGGACCGGCTTGAGGAAGGCGCCGGTGTAGCTGCGCTTGTCGCGGACGATCTGCTCGGGCGTGCCGGCGGCCACGATCTCGCCGCCGGCGTCGCCGCCCTCGGGGCCGAGATCGATGATCCAGTCGGCGGTCTTGATGACCTCGAGATTGTGCTCGATGACGACCACCGTGTTGCCCTGGTCGACCAGCTCGTGGAGGACATCGAGCAGCTTCTCCACATCGGCGAAATGCAGGCCCGTGGTCGGCTCGTCGAGGATGTAGAGCGTGCGGCCGGTGGAGCGGCGCGACAGCTCCTTGGACAGCTTGACGCGCTGGGCCTCGCCGCCCGACAGCGTCGTCGCCTGCTGGCCGACATGGATGTAGGAGAGGCCGACGCGATCCAGCGTCTCCATCTTGTCGCGGATGGAGGGGACGGCGGAGAAGAAGTCGCGCGCCTCCTCGACGGTCATGTCGAGGACATCGGCGATCGACTTGTTCTTGAAGCGCACCTCCAGCGTCTCGCGATTGTAGCGCTTGCCCTGGCAGACGTCGCAGGTGACGTAGACATCGGGCAGGAAGTGCATCTCGATCTTGATGACGCCGTCGCCCTGGCACTTCTCGCAGCGCCCGCCCTTGACGTTGAAGGAGAAGCGGCCCGGGCCATAGCCGCGCGCCTTGGCCTCGGGGAGGCCCGCGAACCACTCGCGGATGGGGGTGAAGGCGCCGGTATAGGTGGCCGGGTTGGAGCGCGGGGTGCGGCCGATCGGCGACTGGTCGATGTCGATGACCTTGTCGAGATATTCCAGCCCCTCGATGCGCGCGTGCTCGGCGGGCACGTCGCGGGCGCCGTTCAGCCGGCGGGCGACGGCGCGGTAGAGCGTGTCGATGGTCAGCGTCGACTTGCCGGAGCCGGAGACGCCGGTGATGCAGGTGAACAGGCCGAGGGGGATTTCGGCGGTGAGGTCCTTCAGGTTGTTGCCGGTGGCGCCGACGATCTTGAGCGCCTTGCCCTTCTTGGGCGGGCGGCGGGTGGCGGGCACTTCGATGAAGCGGGTGCCGGAGAGGAACTGGCCGGTGAGCGAGGCCGGATTGGCCATGATCTCGTCCGGCGTGCCCTTGGCGATGACATGGCCGCCGTGGATGCCGGCGGCGGGGCCGATGTCGACGACATAGTCGGCTTGGCGGATGGCGTCCTCGTCGTGCTCGACGACGATGACGGTGTTGCCGATGTCGCGCAGGTGCTTGAGCGTGCCGAGCAGGCGCTCGTTGTCGCGCTGATGGAGGCCGATGGAGGGCTCGTCGAGAACGTAGAGCACGCCGGTGAGGCCGGATCCGATCTGCGAGGCCAGGCGGATGCGCTGGCTCTCGCCGCCCGACAGCGTGCCCGAGGCGCGGGCAAGGGTCAGATAGTCGAGCCCGACATCGACCAGGAAGTTCAGCCGCGCGCGGATCTCCTTGAGGATGCGCACGGCGATCTCGTTCTGCTGCTTCGACAGCGTCTCGGGCAGGTGGGCGAACCAGGCCATGGCGCGGCGGATGGAGAAGTCGGTCACCTGGCTGATGTCGAGCGTATCGAGCTTGACGGCGAGGGCCTCTGGCTTCAGCCGCTTGCCGCCGCAGGTCTCGCAGGGCTTGGCCGAATGGTAGCGCTCGATCTCCTCGCGCACCCATTGCGAGTTGGTCTCGCGGTAGCGGCGTTCGAGATTGGGGATGACGCCTTCGAAGGTCTTGGTCGTGCGGTAGGCCCTGAGGCCGTCATTATAGTTGAAGGTGACCACGTCCTCGCCGGTGCCGGTGAGGATGATGTCGCGGGCCTTTTGCGAAAGCTTGTGCCAGGGCGTGTCGGTGGAGAACTTGTAGGCGCGGGCGAGCGCCTCCAGCGTCTGCAGGTAATAGGGCGAGGAGGTCTTCGACCACGGGGCGATGGCGCCGGCGCGCAGCGTGAGCGAATCGTCGGGGACGACCAGCGCCGGGTCGACGACGCGCTCGGTGCCCAGCCCGTCGCAGACCGGGCAGGCGCCATAGGGATTGTTGAACGAGAACAGCCGCGGCTCGATCTCGGGGATGGTGAAGCCGGAGACCGGGCAGGCGAACTTCTCACTGAAGATGATGCGGTTGGCGGAAGAGTCCCTTCCGCTCACGGCAGGCGCGCTGCGCGCGCCGCCTCCGCGGGGGCGGCCTGACCGGCCGGCGGCCTCTTGGCCTTGCCTCGCTTCGCTCGGATCTTCTTTTCCGCCGCCGTTCCCGGCAGGATTATCCGCGAACTCGGCGATGGCGAGGCCCTCGGCAAGCTCGAGCGCGGTCTGGAAGGAGTTGGCCAGGCGGGCGGCGATGCCGCCGCCGACGACGATGCGGTCGACCACTACCTCGATGTCGTGCTTGAGCTTCTTGTCGAGCGCCGGGGTCTCGGCGATCTCGTAGAAGGTTCCGTCGATCTTGACGCGCTGGAAGCCGCGCTTCATCAGCTCGGCCAGCTCCTTGCGGTACTCGCCCTTGCGGCCGCGCACGATTGGCGCCAGCAGATAGAGCCGGGTGCCTTCGGGCAGCGCCAGCACGCGGTCGACCATCTGCGATACGGTCTGGCTCTCGATCGGCAGGCCGGTTGCCGGCGAATAGGGCACGCCGACGCGCGCGAACAGGAGCCGCATGTAGTCGTAGATCTCGGTCACCGTGCCGACGGTGGAACGCGGATTGCGGCTGGTGGTCTTCTGCTCGATGGAGATGGCCGGCGACAGGCCGTCGATCTGGTCGACGTCCGGCTTCTGCATCATCTCGAGGAACTGGCGGGCATAGGCCGACAGCGATTCGACATAGCGGCGCTGGCCCTCGGCATAGATGGTGTCGAAGGCGAGCGAAGACTTGCCCGAGCCCGACAGGCCGGTGAGCACGACCAGCCGGTCGCGCGGCAGGTCGAGATCGATATTCTTGAGATTGTGTTCCCGCGCCCCGCGGATGGAGAGAAACTTGCCGGGGGCAGGGCTGCTATCGGCCATGGCACGCTGTTCCGTAGGGGATTTGCGGCCGCGGCCGCGCTTCGAACTTATGCTCTTGTTGGCGCCAGACAAGCGGCGGCTCCACCTCGTCCAGAGGGAAATAGGGGCAGGGACTCACTTTGCTGCCAGTCTTGTCAGGAGGGCCGCCCCATAGCAAGAACAAAAGAGGAACAATGTCTGATGGATGCACGGCCCGGCCATTCCCCAAATGGGGGATGCAGCCGCGCGCGATATTCGCGATCCTCGGCTTGTGCAACCTCTCGGCAATCCCGGCCTTGAGCTTCCCGCGCGTGCCTGCCTTGCCGATCTTCTGAAGAAGGCGAGGGCGCGCTTGCTCGATTGCGATGTGGAAGCATTGCCGATGGTCAACGACGCCTTGGCAGAGGTGGCCCGGCGGGTTGGGATCAGCTCCTGGCAGAATGATGTCGTGCCTCTGGTGCTGGCGCACGAGTTTACCGCGGTCGTTCTGCGCTGCCCGCTTACGGGGCACGCCTTCGCCCGGCCGCGCGGTTATCCGGGGGACGCCGAGCTTCTCGACATGATCTACCGGCATCCGAGCGCCATGGCGCGCGTGGACGGGGCAGATGCGGTCGGCCGGTCGCTGTTCGCCTATACCTCGGAGGTGCCGGCGAGCCGGGCGGCGCGGACGCGACGGGAGACGATCGCCGCCGCGATCGACGAGGCGGCGACCGGGCAACGAGACGTCGAAATCCTGTCGGTCGCCTGTGGGCATCTCCGCGAAGTCGAAATCAGCCAAGCCTTTCGCGCCGGGTCGATCGGGCGCTTTGTCGGCATCGATCGGGACGCCGCCAGCCTCGCCATCGCGGGAGGATGCCGCTTGCCTGGCGCGACTGAGATCGAGACGCGCCAGCTCGACGTGCGCGACCTGCTGCGTGGACGCGATACGCTCGGACGTTTCGACCTGATCTACGCATCGGGGCTGTTCGACTATCTTGATCAGAGAACGGCCGCGCGCCTTTCGGCGGCGCTTTTCCGCCGCCTGAAGGCTGGTGGGCGGCTCCTCATCGCCAATTTCAAGCAGGGTCTCTGGGAAGCGCCCTATCTAGAAGTGTTCATGCGCTGGCCCCTGATCTACCGGAGCCGCACCGAGATCGAGGCGTTTGCCGAGGGGATCGCGACCGCCGAATTGGCCGCGTTGAGATACTTCGACGATGCGGAGGGCTGCATCGGCTATCTGGAACTCCGCCGCACATGACGGCGCCAGCGGGCAGGGCCTCGCTCGACGACGCGGGTCTCCGCCAGGCGCGGCTGGAGCACAGCGGCAAGAACACCTGGCTCGCGCTCGCCATCTTCGCCGTGCCGACCCTTGGCTATGTCGTCAATTTCGTCGGCCTGCTGGCGATGGCTCCGCCGTGGTCGCTGCTGCTCACCATCAGCGGCGCCTGGTTCACCGGCATGATGTTCGTCGTCGGCCACGATGCCTGCCACCAATCGTACACGCGCTCGCGCCGGCTGAACGCTGTCATCGGCCGCATGGCGCTGCTGCCGTCGCTGCACAGCTTCAGCCTGTGGGATCTCGGCCACAACCGTATCCATCACCGGCACAACAACGTGCGCGGCTTCGACTATGTCTGGGAGCCGATGAGCCCCGGGGACTATGCGGCGGCGGGTCCGTGGAGGCGCGCCCTTTACCGGTTCCTGCACTCGCCGGCCGGCGTCTTCGCCTATTACCTGCCGGTGATCTGGCTGCCGAAGATGTTCTTGGTGCGAAAGCGCGTCTATGGCACCTTCCGACCGGCGTATCTCTGGGACGGAATCCTGGTGTGGACCTTTCTCGGGCTGGAGACCGCCGCGGCGGTCGTCATCGGCGACGCCTTCGGCCGGCCCGCGGGCGAGGCGATCCTGATCGCCGTCATCCTGCCTTTCCTGATCTGGAACGGGCTGATGTCGTTCGTGATCTACCTGCACCACACCCACCCGGCGGTGCCTTGGTACGCCTCGGTGGAGGAATGGCGCGAGAAGATGGGCGGCGTGTTCGGCACCGTCCATGTCCGCTTTCCCTGGGTGGTGCGCAAGCTCATGCTCGACATCATGGAGCACACCGCCCATCACTACGCGCCGGGCGTTCCGCTCTACCATCTGGAATCGATGCAGCGGGAGCTTCAACGACCCGACATGGTGGAGTGGCGGTGGTCCGTGGGCGGCTTCCTTGATGTGACGCGTCGCTGCCGGCTCTTCGATTTCGACGCGCATCGCTGGATCGGCTATCCATCGCACGTGACTGCCGGAGGACCACCGGCGGCATGACGCCGGCATCCGGTCCGGCAGGAGGGTCGGTCATGGCCGCGGAACGCTACTGCCTGTTCGATACCGAATTCGGGCTTTGCGGCATCGCCTGGAGCGAGGCCGGGCTGACGCGCGTGCAGCTTCCCGAGGCGGACGTTGCGGCCACCCGGGCGCGGCTGGAGAAGCGGGGCGCCATGGAGGGCGAACCGCCGGCGACGCTGGCCTGGGTGCTGGCGGCATTGAGGGCCTATTTCGACGGGGCAGAGACGGATTTCTCGAGTATCGCAGTGGCCCTGCCGGCCGAAACCAGCGATGAGCGGCGGCGCATCTATGACGCGGCGCGCAAGCTGCGCTGGGGCGAGACGGCGAGCTATGGCGAGGTGGCGCGGCGGGCCGGCATCCCGCAAGGGGCGCAAGCGGTGGGGCAAGCGATGGCGGCCAATCCGCTGCCCATCGTGATTCCCTGCCACCGGGTTCTCGCAGCCGGCGACCGGCTCGGCGGCTTTTCCGCCTATGGCGGCGTGCTGACCAAGGAACGGCTGCTGGTGCTGGAGCGGGCGAGGCTGCTGTAGGCGGCGACGGACCCTAAAATTCGTAGAGCAGGACGCGCAGCATGTTCCTGTAGTTGGGGAAGACAGCGCCGAGCCCGAAAGCGATGCGGGACCTCAGCGGGAGCCGGCGGACATACGGCGACGCGAATATCGGAATTGCCGCGAGCCGCCTGAGCTCTGGATCGAGCGCGTCGATCTCCTCCACGTCGTCGATGGCCCAGCGGTGCTCTGCGCCGGTCGTCTCGGCGAGTGTCTTGCGCGCCAGGCGCACCGCAAAGGAGCTGAGCACGTCCAGCACCATCCTGCCTTGGGAGAAATACCCGGTCAGGCGGTTGAGCAGGTCCTTCACCTCGCCCGGCGCGAGGTATTGAAGGCAGCCTTCGGCGATGATCATGGTCGGCCGTCCGACGGGAATACGCGCCAGCCAGGCCGGATCGGTGATCGAGGATTCGATCATCGTATAGCCGGCGCGCGCGCCGTAGAAATTGCGGCGGAGGCGGATGACATCGGGGTAGTCCACGTCGAACCAACTCACCGTGGCGGGCGGATCGACGCGCAAAATCCGCGAGTTGAGACCGACGCCGAGATAGACGATGACGGCGTCCGGGCGCTCGGCGATGAATTCGCGCACCCATCGATCATAGTGAAGCGCGCGTATGACCGTGACCTGCCCGCCTGCCAGGGTCCGGACCTTGGCAAAGTCGTAGTCGATCGTATCGACGATGCGCGCGGCCGTGGCGTCGTGCAACAACGAGCGCTCCAAGCGGCTGTCGAGCGCCTTGGCATAGAGCGTCAAGAGCAGGGTTGTCTGGGCGCCGGTCAAGGCGATCTTGTGCTGCGTGGCCGGAATGTCGGCAGATTGCTTGACTGGCATATTCATTTGACCCGGCGCGTTTTCGCCAGATTGCCCTTAAATTGTGACCGGGTGAAGAAAGCCCCTCGCCGGGCGTGTCATTGGGATGCGGCGGGAGGTAAGCTCGGTGGCTTCTCCGCCTATGGCGGCGTGCTGACCAAGGAGAGGCTGCTGGTACTGGAGCGGGCGCGGCTGCTGTAGCGGCCCCGGATGGCGCTTCGCTCCATCCGGGCTGCGGCCGTACCGCCCAGAACATCCTCCTGACACGTCCTGTCATCCTGGTGTGACAGAGTGCATTGCGGCCTTCGGGGGAAGGATGCGATGGCTGCATGGCTGTGATGAACAGAACGTTCTTGGCTGTCGGCCAGGTTCGCCCTAGTTCCTCCGGCTCGATTTCTGTCGGTGTCGATTTCGCGTTTGCGCGTTCGTCGTGGGAGGAAGCGGGCGACGCGAGGCGCGGCGTGACGCGACACTGACAAGGGCGGCGGCACTTTCCGCCATGGAGACATCAGAGCGGCTGCCTCGCGGGCGGCCGGGGACGGAGTTTTGACCATGACCTCGCGTTTCCTCCGCAATGCGGTCGTGCTTGGCCTGATCTCGGCCATCGGGCCGTTCGCCATCGACATGTACCTGCCGGCGCTGCCGACCATCGCCGATAGCCTGCATGCCTCGACGGCGGCGACGCAGATGACGCTGATGGCCTTCTTCATCGCCTTCGGCCTCTGCCAGATCGTCTACGGGCCGGTCTCCGACATGGTCGGCCGCAAGGCACCGCTCTATTTCGGCCTTATCGTCTATGCCGTGGGCGCCGCCGGCTGCGCGCTTTCGCCGTCGATCGGCTGGCTGATCGCCTTCCGCGCCGTGCAGGGCATCGGCGCGGCGTCGGTGATGGTGATCCCACGGGCGATCATCCGCGACCTGCATACCGGCGTCGAAGGCGCCCGGCTGATGGCGCTGGTCATGCTGGTGATCTCGGTGTCGCCGATCCTGGCGCCGGTGACCGGCTCGGCGCTGATCGTGCCCTTCGGCTGGCGGGCGGTGTTCGTGGCGGTGACGATTGCCGCGGCGGTGAGCTTCGGGCTGATCGCGACGGTGCTGCCCGAGACGCTGCCGCAAGAGAACCGCGTCCGCCTGGAGCGGGCGAGCGTCACCTCGAGCTTCGCGACGCTGGTGCGCGATCCGCGCTTCCTCGGGCTGACCTTCATCGGCGGGCTCGGCATGGCGAGCTTCTTCACCTTCCTCGCCAGCGCCTCGTTCATCTACATCGACCACTACGGCCTCGGCCCGACGGCGTTCTCGATCGCCTTCTCGCTCAACGCCATCGGCTTCATCGGCTCCTCGCAACTCGCCGCCTGGCTCGGCGGCCGCTTTGGACTGACGCGGCTGGTGACCGTGGCCGTCGCCGGCTATGCGGCGGTACTCGCCGTGCTGCTCGCGGTGACACTTGCCGGCGTCGACAGCCTGCCGGTGCTGATGGTCTTCCTACTCGTCGGCTTCTCCTTCATGGGGCTGGTCATCCCGACCACCATGGTGATGGCGCTCGACGATCACGGGCCGATCGCCGGCATGGCGGCGGCGCTCGGCGGCACGCTGCAGATGCTGACCGGCGCGGTGATGATCGTGGTCGCCAGCGCCATCTTCAACGGCACGGTGCTGCCCATGGTGGCGATCATGGCGGCTCTGGCCTGGGGCGCGCTGGCGCTCGCCGTGCTGACCCTGCGGCGCAGGCAGGAGGCGGACGAAGAGCCGGCGGCCGAAGCCGTGCCGGTGGCGATCCGGGTGGAGCGCGATGCGGCCGAGTAGGCAGAGCGGTCACCGGCCTTGTCCCGCGGGGCCGGCGACCGATCTTCTGTCGAGCGGCTGTCGATTTCACGTTGGCTCGCTCGTCGTAAGGTGAGAGCGCGGGATGGACCCGCGTTCGCAACGACGCAAAGGAGGGGAAGTCGCCCATGCGTTTCATGATGTTGGTGATCCCGAAAGGGTACGAAACCGCCGAGCCCGGCACGATGCCCGACCCGCGGGCGATCGAGCGGATGACCAAATACAATGAGAGCCTGCAGAAGGCCGGCGTCCTGCTGGCGCTGGACGGGCTGCATCCGCCGTCGATGGGCGCGCGGGTGCGCTTCAAGGACGGCAAGCCGACCGTACAGGACGGCCCCTTCGCCGAGGCCAAGGAGGTGCTCGGAGGCTACTGGATGATCCAGGTGGCCTCGCGCGAAGAGGCCATCGAATGGGCCAGGCGCGCGCCGATCAGCGACAACGAGATCATCGAGATCCGCCAGGTGCAGGAGATCGAGGATTTCGAGCCGAGCGAGGCGATGGAGCGCGAGGCAGCCCTGCTCGACGTGCTCAACGCTGACAAGTGACGACGGCGACAGCCGAGGAGACGCCCATGCTTTCCGACAAGAACGCCATGGCGACCATCGCCGTGAAGGACCTTGATGCCGGGCGCGCCTTCTACGGCGGCACGCTCGGACTCACGCCCACCGGAGCGGAGAGCAGCGAGGTCGCGCTGTTCACGAGCGGCAGCTCGACCCTCGTGGTCTATCGCTCGGCGCTGGCCGGAACCAACAAGGCGACCGCCGCCACCTGGGGCGTGGGCGGCGAGCTGGACTCGATCGTTGCGGCGCTGAAGCGCGCCGGCGTCGGCTTCGAGCACTACGACCTGCCCGGTGGCAAGCGGGACGGCGACGTCCACGTCTTCGGGGACTTCCGCGCCGTCTGGTTCAAGGACCCTGACGGCAACATCCTCCACATCAACAACGGCTGAGGCGCGGGCCCAGGCGTCGGACAAGGATCAGAGTTCATGCAGATCAACCCCTATCTGAATTTTCCCGGCAACTGCGCCGAAGCCTTCGCCGTCTATACGAAGCTGTTCGGTGGCACGATCGAGATGCAGATGACCCACGGCGGCTCGCCCTTGGCAGATCAGGTGCCGGCCGAGTGGCACCACAAGATCATGCATATCCAGATGAAGACGGCCGATGGCTTCATCCTGATGGGTTCGGACGCGCCGCCGGCCTATTACAACAAGCCGCAGGGCTTCTCCGTGTCGCTGCAGATGATGGACCCGGCGGAAGCCGAGCGCATTTATGCGGCGCTGATGAAGGGGGGCGTGGCGAGTATGGAGCTGCAGAAGACCGACTGGGCGGAGCGCTTCGCCATGCTGACCGACCGCTTCGGCATCCCCTGGATCATCAATTGCTCGGCGGCGGACTGAGCGCCGCACCCTTTACGCAACCGCCCGTCGGCGATAGGAGGCGCATCTTTCAGCGCGTCTGCCGGCGGGAGGGACCTCTCATGACCTACATGCTGCTGATCGTCGAAGGGCCGCAGGACCGGCGCATCGCCGGCCGCGAAGAGGGCGAGCGGCGCTACGCCCGCATGCTCGATTATGCCGCGGAGCTGAACGGACGCGGCAAGCTGCTGCGCGCCGAAGCCCTGCTCGGGCCGGATGGCGCCGTGCGCGTCAGCCGGCGCAACGGCAAGCCGACCGCGGTAGACGGCCCTTTCACCGAGGCCAAGGAGATGGTCGGCGGCTTCTTCCTGCTCACCGTCGACACGCGCGACGAGGCGATGGCCATCGCCAACGACTGCCCGGCGGCGGAATGGGCGACGATCGAGGTGCGCGAACTGGGCCCGTGCTTCATGTAGACGCGACCGGATATTTCCACCGGCCTGTCGATTTCCACTCGGCCCGCTCGTTGTGTTGACGGGCCGGAGCCACCGGCCAGCAAGGCGAGGAGACGCACCTATGAAATTCATGACCATCGTCAAATGCGCCGAGATTTCGGAGCCGCCGCCCAAGGCGCTGATCGACGGCATCATGGCGCTCGGCGAGGAAGCCAAGCAGGCCGGCGTCTTCGTCGACTGGGGCGGGCTGCAGCCGACGGCGGCCGGAGCGCGAGCGCGCATCGCCAAGGGCAAGCTCACCATCACCGACGGGCCGTTCACCGAGGCCAAGGAAGTGATCGGCGGCTTCACCACCTATGACGTCGCCTCGAAGGAGGAGGCGATGGTCTGGGTGCGCCGCTTCATGGAACTGCACCTCAAGCACTGGCCGGAATGGGAGGGTGAGCTGGAGCTGCGTCCGATGTTCGAGGAACCGCCAACGGAATAGGAGCGCCGGACCATGGGCAAGCTGATCATGTGGAACCTGGTCACTCTCGACGGATACTTCGAAGGGCCGAACCACGACCTTTCCATGCACCAGGACGTCTGGGGCGAGGAGCTGGAGAAGTTCTCGATCGACCAGCTCGAGGGGGCCGGCGCGCTGCTCTTCGGCCGCGTCACCTACGACATGATGGCGGCCTACTGGCCGACGGAGGAGCCCGGTGCGGTCGCCGACTACATGAACGGCCTGCCCAAGGTGGTCTTCTCGCGTTCGCAACGCCAAGGCGCATGGAACAATACGCGCTTTCCGGCCGGCGATGCGGTTGCCGAGGTGAAGAAACTCAAGCGCGACGCGGCCAAGGACATCCTGCTCTTCGGCAGCGCCGATCTCTCCGCAAGCCTTTTGCCGGCCGGGCTCTTCGACGAGATCAGGCTCTGCGTCACACCGCGTCTGCTGGGCGAGGGGACGCGGCTGTTCAGGAACACGCCGGACAGCATGAAACTCGACCTGGTCGAGACGCGCAGCCTGACCAACGGCGGCGTGATCCTGCGCTACCGGCCGGGCGCGTGAGGTGGCGGGGCGGGTATCGATCGCACTTGCATCGGTAAAACGGCGATGGTCTATCGGCGGTCACCATGGCCGCCGACCTCACCCGCACCATCGACGCTTTGTGGCGCATTGAATTGCCGCGACTGATCGCCGGCCTGGCGCGCATGGTGCGCGACGTCGGGCTGGCCGAGGAGCTGGCGCAGGACGCGCTGGTCACGGCGCTGGAGCGCTGGCCGGAGACCGGCATACCGGACAATCCCGGCGCCTGGCTGATGGCGACCGCCAAGAACCGCGCCATCGACCGGCTGCGACGCAAGAAGATGGCCGAGCGCAAGCATGCCGAGATCGGCCGCGAGATGGAGGAGGGGCTGGACCCGACGCCCCATATCGAAGCCGCGCTCGACGATGACATCGGCGACGACCTGTTGCGGCTGGTGTTCACCGCCTGCCATCCGGTGCTGACCACGGAAGCGCGGGTGGCGCTGACGCTGCGCCTGCTCGGCGGGCTGACCACCGATGAGATCGCCCGCGCCTTCCTGGTGCCCGAGCCGACCATGGCGCAGCGCATCGTGCGCGCCAAGCGGACACTCTCCGAGGCCAATGTCGGCTTCGCAGTGCCGCGTGGCGCCGAGCTGGCGCCGCGGCTCGCCTCGGTGCTGGAAGTGATCTACCTGATCTTCAACGAGGGCTACACGGCGACCGCCGGAGAGCACTGGACGCGGCCCCAGCTATGCGAAGAGGCCCTCAGGCTCGGCCGCATCCTCGCTGGCCTGGCGCCGGATGCGCCGGAGGTGCATGGGCTCCTCGCGCTGATGGAGATCCAGGCCTCGCGGCTCGGCGCGCGCGCGGGACCGGGCGGCGAGCCGATCCTGCTGATGGACCAGAACCGCAGCCGCTGGGACCACGCCGCCATCCGCCGCGGTCTCAAGGCGCTCGCCAGGGCCGAGGCGCTGGGGCCGCTCGGCCCCTATGCGCTGCAAGCGGCGATCGCGGCCTGCCACGCCCGCGCCGCAACCGCCGAGGACACGGACTGGGGGCAGATCGCCGCGCTTTACGGCGCGCTCGCCGCGCTCCAGCCCTCGCCGGTGGTCGAGCTCAACCGCGCCGTGGCCGTGGCCAGGGCGGAGGGACCAGAGGCCGGGCTCGCCATCCTCGACAGGATTGCCGACGAGCCGGCAATGAAGGCCTATCACCTGCTGCCGGCGGCACAGGGC
This sequence comes from uncultured Alphaproteobacteria bacterium, assembly GCA_963762605.1. GTDB lineage: Bacteria > Pseudomonadota > Alphaproteobacteria > Rhizobiales > Kaistiaceae > CAVSRC01. Next base: position 346,287 of record CAVXLJ010000011.1, on the reverse strand, counting down.
GACATGCTGGAGAAAATGGGGCGCGGGCGGGAAGCGCGCGCAGCCTTCGAGCGCGCCGCTGCGATGACCCGCAACGAACGCGAGCGCGCGGTGATGCTGAAGCGGGCGGCGGATTGCGGGACGTGAGGACCGATGGACAAGACCTGCGCCGGGCTGCGCTCACGGTTCGCCGACGAAGCCGGCCGCGGCGCCTAGGCAAGCTCCGGTTGCATCTTGCCGGCGCGCTTCACGACAGCCTGACCGACGGTCCATTCCTTCCAGAGTTTCTCGTTGATGTGGACGCGCTTGTGTTTTCCGTCGGCCAGCCGGACCGTGACGAAATAGGTCGTCTGCGTTCCTCCATCGCTCGATTCGCTCTCGCTGGTGCCTTTCGATTCGATCACGCCCTCATATGCGTCAGCACGGACCTTGCGCAGGAAGACGAAAGCCACGATAGCGCAGAGCAGAAGCGCGCCGACCACGGTGATGATGGCTACATCGAGACCACTGAGATTGCCCATGACTTCCCCCGAACCTGCCGCCACCAGCAACAGGTTCAATGCACTGCGAACCGGACTTCAAGTTAAAGTCTTTCAATGTTCGCGTTTTGTCGGCTGAAAGGTGAAACCCGGCACACTGCCTGTCCCGCGGTCGTGCGGCGATGCTGAAGCGGGCGGATTGCGGAGCATGAAATGAAGGAGACAACAGGTCAGGCAGCAGGAGGGCAATTGAGCCCGCGCGAAGCCACGATCCGCCGCGTCTTCCGCATCAGCCTGATCCTCAAGGCGATCGACAGCGCCATCGAGATCGCGGGCGGCGCGGTGCTCTATCTCATTCCGGGCGGGCTGATCGTCTCTCTGGCGAACTGGCTGACGCGCAGCGAGCTGCTGGAAGACCCGCGCGACTTCCTCGCCAATATGATCATGCACTCGGCTCAGGCCCTGTCGGTGCCGCAGAGACAAGCGGCGGCGATCTATCTGATCTCGCACGGCGCCATCAAGCTGTTCCTGGTGGTGATGGTGCTGCGCGACCGGGCGGCCTGGGCCTATCCGGCCTTCATGATCGCTCTGGTGCTGCTCATCGCCTTTCAGAGCTACCAGATCGCGCTCGCCTTCTCGCTGTGGCTGGCCGTGCTCACCGTTTTCGACGCGGCGGTGCTTGTGCTCACCTGGCACGAATACAAGCTGCACCAGAAGGTGAAGGAGAGCCTGGGATGAGCCGACAGCGATGAGCGGGCCGGGCTGGTTCAACATCATCGTGCTGGCGTGGATCGCGTTGGCGATCGTTCTGGTGCCGCCGCAGATCGTGATCACCGCGCCTTACGGCCGCCACCTGCGGCCCGGCTGGGGCCCGAATGTGCCGGCGCGCCTGGGCTGGATGGTCATGGAGGGCGTGTCGCCGCTGGTCTTCGCCGCTCTGTTTCTTGCCGGAGCCACGCCCAAGACGGCGCCGATGTGGGTGTTTTTCACCGCGTGGATGGCCCACTACGTCAATCGCAGCCTGATTTTCCCGCTGCGCGCCCGCATGGCCGGTCGGCAGATGCCGGCGGCGATCGTCGCCGGCGGCGTGCTGTTCAGCGCGATCAACGGCGGCCTCAACGGCGCCTTTCTGGGCTTCCTGTCTTCCTATTCCGATAGCTGGCTTCTCGACACGCGCTTCCACATCGGCATCGCCGTCTTCCTGATCGGCGCCACCATCAACCACCGCGCCGACGACAGGCTGCTGGCGCTGCGCCGGCCGGGCGGGCCGGACTATTCGATCCCCCGCGGCGGGCTCTTCCGCTATGTCTCCTGCCCCAATCATTTCGGCGAGATCGTCGAGTGGGCGGGCTTCGCGGTGATGTGCTGGAACCTGCCGGCGCTTTCCTTCGCGGTGTGGACGGCAGCCAACCTGATCCCGCGTTCGCTCAGCCATCACCGCTGGTATCGCGAACGGTTTCCCGACTATCCGACCAATCGGCGGGCGGTGATCCCGTTCGTCCTGTAGGGGCAGGGACAGGCCGGGCACCGGCGCTCCGTCTCGCGTCGATGATTATCGTGCCGGGCGCGTTGAACGAGCGGGAGCCGGCCAGCAAGTCCGAGAATATCCGACAGATACGGAGATTTTGCCGCACCAATTGCGGGCAATTTTGATTTGTGAATTCAGTATATTTGATGTTACGGGGGCTATGGTGGCGAACCGACATGGGAGGGAATTGTGCTGCGCGCGTTAATTACCGCTGTCGCCGGAATTCTGGTGATGGCAGTACCAGTGCATGCAGAAAGAAATTCTATCAATTCTAATTCTATATTGGATTGGACGGGATTTTATGCCGGCGTGCTTGGCGGCTACGGGAGCGGCCAGGGGATCACCAATACCACCGGCACTTCCACAAACGTGCCCCTGAACGGCGCCATCGCCGGGGCGACGGGCGGTTTCAACAAGCAGTTCGGCAAGCTGGTTCTCGGCGTCGAGGGCGATATCGCCTGGACCGGGCAGAAAGGCAGCGCGACCTGCGTTGTCGATTCGAGTTACGCCTGCAACGCCGATCTCCACTGGATCGGTTCATTGCGCGGCCGTGTCGGCTATACCGCCGACCGCTACCTGCTCTATGCGACGGCAGGCGCCGCCTTCCTGGGCGGCAATTCCAACATAACCAAGCCGGGTGGGATCGATCCGCGTCTGACCGGCTCCTATTCCGACGACTATCTCGGCTGGACCGCGGGCGTCGGCGTCGAATACGCCTTCACCGAAAGGCTGAGCGTCAAGGCCGAATATGCCTATGCCGACTATGGCAGCCGTACGGCGCCGCCGGGGACCGTTGCCGGCCCGGCGACGAGGATCGACATAACCAGCCATTACGGCAAGTTGGGCCTGAACCTGCATTTCTAGGGGACTTCCTTCGGCGCGTCCGCGCTCTATGGTCGTCTGATCGACGGCTGCGCGCGCTGATCCGCGAGGCCGACCCGGACGTGGTCGAAGAGGTGAAATGGCGGAAGCCGTCGAACCCTGCCGGCGTGCCGGTGTGGGAGCACGCCGGCATCCTCTGCACCGGCGAGACCTACAAGGACAAGGTGAAGCTGACCTTCGCCCGCGGCGCGGCTGCTGCTGTCGACTTATGCGCGGCGAGCCCTATGTCTCGCATCACTCTGTGACATGAACTCCCGTTCCGGTCACAGGGCCGGGGGGCCGGACGATGTTCATCGTTCGGCTCCCAACTTGTGAGCGCACCCGAAAATTCAAACTCCACAGTGACCACGGGAACAACGTCGATTACGCGATGATGGTGAAGCTTTATGGCGACGATCCGGGCGCGGCCGGCCCCGAGCGCAAGTACAGCCCGAGCGAGTGCGTCGGCGCCCGCAAGGAACCGGTGACCGGAAACCCTGACCGCGCCCATATCAGCACATCGTATGTAGAGCGCATGAACTTGACGATGCGGATGGGCATGCGTCGGTTCACTCGCCTGACGAACGCCTTCAGCCGCAAGATCGACAATCACATCTACGCTCTGTCGCTCTATTTTGTGTTCTACAATTTCACCCAGACGCACAGTGCCCATCGCATGTCCCCGGCAATGGCTGCGGGCGTCACCGACCGGCTTTGGTCGATGGCCGATATCGTGGCACTGATCGAGGTGCGGACACCAAAATCCCACAAACGTGGTCCATACAAAAAACGTGACGTACAATCATAGCTTGAAATATTTGGCTTCATCGCTATTTTCTACACATCGGGCGAGTCTGGGGAGACTGGCGGGGAGCCCGTTGGAGGCCGTAGTGACGGATACGACAAAAGCGGTGGCGGACAAAAAGAAACAGGCCGCTCCCGAAAAGCTGTCGTTGGATGCGTATCGAGCTATCGTTAATCGGTGTGCGCGCGAGCGATTGAACTATCCAATCGCGAACGGTTCACCGTTTCATGCCCGAATTTTGATCAGCAAGCTTTTCGAGGTCGCCACTTCGCGAGTTGCCATAATTACGGGAGCCTTGAGGGTCGTTGATCGGCACGGCACTGAAATTTACGGATACAAGGACGTTATTGAAACGGCCAAGGCGTTTCTGCGCAAGCCCGATACCGAGCTGTCGATCATTGTGCAGGGCGGTACGATTGATGGCGGCTCCCAAAATGTATTCTTGCGCGCGCTAGCGGATGATCCGCAACGCCTAGGACGCGTTGAGACGATTGTGCCGAATTCAGACGCACTTGGAATTGGCGTTCCGCATTTGATGGTTGTTGATGCCTCTGCTTATCGTATGGAAACCGCTGAGGCTGCCGCAAACGAACATGAAGAAATAGAGGCTATTGCCAATTTTGGTGATCGGGAACTCTCTGGACGACTGCAAGTCTACTTTGACGAGCTTGCCGCTTATCTACGTTCTGACGCTCACGCCGTCATTCAGAATATGGGCGTCCCCGAGACGGCCTAACAGGGGGGCTGCCGCGGGGGGGCAGCAGCTTATTTGCCGGATACACTTCTGCATGTAACCAATTTTGATGCTTGGTTTGAGGCTGCCTTTGCGGCCAATTTGGCGTTTTCGGCTTTCTTGCGCTGGGGAAAATCGGCGGGCCAAACAATCGCGCGATGGTGCGACCAAGAGAAGCTACGCGTAATTCCAGCACTGGCTGAAACTGAGGAATTTGATGAACCGAAATTCCACGTCGAGATGGACGGCGTTGAGCATTTATTTAAGCGTATAATCAAAGCCGTTGGCCGCGCTACGATAGCATGGGCATTGATTGCGGCGACTTCGTTGTTTGGGTGCATGATTTACGTGGCATTCCTGCCAGAGGCCACAATCGGCTGGTGGGGTGCGATCTGGTGGTGCGTGTTTTTGGGCGGCGCAATGCCATTTGGTATTGTCTCTATGTCAATTGTTAATTTCACCTCGCGTCGGATCATGCGGAGCAAATCGAAGGGATACGACAGCGTTATTAGATTTCTCAAAGCGGCGCCCGCCGAAAAGATTACGCAGGCCACTGAAGCCCTGCGGGACAAACTGCGCCTCCAGCGTGCGAAGCAGGAAGAATGAATTTCAAACTCCACAGTGACCACGGCCAGATTCCGCTGGACATGAGAACAAAACAAGAACATACTCTCCTCCCAAGTCGAGGTCGGGAGAGGCAAATGTCTGATTTCATTCGTGATGCGGCGGCGCTGCTGGCGGTCGTTGCCTTTGTCGGAATGGTCGCGCTCTGGTCGGTATCGTTGAGCGCCGTGGTGTGAGGGCCGGGCCGCGCCGCCGGGCGGCCTCTTCCCCCCTCTCCACCAAACACGGGCTTGCCCGTGTTTGGTTTCAAGAGTGGCCAAAGTCGGAAACATCCGACTTTGGCGGGGAGAAGGAACGGAAGCGGCAGCCGTCTCCGCGTCTGGTGAGGCCCGTCGTTCGCGGCCCGCCTTCGGCGGGCGCCTCAGGATAAGGACGGAGCGGCCGGCGGGGACAGGCGGCGCGATGAGCGCGGGCGTGGCGGGCGTGCATGGACAGGGCGGCGAGCCTCGTGGACACTTGGGTCCCGAGGAGAACCGCATCGTGAGTCGCATCGTCGAGGAGGTGGGCTTCGTCCACCTCCGGGTCCATTCCGCCTATTCGCTGCTTGAAGGGGCGCTGCCGCTCAAGCGCCTGATCGAGCTGGCCAGCGCCGACCGCATGCCGGCGCTCGCCGTCGCCGACACGGGCAACCTGTTCGGCGCGCTCGAGTTCTCCCAGAAGATGGTCGAGAAGGGCATCCAGCCGATCATCGGCTGCCAGGTGGCGATCGATTTCGCCGATGGCGGCGAGGACAACCGGCCGGGCACGCCGGCGCGCGGGCGGCCGCTCTCGGACCTCGTTCTGATCGCGGCGACCGAGGCCGGCTACTGGAACCTGGTGCGGCTGATCTCCGATTCCTACGTGCTGGGCGAGGCCGATACCCGTGCGCATGTCGGCATCGATGCGCTTGCCGAACGCGGCGACGGGCTGATCGTGCTCACCGGCGGTCCCGGCGGGCCGATCAACAAGGCGCTCACCGACGGACAGGCGGACTTGGCGGCGAGCCGCCTCGACCGTCTCGCTGCGATCTTCGGCGATCGCCTTTATGTCGAACTGCAGCGCCATGGCACCCAGGCCGAGCAGGCGGCCGAGCCGCTGCTCATCGACATGGCCTACCGCCGCGGACTGGCGCTGGTGGCGACCAACGAGGCCTTCTTTCCCAAGCGCGACGACTACGAGGCGCACGACGCGCTGATCGCCATCGCCGAAGGCGCGGTGATTGCCGATGGCGACCGGAGGCGGCTGACGCCGGAGCACTATTTCAAGACCCGCGCCGAGATGGTCGCGCTGTTTAAGGACCTTCCGGAAGCCACGGAAAACACGGTGGAAATTGCGTTGCGCTGCTCGTGGTGGCCGCGCACGCAGAAGCCCATCCTGCCGCGCTTCGCCGGCGCCGGCGCCGACCCCGAGGAGGCCGACCGCGCCGAGGCCCTGGCGCTGCGCGAGGCGGCAGCGGCCGGTCTGGCCAAGCGGCTCGCGGTGCATGGGCTGGCGCCGGGCTTCAGCGCGGATGACTACCGGCGTCGGCTCGACTACGAGCTCGGCGTCATCGAGAAGATGAAATATCCGGGCTACTTCCTGATCGTCGCCGACTTCATCCAGTGGGCGAAGTCGCAGGGGATTCCGGTCGGGCCCGGGCGCGGTTCGGGCGCCGGCTCGGTGGTCGCCTGGTCGCTCACCATCACCGACCTCGACCCCTTGCGCTTCAATCTGATCTTCGAGCGCTTCCTCAATCCCGACCGGGTCTCGATGCCGGACTTCGACGTCGACTTCTGCCAGAACCGGCGCGACGAGGTGATCCAGTACGTCCAGCAAAAATACGGCGCCGACCAGGTGGCGCAGATCATCACCTTCGGCACGCTGCAGGCGCGCGCCGTGCTGCGCGACGTCGGCCGCGTTCTGCAGATGCCCTACGGCCAAGTCGATCGGCTGGCCAAGCTGGTGCCGGCCAACCCGGCCAACCCGGTGACGCTCAAGCAGGCGCTGGCGACCGAGCCGCAGCTCCAGGCGGCGCGCGACAGCGACGAGACCGTGGCCCGGCTGCTCGAGATCGCCATGAAGCTCGAGGGGCTCTACCGCCACGCCTCGACGCATGCCGCCGGCATCGTCATCGGCGACCGGCCGCTCTCCGAGCTGGTGCCGCTCTACCGCGATCCGCGTTCCGGCATGACCGTCAGCCAGTTCAACATGAAATGGGTGGAGCAGGCCGGGCTGGTGAAGTTCGACTTCCTCGGCCTGAAGACGCTGACCGTGCTCGACGTGGCGGTGAAGCTCATCCGCCGGCGCGGCACCGCCATCGACCTGTCGCAGATCCCGCTCGACGACGCCGCCACCTTCGCGATGCTGCAGCAGGGCGATACGGTCGGCGTGTTCCAGGTTGAAAGTGCGGGCATGCGCCGCGCCCTGGTCGACATGCGGCCGGACCGCTTCGAGGATCTCGTCGCGCTGGTGGCGCTCTACCGGCCGGGGCCGATGGCCAACATCCCGACCTATTGCGCCCGCAAGCTCGGCAAGGAGCCGGTGGAGTATCTCGACCCGATCCTGGAGCCGATCCTCGAGCCGACCTACGGCATCATCACCTATCAGGAGCAGGTGCAGCAGATCGCCCGCGACATGGCCGGCTACACGCTGGCCGAGGCCGACCTCCTGCGCCGCGCCATGGGCAAGAAGATCAAGGCGGAGATGGACGCGCAGCGCGGCCGCTTCATGCAGAGGTGCGGCCGAGCGCGGCTATGGCAAGGAGCTGGCCACCGAGATCTTCGACGCCTGCGCCAAGTTTGCCGAATACGGCTTCAACAAGTCGCATTCGGCGCCCTATGCGCTGATCACCTATCAGACGGCTTATCTCAAGGCGCATTATCCGGCGGAGTTCATGGCCGCCTCACTGACGCTGGACTCAGGCAACACCGACAAGATTTCCGAGTTCCGACGCGAGGCGCTACGTCTCGGCGTGCCGGTCGAGGCGCCATCGGTGAACCGCTGCGGCGTCGAGTTCGACGTCGCCTATGACGCCGACGGCAAGGGCCGGATCCTCTATTCGCTGGCCGCGCTCAAGGGTGTGGGCGCTTCCGCCGTGGACAGCCTGGTCGCGGCGCGCGGGCAGGCGCCCTTCCGCGACCTTGCCGATTTCGGCCGGCGCATCAATCCCAAGGTCATCAACAAGCGCGTGCTGGAAAGCCTGATCGCCGCCGGTGCGCTCGACGAACTGGAGGGCGACCGGGCGCGGCTTACCGCCGGCGTCGACCGCATCCTCGGCATGGCCAGCCGCCTGCAGGAAAGCGCCGCGGTCGGCCAGAGCGACATGTTCGGCGGGACGGACGACCGCCAGCCGCTGCTCCTGCCGGTGGTCGAGCCATGGCTGGCGGCGGAGAAACTGAAGCGCGAGCACGACGCGGTCGGCTTCTATCTCTCCGCCCATCCGCTCGATGAATATGCCGGCGTGCTGGCGCGGATGCGCGTGCAGACATGGGCCGAGTTCGCCCAGTCGGTACATGGCGGGGCGACGGCCGGACGGCTGGCGGCCACCGTCACCGCCAAACAGGAACGGCGCACGCGCACCGGCAACAAGATGGGCGTGATCCAGCTTTCCGATTCGACCGGCGCCTTCGAGGCGGTCGCCTTCTCCGAGGAGCTCAACCGCTATCGCGAACTGCTCGAACCCGGCCAGTCGGTGGTCGTGCTGGTCAATGCCGAGGACCGGCCGGAGGGCATCAACATGCGCATCCAGTCGGCGGAGTCGCTCGACCGGGTGATGGCCGCTGAAACAGATCCGCGTCTTCGTGCGCGACGCGGCGCCGCTCCCGAGCGTCCAGCGCCAGCTTGGACGAAAGGCGAGGGCGAGGCGAGCCTCGTGCTGTTGCTCGAAGAGGGCCAGCGCGAGGTCGAGATGCGGCTGCCCGGCCGCTACGCGGTGACGCCGCAGATCGCGAGCGCTTTGCGCGCCGTGCGCGGCGTGTGCAGTGAGCTTCTGAGCGGCCGGCGGGGACAGGCGGCGCGATGAGCGCGGGGGTGGCGGGCGTGCATGGACAGGGCGGCGAGCCTCGTGGACACTTGGGTCCCGAGGAGAACCGCATCGTGAGTCGCATCGTCGAGGAGGTGGGCTTCGTCCACCTCCGGGTCCATTCCGCCTATTCGCTGCTTGAAGGGGCGCTGCCGCTCAAGCGCCTGATCGAGCTGGCCAGCGCCGACCGCATGCCGGCGCTTGCCGTCGCCGACACGGGCAACCTGTTCGGCGCGCTCGAGTTCTCCCAGAAGATGGTCGAGAAGGGCATCCAGCCGATCATCGGCTGCCAGGTGGCGATCGATTTCGCCGATGGCGGCGAGGACAACCGGCCGGGCACGCCGGCGCGCGGGCGGCCGCTCTCTGACCTCGTTCTGATCGCGGCGACCGAGGCCGGCTACTGGAACCTGGTGCGGCTGGTCTCCGATTCCTACGTGCTGGGCGAGGCCGATACCCGTGCGCATGTCGGCATCGATGCGCTTGCCGAACGCGGCGACGGGCTGATCGTGCTCACCGGCGGTCCCGGCGGGCCGATCAACAAGGCGCTCACCGACGGGCAGGCGGACTTGGCGGCGAGCCGCCTCGACCGTCTCGCTGCGATCTTCGGCGATCGCCTCTATGTCGAACTGCAGCGCCACGGCACCCAGGCCGAGCAGGCGGCCGAGCCGCTGCTCATCGACATGGCCTACCGCCGCGGACTGGCGCTGGTGGCGACCAACGAGGCCTTCTTCCCCAAGCGCGACGACTACGAGGCGCACGACGCGCTGATCGCCATCGCCGAAGGCGCGGTGATTGCCGATGGCGACCGGAGGCGGCTGACGCCGGAGCACTATTTCAAGACCCGCGCCGAGATGGTCGCGCTGTTTAAGGACCTTCCGGAAGCCACGGAAAACACGGTGGAAATTGCGTTGCGCTGCTCGTGGTGGCCGCGCACGCAGAAGCCCATCCTGCCGCGCTTCGCCGGCGCCGGCGCCGACCCCGAGGAGGCCGACCGCGCCGAGGCCCTGGCGCTGCGCGAGGCGGCAGCGGCCGGTCTGGCCAAGCGGCTCGCGGTGCATGGGCTGGCGCCGGGCTTCAGCGAGGATGACTACCGGCGTCGGCTCGACTACGAGCTCGGCGTCATCGAGAAGATGAAATATCCGGGCTACTTCCTGATCGTCGCCGACTTCATCCAGTGGGCGAAGTCGCAGGGGATTCCGGTCGGGCCCGGGCGCGGTTCGGGCGCCGGCTCGGTGGTCGCCTGGTCGCTCACCATCACCGACCTCGACCCCTTGCGCTTCAATCTGATCTTCGAGCGCTTCCTCAATCCCGACCGCGTCTCGATGCCGGACTTCGACGTCGACTTCTGCCAGAACCGGCGCGACGAGGTGATCCAGTACGTCCAGCAAAAATACGGCGCCGACCAGGTGGCGCAGATCATCACCTTCGGCACGCTGCAGGCGCGCGCCGTGCTGCGCGATGTCGGCCGCGTTCTGCAGATGCCCTACGGCCAAGTCGATCGGCTGGCCAAGCTGGTGCCGGCCAACCCGGCCAACCCGGTGACGCTCAAGCAGGCGCTGGCGACCGAGCCGCAGCTCCAGGCGGCGCGCGACAGCGACGAGACCGTGGCCCGGCTGCTCGAGATCGCCATGAAGCTCGAGGGGCTCTACCGCCACGCCTCGACGCATGCCGCCGGCATCGTCATCGGCGACCGGCCGCTCTCCGAGCTGGTGCCGCTCTACCGCGATCCGCGTTCCGGCATGACCGTCAGCCAGTTCAACATGAAATGGGTGGAGCAGGCCGGGCTGGTGAAGTTCGACTTCCTCGGCCTGAAGACGCTGACCGTGCTCGACGTGGCGGTGAAGCTCATCCGCCGGCGCGGCACCGCCATCGACCTGTCGCAGATCCCGCTCGACGACGCCGCCACCTTCGCGATGCTGCAGCAGGGCGATACGGTCGGCGTGTTCCAGGTTGAAAGTGCGGGCATGCGCCGCGCCCTGGTCGACATGCGGCCGGACCGCTTCGAGGATCTCGTCGCGCTGGTGGCGCTCTACCGGCCGGGGCCGATGGCCAACATCCCGACCTATTGCGCCCGCAAGCTCGGCAAGGAGCCGGTGGAGTATCTCGACCCGATCCTGGAGCCGATCCTCGAGCCGACCTACGGCATCATCACCTATCAGGAGCAGGTGCAGCAGATCGCCCGCGACATGGCCGGCTACACGCTGGCCGAGGCCGACCTCCTGCGCCGCGCCATGGGCAAGAAGATCAAGGCGGAGATGGACGCGCAGCGCGGCCGCTTCATGAGAGGCGCGGCCGAGCGCGGCTATGGCAAGGAGCTGGCCACCGAGATCTTCGACGCCTGCGCCAAGTTTGCCGAATACGGCTTCAACAAGTCGCATTCGGCGCCCTATGCGCTGATCACCTATCAGACGGCCTATCTCAAGGCGCATTATCCGGCGGAGTTCATGGCCGCCTCACTGACGCTGGACTCCGGCAACACCGACAAGATTTCCGAGTTCCGACGCGAGGCGCTACGTCTCGGCGTGCCGGTCGAGGCGCCATCGGTGAACCGCTGCGGCGTCGAGTTCGACGTCGCCTATGACGCCGACGGCAAGGGCCGCATCCTCTATTCGCTGGCCGCGCTCAAGGGTGTGGGCGCTTCCGCCGTGGACAGCCTGGTCGCGGCGCGCGGGCAGGCGCCCTTCCGCGACCTTGCCGATTTCGGCCGGCGCATCAATCCCAAGGTCATCAACAAGCGCGTGCTGGAAAGCCTGATCGCCGCCGGTGCGCTCGACGAACTGGAGGGCGACCGGGCGCGGCTTACCGCCGGCGTCGACCGCATCCTCGGCATGGCCAGCCGCCTGCAGGAAAGCGCCGCGGTCGGCCAGAGCGACATGTTCGGCGGGACGGACGACCGCCAGCCGCTGCTCCTGCCGGTGGTCGAGCCATGGCTGGCGGCGGAGAAACTGAAGCGCGAGCACGACGCGGTCGGCTTCTATCTCTCCGCCCATCCGCTCGATGAATATGCCGGCGTGCTGGCGCGGATGCGCGTGCAGACATGGGCCGAGTTCGCCCAGTCGGTACATGGCGGGGCGACGGCCGGACGGCTGGCGGCCACCGTCACCGCCAAACAGGAACGGCGCACGCGCACCGGCAACAAGATGGGCGTGATCCAGCTTTCCGATTCGACCGGCGCCTTCGAGGCGGTCGCCTTCTCCGAGGAGCTCAACCGCTATCGCGAGCTGCTCGAACCCGGCCAGTCGGTGGTCGTGCTGGTCAATGCCGAGGACCGGCCGGAGGGCATCAACATGCGCATCCAGTCGGCGGAGTTGCTCGACCGGGTGATGGCCGGGCTGAAACAGATCCGCGTCTTCGTGCGCGACGCGGCGCCGCTCGCAGAGCGTCCAGCGCCAGCTTGGGACGAAAGGCGAGGGCGAGGCGAGCCTCGTGCTGTTGCTCGAAGAGGGCCAGCGCGAGGTCGAGATGCGGCTTCCCGGCCGCTACGCGGTGACGCCGCAGATCGCGAGCGCCTTGCGCGCCGTGCGCGGCGTGGTGCAGGTGGAGCTGGTCTAGGGAGCGACAAATTCCGTTCATGCCCGCGATGGCGTGAATCCAGGCTGGATCGGCAACGAGCATCTCGTCGCCGTGGCGACTCTCACCGAGGTCCTGGTGTTCCCGGAGACGAACGGAAGATGGGTTCCTATCAGGAGGCGACCGCCTCTGCTTGAGGCGCGACCTCTTTCTTGCGCAGCCTTTCGAGCAGTCGGTGCAGCTTGTTGATCGTGCCGTCGGCGGAGAGCGGCGTATAGACGGTGACCCTCTGGCCGTTGCTGCCGTCGACGGCGAGGCTCGTATATTCGAAGGTCATCAGCCCCATCTCGGGATGGCGGATGCGCTTGTCGCCGTGGATCGGCGCGAGCACGTCGTGGCGCGGCCACCAGGCGCGGAATTCGGGGCTCTTCCCGGCAAGCGTCGCGATCAGCCGTTCGTAGTCTGGATGGCCGGCATAGCGGGCCGTGTCGGCACGGAAGGTGGCGAGCGTCACCGGCGCGATCGCTTCCCAATCGACCAGCAGGCGGCGATGGGCGGGGTTGGCGAAGACGTTGTGCATGATGTTGCGCTCTTCGGCCGGCAGGCGGCTGTAATCGCCGAAGACCGCGACCGCCGCGTCGTTCCAGGCGAGCAGGTCCCAGCGCCATCCGGTGACGTAAGTGGGCTGCGCGTCCATGCTCTTCAGCATGCGGCGCACGCCTTCGTCGACCTCCTGTGACGCGGGCACGTCGACCTCCGGCGATGGCCGGCCGCCAAGAGTGAACAGGTGGCGGGTCTCGGACGGATCGAGGCGGAGCGCGCCGGCCAGTCCCGACAGCGCCTCCGGTGACGGCCGCACGTCGCGGCCTTGCTCAAGCCACGTGTACCAGGTGGTGCCGACGCCGGCGAGCATGGCCACCTCCTCGCGGCGAAGCCCGGGCGTGCGCCGGCGCGTGCCCGGCGGCAGGCCGACATCGGCTGGTGCGAGGCGCTCGCGGCGCGAGCGCAGGAACGCGGCGAGCGCCTGCTGGCGCGCTTCGATGCGGGGATCGGTGTCTGTCATGGGCGCCAGCATAGCAGGATTGATACCAGGATAAACCGGGAACTGGTTGGCTTTCGCAGCCATGGCCATGTTGGGTGACGCAACCTTCATGGAGATCGAAATGCCTTCACAACATGCTGTTATCGTTGGTGGAACGTCTGGAATCGGCTTGGCCACCGCCCGTCGCCTGAAAGCGCTTGGCCTGGCGGTCACCATCGCCGGCCGGGACAGGGCGAAGATCGACGCGGCCGCCAAGGCCATCGACGGGGTCGCGGCGATCGCGCTCGATGCGCGTGACCCGACGGCGGCGCGCGCCGCCTTCACCGCGCTTGGGACGGTGGACCACCTGATCCTCGCGCTCGGCGGCAACAGGGGGGCCGGTCCGATCACCTCGCTGTCGGCGGAAGACTTCCGCGCGCCTTTCGAGGACAAGACGTTCCCGCATGTCGCCTGCGTGCAGGCAGCACTGCCGGTGCTTGGTCCGCGGGCGAGCATCACGCTGGTGTCGGCGGTGTCGGCCCAGGCGGCGATGCCGGGCACAGCGGGGCTGGCGGCGGCGAATGCGGCGATCGAGACGCTGGTGCCGATCCTCGCGGTGGAACTGAAGCCGATGCGGGTCAACGGAGTGTCGCCCGGCGTCATCGACACGCCCTGGTGGGACTTCCTGCCGGCCGAGCAGAAGGCGGCGGCCTTTGCCGACTTTGCGGGACGGACTCCGGTCGGGCGCATCGGCACTGCCGACGACGTCGCCAAGGCGATCGCATTCCTGGTCGACGATGACTTCATGAGCGGCCATGTGCTGGTCTGCGATGGCGGCGCGCGGCTGGGCATGGGCTGAGGGTTTCACGTTCGCATAGGGAACTGGCCTCGACGACCGTTTCGCCGCTATGGTGGCGCCCATGAAACGCGCCACCATCGCCATTGCCGCCGCCACTCTCGTCGCCACGGTCATCGCCGCCGCTGCCGCGGCTCCCTACCGGCTGGCGCCGTTCAAGGACGATCTGTTCAAGTATCCCGGCATCCTGCAGACCCAGGATGGCGGCAACTACGTTCTTGTCGACTATTCCAAGCAGCGCGATCTCTACGGCCGCGACACGATCGTGGAGAAACAGGCGAAGCCGGAATACATCAGCCTGGTTGGCTCGCAGACCTACGAATACACGGGCGCCGGCGACCGCACGTTGAAGTTCATGGGCACCGGCAAGGTGGACGGCGGCGCCAAGGCCGTCGTCATCTACATCCACGGCATGGGCGGCAGCCGCGTGCAGGGCGTCAACGAGGGGATGTTCGGCGGCAACTTCAACCGCATCATGAACCTGATGAAGCTGAACGACGGCGCCTACCTGTCGCCGGACTTCTCCGATTTCGGGCCGCAGGGCGCCGCCGATATCCGCAACCTCGTCCTCGACCAGGCGGCCAAATCGCCGAAGGCGGCGATCTTCATCGCCTGCGGCTCGTGGGGCGGGGCGATCTGCTGGCAGTTGGCTGCCGACCCCAAGGCGGTCGACCACATCGCCGGACTGCTGCTGCTCGGCTCCAACCACGACGACCGCTTCATCACCTCGCCGGCGGTCACCGGCAAGGGCCACCGCTTCCCGGTCTATCTCGGTCACGGCACGCTTGATCCGATCTACGGCTGGAAGGACGAAGTGAAGTTCTACAACCGCGTGCGCGCGGCCAACCCCCACTATCCGATCAAGGTGGCGATCTTCCGCACCGGCGTTCATGGCACGCCCATCCGCATGACCGACTGGCGGTTGATCCTGAACTGGATGCTGCAGGTCGATGGGCGCTGATCAGGGGCTGGCGCGATGGAGCGCGTGCCTGCATATTCGCCTTGACCGGTGTGCGCGGGCAGGCAAGATAGCCTGAAGTTGAAATAAAGCCACGTGATTGCGTACGGGTGACAGGGACGATCGCGGTCTAGGTGGCTCGCGATCCGGGTTGCGGGGGTTGCGTCATGGGTCGTTTTCGCTGGTTCGCCCTGGCTCTGCTGATGGTGATGACCGTCGCGGCTGCGCCGACGCTGGCACGGTCCGCGATCATCGTCGTTCCCGCGAGTTACCACGCCAAGACGCAGCCGCCGGTGGCCGTCCAGTCCTTCCTGCTGACGCTGATGCAGCAGGGCGGCAACTGGGACGACAAGTACCATCACGTCGTCGAGGTGCTTGCCTCCGACAAGCGGCTGATGACCAACATCAAGAAGGCGGCGCGGATCTATGGCGTCGACCCGGTCGACATCGTTGGCGCGATCGTCGGCGAGCACACCTTCAACATGAACGTCTTCGATACATTGCAGAGCTACTATGTGAAGGCGCTGCAATACATGAACAACAAGACGCTGACGTTCCAGTATCAGGGCGAGCTTGCCAAGGATTTCTTCAAGCGCCCGCAATTCGCCCGCTGCGAGGCGATGAAGGCGAACTACGACAAGTGGGACTGCCGGGAGACCGTGTGGAACCGTGAGTTCGCCGGCAAGGCCGTCGGTGGCAAGTCCTGGCCGATCACGCGGCTGAACCGCGTGTTCTTTGCCCCGGCGCATGCCGGCCAGACCTTCGGCGTCGGCCAGATCGGCCCGGTCGTCGCCCTCAGCGTCACCGACCTCGTCCACCGCAAGAGCGGCTTCCCGCTGCTTTCGATCGACGACGCGCCGCAGGTGTTCGCGCAGATCATGAGCCCGGACGCCTCGATGCACTACATCGCCGCGTCGATCCGCGTCTCAATCGACAAATACAAGGAGATCGCCGGTTTCGACATCTCGCAGAACGCCGGCATCGTCGCCACGCTTTACAATCTCGGCGATTCCGCCACCCGCGCCTACGACCTCAAGGCGCTCAACGACGAACGCGCCAAGAAGGGCCTCGACCCGCAGTTCCCGCAGGAGAACTTCTACGGCTGGTTCATCAACGAGAAGGTCGGCGAATTGCGCAAGCTGGTGGCCGGCACCCTCGACACCGCCGCCATGCACTGAACGGCCCCCCGGGGGCAGCCGGTGGGGGGCCACCGGGCGCAAAGCAATTACGTCTCCATTCCGGACGAAGAATTGGCTTCAGCGTCGAGGCTCGCCAGTCTTCATCACAAGTCGCGCGCATTAGTTTGAGTTGCCTTGCCGCGCCTCCGCCGCCGATAGGGTAGGGCCCGTCCCGCCGTCACAAGGAGGCTGTCATGGCGTCGCTTTCCGAGAAGCAGGAAGAGCTCTGCGCGAAAAATCCGTTCGACTTCTCCGGATTGAAGGCGGCATTCGTCAATTGCACGCTCAAGCCCTCGCCGGAGGTCTCCAACACCGAGGGGCTGATGGCCATGTCGGCGGCGATCATGCGCAAGGCAGGGGTCGCGGTGACCGATATCCGGCTGGTCGATCACAAGGTCGCCTTCGGCGTCTATCCGGACATGACCGAGCACGGCTTCGGCGAGGACGACTGGCCGAAAACGGTCTGGCCGGTCATCCACGAAGCCGACATTCTGGTGGTCGGAACGCCGATCTGGCTCGGCCAGATGTCGGCGGTCGCCAAGCTCCTGATCGAGCGGCTCTACGCCATGTCGGCCATGCTCAACGATCAGGGCCAGTGGATCTATTACGGCAAGGCCGGCGGCTGCGTGGTCACCGGCAACGAGGACGGGGTGAAGCACTGCGCCATGGAGATCCTCTATGCGCTCCAGCATGTCGGCTACGTCATCCCGCCCCAGGCCGATTGCGGCTGGATCGGCGACATCGGGCCGGGACCGTCCTATCTCGACGAAGGCTCGGGGGGCCCTCAGAACGAGTTCACCCAGCGCAACACCACCTTCATGACCTGGAACCTGATGCATGTCGCCCGGCTGCTCAGCGAAGCCGGCGGCTTCCCGGTCCACGGCAACCAGCGCGAGCTGTGGGACGCCGGCTGCCGCTTCGACTATCCCAACCCGGAATACCGGTGAGGGGCGGCCGGTGCGGGCAGGGCACGGCCCCTCGGCCATCCCTTGCCTTCCGCCAATCATCCCCATATAAGGCGCTCCATCTCACACGCGGGGTTCGGGTCAATCGGCCGCCTCTGACGGGCGAACGACCCTTCCGGTGTCCTCATCCGAGGACTCAATCCCCGCGGCGGCAGAACCGGTAAAGGAGCACGGTAGTCATGGCACTGCCCGATTATTCCATGCGTCAGCTGCTTGAGGCTGGCGTTCACTTCGGCCACCAGAAGCATCGCTGGAACCCCAAGATGGCTCAGTACATCTTCGGGGTGCGCAACAACATCCACATCATCGACCTCGCGCAGACGGTGCCCATGCTGCACCGGGCGCTGGAGGCGGTGAGCAATGTCGTGGCCGGCGGCGGACGGGTGCTGTTCGTCGGCACCAAGCGCCAGGCGGCGGAACCGCTGACGGCGGCGGCCAAGCGCTCGGCCCAGTATTATGTCAACGCCCGCTGGCTTGGCGGCATGCTGACCAACTGGAAGACCATCTCGCGCTCGATCCAGCGCCTGCGCGAACTGGAGACGCTGTTCGCCGGCGAGGCCCAGGGCCTCACCAAGAAAGAGCGGCTGATGCTCACCCGCGAGAAGGACAAGCTGGAGAAGGCGCTCGGCGGCATCAAGGACATGGGCGGCACGCCCGACCTGTTGTTCGTCATCGACACCAACAAGGAGGCGATCGCCATTCTGGAGGCGAACCGTCTCGGCATTCCGGTGGCGGCGGTGGTCGATTCCAACTGCGACCCGGACAACATCACCTATCCGATCCCCGGCAATGACGACGCCGGCCGCGCCATCACGCTCTACTGCGATCTCGTCGCCAGGGCGGCGATCGACGGTATCGGCCGCGCCCAGGGTGAGGCGGGCATCGACCTCGGTGCGCAGGAAGAGGTGCTGGAGGAACCGGTGGTGCTGGAACCGGTGGGCGCAGCGGCGGAAGGCGACGTCGACATGACGGCCGCCGAGACGCTGGAGCCGCAGGCCATCGACACCGGCAAGCCGGCCAAGGCTGCGGCCGAGACGGCTGCGGCGGCGGTCGAGCCGCTGTTCGAGGCGCCCTCCGGCGCTCCCGACGACCTCAAGAAGATCACCGGCGTCGGCCCGGTGCTCGAGAGGAAGCTGAATGCGCTCGGCGTAACCCGATTCGACCAGGTGGCGAACTTCTCCGACGAGGACATCGCCAAGGTCGACGATGCCCTCAACTTCAAGGGCCGCATCATGCGCGACGACTGGATCGGGCAGGCAAAGACCCTGGCCGGCGGCTAGGGGTTCCGGCCGCCCGGCCGTGAAACAAGGAATGACGACATGGCTATCACCGCGGGAATGGTGAAAGAGCTCCGCGACCAGACGGGCGCGGGCATGATGGACTGCAAGTCGGCGTTGACCGAGACCGGCGGCGAGATGGAAGCCGCCATCGACTGGCTGCGCACCAAGGGCCTTGCCAAGGCCGCCAAGAAGGCCGGCCGCGTGGCCGCCGAAGGTCTGGTGGCGGTCGCCACCGAGGGCACGCGCGCGGTCATGATCGAGCTCAACTCGGAGACCGATTTCGTCGCGCGCAATCCGGACTTCCAGGCGCTGACCGCGGCCATCGCCAAGACGGCGCTTGCCACCGACGGTTCGCTGGCGGCGATCCAGGCGGCGAAGATGCCGTCCGGCAACGCGGTCGAGGACGAGATCAAGACGGCCATCGCCACCATCGGCGAGAACATGACGCTGCGGCGCGGTGCCATGGTTTCGGTGAAAAACGGCGCTGTTGCCAGCTTACGTCCACAGCGCCGTGGCGCCCGGCCTCGGCAAGATCGGCGTTATCGTCGGGCTGGAATTGTCGGGCGATGCCGGCAAGCTGGTCGAGATCGGCCGCCAGATCGCCATGCACGTCGCCGCTGCCGGTCCGCTGGCCGTGCGCACCGCAGAGCTCGACCCGACGGTGGTTGCCCGCGAGAGGGCGATCTTCGCCGAGCAGGCGCGCGAATCCGGCAAGCCCGAGGCGATCATCGAGAAGATGGTCGAGGGCCGCCTGCGCAAGTTCTACGAGGAGGTCGTGCTCCTGTCGCAGACCTTCGTCGTCGATACCGAAAAGACGGTTGAGCAGGCGCTGAAAGCGGCCGAGGCCGACATCGGCGGTGCGGTCACGGTGACCGAGTTCGTCTGCTTCCGGCTGGGCGAGGGCGTCGAGAAGGCGGAGAGCGATTTCGCCGCGGAAGTCGCCGCTGTGGCCGGCACCAAGTAGCCCGACCGCCGACCGGCTGAACAGTTCGAAGGCCCGGACGGAACGCCCGTCCGGGCCTTTTTGCTTGCGGCAAGTCGCCGTTTGACTCCGCCCGGTCAAGCCGGCGTAGAGTATCGGGTCTGTGGTCGGACGGGGGCGTCCGAACTCCCGCCGTGCCACGCTTTGGGGGCGTGTCGATCGGGGCTTTCACGACCGTTTGGCGTTGCTTCCGGCAGTCTTTCAGGGTGGACCATGCCGGAGCTTGGGTGGGCCGCAATCGCGGCCGGTGTCATGCGCGGCGGTGCGGCCGCAGCGGCCATCTTGTCGCTCTCTCTGGCCGCCCACGCCGGCGGCTACGACACCGGCGAGCGCGATTGGGACTTCCTCTTCCAAAAGGACAATTTCGCCGCCGAAGCGGGCACACGCTATGTCGACCCGCAGCGCACGCTGACCAACGTGGTGGGCGTAGGCGGAGGCTATACTGGCAGCCCGACAGCGACCGGCATCGGCGAGACGGCGTCGTTCACCGTCGAGCGCTTCAGCGCCATGGCGCGGCTGACGCAGCAGGTTCGCTGCATGGCCAGCTACCGCCAGCCCTTCGAGGGGCATGCCAATTACGGCACGACGTGGTTCGCCGCGCCCTCGGCGACGGAGCAGCACTTCACTTCGGAAGACTATGGGTTGACCTGCGCGGTCTCGGCCCCGGTGGGCATGGGCAACCTGCTGTTCATCGGCGGCGCGTCCTATCAGACGATCACCTATGAGCTTCTGCAGAATTTCAGCCTCTATGGCGCTCCTTTTGGTGCGGCCTCGACCAATGTCAGCGGCGACGGGATCGGCTGGCGTGCCGGTATCGGCTACGAGATCCCGCAATATGCTCTGCGCGCCACGCTGATCTACAATTCGGCCATCGGCTACGACATGACCGGAACCGGCTCGGCGCTTCCGACGGGCGGCTTTCCGCTCACCTATTCCGGTGCGCTCACCGGCTCGATCACCATGCCGCAATCGATCGAACTCAAGGCGCAATCCGGCATTGCGCCGGGCTGGCTGGCTTTCGGTTCGGTCAAATGGACCGACTGGAGCGTGCTTCAGGACATGGCGCTGTGCCCGCCGGGAACATCCTCCTGCATCACCGGGGCGGGCGCCTACAGCGCCCTGACGGTGATGTTCAAGGACAGCTGGACGGTCACGCTGGGCGCCGCGCACCAGTTCTCCGACCAGTTTTCGCTGGCGGGCAGCCTGACCTGGGACCAGGGTGCCAGCCAAGGCTTCACCTCGCAGACCGACACTTGGGTGGCCGATTTGACCGGCGTGTGGACGCCGAACAAGAATCTGGAGTTCCGGCTTGGCGGCAGCGTCGGCCTATTGACCGGCGGATCGCTGAGCACCTTGACGCTTCCCGGCGGCACCAATCCGCTCGGCTACACCGCCTCCTTCGGCGCCGACGTGGTCTATGGGCTGAGCGGCAAGGCGGCGCTGCATTACTGACCGGCCGGCTTCGGGCCGTGACAGGCTATCGGCCATCGTGTATCCCGATGGCGGATTTCCAACGTTTTCCGAGTCGCGACCATGACAGCGCCGCTCCGCTACAAGCGGGTAATCCTCAAGGTCTCGGGCGAGGCGCTCCTCGGCGACAAGGCCTTCGGCATCGACGACGGCGTGGCCGGGCGGATCGCCACCGACGTGGCGGCCGCGGTCAAGCTCGGTGTCAAGGTTGGCCTGGTCATCGGCGGCGGCAACATCTTCCGCGGCGTCAGCATCGCCAAGGCCGGCGGCAACCGGGTGGCCGGCGACCAGATGGGCATGCTGGCGACCGTCATGAACGCCATCGCCTTCCAGCAGAAGCTGGACGAACGCAAGGTCGAAAGCCGCCTGTTCTCGGCCGTTCCGATGCCCTCGATCTGCGAAGTCTTCAACCAGCGCGTCGCCGCAGCCGCCTTCGACCGGGGCGAAGTGCTGCTCTTCTCCGGCGGGATCGGCCACCCCTTCGTGACCACCGACACCGGCGCGGCGCTGCGCGCGGCCGAAATGGGCTGCGACGCCCTGTTCAAGGGCACCCAGGTCGACGGCGTCTATTCCGCCGACCCGAAGACCGACCCGGCGGCGACGCGATATGACCGGTTGAGCTACGACGACGTGCTGCGCCAGGGGCTGGGGGTGATGGACCTGGCGGCGATCGCCCTTGCCCGCGACAACCGGATTCCGGTAATCGTCTTTTCCATCAAGCGGCCCGGTGCTTTCGTTGATATTCTCAAGGGAACGGGCCGGTCGACGGTGGTCGCCGGGAACTGACGTCCGCGGCGGCTACCCCCTTACGGCGGGAACGCCTGACACAAGGCGGCCGCGATTGACCGATACGAGTTCAGGGGAAGAAATGGACAGCGCAGATATCAACCGCAGGATGCAGGGAGCCGTGGGGGTGTTGCGGGGCGAACTGGCGGGCTTGCGCACCGGGCGTGCCTCGTCGAGCCTGCTGGAGCCGATCCACGTCGAAGCCTATGGCGCTTCGATGCCGCTCAACCAGATGGCCTCGATCAGCGTGCCGGAGCCGCGCATGCTGTCGGTGCAGGTGTGGGACAAGTCGAACGTGCATGCAGTGGACAAGGCGATCCGCGAGGCCAATCTCGGCCTGAACCCGATCGTCGAGGGAACGCTGCTGCGCATTCCGATCCCCGAGCTCAATGCCGAACGCCGGCAGGAGCTGGTCAAGGTCGCCCACAAATACGCCGAGGCCGCGCGGGTCGCTGTGCGCCATGTGCGCCGCGACGCCCTCGACGCCATCAAGAAGCAGGAGAAGGACGGCGAAATCGGCCAGGACCAGGCCCACGCCGAGTCGGAACAGGTGCAGACCATGACCGACGGCACCATATCCGAGATCGACGAGATTCTGGCCACCAAAGAGGCCGAGATCATGCAGGTCTAGAGGACGTCAAGGAGCCAGAGCGGCATGAGCCTGCTCGCCGACGACAACCGAGCCGCATCGGCCGAACCGGAAACGGTGGCGGTGCCGCGCCATGTTGCCATCATCATGGACGGCAACCGGCGCTGGGCGATGGCGCGCGGCCTGCCGCGCGGCGAGGGCCACAGGCGCGGCGTCGAGGCCGTCCGCCAGACGGTGCGCGCGGCGATCGATCTCAATATCCGCTACCTGACGCTCTACAGCTTCTCCTCCGAGAACTGGTCGCGCCCGCGCACCGAGGTCGACTTCCTGTTTGGCCTGTTCCGGCTCTACATCAGTCGTGACGTCGCCGATCTTCATGCCAGAGGCGTGCGCGTCAGCGTCATCGGCAGCCGCATCGGCGTGCCGGCCGACATGCTCAAGATGATCGAGGAAGCGGAGGCGTTGACCGCCGGAAACCGAAAGCTTCATCTGATCTTCGCCTTCAACTATGGCGCCCGCAACGAACTTGCCCGCGCCATGCGCGGCATTGCCGCTGAGGTGCAGGCCGGCACACTCGACCTCGACGCGATCGACGAGGGCACGATCGCCAGCCACCTCGACACCGCCAGCTTCCCGGATCCCGATCTGGTGATCCGCACGGGAAAGGAAATCCGGCTAAGTAATTTCCTGCTATGGCAATCGGCCTATGCCGAACTGGTCTTCCTCGAGGTCAACTGGCCGGACTTCGGCCGCGACTCTCTGGTTGCGGCGCTGGAGACGTTCGCGACGCGCAACCGGCGCTACGGCGGTCGCGGCGCGCGGGAGAACGCGTGAGCGTGGCGCGCCTCAGCGGCGGGGGTGGTCTGGCGCTGCTGTCGAGTAACGAGATGCTCGTCCGCATTGCTTCGGCCACGATCCTTGCCGCGGTCACGCTTGCCGCCGCCTGGTTCGGTGGATGGGCCGCGGCAGCCGCGGTTTCGGTGGCGGTCATCGTGGTGCACCTTGAATGGATCGGGCTGACCGGCGATCGGCTGGCGCCGGCGCTGGTGTTCACCGCCTTGCTGGTGGCGAGCTTCGCTCTGCTTGCCGCCGGCCACGCCGCGCTGGCGGCCGGCGTCACCGGCCTCGCCGTGATCGGCGCCGGGGTCTGGGCGCGCGAGCCGTGGCGGCCGGCCGGCATTGCCTATGGCGCCGTGCTCGGCCTCGGCCTGCTGTTGCTGCGCGATGCGCCGGAACACGGACTGGCCGCGGCGGTGGTCGTCTTCGCCGTGGTCTGGGCAACCGACAGCGGCGCCTTCTTCGTCGGCCGCGCGATTGGCGGACCGAAGCTGTGGCCGGCGATCTCGCCGAAGAAGACCTGGGCCGGCGCCATCGGCGGGCTTGCCGCGGGCGTCATCGCCGGTCTGGTGGTCGCCGCGCTGGCGCGGGTCGCGGTGGCGCCCGGCCTGGCGCTGGTGTGTGCGTTGCTGTCGGTGAGCGGGCAGGCGGGCGACCTGTTCGAATCGGCCGTCAAGCGCCACTTCGGCGCCAAGGATTCCGGTATCATCGTGCCCGGCCACGGCGGCCTGATGGATCGCGTCGATGGTCTCGTCTTCGCCGTCGCTGCCGCGGTGATCATCGGCCTCGCCCACGGCGGGCCGTCGCATCTCGCCGCCGGACTGCTGACATGGTGACGGCCGGCGCCACGGCCGCCCACGCACCGCGGCTGCTCACCGCGCCGCGCCGGGTGACCATCCTCGGCGCCACCGGTTCGGTCGGCACCAGCACGCTGTCGGTGATCGCCGAACGCGCGGGTTCCTTTGTCGTCGAAGCAGTCACCGCCAATGCCAATGCCGACAAGCTTGCCCGCGTCGCCGTGGCGGCCGGTGCGCGGCTTGCCGTCGTCGCCGACCCGGCCGCTTACGGCGACCTCAAAGCGGCGCTCGCCGGCACCGGCATCGCCGTTGCCGCGGGCGATGCGGCGATGCGCGAAGCAGCCGAGCGGCCGGTCGATCTGGTCGTGGCGGCGATCGTCGGCGCTGCCGGCCTGGCGCCGACCTATGCCGCCATCCGCGCCGGCTCACGTGTCGCCATCGCCAACAAGGAATGCCTCGTCTCCGCCGGTACCGTCTTCATGCGCGCAGCGGCGGAAGAGGGCGTCACCATCCTGCCGATGGATTCCGAACACAACGCCATCTACCAGGCGCTCGGCGGACGCCCGATTTCGGACGTCGAGCAGATCATCCTCACCGCGTCCGGCGGGCCGTTCCACACCTGGAGCGCCGAGCGCATGGCCGCTGCCACGCCGGCCGAGGCGCTGAAGCACCCCAACTGGTCGATGGGTCGCAAGATCACCATCGATTCGGCGACGATGATGAACAAGGGGCTGGAGGTGATCGAAGCCCATCATCTGTTCGGCGCGCCGGCGGACAAGCTCGATGTCCTGGTGCACCGGCAGTCGGTGGTGCACGGGCTGGTAACCTTCCACGACGGGACCATGATCGCCGGGATGGGCGCCCCCGACATGCGCATGCCGATTGCCCATTGCCTGTCGTGGCCCGGGACCGGGCCGCTCAACGGCAAGCGGGTCGACCTTGCCGAACTTGGCAGCCTGACCTTCGAGCGGCCGGACTCCGGCCGCTTCCCGGCACTGAAACTGGCCCGCACGGCCCTTGCCGCCGGGCAATGGGCGACCAACATTCTCAATGCCGCCAACGAAGTGGCGGTGGCGGCATTTCTGGCCGGCCGGATCGGCTTTCTTGAAATCGCCCAATTGGTCGAACAAACGATCGATCGTGTCTCGGCGGACGCGGCGCCGGCGGCACCGGATACGGTCGAGGCGGCGATCGCGCTCGACCGCCGGGGACGTGATGTCGCAGGCGAACTGGTGCGCACGCGCCAGACGCGCTGAACAGCGAAAGGAATGGCTGGCATGGGACTGGTTGATTGGGTCGGCAATCTCGGATCGAGTGCCCTCGGCTACATCGTGCCGTTCCTGTTCGTCCTCACCCTCGTCGTGTTCTTCCATGAACTCGGCCATTTCCTGGTGGCGCGCTGGACCGGCGTCGCCGTCAAGACGTTCTCCATCGGCTTTGGGCCCGAGCTGTTCGGCTTCGACGACCGCAAGGGCACGCGCTGGAAGATCTCGGCGGTCCCGCTCGGCGGCTATGTCCGTTTCTTCGGCGACGACAACGAAGCCAGCGTGCCGGACCGCGAAGCGCTGGAAGCGATGGATCCGGCCGACCGGGAGCGCTCTTTCGCCGGCAAGGGCGTCGCTGCCCGCGCCGCCATCGTGGCCGCCGGGCCGCTCGCCAACTTCGTTCTGGCGATCATCATTTTCACTGTGATTTTCAGCATTTACGGTCGCGAGGTGATGACGCCGCGGGTCGACTCGGTGCTTCCCAACTCGCCGGCGGCGGAGGCCGGCTTCAAGCCCGGCGACGTGGTCAAATCGATCGACGGGGCGAAGATATCGAGCTTCTCCGACCTGCAGCGGATCGTCAGCCTCAGTGGCGACACGCTGCTCACCGTCGTGGTCAACCGCGACGGCCAGAACGTGACCCTGTCGGTCCGCCCGAAGCTGACCGAAACGACGGTTTTCGGCCGCACCCAGCGCATGGCCATGCTCGGCGTCAGCCGCAGTGCCAATGGCGTCGGGGTGGTCAGGGAGCACTATTCGGTGCCGCAGGCAGCGTGGGTGGCCACGCAGGAGACCGCGTCGATCACCGGACACACGCTGTCCTACCTGCTGTCAGTTGTCGTCGGGCGCGAGCCGGCCGACCAGATCGGCGGGCCGATTCAGGTGGCCACGGTCTCGGCCGACGTCGCCAAGCTGGGCATAGCCGCCCTCTTCAATTTGGCGGCGATTCTGTCGATCAGCATCGGCCTGATCAACCTCTTCCCGATTCCCATGCTGGATGGGGGCCATCTGCTGTTCTTCGCGGTCGAGGCGATCCGCGGAAGGCCGCTCAGCGAGAGGGTCCAGGAAATTGGCTTTCGGGTTGGATTCGCGGCCGTGTTGATGTTAATGATTTTCGCAACCTGGAACGATATTATTCATTTGAGTTCCTTGTGAAATCAGGCTTCCATGCGTGGCGGGCGGGCAACGCGGAAACAGATTCGCAAAAACGGACGGGGACGTACCTTGCGGGGAGGCCAAAAGCCTGCAATTCTGCCGCTGCTAGGTCATCACGGGGGCGCGTCTGTTCGCTGGGCGATACGGGCTGGACAGACAGACGAGCAAGGCATTCGAACCAAATGAATTCATTCATGTTTTTCGCCCGTAGACTGGCGCTGGGTTTGATGCTGGCATTGGCGTTGCCGGCGGTCGGTGGCGCAGTGGCCATCGCCACTGCCGGAATCGCCCACGCCGCGGTTGCCCACAGCATTCTGGTCAAGGGCAATCAGCGCGTCGAAGCCGCGACGATCAAGGCCTACCTGACCATCAAAGTCGGCAAGAGCTACAATGCCGCCGACATCGATTCATCGGTCAAGGCGCTTTATGCGACCGGCCTGTTCTCCGACGTCGGTATCACCCAGAGCGGCGGCGCGCTGGTCGTCAGGGTGGTCGAGAACCCGATCATCAATTCGGTGGTCTTCGAGGGCAACAAGAAGATCACATCGGACATTCTGAGCACGATCGTCGAGCTCAAGCCGCGCGGCGTGTTGACCGATGCCAAGCTCAAGGCGGATGTCTTCCACATCAAGGAATACTACCGGACCAGGGGTCGCAGCACCGCCGAGGTGGAAGGTCGGATCACCAAGCTTCCCGACAATCGCGTCAACATCGTTTTCGCCATCAGCGAGGGCGCGCGCACCGGCGTGGCCGCGATTCATTTCGTGGGCAACCGCGCCTTCTCGTCGCAGCGCCTGGCGGGCATCATCTCGACCAAGAAGTCCAACTGGTTGAGCTGGCTGACGAACAACGACATTTACAGCGACGCGAAGCTGAACGCTGATGCCGACTTGCTGCGCGCCTTCTACCTGAAGCATGGCTATGCCGACTTCCAGGTGCTGTCGCAGGAAGGTACCTTCGACGCCGCCAAGGGCGCCTACGTGGTCACCTTCACCCTCGACGAGGGACCCAAATACAAGTTCGGGAACGTCACCATCGATTCGTCGATCTCGGGGGTCGATACGCGGTCGCTGACGAAGTTCATCAGCACCAAGAGCGGCAGCATATTCGACTCGACCAAGGTCGAGAAAACGACTGAGAATCTGACCGTAGAACTATCGCGCCTGGGCTTTGTCTTCGCCGACGTGCGCCCGCGCGGCGACCGCGACTACGACAACAACACCATCAACCTGACCTACGTCATCGACGAGGGACAGCGCACCTACATCGAGCGCATTGACATTCGCGGCAACACCAAGACCCGCGACTATGTGATCCGGCGCGAGTTCGATGTGTCGGAAGGCGACCCCTACAACCGGGTGCTGATCAACAAGGCCGAGCGGAAGCTGCGCGATCTTGGCTATTTCAAGACCGTTTCGATCACCACTGAGCCGGGCTCGGCGCCCGACAAGGTCATCGTCGTGGTCGACGTCGAGGACAAGTCGACCGGGTCGTTCGGCGTTGCCGGCGGCGTGCAGACGACCGGTTCATCGACAGGGCTGGTCGCCGAAGTCTCGATGGATGAGACAAACTTCCTTGGTCGTGGCCAGCAGGTGCATCTGGCTGTCGGCGGTGGCATGGATCAGCAGTCGATCAACGGATCGTTCACTGACCCGTATTTCCTCGGCAACCACATGTCGTTCACGCTGAACGGCTACCGGACATATTCGAATGCGAGTTCGGCGCGGCCGTTCAAGACCACCGCCACCGGTGGGGGCGTCAGCATCGGCCTGCCGATCACCGACGAGTTGACGGTCGACGCCGGTTACAAGCTGAACTACACCGAGTCGAACGGTTATACCGGCACTGGTCTCTGCAGCAGCGATGCAACGGCGTGCTTCTTCCCGGCGGGCTCGCGGCTGACATCGGCCGCCAGCTGGGGCGTGACCTATTCGACCATCGACAGCAGGCTTGATCCGCACGAAGGCTTCTATTTCCGCTTCGCGCAGGACCTGGCCGGTCTTGGTGGCGACGCGCGCTTCGTCCGCTCGACCGTTGACGCACGGCTCTACAAGCCGCTGCTCGAGGGCAGCGACATGGTCGGCCTTTTGAAGGTGACCGGCGGCAATATCACCGGACTCGGCCAGCCGGTCTCGACCAACGACGATTTCTTCCAGGGCGGCGAGACGATCCGCGGCTTCGCGCCGATTGGCTACGGCCCGCGCTACGTAAATGGCAGCACCAACATCGCGCTTGGCGGCAAGAACTACATCGCCGGCACGGCCGAGGTGCAGTTCCCGTTCCCGGCCGTGCCACCGGATTTTGGTCTGCGCGCGGCGATCTTTGCCGATGCCGGCCTGTTGTGGGGCACGGACGTGCCGTCGAGCTGCGGCACGAGCGCGGCGTGCTCGGGCGGGAAGGTCTACGACGACATGGGGATTCGCTCCTCGGTCGGCGCCTCGATCATCTGGGCCTCGCCCTTCGGCCCGATCCGCGCCGATTTCGCTCAGGCGCTCACCAAGAAGAGCTACGACACCACGCAGTTCTTCCGCATCGGCACCAGCGCCGCTTTCTAGTCGGCTGGCACAGGGGCGCGGGCGGCTTGCCCGCGCGCCTTTCGTGCTGGGCGGGCGCCGAAAGAGCCGACATCCTGGTGCCGTCGGGTGCCCGGCCGGTATTGACGGCCAAGCCATCGACAATTCATGGAGGATGGGCCAAAACGTCGTCGCCGGGCGCTCTCGAATGCATCGGCCCTGCGGGAGACGGACACTATGGATGACGTGCCGACCGTGCTGGAATCGTTTGACCTCGATCGCCTGCTCGAGCTTTTGCCGCACCGCTACCCGTTCCTGATGGTCGACCGGATCGTCGACATCGACGGCGACAACACGGCCGTCGGCATCAAGAACGTCACCTACAACGAGCCGCACTTCGCCGGCCATTTTCCTGGCCGCCCGGTGATGCCCGGCGTGTTGATCGTCGAGGGCATCGCGCAGACGGCCGGCGCCATCTGCGTGGCGTCGATGAATCGGACGACGCCGCAGATGGTCTTTTTCATGACCATCGACGAGGCCAAGTTCCGCAAGCCGGTGGTGCCAGGCGACGTGCTCGAATACCACGTCAAGAAGCTGAAACAACGACGCAATATCTGGCGTTTTGCCGGCGAAGCAAAGGTCGGCGGCACGCTGGTCGCCGAGGCCGTGGTGAGTGCCATGATGGGCGAGGCATGAGCATCCTCATGACGAACATCCATCCCACTGCCGTCATTGAAAGCGGTGCCAAAATCGGCGCCGATGTCACCATCGGGCCCTATTGCGTGATCGGCGGCGATGTGTCGCTCGCCGACGGCGTCACCATCGACGCGCGCGTCATCGTCCGCGCCCGCACCACCATCGGGCCGCGCACGCGCATTGCACCGCAGGTCTGCATTGGCGGCGATCCGCAGGACCTCAGCTATCGCGGCGAGGACACCGCGATCGAGATCGGCGCCGACTGCAACATCCGCGAGAATGCCACCATCCATCGCGGCACAGCCCATGGTCGCGGCGTAACCACGATCGGCGATCATTGCTTCATGATGGTCGGCTCGCACATCGCCCACGACTGCCTCGTCGGTGATCACGTCATCCTGACCAACAACGCGTTGCTTGGCGGCCATGCCGAGGTCGGCGACTATGCCATCCTCGGTGGCGGGGCGGCAGTGCAGCAGCGCATCCGGATCGGCCCTCATTGCTTCATTGGCGGGCTGACGGGCGTGGACCGCGACGTGCTGCCCTATGCCATGGCCAACGGTCAGCGTCCGGTGATATCCGGCATCAACGTGCGCGGCCTGAAGCGCCGCGGTTTCACCCATGCCGACATCCTGGCGCTGCGCTCGGCGTTTCGCCTGTTCTTCAGCAACCACCACCCGCGGGCGGAGCGCATTGCAGCGGTGGAGCGGGACTTTGGCGACGTCGCGGCAGTCGGGCCGCTGATCGCGTTCCTTCATGCCGCCGGCGACCGGCCGCTGGCGCTGCCGCGCCGTGCCGGCTGGGCCAGCGATGACGACCTCGACACCTGAGGGCGCCGGCGAGCCGCTGGCCATCCTGGCGGCCGGCGGCAGCGTTCCGTTCCATGTGGCCACGGCCGCCACGGCCGCCGGACGCAACGTGCTGGTGATCGGCCTGGAGGGCGAGGTCGAGGACCGATTGCAGTCCTTCCACTATCAAGCGATCAAATGGGGCCAGCTTGGCCGCATCGAGGAGTACGTCTCGGCGCACGGCGCACGGGAGATCGTGCTCATCGGCTCGGTGAGCAAGCGGCCCGACTTCCGCAATCTGGGGCTCGACCTGCGCACGCTGCGCCTGCTGCCGCGCATCCTCAAGGGGATGGTCGGCGGCGACGACACGGTGCTCAGTAATCTCATCGCCTATCTGGAGGAACGCGGCTTCCGCGTCATCGGTGCCCACGAGGTCGCGCCCGAGCTTGTCGCCGGGGCGGGGCAGTTTGCCGGCCCGCGCGCCAGCCAGGCGATGCTCGACGATGCCCGCATTGCCATGAACGCGGCGCGTGTGATCGGCGAGCACGACATCGGCCAGGGCGCGGTCGTGGTCAACGGGCTCGTGGTCGCGGTGGAAGCGGCCGAGGGCACCGACGCCATGCTAGAGCGGGTCGGTGACCTGCATGCGCGCGGCCGCGTGAAGTGGACGGGCCGTCTGGGGGTGCTCGCCAAGTGTTCCAAGCCGCGGCAGGACCTGCGCGTCGACATGCCGACCATCGGGCCGCGCACGGTGACGGGCGCGGCGAAGGCACAGCTTGCCGGCATCGTCATCGAGGCGGGGCGTGTGATGATCGCGGAACGCGCCGAAACGCTGAAGGCGGCAGAGGAGAGCGGCACGTTCATTCTGGCGGCTTCCAGCGACCTGCGGCCGCCCGCATGAGCGCCGTTCCAGTGGCACATGCGCCGCTCAAGGCCTTCCTCATTGCCGGCGAGGAATCGGGCGACGCGCTCGGCGCCGGGCTGATGCAGGCGCTCGGCGCGGCAACCGGCGGACAGACGCGTTTCACGGGCGTCGGCGGCCGGCGGATGGCCGAGCTTGGGCTCACCTCGCTTTTCCCGATGGAGGAGATTGCCCTGCACGGCGTGACCACGGTGATCGCGCGCCTGCCGAGCCTCTTGCGCCGGATCGGCGAGACGGCAGCGGCGGTGCTCGCCGCCGAGCCCGATGTGCTGATCGCCATCGACTGCCCGGCCTTCAGCCTGCGCGTCGCCAAGCGCGTGCGGCGGCAGAATCCGCGGATCGTGATCGTCGATTACGTATCGCCGCAGGTCTGGGCCTACTGGCAGTTCCGGGCGCGCCGGATGGCACGCTTCGTCGACCGGGTGCTCGCCATCTTGCCGTTCGAGCCGGAGATCCACCGCCGGCTCGGCGGGCCGCCCTGCACCTATGTCGGTCACCCGCTGATCACGCAGCTGGGCGCCCTCACGCCCGTGCCGGGCGAGCGGGCGCCGCTCGCCGACGGCCCGCCGGTGCTGCTGGTGCTCCCCGGCAGCCGGCGCAGCGAGGTCTCCCGACTGACGGCGCCCTTCGGCGAGACGGTGAACCGCGTCGTGCAGCAATGTGGGCCGCTCGAGGTGGTGCTGCCGGCGGTGCCGCGGCTGGTCGACGAGATCCGCGCGCGGGTCGCCGACTGGCCGATCAAGCCGACAATCGTCGAGGGCGAGGCGGAGAAGCTCAAAGCCTTGCGGCGGGCCCATGCGGCGCTCGCCGCTTCCGGCACGGTGTCGCTGGAGCTGGCGCTTGCCGGCGTGCCGACCGTTGTCGCCTATCGCACCGATCCGGTGGTACGGCCGTTCAAGGGGCTGCTCAAGGCGAAGTCGATCGTGCTGCCCAACCTCATCCTGGACGAGCTGGCGATCCCCGAATTCATCGACGCCGACAGCGATCCGGTGCGGCTTGCCGCAGCTCTTGCGCCATTGCTCAGCGACAGCCCGGAGCGCGCGGCACAGCTTGCCGCCTTCCGGCGCCTGGAGGGCCTGATGGATCCCGACGGCCCGGCGCCCAGCACGCGGGCGGCGCAAGCGGTGCTGGAGACGCTCAGGGATCGCCAGGTGCCGCAGGCGTAGGACGTAGCCCGCGAGGAGTGGAGCGGATTGCGGGGCAGGGCACGGGGTCGTAGCAAGCTCCGTTCATGCCCGCCCCCGAGCGGGCATCCCGGCAAGACTGGCCGCACAGCGAATCCGAACTGGGTCCCATCTGCCGGGGAGGAACGGAAAGGCGGGCGGCCCTCTGCCGTGCGGCGAACAAAAAAGCTCTCTCCCATAATTGGGAGAGAGCTTTCCGACTGATCGATCGAAATGAAGCGAAGTGCCTAGCGCCGCTTCGAGATCGGGATGTACTCGCGCCGCGGGGCACCGATATAGAGCTGGCGCGGGCGGCCGATGCGCTGCGACGGGTCCTCGATCATCTCTTTCCATTGGGCGATCCAGCCGACCGTGCGTGCCACCGCGAAGAGCACGGTGAACATGGTGGTCGGGAAGCCGAGCGCCTTCAGCGTGATGCCCGAATAGAAATCGATGTTTGGATAGAGCTTCTTCTCGATGAAGTACTCGTCGGTGAGCGCGATGCGCTCCAGCTCCATCGCCACCTCGAGCAGCGGGTCGTCCTGGATGCCGAGCTCCTGCAGGACCTCATGCGTGGTCTTCTGCATGATCTTGGCGCGCGGGTCGTAGTTCTTGTAGACCCGGTGGCCGAAGCCCATCAGGCGGAAGGGATCGTTCTTGTCCTTCGCCTTGGCGATGTATTCGGGGATGCGGTCGACCGTGCCGATCTCCTGAAGCATGTTGAGCGCCGCTTCGTTGGCGCCGCCATGCGCCGGCCCCCACAGGCAGGCGATACCGGCGGCGATGCAGGCGAACGGGTTGGCGCCCGAGGAGCCGGCAAGCCGCACCGTCGAGGTCGAGGCGTTCTGCTCGTGGTCGGCGTGCAGGATGAAGATGCGGTCCATGGCGCGGGCCAGCACCGGGTTGACCTTGTACTCCTCGCACGGCACCGAGAAGCACATGCGCAGGAAGTTCGACGAGAAGTCGAGCGCATTCAGCGGATAAACGAAGGGCTGGCCGGTGTGGTACTTGTAGGCCATCGCTGCGATCGTCGGCATCTTTGCGATCATGCGCAGCGAGGCGATCATGCGCTGATGCGGATCGGTGATGTCGGTGGAGTCGTGATAGAAGGCCGACATGGCGCCGACCACGCCGCACATCACCGCCATCGGGTGGGCGTCACGGCGGAAGCCCCTGAAGAAACTGGTCATCTGCTCGTGGACCATCGTGTGATAGGTCACGCGATGGTCGAAATCGGCCTTCTGGGCGGGCGTCGGCAGCTCGCCGTAGAGCAGCAGGTAGCAGGTCTCGAGAAAATCGCCATGCTCGGCGAGCTGTTCGATCGGGTAGCCCCGGTAGAGGAGCACGCCCTGATCGCCGTCGATGAAGGTGATGGCGGACTCGCACGACGCCGTCGACGTGAAACCGGGGTCGTAGGTGAACCGGCCGGTGTCGCGATAAAGCGCGCCGATGTCGATGACGTCGGGCCCGATCGTGCCCTTGCGCACGTTCAGGTCCCAGCTCTCCTCACCAATGCACAGCTGTGCCGTTTCTCCCGGCGTTTCCGTATTATCCGCAGTGGCCATGAACCAAGCGCCTTGTCGTTGGGATTGTCGAAATGGAGTGTCGCGCCAGTGTATTTGTTGCGACGCAACAAGTCCATCGCGCGGACGTGGGCAGGGCCGCATAAATAGCGCGTTGCCGCGCACGGTCCAGCGGCGAAGGGCGCGTCAGTCTGCCGCCTGATCGGCGATGCGGGCGAGGCTTTCAGTCCGGCCGAGGATCACCAGTACCTCGAAGATGCCGGGCGAGGCGGTGCGGCCGGTCAGCGCCGCGCGCAGCGGCTGCGCCACTTTGCCGAGCTTCAACTCCCGCGCGTCGGCAAACGCCTTGACCGCGGCCTCGATGGAGGCCGTCGACCAGTCCGCCAGCGCCTGCAATGTCGGCAGCAGGGCGGCGAGCAGCCTGCGCGCGTCGGCATCGAGCGGCGCCGCCGCCGCCGCGTCGATGGCAAGCGGCCGCTCGGCGACGATGAAATGGGCGCCGGCGATGAGGTCGTTGAGGGTCTTGGCGCGCTCTTTCAACAACGGCAGGGCGGCCTTCACCGCGTCGCCGTGCACGGCGAGCTTGGCTGCGAAAGCCGGACCATCCGGCAGGTGGGGCAGTGCGGCACAAAGCGTGTCGTAGAGCGCGTCATCGCTCTGCTTGCGCAGATAGTGGGCGTTGACGCTCTCCAGCTTGGCGAAATCGAAGCGCGCCGCGCCCTTGTTGATGCCGTCGAGATCGAACCAGGCGATCATGTCGCCAAGGGCCATTATCTCGTCGTCGCCGTGGCTCCAGCCGAGACGGACAAGATAGTTGAGCAGGGCCTCTGGCAGATAGCCCATGGCGCGGTAGGCATCGACGCCGAGCGCGCCGTGGCGCTTGGAGAGCTTGGCGCCGTCCGGCCCATGGATGAGCGGAATATGGGCCATGACCGGCAGCGGCCAGCCGAGTGCGTCGTAGAGGATCTTCTGGCGGCCGCCATTGGTCAGGTGGTCGTCGCCACGGATGATATGGGTGACGCCCATGTCGTGGTCGTCGACGACGACGGCCAGCATGTAGGTGGGCGTGCCGTCCGAGCGCAGGACGATGAAATCGTCGAGATCGCTGTTGGGGAAGGCGACGCGCCCCTGGACCTTGTCCTCGATGACCGTCTCGCCGTCGATCGGCGCCTTGATGCGGATGACCGGAGCGACGCCCGGGCGGTGCTTCGGCGGGCGAGCGGTCGCGCCAGCGGCCGTCATAGCGGGCGAAGCGCCCTTCGGCCTTGGCCCGCGCCCGCATGTCGTTCAGTTCCTCGGCCGTGTCGTAGGCGTGATAAGCCTTGCCGGCGGCAACCATCTGCTCCGCTACCTCGCGGTGGCGGTCGGCGCGGGCGAACTGGTGGACCACTTCACCGTCCCAGGTGAGGCCCAACCATGTCAGGCCGTCGAGGATGGCGGCGATCGCCGCGTCGGTGGAGCGCTCGCGGTCGGTGTCCTCGATCCGGAGCAGCATCTTGCCGCCGGTGTGGCGGCCATAGAGCCAGTTGAAGAGCGCCGTGCGCGCCCCGCCGATATGCAGGAAGCCGGTCGGCGAGGGGGCGAAGCGGGTGACGACGGGTGCGGACATCGGGGCTGGGAACACGTTGCGAAGGCGGGCGTCCTGTACCATAGGTGCGGCGGGCGATGTCAGCCTTTTGGGACGCTAGAGAATTCGATGGATTTCCCGGAATTCGTCATTCGCCGGCTGGAGCCGGGGGCCGATACCGAGCTTTATCGCGAAATTCGACTGGAATCGCTGAAGAAGAGCCCGGAATCCTTCGGCAGCGATTTTGCCACGGAAAGCCACCAGCCGCCGGAGTGGTTCGCCGAGCGGCTGGCCTCTGCGGTCCTGTTTGGCGCTTTCCATGGCGACGAACTCCTTGGAATCGCTGGGTTTTATGTCGAGTCGACGATCCAGCGGGCACACAAGGGCGTGCTCTGGGGCGTCTATGTGCGGCCCAAAGCGCGCAGTGCCGGGGTGGCACGCCGCCTGATCGAGACCGTGCTGGAACACGCCAGGAGCCAGGTGGAGCAGGTCAATTTGATCGTGGAACGTGGCAACATCCACGCCCGCCGGCTTTATGCCAGCCTGGGTTTTATCGAATTCGGGCTGGAGAAGAACGCGATCAAGATCGGCGACCGCTATTTCGACGACGTTCTGATGGTGCGCCAACTGGCCTGAAATGCAGCCCTTGGCGTACTCCCCAGGATTTGGCAGATAGACGGCGCAAGGCCGGGAAAACAAGCCCCGGCCACAGGGATTCACATGACCACCGAAACAACAACGCGCGAGGCGGGCCAGGACTTCATCCGCGACATCGTGCGCGACGACCTGGCCAGCGGCCGGCACAAGACCATCGTCACCCGTTTTCCGCCGGAGCCGAACGGCTACCTGCACATCGGCCACGCCAAGTCGATCTGCCTGAATTTTGGCGTTCCGCTGGAGTTTGGCGGGCGCTGCAACCTGCGCTTCGACGACACCAATCCGGTGAAGGAGGAGCAGGAATACATCGACTCCATCAAGCGCGACGTTCACTGGCTGGGCTTCGACTGGGGCGAGCACCTCTACCATGCCTCGGATTATTTCGAGCAGCTCTACGAATGGGCCGAACACCTGATCCGCGCCGGCAAGGCCTATGTCGACGACCAGAGCGCCGAGGAGACGCGCGCCGCCCGCGGCACGCTGACCGAGGCTGGCACCAACAGCCCGTTCCGCGACCGCTCGGTTGAGGAGAACCTCGATCTTTTCCGCCGCATGCGCGCCGGCGAGTTTCCCAACGGCGCACGTGTGCTGCGCGCCAAGATCGACATGGCCAACGGCAACATCAACATGCGCGATCCGGTGCTCTATCGCATCCTGCATGCGAGGCACCCGCGCACCGGCGACGCCTGGTGCATCTATCCGAGCTATGACTTCACCCACGGCCAGTCGGACGCGATCGAGGGCGTCACCCACTCGCTGTGCACGCTGGAATTCGCCGATCACCAGCCGCTCTACAACTGGTTCCTCGACAACCTGCCGGTACCTTCGCGGCCGCGGCAGATCGAGTTCGCGCGGCTCAACATCGACTACACGGTTCTCTCCAAGCGCGTGCTGACGACACTGGTGCGCGACGGCCATGTATCGGGCTGGGACGACCCGCGCATGCCGACCATCGCGGGGCTCCGCCGTCGCGGCGTGCCGCCGGAGGCGATCCGCGCCTTCGCCGCGGCCATCGGCGTGGCGCGCGCCGACAGCCGCGTCGATGTGGCCATGTTCGATAACGCGGTGCGCGAGGCCCTGAACAAGGTCTCGGCGCGGCGCATGGCTGTCCTGCGCCCGCTCAAGGTGACGATCGAGAACTATCCGGAAGGCAAGACCGAGCAGCTGGAAGCGGTGAACAATCCGGAGGACCCGGCCGCCGGCACGCGCTTGGTGACGTTCGGCCGCGAGATCTACATCGAGCGCGACGACTTCATGGAGGACCCGCCGAAGAAATTCTTCCGCCTGGCGCCGGGCGCCGAGGTGCGCTTGCGCTACGCCTATTTCGTCCGCTGCAAGGACGTGGTGAAGGACGCCAACGGCGAGGTGGTCGAGCTCATCTGCACCTATGATCCCGAGACGCGCGGCGGCAACACGCCGCCCGACGGGCGCAAGGTGAAGGGGACCCTGCACTGGGTTTCGGCCGCCGATGCGGTGACGGCCGAAGTGCGGCTGATCGGTCCGCTGTTCACGCGGCCCGACCCGGACATCGGCAACTTCGCCGGGGAGCTGAACCCGGAATCGCTGGTGGTGCTCGCTGACGCCAAGCTGGAGCCGGCGATCCTCGCAGGAAATGACGACAAGCCGGTGCAGTTCGAGCGGCTGGGCTATTTCCGCCGCGACCAGGATTTAACGCCAGGCAAGCCGGTCTTCCTGCGCACCATCGGCCTGCGTGATACCTACGCCAAGGTGGTGGCGGGGAAGTAGAGCGCGGCGGGTCCTTGCGGAGTGAGGAGCTTCCGTTCTCTCCCCCTCTCCCACAAGGGGGGGGGCGCCAAGACACGCGATTAGGTCGCCGGTAATCTGACAGCCGCCGCCCGCCGCGCTAACATGGCGCGAGGGCAGGGCGGCACATGGCGGGACCAGAGACCGGCAGCCGCGAGAAGACGGCAGCGAAGGACGGCGTGCAGACGCCGCGCCGCCCGGTGTTGGCGTTCGCACGGCCGGGATTGCTGTATCGTCTCGCCGGACGGCTCGGCGCGGCGTGGCTTGCGCTCGGCGCCACCTTCGAGCGCGAGATCGATGCCGGGCGCGGCTTCCTGTGGCTGCCGGTCGCCTTCGGTGCCGGGATTCTCATCTATTTTGCCCTGCCGGCCGAACCGTGGACGCCGGCCCTCATCCTGGCGGCCGCCGTTTCCAGTTTCGCTGCGTTGCGTGCCCGCTTCCGTGTCGTCGCTTTCCGGGCACTGATGGTGATGGGCTGCGTTGCCTGCGGCCTCACCGCTGCCAAACTGAGGACCGACTGGGTGGCGGCGCCCCGGATGGCGCATGAGGCGACGGTGACGGTCTCGGGCTGGATCGCGGCACGCGAAGAAACCTCGGCGCATGGTGCGCGCCTCTATCTCAGGGTCCACGACATGACCGACCGCCGCGGCGGGACGATGCCGCGGCTGGTGCGCGTGACCGTGCGCAGCCACGCCGATGCCCTGTCGGTCGGCGACGCGGTCACGCTTCTGGCGCGGCTCGAGCCGCCGGGCGGCGCCGTCATGCCCGGCGGCTATGACTTCGCCCGCGTCGCCTATTACGCCGGCATCGGGGCCGTCGGCTTCGCCTATGGCGCCGCCAAGCCGGCGCCGCAGCTTGGCCAGGCGCCTCTGGCGATCCGCCTCGCCGAACCGCTTGCGCACTTGCGCGACGTGATCCGCCGACGCATCGAGGCGGCGCTTCCCGGCGATACCGGCCATCTCGCCGCTGCGCTGGTGACCGGCGACCGCCGCGGCATCTCGGAAGCCACCCAGAACGCCATGCGCGCCTCCGGCCTGGCGCACATGCTGGCGATCTCGGGCCTGCACATGGCGCTGGTGGCGGGCACCGCTTTCTGGCTGATCCGCGCCCTGCTGGCGCTCTCGGCCGGGCTGGCGCTCAACCGGCCGATCAAGAAATGGGCGGCTGCCGGCGCGCTCGTCGTCGCCGCCGTCTATCTCGGCATTTCCGGCGCCGGCATCGCCACCCAGCGCGCCTTCGTCATGCTCGCCATCATGCTGGTCGCGGTGATGCTCGACCGTCCGGCGATCACGCTGCGCAACGTGGCACTTGCCGCCTTCGTCATATTGGCTTTGGCACCGGAAAGCCTGACGACGGCGAGCTTCCAGATGTCGTTTGCCGCAACGCTGGCACTGGTCGCCGGCTATGAGGCGATCACCATCTGGCGCGACCGGCGGCTTAATCTCGACACGCGCAGGGCTGCCGGCGTGCTGGGGCGCGTGCGGCGCGCGGCGGCCAGCCTGGCGCTGACCTCGCTGATCGCCGGATTGGCGACAGCACCTCTGGCCGCCTTCCATTTCCAGCGCGTCGCGCCGCTGACGCTCATCGCCAACCTTGCCGCCATGCCGGTGGTCGGAACGATCGTCATGCCCATGGCGCTGTTTTCTCTGGTGGTCATGCCTTTCGGTCTGGAAGCCGCGCCGCTGACGGTGATGGGCTGGGGGCTCGACTGGGTAACGGCGGTGGCCAATCAGGTCGCGGCATGGTCGCTCGGCCACGGCGTCGTGGCGGCCATGCCGCTCACCTCACTGGCGCTGGTGACCGGCGGCTTCCTGTGGCTGGCGCTGTGGCGCGAGCGCTGGCGGCTCGGCGGGCTGGTGGCGATGGCGCTGGCCCTGCCGGTGATGCTAACGGCGCCACACCCCGACGTGCTTGTCGACGACCGTGGCATCACCGTGGCGGCGCGCGGGGCCAACGGGCGCTATGCCATCGTCAACGGCAAGGGCGAGAGCTTCGTTGTCGACAACTGGTTGAGGGCCGATGGCGACGGACGCGACGCCGCTACGCCCGAACTGACCGCGCGCGTTGCCTGCGATGCGCTCGGTTGCGTGGCGCCGCTCGGCAAGGATGGTCTGATGGTCGCCGTGGCGGGCAACAGAGGCGCTCTGGAAGAGGATTGCCGCATGGCGGCAGTGGTGGTGTCGCGCTTTCCGGTGCCGCCAGGCTGCCGCGACCGGGCGGTCGTCATTGACGGCCAGGACGTGGCGCGCCACGGCGCCCACGCGCTCTATGCAAGCGGCACAACGCAACCGGGCCGGCCGGCCTTCCGGGTAACGCGCGCCTATCCGGATCTGCGACGGCCCTTCATGCCGCCGCGGGCCGATCAGTAGCGGCGGATGAGGCCGACCAGACGGCCCTGGATGCGCACGCGGTCGGGGCCGAAGATGCGCGTCTCGTAAGCCGGATTGGCGGCCTCCAGCGCCACCGAAGCGCCCTTGCGGCGCAGGCGTTTCAAGGTCGCTTCCTCCTCGTCGACCAGCGCCACGACGATGTCGCCGGTATCGGCGCTGTCGCTGCGGCGGATGAGCACCGTGTCGCCATCGAGAATGCCGGCCTCGATCATCGAATCGCCGCGCACTTCGAGCGCGAAGTGTTCGCCGGGCGACAGCATGTCGGGTGGAATGCCGATGGTGTGGCTCTGGTGCTGGATGGCATCGATCGGCACGCCGGCGGCAATGCGGCCCATGACCGGCACCAGCACCGGCTCGTTGCTGTTGGCGCTCTCCGGCGTGTCGCGGAGGCGGCCGAGATTGCCTTCAATGACGCTCGGCGAGAAGCCGCGAGCGCGGGCCGGCGCCAGGCTCGTCTGCATGGCTTCGGGCAGGCGGATGACCTCGAGCGCCCGCGCCCGGTTGGGCAGCCGCTTGATGAAACCGCGCTCCTCCAGCGCCTTGATGAGCCGGTGGATACCCGACTTGGAGCGCAGGTCGAGGGCATCCTTCATCTCGTCGAAGGACGGCGGAACGCCGCTCTCCTTCAGGCGCTCATGTATGAACATGAGCAGTTCGAGTTGTTTGCGTGTCAGCATGGGGTGTCCCGCGCGCTCGACAGAATCGGTACAAATCAGGAACAAAATACATGTTCCTTATGTGTTCCACAACCCCCTTGAGATTCCGTAAAGGGCGGCCGGGACCGGTAGGCGCGCCGCCTTTGGGTGGCCACGGATGGTTCGCCAATGCAGGCTTTATTTGGCCACGGATGGCCCAGAAATGGCTGAGTTCTGCTGAGTTCCGGCTTGTGCGCGGACAAATAAAGGCAGCACAGGCGCTAAGGTGCTGGTCACATTGGGCAAATCGTCGTGCGCGGGGTTACCAATCGTCGGATTGGTAATCGGATTGGTCACCTCAGCGCTTTGGCGGGGCGACACGCAGCTGCCGGAAGACAATCTCACGGGCGTCGCTGGGAGTGACGTTGCGGTTCAGGAGGTCAATGAGAAGAGAAGCGGCGCGCGTCTCCAGGGTCCGGAATTCCATTGCAGCGCGCTCCGCCGCGTCGCCATCCGACTTCCTTGCGGGGAGCTTCAGATAGCCTTCGTCAGCAAGCACTCGGAAGATTGTCGCGAGAAAATCGATATCGAGTTTAGGCAGCACGCCTTCCATGAAACTGAATCTGCCGGTCGTCAGATAGTCGACCGGTATGCCTTTATCGCGGGCGATCGGAAGTAAGCGATCCCAGCGAACCGAGTTTCGCTTCCTCCAGTTCGCGATGGTGCTCTTTGACACGTCTAGGGCGGCTGCCAATTCCGCGTCTGTCTTGAATTCTGCGGCTTCCTTCAGACGGTCAATTACTTGATCGGCGGTCGCCTTGGCTGCCGTCGCAACAATGTCCGCGTCTCGTTTTGTGACGGTTGACATTATGTGATCGATAGTCCAATTTTGTGAACTAGAATGAACTGCGCAGGAGGCTGCAATAATGACCGACAATCGCGCCGACGTGAAGGCTCGCTTCGTGGCCGAGGGCGTCAGCATTGCGGAATGGGCGCGCGCTAACGGCTTCAACCGGTTCATGGTCTATCACGTCCTCAGGGGCGACATGACCTGTAGGCGCGGTCAGGCACACCGAATCGCCGTCGCGCTGGGGCTCAAGGAAGAGCCCACGGAAATACGGCTTAGGTCAGACGCGGCCTGATCGAAAGCTATGTCGGCGGCGGAAGGCTGGATCGGGACCGATGCGCTCTCAGCGCTGGCTTCGATCTCACGCCAGACGGCTCACAAGGCTCTAGCAGGAGCTTTCCGAGCCGGTCGCAAGTGGCATGACGCAAAACTCCTTGTTCGAGTGGTCAACGGACGTGGTGGTCAATCCGGCCGTCAATTTGAGGTTCACGTGCCCTCCCTGCCAGCCGCTCTCCAGCTTCGCTGGCGGGAACGGCATGCCGCCGAACTCGGTGCGATTGCCCTTCGCGGCGATGCCGACGCCAATGCGGCGCGCAACTTCAAATGGCAGTTGATCGAAGGGGCTTCGAAGACTCCTAAAAGCTCCAAGAAACGGGGTGAGGCGATACGCGAGACAAGCGGCCGGCTCCTGCTTGTGCCAGACGACACACAGGCGCGGCCGGCGCCGAGCAGTCGCACGCTGCGGCGCTGGCTGAGGGCTCATGCCCGCGACGGCTTTGCTGGACTTCAGCCGCGCACGCGCAAGGATCGTGGCAGGAAGCATGTCAGCGTTTCCCTCAAATGGGACAAGGCGACGGCAGAGCTTAGCGAGCTGGTCCAGGTGGACATTGCCGAGCAGTTGAAGCTCTACGT
Organism: uncultured Alphaproteobacteria bacterium; assembly: GCA_963762605.1. GTDB lineage: Bacteria > Pseudomonadota > Alphaproteobacteria > Rhizobiales > Kaistiaceae > CAVSRC01. Next base: position 303,273 of record CAVXLJ010000011.1, on the reverse strand, counting down.
GCGCGGCCTGATCAAGGCCGGCGAGAAGACGGCCGGCGTGTCGCTGAAGATGCTCGCCGAGCACAAGCTTGCCGAGCTAACATCGCAGGCCGGCTATCGCGGCGGCGATCTTCGATCCATTTGCCGGGTGCCGCGCACCTTCCTTGAGCCGGAGCGGGTCTATGCCCGCGTCCATGAATTCCGCACCGATCGCAAAAGCTACATGGATACTGCGGCGCCGCGCGTGCTGCGAAGCCGTGCCGGGCTGACGCCGATGGACATCATCGTCGCCGACATTCACCCGGTCGATATCCAGGTCCGCCGCGACGACGGCTCGACTGCCACCTTCCGGGCGATCGCGTGGCTGGACCTTGCCACCAATCGCATCTGGCTTGACCTGCACCTGCCGCAGAAGGGCGAGGCGGTGCGCAACGAGCATGTCATCGCGAGCTTCCGCCGCACGGTCGCCGCCTGGGGCGCGCCCCGCGTGCTCTATCTCGACAACGGCTCGGAATACAATTGGGCACCCTTCATCGACGATGCCCTTCAGCTGATCGACCGCGCCAGCGGGCGCCGCATTATCGGCGAGATCGGCAGCGGCGAGCGGACATCGCAGATAGTCCGGGCGCTGCCCTATAACGCCTCTGCCAAGCCCATTGAAGGCATCTTCAGCGTCCTTGAGCAGAACCATTTCTGTCAGGTCCAGCCGGGCTGGATCGGCGGCGACCGTCTGCGTAAGAAGAGCGCCAATGTCGGCCAGGAGCCGGAACCGTTCGCCGGTTCGGCCGACGAATGTGCCGCGCTGATCCTCAGCCTTGTGGAGGGCTATCACCGGCTGCCCCAGCGCGGGGCACTCAACGGCCGCTCGCCCTATGGTGCGCTGACCGACGCGATCGATGCCGGCTGGGCGATGACGGCCGTCGATGATGAGGCGTTCGCCGTAGCGTTCTCCACCGAAGAGCGGCGCATCGTCCAACAAGGGCGCATCCGTCATGCCGGCGGCTTCTGGACCTGCCCGGAGATCGTTGCTTACCAGCAGGGGGGCTGTCATCGTCCGCGTGCCCAAATATGAGGGCTGGTCGCGCCTGCCGGTGTTCAGCGAGGCCGGCGAACTGCTCGGTTTTGCCGAGCGAGAAACTGGCTATGGCTTCCTCGATCAGGCTGGCGCCCAAGAGGCGCACCGCCGCCGCAAGGCCAACAAGGCGGCCGTTATCGCTCTCGATCGTTCGGCGCCAGACGTCGATGCGGTGGGCGAGCGGCTGAATTGGCTTCGCCAGCAGCTGCCGGCGCCGGTGGCGCCAGTGGCGGCAACGATCGGTGCGAGCGACCAAGCCAAGACGATTGCGGCCGGGCTTCGGGAAGCGCCCGAGCAGCGGGCCGATCGCCGGCAGCAGGAGATCGACGAAAACCAGCGCGAAATGCTCCGCCTCGCTGCCAAGCGGCGGTCCATCGCCAACGGAGACAAGTGATGCCGTTCCAGCTTCAGGTCCGCGCCCTCGCTCCGGCGCCGGTCGATCGCTTCGTCAGGACATCGACCTTCCAACTGATCGAAGAGGCGTTCGCGACAGCCTTGGCGGCGCGGCTTGTCGAGCCGGTCGCGATCGTTGGCGAGCCGGGCGTCGGCAAGACGACGGCGCTGGCCGAGATCGCGCGGGCGCGCGGCAACGTGGCCTTTATCACCGTCACACCGACGAACCGGCGGCTCAAGGCGACGCTGGCAATGGTGGTCGATGCCCTGCGCATCCCCACCGATGCCTTTTATGCCGCCGACCTCGCCAGCGCTCTCGAATACAACCTCGCCAGCTATGTGGACGCCGGCTGGAGCTTGATCGTGGACGAGGTGCAACTGCTCGATGAGGAGGCCGTGTTCCAGCTCTGTAAATACAGCGAGCTTTTCCGCCTGCCGCTGATCCTCGCCGGCAACAGCCACTCGCTGAAACGCACGCGGGCCAACGCGTCGGCCATCGAACAAGTGCGCAGCCGCATCGGTCGCTGGCTGGTGATCGACGGCGTGAGCACGGACGACCTTCGCGAGTTCGCGATCGACGCCAATGTCGAAGGCAAGGAAGCCCACGCGCTGGTCATCCGCTATGGCCAGAAGCAGTCGCTTCGCGAGGTCGTGCGGCTGCTCGATGCCGCGCGCGGCTTTGCCGGCGAGGTCGGGTCCATCCGTTTGCCGGCACTGCAAGGGGCGATGGCATCCATCCTTGGGCCGAAGCGGGCCCAGGAGGTCTATTTGCCGTTGCTTCAATCACAGACAGCCGATCATTGATTGGCACTGGCCGATGCCGTCAGCTCAAACGCCGAGCGACTGGCCGGGCCTTCGTCGGCGTGCAAAGGTGCTCGATACGGATCTTGCCACCGACCTGCGCTTCGTCACGGCGACGACCGGGGGGGCTCGCCCTCTTCTGGCGGCCGGGGCCAAGCGCACCTTTCAACATGGAGAGGGGCTCGGCGGACGGAGAAAGGGCGCGCGGCGCCACAAGAGTGGGGACGGAGGGCTGACGGGCCAATCCACCGAGCCTAAAGACCGAGCGCTCGCGCCATCACCTCGGCAGTATGGGCCGTCTTCCTGTCGGTTGCTTGCTCGATCTGCTCGCGGCAGCTGAAGCCGTTGGCAAGCACGAGCGTTTCGTTCGACGCCGATCTGATTGTGGGCAAGAGGCTGCGCTCCGCCGCGCGCATCGACACATCGTACTTGTCCGCCTCGAAGCCGAACGAGCCGGCCATGCCGCAGCAGCCGGATTGCATGATCTCGTAATCGAGACCGACCCGGTCGAGCAGGGCGGTCTCGCCGCGGGGCTTGATGATGGCGTGGTGGTGGCAATGCAACTGCACCAGGGCGCGTCCGGCGACGCTGGGCAGGTCGAAGTCGCCGGCGTCGCTGATCGAGGAAGTCCGAGAAGAATACGGTCTGCCTGCTCAATCGCTCGGCGTGCTCGCTCGCCGGAAAGAGACCGGGGAACTCGTCCTTGAAGGCGCTGACGCAGGCCGGTTCGAGACCGATGATCGGTGTACCGGCGGCGATGTCGGCGGCGAGCGTCTGCATGGTGTCGCGCCACAGCGTTTCGGCTTGGTCGAGCATGCCCCAATCATAGAGCGGCCGGCCGCAGCATAGCGGACGGGAGGGGATGGCCACCTGATAGCCGAGTGTTTCAAGGACACGCGTGGCGGCGATCGCGGTTTCGGGCCGGAAGTAGTTGTTGAAGGTGTCAGGCCACAGCAGCACACGCCGGTCGACGGCCCTCTCGGCCGTGCCGGGCGTCCGGTGCCTGAACCAGTCGGTAAAGCTCCTGCGCGCGAATTTCGGCATACGCCGCTCACGCGCGATGCCGCCTGCCCATTTTGTCAGGGCCGAGATGCCGGGAATCTGCGTCGCGGCGTTGGCGAGCAGAGGCATGTGGCTTGCGATGCGGGCCCAGCGGTGGATGAGGCCCATGGAATAGGCGGCGCGCGGGCGCAGCCGGCCGGCATAGTAGCGACTGGCGGAATTCCGCCTTGTAGGTGGCCATGTCCACATGCACCGGGCAGTCGCTCTTGCAGCCCTTGCAGGCGAGGCACAGGTCGAGCGCCTCCTCAACGGCAGGGCTCTTCCAGCCGTCTTCGATGGCGCCGCCGTGCAGCATCTCGAACAGGAGCCGGGCGCGGCCGCGGGTGGAGTATTTCTCCTCGCCGGTTGCCATATAGCTCGGGCACATCACGCTCTTGGAGCTGTCGCGGCGGCGGCAAGCGCCGACGCCGACGCAGCGGCGCGTTGCCTTGACGAAGCTGCCGCCGTCCTCGCGATAGGCGAAGCGACTGGCGACCTCGTCCGGCTGATAACTGGGGCCGATGCGCAGATTGGACGTGATCGGATAGGGATCGACGACCTTGCCGGGGTTCATGTGGCCGTCCGGGTCCCAGATCGCCTTGAACTCGCGGAACGCCTGGACCAGTTCCGGCCCGTACATCTTCGCCAGCAATTCGGCCCGCGCCTGACCGTCGCCATGCTCGCCGGAGAGCGAGCCGCCGTAGCCGACGACGAGATCGGCCGCCTCGTCCATGAAGGCGCGCCAATTCCTCACACCCGCTTCCGTCCGGAGGTCGAAATCGACGCGGCAATGGATGAGGCCATCGCCGAAATGGCCGTAGACCGATGCCTCGTAGCCATATTTGTGGAACAGCGCCTTGAGGTCGCGCAGATAACGCCCGAGCGCCTCGCGCGGCACGGCGCTGTCCTCCCAGCCGGGATGGCTCTCCGGCATGTCGGGAACATGGGCCGTGGCGCCGAGCGCCGCTTCGCGAACCGTCCACAGCGCCTCCTGCTCGGCCGTGTCGTCGATCAGGTTGGTGCCGTTGCCGCGCTCCTTGAAAGCGTCGATGAGCTTGTCGGCCGCCTGTTTTGCCTGGTCGACGGTATCGTCGCCGAACTCCGCCACCAGCCAGCCGTTCCCCTCGGGCAGCGTGCGCAAGTCTTCCTCGTGGAGGTGCTTCTCGCGGATGAAGTTGATGAGCAGCCCGTCGATGCCCTCCAGGCCGATCGGCCCGAATTCGAGGACCTCGGGAACCGCGTCGGCAGCCGTGAACACATCGGCGAAGCCGATTACCGCGAGTACCTTGTGGCGCGGGCTCGGCACCAACTCGAGCGTGGCTTCCAGGATCGTGACGCAGGTGCCCTCGGTGCCGACCAGCGCGCGGGCGACGTTGAAGCCTTGGTCGACGAGAAGGGCATCGAGGTTGGCATAGCCGGAGACGCGGCGCGGAATCTTCGGGAAGCTGGCGCGGATAAGGTCGCCATAGCGCTCGCGGAATGCATCAAGGGCCAGATAGATCTCGGCCCGGCGGCCGCCCTCGGCGACGATCGATGCGAATTCTTCGGCGTCGGTCGGCCCGACTGTCATCCTCAGCCCATCATAGGTGAGGATGTCGAGGGCGCGCACATTGTCCGACGTGCGCCCGGCCATGATCGAATGGACGCCGCAGGAATTGTTGCCGATCATGCCGCCGAGCGTGTTGTGGTCGTGGGTCGAAGGGTCCGGTCCAAAGGTGAGATGGTGCTCCTCGGCCGCGTCGCGCAGACGGTCGAGAATGCAGCCGGGCTCGACGCGCGCCAATCGCGCTGCGGGGTCGAGCTCGGTCAGCCCGTGGAGGTATTTCGAGAAATCGATGAGGACGGCGACGTTGCAGCCCTGGCCGGCGAGGCTGGTGCCGCCGCCGCGCATGACCACCGGGGCGTCGACCTTGCGGCACTCTGCGATTGCGGCGATCACGTCCTCGACGCTGCGCGGAATGACGACGCCGAGCGGAACCTGGCGGTAGTTCGATGCGTCGGTGGCATAGAGCGCGCGGCTGCCGGAATCGAAGCGGACCTCGCCCGAAATCCTGTCGGCGATGGAAGCAGCGAGCGCCGCGGCGTCGCCCGGCGTGGGCTGGAAGTCGGTGGCGATGCGGCCGTTGCTGGCGCGGCTGCGGATGTGGCCGCGGACGTTGTCGATCTCGAGAACGCGATGGGTCATGGCTCAGGCCGCGAGCCGTTCAGCGTCGGCCTGCTTGAACGTGAGGCCGTGCCCGGGGCGCGACAGGTCCGGCGCGATGCATCCGTCGCGCGGCGTCGGCGCTCCGTCGAAGAGCATGTGCTCGATGCGGACGTGATCGTGGAACCACTCGATATGGCGCAGCCGCGGCGCAGCGCAGCAGACCGCGAGGTGAAGGGCGGGAGCGGTGTGGGCGGAGAGCGGGATGTTTGCGGCGTCGGCGAGTGCGGCGGCGCGCAGAAAGCCGGTGATGCCGCCGCAGCGCGTGGCATCGGCCTGGAGCACGTCGACCGCGCCAGCTTCCAGCATGCGGCTGAAATAGAATGGTTCATAGCCGTATTCGCCGGCGGCGATCTCAAGCGGTGCCGGAGCGCGGTCGCGCACAAGGCGCAGGCCGGCGAGATCATCGCTCGAAACCGGTTCCTCGAACCAGGTGGCGCCGAGTTCGGCATAGGCCTCGGCAAAGTCGAGGGCCTGCTTGCGGGCATAGGCGCCGTTGGCGTCGACGAACAGGCCCGCGTCGCCGATCGCCTGCCGCGCCGCCTTCACCCTTGCAAGATCGTCCTCCGGCCGGCTGCCGACCTTCATCTTCACCCACCGGCAACCGTCCTTCTCGAGCCAGCCGGCGAGCTGCGCCTGCAGGCGGGCAACCGAATAGGACGTGAAGCCGCCGCTGCCGTAGATCGGAACTGACTCGCGGGCGCGACCGATCAGGCACGCAAGCGGCAGGTTGAGGAGCTTCGCCTTGAGGTCCCAGAGTGCGACATCCACGGCCGAGATGGCGCTGGCGGCAATGCCGCGCCGGCCGACATTGCGAACGGCGCCGACCATCGCCTGCCAGGTGGCCTCGATCGAGAAGGCATCTTCGCCGTGGACGACGTCGGCCAACATGCCGTTGATCAGGCTGGCGGCTTCTGGAGGGGCGTAAGTGTAGCCGACTCCTTCCATGTCGCCGCTGGCAACGTGTGCAACGACGATAGTGGTGTAGTCCCAGGCCAGCGTTCCATCCGCCTCCGGCGCGTCGGTCGGGATACGGAAGGCAGATGCCGCAAGGCTGGTGACCGCCGGCTGCGAATTCGGGCATGGCGCTCTCCTCGTTTGTCGCAAGTCAGATGAGCTCGCGCACCTTGTCGGCGGCGACGGTTCGCGCAATCTTGCCCGCCTGCCGGGTGCCGCGGGCCAGAGCCTCGGCGAAGTTCTTGGCGTCCTTGAAGGAGATCGAGGGCGGCATCGGCGGCTCGTTGGGGTCGACCATCGCCTCGATCAAGGCGGGGCCTTTGGTTGCCAGCGCGTGCCGCAAGGTCTCGCCGCAGGTGGCGGGATCGTCGATGGTGTAGGCGTTCATGCCGAAACCCCGCGCCACGGCCGCGAAGTCGATCGGCTGCAGTTCGCAGACGTATTCCGGGTTGCCGAGGAAGACCATCTGCTCCCATTTGATCTGGCCGAGCACGTTGTTCTTGATGACGATGATCTTCACGTCGAGATCGTATTTCATGCAGGTGGCGAGTTCGCCCATCAGCATGGTTAGTCCGCCATCGCCGACGAAGGCGACGACCTGGCGGCCGGGATACGCGACCGCAGCTGCGATGGCATAGGGCAGGCCGCAAGCCATGGTGGCGAGATTGCCGGAGCATGAGAACATCATATCGTTGCGAATCTGCAGGTAGCGGGCGATCCAGGTCGTGATGGTGCCGGAGTCGGTGGCGACGATGGCATTGTCGGAGAGCAGCTTGTTGAGCTCGTAGGCGACCACCTGCGGCTTCATCGGCGTGCTGTCCTGCGTGCCGCGGAGCTCGAGAAGTTCCTTCCACTCCTTCATGCCCACCTGCGCCGTCTCCAGAAACGGGCGGTCTTTGCGCGTCTCGATTCGGGGCAGGAGCGCTTCCAGCACCTTCCGGGTGTCGCCGACCAGCCCGACCTCAACCGGATAGCGCAGGCCGATGCGCAGCGGATCGATATCGATCTGGATGGCGCGCGCCTTGCCGGGCTTGGGATAGAACTCGATGTAGGGGAAGGCGCTGCCGGCGATGAGCAGCGTATCGCAGTCCGCCAGCGCTTCCTCAGACGGCTTGGTGCCGAGAAGACCGATGCCGCCCGTGCAGTAGGGGCTGTCGTCGGGGACCGCCGCCTTACCAAGCAGCGGCTTGATGATCGGCGCAGCGAGGCGCTCGGCCAGTGCTTCGAGCGCCTTGCCGGCGCCGAGCGCGCCACGCCCCGCAAGGATTGCGATCTTCTTGCCGCGAATTGAGGATGTCGACCGCCCGCGCCATCTGCGCTTCGTTCGGCATCTGCGCCGAGCGCGCCATCGTGTCCGGCACGTGCTCGGGGACGTTGCGCTTGGAGCGCTGGTCTGCGGACACCGGCTGCGACTGCATGTCGACCGGCATGGTGACGTGAGACACACCGCGATAGGCGAGGGCGGCGCGGCAGGCCAGTTCCACGACGTTTTCGGTGTGCTGCGCGCCCATGATGCGGGCGTTGTAGACGCTGACGTCCATGTAGAGCTTGTCGAGCTCGACGTCCTGCTGGGTGTAGGTGTGGAGCAGGTCGTGGAATTGCAGTCCGGTGATGGCGAGCACCGGCTGTCCGTCGAGCTTGGCGTCGTAGAGGCCGTTGAGCAGGTGGATCCCGCCCGGACCGGACGTGGCCAGGCAGACGCCGAGCTTTCCCGTCCACTTGGCATAGGCGCAGGCGTTGAACGCCGCGGCCTCCTCGTGGCGGACCTGAATGAAGCGAATCTTGTCCTGCCGGGTGCGCAGCGACTCGATGATGCCGTTGATGCCGTCTCCGGGGATGCCGAAGACGGTGTCGACATTCCAGCGGATCAGGGTCTCGACCAATACGTCCGCGGCGGTGGGATCAGCCATGCTGAAGGTCCTCGCGTGTTCTTTTTCCGGGGGCGCCTTGGCAAGACAACACATCGACTGGAGATCGGTTCCCGCGATTTCACCGCTGCCCCAAAGCCAAAAGCGGCGGATGCAACGAAACGAGCGCCCGTGCGTTGCCTCGGCATGGTCACGGACACGAATGGGAGAGCGAACGTGGACAGCAAACTGCTCTATGAACACGACGGACGCCGCGTCTTCGCGGTCGTCATGGAGGCCGGTGACGAGGTGCTCTCATGCCTTGGTGCGTTCGTGCGCAACGAGAATCTGACGGCGGCGCGTTTGACGGCGGTCGGGGCGTTCAGCGACGTCGTGCTGCGTTACTTCGACTGGGAGAAGAAGGAATATCGCGATATCGCGGTTGACGAACAGGTCGAGGTTGCCTCGCTGGTCGGCGACGTAGCGCTCGATCCCCAGGGCCAGCCGACGCTGCACATCCATCTTGTCGTCGGCAAGGGCGATGGAAGCGCCATGGCGGGGCATCTCGGCGCTGCCCATGTCCGCCCGACGCTGGAAGTCATGGTCGACGAGTCACCGGGCTATCTGCAGAAGCGGGTCGATCCCGAGATCGGGCTCGCCCTGATCAAGCCGCGCGCCGACGCCAGGAAACCCCATTAGCCGAGGCGAAGCCGTGACACGCACTATTGTGATCACCGGAGGATCGGCCGGCGTCGGACGGGCGGTCGCCTATCTGTTCGCCAGCGAAGGCGCGCGCATCGGCCTGATCGCGCGCGGCGAGGATCGCCTCAACGTCACGGTCTCGGAGATCGTCGAGCGCGGCGGCCGGGCCATGGCCTGCCCCGCCGATGTGGCCGATGCCCAGGCGGTCGAACAGGCCGCGGGGCTGATCGAGGATGCTTTCGGACCGATCGACATCTGGATCAATGCGGCGATGGTGACGGTCTTCAGCCCGTTCCTGGAGATGACCCCAGAAGAATTTCGCCGGGTCACCGAGGTAACCTATCTCGGCTACGTGCATGGAACGATGGTCGCGCTCAAGCGCATGGTCGAGCGCAACAGCGGTACCATCGTGCAGATCGGTTCGGCACTGGCCTATCGCTCGATCCCGCTGCAATCTGCCTATTGTGGCGCCAAGCACGCGATCGTCGGCTTCACCGATTCGATCCGCTCCGAGCTGCTGCACCGCGGCTCCAAGGTGCGCATCTCGGTCGTCCATCTGCCGGCGGTCAACACGCCGCAATTCGACTGGGCGTTGAACAAGCTGTCCAAGCGCCCGCAACCCTTGCCGCCGATCTATCAGCCGGAAGTGGTGGCTGACGCTGTCCGCTATGTCGCCAACCATCCGAAGCGCGAATTGTGGCTTGGCTGGTCGGCGGTCAAGGCGATCGCCGGGCAGAAGGTCGCCCCTTGGCTGCTCGACCGCATCCTCGCCCACCAGGCCTATTCAGGCCAGCAATCGGAGGAACCAGCTCAAGAGCGCAGCAACAATCTCTATCACCCGGTTGCCGCAGAAGCCGGCGCCCATGGCCGTTTCGACGACAAGGCCACGGCCGAGAGCTCCGAGCTGTGGATCGTCAAAAACGCCTCGACGCTCACGGTTGCCGCCTCGGTGGTGGTCATTCTCTGCGTCGGGTTCGGGCTGGCGATTGCCGGCGGATTGTGATGGGGCGCGGCGATGCGGCAAGGAACGGATCGCAACCGCACACGTTTCGACTTTGCAAGCAAAACGAGGACTTTCGAAATGGCAAGCATCCCTCCCGAACGCCCCAGCGACGAAGCCGACGCCAACCAGCTCACGATGGCCCGCAAGGAGGGTGATGCCTATCAGGTCTCGCTCGAATACATGGCGAACGACGTCGCCGACGGCGGATCGCGCACGATAGCCGGCGACTATGTGGTCGCCTACGCGCAGGAGCGCGCCGAGGGGATGTACCAGTTGCGCGGCGAGGGCGAGCTGGAATGGACGGAGCCGACCGATGAAAACTGCCATCTGGAAATCTCGGTCAGCGACGCCGGGGACGGGCGATTCATCCCCTATCTCGACGTCGAGGCGACACTGACCTCGCCGGACGGCGAGACCATCGGGCCGTTCACCGTGCCGTTCCTGTGGCATCCGGGCCTCTATCACTACGGCCGCAACATCAAGGTGCCTGGCGATGGCCGCTACGGCCTGGCCGTCCACATCGCGCCAGCCGACTTCATGCGCCACGACAAAATCAACGGGCGGCGCTACGCCCGTTCGGTGGATGTGAAATTCACCGACGTGCCGATCCACACCGGCCGCGAGTAGGGCGCTGGCGCGAAGACCGTTTGACCTGCGGGCCGCAGCGTGGACGATTGCGGTATCGCGGCGCCGCATGTGGTAGCCGCGCGCTATCGGGCGAGGCATGGCTGCAAGCCGATCGACACACAAGGTCATCTATGCCGCACTCGCCGGTAACCTGCTGGTGGCGCTGACCAAGTTCGGCGCGGCGATGGTCACCGGCAGTTCGGCCATGTTGAGCGAGGGCATCCATTCGCTCGTCGACACCGGCAACCAGATCCTGCTCATCTACGGCATCCGCCGCTCGTCCCGCTCCGCCGACGACAGCCATCCGCTGGGCTACGGGCGCGAGCTCTATTTCTGGAGCTTCATCGTTGCCTTGCTGGTGTTCGCGCTGGGTGCCGGGGTTTCGTTCTACGAAGGTGTGGTTCACATCCTCGAACCGGTGGAGATCGTCAACCCGGTCGTCAACTACGTCGTGCTCGGGCTCTCAGCCCTGTTCGAGGGGACAACCTGGATCATCGCCGTGCGCGAATTCGACCGTACGCGCGGCTCGCTCAGCCATCTCGAGGCAGCCACGCGCAGCAAGGACCCGACCTCGTTCATGGTGCTGTTCGAGGACTCGGCGGCGCTGACCGGGATCGCCATCGCCTTCTTGGGGACGTCCGGCGCCAAGGTCCTCAACCTGCCGGTGCTGGACGGCATTGCGTCGATTGGCATCGGCTGTGTCCTGGCAATCACCGCTGTCTTCCTGGGGCGGGAGAGCAAGAGCCTGCTCATCGGCGAGTTGGCCGGCTCCGCCGTTCGCGCTTCGATCATGAAGATGGCGCGGCGTGAGCCGGGCATTGCCGGTGCCGCCAATCTGCTTACGGTTCATCAGGCGCCCAACCAGATCGTCGCCGCACTCGACCTCGATTTCGAAGACCGCCTCACCGCCGCTGACGTCGAGCGAACGGTGGCGAAACTGGAAACGGCAATTCGGCAGCGCCATCCCGAAGTCGTCGCGCTCTTCGTGAAGCCGGTCAGCGGCGTCGCCGGTCGCCTCGACGGGATCTGACGGCATGGACGTGATCCGCGATATCTAGGACAACCGCGAAAACCTCTACACCGAGATACTCTCCGCCTCGATCCGCACTCCCTTGCACGTACGTCAAGCAGGCGGCGCGGGCGGCGCTGTCGTGGACTTCTTCACCACCGAGGGCGGCGGCACCGGTTCGACACCCTTCAGGTAGCGGAGGAAGGTCGGCCGGGCGTCGTCGTGCAGTGTCTGCGGGTAGGTCTGAACGGCCCACAACATCTGCTGCTTCTTTTTCTTCGTTACCCTCGTGATGCCGACCTTAAGGCCCATCCAATCAACAAGGGTGAAGGTCTTGGTGATGGCATCAACCCTATTCCGGTCGTGCGCGATCACCGCCTCGACCAGTTGGTCGTACTTGGCTATCTGCTCCTTGGCTAGCTTCCGTGGGCCGCCGAATAGCCCCGTCTGGATCAGGTCGGATTTTGCGTTCTCGTCCCCGATTTCTCGGTTGAAAGTGAGCTTGTCGGGCGTGAAGTGGTTCCAGATGGTGAATTCGTTCTCCGGGCGCAGGGTTGGGCTGAGGCGGGGCCCAGCGCTGAAGCCAAGGCCAGCTGCCTCTGCGGCGGCGAAAGCGGCGAAAAAGCCGGCCGCTGCCAACATCGCCGCGACAATCAGAGGCTTTTTCGCGTTCATGGATCTCACCTCAGTCTTCGCGGTCTCGCCTGAGGCAACTCATCAGGGTATCAACCAGTTCCACCGGATTGGTCCCTCGGACCATCTGCGCCCGACACCGAGATGAGGTTCGTGTCAGCCGGTCCGGCTAATGCTCAATCTGGTACAGCGTCGCTGAACTACACTTGAAGTGCTCTGTTCATCACGGCCTCAACATCGTGGCGACGAACTCGTTGCCGAAGTCGCCGGGCTCCGCCGGTCCTGCGATGTAATGCCGATTCTCGCTGGGGTAATGCGTGGGCTCTCAGGCCGGGTGGCCGGCGTGCCCCGGAAGACATTCTGACGAAGCGACTTCGAATGGCCGGCGATCCGCCGTTCAGGCCCATACGCCGCCATCTCGTCGGCTCCGCGCAGCCGTCGCCGACCGTCGCTCAGGAACCCGGAGCCACCCCGAATCGTTTCTAGCGGGAGGGAGGCTCGGAGACGGAGCGGAGCGATGCTCGATTTCTGCAGAAATGCCGCGATCGTTAGCGGAATGCTGGTGTTCTCCCTGATGCCGCTGACGCGGGCCCCGGCACAGGCCGGCGATGCGATTGATCATCTCACGGACGTTCATGGCCGGGCTGTCTACGTTCTGTCCGGCGCCGCCTGCGACGGGTACTGCGCTGTGTTGTGGCCATCGGTCCCTGCCGGTGCCGTGCGGACCCCTTCGCCGGCGAAGGCCCGCCTGGTTGGCGCCGAGGCGCTGTCGGGCGGCATGTCCGGTGCGACGTATGCCGGCAAGCCGTTGCACTACTTCGCCGAGGATGTCCTGCCCGGCGACATGAAAGGCCACCGCACCGAGGAATTCGGCACCATCGGCTATCTGGTCGGTCCGTCGGGCCGGGAGATCGGCGGGCGCGTGGCGACAATTTCCGACGCGGCCGACGAAGCCTGTGGCTGCACCGACGTTCCGGTCTCGATCGCGGCGCGTTTCGCCACGGCGTTTGCAGAGCCGGTTGCGCCGCTGGTGCGCAGCGTGCCCGTGCACCTCGTCGCAGGCACCACGCATAGGAGGCCACTATGAAAATGGACCGTCTCGTCGTCGCAATCGCTGGAGCCACTTTCGCCGGCCTGATGCTTTGCCAGACAGCTCGCGCCGACCTTCTCATCAACGTCGACAAGACGGCCCAGAGGATGCAGGTCGTGATCGACGGGCGTCCTGTCTATGACTGGCCGGTGTCGACCGGAAGGAGCGGCTACACCACGCCGAGCGGAACCTTCAGACCGTTTCGCATGGACATAGACCACCGCAGCCAGGAGTGGAACGACGCCCCTATGCCGTACTCCATCTTCTTCAAGGGGGGCACGGCAGTGCACGGAACCTACGAACAGAACCACCTCGGCCACGCGGTTTCGCACGGCTGCGTTCGGCTATCGGTGGCAAACGCAGCGACGCTATGGAACCTGGTTAAACAAGAAGATATGGCCAACACGACCGTCGTCGTCGAAGGCTCGATCCCATCCGCGAACCCACCGGTCATCGCCGACGCGAGACCAACGGGGTTGGCACCGGCGCCGTCTGTCTCCACCCGGCCCGCGGCCGCCAACGCGCGGCCGGCGCTCTTGGCCCCGGTCCCGCCGACCTTCGCTCCGCCCGCGGCCGCCAACTCGGCGCCGATGGTCCTGACCCCGGCACAGCAGGCCTCCTCGCCACCGCCGATCGACAATTCGGGGCCCATGGTGTTGGTCCCGCCGGTCAACATTGGGCGAGCTCCGGCGCCCCAAACACAGCCTCTTGACGGCCCGGGCAGACGACGCGGAAGCCTGTTCTTGCTCTTTGGAGGTTAGCTGTTTGGTCCGGGCTATTGTGGAAGCTCGTTTACAGCAATTGCTTGCGACGGGTGCATGGAGGAGCCGATGGCGAGGGAAGTCAAATTCCTCATCGAGACGACGCCGGCTCCGGCCAAGGTCAAGACGGCTTTGCTGGACCTCACCGACAACCGACCGAACCTTTGGCCAGCGCCATCCCGAAGTCGTCGCGCTCTTCGTGAAGCCGGTCAGCGAGGCCGCGGGCGGGCCTGGGAGCGATCACGCGGCCACCGGCTTGGCGTGACCGGCGGTGCCGGCGAATACGTCCTCGGGAAAGTGGCCTACCGAACCGCCCTCCAGACGCCGAGGCAGAGCGTGCCCAGTGCCACCAGCGGCATGAGCCACCAGGCGGGGATGGCGGAATGCGCGAGCCACCAGGTGACCAGCAATCCGGCCACCACCAGGGCGGCGATCGTCCAGTCGTCGCCGATGATGAAATCGTACCAGAATTGAAAGAATGCTCTCACATAGCGCATCAGCCTAGCGCGCCTCCGCTGTCTGTGGGGTCCCGCGGCGCAGCAGCGCCAACAGGGCAAACGACACGCCGACAAAGATGGCAAGCAGCACCAGCAGAGCGGCATCCCCGCCCGGCCAGTGGACGCCGGACCCTTCGCTCGCCCAGAATGTGCCGAATGTGGTCAGCAGATTTGCAACCCCGAAGCGAAGCCACTCGCGCGGAATCTCCGCCAGCAGCGGATGCACGACGAGGCCAATGCCGGCCACAACGACGAAGGCCGCCGCGGCACCGATGCTGGCCAGCCCGATCTGGTGCGCCGCCGCCCCGAAGGTCACCACGATGAAGGCGATCTCAAGCCCCTCGAGAACGACGCCCTTGAACGCCAGGACGAAGGCGTACCAGTCCATTTCCCCATGCTGCGGCAGGGGATGGGAGTCATCGCCCCCGCTGTCTTGCTGCTCTTCCGAGGGTTTGGGATTGGCAATGCGGACCAGCGCCTTCTTCAGCCATTGCAGTCCGAAGATGAGCAGCAGGGCGCCAACCGCCAGCCGCAGCCATTGAATGGGGATCTGGCTGAGCGCGGCGCCCATCACGACCACAACTGCGGCAAGGACCGCAAATCCAGCAGCCGTTCCGATCCACGTTGACCGCCACCCGCGCATTTGGCCGACGCCGACAACGATAGCCACCATTTCGATGCTTTCGACGGCCGAAGCGAGGAAGGCTGCGATGACGAGGAAGATGCCGTTCATGTTGTCCTTTTTGGCGTGGCGATGCGGGCACTTGGCTGTGCCGATCGGGACGCGCGTGTCCCTTGGGTGCGGTTCCGCTGGTGAACGCTGTCGCCAAAACGTCGGCCGGAACGGTGATTGGATATGGTCTCAAGACGGAGCGGGCCCGTCTGAAGGGTTCTCGGATCAGTTCCGCCCCCCATCCAGCGCGGCGTTCCGCCTATAGCTGCGAATTTCCCCCAATCGATCTTGGCGCGAGACCCCTGCCGCTGAAATGCTCCGGACGAAAGGGACCTGCCTCCACCCGGGGGAGGAAGCGGAACGGAGGCAGGCCCTGCACCACCTAGGTCGCGACTTGCCGGATGGTCCAGCAACATCGCAACGCCGGCCGGCGGAATCGGTTCCAGGCATCAATGTCGGTCGCGTTGCCTGAGACCTTATGAGGAGGACGACCTAGCCGACGATCGCCACGACAACGTGGGTGCGGGTGTCGACCACGACGCGCTGGCCGTTGACGATGGCGTAGGCGTAGACGTGCCCATGCGCCGGCTCATAGACATGGTTCGGAATCGGATAGAGCTCCACATCTGCCGGCAGCGTGGCACCAACAACGAGGTTCCCGCGCAACACGACTGGCGGTGGCGCTTTGGCCGATTCCACATAGGTGACGACTTCCGCCGGTGGCGGATCGATGGCCGTGCCGATGACGGCTCCGATGACGCCGCCCACGGCAGCACCAACGGGTCCGCCGACGATGGCGCCGGTGATGGCACCGCCTGCCGCGCCCGTGACGGTGCCGGCGGCGAAAGCGGTCACCGGGGTCAACGCCACCGCAGAAGCGGACACGATGCTCAACAAAATCTTGCGCATAACTGACTCCTTCGCGCGATTTGCCCCTCTCCTTCGAAATGCATGGCCGTGGTTTTGGTTCCGGGTTTGCGCGCGCGATACGGTCGCATCGCATGTTGCTGACGCGTCGCGGGGGTGCGACATTGTGTCACCAATTCAGGTGAAACCAGACGCGACGGAACGGCGTTGCCGGGCCGTGCCGGATGTCGCTTTGGTCCGGTTCCAGTTGCCCCACAAAGCGGAGGAAACCCAAACCATGCACAAATCAGTAGTCGCTCTGAGCGCAGCCGCTCTTCTCGCAGCCGTCTCAGTGGCCAGCGCCGCCACAATGACTGGCACGATCAAGTCGATCGACGTGACTGCGAAGACTGTCACGCTGGACAACGGCAAGACCCTCACGCTCGGCGCGCAGGTCGATGCGTCGGCCCTGAAGCCCGGCGAAAAGGTGAAGATCACCTACAGCGGATCGGGCGCGAGCATGAAGGCGACCGCGATTGTCGCAGCGTCTTCCTGATCCTGCCTGTCCCGATTCGGCGCCGTGCTGGGGAAGTCCCCGGCACGGCGTCGTTGGGGTGATGCACCTGCTCAAATCTCCTTCATCACCTGTGCGTATGAGAGCAGGGCGAACAAGGCCGTGCCGCCGATAACGTTGCCGAGCAGCGCCGGAAGCGTGAAGTGCAAGATCATCGTCGGCAGGCCGAGATCGCCGTTCGCCACCAGCACGAATGCCTCGACGCTGCCGGCGATGACGTGCGTGAAGCCGCCAAGCGCAATCAGGTAGGTCATCAGCGTGACGACGTGGAGCTGCGTCGCGGCGGCGCTGGGCAGCATCCAGACCATCGCCGCGACCAGGAATCCCGCGCCGATGGCGCGGAAGAACATGGCCGACCAGCCAAGCTGCAACATGTTGTGGCCGATATCGCGCATGGCGGCCAGGACATCTGGCGACAGCACCGGGGTGAAGGTGCAGAACAGCGCGGCAATAAGGGTGCCCGCCATATTGGCGAGGAAGACGATGCTCCACATGCGCACCATCCTGACAAGGCGGGCGCGTGTCGGCTGGGCGACAATGGGCAGCACGACGGTGATCGTGTTTTCGGTGAAGAGCTGCTGGCGCGACAGCACGACCATGAGGAAGCCGACGGAATAGCCGAAGCTGGTGATCAACGGCCGCCACGGTGCGTCCGGCAGGTGCATTTGCAGTAGCGTCTCGGCGAGTGCCGAGAAACTGATCGAGATGCCGGCGGCAATCCCCGACCACCAGAGCGAGACCGCCGGCCGCGCCATCTCCTCCTCACCGAGACGGCGGACGATCTCGTAGATTATCGGCGTGCGCGGGCTCGAGCGATCCTCGACTTCCTCGACCTCATGAGCGCTTATTGGTTGCGAACCGACCTTCGCCGGTTGATTTCGATCTGACTTTTTCCTCGGTGTTCTGCTGCTTTCGGGCAAGATACGGCGATGCTCCGCGATTGTTCCGGTGGGGGCAGGGGGGCGGATCGGCCGTTGCCCCGCACTGCGGTCTGATCCTTTCAAGCTGTGCGGCGCCATCCGGTTCCATCGAGCACTGGAACGGCTTTCTGCGTCGCGCATTGCCGAAGGAGCGCGAACAGCTCACGAATGGAGAACCTGGCGATACCACTTTGGCTCGACATCACCTCGATCGCCCTCCTGCTGCTGGGCGCCGTCTGCGCGGTGGTGGTCGCCGCAGACGTGGCCAGGCACCCGCAGCCCATGTGGATCATGAACCTGGTGTGGCCGGTCACCGCCCTGTTCGGGACTCTGCTGCTCACCTGGTTCTATTTCCGTCACGGGCGCGCCACGCCGGCGGGCAGGGCGCATGGGCACAACGGCCATGGCGGCGACGGGAAGCCATTCGCGGCCATTGTCGCGACCGGCACAACCCATTGCGGCGCCGGCTGCACGTTGGGCGATATCGTGGCGGAGTGGCTGGCGTTCTTCGTCCCGGAAATTGCCGTGTGGTTCGGCTGGCACAGCCTGTTCGCTGAGAAGATGTTCGCCGTGTGGATCGTCGATTTCCTCTTTGCGTTCGCTTTCGGCATCGTCTTTCAGTATTTCACCATCGCGCCAAAGCGCGGCCTGTCGCTACGGGCGGGGTTCGTGGCCGCCCTGAAGGCCGATACCCTGTCGCTCACCGCGTGGCAGGTGGGCATGTACGGCTTCATGGCCTTCGCCCAGTTCTATCTTTTTCGCCATCTTCTCGGCGCCTCGCTGAACGTCGATACGCCGGAGTTCTGGTTTGTGATGCAGGTCGCCATGCTCGCCGGTTTTTGCACCAGCTATCCGGTCAACTGGTGGCTCATTCGCGTCGGGATCAAGGAGCGCATGTAGTCGGCTGGCCAGGTTGCGGTCGGAACCAAAGGTCACGCCGCGGCGTTCTCTAGCCGTGTTCAACCAACCGACGGAGCGTCCGATGAATTGGGACCAGGTGAAGGGCAACTGGAAGCAAGTGCGCGGCGAGGCCCAGAAACAGTGGGGCAAGCTCACCAACGACGACCTCGACGTGATCGAGGGCGAGCGCACCAGATTGGCCGGCCGGCTTCAGGAGCGTTACGGCTACGCCAAGGACAAGGCGAACGCCGAGATCGACAGCTGGCTCAACAGCCGGCACTGAGCGGCCCCACTCGGTTGCCCTTCAACGAGCGTCGCCCCACAAGCGGCGCTCGTTGTCTTTCTGACCTGGAGGAAGCGCGATGATCCGCAAGCTCAAATCCGGCGAATACCGACTCTATTCGCGCAAGAAGGATCCAAGGACCGGTCATCGCCGGAACCTCGGTACGTTCAAGACGCGCGCCGCGGCGGAGAAGCACGAGCGCGAGATCCAATACTTCAAGCACCAGTAGCCACAGGACGACGGCGATGCCAAAGGTCTCGAACACCGATCAGGCGAGCGCGCGCGCTCCACGCGAGCCGGGCACGGCGCACCTTCGCCTGATGCTGTCAGGCGATTTGGAATCGCCGCAACAGGTTCTGGCGGCGACCAACCTCGACAAGGCGAGGAAGCGGGAGGTCTTCGAGGTATGGCTGCGCGACCTGCTCGCTGGACCGGCGGAAGGGGAGGCCCATCGCCTGGTGGCGGAGATCCATGAAGCCATTGCCATGCTCGAGCGCACGGAAAAAGAGAAACCGGGCCGCTGAGCGCGCCCGGCTCCTCTTGTCGGCGGATTGACGAGATCGGCTCAGCTGTCGTTGTGGCTGGCAGCCTGGGCCTTCTTGATGTTCTGTTTGCGGGCCCTGGTCTGCGCGGGCGTCGGCTTGTCCTCCTCCGGCACGTTGTGACGCGGCTTCGCGCGGAAGCGATCGGCCCGGATGTGGTGCGGCTCGGAGCCGAGCTGCTCAATCACATGGCGTGCATCGTCCGTGTCGGCGATCAGCTTGCCATTCTCGATATGGGCGTGACGCTTGCCGATCAACCACTTCTGCGTATCCCATGAGCCGCTCTCGCGACGGCCGGCGACGCGCTCGATGCCGCCCTTTTCGCCGACGTCCTGGGTGCGGAAGGTCTTGAACTCGCCCTTCGGCCGGACTTCGATATGGAAGAAGTCGCCCTCGCCGGACGATCCGGGCTTATCGCGTGTCGCGTGCATGTTGGGAGCCATGTCGTCACTCTCCTTTGATCGTCAGTCTCCTCGACGGATCACGATTTTGCGTCAGGCAGTGCGAAAGCGACGATCTGGTCGCTGACGCGTGGCGTCAGGATCGCGTTGCCGCCTGCTGCGAACAGCACGTATTCCTTGCCCTTGTAGGTGTAGACGGCGGGCATCGCCACGGCCGGTGCGTCGACCAGCTGCCTCCACAGAACCTTGCCGGTCTTGAGGTCGATCGCGCGCACGCGCGAATCCATCGAGCCGCCGATGAAGATCAGCCCCGATTTGGTGACCACAGGCGCGCCGATTGTCACCGAGCCCCAGGAGTTCGGCATGTAGAAGCCCCACTTCTGCACCTCGCCAAAGGGCTCTTTCCAGAGCAGCTTGCCGGTCTTCAGGTCATAGGAGGCCAGCGTGCCATAGGGCGGCTTCCAGCACGGCATGCCGATCGGGTTGAGAAAGTTGGAGATGTGGAAGCCGTAGGGCACGCCTTCCTGGGCGAAGTAGCCCGGCTTCTTGCCATTGTCGCTTTCCCTGGCGTAGTCGGCACGCTTCACCAGCCGATAGATCTGCACGACGCTCGACGAGTTGACGACATAGGTGTCGGTGGTCGGATCGACCGCACCGCCGCCCCATTCGGTGCCGCCGACAGTCGCCGGATAGATGAGCGATCCCTTGAGGCTCGGCGGCGTGAAGCGGCCGTCATAGCGCAGGCTTGCCGCCTTGCGGCTGCAATAGCCCAGGCTGGCGACGTCGGCGAGCGTCGACACGCCCGGCCACGTGTCGGCGACCACCGGCTGAGGCGTCGCCACATAGGGCTGCGTCGGCGAGCTCTTCTCTCCCGGAATGGTCGATTGCGGCACCGGCTTCTCGTCGATCGGATAGATCGGCTCGCCGGTCAGCCGGTTGAGCACATAGAGGAAGCCCTGCTTGGACGATTGCACCAGGGCCGGAATGGTCTGCCCGTCCTTCTGGATGTCGACTAGCACGGGCGCCGAGTTGGTGTCGTAGTCCCAGATGTCGTGGTGCACGAGCTGCCGACTCCAGATGACCTGGCCGGTATCGGCGTTGAGCGCCGTCACCGAGGTCGCCAGCGGCAGCTTCTCGGTACGGTTGCCGCCGTAATAGTTCGGACTCGGCGAGCTCACCGGCAGGTAGAGGATGCCGTGCTCGCGGTCGACCGACATGCTGGTCCAGACATCGGCCGTGCCGGTGGTCTTGGCTTGGTCGGCGGGAAGGGCGTCGAAGGTCCATTTGAGCGCGCCGGTCTGAGCGTCGACGGCAAAGACGCGGCCGGGAGGCGCCTCGGCGTCGACCCAGTCCTTGCCCGCCCAGCCGATGAACAGCGTGTTCTTGTAGACGGTCGGCGGCTGCAGGATCGACATCGGCCATTTGTCGTTGACCGTGTTCCACTGATCGATGTTGAGGATGCCGTTGTCGGCAAAACCCGTGCACAGCTTGCCGGTATCAGCATCGACAGCATGCAGCTTGGCATCCATCGTTCCGATGTAGACGATCTTCTGGCAGGGCTGACCGGCGACGGGATTGGCGGATTGCCAGTAGGCGACGCCGCGCGTCTTGAGATCAGGCTGGGTCAGCGCCTTCAACGTCGACTTGGTGTCGTAGATCCACTTGACCTTGCCGGTGTCGGGCTCCAGCGCGAAGATCCGATAGAACGGCGTCGACAGGTAGACCGTGTTGTTGACGAAGAGCGGCGTCGCCGACCAGTCGGAGGCTGGCTTGTTGCCGCTGCCGTCCGACACATCGCCGGTGTGGACTTCCCAGGCCTTGGTCAGCTTGCTGACGTTGGCGGGTGTGATGTGGGTGGCGGTCGAGAACTTCTGGGCAGCAAGATCACCGTTGAAGGTGTACCAGTCCTGTCCCTGCGCGTGCGCCGCGCCGACGATGAGCAGGCTCG
The DNA here is from genome assembly GCA_963762605.1 of uncultured Alphaproteobacteria bacterium. Lineage (GTDB taxonomy): Bacteria > Pseudomonadota > Alphaproteobacteria > Rhizobiales > Kaistiaceae > CAVSRC01. The sequence goes on along the minus strand of CAVXLJ010000011.1, from coordinate 281,568 downwards.
GTAGAAGGACCGTTACGAGCGATCGTAGGTTCATCGTGTTGACTCCTGCAAGCGGCGTTTGAGTTCGGGGGCAGCCGGTCCCATGCGCCCGTCGAAGGCGACATGGGCGATCCAGCCAATGGCGGCGAGAGCCATCAGGGCCAGAAGCCAATGGGCCTCGAGCAGCCAGGCCGCGAAGGCGGTGCCGAGAATGTCGAGGCATGTCGCAACGAGGAAGAATTCGCTGAGCAGCCAGTGGCGCCAGATGCCGGTCGCCATCACCAACGACGCCGCCAGCAGCAACGCGGTGGAAATGATCACGAGCAAGGTGCCGGGCGTATAGGCGATGCCGTCGCCGCGCCAGAAATAGTAGATCAGGGAGGCGAGGAAGCCGATGATGGAGCTGACTGCCATGAGCCAAGCTCCTGGGCCGGTAACAGAAATCCGTCGGTGTGACGGGTTGCGCTCGGGCATGTCTGTCCTCCTTTCCTGTCGCCCTTGGTGTCGTTCGCCCGGCCGCGCGCGGGGTCCACGCGATCCGCGCCAAAGCGACCGCTGGGTGCGGCGGTCACATACCGTTCACCAACGATTGCCGTGCGCCTTGGTTCCAGGCGGTCGGGTCCGCGCCCGCCACTAGTGTTCGGAGCGGCGGCTGCGATAGGCCGCGTGCAGCCTCTCGAGATATTCCGACGAACGCTCCTCCGCGTCCGCGAGCTCGTCTTCGGCACCCTTGGCCACCAGAATCAGCTCGGCCAGCTTGATCTGGATGGCGAGACTGTCTCGGTTCTGCGTGTGCTGGATCAGGAAGACCATCAGAAAGGTGATGATGGTGGTCGAGGTGTTGATGACGAGCTGCCACGTGTCGCTGAAGGCGAAAAGCGGACCGCACAGCGCCCAAGCCAGGATCAGGGCAACCGCGAGCGAGAACGTTGCCGGGCGCCCTGCCAAACGGGCAACGGCGGCCGCGAAACGCTCGAACAGCGACGGACGGGAACGCGCGGATTTGGTCGACGGACGCCGCCGTGCATGGGGATCGGAACGTCTCCCATGTGGTGATGTTGCCGCCCGTGCTCGCTTGGCCATCGCTTCGACCTTGGTGAGCCGTGAAAACGCTGGACTGTGAGATTCAGTTCCGCGATCGGGCGCGGGAACAGTCAGGCACCTTCATGCGTTGACACCGGCGGTGCGTTGAAACGGCGTCGGCGTTGTCGCCGTCACGGATTTGGCTGATCATAGGAGGACCAGATGAAGAACCTGATCCTGGCAGGTATGGTGTGTTGTGCGCTTGGTGTTGCCGGCTGCACGACAGCGGAAAAGGGCGCGGCAGTCGGCGGAGTGGTCGGTGCGGCGGCAGGCGGCCTTGCCACGAGTTCGGTCGGTGGCGCGATCGTGGGCGCAGGAGTGGGCGCGCTCGCCGGTGCGGTGCTGGTCGAATCCCAGCGCGGCTGGTGCACCTATCGATATCATGGACGACTCTACCGGGACCGCTGTCGGTAGGGCGTATGGGAAAGCCTAGCCTCGTCGCGGCGCGCCGGCTCCGGCCGTGCCGCGACATCTTTGCGTCAGTTGTCGGTGAGTATGGCGCGCGTCGCCTCGTCTGGTCCGAATTGGGTGGCGTCCTCGATCGCCATCAGCTCAGCCAGGCGGGTTCGCGCTCGGTTGACCCGGCTCTTGATCGTCCCCACCGCGCAGCCGCAGATCTTGGCCGCCTCCTCATAGGAAAAGCCGGACGCCCCAACCAGCACCAGCGCCTCCCGCTGGTCCGGCGGCAAGTGCGCCAGCGCCTCCCTAAGCTCCGTAAATTCGATATTTCCGATTTGCCCGGGCTCAGCCTTGAGACTTGCGGTGTATTTGCCGTCGGCATCTTCGACCTCGCGCCGCCGTTTGCGGAACTCCGAGCGAAAATGGTTGCGCAGGATCGTGAACAGCCACGCCGACAGGTTGGTGCCCGGCTGAAACCGGTCGATATTGGCGATGGCGCGCACAAGGGTCTCCTGCACGAGGTCATCGGCGCGGTCGAAATTGCCCGAGAGGGAAACCGCAAACGCTCGCAGGCTGGGAACCGCGGCCAGGATTGCATCGTGCATTTCCCTGGAAAGGGCCATGGGCGCGACTACCGGTCCTTGTCCGCGGGCTGGTCATCGAATTGCCGCAGCAGCTCGGAAAAACGGTCCGGCACGCCCTGGTCGACAATATCGTCGTACATGGCGCGCAGCTTGTCGCCGATGCGAACCTGTATATCTTTCCCGAGGCGCGGTGCCTTGGCATCAGCGGCGGCACGTCGAGGCAGTCTCGGTTTGGGCGGCTTTCGGTCGGTCATCAATCTGTCCCCGATTGTCACCGCGGCGGGGCGGAAAAAAGCATTGGGCATGTCATGTCTAACGTCCAATCGTTCGCAAAGTTGCATGCAGGGCAGCGAACCATGCCGCGATCATGAATAGACTCCAGCGTTTTCCCGGCAAAGTCGAGGAGGTTTCCGTGACAAAATCCGACGTTTTAGCTCAGGAACTACCGAAATTGCGTCGTTATGCGCGCGCCCTCACCGGAAGTCAGCCCTCTGGCGACGCATATGTCACCTCCGCACTGGAGGGCCTTCTCGAAGACCCGGCGACGCTCAATCAGGCAAGTTCGCCCCGGGTGGCCCTCTACAAGATGTTCACCACGATCTGGAACTCGCTCGACATCAATCGGCAGCCGGATCTGGAGTTGAGCGCCGGCGCCGAGCGTCACCTGACGCGCATTACGCCGCTGCCGCGTCAGGCGTTTCTCCTGCTGACGCTGGAGGAACTTTCCGAAGGCGCCGTGGCCGAGATCCTCGGTGTGGACGTGCCGGAGGTGCGACGCCTGGCCGACGAGGCGGGGCGCGAAATGGCCGCCGAGATCGCCACCGACATATTGATCATCGAGGACGAGCCGATGATTTCGATGGAGCTTGAGAGCCTCGTCGAGTCGCTTGGTCATACGGTTGCCGGTGTAGCGCGTACGCACAGTGAATCCATCGCCCGCGCCAAGGCGCATCGTCCGGGCATGATCCTTGCCGACATCAGGCTCGCGGATGCCAGCTCCGGCCTCGATGCGGTCAACGAGCTGCTCGGGTTGTTCGAGGTGCCGGTGGTCTTCATCACCGCCTATCCCGAGCAGTTCCTGACGGGGACGCGGCCCGAGCCGACATTCCTGATCCCAAAGCCATTCCAGCCGGCGACCGTTTCGGCCGTCATCAGCCAGGCGTTGTTCTTCGAGCAGAGGGCCAAGGCTCATCCGGGCTCGCGTCCCGGTTTTGGGCCCGAACCTGCCGGTGGCCGGAAAGGGCTGAATGAAAGGACGTGACCCCCGAAGGGATCACGTCCGGTTGATGCCGGCTGCCTTGGGGCTGGGGGCGGGGAAAGGTGGCCGGCGCGCGTACAACGCCGCCGGCGGCATTCGGTTCCCGGCGAAAATTGCCGATGTTTCGGTTTTCTGTTCAGGATTCTTGTTTGAGGCTGCGGGCCCTCACCAACGCCTCTACGACCTCTTCGTCGGCGTAGGGTTTTCGTATGACCACGGCGTTTGAGACGCCATCCAGGCTTCGGTCGAGGCCGGTGGCCACGACGAATGGGATACGGCGGTCGCGGAACTCATGCGCCAGCGGAAGTCCGTCTTCGCTCCCGAGTTTGAGGTCGAGAATAGCGATATCGATTGGGCGGCCGCTGTCCAGGAATTCGCGCGCGGTCGCCGTAGAATTTGCGAGCAGGACGCCTGCCGCGCCAGCGTCCTCGACAATACGCTGGACGTCGGCGGCTATGAGGAACTCGTCCTCGACGATCAGCACCGTCAAGCCGGACAGCGCCGTTTCTCTGGTAACCATGGGGGCAGGGTCCTGGTACCGTTCCACCGATCCACACTGGCACGCGACGCAAGACGGAACCGCATCAAAAGATGCTGTGGGGAAGAAGGCGATGCAGTATAGCTGCCAAACCATCTTCTTCGCCAGTTCGCCGATTGGACGCGGCAACCCATGAATACGGCCCCACCGTCAACTTGGCGCTATCCCTGCGCGACATGTCCGCTGGTGGCGATGAAAACCTTCCGCAATTTTACCAGGGAGGAACTGGCCTTCGTCACCGGGTTCAAGATCGGCGAGCTGACCGTCGAACCGGGCACGACGATCCTGGCGGAAGGCAGCCAGAGCGCCCACGTCTACACGGTCCTGTCCGGCTGGGGATTCCGCTACAAGCTTCTCGAGAATGGCAGTCGACAGGTTCTCAACTTCCTCCTGCCGGGCGATTTTGTCGGTCTCCAGGCCTCGCTGCTTTCCGAGATGCACCATTCGGCGGAAGCCCTGACCGGCATGCTGCTTTGCGTTTTCGAGCGCGACCGGCTCTGGGAACTCTACCAGAGCCAGCCAAGCCTCGCCTTCGACCTGACGTGGATCGCAGCGCGTGAGGAGCGAATGCTCGACGAGCATCTGCTGAGCGTCGGGCAGCGGACGGCAGAGGAACGGGCGGCCTTTCTGCTGATGTTCCTGTTTGAGCGTGCGCGCGTGCGCGGCCTGACCGACGGGGAGCAGATGACTTTCCCGTTTTCACAGCCATTGCTTGCCGATGCCCTTGGCCTGTCGTTGGTCCACACCAACCGCATCCTGAACCGCTTCATGCGCCGCGGACTGATCACGCTGAACAAGCGGCAGATCGTCTTGAACAGCCTCGATGGCGTCCGGAAGATCGCGGATTGGCAGGACGAACCGAAGCCGCCCCGGCCACTCATCTAGGCGGCAGCTAGCCGTTGGGTTTCCCGGCGAGCGTGTTGACGGTCGCCAGCAAGCGCGCCGGATCAATCGGCTTCTGGATCGTCACGACGTCGCCGAACGCTGCCTTGAGGTCGCTGATGCGGTAACCCGTGCAGACGCAGAAGGGGATGCCTCGCTCGCGCAAGGTGGTGGCCAGCGCGGCGCTGGTTTCGCCGCGCAGGTTGGCGTCGATGACAGCGACATCGGGCAGCGGCCGGTCGGCCAGGATCGCCTGGGCCGCGCGGACCGACCCGGCGGGGCCGACGACCGCGTGCCCCGCCTCTTCGAGCATCGCGACCATCTCCTCCGCGATGAGGAACTCGTCCTCAACCACGAGAATCGTCAGCCCTGCTTGTGCGGATGCGGACAAGCTTACCCCGCGACGTTGCTGGATTGTTCATCCATGAAAGGGCGCAATAGACGCAACGGCATTGAGATAACGCAAACCAGGCCGTCACGGTGATAGTGAAGGCGTGCCTCCCCCTCCAGTTCGTAGGCGATGCTGCTTTCGATCAACATCGAGCCGAAGCCCTTGCTGGTCGGCGGCGAAACTTCCGGTCCCTTCAATTCCTCCCAGCGCAGGATGATGGCCGGCTCGCCGCCGGAGCGATCCGCCTGCCAGGTCACTGCGATCCTGCCCTCGGTCGAGGACAGGGCGCCGTATTTGGACGCGTTGGTGGCCAGTTCATGAATGACGAGCGCGATGGATAGCGCCGCCCGTGGGTTCAGGCGTAGATGCGGACCGCTCGCCGAGATCGCGCCGGCGGTATCGAAGCTGCTGACTTCCTGGGTAACGATGGCCTTCATCTCGGCGCCAAGCCAGTGCTCGTTGGCGAGCAGATCGTGGGCGCGCGACATAGCGCTGACCCGGCCGAGCAGCGAGCGCTCGAACGCGGGGATCGATGACTGTGCCCGGGCCGTGCGGCGGATGACCGCCTGGATCACCTGCAGAGTGTTCTTCATGCGGTGGTCGAGCTCGCGCATCAGCAGCCGCTGCGTCTGTTCGCTTTCGTAGCGGCCGGTGATGTCGACGGCCGAGGCCACGATGTTGGCGGGTGGCGCGGCCCCGTGGCCAAGCGGCCGGATCCACAGGTCGAAGACGCTCTGAGTCTCGTCTTCGCCCCGGAGCATGAGGTCGAAGCGAGAATCGTCGCCGTGCGCGGCCAACTCGATGGCTGCGCGGATACGCCCGAGCGCCGCATCGCGATCGCCGTCGAGGGGAAGGTCCCAGAAAGGTCGGCCGATGATCAGGTCCTTGCTGTGCCCAAGGACGGCACTGGCAGCGTGATTGGCGTGGATGACGGTGCCGTCGGATTTCAGCAGCCAGGCGAGGGGGCCGAGGCCATCCAGCATCCTGACCAGTTGCGCCCGCGCCTCCGTGATATCTGCCGTTTTGCCGAGGCCGATCAGATAGGCGGCGACCGCCGCGGTCGTCGCCAGACCGGCACCGACAACCAGCACGACCAGCCATGCGCCCGGTGAATTGTTACCGGTAATGGTCGGCACCGTGACGGTCCAGGTCTGTCCTCCAAAATTGAAGATCCGCTCGTTCGGTATTGTCGCGTTGGCATCTCCGGTTGTCTCTCCGGAGGAGGCGGTCGCCGCCTTCGGCTTGCCGACATCAATGGCGACCTTCACGCCATAAGCACCGCTCGCCAGCGCTGCGACGGTGGCCAACTCGTCAAAGGAGATCGTGCCGGTTGCGACGCCAACGATCGAGCCCGCGCGATCGATCGCGGGAACAATCAGGACGACGCCTTCGTCGCCGCTGTTGTCCACGGCGAATGGGCGGCTGACGAGCAGGTCGAATGTCGACATGGATTTCTCGATCAGCGCCGCCCGTGACGCAATCGAGCCAACATCAAAGCCGATCGCCGGCGCGGTGCCGGTCTGGGAGTTGGCGGCCTCGCGCACGAAATAGACGGCTCGGTCGGGTGCGGGTTCTGGCTTGCCGTCGGGCCCGTATTGCCAAATTCCAAGAGAATTGCTCTCGCGGCTGGTCAGCGTCTGCTCGTACTTGGCGCGGTCGGCAAGCGTCACCTTGCGATCGAATTCGAGGGAGCGGATGCCCTCGGTACCCATCAGTGTCTGCGCGAAGCGCACGAACTGGTCGGGTGTCACCCAATCGGCGGCGTACATCGCCTTGACGGCGCGCACTGACAACGCCACCCGATCAAGCGCCAGCTTCGCTGCCGAAGCGGCATTGTTGGCCTTGGAAATCGTCTGCTGAATTTCGGCATAGCGATAGGAGCGGTAGCTAACCAAGCCGGCGACCGCAGTAACTGCTATGCCCAGGATCACGACACTGGTCGTGATCGCATCCCGTCTATGCACCGCGTTGCCTTACGGCCGAGCGTCCATTGACGCAACCACTTTCACTTCAAATCCTCGCCGTCATGTGCCGCCTCAGGCCGTAGGCAGCAGATAAGCCGCGAACGAGACCACGAGAAGAATGAGGAAAATGAAGAACAGAACCCGCGCGATACCGGCACTGGCACTGGCGATGCCTCCGAAGCCAAGCGCGCCGGCGACAATGGCGACGACGAGGAAGATGAGGGTCCAATAGAGCATCGTCAACCTCCGCTAGAGTTGTCCGGCGAGTAGCAGGACAATCACGACGACGAGGACGACCCCGAGGATGCCCGAGGGGTAGTAGCCCCAGCCGCGCGAGTAGGGCCAACTGGGAATCGCACCGATCAACAGCAGGATCAGGAGGATCAGAAGAATTGTGCCGATCATTGCGGCCTCCTCACGCTGCACCACGCAGCTGTGAACGAAAACGCATTCGGCCGCTGCGAGTTCCAGCCGATATGCGACGGAACCGGCAAGGTGGCGAAAAATCCGCGGAACAAGGGTGCACCTGCACACGCAGGGCTGATCGTCGGGTGTTCCAACGGGAGGCAGGGTGTCCGCGCGGCGCATCTGCCACCGCCCTTTTCCCCTGGCTCCGTCGAATGGAACGATGCCGCCGCCCTTGCGTTGGCGAAGCAAGGGGACAACGACAACGGAGAAAGCACTCATGTCTGTTCGAAAAGCGATCGCCGCCGGCGCCTTTGTGGCGGCACTCGCCGCACCGGCGGCTGCCCTTGCAGCGACCGCATACACGACCGGTGCGGTCAACATGCGCAGCGGTCCGGGCGCGAGATATCACCGCATCCTCACCATTCCCGCCGGGGTGCGGATCGACGTACATGGATGCCGGAGCTGGTGTTCGGTCTACTATCGCGGTCACAGCGGCTACGTATCGGCCAGCTATGTCTCGCGTGGACACGTGGCGCCGCCACGACATTATCGCCGGCCGCCGCCGCCGCGGTGGGGTTGGCACCATCGTCGACCGTGGTGGGACTATCGCCATCATGCGTGGACCGACGGCTACCGCTGGTATTTCGGCGGCCGCTGGCACGACCGGCCGAGCGGCTTGACGTTCGGTTTCGGCTTCGGCGGCTGACGACTTCGCCTCTCGGCAGGACTCGGGCCGCCCAAGGTTCGCGTCCTGCCGTGAGGTCAGCCCGACGGCACTTCCGTCTCGCGCGGCACCGGGAAGACCAGGCGGCAGCGCAGTCCATCGCGCGCAAAATCGGTTTCCACCGTGCCGCCTAGCCGTCCGGTGACGCTGCCCTCTATCAGCCGTGAGCCGAAACCCTTGCGGCGCGGCGTGCGCACCACCGGCCCGCCGCTCTCGATCCAGTCGATGCTGATCGTTTCGGCCTCGCCTTCGCCGCTCAATTCCCAGCGCACCTTCAAGCGGCCGGTCTCGGCGGAGAGCGCTCCGTATTTTGCGGCATTGGTCGCCAATTCGTGGAACACCAGCCCCAGCGACAGGGCGGTGGTCGAGTCGAGCACGACAACCCGACCGTCGAGCACGATCCGTTCCGGGTCAAGCGATGTATGCGGCTCGAGCTCGCCCTGGAGCAGACGTCCGAGTGACACCCCACCCCAATCTGACATGTTGAGGAAATCGTGAGTGCGTGAGATCGCCATCAGGCGCGCCTGTATGCGCTCGAACGCCTCCGACGGCCTCGGAGACATACGCATGGTCTGCGAGACGATGGCCTGGACCACGGCGAGGTTGTTCTTCACGCGGTGGTTCAGTTCCCTGAGGATGAGGCGCTGGCGCTCCTCGGCCTCGCGGCGCTCAGTGGTATCGAGCATGACGCCGACGGCGCGCACGGGCCGACGGTGGGCATCGTCGAAGAAGATGCGGCCGTTGAACATCGCCCAACGGCGAGCGCCGTCGTCGGCACGGCGGATTTGGTATTCGAGACTGATGCGGTCATCGCCGGCCGGGTCGCACGCCGACTGCCAGCGCGCGCGGATCATCGTCCAGTCGGTCTCGTCAACGAGCGGACGCAGTAGCCCGACGTCGGCCGGCGCCTCGGGCGGCAGGCCCCACAGCCTCCTAAACTGCGCCGACCAGCGATGCTCTCCGCTGACCATGTCGAAATCCCAGGTGCCGACGTCATTTGCCTCGACCGCCAAGCGGTGGCGTTCCTCGCTGATCCTCAGTGCCGTTTCCGCCTCCTTCTGGGCCGTCGTGTCGCGGTTGACGCCGATCATCTCAATCGGCCTGCCGTCGGGGCCGGCGTGGGCGATCGAATGGGCGCTGATCCAGCGAACCTCGCCGGTCGGCTGGATGATCCGGAATTCTGTGTCGAGGTACGTATCGAGCGGTAGCGTCTCGAGTTCGAATTCAACGCTTCCGAGATCGTCCGGATGGACGAGCGAGAGGAAGGCCTCGCGGCTGGGGGGAACGGACGGATCGAGCCCCAGCAGGCGATATTGCGTTTCGTCCCAGCGCTGAGCGCCGGTTGCCAGGTCGTAGCTCCATGCGCCCATGCGCCCGGCCACAAGGGCGACACGCAGTCGCCGCTCGCTTTCGCGTACCGCTTCCTCGTCTTTGCGGCGGCGGTCGATATCGCGCAGCGTGCCGATACCGCGTAATGCGCGACCATCCGCGCCAAAGGTAATGCGCCCGGTCACCAACACCCAGCGCACTTCGCCCGTGTCGGCGCGTTGGATCCTGAACTCGGCGTTGAAGTTGCCATTGGAACCCGGCGCATAGGCCTGGCGATATTGCGCTGTGACGCGGGCGCGATCATCAGGATGAATGAGCGACTCGAACACCTTGTCGTCGCCGTCGAAGGCGATCGGCAACCCCAGAATGGCATTGAGCAGTGGCGACCATCGCCGCGTTCCCCGCGTCGCGTCGACGTCCCAGATGCCGATCTGCGTCGCCTCCGTTGCCAGACGCAGGCGCTGCTCGCTTTCTCTCAGCGCCCGGCTTGTGCCGGTTTCGCCGCTGAGATCCAACAGCTCGAGCACCGCGCCATCCGCCAGTGCTTCGCCGAGCGGTGCGACCCTGAAGGCGAAGGGGTGCTGCGCGCCATCGTGACCGCTCAGCGTCATCTGGCCTTCGTGCGCCCCACCTTCACTCAAGGCCTGGCGAATGACGCTCTGCCCAAACGGCTCGACGAGGCGCGGCCGCAGCACGTCGCCGACGGGACGGCCGCTCGCCTGCGCGTTCGTCAGCCCGACCAGATATTCGGCAACATTGTTGATGAAGCCGCAGCGAAGACGGCCGTCAAGGACAAATACGGCGACCACTTGTTCTGAACCCTGCTTCCGTCAGCAGATTGGGCAACATGTGTGGCGATGCGAACCTGTGCTCGTGCAGCTTATGGGAACAAACGGCGCTGCACAGGCGTTTTTTCTAGAAGCCGGCCGGGCACCGAAAGTTCCATCGCGACGTACCGGTACCAGGTCAAGAAAGGCAAGGGAGTCGAAGAATGGCAACAGCGACCAAGAACCTTGAAGAGGATATCCAGGCCCTGCGCACCGATATCGCGGCGCTTGCCGAAAGCATCAGCCACATGGCGTCGAGGGCTTCCGATGCAAGGAGCGCGGCGAAGAACGGCATCGACGAAGGACTGAAAGAGGCGGCCAGCGCCGGCCGCGATTTCGTTTCCGATGCGGCGAAGCTCAAGGCGGATTCCGGCCGGGCAGCCGGGGAGGCCGCCGGCGACCTCGCGTCGCTTCTGTCGGGCGAGATCAAGCGCTATCCGTTCATGGCCGTGGCCACGGCGCTGTGCGTTGGCTTCGTCGCCGGCATCGTCCAGCATCGATAGGTCGATGCTGGGAAGCCTGATATCGGCGCTCGGCGCGGCGCGGCTGAAGAGCCATGTGGAAGCTCTTGCCCGCTACGCCGGCGTTCAGGCGCTGCTCGTATCGGTGCTGATGCTGCTCCTGGTGGCGGCGGCCGGATTCGGTGTGACAGCACTGACGATCTGGCTCTCCGACCAACTCGGAGCCGCCGCGGGTTTCCTGGTGGTGGCGGCTGGATTTCTCGTGCTGGCGCTCGTCGTACAGATCGTCGTGATGGTGCGTAGACAGAGGCACCGGCGCGCCATGCGTCGGCCGTTGTTCAGCGAAAGCGAACGATCCGACCAGGTGGCATTCGGATCGATCGCGGCGTTTGCGGTCATCGGCTACCTGCTCGGCCGCCGGGCCGAACGGCACTAAGCCGGCATCATGAAAACATCCGCGTCAGGCGATGGAACAAGCCGCGTTGTCTCCGTCAAGTACGTCTTCCCGGCATCGGTGCAGGTTAGCTTCGTCGGCACCTTCCTGATCCTGTTTCTCGGTGCGCTCTACTATGCGCGCGGCTTCGTGCTGCCGCTGGTGCTGGCCTGTTTGTTGACGCTGACCCTGGCGCCACTGGTTCGCCGGCTGGCGCACTTCGGCATACCGACAGCCGTCTCGGCAATTCTGTTGGTGGGCGCCGTCGGTGGAGTGGTGACGACGGCTTCGGCCTTTCTTTCCGAACCTGTCTCGGAGATGGCGGCGCAGATGCCGGAAACGGTCAACACAGTCCGTGAGCGGCTCGGCTTTCTCAGACGCCCCTTAGCCACACTGAACCATGCCGGGCGCGATCTGCAGAACATGCTGAATGGCTCTGACGGCACTTCGGCTGCGCCGACGCCGGTCGTCGTCGCCGACGGCGCCTTTGTCCGCTGGCTTCTCGGTACGCTGGCGGACTTCGGCACAACCATCGCCGCAACCTTGCTGCTCGCCGTGTTTCTGCTCGCCGCACTGGAATCGCTGCGCCGCAAGCTGGTCGCGGTCCTGCCTGAACTCAGCGAGAAAAAACGGTCGCTGCGCGTCCTGCACGAGATCGAAAGCGACGTCTCGCGTTACCTGGTCACCGTGACAGCCATCAACGCCGGGTTGGGTTTCCTCGTCGGCAGCGCCATGGCTGCCCTCGGAGTCGGCAACGCGGTCGTCTGGGGCGCGGCTGCGGGCCTGCTCAATTTCATCCCTTATGCGGGCGCAACGGTCGGCATCAGCCTGGTGGCGGCGACATCGTTGGCTACCTTCGACAGCCTGGCCGCCGCGGCAACGCCACCGTTGGTCTACCTCGCCCTGCAGATCTTGGAGGGCGCCTTCATCACGCCGACGATCCTCGGCAGGCGGCTATCGCTGTCGCCAATCGCGATCCTGACGATGCTCTCGCTGACGACGTGGATGTGGGGCATCGTCGGCACGATCATCGGTGTGCCGCTGCTGGTCGTCTTCAAAGTGTTCTGCGACCAGTTCCCGAGCCTGAGCAGGGTGGGCGTTTTCCTGTCCGGCGAGCCCGTCGCGATCGTTGCGAAAGACGAGGACGGATATTCTTCGCCTCCGGCCGAGTAGCCAGCGCCGAGGCACCGAATCCCGCGTGGACGAGCAGCACGGTCAGTTCGGCGTGATCGTCTGGTTGACCTTGCGGACAATGCCGGGGCTTGTCGCCGTCAACGTGGGGCCCGGCCCGTAAAGGAACGTCGCCCCGGCAATGTCGCCGAGCTGTGGGATGCGGAAATCCTCGCGGTAGCGGAAATCCATCAGCTCACCGGTCTGCCCGGGGTGATCGAGCCCGATGGCGTGGCCAATCTCGTGCGTCAGCGCGTAGCGAATGTCGTAGACGCCGAGATTGCCGTCGAATCCGATCTTCCATTTTTGCTCGGGGTTCAGGCAGATAACGGAGCGCGTGAGGCTCACACGCTCTGTCGATGGTCCCGGGTCACCAAATTCGACATTCGTGAAGGCCCGTCCCACCGGCGTTGCCTCTGCGCCGATCAGGATATCGGCATCAGGTGCCTCTACCTTGCGGAATTGAATGTCGGCGACGTTCGACCAGGCGGTGAAGGCGGCGGCCAGCTCACGATCGAACGTCCCTGGGGCGATGTTGTTCGCGGCAAGCAGATGGTCGAGCGGATCGATGACCGGGCAATTGCGGGCGTTGGCGAAGGAGAGTTCATTGCCAACAACGGCGTAGGTGACCACCGCGCCACCGCCGGCCACCGGCGTCCCCCACTTCATCGTGTGTCCGTCGAGGACGATCTGGCGGTATTCCGCGGCGCGCGCGGGAAGAATTGTCGTCCAGCACGCAAGCGCCAGCACGACGGTCGCGAGGGCGGCGTTCACCCTGCCTGTCATGGTGCGTCTTTCCAAGGATTACCCGCCCTGGGACCCGCTCGTTGCCTTGGCGCAGAGCTAGCATATTCCGCGCGCCATGCGAACTCCCGCCAGTCAATGCGCCGCACCGTGTGACGAAATCAAGGCAACCCCGCGCAAAGCGGCGTCCGTTCAATGAGATAGCCGCATGGAACCCGCGGTCGGGCTTGTGGGTTACACACATCGGAAGGGGGCACGATTGAGAAAGGAGCGTGTCATGTTGAAGACACTCGTGACCGCGTCAGCTGTTGTTGCCCTGCTCGCCGCAGTGCCCGCCATGGCTCAGAGCGGCGCCCAGCCTTCCAACTCGGCGACCACCGCCCAGCCCCTGCCGAAGAAAGCGCCCCAGCCGGCGCAGCCTGCGGCCGGCACGCCGGCACCCGCAGGCAACAATCAGGCTGCCGCCCCGAGCGACACCAACAAGCAGGTAGCGGCGACCGCCAAGTTCCTCAACCAGCAGCAAGACGGTCAGATGCTGGCATCGAACCTCATGAGCCAGACCGTTTATGACGCCTCGGGCAACAATCTTGGTTCGGTGAACGACATCGTGCTCGACAAGGACGGCAAGATGGTCGCCGTCGTCATCGGCGTTGGCGGCTTCCTCGGTATTGGCCAGAAGAACGTCGCCGTGTCGATTGAGTCCATCAACCGGACAACCGACGCGAACGGCAAGCTGAAGCTGGTCCTCAACGCCAGCAAGGACGAGATCGACCACGCGCCAGCCTTCACGACTCTGGCCGACCTCAAGGCCAAGGAGCAGCAGCAGATGCAGCCGCCGGCAGGCGGTGGGCTTGCACCGGCTCCGGCACCGTCTCCGGCCCCCGCCCCCTCGAACCCGAATACGAATTCGTAATCGGGCAGCTCACGATGGAGCATGGAGCGCTGTTGCCCGCCGGGGCCGATTGCCTCCGGCGGGCAATGCATGTTCTCACCTCTCAGCGTCAGTTGCGCGCGGGAGGACGCGGCAGGCGGCCTCCGGCGATTACTTGTGGCCGCGCGTGCGCGCTACATGCGTGATGCCAGATCGCCCAGGATCCAGATCGTTCCGCCGACCATGATCGCCAGAATGAGGGCGGAGAACAGGATGAGCTGCAGGTCTTCCCGTTTCTGCTGCGACAAATCGATGTGCAAAAAGAAGCGGAAGTGAACGGCGATCTGGATCAGGGCGAAGGCACCGACGGCAATCATCAGCCAGGCATGCGGCAGCGCGGACCAGTAGACCAGGCCGAAGGCGGCGCCGGTCAGCAGCACGGCGAGGACGAAACCGGCGATATACGATGAGAGTTCACGTACGAACTCAGCGCGATCCTCGCCTTCGGGAGGCCGCGAGGTCCCTTCGCCGGCAAGACCGTGGCTGAACCAAGCCTTGCCGAGGAGCAGCGCCCCGCCGAGCCGCAAAAGAGCCGGTTGGCCGGATAGCCCAGCCGAGCCCTGCCTGTCGCTCATGACAGTCCTCCGAGATAGACGACGGTGAAGATCGCGACCCAGACGATGTCGAGGAAATGCCAGAACAGGCCGAGCCGCAACAGGCCGTATTTCACCTCCCGGTCGATCCCGTAGACGGCAAGCTGGGCGATCATGGCGAGCATCCAGACGATGCCGGCGGTCACGTGCAGCCCGTGCAGCGGAACCAGCGAGAAGAAGGCCGAGGTGAAGCCGCTGCGCGTCGGTCCGCCGCCCTTGGCGAACATCGACAGGAAATCGTGAATCTCGAAGCCGAGGAAGGCGAGTCCGAGGGCCATGGTCACTGCGAGCCAGAAGACCAACGGCAGCCGCGACCGGCTGTGCTTGAGCGACAGCGAGGCGAAGCCGAAGGTGAAGCTGCTCGTGAGCAGCAACATGGTCTCGATGAACGCGCTCCCGATGTCATAGAGCTGGTGCGGGCCGGGACCGCCCGCTTCGGCGCGGAGCATGGTGGCGTAAACGCCGAACAGCAGTCCGAAGACCACGGCGTCGCTCATCATGAAGACCCAGAACCCGAAGATGAGCTCCTCGCCGCGCTCGTCCATGTCGGGGTGAGCCGCCCCGAGATTGATGCCGGGGTAGCGGACGTTCCTGGCCATCGGTGCGACATCGCGGACGCTCATTCGGCAGCCTCCTGCAGCGGCGGCGCCGCGACGCCGCGGTTGGTCTCTTCGGTCTCGTCCAGACGTGTGACGGGGGGCGTATCGGCCACCAGGCGGAGCCAGCGGGTGTGTTGACGCTCGACTTCCACCGCCGGGATCACCTTCTCGTAGTCGCGCACGAAGCCGCGCGCGATCAATGCCGCGATGTTGACGAGTGCCCCCAGACAGGCCATCCACCAGATGTGCCACACCAGAGCGAAAGCGAGGATGCCGCCGGCGACGCACAGCACCATGCCCATGGCGCTGTTCTTCGGCAGGACGATGTCGGCGTATTCCGTTGGCTGCTGATAGGCGACGCCGCGGCTCTTGGCGACCGTGAAGGCGTCGCGCGCCGTCACCTCCGGGATCACCGGGAAATTGTATTCGGGCGGCGGTGCCGGCGTCGCCCATTCGAGGCTGCGGCCGTCCCACGGATCGCCGGCCGGGACGCGTAGCTCCTCCCGCCGGCGGATCGACACGACCAGCTGGACCATCAAGCTCGCCAGTGCGCCGATCACGCATACGGCTCCGACGAGGGCCACCGCCATGTAGGGCACGTAGACCGGGTCGAAATAGGCCACCGTCCGCCGCGGGAAGCCGAGCAACCCGAGAGCGTAGAGCGGAAAAAAGGCGAGGATGAATCCGGCGATCCACAGTCCGGCGGCGATCACGCCCCAGCGCTCGTCGAGGCGGAAGCCGAAGGCCTTGGGGAACCACATGTGATACGCGGCTACCATGCCGAAGAGCAGGCCGGGAACCAGCATGTTGTGGAAGTGCGCCACCAGGAACAGGCTGTTGTGGACCTGATAGTCGAGCATCGGGTTGGCCAGCACGATGCCCGACATGCCGCCGATGACGAACAGCATCAGGAAGGCCAGCGCATAGATGAGCGGCGTCTTGAAGCGGACCCGCCCGCGATACATGGTCAGCATCCAGTCGTAGATCTTCACGCCGGTGGGAATGCCGATGAGCATGGTGGCGATGCCGAAGGCGGCGTTGATGCCGGCGCTCTGCCCCATCGTGAAGTAGTGGTGGACCCACACCGTGAAGGAGAGCACCGCGATCGACATGGTGGCGATCACGAGCGAGTGGTAGCCGTAGAGCGTCTTGCCGGAGAACGTCGAGAACACCTCGGAATAGACCCCGAAGGCGGGCAGGATGAGGATGTAGACCTCGGGGTGGCCGAACAGCCAGAACAGGTTGACGAAGTTCATCATGTTGCCGCCAAGGGCGTTGGTGAACGAGTGGAAGCCGAGGTAGCGGTCAAGCGCCAGCAGGATCGTGGCGACGGTCAGCGGCGGCATTGCGAAGATCATCAGAATGCTCGTGCACAGCGCCGTCCAGGTGAACAGGGGCATGCGGAAGAAGCGCATGCCGGGTGCCCGCTTCTTGTAGATGGTGACGGCGAAATTGATGCCGGTCATCGTCGAGCCGAGCGATGAGAGGGTCACCGCCCATATCCAGTAGTCGGGACCAACTCCGGGGTTGAAGGCGGTCTCCGTATAGGGCGGATAGCCGCTCCAGCCGCCGGTCGAGAATTCGCCGACGACCAGCGAGATCATGACGATCGCGGCGCCCGCCGCGGTCAGGCCGAGGCTGATCGAGTTCATCACCGGAAACGACACGTCGCGCGCCCCGATCTGCAGCGGCATGACGTAGTTGATGATGCCGGTGAGAAACGGCATCGCCATGAAGAAGATCATGATCGAGCCGTGGGTGGTGAAGAACTGACCGAAGTGGTCGGCGGAGAGAAAGCCGCCGCCGAGCCCGAAGGCCTGCTGACTGCGCATGAAGAACGCTTCGACCAGCGCCCGTGCCAGCATGACGAAGGCCAGCGCGACGTACATGATGCCGATGCGCTTGTGATCGACACTGGTCAGCCACCCCGACCACAGGCCCTTCCACTTGCCGTGCCGGGCGATGAGCAGCGCCGTGACGGCGGCGCCGATTAGCACCAACGCGGCGGCGAAGGTGGCGATGCTGGCGTTGACGATGTTGCTCACCGTCGGGTGCTCGATCGCGCCCCAGAAGGGCAGGGCCTGGAGGCTGAGCCTGCCGAAGATGATGTGGGACAGCGACATGACGGTCAGTCCGGCCCGGCGGCGCTGGCGCCGACGAATGCCCGCGATGTGTTCGTGGTCTTGCCGGCGACGAGTTCGGCTGGGTCCCGCGGACCGCCGTGAAACGAGGCGACGATGTTGTCAAACAGCGCAGGATTCACCTGGCGAAAATAGACGGCGCCGTCGGGCATGCCGTCGGCGTGCAAGGCCCGGCGCATTGCGGCGAACGCGCTGCGCTTGCTGATGATGCCGTAGACCACCGGCGTCATCGGGATGCCGATCGCGCGCACCCGCTGGACCCACGCCTTGAAGTCGCCGGGCGACATGGCAACGGCGGTGAAGCGCTGCTGCTGGAAGCCCTCGCCGTTGTACTGGGTGTTTTCGCCCAGGAAGCTGCCGGTGGACTGCGCCTTGAGGTGCAGGCGCGTCACCATGCCGGCCATGGCATAGATCTGACTGCCGAGCGACGGAATGAAGAAGGACTGCATCACCGTATAGGTCGTTAACTTCATCGCCACCGGCTGGTCGGCCGGGAAGGGAAGCTGGCCAATGCTGGCGATGCCGAGCGTTGGATAGATGAACAGCCATTTCCAGTCGTAGCCGACGACGGAGACGGGCAGGGGCTTCCCCGGCAGCGGCGCATAGGGGTCGAGGTCGTGCGTGCCGCGCCAGAGCCATATGGCCATGACGATCACGACACCGACCGGCACGCCCCAGGCGAGGATCTCCAGCGGCCAGGAAAACGACCAGTCAGGTTTGTACGTGCTCGCGCGGTTGCGATACCGGTAGCGCCACGCCAGCACCGGCGTCAGCAGGATGACCGGTAGCACGACGATGAGAAGGACCAGAAGGATGTCGATGAAATAGCCGCGCTGCTGCGCCGCCACGGTCCCCTGCGGCACGAGAAAGCTGATGCCGCTGATGCCATTGTAGGAGCAGCCTGCCAGAGGCAATACCGGCGCGAAAACCGCGAAGCGCAACAGTACCGCTGGCCGCCGCCAGGAAAGGCGCGACCGACGATGTCCGCCGGCAGGAGGCGCTCCGGCTCCTTCGATCATGACCCTCTTCACACCCGGTGCCGCGGAAACTCCGCTTCGCCGCTCGCACTGACAACGCCGCTCCGCGCGGATTGTTCATTGCAAAGTGAGTTTGTCGCATTTCAACGGATATCAGCCGCCGCGGTGCCGGATCGGCGCTAACTAGACAGGCGGGCGAACCGGCTTTGCTTCGGCGTGGCCGAACCACCGGCAACAGCGTTCGCTTGCTGTCCTTCCCGCCAATTCCCGTTTGTTCCCGCCTAATCCCGGCTTTTCGCGGCCACAGAAACCCGGCAACGGCCAGATACCTTCTGCACACCCACCGCAAGTGGGTTTGCCGGCGACGTCGGTTCAATCCGCCTGCCAGCGCCGCGACAGGCGCTGGCCGAACTCATCGAGCCCGACACCAGCGCCGACATGGTCGGACACAACCGGCCGCTCTGCTTCGTCCTGATGCCTGGGGAAGAGTACGACGGGCAGGGGCTCGGTCTACTGTTGCGGGTGATCGTTGACCGGATTGACGCGCCATTCGCGGACAAGAGCTATAACGCGGACGCGATCCGCATGGAAACACTGCCGAATAAAATAAGCCAAATAATATATGTAAATTATTTGTATTACCCCTGTCTGGAAATAACTCAGGTCTTAAGGCATTTGTTTGCGAAGAATATGTTAAGTTAAAAAACGCCCGAAATCAACTGCGCGCACGGCGTTTTCTGGAGGTGCCAGGTGAGTCAGGATGTTGTCGTCTATGTCGTCGACGATGATGGATGTGCATGCGACGCGACGCGACTCCTCCTGATGACCGTTGGCCTGGACGCGCTGACCTTCGAATCGCCCCTTGAGTTCATCGATAAGTTCGATCCGCATCGCCCCGGATGCGTCATTCTTGACCTGCGGATGCCGGAATTGAACGGCATCGAAACGCTGATGCGTTTGCAGGAGCAATCCAGGACGGTCCCGGTGATCTTCCTGACCGGCCACGGCGATCTGTCGGCGGTGGTCCGCGCGATGAAGCTTGGGGCGGTCGACTTCTTCGAAAAGCCAGTTAGCAGCGAACTTCTGCTGCAAAGCATTCAGCATTGGGTCCAGTACGATATCAGCGCGCATGAGGCGCTGCATCAGCGCGAAGCCACATTGGCCCGCGTGGAAAAACTGTCGAATCGGGAGCGGCAAGTTCTCGACTGCGTGCTCAACGGCATGTCGAACAAGGAGACCGCGCGCCACCTCGGTGTCGGACCAAAGGCGATCGAGATCTACCGCGCGCATCTCATGCAGAAGATGCAGGTCCATAGCGTGGTGAATCTGGTCATTCAGATCCTCGGCAGTTTCAAGATGGTGAAACCATCGGAGGCTTCTCCTCCGTGTCTCTATCGACTTGACCAGAGACGGTTCTTCCGCTCAGCGGGAGCCTAAGTCGCGGAAAGTCCGACGCGCATCCGGTGCCGTCTCGCGATCTTCAGGCGACGGCGGGCCCACCCCTTGCGAGAGCGCCTGACGAAAGCTGGCACGCATTGGCGCCGCTGACCTGCTCGAATTGCCGAGGGGGAAATTGCCTAAGGGGAGAACCCATCGCGCTGCAGGTGTTCAACCCAGCTTATGCCACGCCCGCGTGTGTGCTTGTGTGCAGGGGTGTTGAATGACTGCACAGAAGCGAAGGAGAAAAATCATGGCCGTGGAAAAGACCATCGCATCGACGAGCCTCGCCGAGGTCGTTGACCGCATTCTCGACAAGGGCGTCGTTATCGACGCATGGGCCCGCGTCTCGCTGGTCGGGATCGAGCTGCTTGCGATCGAGGCCCGCATCGTGGTCGCCAGCGTCGACACCTACCTGAAGTATGCCGAGGCCATTGGCCTGACGTCGGCGCAGACGGCCTGACGGTCTCTGCGACAACGCTAGACGAAACGGGAGCGAAGCGACGCTGGCATTCAACGAAGGTGCCGCTTCGCTCCCAAAACCCTCCCACTGCCGGATCGCTCCGTTGACGCTCGGTCAACGCATACGCGATCTGCGACGAAAGGGCACCGTTATGTCCAAAGCCGCCACGTCAAAGACCGCCGCCCGGTCCAGGTCCGCCGGCTCAAAGGCTGCGAAGGCAAAGACCGCACGCTCAAAGCCCACTCGCGCAAAGACAGCCGCCCGGCCGATGGCCAGCGGGCCACTGACCGGCGATATGGATCGTCTGGCCAGGGAGGTCTCGCAGGCGTCGGAATTCCGGACGTCGGCCATCGACGAAATGCGCCGCGCCACGCAGGCAACATTGGCCGCATGTGCGACCATGCGTGGCGAAATGCTGCGCGACTATCGCGGGCAAGCCCAGAAGTCCCTCTCGTCCCTGGTCCGGGAAACGTCTGCGCAACGCCGCGCCACGGCCAAGCATGTGATGAAGATCGCGCGCGACCGGCGAGAGGATGCCAGCCAGCTGCACAGTCACTTGCGGCACGACGCGCACTCCCTCGCGGAGCAGACGCAGGCGTTCCGCGACGCAGCCGCGATGATCGTGCCAACTTTGGCGCGGGCGCACCGGAAGATGGCCAAGCAGCAGAAATCGTCGCTCGAGGCCGGCCGGCGTGAGTTCGGCGCACAGGTCGCGAGCTTCCGTGGCGCAATTCAGCGCGACCTGAAGGGCGCGCGCCAGATCTGGTCGGCCCTGGCCCGCGGCTGATGCGCCGGCAGTTGGCTCCGCCTGGTGCGACCAGGCGGAGCGCAAAACCTCGGCCAGGCGATCTGCTAGATGCGCCGCTAGATCGCGCGCTAGCCCGAATGCGGTGTCGAACGAATTGGATGGAAGAACGATGAATTTGGGTATGTGCAGGATCAGATCGGCAGGGCGTACGAGCGGCAGCATTGAAGCGACGCTGCCGCCCCTGCTTCAGCCTTTCACGGGGCTCGGTTGTCGTGTTGTCGTGCGCGATGGATTGCAGCCCGAGATCGTCTTGCTGCCCGATCTGGCGAGCAGTCATTCGCTGCTCAGGACGCTTTGGCAGAGACTTTCGCTGGCGTTGGGCGCCAGCGAAACGGCCGACGACTTCAATCCTGGCGCGTTCACGCTGACGCTCTTGCCGTCGCAGCAGCGGCAGAGAGGCTTGCCACTCGCCTACGCCGATGCGCTTTCCCTGATGCGCCGCGGCGACGAGCAAACCGCGGACGATCTGGACGCGCTGGCCCGAATCCTCTCGGTGCTGGTGGCAGCAATAGGCTGGGCGCGTGGTCTTGACCACTCGCTTGCTCTCGGCTTCGGCGATGCCGTGGCCTACGCGGTCACGCAGACCTCGGCCGGCTTCGGCACCGACTTCGAGCGCAGCATGGCGGCCGGTGTAGCCGGACAGACACGGATTGAGCGGTCGTCCCAGCTCTTTCCCCTCGACGAAGAATTCTGGCTGGAGTGGGAGCCGGCGCTGAGACGCATCTACCGGCAATTTCTCGCGTGGCAGGACAATCCCGGCCAGCACGAGGCGGCTCGCCAGCAATGGTATCGCGCCCACCAGTGCGAAAGCGTCCCAAGTCGCGCTGAACAGCGCGTCGCAGCCCACCAATCATGATGTCCGGAGCCCCGCACATGTCGCCTGCACCGAATTCAGCCAGCCACATCGCCGGAACCACGATATCCATCAGCCCGGGCTCGAATTTCATCGAGACGCCGGCGATCGAAGAGCTGAGAGATCGGGCCCTCGGCTACCTTCGGGCCGGCTTTCCTGTGCATTTCTGTGGTCCGGCCGGCTCGGGCAAGACGACGCTCGCCTTCCATGTGGCGGCCCAGCTCGGACGTCCGGTCGTGTTCCTGACTGGCGACGACGAGATGACGACGTCCAATCTCGTCGGCGGGCAGACCGGGTACCAGTACCGGAAGGTCGTCGACCGCTACATCCACACAGTCACGAAATACGAAGAAGATGCGACGCGCAGCTGGTCGGACCATCGCCTGACGACGGCATGCCGCGACGGCAGCACATTGATCTACGACGAGTTCACCCGCTCGCGTGCCGAAGCCAACAATATCCTCCTCGGCGTCCTCGAGGAGCGGCTGCTGGTTCTGCCGGTTCCAAATCAGAACGAGAGCTACATCAAGGTTCATCCGGAATTCCGGGCGATCTTCACCAGCAATCCCCAGGAATATTCGGGCGTTCACGACGCGCAAGATGCGTTGAGCGACCGCATGGTGATGATCGACGTCGACTATTTCGACCGCGACACGGAACTCGGCATCACCATTTCCCGCTCCGGTCTGGCCAAGGCGAAGGCCGAGCGCATCGTCGACCTGGTACGCGATTACCGGTCATCCGGCGAGTACGACCAGGTCCCGACATTGCGCGCCAGCATCATGATCGCCAGCGTCGTCGCCGACCAGAACCTTGGGACGTCGTCTGCGGATCCGCGCTTCGTGCAGGCGTGCCTCGACCTGCTCGGCGGACGCGCCGCCTTCAAGAGCCGCTCGGCCGATGAGCGCCTCCAGCAGCGCAAGATGCTGATGAGCCTGATCCAGCATCACTGCCCGACCAAACAGAGCCACGTCAAAGGACCCGGCAAGCGATTGAACGGCGGGTCGGAGCCGGTGTCGGCCCGGCTCGGCCAGATGGCCGCGGAGGTATTGTGATGAGCCACATCAGGGGACTTCACGAAACTGGCGGGCTTCGCTCGCTGCGCACCGTGGGTTCAGGCCTGCAACGCGGCAAGCTCACGGCGACGCTCTCGCGTCTCGATCACCAGCGCGCCCTGCTGGAGCGCCAACTGGCGGTGTGGACGGAAAAACAACAGGTGACCGCCCATCGCCTGGCGCTGCTCGACAAGGAGATCGAGCAGATCGGAAGCCTCATCGGCGATTTCGGCGGACCGTACGATGCCACCAAACAGCACAAGCGCCCGCGCCCCACAAAGTCCCGGCAACGGCCGGGCGATGGCGCCGTGGCCGCGCGGCACAAGGACGTCAGTCTCGAATACTGAGTGCAGCAATCCGCCGGTCCACGGCGCAAAGTTGGAGATGTAGCCATGCCAAGTCACAAGGGTGCTTCACGCAAGAAGACCGCGGCCGGCGAAGCCGAGCCTGTGGTCGATATCGGGTTCGGCTCCCTGTTTAAGGGGTTCGGTGATTTCGTCGGCATTCTCGGCAACCTCGTCGAAGCCGGCGAACAACAGATCAATCGGACCGGCGAGTTCAAGGTCAAGGGTCTCGGCGACAAGGCGCAGGGCGTCTATGGCGTGAGCGTGCGCGTCGGCATCGGCGGCGAGCCGCATGTCGAGCGCTTCGGCAATATCCGCGCGACGACCGAGGGAGCCGAGGTCGTCGATGTGCGCGAGCCGCTGATCGACGTTTTCGACGAAGGCGATGAAATCGTCATTGCCGCCGAGCTTCCCGGCGTCAAGGAAGACGCGATCGAGATCGAGGTTCGCGGCGACGTTCTGGCGCTCAGCTCGTCCGGCGAACGGCGCTATTCGAAGGAGGTGCTGCTGCCAAGCCCGGTCGATGCCGCCTCGATGAAGCGGTCCTTCAAGAACGGCCTCCTCGAACTGCGGTTGAAGAAGGCCAAGTGATGTCGACTGCGATCGAGCATTTCTCACGCTCCCGCGTGGAGAATACGACGCTGCAGGTTATCGCGGATACGCAGCGGGATCTCGGTCGCCTGATCCACGAAGAAGAATCCGTGATCCGGCAATATGTCCGCCTCGGCAACTGGCCGCACAAATCGGTCAACCTGTTCGTCTTCGAAGATCTGCAGCCGCTCGTATCCCAAATCAAGAACGCCGCTCTGTTGTCCTCGGTCATTGCCGAGGACATCGACCGGCGGCCGATGGTCAACATCTACGACGCCGCCAATCCGACGGAATGCACGGTCTTCGTCAACCGGCGCGCTCTCGCTGACGACGGGCTGTGGAACGACACCGTGGCGCTGCGCGCCTTGCTCGCGCATGAGCACGCCCATCCTCTGTCCGAGAACCCGACGGTTGAGGCCGCGCGCGAACTCTCGGTCGAGGTCGCGACGGAAAATCGGACGATCAGCGCGGCGGTGGGCGGGATTCTCCATCTCCTCGCCGACCGTCTGTGCGTTCACGCGCCGCAGGAAGTCTTCGCCAACGCGGTCATGATCCAAGCCGGCTTTGGCGACGCACTGTTCCACCTCGACGAGGGAGTTGTCGACAAGGCCATCTCGGGCGTCGCCAAGCGGGCGTCCCTGGTGCACGGCCTCGACAGGCAGGTCGCCGATGGCAAGCTCACGGCGGATCAGATGGCCGTGCTCCTGCTGGTCGGAGATCTGCAAGCCTATTTGGGATTTGCGCTCGAGACCGCGCCTTTCCTCTTTGCTGAATGCCACAGTCAGGCCGCGGCCCTCGAGAGCGCACTGCATGAGGGCATATGGGCGCGCCTCGACCCGCTGGTCATGCCTCTCTACGAGCGATTCCGCGATCACTACCGGCAACTGAAAAGCGATCTCGATCCGGCGGGCGTCAAGTCCTGGGCTGGCGAGGCCCTCGCTTTCCTGGATGAGGCCCTCCGCGAGAGGAGTCTTGACGTTCGCTTCGATCTGGTTCCGGCGCGCTCCCGGCAGAAGCGGCCCCCTGAGCTGCGATCGCAACCGAAAACTGCGCATCACAGGGTCGCCCAACACGACGAGAGTTCACCATGAGACTGGCGCCCGCACGTTCGCCGAAACCCCAAACCGAGAATGCCGTCGCGCAGTATCTCTACTGCATCGTGCGCGGTGCGGAACCGCAGACCTTCGACACGCTCGGCATGGGTGAACGCGGCGATGTAGTTCACACCATCAACTTCAAGGACCTGGCGGTTGTTGCCAGCGATTCGCCGGAGCCGCGCTATGACAACACGCGGCGCAACATGATGGCGCATATGCGGGTCCTCGACGAGGTCATGGCCGGATACACGGTACTGCCGGTCCGTTTCGACTGCGTCGCGCCCCGCCCTGAAATCGTCCGTGAACAATTGCTCAAGGCTCGCTATGGCGAGCTGAGCAAGATGCTCGACGGGATGGACGGCCGGATCGAGATGGGGCTCAAGGCGTTCTGGTACGAGGACGTCGTCTTTCAGGAAATGGTTCGGGAGAATCCGACGATCAGCCGGATGCGCAATGGCCTGGAAGGTCGCTCTCTCGAAGAGACCTATTACGACCGCATCCGACTCGGCGAGCTGGTCGAGGCCGAGCTGAAGGCGCGCCGCGGCGCCGATGCCGAGGCGATCCTCTCGCGATTGCGGCCGCTGGCCGAGAAGACACAAGTCAATGCGACGATCGCCGACCACATGGTGGTGAATGCTGCGTTCCTGATCGAGCGATCGCGTGAGCGCGAGTTCGACGAGGCGGTCCGCAAGCTCGACGCTGAACTCGGCCACCGGCTTCTCACCAAATGCGTCGGACCGGTCGCTCCCTATAATTTCGTCAACGTCAACATGCGCTGGTCGGCCGGACCGATTTCGGCCGACGGAAATGGATCGTGAGGCGAGAAGATGAGCCTGCTTGGCACAGTTGCGACGGCGCCCCTGGTTGGGCCGATCAAGGGGGTGTTGTGGCTCGTCCGGACGCTCGCAGAGCACGCCGAGCGCGAGCTTTACGACGAAGACTTCATCCGCAGGGATCTCCTGAAACTCGAACAGCGATACGACCTCGGTGAGATCACCATCGAGGAATTCGAGAGCAGCGAGTCCGAAATGCTGGAGCGCTTGAACCAGGCGCGGAGAATGAGGGAAGGGAGTTAGGCTATGGCACGGCGCCTCACACGGCAGCCTGAATCGCATGAGCGGCACTTGGTCGAGAACGGGTCGATCGTTCCCAAGCCGGTAGCCGCGCTTCTTGCCGACGACGGCGGCGAGCAAAGCCCGCCGATCGGGCGCCGCAAAGGCGAATTGGTCGGCGCAGCGGCGGTCGCCCGCCATGCCAAGTCCGAACTGGAAAATATAACCGGCCTCGACGCCGACCGCGTTTCTGCCGTCGAGCAGAAACCCGATGGATGGCACGTCACTGTCGATCTGGTCGAACTGAGACGCATCCCGGCAGCGACCGATGCGATCGCCGCCTATGAGGCGATCTTCGGGCCGACCGGCGTGCTGCTGAGCTACCGCCGCACGCGACGTTACATGCGTGACCAAATGCTTGACGAGTCATGAACAACCGGAGCCCCAAGGCCGAAATCCAGTGCCCGATCGGCCTGTTCGACGCCCACGAGATCAGGATCGAGGCACTGACCGAGATCGTCAACGCGGCAGCGACCGCGTCCGAGAAGGTCCCGCATGCGCGCGAGTTGATCGATGAGGCAGGCGTGTTGCTGGCCTGCGCGAGTTATGACGCGGCGAACCCAAATTGCGGTCTCTGTCGCGGCTTCTCGACGCTGCGCCAACAGACGGCAAAGCTGATCGTCAAGGCTGGTGGATTGACCGCGCCCTGACCAAAGGCAACCGGCCACCCAAAACCGAAGTCAGGCCAATCACGACATGGAACATTCACTTCAGACCACCAACCTCGCCGACATCCTCGAACGCGTCCTCGACAAGGGCATCGTGATCGCCGGCGATATCACTGTCTCGCTGGTTGAGATCGATCTGCTCAACATCAAGGTCCGCCTATTGATCGCTTCCGTCGACAAGGCAAAGGAGCTCGGCATCAACTGGTGGGAAACCGACCCCAAGCTCTCGGTGCACGCCGAGGACCTCGAGCGTGAGAACCGGGCGCTGAAGCAGCGGCTGGAGAATCTGGAGACGGCGCTTCTGCCCAAGCAGCCGCGGGCAAGCGCAAAGCCCAAGCGGGTTCGCCGCGTCGCGGCTGCGGCGTAGGGGGACCGGGGGCAGGCGACGGGTAACCGTGACGGGCTCACATCCGGTGTATCGGGTGGCGAGCTTTGAGAGAGGTGAGCATGGATAGCCGACCGGTCGATTCGACCTATCGCGTTGCGGAAGCGCTTCCCAAGGATGTCGGCCGCGGTCTCGCCCGGTTGGACCCGAAGGATATGACCGAACTCGGCGTCGACATTGGCGACGTGATCGAGGTCGTGGCGAAGCAGACGACGGTGGCGCGCGTCATGCCGACGCACGCCGAGCTGCGCGGCAAGCGCGCGATTCAGATCGACGGCATCGCGCGGGCCAATGCCGGTACCAGTCTCGGCGAGCAGGTGACTGTCCGCCGCGCCGAGGCGAAGCCGGCGCGGGCGATCACGCTGGCGCCGACCGATGCACCCGGGCGCGCCGCGGCTGGGCTCGAAGGCCGCTACCTGACCCGGCTGCTCGACGGCATCCCGATGGTTGCCGGCGACCGGGTGCGCGTCAATCCCATCGGCACGCAGATGCGCAACTTCGTCGTTGGCAAGGTGGCACCACCGGGGGCCGTCATCGTCGGGCCGACCACCACGATCACCTGCGAAGGCACCGCCGCGCGCCGCGATGCCATCACCTATGAGGACATCGGCGGTCTGCACAGGGAGGTGGCCCGCGTCCGTGAGATCATCGAACTACCGCTCAAATACCCCGAAGTCTTCGCCCATCTCGGCATCGATGCGCCCAAGGGCGTTCTGCTTTACGGGCCGCCCGGCACCGGCAAGACGCTGATCGCGCGCGCCATCGCCCACGAAGCCAACGTGCATTTCATCCACGTCAACGGCCCCGAAATCATCGACAAGTTCTACGGTGCAAGCGAGGCACAGTTGCGCAAGATGTTCGACGAGGCGGAGCGCAACGCGCCGGCCATCATCTTCATCGACGAGATCGACGCCATCGCGCCCAAGCGCGAGGAGATGAGCGGCGATCGCCAGGTCGAACGCCGCGTCGTGGGCCAGCTCCTCGCCTTGATGGATGGTCTGGAGTCGCGCGGGCAGGTGGTGATCATCGCCGCCACGAACATTCCCAACGCTCTCGATCCGGCGCTGCGCCGTCCCGGACGTTTCGACCGCGAAATCGAGATCGGCATCCCGGACAAGGAGGGGCGCCGGGAGGCCCTGGAAATCCATAGCCGTGGCATGCCGCTTGCCGATGCCGTCGACCTCGATCGGCTCGCCGGCATCACACACGGATTCGTCGGCGCCGATCTGGCGGCGCTGTGCCGCGAGGCTGCGATGAGCGCGCTGCGGCGCCTCATGCCCGATATCGACTTCAGCAAGACCGAGATCCCCTACGACAAGCTGGCGGCGCTGAAGATCGAAGCGGCCGATTTCGAAAGTGCCTTGGCCGAGGTCGAGCCGTCTGCGCTGCGCGAAGTCGCCACCGAGATCTCGGACCTGCGCTGGGACGACGTCGGCGGCGCCGACGAGGTCAAGAAGCTCTTGACCGAGGTCGTCCTCTGGCAGCTCAAATACGATGCGCTCTTCCGGCAGGCCGGCGTTCGCGCCCCCAAGGGCGTCGTCCTTTACGGCGCGCCCGGTACCGGCAAGACGCTGCTTGCCAAGGCGCTCGCCGGCGAGACCGAGGCGAACTTCATCGCCGTCAAGGGTCCCCAGCTCCTCAGCATGTGGATCGGCGAGTCCGAGCGCGGCGTGCGCGAGGTGTTTCGCAAGGCGCGCCAGGCCGCGCCCTGCATCATTTTCTTCGATGAGATCGACGCGCTGGCGCCGCGTCGCGGCGGTAACGGCGGCAGTCAGGTCACCGAACGGGTGGTGGCGCAGCTGCTCACCGAACTCGACGGCATCGAGGACCTCAAGGGCGTGGTCGTTCTCGCCGCAACCAACCGGCTCGATCTCCTCGACCCGGCGCTTTTGCGCCCCGGTCGGCTGGAGTTTCTGGTCGAGCTGCCAACGCCGGACGCGGCGGCACGGAGCGCGATCCTTGGCGTCCAGATGAGGCACATGCCGCTCGCCAAGGATGTGAAGATCGAGACGCTGGTGAACAACACCGAAGGCCTGGTCGGCGCTGATCTCGAAGGTCTTTGCCGCCAGGCGGCGCTCTTCGCGATCCGCGAGATCGTCGAGCCGGCCGGGAAGAAAGCGCCGCCCGTGTCAGCGGGCACTCCGGCCGAGCGAACCAGGGTGCAATTGCAGAAGCTCACGGTCACCAAGCGGCACTTCGAAAAGGCGCTTGCCGCCCATGAGTCGAATGGAACCCAGTCATGACCGGAATCTATGTCTACGCCATTGTCCCGGCAGTGGATGCCAGACCGTTCGAGGTCACCGGCCTGTCGCCCACAGAACCGCAGGTCAGTACGATCCGCGGGCATGGGATTGCTGCGGTCGTCGGCGCGGCGCCGCCTCTCGATTTCCATGACCTGCCGCGCGAAGACGCGGTTCGCTATCTCCTCGCCCATCAGCGCGTCGTCGAGGCTGTCATGCACAGCGGACCGACGCTGCCGGTCAAGTTCGGGACGATCGTGCCGGACGAGGCGACCGTGGCCCGCCTGTTGGTGCGCGGAGAACCGGTGCTGGCACCTCGGCTCGCCGAACTGTCCGAGCATGTTCAGGTCGAGCTGGTCGTGTCATGGAGCCTGGAGGACGTCTTCAGCGAGGTTGCCCAGGAAGACGCCGTCATCCGGCTCAAGGCCGAGGTCGCCGCACAGCCGGCCGAGGCGAGCAGCAACGCAAGAATCGCATTGGGGAAGTGCGTCAAGGAGTTGATCGACCACAGGCGCGAGGCCTGTCGAAAGCGCATCATGGCGGCCCTCCGGCCGATTGCCGCCGATATGGTCGAGAACGCATTGATGGATGACCGCATGGTGGCCAACGTGGCGCTGCTGCTGCCGGAGCGGGCCAGCGCGGCGTTTGACCGTCAGCTGGCCGAGCTCGACGAGGAATTCGGCGGCCGCCTCAATTTCCGCTCCGTCGGCCCACTGCCGCCCAGCAGCTTCGCCACGGTCGAGGTAACGCTGCAATCCTACGAAGTCGTCGATCACGCCCGCCGGGCGCTCCGCCTCGGTGACACAGCCAAGCTCATCGACATCAAAGCGGCCTATCGCCGGTTGATCCGCCAGAGCCATCCCGATGTTTCGGCCGCGACGCCGGTCGACAAGCGGCAAGCAGCAAAGCTCATCGACGCATACAAGACCTTGATGGCCTATGCCGAGGCATTGCCTGCGGCAAATGGCGGGCGCCAGGCCGACGGCGGATATCGCTTTGACCGCAGCGCGGTCGAAGATGCGATCCGTGTCGCGGTGCGTCGCCAGGAGCTGGCGGCTTCGTCGGCGGAGGGGCGGCCGTGACCGCCGCGCCTGCCCGCAAGGCCCCGGCCGAAGACAGCGTGGTCTATCTCTACGGCGTCGTCCGCCTCGCGCCCGGCGCCAAGTCCACGTCTCTCGGCCGAGAAGGGATCATCCCGGAAGCGGCCGTCCGGCTGGTGCCGCACGGCGATCTGGCTGCTCTCGTCAGCACGGTCCCGGCCGACCAGTTCAGCGGCGATGCGCTGCGCGCGGCATCGGCTGATACCGATTGGCTGCGGGCCCGGGTCGTGGCGCATGACAAGGTGCTGAAAGATCTTTGCACGCTGTTTGCCCTGATACCCTTCCGCTTCGGCACGACCTGCCCGAATGTGACAGACGTGCCGGGGATTCTCACCCGCCAGCGCGCCCGTTTCGACCAGGCCTTCGACCGTATCGGCGATGCCGCCGAATGGGGGGTGAAGCTCTATTGCGAGCTGCCGGCACTGCGCCGGCGCGTCGAAGAAGCTGTGCCGGCGATCCGCAACATGCGCGAGACGCTCGTGAGCGCCAAGCCGGGCACCCAGTTCTTCTTGCAGAAGCGCTACGACAGCGCCGTCGAAAACCAAGGGAGCACATATAGCGCCGAAGTCGTCGCGCGCTGCCACGAACGGCTCGCCGGTGCGGCGCGCGATGCGGTGCTGGTGCAAGTGCGGATGCCGGTCGACGATGACGGCGGCGCGGCATTGGCGATGAATGCCGCCTATCTCGTCGCCAAGGACGCGACCGCCGCCTTCAAGCGGACGTTGGCGCAACTCAAAAGTGAGCTGGCCGCCGACGGCTTCGTGCCTGAACTGACCGGGCCGTGGCCGGCCTATCATTTCGTGTCGTCCGACGAAGAGGAGACCGTCGATGGCGTCGTGCCCGAGCGATAGGAACGACCTTGCTCTGGCGGAGCTGCTCGATCGGGCGCTGACCAAGGGCGTCGTCGTTTGGGGCGACGCGACGATTTCGGTTGCCGGCGTCGATCTGGTCTATGTCGGGCTGAAGCTGCTGGTCGCCTCGGTCGATACGCTGGAAGGGCTGCACGAGGATTCGGCTGCCAGAAGTCGCGAGACCGCGAGGCCCGGTTCATGACCCTCTATCTATACGCAATCACCGATCTGCCGGAGATGCCGCTCCCGGCGCAATTGGGTCTCGACGATGCGGCGCTCGCCGCCGTCGTCTGGCACAATATTGGCGCTGTGATCAGCAGCCACGACGGCGAACCGCCGCCGGCCAGCGCCGATGCTCTGTGGCGCTATGAGGCGGTGATCGAGGCGCTGATGCAGCGCCGCACGGTTCTGCCAGTGCGTTACGGCACGATTCTGCCGTCGGCACAGGCCGTCACCGCCATGCTGTGCCGCGGCCACGCGCAGTTCACCGGTGACATCGCGCGCATCCAGGGCCAGGTCGAGATCGGCGTTCGTTTTGTGCCGCTTGCCGTCTGCGCCGAGGCCACGAGCGCGGCGCCCAAAGAGCCAATCGCACCATCCGGCACCGCCTATCTCATGACGAAGTTCGCGGAGGTGCAGGATCGCGAGAGGCGGCGTGCGGCCGCAACGGAGACGGCGCGCGCGATGCACGCCATCCTCAAGCGCCTGGCGACGGCCAGCCGTTTCGACGCCGCGACCGCCGATCGCGACTGGACCGCGGCGGCGTTTCTGATGCCGCGGGATGCGACCGAGACATTTCGGCGGGCCGTTTGCGGGCTTGCCAAGGCGCATCCCACGCTGGCGCTGCTGTGCACCGGCCCATGGCCGCCTTATTCCTTTGTCAGTGCCCAGGCTGGCGAGAGAGCGATCGGAGAGGATGATCATGGCTATCTCAACTGACCTTGTACGGCCGAATGGCAGCAAGGTGCTCTATGCCCCGGAAGAAGAAGCCGGGCTCGACCGCCTGGTGGAGGTATTCAACGACGATCGCCCGGCGGAGCCGCGTCGCATCACCATCGATCCGCAGAAGGTCGAACGCGGTCTGGCGAAGCTGGTGCTGACCGTCGTCGAATTGCTGCGCCAGGTCATCGAGAAGCAGGCCGTGCGGCGCGTCGAAAACGGTACGCTCAGCGACGATGAGATCGAGCGTCTGGGACAGACCCTGATCGCGCTCGAGAAGCGCATGGAGGAGCTCAAGGTGATCTTCGATCTGGAGGGCGAGGATCTGGTGCTGAACCTGGGCTCGATTGACAACTTGCTGTAGCCGGGGTGCGCGAATGACGCGGCGGCCATGTGCACGCCGATTGCAGATCGGGCCGCCCGCACAAAGAGGCGCACCGACGGCCGGCGACGTTGGGGGCGAAAACGCCGCGGGCCCGGAGAAGATTTGCGAGAATGCCGTGCGCTCCGCCCGCAACGGTAGCGCCATCACGGGCAAACTTTGCCGAAGCTAATCAGGGACTTCGGTTGATGGCGCTGCTGCGCCGGCGCCTGTTCTAGTCTGTGTGGCCGTGTCTTGCCCGTATTTCCGCATATTTCCGCCTGATCCCGGATTTCGCGGTCAACGAAACCCAGCAACAGCGGATATATCCCGCACACCCACCGCCGGCCGAAAGGTCAGGCCCTTGCGGCGGCACGCGGTTCATGTCACACGCTGGGAGTGCACCGTTTTTGCTGCAGAGAACGGTGGGCATTATGCGCGCCACCGCTGTACCTGTGATGTGAGAGCCTCCCTCGCATGGTTGTTCTGCTTGCCTTCCTGGCCTTTCTGGGCTTGCTGCTGATCGTCCCCTTCATGCTGGAAGCCAAGCGCCGCCGCGTGCTGGTCAAGGTCAACGGGGCGAACGAAGTCGACCGGGCGATCATTGAGCGCAAGCTGTTCGAAGGCATGTCGGACCGGCAGCTCGAGCAGGCCTGGGGCCCGCCGGAAGAGATCGCGATTCATCCATCGCGCAGCCGGCGCAAGGAAACCTGGCTCTATGGCGGCGACGGAAAGGGTCGCTTTCGCGACCATGTCGATGTCGAGGACGGCATCGTGGTTTCGTGGAAGCACTGGCGTGGCCACGGCCACAGCTAGACTCTCGCCGAACGGTCCCGCCCGGTACGATGGATGGATGACCGCGCGCCCCAAGGCTCCGCGTTCGCTAAGAATCCGCGCTCCGTGGTGATATGCTTCCACGGCAGGACGGATTTATGGGAGCGAATGCCATGGCATCTTTGCAAATCCCGATCGGCATCGCTGCTGCCGCGGTGGTGGCGATGACGACGTTGGCGCCCGGCCCGGCAGCGGCGGCCTGTTTCGAATCCGGCGTCGGCTGCACCAACGACCACGTCATCTCAAATACGGCCCTCCGCCGGCTTTCGTGCGACGCGCTGTGGACGGTCCGCAACACGATCTATTACGAGAACGGCTACTGCTTCAAAACCGCCAGGGGCAGGGCGGTTTTCGACAATAGCAGCTGCTCGTATGACGATGCCGGGATGGTGCCGCTCAACACCTACGAGCGCGAAAACATCAGCCGCGTCGTCAAGGTCGAGCGGCAGATGGGCTGCCGGTAGACGTTCCGCCTCGCCGCGAAGGCCGAACCGGCCGACGGCACGATGCCGAGCAGGAATGGCGGCCCGGGCAGACGTCGGGCTACCCAGCGAGCGTTCCGCCGCCGTCCGGCAAAAGACAAAAGCGCCGGCGGTTTCCCGCCGGCGCTGCCTGTTCGTGAGAACGGGAGGTTCGGATCGCTTAGCGGATGCCCTTGTCGATCAGGTCGACCAGGCCGCCAATGGTCGCAGGCGTCACGGCGCCGGCGCCGGTGTTGAGGTCGAGGCCAGGCATCTTGTACTTGGCCGACATCACGCACTGCACGACCGGCATGAAGCCCTGCAGATAGAGCAGCTGGTCGAGCGTGGCCGAGATGTAGCCGGACTTCAGCCCGTCGATGGTGGCAGGCGCGAGGTCGATACCACCGACGATGATGTCGCCGGGCTTCTTGCCGGCCTTCTTCAGGATCTCAGCCAGAACGCCGGTGATACCGCCATGCTGGGTGCCGATCGCCTTCAGGTCCGGATGGCTCTGGATGTAGGACACCAGAACCGGAACGGCGAGCGACGTATCGGAGTTGATTTCCTGGGTGATCTCCAGGCGGTCGACCTTGAGGCCGGCCTTCTCAAGCGTATCGGCAAGGCCCTTCTCGGACTGGCCGCGCTCGGCCTGGCTGAACACGCCGTAGACCATCGCCTGGTCGCCGGCCTTGAGGCCCTGGGCGAGCATGTACTTGGCCGTGAGTGCGCCACCGGCATAAAGGTCGACGCCGGCATAGCCCATGCCCTTGGTCTTGAACTCATCCTGCAGCGAGGTCATCGGCGAGTTGCCGACGGTGACCACGATGCCCTGGTCGACGGCGCTCTTGACGATGTCATGGAACGCGGTTGCGCCCGGGTGACCCATGATCTCGATGCAGCTCGGCTTGGCGGCGACGGCCTCCTTGAACTGGTTGATCATGGTCTCCGGCGCCCAGGCCGAGAACTGCTCCTTCAGCTCAACACCGAGAGCCGCAGCGGCCTGCTCGGCACCGGTCTGGCGGGCGAGCGTGGCGCCGTCGCCGGGGTTGCCGCCCATCTGCATGTACATGACCAGGCCTTTGCCGATCGGATCGGCCGCCGAAGCCACGCCGACGGTGGCCAACAAAGCCGTTGCGGCCACGCCGGCCAGCAGCAATTTGGTTACCTGCATAGTTGTTCTCTCCCTCCTGATTTGCATCGCGCCCGCAGGCGCGTGCCACTATTCAGCCGCGCTGGCGCGGCCGAAATCCTTGGAAAAACTGATGCGCGCGAAGAACGCCCGACGGCGCTGCGGCTCATCGACATAGAGGTAGAAGATGATCGAGATCATGAAGACGAGGCCCTGAACCGTGCGCACCCACGCGCCGGTCAGGCCGGTGGCAACCAGGCCCGCCTCGATCATGCCAATGATGAAGGCGCCGAAGATCGTGCCGATGATCGTTGCTCGTCCGCCGAAGATCGACGTGCCGCCGATCAGCACCGAGGCGATGGCCGTGAGCAGGTAGCCCTGGCCCTGGTTGCCGAAGAAATTCTTGTTCTCCAACGTCAGCATGATCGCCGCGGTTGCAGCGAGAGCGCCCATCAATGTGAAGATCTTGATCTTCTCGACGTCGACGTTGATGCCGACGACGCGTGAGACGTCATTCGAATCGCCGATGAAAAGCGTGTGCTCGCCGAAGCGATGGCGGTTCAGGACGAACCACAGGAAGACCACGATGATCGCCGTCCACAGCGATTGCAGCGGCAGCTGATGGACCCAGTCGGGTGCGCTGGTGCCGGCAAACGGGCGGCCGACGATCACCTGCCACACCGAGCTCTCCTCGACACCGCGCAATGCGTAAGACTTGCCACCGGAAAGCACGGTCGCCATGCCGTACCAGAAGAACTGGGCGGCCAGCGTCGCCATGAACGAGGGGATGCCGACCTTGGCGACAAGGACGCCGTTGATGAAGCCGATCAGGACCCCGGAACCGAGCGCAACCACGACCGCGATCCAGCCGAGATTGTACTCCTTGAACAGGACGGCGAAGACGAAGCCGGAAAACCCGATGATCGCCGGAAAGCAGAGATCGATCTCGCCGGCGCCGATGACGAATGTCAGGCCGATGGCGAGAAGGATCAGCGGCGGCAGCGTCGAAAAGAAGGTCGTGTAGATGAACGGCCGCAGGAAGACCTCCGGCGCCGTGTACATGAACAGGCCGAGCAGCAGCACGAAGACGATGATGATTGGCAGGCCTTCAATGCCGAGGATGATGGATTTTTTCGCTTGTTTGGCCATTGGGCGTCTCAATGCTTGCCCTGAATCTGGATGAGGTAGTCGGTCAGTTCGATGACCGACATGTCCTTGGGAATGATCTCGGCGACGACGGAGCCGCGGTCGAGCACGACCAGCCGGTCGGCGACCTCGTGAACGTGGGCGAGATTGTGCTCGATATAGACGCAGGCGCGTCCCGACTGCTTGATGCGCTGGACGAAGTCGATGACCTTGCGCACTTCGGCGACGCCGAGCGCGGCGGTGGGCTCATCGAGCACGATGAGATCGGCGTTGTAGTGCATGGCGCGGCCGATCGCGATGCCCTGGCGCTCGCCGCCCGACAGGTTGCTGATGGTCGAATCGACGGTGATGCCGACGCCGCGGAAGCCGATCACGTCGATCAGGATCTGCTGGGCGATTTCCTTTTCCTTCTTGATGTCGATGAAGCCGAAGCGGTTGGTGATCTGGCGGCCGACGAAGAAGTTGCGCCAAAGCGGCTGCTTCTCCGCCAGCGACTTGTCCTGATAGACCGTCTCGATGGAGAGATTGTGCGCCCCGCGCACCGAGAAGCCGGAGAGATCGATCTCCTTGTCGCGGATGAACAGGCGGCCGGAGGTGGGCACGAATACCCCGGTCATCACCTTGATCAGCGTCGACTTGCCGGCGCCATTATCACCGATCAGGCCGACGATCTCGTTACGACCGACGGAGAGATTGATGTCCTTGAGCGCCTGCACCGCGCCGAAGAATTTCTGCACGTTCTGCAGGCGTACGATCGACTCGAAATCCGCTCGCGGTTCCCGGCCGGCTTCATTCACTGCGACATTCATTACGACATGCTCCTTGCGGCCGTCTTGTCGACGGTCTCCAGCAGACTGATGCCGGCCATGGCGTCCTTCTCGGCGCCCTCCAGCATGACCAATGTCGCCCGTCGAGCTGCGTCGGCATCGCCACGCTTGATCGCTTCGAGGACCGCCATGTGATCGGGTACGAACTTGCCCGGATCCGGGCGGGTATCGCGCTGGATGTGAAGGGTGACGAACAGCAAAGTCTCGACCAGCGGCACGAAACCGGCGATGAACTCGTTGCCGGTGCCGGTCAGCAGATTGGTGTGAAACGACAGGTCGGCGCGGATCGATTCCAGCGCCTGCGTATCGGTTGCGGCCATGACGGCCAGCGCCTGCTCCATTGCGGCGATGGTCTCGCTGGCGCCGCGCCTGGCGACGATCGCCGCGGCGTCCGGTTCGATGATGTTGCGCACCTCGAACAGGTTGCCGACGAAATCGGCGTCGGGAACGTCGGTGATCTGCCAGACAAGTACGTCGGCGTCGAGCTGGCTCCATTCGTTACGCGGCCGAACCATTGTGCCGCGACGCGGCTTCGACGAGACCAGACCCTTGCCGGCGAGCACCTTCATCGCCTCGCGCACGGACAGGCGCGAGATCGACAGCTCGGCGGCCAGCTCGTCGAAATTGGGCAGAATGGTGCCGGGAAGGAAGCCGCCGGAGACGATCCGCCGGCCGATGATTTCTGCGGCCCGCATACGCGGCCGCGCGCCCCTTATCGTGGCGAGCAGGTCCTGCAAATCTCCCTCCCGACCCGCGATGTGCGCGGGCATCCCCGTGTTCTTGCCGGGGTGAGGTCAATTAATCAGATTTATTGAGGCCGTTCAATAATCATATGTTTTCGAGCGATTAAAAACCGCGCCATCGGCGGCGCTGGGAGCGGCCCTTTGTTCCCGTCATGGGCTAAGATGGGCGGGAGGGTTGGATCATGAGCGAGCAGGAACTGCTGACCCGCTTGGGCCTGGCGCTGGCCATCGGACTGCTGATCGGTGTCGAGCGCGGATGGCGCGAACGCGATCAGGCCGAGGGAGAGCGCACCGCGGGCCTGCGCACCTTCGCGCTCATCGGATTGCTCGGCGGGGTATGGGGCGCGCTTCATGCGCTCGTTGGTCCGCTACCCTTTGCCGCGGCGTTCCTGGCCTTCGCCGGTGGCTTCACCTTGTTCAAATGGCGCGAATCGGAGCGTGAAGGCGATTTCGGCGCGACCACTCTGATCGCTGCGCTGCTGACCTTCGCCCTCGGTTCGCTGGCCGTGCTCGGCGACATGACGGTGGCGGCCGCGGCGGCCGTCGCCATGGCAGCGCTGCTGGCGGCCAAGCGCTGGCTGCATGGGTGGATCGAGACACTGACCTGGGAGGAGTTGCGCGCCACGCTCATCCTCCTGGCGATGAGCTTCATCGCCCTGCCGGTGCTGCCCGATCGCGGCTTCGGGCCCTTTGCGGCGCTCAACCCGCATGGCCTGTGGCTGATGACCATCGCCATCGCCGGCGTGTCGTTCATCGGCTATGTGGCGGTCAGGGTCGCCGGCACCCGCTACGGCACGCTGGTTGCCGGGGTTGCCGGCGGGCTGGTGTCCTCGACCGCGGTGACCATCGACTGTGCCCGCAAGGCGAAGGCAGAGCCGGACACGGCGCGCATCGAGCTTGCCGGTGCGCTCGCCGCCTCGGCGATCATGTTCCTGCGCATTCTGGTGATCGTGGCGCTGTTCGGTCCGGGCCATCTGGCGCTGCTTGCGGCACCGCTGGTGGCGGCTGCGTTGATCCTCGTCGGCGCGGCAGTCGCCTTCGGGGCGCGATGGACGGAGGAGCATGGCGACAGCGACCGGCACAAGCACTTCCGCAATCCCTTCGAGCTCGTCTCGGTGCTGCGTTTTGCGGCCCTGCTGGCGGTCATCCTGGTGGCGTCGAAGGGACTGATCGTCCTGTTCGGCGGAAGCGGTGCGGTCGGGGCGGCGGCGGTTGCCGGCCTGGCCGATGTCGACGCCATCACGCTGTCGATCACCCAGGTTCACGGCGCCGCAATTACCGGGGCCGAGGCGGCGATCGCCATCTTCGTGGCGGCCCTGGCCAATTCGGTCACCAAGACTGGCATCGCGTTTGTTGCCGGAACGCCGCGCTTCGGCGTCAGCTATGGCGCCGTCACGCTCGCCGCGGTTGTCGTCGCCGCCGCCATCCTCGTCGCCGAAATCACCCTTCTGGCTTGACCATACGGTAAATATTGCCGCGGAAGCGGTCACGGCCTACAAAGCGGCACCGGGTCAGTAGGGCGCTACCGAGTTCCTGTGTTCAGCAAGATCCTCATTGCCAATCGCGGCGAAATCGCCTGTCGCATCATCCGCACCGCGAAGCGCATGGGGCTCGCTACGGTTGCGGTCTATTGCGACGCCGACCACGAGGCGCTGCATGTCGCCATGGCCGACGAGGCGGTCAATATCGGGCCGCCGCCTGCGGCCAGCTCCTATCTGATGATCGACCGGATCATCGATGCGGCCCTGCAGACCGGGGCCGATGCGGTCCATCCCGGTTACGGCTTCCTGTCCGAGCGCGGCGCCTTTGCACTGGCCCTGGATTCCGCCGGCATCGCCTTTATCGGGCCGAATGTCGGTGCCATTTCGGTGCTCGGCGACAAGATCGAATCGAAGAAACTTGCGGCCGAGGCCGGCGTCGCCACCGTTCCGGGCCATCTCGGCGACATCAAGGACGACGCGGAGGCCTTCGCCGTCGTGCGCGAGATCGGCCTGCCGGTGATGATCAAGGCGTCGGCCGGCGGCGGCGGCAAGGGCATGCGCATCGCCCGCTCCGAGCACGAGGTGGCGGAAGGCCTGCGCGCCGCCCGCTCCGAGGCGCGTTCCTCCTTCGGCGACGACCGCGTCTTCATCGAAAAATTCATCGAGAATCCGCGCCACGTCGAGATCCAGGTGCTCGGCGACCGCCACGGCAACATCGTTCATCTCGGCGAGCGCGAATGCTCCATCCAGCGGCGCAACCAGAAGATCGTCGAGGAGGCGCCGTCGACGGCGGTCGATGCCACGCTGCGCGCCGAGATGGGGGCGCAGGCGGTGGCTCTGGCCAGGGCCGTCGGCTACGATTCGGCCGGCACGGTCGAATTCATCCTCGGCGCCGACGGGCACTTCTACTTCCTGGAGATGAACACCCGCCTGCAGGTCGAGCATCCGGTCACCGAATTCATCACCGGACTCGATCTGGTCGAGCAGATGATCAGAATCGCGGCGGGCGAGCACCTGCGCTTCACCCAGGACGACATTCACTTCCACGGCTGGGCGGTGGAGACCCGCCTCTATGCCGAGGACCCCACGCGCAATTTCATTCCCTCGATCGGCCAGATCAGCCGCTACCAGCCGCCGCGCGAGGGGCGGCGGGCGGACGGCACCAGCGTGCGCGTCGACGACGGCGTGCGCGAGGACATCACGATTCCGGTCTATTTCGATCCGTTGATGGCCAAGCTCATTACCCACGGGCCAGACCGCGCTTCGGCGGTCGAGGCGATGGCCGATGCACTCGATTGCTTCGTCGTCGACGGCATCGCCCACAATCTCTCCTTTCTTTCGGCGATCATGGAGAACCCGCGCTGGCAGAAGGGGGATCTCTCCACCTCGTTCGTCGACGAGGCCTTTCCGCACGGTTTCGCCGCAGCCGCGCTCGATCCCGAGACGCTCGCCCGGCTGGCGATGGTGGCGCTCGCCATAAGCCTCACCCGCCGCCACAAGTTTCGCGCGTTTCGCGGCCGCCTGAACGGGGAGGCGAGCGCCTGGCAGAGCAACTGGTCGGTGGCCATCGGCGGCACCCATTTTGCCCTTACCGTCGAGCCGACGGCGGCGCCCGACGTGTTGCGCATGGTCCATGACGGTGGCGAGCCGGTTGTTGTCACGTCTGCCTGGCGGCCGGGCGAGGTGCTGTGGTCGGGCGAGATTGGCGGCCGTGCGGTGAACGTGCAGGTGCGGCCGACCCATGGCGGCGTCCACCTGACCAGTCGCGGCATTGCGGCGGTGGCGCGGGTGATGACGCCGCGCGTGGCCGAACTCCACCGGCTGATGCCGGAGAAGAAGCCCAAGCATGTGGCCAACCAGCTGCGCTG
Source organism: uncultured Alphaproteobacteria bacterium (assembly GCA_963762605.1). Classification (GTDB taxonomy): domain Bacteria; phylum Pseudomonadota; class Alphaproteobacteria; order Rhizobiales; family Kaistiaceae; genus CAVSRC01. The sequence goes on along the minus strand of CAVXLJ010000011.1, from coordinate 240,360 downwards.
CCCGATGCCCGGTCTGGTGGTTGCGATCGATGCGCTCGAGGGTCAGGAGGTGCGGGCCGGCGATATCCTGGCGGTGGTCGAGGCGATGAAGATGGAGAACGTGCTGAGGGCCGAGCGCGACGGCACGATCAAGCGTATCGTCGCGCGGCCCGGCGACACGCTCTCCGTCGATGCGGTGATCATGGAATTTGCCTGAGCCCGCGTCGCGATCCCGCCGACAATGGCATTGCCAAGCACCCCCGTTATTTTTTAGTCATGGTGCGGGTGGGGGTGCAGCGAGGGGATTCGCGATGCAATTTGCGGACGTTGATGGGGCGCACCTGCGACCTTCCTGCAAAACCCGCGGCGCATGGTGCCGGGCCTGTGGCGATGCTTGAGCAAGCCGTCCACGTGGTGATCAAGGGCCGCGTGCAGGGCGTCGGCTTCCGCGCCTTCGTCGAGCACGAGGCACTGCGCCACCGTGTCTTCGGCTGGGTGCGCAACCGGCGGGACGGCACCGTCGAGGCGGTCTTCATCGGCGAAAGCGATTCCATCTCCGCGATGATCGCCGAATGCCGTCAGGGACCGGCGCTCGCTGATGTGCGCGATGTGCTGGTCAGTGATTATACCGGCCCGGAACTCAACCGTTTCACGCTGCTGCCGACGAGCGAGTAGCGCCGAACAGCGCCTCGAATTCGTGCCGGAGCACGCTGTCGACCTCTTCCATGGTGGCTGTGATGCCGAGGTCCGCGAGGCTGGTGACGCCCTGGCCGCTGATGCCGCAGGGCACGATGCCGGAGAAATGCTCCAGCACCGGATCGACGTTAAGCGCGATGCCGTGGAAGGTCACCCAGCGGCGCACGCGGATGCCGATGGCGGCAATCTTGTCCTCGCGGCCGACCCCCTTGTCAGGGCGCTTCACCCAGATGCCGACCGCCCCTTCGCGCCGCCCGGCGGCGACATTGAAGACGGCGAGGCTGCGAATGATCCAGTCCTCCAGCGTGTGGACGAAGAGCCTGACGTCCGGCTGCCGCCGGTTGAGGTCGAGCATCAGATAGGCCACGCGCTGGCCGGGGCCATGATAGGTGTACTGGCCACCGCGCCCCGTCCGGTAGACGGGAAAACGGTCGGGCGCCAGCAGGTCGTCTGTCTTGGCGCTGGTGCCGGCGGTGTAGAGCGGCGGATGTTCCACCAGCCAGACACGCTCGGCCGCCGTGCCGTCCCTGATGGCGGCGACGCGCGCCTCCATGGCGGCGACGGCCTGCTCATAGTCGAGGCGGCCCTCGGCGATGGTCCATTCGACCGGCGGCGAGCCGGGAACCGGACACATGGACCGCCCGACGGTCGCACCAGGCGCCGTTTCGCTTGAAAGATCATACATATGCGGCGTCCGCTTAAACCTACAGGAAGGCCGTCGTCTGGCGCTCAATGTAGGCACTGGCGGGCGGCGAGGATAGGGTCGGCGGTGCTTGTGGGTCGGCCTCTGGTTCGCCTTGTGCGGCCAACGGCGATTTGTTACATGGAGCCGCTTTTCCGGCGGTCGTGGCGGAACTGGTAGACGCGCAGCGTTGAGGTCGCTGTGGGGCAACCCGTGGAAGTTCGAGTCTTCTCGACCGCACCATTTTTTCGGAACAGCCAGCAGAGCCCCGCCCATGTGGCGGGGCTTTTCGCATGCGGGACGGCCATGGCGCTCTAGGTAAGGGCGGTCCCTGAATCTCTCCGCCGCGCCGTGCCGGGCAATGCCGCCTTGCCGCGGGTGAACGCCGAGGTCAGCGCCTTCTTTGCCGGCATTTCCACCAGGTGATAGGCGCCGCTTGCGATCAGCATGAGCGCGATGAAAAAGATCGTCAGACCGAATGCATAGTCGAACAGCATGGTTTGCATCTGGCCCTGCTGTAGCGCCGATTCGAATGCGCCGGCTCGCGGCAGAAGCGACCAGGTGCGCAGAGCGCTCAAAATTGGCGCGTGGACCATGTAGATGCCGAAGCTGATGGACCCCAACCAGCTGATCCTTGGATGCGCCAGAAGATCGGTGACGACCGATCGTTCGCTTGCCAGAAAGACGATGGCGACAGCGCATGCAAGGACGCCGGCGACCATTTCGGCATTGTTCAGCGGCCAGGCCATGAACAATGCGAACAGGCACAGGATGGCGATGTGCAGACCGGCTGCAACGGCAGAGGGCAGGCGATTCCGTTCAAGGCGGGCATACGCCTCGTAGGCGAGATAGCCGAGGCCGGTCCCGAATATGCACCTGACCAGCCCTATCGAGACAAAGCCGAACGGCTGGCTGTGAAACTGATCGAAATTGCCCGGTTGCTGCAGCAGCATGACGAGAGAGATGGCAACGGCCGCCGCCGCCGCCACCGGCGCACGCAATCTTGCGATCGGGTACAGGATCGCGAGCCCGATGATCATCTCGGCCGAGATCGACCAGGACGGCCAATTGAGCGTCAGCTTGTCGATAATGCCGGCGTCCTGAAGCATGAGCGTGTTGACGGCGACCACGCCGGGGCTTGGCCAGAGGCCCAGAGCGCCGAGGATCAGGCACATGGCGATCATGGTGACCATGTGCAACGGCCACATGCGCGCGAACCGCATCAGGAAGAAACGGCCGAACGTGAGGCGCTCGCGGAACAGCAGGTGCGTCAGCACGAATCCGGAGAGGATGAAGAAGAAATCAACCGCCAGACCGCCGTTTCTGGCGAACCAGACCCAGCCGATAGCGTGTCCGAAGACGATGTAGCCGGCAAAGAAGAAGCGCAGCGTATCGAGTTGGTGGAACCGCATCGTACCCGCTTGCCCGTTCGCGAGGGTGCTGCGTAGTAGCCGCCAAAATCGTTAACGAACGCCTGTCGCGCGCAAAGGCGGCGAAGCGCCGAAGGCAGGTCGCCGAAGCCCGTGCGGGCCGGGGCCGGCGTTTGCCGCGCGCTGGGTTTTGCGCCTATTGCTGGGGCCCGCACAGCGCCAGGTCGCGCTCGGCGCGGAAGACGTTGGAATAGAGGTTGGCGACCCATTGGCGCCCGCTCGACGTCACCTGCAGATAGCGGATGGCGGTCTGGATGAAGGGCGAGATCATGTTCCAATAGAACTGCGGGTAGCGGTCGACCAGGTCGGCCGGATTGCCGTAGTTCAGTTGCCGGTTGAGGCCAGCCTCCTCGAACTCGTAATAGAGCGCGTTGGCCTTGCGGATGTAATGCGGGTCGCCGAGCTGACCGATCAGGTCGGCAGCGCGCAGCAGGGCCACCTCTTCATCCACCGCGTTGAGATCGGCGGGCATGTTGCCGGGGAAGCGCGTACCCTCGATGGCGCGACAGATGCGATCGGCGTCGAGCTGGGCGATGCCATCGAAGCGGTGCTTGACGAACAGCTTCGAGCGGTCGACGTGGTAGGGCGTCAGCGCCGCGTCGGAAGAACCACGGGGGATCTTCGCCTTGTTGCCATCGGCGTCGATCACGTAGCCCTCGGCGTCGTCGCCCGGCAGCAGGCCCCGCACGTAGCCGATGTCGTGGAACAGGCAGGCGACGATCATATGAGCATAGTCGCTGGCCGACATATCGGAGCGCAGCGCCCGCCCGCGCAGGATGTCGTGGCCGGCAAGCGTCACCAGCATGGTGTGCTCGACATTGTGGTAGAGCGCGTCGCTGTTGCCGATGCATTCCAGCGCGATGCGGGCAACCGAGGGGACCAACTCGACCAGCCGGCTTTCGGACTGGCCGTAGCGGCGCTTCATGTAGTCGGAAAGGAAATGGCCCAGCGCGTCTGCGGTCAGCTCCGGCACGGTGATCATCGGCGTCGCTCCGAAAGGCGGCGGCAGGCCGCCGGAAACTCACAAGTCGTATAGACGGGCCGGATTTTACGCAATTGGGTGATATAGACAGGAAGTTGCGCCCCGGTGGGAGGGATTTCGGCGCCTTTTTGGGGATTTCGGCCCTGTCGCGCCATATTTCAGGTGATTGCAATTCTTTAAGGGCGTGCTTGGCCGCGCCCGTCTAACGTGCCGGCCGAGATTCGAGGGGCGCGTGGAGCGCCGGGGTTGAGTGCAGCGTGACCAGCAGTGAGGGCATCAGGGTCGGCGTCGTCGGGCTCGGCGCTTTCGGGCGGCATCATGCCCGTCACTATGCCGGCCACCCCGCGGCTGTGCTCGTCGCCGTCGCCGATGCCGATGGCGCCCGCGCCGACGCGATTGCCACCGACACCGGGGCGGAGGCATTCACCGACCATCGCGCCCTGATCGGCCGGGTCGAGGCGGTGTCGATCGCCGTGCCGGCGACCCATCACCACGCCGTCGCCTGCGACTTCCTCGACGCCGGCGTGCATGTGTTCATGGAAAAACCGCTCGCCGCCGGCAGTGCTTCGGCCGAAGACCTTGTCGCGCGCGCCGAGCGGGCAGGCGTCGTCCTTCAGGTCGGGCACATCGAGCGCTTCTCGCCGGCTATTGGCGAGCTCGCCCGACGTCTCGCCGATCCCCGCCGCATCGCCGCGGTGCGCCGGACCGGATGGACAGGGCGATCGGCCGATGTCGACGTCGTTATCGACCTGATGATTCACGACATCGACCTGGTGCTGACACTCGCCGGATCGCCGGTCACGTCGGTGGCGGCCAATGGCTCGTCGTCGGTGAGCGGGCTGACCGACGACGCGGAAGCCTGGCTGACCTTCGCCAACGGCATCATTGCAACGCTGTCGGCAAGCCGTTCGGCGCCGGAGAACCAGCGCCATTTGACGGTGACCGAGCCGGGCACGATCTATTTCGCCGACCTCGCCGGCCCGACGCTGTCGATCAGGCCACGCGCCGGTCGCGGCGCGGCCGAGACGGTTCCGCTCACCCCCCACGACAATCTCGGCGCCGAGATCGCCGCCTTCCTCAACAGCGTCGCCACCGGAGCGCCGCCGCTGGTTGATGGACGGGCGGGGGCCGCGGCGCTGGTCATTGCCGAGCGCATCCAGGCGGCGATCGCCGACGGACCGGCGCCGGCCACACGGAGTATCTAGAACCATGAGCCCATCACGCCCGGCGCTTGCCGTCGCTGCGAACACGCGCATCAATCTGTTCGACCTGCAGCGCCAGCGCGCACGGCTGGAGGGCGACATCCGCCGGCGCATGGATGCAGTGCTCGCCCACGGCCAGTTCGTGCTCGGTCCGGAGGTCGCCCAACTCGAGCAGAAGCTCGCCGCCTTTGCCGGCGTCGGCCATGCCATCGGCGTTTCCAGCGGTCGCGACGCGCTGATGATCGCGATGATGGCGATGGGTGTGAAGCCCGGCGACGCCGTCTTCGTGCCGGCCTTCACCTTCGCCGCCTCGGCTGCGTCCGTCGTCTCGGTCGGCGCCACGCCGGTCTTCGTCGACGTCCTCGCAGGGACCTTCAATATCGATCCGGCCGACCTCGAGCGCGCCATTGGCGAGACGCTGCAGGCTGGCACGTTGCGGCCGCGCGCAGTGATGCCCGTCGACCTCTTCGGCCTGCCGGCCGACTATGCGGCGATCGCGCCGCTCGCCGCCCGCCACGGCATGACGGTGCTTGCCGATTCGGCGCAGGCCTTCGGCGGCGCCTCGGGCAACAAGCGTGTCGGCGCGCTGGCGCCGATCAGCGCCACCAGCTTCTACCCGACCAAGTCGCTCGGCTGCTATGGCGACGGCGGCGCGATCCTGGCGGAAGATGCGGATCTGGCCGAAAAGGTGCGCATGATCCGCTCGCACGGCCGTGCCGGCGACGGCGACGAGGCCCATGTGCTCGGTCTCACCGGGCGTCTGGATACACTGCAGGCGGCGATCCTGCTGGCCAAGCTCGAGGTCTTCGACGAGGAGCTGGTGCGCCGCCGCGCCATTGCGCAGCGTTACACCGAGGCACTTGCCGATGCGGTCACGGTGCCGCGCATTCCGGCCGGCTACGAGAGCGCCTTTTCGCTCTACACCATCCGCGTGAAACAGCGCGATGCGGTGCGCGAGCGGCTGAACGGCGAGGGCATCGGGACCGGCCTGTTCTACCGCCTGGCGCTCCACCAGCACCCGGCCTTCAAGGACTATGATGGCCGCCACCTGCCGGTTTCCGAAATGCTTGCCAACGAGGTCCTCAGCCTGCCCATCCATCCCGACCTCACCGACGGCGAGGTGGACCGGGTGATCGCTGCGGTGCGCGCCGCAGTCTGAGACAGCCCTGGTGCGCCACTGGCGCCCGAGGGTCTGAAGGCGCCGGATGCGAGGCGCGATCGGTGGCCGGTGCGCTTCCCGGCCGCTGGACGATGGTCTCGCACCGGCGCTGGCATACGCGGTTGACCAGGGTGGCCAGTGGCTCCATCCTGTCGGTCCCGCCACTTCGCACACACCCAAATTCCCTGGAGAATCACCGGTGCAGATGGTCACGGCACATGGCGCGCGCATGCCCGTCATCGGATATGGAACCTTCCGCTCTGCGGGCGAGGACTGCGCCCGCGGGGTCGCCGAAGCGCTGAAGATCGGCTACCGCGCCGTCGATACCGCCGCCGGCTATCAGAACGAGGACAAGGTGGCGGAAGGCATCCGCGCCTCCGGGGTCAAGCGTGAGGACATCTTCATCACCACCAAGGTGAGGCCGGAGGACGCCGAGGACGGCGCCTTCAAGGCTTCGGTCGAGCGTAGCCTCAGGCTGCTCGACGTCGATCAGGTTGACCTCCTGCTCATCCACTGGCCGAGCCGGACGGTTCCGATCGCCAAGACCATCGCCTCGCTCAATGCCTGCCGGCAAGCCGGCTGGACCCGCCACATCGGCGTGTCGAACTTCACCGTCAAACTGCTCGAAGAAGCGTGGGCCGCGACCGAGGCGCCGCTGGTCACCAATCAGTGCGAGTACCACCCGTATCTCAATCAGGACGCGTTGATGGCGGCCACCCGCCAGCACGGCATGATCTTCACCGCCTACGCGCCGATCGCCCGTGGCGCCGTGCTCGAGGACCCGGTGGTCCAGCGCATCGCCAGGACCAAGGGCGTGACGCCGGCCCAGGTGGTGCTGCGCTGGGACATCCAGCAGGAGAACGTGGTCACCATTCCGAAGAGCGTGACTCCGGAGCGCATCCGCCAGAACTTCGATATCTTCACGTTCACGCTCGGCGATTCCGAGATGGCGGAGATCACCGCGCTGGCGCGGACACACAAGCTGCGCTGCGCCAATCCGCCTGGCGTCGCCCCGGACTGGGACGATTGACGGCGGCCAGGGCGGTAACCCCGGCGCGCGTCAGCGCCCGGACGGGAAGAACGGGAACAGCGGCGGATACCCGTTGCGATTGTTGCGCCGGTTGTTGCGAGCCACCATCGCTGCGCCGGGAACCGAACCGCTGATCTGCACGATCGTGCTGTACATCGACTCCCGCTTCACCAGATCCCACAGGGTGGCAGCGTTCTTGACCGACAGCCGTACGCAGCCGTGCGAGACCGCGCGTCCGAGACCACGCTCATACGTGCCGTGCACGGCGTCGCCGCTCCCGGTGAAGAAGATCGAGTAGGGCATCGGCGCATTGTCGTACTCGGTGCTGCGATGCTTGAGGTCCATGCGGAACGGTCTGAATGTGCCGCTGGGTGTGTCGTAGCCGGGTCTCCCGGTCGACACTGGCCAGTTGTAGCGCGTCTGGCCGTCAACGGTCACAGTCATGCGCTGAGTGGATTTGTTGATGCTGATGAAGATGTCCGCGCGAGCCGATTGGCCGAGCGCCAGCACAGCCAGACAGGTCCCGGTCAATAACGCAATGATGCGATTGGTTCGCACGCGAAGTCCCCCTCCGGTCTGCACCCGGCGCCCAAGCCAGGCAACGGAAACATGATGTGGCGGAATCTTCGCACGCTTCAATAGGCGGTTGGGTAACGAAATGCTGAATGCGACGGTATTCTGCCTGCAGGCCCTATGCCAACGGGATTCGCGGGGTCCGGCAATGCCCGGAACAGGGCGGCGTCAATCTTCCCCGTGACGGGCAAGCCTGGGGCCTATCGCCCAAAAGCCTGGTTCCACAGGCGCTTGGCAGCGGCGATCTGATTGTTCGCCACCCTACCGAGCACATCCCAGTTGACGATCTGCTGCTGCCGCAAGAGCGGCGCGGCGGGGTCCGGCGGCGCGACGGTGTCGTGGATGAACGCCGCTCCGACCGTGATGGCAATCCCGATGATGATGCCTTGGATCAGGCGCATGAGAGGCCCTCGCGACTTGCGACCGAACAGTGCTGTTCGGCGGGCGAGTGTGGGCCAGAACGGTGATTTCGTGAAGGGGTGGCCGCGGGACGCAACGACCAATTCGACTGCGGCAGTTTGCTTTCGCCCTGGCGATCTTCGGCCGGCGCCTTCATATTGCGACCATGGCATTGGGCCCGTCACCGGTTCATTTCAAACCCCATCCGCTCAAGAGCGGTGATGGTTGGTTCGTCCAGGTGACTTGGGACAACGGCAGAACGGCACAGGTGCCGAATTTCGACACCGAAGCTGATGCCGAGCGGTGGATCAAGAACGAATCCGCCGTATGGCTGGCAGAGCGCCATACTGGCAGCCATGACTAGAGCCAGTGGCCGTCAGATGGGGTCAATTCCGTCCGGTACGCCGTAGCAATCAGCCAAGAATGGCCGATACCCCGCGCCAGACGACGTAGATGCCCACCGCACCGACGATGACCGCGAACGCGGTCGCCAGCATGCGGCGCTGGCCGGCAAGGCGGCGTGCGGTTGCCGTGCCGGCGAAGCCGCCCAGCGCGCCGCCGACGAGCAGCAGAAGCACGATCCACCAGTCGACCAGGCCGGAAAGGGCATAATTGGCCGCGGTGGTGGCGCCGAAGCTGGTCACCGAAACCAGCGACGAGCCGATGGCGTTGATCAGCGGCATGCCGGTCGCCATGATCAGGCCGGGGACGATCAGGAAGCCGCCGCCGATACCGAAGAAGCCGGAGAGGAAGCCGGTGGCGAGCGCTGCTGCGGCGAGGCGGGGAACCAGGCGCCCGGCCGAGCCGCGGTTGAGCTGGACCTCTGGGTGTCCGGCGCTTGGCGGCCGGCGCACCATCGAGACAGCGATCACGATCATGATGACGCCGAACAGGGCGAGAAGCTGGTTGCCGTCGATCGACTTGCCGACGGTCGAGCCGATGGCGGCGCCGGCGATGCCGAAGACCGCATAGGCGATGGCGCAGCCGACCTTGACGTTGCCGACGCGCCAATGGCTGTAGAGGTTGAGCGCGGCATTGGCGGCGACGGCAAGCGCGCTGGTGCCGATGGCGACATGCGGGCTCTTCACGCCGACGACATAGACCAGCAGCGGCACGGCAAGCACCGAGCCGCCGCCGCCGATGAGGCCGAGCGAAAAGCCGACAAGGCCGCCGGAGAGAACCGCCAGCACGTCCTGAAACAGAGTCATCTGGTTGAAAAGGCGCGCCGCTCGACCGTCTGGTCCGGCGCGCCGCCTTGTGTTGTGTCGTGCGAAGGATACGTCAGCCGCGGGTGGTCCGGAAGCCGGCACGCCGCCAGGCGCCGATGCCGCCGACCAGATTATAGGCATCGCCGTTGGTCAGCGAGGCCAGCGCCGCGCCGTTTGACTTGGTGCGGGCGCCGGAGGCGCAATGGAAGACGATGGCCCGGTCTTGCGGCAGGTTGGCGGGGCGGCCACGCGCCAGATGTGAGAGAGGAAGCTCGACCGAGCCCGGGATGCGCTCGGCGGCGATCTCGTAGGGCTCGCGGACGTCGACAATGACGGCATTCTTCTCGATCAGTTCGTGCGCCTGCACGGCGTTGATGTCTTTTAGCATGTGGTCTTCCTTTGGCCGGGGGAGGCCGGCGGGTTGCAATAGGCGGTTTTCAGCATGGACAGGAAGAGCGCCACACTGGGGTGGTCGATCTTGTAATGCAGCGTCTGGCCTTCGCGCCGGAAGGTGATGAGACCATCCTCGCGCATCAGAGCCAGGTGCTGGGATGCTGCCGACTGGCTCAAGCCCACACTTTCCGCCAGCGCTCCAACGGTCATCTCGCCGGCATCGGCGAGATGACACAGCAGCAGAAGGCGCCGCTCGTTGGAGAGCAGTTTCATCATGTGGGAGACTTCCTGCGCCTTGTCGGCGAGGTCGCCAAAATCGGCAGTCAGCGTGTGCTGCATCGGTTCCTATCCATTAGCATTGACTAATTTAGGATGTGCTAATATATGTGTCAAGACTTAGACCAGTTCGAATTATGGAGACCCCCATGACCACGCAGGCGAAACCGCAGGTTCGCGCCTTTTTTGACCCGGCGACCAATACGGTCAGCTACCTGGTCGTTGACCCCGAAACCAGCCACGGCGCCATCATCGACCCGGTGCTCGACTACGACCAGCGCACCGGCAAGGCCGACACCCATTCGGCCGATACCATCCTCAAGGCGGCGAAAGAGGCGGGCGTGACGATCGACTGGGTGCTGGAGACCCATGCCCACGCCGATCACCTGTCGGGCGCCCCCTATGTCAAGGTCAAGACCGGCGCCAAGGTCGGCATCGGCGAGCACATCCGCGAAGTGCAGAAGATCTTCCGACCGGTGTTCAACGCCACCGACGTCTCGGGCGACGGCAGCGAGTTCGATCATCTGTTCGCCGAGGGCGAGCACTTCGCCATTGGCAATCTCGATGCCACGATTTTGCACACGCCGGGTCATACGCCGGCCTGCATCTCCTACGTGATCGGCGATGCCGTCTTCGTTGGCGACACGCTGTTCATGCCCGATTACGGCACCGCCCGCGCCGACTTTCCCGGCGGCGATGCCCGTACTCTCTACCGCTCGATCCAGAAGCTGCTGGCGCTGCCCGACGAGACGCGCATTTACGTCTGCCACGATTATTTGCCCGAGGGCCGCAAGGACTATGCCTGGGAGACGACGATTGGCGAGGAGCGCAAGAACGTTCAGCTCGACGGCGTCAGCGAGGACGAATTCGTCGCATGGCGCGAGGGCCGTGACGCCAAGCTGGCTGCACCGCTGCTGCTCTTGCCATCGATCCAGACCAATATCCGCGCCGGCAAGCTTCCGCCGCCGGATGCCAACGGCGTTTCCTACATCAAGATTCCGGTGAAACTGGCGAGCTGATCCGCAAGGCCGTGTCCCGGGCGCAGCGCGGCGCGACACGATGCGCAGAGCGAAACGCCCGGGAAGCGCGCAAGCGCTGCCCCGCAGAACCGGGGCCAATAGGGCGCCTGGGCGCCGGCTCCGTGTGGCACCGCTTCGCGGCTTGCACCGCGTCCGGGAGCGAGAACCCGCCGGGCGCCGGGCAGGGCGGTTCCGCGCCGGCGGGGCGGTAAAATCACCGGCTCCGGCCGGCGTGACTCCTTCCGATCATGGTGCTAGAAGGCCCGCTCTGCCGCTTGCTGCGGTGCAATAACGGCCTCGGAACTTGAGCACTGCCTCGTCCAGCACGGCAACGGTCGACGGCGCCGATCCATCATTGCCGACGACCGGCTTTTGGGCACTCACCCTCGGTTCCATCGGGGTCGTCTACGGTGACATCGGCACCAGCCCCCTCTATGCGTTCCGCGAGGCGATGCTGGCCGCCAGCGCGAATGGCAGTCTGCTCAGCGAAGAGAACGTGCTCGGCGTCCTGTCGCTGATCTTCTGGTCGCTGATCGTCGTCGTCACACTCAAATACGTTCTGATCCTGACCCGTGCCGACAACCGCGGCGAGGGCGGCACGTTGGCGCTGATGGCCCTTGCCCAGGAGTCCTTCAAGCGCGCAGCACCGGTGATCGTGGTGCTCGGTGCCGTAGCAGCATCGCTGTTCTACGGCGACGCGATGATCACGCCGGCCCTGTCGGTGCTTTCGGCCGTCGAAGGTCTGGAAGTGGTCGAGCCGGTGCTGGCACCGTCGGTCCTTCCGTTGACCGTCGTCATCCTTCTCGTACTGTTTCTCGTCCAGTCGCGCGGGACACATCGCGTAGCGACATTTTTCGGACCGATCACCACTGTCTGGTTCCTTGCGCTGGCCGTCCCCGGCATTCTTGCCATCGTCGGCAATCCGACGGTGTTGCGCGCTGTGGACCCGCTGCATGCGCTGGGCTTCCTGCTGCACCACGGCTTCATCAGCTTCCTAACCCTGGGCGCCGTCTTCCTGGCCGTTACCGGCGCCGAAGCCCTCTACGCCGACCTCGGCCATTTCGGGCGCAAGCCCATTCAGGTCGCCTGGCTCGGCCTGGTGCTGCCTGCGCTGGTCATCAACTATTTCGGACAGGGGGCGTTGGTACTGGGCAAATCCGACGCGCTCGACAACCCGTTCTTCCTGCTCTATCCGCACTGGGCGCGGCTGCCGATGGTCATCCTTGCCACCGCCGCGACCGTGATCGCCAGTCAGGCGGTGATCACCGGCGCCTATTCGCTGAGCCGCCAGGCCGTTCAGCTTGGCCTGCTGCCCCGCCTCGAAATCCGCCACACGTCCGAGGCCCATCCCGGTCAGGTCTATGTGCCGCGGGTCAACACGATTCTGCTTGTCGGCGTGCTGCTGCTGGTCGGCCTGTTCCGTTCATCCGGGGCTCTGGCGGGTGCCTACGGCATCGCGGTCACCGGCACCATGGTGGTCACTGCGCTGCTTGCCTTCATCGTCATCTGGCGCGCCTGGCATTGGCATCCGGTCGCTGCGGCGGCGCTGGTCCTGCCGTTTCTGCTGATCGATTGCACGTTCCTGTCGGCCAACCTTCTCAAGGTGCTGTCCGGTGGCTGGTTCCCGCTGCTCCTCGGCGGCTTCCTGCTGCTGATCATGCTCACCTGGCGCCGCGGCAGTGCCATCCTGTTCGAGAAGTCGCGTCGCACCGAAGTCCCGCTGGCGGACCTTGTCGACAAGCTGGAGGCCAATCCACCGCCGCGCATAGCCGGTACCGCGATCTTCCTGACCGGCGATCCGGTGAGCACGCCGACGGCGCTGCTCCACAGTCTCAAGCACTTTCACGTGCTGCACGAGGCGAACGCGATCGTGACGCTGGCCATGGCCGAAAGGCCGCGTGTGCCGCCGAAGGAGCGCACGACCGTCGAACATATCTCGGCGTCCTTCTTGCGCATCACCGTGCGCTACGGCTTCACCGAGAGCCCGAACCTGCCGCGCACGCTGGCACGCATCAAGGACGACCACTTCACCTACGACGTGATGAAGACCACCTTCTTCCTGTCGCGGCGCTCGCTGAAGGCGTCGAAGAAGTCGGGCTTGCCCATATGGCAGGACAAGATCTTCATGACGCTGGCGCGCAATGCCGACGACGCCTCGAGCTATTTCGGCCTGCCGACCGACCGCGTCGTCGAGATCGGCACGCAGGTGACCATCTGACCTGCCGCCGGCTTTCGCCTCACGCGTAGAATTGCGGCAGGAAGAGGATCAGAACGCCCTGTATTTCCAGGCGGCCGGCGATCATCGCGAAGCTCAGCAGGATCTTCGATATGTCCGGCAGGCTGGCGAAGTTGCCGGCCGGGCCGATGATCGGGCCGATGCCGGGGCCGGCATTGGCCATGCATTCGGAGACCGCCGACATGGCCGTGTCCATGTCCAGCCCGGTCAGGGCGACGGCCAGCGACAGGACGACGAAGGTCGCAAGATAGAGAAAGGCGAAAGTGCCGACCGAGCCGACCTCGTCGTCGGAGAGAACCTTGCTGCCGTAAGTGATCGGTGAGGTGCGATGCGGGTGGAGCAGGTGGGCGATGTGCTGGGCGGCGACGCGATAGAGCACGATCAGCCGCATCGTCTTGAGGCCGCCGGCCGTCGATCCCGTACAGCCGCCCGGGAAGGTGAACAGCAGGAACGACACCGCCACGAACGGACCCCATTTGAGATAGTCGGTCGAGGCAAATCCGGTCGTGCTGACGACCGAGGTGATGTTGAAGGCGGCCTCGGTGAGAGCGGAGAAGAAGGGAAGCTGCCCGGTCAGCCACACATAGAGGGTGACGACGACGGTGAAGACCGCGAGCATTCCGATGAACACCGGAATCTGCGGATCGATGCGCTCGCGCCAGCGGCCGGGCTTCAGCACCCTCAGATAGGCGATCATGGGCAGCGCGCCGGAGATCATGAACACAACGCCCGCCCATTCCAGCGCCGGGCTGTGGAAATAGCCGAACGAGGCATCGTGGGTCGCAAAGCCGGCGGTCGGCAGCGTCGTCAGCGCATAGTTGAGCGCATCGAAGGGGGACATGCCGAGCGCCCAATAGGTGAGGGTGCAGGCAATGGTCAGGATCACATAGACCCGTCCCACCAGCCCGGCGACGTGCCCCGCCTTGGGCATGACGTCGTCCGAGCGATCGGATGATTCCATGCGGAAGAGCTGCATGCCGCCAATTCTCAGGAAAGGCAGAATGATGATCGCCAGGCCGATGATCCCGAGCCCGCCCAGCCACTGCACGGTCGAGCGCCACAGCAGGATCGAGGCCGGCATGCTGTCGAGGCCGGTCATCACCGTCGAGCCGGTGGTGGTGAAGCCGGAGACCATCTCGAAATAGGCGTCGACGAAGGTCAGCCCGATCGGGTGCGCCATCAGCGGCAACGCCGCGAAGGCGGGCACGACGAACCACGATACCGACGTCAGGAAGGCGGCGTCGCGGAAGCGCAGCTCGAACGGGCGGCCCTTGGTGGTCAGGATGCAGGCGCCGGCCACCGCCGCGGTGATCGCGGCGCTGACCGCGAAGTCCTTCGCCCCGGCGTCCGCGTCGGCAACGCCGACCAGGGCCATCAGGGCCTCGCCGCCGGCCGTCACCAGCAGGATCCACCCAAGGGCGAGGACGGCGGGCCAGATCTTGGGCAACATGAGGTCTACCTGCCGGCGCGCCGGGTGGGTCGAAGGGCTGGCTTTTAGGTCGCGAGCGCCGAACGGGCTATGGACAGTTTGTCGCGGGCAGGGCGCTTTTTCCCAGCCTGTGGAAAGCCTTGGCTGGCGATTTGACGTGCACGCCCAAGATGGCGACTGTCGGGCGATGACCCTCCATCTGATCAAGCTCTGCGTCGGCTGCGATTCGATCGACGATCTCAGCGAATGGATCGCCATGCGCATGGCGGAGAAACGGCGCGCGGGCGATCCGCTGGAGCACCGCCATGTCACCCGCATGGTGCCCAGGCGCACGCCCGAACTCCTCGGCGGCGGCTCGCTCTACTGGGTCATCAAGGGCAAAGTTCAGGCACGTCAGCGCCTCCTCGACATCCGCCCCTTTGTCGACACGGATGGCATCGGCCGCTGCGCCCTGGTGCTGGAGCCGAAGGTGGTGCCGACGGAATGGCAGCCGAAGCGGCCCTTCCAGGGCTGGCGCTATCTGCCGGCAAAGGACGCGCCGAAGGACCTGAGGAGCGGGCGAAATGGCGGGCTGCCGCCGGAACTCTCCGCCGAACTGGCCGCGCTCGGCCTGCGCTAGGAGCCGCGGGCCGTCCTGGCGGTAAGCTTAACCGGCGGAATTCAGCCGTTTCCGTTCGCCGTTGACGAAATCTTGGCGCTTTTCATGCATGTTGTGCCCAATCTTTCAGATTCGGCTCGATCTGGAACGGCGCACGACAATGGTCTCAGTCCTGCCGGCAGCGAACTCCGCTCATGTCATCGTTCTCGGCAACGAGAAGGGTGGCTCGGGCAAGTCGACGCTAGCCATGCACATCATTGTAGCCCTGCTCAAGACCGGCTGCCGGGTCGCCTCCATCGATACCGACAGCCGCCAGCTTTCGCTCACCCGCTACCTGGAGAACCGGGCCCGTTGGGCCCGGAAGAGCGGCCTGGCGCTCGAACTGCCGAGCCATTTCTCGGTCAAGCTGGGCGAGGGCGACGATCTGCGCCAGGTGGAGGCAAGCGAGTTCGCCGACTTCAGCGAGATCGTTGACCGCCTTGGCGAGACCGTGGATTTCGTCGTCATCGACACGCCGGCCAACGATTCCTATCGTATGCGGCTCAGCCACGCGCTCGCCGATACGCTGGTCACGCCGGTCAACGATAGCTTCGTCGATCTCGACGTGCTCGGCCGCGTCGAGGGCCCGCCGTTCGCCGTCACCGCCATCAGCCAGTACGCCAGCCTGGTCGATGAGGTGCGCCGCAAGCGGGCCATGAGTGTACCGCAGGGAACCGACTGGATCGTTGTGCGCAACCGCCTGTCGCCGCTCGCCAGCCGCAATCAGCGCAACGTCGTCGAAGGTCTCGACCTGCTTGCCGGCCATCTCGGCTTTCGCATCGCCCACGGCATTTCCGAGCGCGTCATCTACCGCGAGTTCTTTCCCATGGGATTGACCACCTTCGACCCGCTCGAGCGCGCCGTGCTCGGCCGGCGGCCGACCATGTCGCATGTCGCGGCCCGCACCGAAATCCGCGAACTGGTCGAGTGCCTGCGTCTGCCGGGGTGGTCATCGGCAAACCCGCCATTGGCGGAGGAGGCCGGTTCGCTCATGCCGGTGGTCGCCACCGAGCAGCACCCGGTGCTGTAGGCTTCCGTGCCCCGAATCCCGGGCGCGGCGCGGTACCAAGTGCCGCGCGGTGGACCACCCGCGGATCCACACCATCCACTCCCCCAAAAAGGCGGATTACCCGGCGCTTCCAGAATCGGGTAAGGATTCTGGAATGCGCGAGGTGCAAAGCTTCCAGCCTGCCCACGTCATTGTTCTCGGCAACGAGAAGGGCGGCTCGGGAAAGTCGACCACGGCCATGCATGTCATCGTCGCCCTGCTCAAGAGCGGGGCGCGGGTCGCCTCCATCGACACCGATGGCCGCCAGCGTTCGCTCACCCGCTATGTCGAGAACCGCGTCGCCTGGGCGCGGAAGACCGGCCTGCCGCTGGAAACCCCGATCCATTTCACCGTGCCGCCGGCCGATGGCGAACTGGTCTCCGAGATTCAGGACCGCGAATTCCGCGCCTTCGCCGAGGCCGTCAGCCGCACCGAATACGGCTTCGACTACGTCGTCATCGATACGCCCGGCCACAACACCTATCTGATGCGCGTCAGCCACGCGATGGCCGACACGCTGATCACGCCGATCAACGACAGCTTTGTCGACTTCGATGTCCTCGGCCGGGTCGATCCCGACACGCTGGAGGTGCTCGGACCCAGCCATTATGCGCAGCTGGTGGCCGAATCGCTGCGCCAGCGGCGCCTGGTCGACAACCGCGAGACCGATTGGGTGGTGGTGCGCAACCGCCAGGCGGCCCTGGCCAGCCGCAACCGGCGCAATATCGAGCGCGGGCTGAAGCAGTTGTCGGCGCAGGCCGGCTTCCGGCTCGCCGACGGCATTTCCGAACGTGTCATCTTCCGCGAGCTGTTTCCCTACGGTCTGACCGCGCTGGATGCCTTCGGTGCCGGCGACTCCGCGCCGACGCTCTCCCACATCTCGGCCCGCAACGAGGTCCGCAACCTGCTCGACACGCTCAGTCTTCCCGCCTTGCGAAAGCCGCCGCCGGCGGCCCCGCCCGATCCGCCGGCGCTGAGCGGCGGCCGCGCCACGCCGGATGATGACGACTGGTTGCGCGGGGCCCTGTGAGCGCCACATGATAGGTGCTGGATAGGGCCTTCAAAGAGCGCTCGGGAGCTTTTCGCCGAATGGCGGCAGACGAAAAGAAGACGCCGGTTCGCCGCGACAATCCGGAATCTCCGGCTGCGCCGCCGCCGTCGCGTCCGCAGGAGATCGAGGCATTCCTGCAGCAGGCACGCACCATGGCGCCGGCTGAGGCCGCCGGCGGGCACGGGCGGCTGATCTTCGCGCTCGATGCCACCATGAGCCGCCAGCCGACCTGGGACACCGCGCTCGGGCTTCAGGCGGAGATGTTTGAGGAGGCCGCCAAGGTGGGTGGGCTGGAGGTGCAGCTTGCCTATTACCGCGGCTTCAACGAATGCCGCACCAGCCGTTGGGTGCGCGATGCACGCAGCTTGCGCGACCTGATGACCACGATCGACTGCCGCGGCGGGCACACACAGATCGCCCGCATCCTGAAACATGCGCGCAAGGAGACCGGCAAGAAGAAAGTCAATGTGCTCGTCTTCGTCGGCGATGCGATGGAGGAGAAGATCGACGATCTTGCCGCTGCCGCTGGCGAACTCGGCATGCTCGGCCTGCGCGTCTTCATCTTTCAGGAGGGGCACGACGCCTCGGTCGAGCGCGCTTTCCGTGAGATCGCCCGTCTGTCCGGTGGCGCCTATGCGCGCTTCAACGTCAACGCCGCCGGGCAGCTGGCCGAACTCCTGCGGGCGGCGGCGGTCTATGCCGCCGGTGGCATGAAGGCGCTGGCCAAGGGCGGCGCCGGCGCACGACTTCTCCTCGAGCAGTTGCGCTGATGGCCTATTTCGGCGCGGGACTCATCCTGCTTGCCATTCTGCTGGTCCTTGCCCGCGCCTTCGTCACGGCGGATACCCGCGCGCTGGTCCGGGCGATCCGCTACCTGCTTGGAATCGTGCTGACGGTGGTCGGCATCGTGTTCGCTGTTGGCGATCGCTGGGGCATTGCTGTGGTCCTGATTTCGGCCGGCCTTTCGGTCGTCGCGACCGGACGGATCGGGCCGCTCGACCTCGGCGGCCACGGCCGCCGGTCGCCCGGCTCTACCTCGACGGTGCGCTCGCGCTTCTTCGAGATGAGCCTCGACCACGACAGCGGCGCCATGCGCGGCAAGGTGCTTGCCGGCCGGCTGGCGGGCAAGGAACTCGACGAACTGGACGATCAGGCGCTGCTCGAACTTGCCGGCGAGATTGGCGGCGACCAGGAAAGCGTGGCGTTATTCGAAGCTTATCTCGACCGCCGGAAGCCCGGATGGCGTGACCACGTCGAGGGTGATGGCGCAGCGGGGGCGGGCGGCGCGGCGGATTCTGGCGCCATGACTGATGAGGAGGCCTATCAGATCCTTGGCCTTGCGCCCGGTGCCGGTGATCGGGAAATCAGGGCGGCGCACCGCCGGCTGATGATGCGTGTGCACCCCGACCAGGGCGGCTCGACGTTCCTCGCCGCGAAAATCAATCAGGCTAAAGACAGGCTTCTCGGCAATCATCGCTAAGTCCCACTACTCCATACAAACACAGGACTCTTTCGAGAACGCTAATCCCTGTCAGTCACTGATCGCCAGGCACTTGAAATCATGCCTGGTGAGGTAGGCGCATGCATTGCGCGCCTGGTTCTTATTGGCAAATCCCGCGAAACGGGCGCGGTAAAGCGTGCTGCCGCTCACCACCACCGGCTCGGTGTAGGGCGAGGCATTGGCGAGCACGGCAGAAGCCTTCGACAGCGCCTTGTCGAGGACATCCTCGGCCGAGGACTGGGTCGGCGTGGCGGCAAGCTGAATCTTCCAACCGGTGATGACGGTGGTCGGCGAGGCGGCGTCGCTCGAATCGTCTTCGCCCGAGGCGTCGCCCTGACCCTGATCGACGGCGTCCAGCGCGAAAACCGAATTGGCGCCAACCAGCGAGGCGATGCCGGTGGGAGCGGCGGCCGGTTGGCCCGCCGCTGCGGGCGCTGGCCGATCGGCGAGGACGATCGGCGCGGCAGGTGCCGCCGCCGGGGGGGCGGCGATCGAGGCGGTGCTGGCGTCGTCAATGGCCGGACGCTGCTGCGGGATCGGCAGAGTCTTGGGGTCGATTGCCGCCACGCTCCTGGTGGCGCCCGGAACAAAGGCGACCTGGCGGCCGGTGGAGGCCTTGGGCAGATAGGTCGCGATCAAGTTGGCCATGTGGTTGTCGCGCCAGCGGCTGGTGTCGCCGCCAATGACCACGCCAACGATCTTGCGGCCGCCGCGCGTGATCGAGGTCACGAGGTTGAAGCCCGAGGCGCGCGTATAGCCGGTCTTGATGCCGTTGACCCCCGCCACCCGGCCAAGCAGGTGGTCGTGGTTGCGGATTCGCCGGCCCTGCCAGACAAAGCTCGGGGTTGAGAAATAGGAGAAGTATTCCGGATGGTGCTCCTGCAGCGCCCGCCCAAGCGTGGCCATGTCGCGGGCGGTCGTCATCTGGCCGGAATTTGGCAGGCCGGAGGCGTTGCGGAAGGTAGTGCGCGACATGCCGAGTTCGTGCGCCTTGCGGGTCATCATCTGGGCGAAGGCCGATTCCGTCCCGCCAAGATATTCGCCGATCGCCACGGCCACGTCGTTGGCCGATTTGGTGACGATCGCCAGAATGGCGTCGCGCACGCTGATGGTCTGGCCGGGCTTGAGACCGAGCTTGGAGGGCGCCTGGCCGGCGGCATGCGCCGAAACCTTGATCGGTGCGTTGAGCGAGGTCCTGTGCGCCTCGAGCGCGTCGAAGAGCAGGTAGAGGGTCATCATCTTGGTAAGGGACGCCGGATAGCGCCTGGCGTCGGCGGCCTGCGCATAGAGCGTCTTGCCGGTCTTGGCGTCGACGATAATGGCCGAATCCGGCGCAGCCACAGCCGCCTGCGGGATGGCGCCAAACGCCACCACAGCGAGACATGCCGCTGCAATCAATCTCGGTCTCATTGCCCCGCGCACAAGTGTACCGATTCGCATCATTATAAATCAGCCTGTCCCATGCCAGCGTATGCAGGTGCGCCGGCAGTATTCGCCTATGAGCCACGCGACCAGGTTGTGTCCGGGGAGATTGCCCGCTTCCCGCTCATCGTGCGGCTGCTCGAAGCGTGCGTGAGCCCGTCTGTTCCCGCCTGTGCTCTGTCCCGTGCCTGCCGATGCAGGCATCACCGTGGCAAACATTATGAAAGGGGCGTTACCGTTCGGTAAAGCCGCGATCCGCCGCAGCGCGGAATCGCGTTCGATTTGCCATTGTGCACCGCACAAATATTCCTTGACTTCTATGTTGCACTGCACATATATAATCCCATCAAATGAGGCGCCGGCTGCCTCGAGCGGCCTGGCAATGCGTGGGAAAACATGAAGATGAGCGCCTTCGACATGCAGGGATTCAGCAAGGAAAACATCGACGTGGCGTTGAAAAGCGTCGATGCGGTGAGCAAGGGCATGCAGGCCATGGCGGTTGAGGCCGTGGACTATTCCAAGCGCAGCTTCGACACCGGCGGAGCTGGGATCGAGAAGCTCATGGCGGCCAAGAGCCTCGACGCAGCGGTTGCGGTGCAGTCGGAGATCGTGCGCTCCGCCTACGAAGATTATGTTGGCCAGGTGACGCGCATCAACGAGATCGTCGCCGATATGGCCAAGGGCGCCTACCAGCCCTACGAAGCGTTCTTCGGCAAATTCGGCAAATAGGCCGCCGGGGCGTGCCCCCGGAAAAGTGCGACAAACAACGGCTCGGCGGCGACGCCGGGCCTTTTTTGTGGGCCTATACCGGTGATCCTGCCGCGGGCGGCTTCACATGGCCGGTTTCAGACCTACATATCGCCCGTTCCCCTGTTCCCGTCCGGCAGCCGGATAACCGAGGTGGCGCGTGATCTGACGGCAATTTGATCGTTGACGGCACGCGCTGTTTGTCGGCAGGATTTCACCTCGAGAATACCCACAGTCGGACGCGATATGAGCAACGAGAATCGTCGCCCCGATTTCAACGGTGGCGACGCGGATACCAGCATTGTCGCCAAGACGCGGCCAAAGACCAAGCGGCCGAGTCTCTATCGGGTGCTGATCCTCAATGACGACTACACGCCGATGGAATTCGTCGTGCATGTGTTGGAGCGGTTTTTTCAGAAGGGACGGGAGGAGGCGACCCAGATCATGCTGCACGTGCATCAGCACGGGGTCGGAGAGTGCGGTATCTTCACCTACGAGGTCGCCGAGACGAAAGTGACGCAAGTGATGGATTTCGCGCGCAAGCATCAGCATCCGCTACAATGCGTGATGGAAAAGAAGTGAGGTCGTTCGGTGCCGTCATTCTCCCGCAGTCTTGAGAAGGCTCTCCATCAGGCGTTGGCGCTGGCGGGCGAGCGACACCAGGAATACGCCACGCTGGAGCATCTGCTGCTGGCACTGATCGACGATCAGGATGCTGCCGCGGTCATGCGCGCCTGCAACGTCGATCTCGACGTGCTGCGCCACAGCCTGGTGGAATACATCGACACCGAGCTCGCCAACCTGGCCACGGGCTCGGGCGAGGACTCGAAGCCGACCGCCGGCTTCCAGCGCGTCATCCAGCGTGCCGTCATCCATGTTCAGTCGTCGGGCCGCGAGGAGGTCACCGGCGCCAATGTGCTGGTCGCCATCTTCGCCGAGCGCGAGAGCCATGCCGCCTATTTCCTGCAGGAGCAGGAAATGACCCGCTACGACGCGGTCAACTACATCAGCCACGGCATCGCCAAGCGCGCCGGCATGTCGGAATCCAGGCCCGTGCGCGGCGTTGACGACGACGCAGCGACCGTCGAGGGGCGTGACGAATCCAAGAAGAAGGCCGATGCGCTTGAAGCCTATTGCGTCAACCTCAACGACAAGGCGAAGAAGGGCCGCATCGACCCGCTGATCGGCCGCGAGGCGGAGATCAGCCGTACCATCCAGATCCTCTGCCGCCGGCAGAAGAACAACCCGCTGTTCGTCGGTGATCCCGGCGTCGGCAAGACGGCGATCGCCGAAGGCCTGGCCAAACGCATCGTCGAGGGCGAGGTGCCCGACGTGCTTTCCAAGTCGACGGTCTTTGCCCTCGATATGGGGACGTTGCTCGCCGGCACGCGCTATCGCGGCGATTTCGAAGAGCGCCTCAAGCAGGTCATCAAGGAGATCGAGGAGTTCCCCGGCGCGATCATGTTCATCGACGAGATCCACACCGTGATCGGTGCCGGCGCCACCTCCGGCGGCGCCATGGATGCGTCGAACCTGCTCAAGCCGGCGCTGGCTTCCGGCACCATCCGCTGCATCGGCTCGACCACCTACAAGGAATATCGCCAGTTCTTCGAGAAGGACCGGGCGCTGGTCCGCCGCTTCCAGAAGATCGACATCGCCGAGCCGTCGATTCCCGATGCCATCGAGATCCTCAAGGGCCTCAAGCCCTATTTCGAAGAGTATCACCGCGTCCGCTATACCGGCGATGCGATCAAGAGCGCGGTTGAGCTGTCGTCGCGCTACATCAATGACCGCAAGCTGCCCGACAAGGCGATCGACGTCATCGACGAGACCGGTGCCTCGCAGATGCTGGTGCCGGAATCGAAGCGACGCAAGACCATCGGCGTCAAGGAGATCGAGGATACCATCGCCACCATGGCGCGGATTCCGCCGAAGTCGGTGTCGAAGGACGATGCCGAGGTGCTCCAGCATCTCGACGAGACGCTGAGGACCGTCGTCTACGGCCAGGAAAAGGCGATCGAGAAGATATCCTCGGCGATCAAGCTCGCCCGCGCCGGCCTGCGAGAGCCGGAGAAGCCGATCGGCTGCTACCTGTTCTCCGGTCCCACCGGCGTCGGCAAGACCGAGGTCGCGCGCCAGCTCGCCGCAGCGCTCGGTGTCGAGCTGATCCGCTTCGACATGTCGGAATACATGGAGCGCCACACCGTCAGCCGCCTGATCGGCGCGCCGCCCGGCTATGTTGGTTTCGACCAGGGCGGACTGTTGACCGATGGCGTCGACCAGCACCCACACTGCGTGCTGCTCCTCGACGAGATCGAGAAGGCCCATCCCGACCTGTTCAATATCCTTCTGCAGGTCATGGACCACGGCAAGCTCACCGACCACAACGGCAAGCAGGTCGATTTCCGCAACGTCATCCTGATCATGACGACCAATGCCGGCGCCAGCGAACTGGCCAAGGCGGCCATCGGTTTCGCCAACTCGGTGCGCGCAGGCGACGACATGGAGGCGATCAACCGGCTGTTCGCCCCGGAATTCCGCAACCGCCTCGATGCCATCGTGCCCTTCGGCAATCTGCCGCCGGAGGTCGTCTATCAGGTGGTACAGAAGTTCGTCCTGCAGCTCGAGGCGCAACTGGCCGACCGCGGCGTCACCTTCGATCTCTCCGAAGGGGCGATCAAATGGCTGGCCGACAAAGGCTATGACAGCCGCATGGGGGCGCGGCCGCTCGGCCGCGTCATCCAGGAGCACATCAAGCAGCCACTGGCCGAGGAGGTGCTCTTCGGCAAGCTGAAGAAGGGCGGCACGGTCAAGGTTACCGTCAAGGAAGACGGCGAAGGGCTTGCGCTCGAAGCCATCGAGGATGGCCCGGTGATGCCGAAGCCCGAACCGACGCCGAAGAAGCCCCGCGCGCCGCGCCGGCGTCGGTCGACACATGCCAAGAAGGCGGCGCCGTCATCCGACACGCCGCCCGCCGGAGGCGGCGGTGAAGGCGGCAACAAGCGCGGTCTGGTGCCCAAGGTGCCGCTGAAGACCGGCTGAACCGGTCGCAGGGATTCACGGACAGAGGGCGGCCCCGGGCCGCCCTCTTCGTCTGGCGCCGTTTCGCGCACGCCACCCAGCTCGAAACGGTGCGCTGCCGGTCCGGAGGCGACAAAGCTCAGGTCCTGGGTCTGTGCCGCGGTGCTGCGCACCGCACCGCGCCCGCGACACACCCTGTCTCACCCGGCGGGTCCGCCGACATAGACCCGCTCATAGCGCCGGCCGAGGTTGGTCAGGAGCTCGTAGCCGATGGTGCCGGCATGGCGGGCGACTTCGTCCACCGGGACATGCCGGCCGAACAGTTCGACCCAGTCGCCACGGGTGACACCGGGGATGTTGGTGACGTCGATGGTGATGAGGTCCATCGACACACGCCCGGCGAGCGGCGCCCGCTGGCCGCGCACCCACGCCCAGGCGCCGGGGCGCTCGTCGCTGCCGCCGGCGAGACGATGGTAGCCGTCGGCATAGCCGATGGAGAGGGTGGCCAGACGCGCCGGCTGCTTGAAGCTCTGCGTCGCGCCATAACCGACCGTTTCGCCTTCCTCGGCCTCGCGCACCGCCAGCACCCGTGCCTCCAGCGTCGCCACCGCGCGCATCGGATTGGTGAGCCCCTGGACGGCGACGCCGCCATAAAGCGCGATGCCGGGCCGCACGAGGTCGAAGTGATAATCGGGCCCGAGGAACACGCCGGCGGAATTGGCCAGCGATGCCGGCAGGTCGGGGAACTGCGCGCGCACCTCGCGGAACAGCGCCAGTTGGCGGCGGTTCATCGGATGATCGGGCGTATCGGCGCAGGCCAGATGCGAGATGATGAGATCGGGCGCCAGTGCGGCCAGCAGCCGCGCGTTGCGGCGGAGATCGAGCGCATCGTGGAGCGTCAGGCCAAGGCGGTTCATGCCGGTATCGACGTGGACTGCGGCGCCGGTTGCGCCCCCGGCCTTGCGGAACGCAGCCCACTCCTCGATCTCCGGCCAGGAGCCGAGCACCGGCCTCATGTCGGCGCGCGCATAGGCGTCGGCGCCGCCGATGAGTTCGTTAAGGACATAGATGACCGCACTGGGCAGGACGTCGCGGAGGCGCCGCCCCTCGTCGGGCAGGGCGACGAAGAAGGTGGTGCAGCCGGCCGCGGCCAGCGTTCGCCCGGCCTCTTCCAGCCCGATGCCGTAGCCGTCGCCCTTGACCACCGCGGCGGTGGCATGGCCGCCGCCGGCGACATGGTCGGCCAGCGCCTTCCAGTTGGCGGCGAGCGCCACAAGGTCAACGGTCAGGCGACCGCCGGCCGGAAGCGAGTCAGGGCGTGACGTCATGGCGGCAGCATACAGGGATTTTTGCGGCAAGACGCGCTTGCGCTCGGACGCTCACCCGGATTGTGCACAAGGCCCGGCGGCCTAGAGTGGCTCGCCGGCCACCGCCTTGGCGTAGCGGTCCATCAGCAGCGGCCAGCCGCCCTCCTTGACGCTCATCTTGTGGCGGTATTTTTCCCAGCCGGTGCCGTGACGCGGAAAATCGCGATGGACGAGCACCACCTCGGTTGTGCCGTCCGCCTGCGCGACGAAGCGCACGTCGACGCGACTGGCGCCGGCTTCGTTTTCGATCACCGTGCGCTCCGGCGAAATCTGCCAGGCGATCACCAGGTGGCTCGGTCGGAAGAAGGAGAGCACCGTGCCCCAGACGGTCTCGCCACCGGACTTGTCGCGCTCGATGGCGCGGCCGTTCATCTTCGGCTCGATCACGATCTCGGCGAGATTGTCGCCGGCCAGCGAGTATTTCGCCGGCCACCATTTGCCGAACTCATCGACGAATACGGCGAAAGCGCGCTCCGGCGCCGCCTTGACCGTGCGGCTGACGACGAGCAGTTCCTTGACGCCGCTGGCCTGGTCCCCGCCGCCGCTTTCTTCCTTGTTGCCGAACAGCCACTTGAACATAGGCTAGACTCCCTTGGCTCACGGCACCTTACAGGAATTCGGCCGGGGAGGGCCATGTTCATGGGCCCAGCGCCGTCAGGCGCGTCAGGCGGCGGCCGTCAGCCGACGGGCGCGCAGTCTGGACGACTATCCCTCGAACGGCACCGGATAGGCGCCGTCCGGGGCGAGGTTGGAGAAGCGCGTGAACTCGTCCGCGAAATGCAGCCGCACGGTACCCGTCGGTCCGTGGCGCTGCTTGCCGACGATGACCTCGGCGATACCGTGGGCGGCGTCCATATCCGCCTGCCACTTGAAGAACTCTTCCGTGCCCTCCTTGGGCATCTTGTTCTTCAGGTAGTACTCGTCGCGGAAGATGAAGAGCACCACGTCGGCGTCCTGCTCGATTGAGCCTGATTCACGCAGGTCGGAAAGCTGCGGTCGCTTGTCGTCGCGGCTCTCCACCTGGCGCGAGAGTTGCGACAAGGCGACGATCGGTACCGCCAGCTCCTTGGCCAGCGCCTTGAGGTTGGTGGTGATCTCGGTGATTTCCTGCACGCGGTTTTCGGATGAGCGCCGCGAGGTGCCGGCGAGAAGCTGGATATAGTCGACGATCAGCAGGTCGAGGCCACGCTGGCGCTTGAGCCGGCGGGCGCGGGCGGCGAGCTGCGCGATCGAGAGGCCGCCGGTCTGGTCGATGTAGAAGGGGATGCGCTGCATCTCGCGCGAGGCCTCGACGATGCGCGCAAAGTCGGCCTCGTCGATGCGGCCGCGGCGGATATTGGCCGAGGACACGCCGGACTGTTCGGCGATGATACGCGTGGCGAGCTGCTCGGCCGACATTTCCAGCGAGAACAGGCCGACGATGCCGCCATTGACCGTCTTCATCGAGCCGTCGGGCTGCAACTCGCCGCGCCACGCCTTGGCGATGTTGAAGCCGACATTGGTGGCCAGCGCCGATTTGCCCATGCCCGGGCGACCGGCGACGATGATGAGGTCGGACGCCTGCAGGCCGCCCATCAGCTTGTCGAGATCGTCGAGCCCGGTGGCCTGGCCCGACAGGTGGCCGTCCCGCTTGTAGGCGGCGCTGGCGAGGTCGATGGCACTGGTGACCGCCGTCTCGAAGGACTGGAAGCCGGCGCCGTACTGGCCCTTTTCCGCGAGGTCGAAGAGCCGCTTCTCGGCCTCCTCGATCTGTGCCCCCGGAGTTTGCTCAACCGTCGCGTCATAGGCGACGTTGACCATGTCCTCGCCGATGCCGATCAGCGCGCGGCGCAGCGCCAGATCGTGGACCGTGCGGCCGTAGTCCTCGGCGTTGATGATCGTGGTCGCCTCCGCCGCCAGGCGGGCGAGATAGGTGGCCAGATTGATGTCGCCGATGGCCAGCTCGGTCGGCAGGAAGGTCTTGATGGTGACCGGGGTGGCCACCTTGTTGGCGCGGATGAGCTGGCCGGCGACCTCGAAGATCGCCTTGTGGACCGGCTCGAAGAAATGCTGCGGCTCAAGGAAATCGGAAACGCGGTAGAAGGCTTCGTTGTTGACCAGGATGGCGCCAAGCAGCGCCTGTTCCGCTTCGACGTTCTGCGGTGCGGTGCGATAGGTCTCGGTGGTCGTGTTGTCGGCGACCGCGCGAACCGCGAATGCCATGGTGCTGTCCGTCCCTCAGCCTCTAGCCTCCCCGAATCGCCAACCTCTCCGGTGCCTACCGGCGACGCTGCCCGCGATACAGGGAAACGGGTCCCAGCCCCTTCGGGCCCGATGAAGTCGGCAATTGTCGCTCCGTCTTCATGATCTGTTTACCACGGACGCCAGCGACGCAAAGTCACGACTGCAGACTCGCCCACTGTCCACAAGCGTGACACGATTCCCCTTGCGACATCCGATTCCCTGTCGGAGCGAATCGCTGCAATGATTCGGAGTCGAAAAAAGGGCAGGCCGAAGCCCGCCCTTTTGCCGAATCGGTGCGCGACTCAGGCCGCCGCCTTGCCTTCCGCGTCGAGCGCGACGAACTCGGCGTCGCTGAGCTTGATGTCCACCGCCGCAACGTTCTCTTCGAGATGGGCGACCTTGGAGGTGCCGGGGATGGGCAGCATCACCGGGCTGCGCTTCAAGAGCCAGGCGAGCGCGATCTCAGAGGGGGTGACCTTGTGGCGCTTGGCGATCGTCTCGATCTCCGATCCCGCAACGTGGCCGGAGCTCAGCGGCGCCCACGGAATGAAACCGATGCCCTCGGCTGTGCAGAAGTCGAGCACGTCCTCGCTCTGCCGGTCGACGAGATTGTAGCGGTTCTGAACGGTGGCGACCTTGAAGAATTTCGAGGCGGCCTTGATCTCCTCGACCGAGACTTCGCTCAAGCCCGCATAGCGGATGACACCCTCGTCGATCAGCGTCCCGATGGCCGCGAACTGTTCGTCGCGCGGGACCTTGGAATCGATACGATGGAGTTGCCACAGGTCGATGACGTCAACGCCGAGGCGCCGGCAGCTGAGATGGGCCTGCTGCACGAGATATTCCGGCCGGCCGACCGGCTCCCACCGGTCGGGACCGCTGCGCGTCAGCCCGCCCTTGGTGGCGACCACCATGCCGGCCGGGTAGGGGGCCAGCGCTTCGTGAATCAGCTCTTCGGAGACGTCCGGGCCATAGGCATCGGCGGTGTCGATGAAATTGATGTTGAGGGCCGGCAGGCGTTTGAGGGTGCGGATGGCTTCCGGCCGATCCGCCGGTTCGCCCCAGATTCCGCGGCCGGTGATGCGCATGGCGCCGAAGCCGAGCCGGTTGACCTCGATTGTGCCGCCGATCTTGAAGGTGCCGGCATGCGCTGCGTTTGGTGTGGACATGGAAAATCTCTTTGCGATGGGGAAGGCGCCGCCGGACGGGCGACCCCGGCAATGTGGGACGTTTGCGCCCCAACGAAAAGCCCGCCGGACGAAAAGACGCGGGGGCGGAAACACGGCCGCGAGGCGGGCGGGACGCCCCCTGGCGCCCGGCCGCTTACGCCGCGCGCGCGTCGGCGCGTCGCGAGGCCACGGCCGCAAAGGGCGGCTGCTTCAGCCAGCGCGGCAGGATGCGCAGCGCCGCCGGTGAGCCATCCGCCCTCAACTGGCCGTCCGCCAGCGCCCGCTGAAGCGACAGGTCGCCACGATAGAAGCGGATCATGTCGTCAAGCGTGGTCGTCAGATAGAGATCGACCTCGAAGCCCGGATCATCGATGCACAACTCGGCGCGACCGTCCTGGTTCACGAACCACCAATTGCGCTTTGCCGCGGGCTGGTCGGTGAACGTCAGCAACACGACGCCGCGGCGCGTCCCGAAGGCATCGGGCCGGATGCAGGTCTCCAGGCCCCACATCATCAGCGTCAGGCTAGTCTCGTTCGAGGCAAGGTCGCGGCGCGACCATCGCTGTCCCCACACGCCGAGCGCATGCACCAGCGGCGCAAAATCCTGCCCGGCCTCGGTGAGGTGGTAGGTGTAGCCGCGACCGCTCTTGCGCCGCTCGACGACGCCCTCGGCTTCGAGCGCCTTCAGACGCTGCGACAGAAGCGTCGGTGAGGCGAGGGGCACGCCGCGCCGCAATTGCGAGAAGCGTGTGGCGCCGGCGGAAAGGTCGCGCAGGATGAGCGGTGTCCAGCGCTCGCAGAAGAGCTCCGCGGCCTTCGCGATCGGACAGAACTGGCCATAGCTGCGCATCGCATCGGTCTCCTGCGTCTGCCGTCATTAAGACCACTCGGGCAATCTCGATAGTACAGATCTTGGACTATTCCATGACCCTGACCGCGGGGCACCGTCGAAGGCGGGGCCAACCAAGCGGAGTTGCCGATGTCGGACAACATCGAGAAAGACATCGAGATGCATTACGCGCGGCCCAACCTGGAGGCGGCGATTCTCGATGCAATCGCCAGGTCGGGCATCGACGCGGACAAGCTGACGGCCGACGACCTTGCGCCGGTCGACGAGTTCCACACTGGCGGCCGCGAGGCGACGGCGGACCTTGCGGCGGCGGTCGGTTTCGCCACCGGCAGCCATCTGCTCGATGTCGGTTGCGGGATCGGCGGGGCGTCCCGCTTCTTCGCAGGGCGCGGCTACCGCGTGACCGGCGTCGATCTCACGGCAGACTACGTACATGTCGCCGCGGCGCTGTCGCGCCGTGTCGGGTTCAATGGCGCCGTCGACTATCGTCGCGCCAGCGCCGAGCATATGCCATTTGACGACGCCGCATTCGACGGCGCCTACATGATCCATGTCGGGATGAACATTGCCGACAAGGTGGGGCTGTTCGGCGAAGTGCGCCGCGTGCTCAAGCCGGGCGCTGCCTTCGCTATCTTCGACATCATGCGGATCGGCGATGCGGAGCCGGTCTACCCGCAGCCCTGGGCGGCCTCTGCCAAGACCAGCTTCCTCGCCACCCCGGCGGCCTATGCCGGCGCGCTTGCCCAGGCCGGCTTCACCCTGCGTCACGAGAGGAACCGGCGCGATTTTGCCCGCGACTTCTTTCGCAAGCTGAGCGAGCGCATGAAAGCCGCCGGCGGACCGCCGCAGCTCGGTCTCCATCTGCTGATGAAGGCGGACTTCCGCGAGAAGATAGCGGACTACGTCCGCGGGCTCGACGATGCCGTCGTGGCGCCGGTGGAGATGATTGCCATCGCTGAGCCCCGCAGCTGACCCTCACACCGAAGAAAAGGGGCGGGCCGAAGCCCGCCCCCTGGATATCAGCCCGAGCGCGCTCAGAGCTTGATGCGGTAGTTGTCGAAACCGCCTTCGCCGGCACCGGCGAATTCGATGTTCTTGACGTCGGCGAGATGATCCTTGGCCTTCGGGCCCGAGGGGAAGATGACCGAGGCACCGGGAACGCTAGCCAGCGACCAGTTGCCGTCCGCCTTCGGGTCGATGGTGCCCTTCTCGACGATGTAGCGCACGATCACGTCGCGGTTGGTGTCCGGCCCGACGAAGACGATGACATGATCGTTGATGTCGGGGAAGTTGCCGCCGCCGCCGGCGCGATAGTTGTTGGTGGCGACGATGAACTTCTGCTTGGGGTCGATCGGCTTGCCGTTGAACGACAGGTCGATGATGCGGCTCGCCTGCGAATTGAGAACGGCGCCCTTGGGGTCGTATTTCGGCGGCTGCGCGACGTCGATCTTGTAGGTGACGCCGTCGATCACGTCGAAATTGTAGCTCGGGAAGTCGAGGTCGATCAGCGGCTGGTCGGCCTTGTTCGGCTGGATCTGGTTGAAGATGCCGGCCGACATCTCGAGCCATTCCTTGACCTGGGCGCCGGTGATCTCCACCGCCCGGACCGTATTCGGGTAGAGGTAGAGGTCCGACACGTTCTTGATGGCGACCGGGCCGACCGGCACGTCGGTGTAGTAGTCCGGCCCGCTGCGTCCGCCGGCCTTGAACGGCGCCGCGGCGGAGAGGATCGGCAGACCCTCCCACTTTGTGCCCTTCATCATCTGGGCGATGTACCAGGTCTGCGCGTTGCTCACGATCTGCACCGACGGGATCGTCGGCGACCAGGGCGAAGTAGCTGTAGAGCGGCGCCGCGGTCTTGCCGACCGGGCGGCGGACATAGGCCAGTGTCGCCTCGTGGTCGGCCTTGAGCGCGTCGTCGATCTTCTGGAAGTCGGCGACGGTCGGCACGATCTTGTTGTTCTTGCGCTGGTAGATCGGCCGCGCCTCTGACATCGCCGAGACCACCTTCCACTGATTGCCGTCGCGCTCGAGCAGCAGGTCGATGAGGCCCATGTGCGAGCCCCAGAAGCCGCCCATCACCGCCGGCTTGCCCATCAGCGTGCCGGCCCTGTTGTCGACGCCGTCGAGGCCGTCGAACGACTTGCCGCCGGGGAAGACCAGATGCTGGTGGCCGGTGAAGATGGCATCGAGGCCGTTGATGTCGCCGAGGAACAGCGAGGCGTTCTCCATTAGGTCGGTCTTGTTGGCGTCGATGCCGGAGTGGGACAGCGCGATGACGATGTCGGCGCCGTCTTCCTTGATCTGCGGGACCCAGGCCTTCGCCGCCTCGACGATGTCGCGGGTCATCACGTTGCCGACCAGGTTCTTCGAATCCCAGATCATGATCTGCGGCGGCACGAAGCCGATGACGCCGATCCTGATCGGGTATTCCTTGCCGTCGCCGTCCTTCAGCGTCTTGTCGAGGATGATGTACGGCTTGGCATAGAGCTTGTCGTCGCGCGGGTTGGTGGCGAGCGTTGTGCCGCGGATCAGGTTGGCGCAAACGAACGGGAAGTTTGCCCCGGCGATCACCTTGTCGAAAAACGGCAGGCCGTAGTTGAACTCGTGGTTGCCGAAGGTCGAGCACTCGTAGCCGAGCAGGTTCATGCCCTTCATGATCGGGTGGACGTCGCCGTCCTTCATGCCCTTCTCGTAAGCGATGTAGTCGCCCATCGGGCTGCCCTGCAGCAGGTCGCCGTCGTCAATCAGCATGGAGTTGGTCGCCTCGGCGCGGATCGACTCGATGATCGTGGCGGTGCGCGACAGTCCCATGGTGTCGTTCGGTTTGTCGGCGTAGTAGTCATAGGGCAGCAGGTTCACATGGATGTCCGTGGTCTCCATGATCCTCAGATGCGCCTGGCCGGCGGCGGCGAGCACCGAATAGGGATGCATGACGGCCAGAGCGCCGAAGGCGGCGGAACCGAGCAGAAACCGGCGACGGTCGATCTCGAATCGTCTCGTTGCGGACATCGAAGGAGCCTCCTCGTTAAGGAAATGGCTGCCGCCCCGTGCACGCGCGGGACGTCTCGTGCCCGAGCGGCGCGCCTGTCATGACTGTGCACCCGTCTTTAGTCGGCTCAAAGCCGGCTTTTGCAGGCGCCGGGGGTTTTTGACAGGTTTCGGTGACGCGGTCGTGACGACGGGCAGGTGCTGGAAATCTGTCGGCTGCGCGCTATCACCTCAATCCGGGGCGAAGGTGGGACACGGCCGACACGACGGATTGAACATCTGACCCCGACCGGCAGGAGGCGACCGGCGATGAGCGACAAAGATACCCTGACCAAACCGAGGGTGAAGCCGAAGACCAAGATCGAGCGGCCGCGCCTGCACAAGGTCATTTTGGTCAACGACGACTACACGCCGCGCGAATTCGTCGTCATTGTGCTGATGGCGGTGTTCCGCATCAGCGAGGATCAGGCGCACCGCGTGATGATCACCGCCCATCGCAAGGGCGTGTGCGTGGTTGCCGTCTACACCAGGGACATTGCCGAGACCAAGGCGACCGAAGCCACCGAATTGGGCA
This sequence comes from uncultured Alphaproteobacteria bacterium, assembly GCA_963762605.1. Classification (GTDB taxonomy): domain Bacteria; phylum Pseudomonadota; class Alphaproteobacteria; order Rhizobiales; family Kaistiaceae; genus CAVSRC01. The sequence goes on along the minus strand of CAVXLJ010000011.1, from coordinate 207,066 downwards.
AGAGCGCCGGCTTTCCGCTGCAGTTCACGACCGAGCCGGAGGAGTAGGCGGGGCGCATCTCGGCCGTGCGCTCGCCTGGCCGCCGCCCGACCGGTGTCCGCACGGCGTGCCACCAATGGCAGTTGAGCGGCAAATTCTTGGGCAATTGGCGGGCTTGAACATAACGATTTATCGAATTGGTAAGGGATTGCGATCAGCCTGTCTGCAACTCTGGAGAGGCGCAACACACCCGGAGTCCATTCCTCTTGAGCATTGAGGAGACAGTGCGTGCTCCAGTGGATCCAGAATCTTTGTGAGAGAATCCTCGCCTCTTTCGTTGCGCCGTCCAGGCGTTCTGAAATCTTGTCGGCCTGCATTGTTATTCTGACTCTGCTGGCGTCCGCATGGATTGTGTATGTGACGGGCGGCGTAAAATACGCGACGTTGCACATATTATACTTGCCGATCATCTTCGCCGCGCTGGTTTTTGGCACGCCCGGCGGCGTCCTGGCGGGCGCGTTGGCCGGTCTGTTGATCGGTCCCTTCATGCCGCTCGACACGGTCACCGGCGAAACCCAGAACCTTGCGAATTGGCTCTACCGAACTGCCTTCTTCTGCCTGATTGGCGGCTTCGTCGGCATTGGGGTCAGCATTCTACGCAGACATCTGGCGACCCTGGATTGGCTGAACGAGCATGACGCGCGGACCGGGTTGCTCGATCGCACGGGGCTCCTGAATGCACTGCAGCGAATGGTCGAACCGGAAGGCGGCCCAGCGCAGCCCTTTCTGGTCGTCATGCAGCTCAACAACTTCCTCGACATCCAGAACACCTTCGGTTCGGCGTTTGCCGAAGAACTGCTCAAGCAGGTTTGCGCCCGCGGGCGATCTCTGCTTGCGCACGACGTGCCCATGGCAGTCATACAGCCAGACCGCCTCGCGGCCGCACTCAGAAGCAGCATTGAGGCGCAACAGCTGCTCACCGACATAGAAGCACACGTGCGCTCTCCATACATGATCGACGGCGTGCCGGTTCACGTTGATTTCGCGATCGGTGCGGCGGAATTCAAAACGCATGCGCGAACGCCGGAGGAACTCGTCCAAAAGGCCAGCATTGCGATGCACACGGCCGCCAGCCGCATGCGCCCGTTCTATCTTTACGAAAGCGCGACCGACCTCACGAGCCGCGATAACCTCATCCTGCTTGGAAGAATCCCCGCCGCGCTTGCCAACGACGAATTCGTCATCTGGCATCAGGCGAAAATTTCACTGGCGACCGGCCAGGTCACCGGCACCGAGGCGCTGCTGCGCTGGCAACTTCCCAATCGCGGCTTGGTCATGCCCGGCGATTTCATCCCGCAGGCGGAAGAATCCGTCCTCATCAACAATCTGACGCAGTGGATCATCAAAGCGGCGCTGGCGGATATGGCGGCGTGGAAAGCGCGTGGATACGCGTTGGGCGTCGCGATAAACCTGTCGGTACGCAACCTGCACGATCGAACCTTGTTCGAGACGCTCGATGAGACGGTAGCGCAGCACGCCATCGATCCGCGTTCCGTGGAACTCGAGATCACCGAAAGCGCCGTGATGGACGACTTCGAATTTTGTGCACAACTCGTCTCGCGGCTGCGTGAACACGGATACCGCGTGGCCATCGACGACTTTGGAACCGGGCATTCCTCGCTCGCCTATCTCAAGAACCTGCCGGTCAGTGCCATCAAGATCGACCAGAGCTTCGTGAAACGGCTCACCCGCGACGTCAGCGACCAGAAGATCGTGCAGACCATTCTCGGACTGGCCAACGCGCTCGACCTGGAGACCGTCGCCGAAGGCATCGAGGACGCCGGGGCACTGGTACTGTTACGCGATTGGGGATGCACGTTCGGGCAGGGCTTCCACATCCACCGGCCGTCCCCGCGCGCCGACTTCCTGGCGTGGCTGGAGGGGCAAAGGCCCCGGATGACCGCCTGAAATCGAGTGGTCGTTCGTCACCGAGCCGGAGGGCAGGACGTCCATCCTGCGGCGCAAGGCCACATCCGCCGCCCGGATGTCCCGGAACGCGCAACGCTTTGGCGACTCAAGCGAAGTTCGACCACGTTGATTCGACCGAAATCAAAAACCTCGTTTGCTACCAAACGTATGGATTTGAATTACTCCGGTACCAGCCTACAATATCCGCATACGGGGCGACGCCCATTGAGGAAGAGGAAGGCCCCCAACATGAATCGGCTCAGCGGAATCACTGCAATCCTGGCAACGGCTGCCATGTTCGGCCTGCCCGGTGCTGCGCTGGCGGCCACGCCGCATCTGTTCTTTTCCGGCGACATGGTGACCAGCCCGCCCGACGGATCGGGCGCCCCGGATTGTGTGCTTGCCAGCCAGTTCAAGCACGGGATGGGCGTAGTGTTCCGTGTCCGCGTTCAGAACGCAAGCGGAGCCGCGGTCACCGACAAGGACGTCAAGAGCCTCGTCGTCGACCTGTCCACGGGACAGACGATCAACCTGAAGTACGGTGGCCATCCGCACAAGGATCCGGTGGACCATTTCTGGTCGGGCGCGTGGAAGATTCCGGGCGACTTTCCGTCGGGGAGCATGAGCTACAAGGTCGTCGCGACGTTGCCCGATGGCACGACCCAGGACTGGACGCCGTTCAACGTCAAGACATCGCAGCTGACGGTCCTTCCAGGCGACGTCGACTGACCTTTGCCCTTTGACGCGATAGGGAGTCCCCCTGCCATGAGCCATCAATTCAGGATGGCCGCCAAGGCGTTTGCCCTGGCGGCCGCATCGTTGATCATTTCAGCCGTGGCAGCGGGGGCTGCCCCGCTGCCGTCCTCGTTAGGCCCGGAAGTTCCGGCGGCCGCAATGTCCGGCAGCTTCGTTGGACATATCAAGGTGTCACCGACCCACGGGCCAGTGGGGACGCCGGTGAGCGTCACTGCGGATGGACTGCCTGCGAACACGCAAGTCCAGATCGTCTGGCGAACGGTCAAGGGTAGTTGGAACGTGTCCAATGCCGAGTATCACGGCCGCACCTTCAAGCCCGTCGCCTATCAGATCGCCAAGGTGACCAGCGACGCCAAGGGTGTCGCCACGACGCATTTCGTGGCGCCGGACGATTTCGGCTTCACCCACGACGTCATCGTCCAGCAGGGCACACGGCTCCTGTCGCAGACCGGCTTCTACATCGACATGACGGTTGCCGTGTCGCCGAAGAGCGGCCCGGTCGGGCAGCCGATCACGGTCGACGTGAAGGGGATCGGTTGGCGGAGCCTGCACAACAGCTGGCAGCTGCTCTACGACAACAATTATACCGGCTGGGTTTCGTCGGTTTCGACCGGCGGCTCGGCGCATTTCACCATTCCCGCGACCGGCCAGCCGGGCCTTCATATGCTGGAGGTGATCCACGGCGGCTTCACCTTCCCCTATCGCAACATGCAGCAATCGCCGGAGCCGGACCGGCCGCAATTCGCCATCCCCTTCACCATCACCGCCGGCGATGCGGTGCAGCCACCACCGCCACCGGCGCAGGCTCAGACCACGATCCGCAACCTGCCGCCGCCGGGAGACCTGACGGTCACGCCGGCCTTCTCGCCGGTCGACAAGCCGATCACGGTCAGCGGCACGGGCTTCACGCCGGGCAAGGTCTACCCGCTCAACTGGACGACGGTGACCGGCAACCGGGTCAGCGGTGGCGGCTGGGAGGAATCCTCCAGGCCGATCGCCCAGGCGACGGCGGATGCCAAAGGGAAGCTGACATTCGCGGTCAATGCGCCGGACGACCTTGGCGGATCGCATACGCTATGGGTGGATGATGGCGGCACGAAGAAGACCGGCACGCTGTGGATCCAGCCGACCGCTTTTCCGCTCAGCGTCGATCACGGGCCGGCGGGCACGCCCTTCACCATTCACCTGAAGGGCGTCGGCTGGACCGAGACCGCCAACATCTTCACCATCGATTACGACAACAGCTACATCGGCTATTCGTGCGGCTTCAACAGCCAGGGCGATGTCGTGATCCATCTCTATGCCACCGGCCAGCCCGGCTGGCACTATATCGACCTCTATCCGGCCATCTACAAAGGCAAGGAACAGAAAGGCGGCCCCAACAATTTCCGGCTGCCGCAGCTCACCTATGCGGCCGATCATCCGGGCGAAGACCTGCCACACTTCCGCTTTGCCTTCCACGTCACGGAAGCGGCGGTCAACTGACGCCATCGGCGGCAAACCCGCCCCCTGAGGAGGTGGGCTTGCCGCCGTGGGCAAAACAGACGGCCGGGAAAGAACCAAACCGGGGCGACGCTCAATTCGATCAAGGGGTTCTGAGATGCGTGCGCACGAAAAAGCGTCGATTGTAATACGCAGGACATTGGTTTCAGCCGCGACCGCGGCCGTGCTGGCGATGGGCGGCATCGCCACCCAATCGACCGCCGCCTTGGCGGCGACCACGCTGACGGTCGGCAACCCGCAAGGCGATTCCTTCTCCTTCGTGCCGCTGGCCATCGGCAAGGAACTCGGCATCTTCTCCAAGCACGAGATCGACCTGAAGGTCGCCACCTTCAACGGCTCGGCCGAGTTGGAGAAGGCGCTGGAGAAGGGCACGGTGGAGATTGCGCTCGGTTCCGGCACCGAGTTCGCCTTCATTCCGGGCGGTGCGCCCGACACCGCGGTTGCGGCCCTGGCGGTGAAGCCCAGCTTTCTGGTGGTGACCGCGCGGCCGGGTGGTGACGTCAAGGCGGTCGGCGACCTCAAGGGCAAGTCGGTGGGCGTGGCGCCCAACGATCCGCTGCCGGCATGGCTGGTGGGCCAGCTTTCCCAGGACAAGGGCTGGGGCCCCGACGGCATCAAGGCCCTGCCGCTCGACAAGCTGATCAGCGACGGCAAGATCAACGACCAGGTGCCGGCCGCCGTCGCCGACCTGCCGACCGCGCTCGATCTTGCGGCCAAGGGCAACGGCAATACGCTGGTCAACTTCGGCGATGTGGTGAAGGCGTTTCCCTTCTACGTCGCCTTCGCCCGTAACGATCTGATCTCGCAACATCAGGACGAGGTGAAGGACTTCCTCTCGGCCTGGTTCGAAACGGTCAAGTGGATGAAGGACAATCGCGAAGAGGCCATCGAGAAGGCGGCCGCAGTGATGAAGGCGCCGAAGGACATCGTCACCAAGCTCTACGATACGCTGATGCCGGCCTATTCGCAGACCGGCAAGTTCGACCAGGATTCGCTGAAAGTCCTGGCCAAGGCTCTGGTCACCATGAAGGTGCTCGACCGCGAGCAGGATCTCGGCCGCTATGTCAACGAAACGCTGCTGGTCAAAGGCGCGGGCTGTTAGGAAAAATCGACTTTCCCTCCCCCTTTGCGGGGGAGGGCCGGTTTCTAGGGCCGGAGACGTCCGACGACCCTCTTTCCGTCATCCAGGGCGCGGCCGAAGAAATCGATGAAGAGGACCTGCGGAATGAAGCCGAGTTGCAGTCGCCGTTCGACATAGACGCAGATCAGTTGCGCCCGCTTGCCGGCGATCGACATGAGGGCCCGGGCCTTGCCGTCCTTGGTGTGGTCAACCAGAACCGGGATGTTCGGATAGGCGTTGAGCCGGGCGACATAGTCGCCGGGGTGGTCCTTCGCAGGGGCGATCTGCACCCCGAAAGCCAGACTGCGCTGCAGGAAGGTCAGTTCGCCCTTTTCGCCGCCTCTGTCGTACAAGCGCCAGTAGACACGGACCGGGTCGTTGGCATCGACCGTCCCGTCCTGCCGCCGGTTCACGGCGTAGACGACCGTGTCGGTCTTGTCCGAAAGCTGAAGATAGAAGACCAGATCCTTATCCTGAGGCGCTGGATATCGCGGGTCGTCGGAGCAGAACGACTGTTGCGCGAACGACGGGCCGGTGAACGTCAGAACCAGCAGACCCGCCAGAAGGAGTTCGCGAAACGCAGCCACCAGTACAGTCCCCGGTTTCGGGAATACCAGGACAATACTACAGCCTATCCAGCCGTCCACCGGCGAACCGACGATTGGCGATCCGCGTGCAGATCACCAGCCGCGGTTGGGCCAGCCTTTCTGGCGCTCCCGGCGGAAGCGCTGGACCCATTCTTCGCTGACATCGTCGGCGATCTTTTCCGACACCACATTTAGACGCGCCACCGCCTGCCTCGCCAGGCCGAGATAGCCGAGAACACCGTCGAGACTGCCTTGCAGGTCTTGGACGGCGTCTTCGTAGGTGAGCGTGAACGGCACGACGCCGGCTTCGGCGAACATTTCCTGGATGCCGGCCTCGCGCAAGACCGCCTCCTGCATGAGCCGGTCGATCGCTGCCGCATCGTACCCGTCGGCCAGGCTTGCCGGATCGGGCGCATCGCCGCTTCGCCGATGCCATTCGCGGCTCTGAATGGCGCGCCACCACGACACCGCCAAGCGCACCTTGTTGCGACGGGTCATGAAGATGTGGCGGTGATTGGGAAAGGCGCGCTGCCAGCGCACGAGACGGGGGGTACCGGCGGGGTTGGTCGGTCCGGCGATGAGGTCGAGCATCTCGCCGAAATACGGCTCGGCGTAGCCCTGCTTGATTCCGAAGACGCCGTTCGGCGTCGACCCGGCGCTGTGGATCTTGTCCAAGAGCGAGGCCGCATCCGCCGCGCCGAAGCGCTGCAGCACCGCCTCGGCGCTGCCGAAATTCAGATATTCGGCCGGTCGTCCGGCGATGCCCGTCGATCTTAGGACCTCGCAGAACCACGTGCTGCCGGTCCGCTGGCTGAACCAGATCGTGTAGCAAAGGTCAGGCACGGTCATGATGGAGGCCTCGGCGTTGTGCCGCCTGGCAGGTCGTCGCCCCCGCCGAGCATGGCCGCGAAGGCGAGGCTCGCCTTGGTGCGGTAGCGCTCCTTGTGGCAGAGCAGCAGGAAGGCGCGCTCCGGAATTGCGAAGGGGACGTGCACCAGCCGCCCGGCAGCGAGATAGGCCGCGACCACCAGCTCAGACACCACGGTGGCGCCGCCGCCGAGCTCGACCACCGAGCGCACGGCCTCGTTGGAGGGCAGTTCGAGGGCGATGGTGAGCGCGGCCGGGTCGATGCCGACGCGCGTGAGCGCCGTCTCGAAAGCCGAGCGCGTGCCTGAGCCGGGCTCGCGCAGCACCCAAGGCTGGGCGAGGATTTCGTCTGCCGGCAGGTCCCGACGGCCGGCCCAGGGGTGGCCCGGCGCCACCACCACGATCACCCGGTCACGCGCAACAGTCAGTGCCGACACGGCCGGCGCGTCGATGGCACCCTCCACCAGGCCAAGCTCGGCGCTGCCGTCGATCACCGCCTTGGTAACCGTCTCGGTGTTGCCGACCGACAGCTTGAGGTCGATGCCCGGATGGGCGGCGTGGAAGCGCACGACCCGCGCCGGCAGCCAGTAGCTGGCGATGGTCTGGCTGGCCTGCACGGTCAGCGAACCGCGCCTGAGGCCGCCCAGCTCCGACAGCACCAGCTCCGCTGCCGCGGCGCGCGCCAGCGTCGCCTGGGCTTCGGTCAGGAAGATGCGCCCCGCCTCGGTGAGTTCGATGCGGCGGCCGACGCGGTGGAAGAGGGCGGCGCCATAGCGGTCCTCGAGCACGCGCACCGCCGAACTGACCGCCGACGGGGTGAGGTGCAGCGCTTCCGCCGCCTGTGTGAGGTGCTCGCGTTCGGCCACGGCGACAAAGATGCGGAGCTGATCGAGGGTCATGATTTCATTCGATTGGATCGAATGAAACATACCATGAATTTCGATGGATTGAACAGACAGGCCTGGGCGATTGTGGCGCGTTCCTTCAAGCGGAGCTGCTCAATCCCATGCGATTCGCCGCGCGTGTCCTGCCCCTTGTGCCCGGCACGGCCCTCAGCATCGTCGTCACCCTGGCTGCCGTCGGCCTCGAAGCGGTCGAGACCCGCCTGGTCGGCCGCGCCTGGCTGGAGAGCCTGGTACTGGCGATCCTCATCGGCACGGCAGTGCGCTCGGTTCTCAGGCCGGACGACCGCTTCAGCCTCGGCATCCGCTTCAGCGCCAAGACGCTGCTGGAAATCGCCGTCGTGCTGCTCGGCGCGTCGGTCAGTGCGCGCGCGGTGATGGCCGCCGGTCCGATGCTGCTCGCCGGCATCGTCGGCGTGGTGGTCGTCGCCATCACTGCCAGCTATGGCATCGGCCGGGCGCTGGGGCTCGAGCACAAGCTGGCGACGCTGGTCGCCTGCGGCAATTCCATCTGCGGCAACTCGGCGATCGTCGCCGCCGCGCCGGTGATCGGTGCGACCGCCGGCGACATCGCCGCCTCGATCGCCTTCACGGCAGTGCTTGGCGTCGTGGTCGTGCTGCTGCTGCCGCTACTCGTGCCGCTGCTGCATCTCTCAGACACGCAGTACGGCGTTCTGGCGGGCCTGACCGTCTATGCCGTGCCACAGGTGATCGCCGCGACCGCGCCGGTCGCGACGCTCAGCGTCCACGTCGGCACGCTGGTCAAGCTTGTCCGCGTGCTCATGCTGGGGCCGGTGGTCATCGCGCTGTCGCTCGGGCGGCGGGACGCGGAAGGGCGCCGGCCGAGCCTCAACCAGATGGTGCCGCTCTTCGTCATCGGCTTCCTGGTGCTGATGATGCTGCGCTCCGCTGGCGCCATTCCCGCCGTCGTGCTCGGGCCGACCGCCACCGTCGCCACCTGGCTGACGATCATTTCGATGGCCGCACTCGGGCTCGGCGTCGACGTGCGCAGCGTCGCCAATGCCGGCGGGCGGGTGACCGCCGCCGTGGTGCTGTCGCTGCTGGTGCTGGGCACGATCAGCGTGGCGTTGATCTGGTCGCTGCATCTCGCCTGAGGGCAGGCGAGGGCGGCTATTCCCCCGCCAGCTTCAGCGGCGCCGCCGCCTCGCCGTCCCTGGCGCGCAGGGTTGCCTCGTTCCTGAACATGTAGTTGCGCGTCAGCGGCAGGGCCATCTGGTTCCGGGTCATCTGGATCTGGAAGTTCATCATCAGTCCGACCTCGAACGCAGCTTCGGAAGCCGCCAGGTAGAACTCCCAGATGCGGCAGAAACGTTCGTCGTACATGGCCACCACTTCCTCGCGGCGAGCGAGGAAGCGCTCGCGCCAAGCCCTCAGCGTCTTGGCGTAGTGCAGGCGCAGGATCTCCATGTCCGTAATGTGGAGCTTTTCCTTCTCCACTGCAGGGATGACCTCGGAGACGGCCGGAATATAGCCGCCCGGGAAAATGTAGCGCTGGATCCAAGCGCTGGTGTCTCCCGGCCCGTCGGTGCGGCCGATGGAATGGACGACCATGGCGCCGTCTTCTGCCAGCAGCTTGCGGCAGGCGCGGAAGAAGGCGCGGTAGTAGCCCACCCCGACATGCTCGAACATGCCGACCGAGACGATGCGGTCGAACGGGCCCTCCACCTTGCGATAGTCCTGCAGCAGGAACTTGGCCTTGTCCTTGAGGCCAAGTTCCTCGGCGCGGCGGTTGGAGACCGCGTACTGCTCGTCCGACAGAGTGACGCCGACGACCTCGACATCGCAATGCTCGGCCAGATAGAGGCCGAGACCACCCCAGCCCGAGCCGATGTCGAGCACGCGCTGGCCCGGCTTCAAGGCGAGCTTGGCGGCGAGGTGGCGTTTCTTGGCAAGCTGCGCCTCGTCGAGGCTGGTCACGCCGTCTTCCCAATAGGCGCAGGAATATTGCCGGTCGGCGTCCAGGAAGAGCGAATAGAGCCGACCGTCGAGGTCATAGTGGGAATGGATGTTCTGCTTCGCCCGGCGCGGCGAGTTGATCTGGCGGAAGCGGCGGGTGGCGAGGCGCCAGCCGCTGATGGCGATCATCTGCCACGGCGGCAAGGCATTTCTGGCATTGTCGAACACGAGCATCAGGAAGTCGAAGATCGACCCCTGTTCGACGATCAGCCGGCCCTCGGCAAACTCTTCGCCGAGCTTGAGATCGGGATCACGGATAACCGCTGCTTCGGCTTCGGCACTCGTAAAACGGATGCGCACCGCCTCCGACCGCGCGTCTCCGAAGACGTGCGTCGCACCCTCGGCGTCGACGACCTCAAGCGACCCGCTGCGGATTGCCTTGGTCAGATATTTTTTCAGAGTTGAATTCATCGGCAGCCCGTCCGGCAGTCAATTGCCTTCCCCCACCGCGAGTTGCCGCCGGCGCCCCGCAGCGCCGGCGAATGATAGTCCCAATTTGGGTTTGGTCTCAACCCATTGCTGGATCGTCAGGATCCCGCAGTTTCTTCCGCCGCGGCGGGTTCCTCACCTTCGGCGGCTGCCTCGCCCTCGCCGCGTTGCCTCTTCTTCCGCCTCGCCCGCACCCGCAACGGTCACGTCCTCGCCGCGCGCCTGGCGTGCGGCCTCGTCCTCGCTGCGTGCAACATTGGCGACGATATGGGCCTCCACCTCGGCGTGAAGGGCGATGAGGACCCGGTGCATGCCGATAGTCTTGATCGGCTGGTTGAGAGCGATCTGGCTGCGGTTCACGCTGAAGCCGCCGGCATCCATCGCCTCGGTCAGGTCGCGCGTCGTGACCGAGCCATAGAGTTGGCCGGTCTCGCCCGCCTGGCGGACCAGAACGAAGGACTGGCCCTCGAGCTTGGCGGCAATGGCCTCCGCTTCCTGGCGGCGCTCGAGATCGCGCGCCTCGAACTGGACACGTTGCGATTCGAAACGCTTGCGGTTTTCCTCGTTGGCGCGCAGCGCCTTGCCCTGCGGCAGCAGGAAATTGCGGGCATAACCGTCGCGCACGCGCACGACGTCGCCCATCTGCCCGAGGCGGGCGATGCGTTCAAGCAGGATGACTTCCATTTGAGTTCACTCCGTTGGCGGGGTTCTACTTCATTCCGGTGGCGCGCCCTTGAAGCGGCGGGCGCGGAGATGGAACAGCGCTTCGGCGACTGCCAGCAGCGCAAACAGGATGAGCGGCAGGCCGGAGAACAGAATCAGCGTGTAGACGACGACGAGCAGCACGGTGCGGCCACTGAGCGACGCGGTGAGCGCGTGCATCACTGCCAGTCCGGTGAGCGCCGCCGCGCCGGCAAGCGCGCCGCTCGCGACCCGCGCGATCTCTCCGCCGCTACCCGGCAGGAAGGCCAGCAGCGTGACGCCGGCAAGAGCAACCAGTGCCTGGTTGGGCAGGTCCACGCCCCACAGCTTCTCGCGCGGCCGCTGCAGGCGGCCCGAGGCGCGCGCCACCACGGCTGCCAGCCACAGGTCGAAGGTGAGCATGAAGACCAGAATGGCGGTGACCGAGAAGGGCATGATGGCGAGGTAGAAATGCACGAACGGCGTCAGCTCGGCGGCGGTCGGCGGTGCGCCCGTCGTCTGCATCGCCGAGAACAGGTCGACCAGCGCCCGGGTGATCTCAGGCGTCATCGTCTCGCGGTTGAAGCCGATGAGAAAGCCGACGGCCACGACGCTTATGGCGGCGGCGCCTGCCAGATGCACCAGCAGGCGGCCGAGCGGATACCATTCGCGGGGTGCGTCGGGTTGGGCGTCCGCGGACGGGCGCGACATCAAAGCGAGGCGGGCGACCCAGAAGACCGGCGCCGCAAACAGCAGGAGAAACGCGGCCGCGCCGATATCCGACTGCACGGCGAATATCGTCAACGTTCCGGCGAGCGCCGCGATGGCACCGGCCGCCGTGCCCCAACCGAGGCCGGCCAGCCCGATGGGCAGCCCGGTGAGGATGAACAGCGGGAAGGCGAGCACGGTGCCGCCGATCGGCGCCAGAAACATGAGCGCCGCGGCCACGCCGGCTGCAATGCCAACCAGGATCGTCTGCACCATCGCTGTCCCGCCTTTCGAGCGGTTAGGGGAGGGTCGCGGAGCCCATGCTCCGGCCGTACCCCAACTGAAGATCGGCAATCGGCAGTAGGCAGTCGGCAATCGGTGTCGAACCGACTGCCGATTGCCGAATTCCGACTGCCTATTTGATCACATACGGCAACAGGCCGAGGAAGCGCGCCCGCTTGATCGCCCGCGCCAGCTCGCGCTGCTTGGGTGCCGACACCGCGGTGATGCGCGACGGCACGATCTTGCCACGCTCCGAGATGTAGCGCTGCAGCAGGCGCACGTCCTTGTAGTCGATCTTGGGCGCGTTGGCGCCGGAGAACGGGCAGGTCTTGCGGCGGCGGAAGAACGGCCGGCGCGTCGGCAACTGGTTGATATCGACCATCAGCTGTTTCCTCCGTCGCTATCGCCGCCCGAGCCGTCGCTCTCCTCGCGGCGCGGGCGCGGCGGCCGGTCGCCACGATCGCGATCGCCAAAACGGCCACCGCGGTCACCGCGATCACGATCGCCGAAACGGCCACCGCGGTCGCCGCGATCGTCGCGGTCGCGCTTCTGCATCATCGCCGAAGGACCTTCTTCCAGTGCATCGACCTTGATGGTCATGGCGCGGATGACGTCTTCGTTCAGCCGCTCCTGGCGCTCCATCTCGGCGATGGCGGACGCCGGCGCCTCGATGTTCATCAGGGTGAAGTGGGCCTTGCGGTTCTTGCTGATGCGGTAGGCGAGGGACTTGAGCCCCCAGCTTTCGACCTTGGAGACGTTGCCGCCTGCCTGTTCGATGACGCCTTTGAACTGCTCGACAAGCGTGTCCACCTGTGGGCCGGAAACGTCTTGCCGCGCCAAAAAGATATGCTCGTATAGGGGCATAGAAGCCTTTCCTCAAGTTGTCCGGCGCTAAGCCTCGTCGAAGCCTTCTTAACGGAAAGGCTCGATGACACTTCGAGAGCAGGAGCACGGGAAGACGGATCGCTTTTGATCCTGCGGCTTGAAACCGCCTTCCGTTCAGCCCCCGGCCGGGGTCCGTCTGGACGGCGCGGTTATAAGGAAAAGCAGGGTATTTGCAAGAGATTTGGATTAGAGGAATCGCCGCGGCGACTTGCAGCCAACGAGACCTTCCATGTGCGCAGAATGCGGACGATTAAGTCGGCGGACGATCCTGACCGGACTTCTGGGCAGTGCGGGTGCACTCCTGGCCTCCCGCGGGGCGCTGGCCGCCTGTTGGACGCCTGACCAGCTGGCCGCCGTACCGGGCGAGGCGCTGCGCCACCACCCGACCGCCGCCGATGCCTTCGTCAAGCCGGCTCCGGCCAAGGCGCTGACGCCGGTGACAGGCGCGCTGGCCGGCATCATCCGCCGGGTCGAGCTGCCGGCTGGCGACAAGGCCGTCGCGCTGACCTTCGACCTATGCCAGACGGTGAGCCCGATCGCCGGCTACGACGGCGCCGTCGTCGACACCTTGCGCGCCGAGAACGTGCCGGCGACTTTCTTTGCCGCCGGCCGCTGGCTGCTGACCCACAGGACGCGCGCCGCGCAACTGGCCGCCGACCGTCGTTTTCTGCTTGCCAATCACAGCTACGATCATCCCGATCTGCATGCCGCTCCGGCCGCCCGCGTCGAGAACGAGATCCTGTTGACTGAAGCGGCCCTGGCGATGACCCGCGAGGCTGCGGCGAAAGCCTGCCCGGCCGAGACGCCGGCGGCGCCCATGCGGCTCTTCCGCTTCCCCTACGGCTCCTGCACGCCGGCCACGGCCGCGGCCGTCAATGCCATCGGCTCGGTCATCATCCAGTGGGATACGGTATCCGGCGACCCCGACGGAACCAGCGCCAAGGCGATCATCCGCAACGTGTTCTCCACCGTTCGGCCGGGCTCGATCGTCGTCATGCATGCCAATGGCCGCGGCACCCACACGGCCGAGGCCCTGCACACGATCATCCCCAGGCTGAAGGCCGAGGGCTACCGCTTCCTCACCGTCGCCGACCTGATCAAGGCGGGCCGTCCCGTCGCCGCCACCGCCTGCTACATTACGCGGCCGGGCGACACGGCGCGCTACGATGCCAGGCTGACACACCGGGCGCCGACACACGCCCCGCTGCGGGCAACGACGAAGCTCTAGGGTAAGGCGGCGACAGGGCAGGCGGCGGTGAAGCGGCGATAGATGTCGGCGCCCGCCGCAGCCCTGAAGGTCGCCTCGGTGACGCCGGAGAGGTCGGAGGTCACCCTGAGGCGCAGCCGGTTGGAGAGGCGCGCATCGGCCAGGAACCGGCGGATGCCGGCGACATCGCTCACCCGCTGGCTGGTGCGGTTGACGTAGCGCGCCGTGAGGCTGCGGCCGGGCCGGCCAGCGAAGCGGTATGCCAGCGTCAGATGTGCCCTGCCGGCTGCCTTGAAGCTCCAGTCGATATCCATGACCGGCGTGCCGCCGGTGCAGGTGAGGGCGAGGCGCGCCTCCTCGAGGCCGAGCGGGACGTCTGCGATCTCCACGGTGCGCAGGATGGCACGGCTCACCCTCTGCCCGGTGATGCGGTCGACGCCGTCCATCCATTGCCAGCGCGTGGCAAGCGCGGCTTCGAAAGAAGCCGCCGTGGCCGTCTCTGCCGCCATGCCGGCGAGCACCGCCAGCCCTGCCGCAACCATCCCGGAACGCCACATTGTCCCGCTCCTGTACGGAGGTGAAGCGTAACAGGCCACCGCGTGTCTTGACAGCCTTGGCCGGGCGCGCTCAAACCGCGCGCGAACGGCGGAGACTCGCCGGCAAGAGGGGCGTTCCTGGGCACAATGACGGTCGCATTCACGTTTCCTGGGCAGGGCAGCCAGGTGGTCGGCATGGGCAAGGCGCTTGCCGATGCCGAATTCGAGGCGCGCGCAGTGTTCGAGGCGGTGGACGAGGCGCTCGGCGAGAAGCTGTCCGCGATCATCTGGGAAGGGCCGATCGAGACCCTGACGCTGACCGAGAACGCCCAGCCGGCGCTGATGGCGGTGAGCCTGGCGGCGCTCAGGGTGCTGGAGGCGCGGGGCGTCAGCATCCGCGAAAAGGTCGCCTATGTCGCCGGCCATTCGCTCGGCGAGTATTCGGCGCTGGCCGCCGCCGGTGCGCTCCGCGTTGAGGATGCCGCCCGGCTGCTGCGCACCCGCGGACGCGCCATGCAGCAGGCCGTGCCGGTCGGCGTCGGCGCCATGGCGGCGATTCTCGGCATGGACCTCGATGCGGCCAGGGAAATCGCCGAGCAGGCGGCCGAGGGCGAAGTCTGCGCCGCCGCCAATGACAATGGCGGCGGTCAGGTCGTGCTCTCCGGAAGCAAGGCGGCCGTCGAACGGGCCATCGTGATCGCTCAGCAGAAGGGCGCCAAGCGGGCCATCCTCCTGCCGGTAAGCGCCCCATTCCATTGCGCGCTGATGGCGCCCGCCGCCGCAGCCATGGAGGAGGCGCTTGCCGCCGTCGAGATCAGGGCGCCGGTGGTGCCGCTGGTCGCCAATGTGTTGGCGGCGCCGATCAGCGATCCTGTGGAAATCCGCCGACGGCTGGTCGAGCAGGTCACCGGCATGGTGCGCTGGCGCGAATCGGTTGCCTGGCTCGGCAACGCCGGTGTTAGGCTTTTCGTCGAGGTCGGTGCCGGCAAGGTGCTTTCCGGCCTCGCCAGGCGCATTGTCGACGGTGCCGAGGTCTTGGCGGTCGGCACACCGGCCGATATCGATGCGGCTGTCGCCAAGCTCGGCTGAGGAAGGGCAGGATCATGTTCGAACTGACGGGGAAGCGCGCCCTTGTGACGGGAGCAAGCGGCGCTATCGGGGGCGCCATCGCGCGCGCTTTGCACAAGCAGGGGGCGATCGTCGGGCTGTCGGGCACACGGCGCGAGGCGCTCGATGCGCTCGCCGCGGAGCTGGGCAAGCGCACGGCGGTGCTCCCCTGCAACCTCGGCGACGCGGCGCAGGTGGAAAAGCTCGTGCCGCAGGCCGAAGCGGCGCTCGGCGGCGAAATCGACATCCTGGTCAACAATGCCGGCATCAACCGCGACATGCTCTTCGCCCGCATGACCGACGAGGACTGGGACACGGTACTGGCCGTCAATCTGACGTCGGCCATGCGACTGTCGCGGGCCGTGTTGCGCGGCATGATGCGCCGCCGCGCCGGCCGCATCATCTCGATCACCTCGGTGGTCGGCGTCACCGGCAACGCCGGACAGGGCAACTATGCCGCCTCCAAGGCGGGCCTCATCGGCATGACCAAGTCACTCGCCGCCGAAATCGCCAGCCGCAACGTCACCGTCAACTGCGTCGCGCCGGGCTTCACCGCCTCGGCGATGACCGACGCGCTCAACGAGAAGCAGCGCGAGGCGATCCTGCTGCGGGTTCCGGTGAAGCGCCTGGGCACGCCCGACGAGATCGCCGGGGCGGTTGTCTATCTGGCGTCGGATGAGGCAGCCTATGTCACCGGCCAGACATTGCACGTCAACGGCGGCATGGCCATGATATGAACGGCGCTGAGCGATTTCAGGGCCGGCCGGCAGCCGGGCACGGACAAGGCGATTTCGTTGGCTGGCAAAGGTATGCAAAGTATGTTACGGGCCACCGGCCGGTGCCGGAAGTGCGGCGATTTCCAACGCTTCTACCCGTTCCGAACACAGGGCGATGGTCGATCCCTTGCCGGGCGAGGGGTCCATCGGATAGTCAGTCTATGGCAATCATCGAGGTTTTGAGAAAATGAGCGATGTCGCTGAACGGGTGAAGAAGATCGTCGTCGAGCACCTCGGCGTCGATGCAGAAAAAGTCACCGAGAACGCCAGCTTTATCGACGATTTGGGCGCCGACAGTCTCGACACGGTCGAACTCGTGATGGCCTTCGAGGAAGAGTTCGGTGTCGAGATCCCGGACGATGCCGCCGAGACGATTCTGACCGTCGGCGACGCGATCGGGTTCCTCGAAAAGAACACCGCCTGACTGGCGCCGTGAACGGAGCGGTCGACCCGGCCGACATTGGCACGGGTCGCTGTGTTCCATGAGACGGGTTGTTGTCACCGGGTTGGGCATGGTGTCGCCGCTTGGCTGCGGCGTCGAAGTGTCGTGGTCGGCCATGCTTGCCGGCCAGAGCGGCATTGCCCGAATTGAGAATTTCGAGGTTGGCGATCTGGCCTGTCAGATCGCCGGCCAGCTGCCGCGCGGCTCCAAGGCCGAGGGTAAATACGATCCCGACGACTGGATGGAGCCGAAGGAGAGCCGCAAGGTCGACCCCTTCATCGTCTATGCGGTTGCCGCTGCCGACCAGGCACTCGACGATGCCGGCTGGCATCCGACGGGCTACGACGATCAGGTGGCGACCGGCGTGCTCATCGGCTCCGGCATCGGCGGCTTGCAGGGCATCGAGGAAACCTCGATCACGCTGCGCGACCGCGGCCCGCGGCGGGTCAGCCCGTTCTTCATTCCCGGCCGCCTGATCAATCTCGCCGCCGGACACGTATCGATTCGCCACGGCCTCAGGGGGCCGAACCATGCGGTGGTAACGGCGTGCTCGACCGGGGCGCATGCCATCGGCGACGCCGCCCGGCTGGTTGCCCTCGGCGATGCCGACGTGATGGTCGCCGGCGGCGCGGAATCGCCGGTCTGCCGCATCGCCATCGCCGGCTTCGCCGCCGCCAAGGCGTTGTCGACCCATTTCAACGACCGGCCGACCATGGCCTCGCGCCCCTATGACCGCGACCGCGACGGTTTCGTCATGGGCGAGGGGGCCGGCATCGTCGTCGTCGAGGAGCGCGAGCACGCTCTGGCACGCGGCGCGCGCATCTATGGCGAAGTCATCGGCTACGGCCTGTCCGGCGATGCCTACCACATCACGTCGCCGGCGCCGGATGGCGATGGCGCCCGCCGCTGCATGCAGATGGCGCTGAAGCGGGCGGGGATCGAGGCCAGGGAGCTCGACTACATCAACGCCCACGGCACCTCGACCCAGACCGGCGACGAGATTGAGCTGAAGGCGGTCGAGGGCCTGATCGGCGATGCCGGCAGCACGATCAGCATGTCCTCGACCAAGTCGGCGACCGGGCACCTGCTGGGCGCGGCCGGCGCCATCGAGGCGATCTTCGCGCTCCTGGCGATCCGCGACAACGTCGTGCCGCCGACCCTCAATCTCGACAATCCGTCGGTGGAAACGGCGTTCGATCTCGTGCCGCACACGGCGCGCAAGCGCACCGTGGACACCGTGCTGTCGAACTCCTTCGGCTTCGGCGGAACCAACGCGTCGCTGGTCATGCGCCGCCATTCATGACCGGCGCGACCGCCTATCCCGCTTTCGCCACATTAGATGCTACAGTCGTCTTTCAGCCCGGAACGCCGCGGGGCGCCAGCGAGAGAGCATTCCATGGTTGACATGAGGAGAGAGCCGTACAGCGACGACGCCGAAGCGTTGTCGGCGCGGCTGCATTCCTCGCTCAACCGCACCGCGCCGCGCAGCCCCACGGAGGCGCTGCAGCCCGAGCCGGTGCCGCCGCCGCCGCCACGTTCGCGCGCCGTTCGTCACCCTATGGTGGTGTTCCTCAACCTGGCCATCACGGTTGTCGTCGTCGGCATTCTCGCCATCGGCGGAGGCATCTTCTTCGCCAAATCGCGTTTCGATAGCGCCACCGCCCTCGATACCGCGCGCACCTTCACCGTTCCCAAGGGTAGCGGTCTCAACATGATCGCCGACGATCTGGTCAAGGACGGCATCATCGACACGAAGTGGCTGTTCGTCTTCGGTGTGTGGCTGAGCAACCAGACCTCCAACCTCAAGCACGGTGAGTACCTGATCCCCGCCCATGCCAGCATGCGCGACATCATGGACACCATCGTGACCGGCAAGGGCATCCTTTATTCGGTGACGATTCCCGAGGGGCTTACCAGCCAGCAGATCGTCGACCGCCTGAATGCGGACGACACGCTGACCGGCGACATCAAGCAGGTCCCGCCGGAAGGCAGTCTGTTGCCCGAGACCTACAAGTTTTCGCGCGGCGACACGCGCCAGGACATCATCGACCGCATGCGGCGCGACCGCGACCGTGTGCTTGCCGATGTGTGGAGCCGGCGAGCCCCGGACCTGCCGATCAAGACGCCGGCGCAACTGGTTACGCTTGCCTCGATCGTGGAGAAGGAGACCGCGCTTTCCGACGAGCGCAGCCGCGTGGCGGCGGTGTTCATCAACCGGCTGAAGCTGAACATGCGGCTGCAGTCCGATCCGACGGTGCTCTACGGCATGTTCGGCGGCGCCGGCAAACCGTCCGATTTTGTTCTCAGTCGCAAGGACCTCGAGACGCCGACGCCGTACAACACTTATGTCATCCCGGCCTTGCCACCGGGGCCGATTGCCAATCCGGGCCGCGCCTCGCTGGAGGCGGTGGCCAATCCTTCGCGCACGCGCGACCTCTACTTCGTCGCCGACGGCAGCGGTGGCCACGCTTTTGCTCAGACCTACGAGGAGCACCTGCGCAACGTTGCCCGCTGGCACGACGTCAACGCCAGCAAGGCCGCCGCCAAGGCGGCAGCGGGCGAGGCCGGGGCGAGCACCGGCGATGGGACCGGCGACGCGACGCCATTGGCCCTTTCGCCTGCACCCACGCCGGCGCCAGCCCCGAAACAGCAGTAGTCTTCTGGCGCCTGGCCTTGAACCTGCCGCGCCAGGTGGCTCATATGCATTGGGCGCCGACAGGCGGCGAACCGATTCTGGCTGGGACCGGCCGACGATGCCTCTTTGCAGCATGACCGGCTTTGCCCGTATTGACGGTGCCGGGGAAGGCTATCGCTGGACCTGGGAGGTGCGCAGCGTCAACGGCAAGGGCCTCGACGTCCGCCTGCGGCTGCCGCCGGGCTTCGACCATATCGAGCCGGCTGCCCGCGAGAAGATCGCTGCGCGCCTGGGCCGCGGCAACGTGCAGGCAGGGCTGGCCGCGCAACACGAGGCGGGCATTGCCCATGTGCGCATCAACGAGACCGTGCTTGCCGAGGTGATTGCCGCCATGGAGCGGGTAGGCAAGCAGGTGACGGCGGCGCCGCCGACGCTTGACGGGATTCTCGCCATCCGCGGTGTGATCGAGACGGTCGAAAGCGAAAGTGAGAGCGACGAGACGAAGCGGACGGCCCTTGCCGGGCAGGTCCTCGCCGATCTCGACACGGCCGTTGCGGACCTGGTCGCCATGCGTACGCGCGAGGGGGCAGCCATCGCGGCAGTGCTGGCCACGCGCCTCGATGAGATGGAGCGCCTCACCCGTGCTGCCGAAGCCTCCCCGGCGCGCGCACCGGAGACCATCCGCAAGCGTCTCGCCGAGCAGATCGCGACACTGCTCGATGCCGCGCCGGCGCTCGATCCCGACCGGCTGCACCAGGAAGCCGTCCTGCTCGCCACAAGGGCGGATATCCGCGAGGAGATCGACCGCCTCTATGCCCACATCGCTGCGGCACGCGACCTCATCGCTGGCGACGCGGCGGTTGGCCGGCGCCTTGATTTCCTGGCGCAGGAATTCAACCGAGAGGTCAACACACTCTGCTCCAAGTCGAACGATCGCGGGCTGACGACGATCGGCCTGGAGATGAAGGCAGTGGTCGATCAGCTGCGCGAGCAGGTACAGAACGTCGAATGATGAGAGCCTTTCGTAACCAGATGGGACCAATTCCGTTTCTCGACCGGCGCGGCGATCCGGCGTCGAGACCGGCGAAGAGCGATGTGGGGCATCGGGCAAGCCGGGATCGGCGCTGGACGCCCGCCGGCCGGAAACCCGAAGGGACGGGCGCTTTTTGCGCCACTATCGGCGCCGTCGGTCTCGGCCGTACCACCAGTACGACCTTCGCCCGCCGGCTTGATCCTGTCGCAAAATCGCTCCGTCGGAATGGGTCCATCTGGCTATGAAAGGCTCTGCGCAACGCGACATCGCCCGGCGCGGCATCATGCTGGTGGTCTCCTCGCCTTCGGGCGCCGGCAAGACGACGCTCACCCGCAATCTGCTCGAGCAGGAGGAGGGGGTGAGCCTGTCGATCTCGGTAACCACACGCACCCGCCGCGCCAGCGAGATCGACGGCGTCCATTATCATTTCGTCAGCCGCCGGCAATTCGAGGTGATGCGCGACGCCGGTGACCTGCTGGAATGGGCCGAGGTCCACGGCAATTTCTATGGGACGCCGCGGCAGCCGGTAGAGGAAGCGCTCAAGGTCGGCCGCGACGTTCTCTTCGACATCGACTGGCAGGGCACGCTGCAGCTCTATGAAACCATGCGTGCCGACGTGGTCAGCGTTTTCGTGTTGCCGCCTTCGGCAGCGGAACTGAAGGCGCGGCTGGAGCGGCGGGCGGAGGACAGTGGCGCGGTCATTTCGCAGCGGCTGCACAATGCGGCCGCAGAAGTGCCGCACTGGAGCGAATACGACTATGTGCTGGTCAACCGCGACCTCGACAAGAGCTTTCAGCGCCTGCGCTCCATCCTCACCGCCGAGCGGCTCAAGCGCGTCTATCGCCCCGATCTGGAGCGCTTCGTAGCCAGGCTGCTCTCCGACCTCAAGAAAGTCGAATGACCGGACTGGCAAGCGGACGGTCGTTGCCGCGGTGGCCGGAAACCGGGCAAGCCTGGGTGACGGCCGATCCCTTCACTTCGGTCTGGATAAGGCGCCCGGCCTTTCCATCGGTTGCGGGCATCGGGGCCCGGCGCGGACGCAGAGATCAATGGAAACACAGTCGCTGAGTGGCTTCGTCTACGGGGTCACGGTCTGGTTTCTGCCGGTCGTCATTGCGGTCACCTTCCACGAAGCCGCACACGGTTTCGTGGCCCATCTGCGGGGCGATGACACCGCATTGCGGCTCGGGCGGGTGAGCTTCAACCCGGTCAAGCACATCGACCCGTTCGGGACGATCGTGCTGCCGGCCCTGCTGCTGCTGTTCGCCGCACCCTTCCTGTTCGGATACGCCAAGCCGGTTCCCGTCAATTTTCGCGCTCTCAGGAGCCCGCGCCTCGACATGATTCTGGTGGCGGCGGCCGGACCGGCCATGAACCTGTTCCTGGCCTTCGTCGCCGCATTGGGCTTCCACATCCTCAACTATGTCCCGCAGGCCGCGGCGCCGTGGCTCGCCGCCAATCTCACCAACCTCCTGGTGCTCGACGTCATCCTGGCGGTCTTCAACCTGCTGCCGGTGCCGCCGCTCGACGGTGGCCGCATCGCGGTCGGAATCCTGCCCAGGGCGCTGGCCGCCCCGCTGTCCCGCGTGGAACCTTACGGTCTGTTTCTGATTATCGGCCTGATCTTCATCCTGCCGTTCCTGGGAGCGCAGCTCGGCATCAATCTCGACATCATTTCAGCAATCATCGGCCGGGCGGCAAACGCCATCATCGGCGTCATTCTGCAGCTGACCGCGAATCGCTGACGACCGCGCCCCGCCGGGTGCGTCAGCTTCCGGCGCCGGTCTCCGGCCGGACGGCAGCAACCAGGTTTGCCAGCGCGACGAAACCGGCGACGTCGATCTCCTCCGCTCGCCGCGTTTCCGCGATGCCGGCTTCTGCCAACAGGCGTTGCGCGTCGAGGCCAAGCGTCTTCAGACTCTGGCGCAGCATCTTGCGCCGCTGGCCGAAGGCCGCCGCCGTCACGCGCTCCAGAACCGCCGGGTCGCAGGCAAGCGGCTCCGGCCGTGGCGTCAGGCGCACCACCGAAGACGTGACCTTCGGCGGCGGCGTGAAGGCGCGCGGCGATACATCGAACAGGATCTCGGCCTGGCTGCGCCAGCCGGCGAGGACGCCGAGCCGTCCGTAGGTCTTCGAGCCGGGCGCGGCGACGATGCGCTCGGCCACCTCGCGTTGGAACATCAGCGTCATCGACTCGTACCATGGCGGCCAGGGTTCGGATCTGAGCCAGCCGATGAGCAAAGGCGTGGCGACGTTGTAGGGCAGGTTGGCGACGATGCGGGCCGGTCGCGGGGCAAGTGCCGTCATGTCCACCGTCAATGCGTCGGCGTTGACGATGGTCAGGCGGCCGGGACAGGCGGCAGCGATTTCCTCCAGTGCCGCGATGCAGCGCGCGTCCCGCTCGATCGCAACCACGTGGGCCGCGCCTTCCGCGATGAGCGCTCGGGTCAGGCCGCCGGGCCCCGGCCCGACCTCCACCACGGTGGTGCCGGCGAGCGGTCCGGCGGCGCGGGCAATGCGTGCCGTCAGGTTGAGGTCGAGCAGGAAATTCTGGCCGAGGCTCTTGCGGGCGCGAAGCTCGTGACGGGCGATGACGTCGCGCAGCGGCGGCAGGTCGTCGACCGAACTCATTGCGCCAGTTCGTTGCGCCTCAGCTCCGCCGCCAGACGAAGCGAGGCGGCGAGGCTTGCCGGATCCGCCCGGCCGGTGCCGGCAATGTCGAACGCGGTGCCGTGGTCGGGCGAGGTGCGCACGAAGGCGAGCCCGAGGGTCACGTTGACCCCGTCGGAAAAGGCGAGCGTCTTTGCCGGGATCAGCGCCTGGTCGTGATACATGCACAGCACCGCGTCGTAGGTCGCCCGTGCCGCCGCGTGGAACAGGGTATCGGCGGGCACCGGCCCGCGCGCCGCGATGCCTTCGGCCTGCAATGCCGCGACCGCCGGCCGCACGATTCGTTCGTCCTCGTCGCCGATCGAGCCGCTTTCGCCGGCGTGGGGATTGATCCCGGCGACGGCCAGGCGCGGATTTGCCACGCCGAAACGGCGCTTCAGCGAATTTGCAACGATGCGACCGGTCTCCACGATCAGGCGCTCGGTAAGCGTCGGCACGACATCGCGCAACGGGATATGGATGGTCACCGGCACTGCCCTCAGGCCCGGGCTGGCCAGCATCATCACCGGCTTGCCCGGCTCGCCGGTCCAGGCCGCTGACATCGTGCCGAGAAACTCGGTGTGGCCGGGGTGCCTGAAGCCGGCGTCGTAGAGGACTTTCTTGTTGATCGGATTAGTCACCACCGCCGCAGCGAGGCCGGCACGCACGTCGCCGACGGCACGGGCGATCGCTTCGATGACCGCCTGGGCGTTGGCAGGATCGGGCGCGCCGACGCGCGCGGCGATCGGTGCTTCCAACTGCACGACCGGCAGAGCGCGTTCGAAGCAGGCGGCGGCTGTATCCGGGGTAACGATCTCGATCGGGCAGTCAACGCCCAGCATGGTGGCGCGCTCGGCAAGCACCGCCCGATCGGCCAGACAGTAGAACGGCGGCAGTGCCAGTTCGTGGCGCCGCAGCCACGCGGCGATGGTGATGTCCGGTCCGATGCCGGACGGCTCTCCCATGGTGAGAGCGAGTGGCGGTAGCATGGCCGGTGCCCCTTTGCGCAGGCCCTCAGCGATATTCGATGATCGCTGCCTTGCGCAGTTCGTCCAAATAGTCCTTGCCGAGGTTCTTGGCCTGCTGGAGGTAGAGGTCGTTGGTCACCTGGGCCCGCGCCGCCGCGGTGCTCTGCACCTGCCGCACGGAGCACACCGCAATCAGCTCGATGCCCTCGTTCATCTGGTAGGGCGGTGCCGTCTTGCCGGCCGACGTCTTCTTGATGTCATCGCCCTCGGCGCCATTGAGTTGAGTGGCATCACGCCGGCCGATATCCTTGACCACGACGCCACGCAGCGGTTTCGCCTGCGCAATGCTGTTGTCGCAGCCGGTGAAACGTTGACGAAACGCCTCGGCCTCACGCCGTCTCTGGGCATAGAGTGAGGGCGGCGACCCCTGCGGCACAATGAAGACGATCTGCTGCAGCATGTACTCGTTGAGCATCATCTGGTTCGGGTTGCCTTTGGCCAGCACGGCGGTGGTGATGTCCTGTGACTTCACCTGCGCTTTGCTCTGCGTGCGCTGCCGCACGAGATATTGCCAAGTCAACTGCGCACGCAGGCGCTGCTTCAGCGATGACGGGTCGACGCCGCGCGAGGTCAGCGCCTTGCTGAATTGAGCCGGCGTCATCTTCAGCTGCTGGGCAATCGCGGCAAATGCGCCCTCGACCTGGGCATTGGACACCTTCACGCCGCGCTTGCGCGCCTCGTACATTTCCAGGGTCTCGTCGATCAACTCATCAGTCGCGATCTTCGTGCTGGTCTTGGTCCCGCCCAGCCGCATCAGCTTCTCGCGCTGGGCGATGTCGTAGTCGGTGATCGGGTCCTCGTTCACCAGGACGGCAATCGAGCTGTCCCTCTTGCTGAGCGTCGGGATGTCCGGCATCTGGGTCTTGCCGGTAACCGGCGGGCCACTGACCTTGGTCCCCCCGGAATCGAAAAGACCACCGAGGCCGCCACCGCTGCACGCGGCAAGTCCGGCCGCGCCAACAACGGCAAGACCGGCGATTGTCAGACGACGCAACACGGAACTTCTCGAAAGTTTCAAGTGCATTCCTCGGAAAACGGGCGCGGCCGGACCCGGCGGCGAAGCATCAGGCGCCAACCCGCGGATAGCGCGTGGCCGCATCATTGCGCCGAATCTGGCAAAAAAAAGGGTGCTGCACCCGAGAAAACCGTCAGTTGGTCCCGCTGGTCAGGTTGGTCTGATACGACGTGTCGCCGAGGGTGCGGAGCTGCAAGCGGAAGGTCAGCCAACGGCTCGGAGTAACATCCGTGTAGCCGGCGCGCGTTTCGTTGTAGGCGAGGGAGAAGGTCAGGCATTCGTTGTCGAAGGCGAGACCAAGACTGCTGCTGGCGATTGCGGCGTTGGCAATGTCGTAGGTCACGGTGCCGAAGGCGCGCCAGTTGTCGGAGAGGTTGATTGAACCGGCGCCTCTGACGACCGAGGCCGACGACAGCGTTGGGCTATAGGGATTGTGGCGAAGATAGAGATAGGCGGTCGAAGCGCTGACCGGCCCGAGCGCAGCGGTTGCCTCGATCTCTCCGCGATTGAGCGCGAAGTCGGTGTTGTTGAAGCGCCCGTCGGCAGTGATCCGCGGGCCGAGGCCGGTATCGAGGCTGGCACCGGCGACATAGTCCGATGCGTTCGTCTCAAGGCCGGACAGGCCGCTCGACATTCCCGCGACGGTCCCTCCGACGCCGGCGATGTCCGTGGTCGCGTAAGAGTTGGCGCCTGCCACCTGGAACGACTGGCCGACAGTCGCATCTACCGACGCGCCATTGTCAAAGCTGCCGTTGTAGTGAACGCCGAGATTGAGGCGCGTGCCGCCCTCGACGCGGTCGTAGCCCGAGAACTTGTCGTGGTCGAACAGATTCGAGACGTCAAACACCAGGCTCTGGGCGTCGTTGTTGGGTAACTGGCCAATCATCGTCTCGTTCGGGCGCACGATCAACTGGGCGCGTGGCTCGATGATGTTGGTGGAATGGGCCGTCTGCGCCAGGATCGGCAGGCGCCAGTCGACACCGACCGCAGGCATGAAGCGATAGGCGGTCGAATCGGACGTCAGGCCGGCGGTGGTTGCCGCCGAAGTCTGGCCGTTCAGATAGAACGCGTCACCACGCACATCGGCGAACGGCGTGATGACCTGGCCCATCGGGCCGATGAACCGTCGCTGCCAGTCGACCTGTTCGGTCGCGCGCATGAAGGTGCCGGCCGTGCCGGCGAAGTAGGTCGAGCCGACCGGAACGGGGGGAAGAGCGGTTGATCGAGGAATAGTACGTGAAGGTATCGTCCTGGCCGCGGTTGAGCGCCGTCACATTGGTGGTGAACGACAACTCGCCACCGAGCACCGAGTGGTCGGCGTATTTCTTGCTGTCGATCTCGCCCACGATTGGCTGGCGACCCTGATCGTAACGGGACTTTTCATAGTCAGCCATCGAAGCCTGGCTGGTGAGGATCGCGTAGTAGGACGCTCGCGCCTCGAAGTAGTTGCGATCCCGCAAGCCGGTCAGATGGACGGTCGAGATCGTCTCCGAGGTGTCGCCGTTCAGAACACCGTAGTCGCGCGTGAAGGTCCGGTCCGTCAGCAGCGTGCCGTTCCAGCCGAAGGTCCAGTCCTGGGTGAGGTTGAACTCGCCGGCGGTATTGATGCCGCCGCGCAGCGTCCGATTGCCCGGCGCATCCTTGCCGAACGCGCTTGGATCAGTCTGGCTGATGCCGGCCACGCGGATCGCATACTGGCCGTTTGACAAGCGATGGCGGAACTCGGCCTCGCCCAGGAAACCCTGCCGGGTCAGGTAAGTCGGCGTGAAGGTGATGTCCTTGTCGGGAGCGATTACCCAGTAGTAGGGCAGGGACGCAAAGAAGCCGAGCTTCTCGGCATAGCCGATGCTGGGCGTCAGGAAGCCCGACTTGCGCTTCACGCTCGGGTCCGGGAGCGCGAAATAGGGCGTCCAGGCCATCGGCACGCCCATGAATTCAAGCTTGGCGTCCGTGAAGTAGACCATGTGCTCCTTGTGGTCGACCACGATCTTCGTGGCTTTCACGTCCCACAGCGGAGGTTTTTGGGGGTTCTGCTTGCACGGTTCGCAGGCGGTATAGCTGCCCTCCGTGAACGTCGTCTTGTCGCCGCTGCGCTCGGCGCTTTCGGCACCGAAATGCGTGTGATCGGCGCTGTCGACCCTGAGCGACTGCACGAAGCCGTCACGGAAGTCGTCGGTGATGTCGATGTAGTCGCTGTAGATCGCCGAACCGGTCGGATCGACCAGCTTCACATGTCCCTCGGCGAACAGGCGGCCGCTCGTCTTGTTGTAGGTGACCTTCTCGGCTTCGAGCGTGTAGCCGCCGTAATAGATCTTCACGTTGCCGACGGCGGAGACGGCATTGTGGTCGTAATCGTAAACCAGCTGGTCGGACTCGACGAGCATGCGCTCGCCGGGGGCAACTGTCGGGGCCGTCATGACGGCAGAGCCGACGGCAGCAGAACCGACCGATGGAGCGACGAAGCAGAGCAGCACCGCAGCCAGTGCGGCGCACATCAAGCCCCGGCCGAAAGTACGGCCGGTCGATCCCCCTACAGCGACTCTTGCCGCCGCCCCGCTCATCCATCCTCCAGATGCAACAGAACCGTTATTCCAAACAGGGTCGCCACGATCGCCGGCAACCACGCAGCCAATGGCGGGGGTACGACTCCGCCACTCCCCAAATCCCATGCAATCTTCATGAGAACATAAAGCATGAAGCCCACTGCGACACCAGTGATAATCATCCATCCGACGTCCCGGGAACGGGAGAATCTCAACGAAACATTGGCGGCGATCAGCACCATGGCGAGCAGCAGGATCGGTCGGGACAAAAGCACGTTGAATTGTAGCAGAAACCGGTTGCCCGGCACACCCGCCCTTCGCGCCGAGGCCGCCAGCCCTGGAAGCTCCCAAAACGAAACAGAATCAAGCTGTAAGAAGGTTCTCTTAACCTCGGCGGTGGACAGGTTCGTGGGCAGGCGATAGGTCGCCACCCTGCGTGGGGTGGCGTTGGGTGCCGTCACGATGGCGTTCTCCAGGGTCCACATGCCCGGCTCGTAGTGGCCCCGGTCTGCGTCGATTTGCTCGCGGAACTTCCCCCCGTGGTCGAAGACATAGGCAGTCACGCCGATGAGGCCGAGGCCGTCGTCGAAGGACTGGGGCGCGCCGACGATCGATTCGCTGTCCTTGGTCGCCTGGCGTACCCACACGGCCCCTGTATGCGACGGGGACGAGGGCTGATGGCCGGAGCGGACGACCTGGGCGGTGAGTTCGTTCGACCAGTTGAGCAGGCTGGCGGCCAGCGGGTTGTAGACAGTTGTTCCGACGACCCCGATGACCAGGCCGACGATGCAGGCTGGCAACAGGAACTGCATGGCCGAAATGCCGGCCGCGCGCGTCACCACCACTTCGAGCCGCCGATTGGCCACGACGAAGGCGGCAATCGAGCCGTAAAGGACGGCAAAGGGCAGGGCGTCCTCGGTCACACTGGGCACGCGAAACAGCGCCACCAGCGCCAGCGTGAAACCGCCGCTGAAATCTCCCTTCAAGGCACGGTTGAAGAACTCGACGTAGGTGACGATCGTGATCAGCAGGAAGCCCATCATGAAGATGGACAGCACCATCTTCGCAAAGTGGCCGGCGAAATAGAGCGACAGGGTACGACTGAACATCGGGGTCTAGAGCCTTTGGCAGCTAGATGGGATCAAGTCCGTTTCTCGACCGGCTTGGGCGTCCGGCGTCGAAACCGGCGAAGGGCGACGTCGGGCATCGGTCGAGCCGGGATCGGCGCTGGGCGCCGGCCGGCCGGATCCTGTTGCAAAATTGCTCCGTCGGAATGACTCCATCTGGCTACCAAAGGCTCTAGCGCCTGCCTGCGGCCGGCGCAGCGACGCCGCTGCGCAACATGCCGCTGGCGCGTGCGAACATGGCTTCGGCGAAGGTGACGATCGCTTCCGGAGGCCGCACCTGGCGGCCAGTCAAAACCAGCACGCATGCGACAAGCACGCCGCCAAGCGGGACGGCATACATCAGCCACACGGCCAGCGCGCTCGATTCGGCGAGGTTCGGCAGGAACACTCCCAGGGCGCGCAACGCCGTCGTCACGACCACCGCCATTGTGACGCTTGCCGCGCGGCTCTGCCGCGGCGATTCGGCCTGACCGAGAAAGACCAGAGGCAACACCGCGAAAAGCAGCCCGTAGAGCGGGGAGGTCAGCCGGTCGTGGAGTTCAGCGCGGAACTTGCCGGGATATTTGCGGAAATAGCGGTCTTCGGGATCGGGGTTGAGCAGGTAGGCGGTGTTGCGCTCGGCGGGCTGGAGCTGCGGCGTCGTGCTGCTCGAGCGGAACGATGACAGGTCGAAGGCGTAGGATGAGAACTCGATCATCGAGATCGACTGATCGACCTTGCTGCGCTGCTGGATCGTGCCGTTGTTCATGATCATGAACACGCCAAGCGGATTGTCGATCACGGCGCCGCGCTCGGCGAGGTATGTGGAGGTCTGGCCGGGGTCGCGATCGTCGGAAACGAAGATGCCGTGCAGCGTGCCGTCCGGGTCGCGGCTGCGCACGTGGATCGTCAGCCCGCTGACCGGCTGCATGAACTGACCCGGTTGCAGGATCGTGGTGAGAATGTCGCTGCGCACATTGGTGATCAGCACTTGCCAGGCACGCAGCGACAGCGGTGCGAAATACAGCGACATCGCGGCGACCAGCAGCGTTACGACGACCCCCACCATCAGCACCGGCCGCAGGACAGTCATCTGCGAGGCGCCGCTGGAATTGACGACGATAAGCTCCGAATCGCCGTTGAGGTGGGTGAAGGCGTATATCACCGCGACCAGCAGGGCGACCGGAAGCACAACGGTGACCAGTGCCGGTACCAGCAGCGCCGAAACGTAGAGGAAGGTCCACACCGATTGGCCGTTGGCGGTGACCAGATCGAATTGGCGTAGCGCCTGCGACAGCCACACCATTGTCCCCAGCGCCACGAAGGTCAGCGTGGTGGCCCCGACGATCTTGCGGAATATATATTGCTCGATGAGCCTCATGCATGCCTTCGGGCCAATGCCGCCGCCGGCGATTATGGTGGGATTGCTGCATTGCGCAACGGGTGTGCGCGTACAAATCCAGAATACCTGCCCGCCGGCCCATAGTCTGTTATCGTTGCCGCGGAAATCCGCCTTTTTTAAGTGAGCCCCGACCCGACATGACCGATTTTACCCGCATCCAATTCGCCAAGCCGAGCCACAAATTCGCGGCAACCGTCGTCGCCCTGATTGGTCCGGAGCTGGCGCTCGGCCCCCAGGCGCGTGCCCTGGGGCTCGACAAACAGATCGCCCGCGCCGCTGCGGCGACCGGATTCTCCGGCAAGGCGAGGGCGATCCTCGACCTGCTGGCACCAGCCGGGACCGATTTCGACCGGCTGATTCTGATCGGTACCGGCGCGCCGGCGGAGATCGCGGAAAAGGACTGGGTCGATCTCGGTGGTGCGGCCGCGGGGGCCCTCGGCAAGGCCAAGGCGGTAACGGTGCTCTGCGAGCGGCCCGACGGCCGCCGGCTCGGCAAGTCGGTCGCAGCCGACTTTGCCCTCGGCATGAAGCTCAGAGCCTATGCCTTCGACAACTACAAGATGGATGGCGAGGACAACGACAACGGCACCCGCAAAGAGCCGGTCGACGTGACCATTCAGGTGGCCGAGTTTGCCGGCGCACGCGTGGCGTGGACTGCCCGCAACGCGATCGCCGATGGCGTGCTGATGGCCCGCGATCTGGTCAACGAACCGCCCAACGTCCTCGGTCCCGTCGAATTTGCCGAGCGGGCCAAGGGACTGAAGCAGCTCGGCGTCGAGGTCGAGGTCCTGACCGAGGCCGAGATGAAGAAGCGCGGCATGCGTGCTCTGCTCGGCGTGGCGCAGGGCTCGGCGCGCCCGCCGCGCCTGGTGGTGATGCGCTGGAACGGCGGCCGCGCCAAGGACCAGCCGGTCGCCTTCGTCGGCAAGGGCGTCGTCTTCGACACCGGCGGCATTTCGATCAAGCCGGCCGGTGGCATGGAGGACATGAAGGGCGACATGGCCGGCGCCGCCGCCGTCACCGGGCTGATGCGCGCGCTCGCCGGGCGCAAGGCCAAGGTCAACGCGGTCGGCGTCATCGGCGTGGTCGAGAACATGCCCGACGGCGCCGCCCAGCGGCCGGGCGACATCGTCACCGCCATGACCGGCCGCACCATCGAGATCATCAACACCGATGCCGAAGGCCGCCTCGTGCTTGCCGACGCCGTCGCCTACACCGAGGAGCGCTTCAAACCGCAGTTCATGATTGACCTGGCGACGCTGACCGGCGCCATCATCATCGCCCTCGGCCATCACTATGCCGGCATGTACGCCACCGAGGACGCTCTGGCCACGGCTCTCAGTGCCGCCGGCGAGGCAACCGGCGAGCGTGTCTGGCGCATGCCGCTTGCCAAGGAATACGACAAGCAGATCGATTCCAAGTTCGCCAACGTCAAGAACACCGGCGGGCGCGACGGCGGCTCGATCACGGCCGCGCATTTCATCAAGCGCTTCGTCAAGGACACGTCCTGGGTCCACCTCGATATCGCCGGCACCGGCTTCGGTTCGCCGCAGAGCGAGGTGAACCGCTCCTGGGCGTCGGGCTGGGGCGTGCGCCTGCTCGACCGTCTGGTGGCCGACAAATACGAACGGTGATGACTGAAGTCCTGTTCTATCACCTGCAGAGCCAGCCGCTGGAGCGCGTGCTGCCCGAGCTGCTCGAGAAATGCCTCGAGCGGCAGTGGCGGGCGGTCGTGCAGGTCGGCTCCGAGGAGCGGCGCGACGCGCTCGACGCCCATCTGTGGACCTATCGCGACGAGGGGTTTCTGCCGCACGGCACCGTCAAGGAGGGCCATGCCGACGCCCAGCCGGTGTGGCTGACCACCGACGAGGACAACCCCAACGCCGCCACCGTGCGCTTCCTCGCCGACGGTGCCGACATCGCCGACTACGGCGCCTATGCACGTATCGTGCGGCTCTTCGACGGCAACGACCCGGACGCCGTGGACCAGGCCCGCGCGGCATGGAAGGCCGCCAGGGACGCCGGCCACGACGCCACCTACTGGCAGCAATCGACAAGCGGACGCTGGGAGAAGAAGGGCTAAGGCCGGATTCTATTCCAATTCCGCCATTGCCGCTTCCAGTTCGGCACTGGCGGCAAGCCAGGTTTCCTCGGCCTTGGCCAGCGAACGAACCGCCTCGGCGCGCGCCTTGGCCAGGAAGGCGGCTTCCGTCGGATTGCGCTCATAAAGCCCGGAATCACCGAGCTTTCGATCTAGTCGATGAATCTCTTTCTGAAGAGAATCGATCAAAGCCTCGGTATCCTTGATCTTTTTGCGCAGCGGTGCCGTCTGCTGGCGTCGTCCGGCGGCCTCGCGGCGACGGTCCTGCGCCGTCCCGCTGGATGGCGTCTTGCGCGCCGAAGGGCCCCCGTTGCCATTGCCGCCGTTGCGGCTGTCGAGCACTGTGCGGCGATAGTCGTCGAGGTCGCCGTCATAGGGCCGAACCGTGCCGTCGGCGACCAGCCATAGCCGGTCGACCGAGGCTTCGATCAGGTGGCGGTCGTGGCTGATGAGGATGACCGCGCCGGGAAACTCGGCCAGCGCCAGGACCAGCGCCTCGCGGCTGTCGATGTCGAGATGGTTGGTCGGCTCGTCGAGGATCATCAGGTTGGCGCCGGAGAAGGTGGCGAGGCCGAGCAGCAGGCGCGCCTTCTCGCCGCCGGAGAGATCGGCCGCCTTGGTATCCATCTTGGTGCGCACGAAACCCAGCGCCCCTGTGCGGGCGCGCACCTGCGCTTCCGTTGCGTCCGGCATCAGGTCGCGCACGTGGTCGTAGGGCGACCAGGCGGGCTTCAGTTCGTCGAGCTGGTGCTGGGCGAAATAGGCGACGTCCAGCCGGTGCAGGCGGCGGAAGCGGCCGCCCATCGCATCGAGCCGGCCGGCGATGAGCTTGGCCAGCGTCGACTTGCCGTTGCCGTTGGCGCCAAGCAGGCCGATGCGGTCGTCATCGTCGAGGCGGAGATCGAGGCCGCGCAGCACGGGTCTATCGGCTTCATAGCCGACCGAGACGTCCTCCATCGTGATGATTGGCGGCGCCGCGGGCTTGGCCGGCGGGGGAAAGTGGAATGGGACCACGGTGTTGTCGGCAAGCGCCGCGATCGGCTCGAGCTTCTCCAGCATCTTCAGGCGCGACTGTGCCTGGCGCGCCTTCGACGCCTTGTAGCGGAAGCGGTCGACGAAGGATTGCAGGTGGCGCCGCTGGTCGTCCTGCCTGGCCTTCAGCTTCAGTTGCAGCGCCTGACGTTCGCGCCGCTGGCGGTCGAAGGAATCGTAACCGCCGCGATAGAGCGTCAGCTTGCCCTGGTCGAGATGGACGATGGTGTCGACGGCGCGGTTCAGGAGGTCGCGGTCGTGGCTGACGATGATGACGCTGTAGGGATAGCGGGTGACGTAGGTCTCCAGCCACAGCGTGCCTTCGAGGTCGAGATAGTTGGTTGGCTCGTCGAGGAGCAGCAGGTCGGGCCGCGCGAACAGGGTCGCAGCCAGCGCCACGCGCATGCGCCAGCCGCCGGAGAACGAGGAACACGGCCGCTTCTGCGCCGCCTCGTCGAAGCCGAGGCCGGCGAGGATGGTGGCGGCGCGCGCTTCCGCCGAATGGGAATCGATGTCCGCCAGCCGCGTATGGATTTCGGCGATGCGATGCGGGTCGTGCGCCGTCTCGGCCTCGGCGAGCAGCCGCTCGCGCTCGTGGTCGGCGGCCAGCACCACCGCAATCAGGCTCTCGCTTCCCCCCGGCGCTTCCTGCGCCACCTGGCCGATGCGGGCATTCCTGGGCAGGCCGATCGACCCGCTCTCCGGCCCGATCTCGCCGGAAATCAGGCGGAAGAGTGTGGTCTTGCCGGCGCCGTTTGGCCCCACAAGACCGGCCTTGGTGCCGTCCGGCAGCGCCACGCTGGCGTGGTCGATCAGCAGGCGATGGCCGATCCGGTAGGTGAGGTCGTTGATGTGAAGCATGGCCGCGGGTTTGTGCCCGGAAGCGGCCGGCCGGGCAAGGGGCAGGGGGCGTGGCGCCGCCTCATTGGGGGGAGTCCCTCAAGGATTGGAGACGGTATAAACTGTCCCGGCCGGGCGGCGCCGGACCGTCGCCTCGGCCTGCAAGAGGAGACTGATCCATGAAGCTCGTTGGTTCACGCCTTCTGTTGATTGCCGCGGTGGCTGGTCTCATGACCGCGGCGGCATCGCCTGCCTTCGCCTGGGTCTGCACCGCCAAGAACGCCCGCGGCGCGCTCTATACCTCAATTGGCTTCTTCCAGGCCGGCACCTGCAGCCGCGCTCTGGCCAAATGCCGGGTGGACAGCGTCTATCCGCGCACCTGCCGGGTCGTCAGGTCGCATCCCTGATCCGGATCAACCGCAGATGCCGAGGCGCGTGCAGTAATCGTGCATCGCCTCGGCAATCGTCTGGTTCAGTTCGACGATCCGCTGCTGGTAGACCTGCCTCAGGCAGGTCCCATCGTCGCCGCAGGCGGCGCGCTCCGTGAGCCAGGCGCGCTGTTCGTCCTGCGCGGCACCGCGCGCGCCCATCAGCATCGGGATCTGCATGCGCACGCCGTAGAGCGTCGCCATCTGGGTATCGAGGTCGGACAGCGTTCGGTCGGCGCAGATTGCCTTCTCGTCGGCCGTCCTGGCCTTGCCGCAGTCGAAGCTGGCCGCCGCCGCCGGCACGGCACCGGCGATCAAAGCGATGGTCGCCGCGGCACCGAGCCTGCGGCCATGATAAGCGAACCCCATGCCTGCCTCCTTGCGCGATCTGCCCCATTTTGCCCCAAAGGCAGAATAGCAGATCGCCGGTCAGGGTGGGTTTTGCCGCCATTCTGCCGCGGATCCTCCGGTGTTCCACGCGCATCTGCCGGCGCCCGGGCGGACGGTTTGGCCTGCCGCTCGCATCGGTTAGTATCGTGCGGCCAGCCACCCGGCCGGATTCGAAGGAGCAGGCTCGATGAGACATCTCGCCTTCTGCCTTTCCCTTGCCGTTCTGGCGCTGCTGGCGGGCGCGCCGCCGGTGGCGGCGGCCGGGACGCTTGACCATGTACGTAAGGCCGGCCGGCTTGTTTGCGGCGTCAGCGAAGGGCTGCCTGGTTTTTCCGACAAGGATGCGTCGGGCGCCTGGCACGGCTTCGACGTCGATTTCTGCCGGGCGGTCGCCACCGCCGTTCTCGGCGATCCTGACAAGGTCGATTACGTGCCGCTCTCGGCGGCAGAGCGCTTCACGGCGCTGACCAAGCGCAAGATCGACCTGCTGTCGCGCAACAGCACCTGGACCATGGCGCGCGACCTCAAGCTCGGTGTCGATTTCGCCGGCGTCTCCTACTACGACGGCCAGGGCTTTCTCGCCGTGGTGCTCGACGGCTTCACCAGCGCGCTGCAGCTCGAGGGCGCGCGCATCTGCGTGATCGCGGGAACCACCACCGAGGCCAATGCTGCCGACTGGTTTGCCGCGCACAACATGAAGGTCAGCTTCATGACCTACGCCACGCGTCACGAGGCGCGCGCTGCCTATGCCGCGCGCGATTGCGACGTGTTCACCGCCGACCGTTCGGCACTCGCCGCCGAGCGCTCGCTGCTGCCCGTGCCTGCCGACCACATCATCCTGCCCGAGGTCATCTCCAAGGAGCCGCTGGGGCCGGTGACGCGCGACGACGACCGCACCTGGACCGATCTCGTGCGCTGGACCCTGTTCGGCCTGATCGACGCCGAGGAGGCCGGTATGACATCGGCGAGCCTCGACCCGCAGAAATTCGGCGGCGTGGCACAGCGCCAACGCGCCATCGCCATGGGCAAGCCGGCGGCCGAGGCCCTCAAGCTGGCGGATGACTGGCTGGCCGTCATGGTCGCCAGGCTTGGCAATTACGGCGAGATCTTCGAGCGCAACCTCGGCGAGGGCAGCCCGCTCGGCATCCGCCGTGGCATGAACGCGCTGTGGACGGAGGGCGGCATTCTCTACGCCCCGCCAATGTGAACGGCCGTGATGCGCGGCTCGATCCTCGCGATGGCCGCGGCGCTGCTTGTGGCGCCGCTGTTCGCCGCCCCGGCGGCAGCACGCGTCGTCGCGCTGGCGC
Source organism: uncultured Alphaproteobacteria bacterium (assembly GCA_963762605.1). GTDB lineage: Bacteria > Pseudomonadota > Alphaproteobacteria > Rhizobiales > Kaistiaceae > CAVSRC01. Next base: position 170,845 of record CAVXLJ010000011.1, on the reverse strand, counting down.
CCGTGGAACGGGCGGCAGTGACCATCAACCTCACCGACCTGCTCGCCAACGAGCCGCGCCTGCCGTTGCCGGTGCGCCAGCGCAGCGCGGCGCTGATCGTCTACTATCGCGACAACGGCGGGCCGCTGCTCTGGCTCGGCCATGAGCGCATGGACGACTTCGTCGCACGCCTGCGCGCCGCAGCCGATGACGGGCTGGACCCGAATTCCTATCCCGCCGACCAGCTGGCGAAACTTGCCGAAGCCTCCGGTCGCACCGACGCGCGCAGCCGCGCCATCATCGAGCTCTATTTCTCCGCCGCCTTCCTCGAATATGCCTCGGACCTCCAGGTCGGCCGGCTGCTGCCGCACAAGGTCGATCCCAATTTCTTCCTGAAGAACCGTTCGATCGACCAACTTGCCGCGCTGAACCAGCTTGCAGAGGCGAAGAGCATCGCTGCCTTCTTCGACGCGTGGCAGCCGTCGGCGCCGGACTATGCGGCGCTGAAACGGGCGCTGGTCGACTACCGGGCGATTGCCGCTGCCGGCGGCTGGCCGTCGGTGCCGCTCGGCGAGTCGCTGAAGCCCGGCATGACCGACGATCGCGTGCCGCTCTTGCGCGCCCGGCTGTTTCTCACCGACGGGGCGCCACGGCAGAGCTCCGGCCCGCCCGGTCTCTACGACCAGGGCCTGGCCGACGCAGCCAAGTGGTTCCAGAAGCGCCACGGCCTCGAAGACGACGGCATCGTCGGCAGGAACACCATCGCCGCTCTCAACGTGCCGGTCGAGGAGCGCATCGCCGAGATCGTCGTCGCCATGGAGCGCTGGCGGTGGATGCCGCGCGACCTTGGTCGCGACCACCTGATCGTCAACATTGCCGGCTTCGACCTCAGGCACGTCGACAACGGCAAGGTGGTCGACCGGATGGCAGTGGTGGTCGGCAAGCCCTATAGCCGCACGCCAGTGTTCAGCGATCGCGTGCGCTATCTTGAATTCAATCCCTACTGGAACGTACCCGCCACCATCGCCGTCAATGAGGAACTGCCGCGTCTGCGAACGGACCCGGCGACGCTGGCCGCTTCCGGCTTCGAGGCGGTACGCGGCGATCAGGTCTATCGGTTGACCGACATCGACTGGAGCCAATACGGCCCGGACAACTTTCCCTTCCAGTTGCGCCAGCGGCCGGGACCGGCCAACGCGCTCGGCCGGGTGAAGTTCATGTTCCCGAACCAGTTCAACGTCTATCTGCACGACACGCCGTCGCACGGCGTATTTGCCGAGAACAGCCGCGCCTTCAGCCATGGCTGCGTGCGCCTGTCGCGCCCGCTGGACCTGGCGAGCGAGGTGCTCGCGGCCGCGCCCGGCTGGGACCGGCAGCATATCGATGCGGTGGTTGCCGGCGGCGATCGCACGATCGTCAATCTTCCCCAGCCGCTGCCCATCCACATCACCTATCTGACCGCCTGGGTCGATGACGGCACGCCGAATTTCCGCAACGACATCTACGAGCAAGATGCCAAACTGATCAGCGCGCTGGATGGCCGCGCCATGGCCTGGTAAGCCGGCACAAGGGAGGGAACGGCAAATGAACGAGCATGAACCGGTCGACTGGAAGACGCACGGCGTGAAGGTCATCCCCGGCAGTCAGCTTGATCCCAACACGGCGCAGACGCCGGGCATGGACCGCGCCGCGGCGATCAACTTCGCTCGCGTCGGAGCGCAGAAGATCTGGGCGGGTACGGTGAAGATCCAGCCCAATGCCAAGACCGGCGCCCATCATCATGGCGCGCTGGAAAGCGTCATTTACGTGGTGAAGGGACGAGCGCGCATGCGCTGGGGCGACCACCTTGAATATGTCGCCGAGGCCGGTCCCGGCGACTTCATCTTCGTGCCGCCCTACGTGCCGCACCAGGAGATCAACGCCTCCACCGACGAACCGCTCGAATGCGTTCTGGTGCGCTCGGACAACGAGGCGGTGGTGGTCAATCTCGACATCGAGCCGGTGGAGAAGCCGGAGGCGGTCGCCTGGGTCGACCCGATCCACAAGCACTCCTGAAAGCGGGAAGCAGCATGAGAGTCCATCGTTCCGGCATGGCGGCGCTTGCCGCTGTATGTCTGCTGGCGTCGTCGCCGGCCTTTGCCGCCACGGCGGTGTGCACGGCGAAGGATTCCGCCGGCAAGAAGTGGAGTGAAACCAAGACTGCCTTGTTCGACTGGGAAGCCAAGACCATTGCCGGCGCAGTGGCCAAGGGTGACTGCCAGGACAAGAGCAAACATCCGGCCACCTGCAAGGTGGTTGGCTGCAAGGTAACGAAATAGGGCGGGCAGGCTGGGCCCGCCCGGCGATCCTCAATGGTGAGATGCGCGCTTCGTGGCGCCCTCAGCTTCCAGGCTTACGCCACCAGGTCGGCAGGGCGTAACCGGTGAGCGCCGTCGTCTCTGGATGTTCGATAGTGGTCCAGCGCGCCACCCACTGGTCGGGCAGGTAAAACAGCGGCACGACATAATAGCCGGAGATCAGCACCCGATCGAGCGCGCGCACCGCCGCGACGAAGTCCTCGCGCGTTTGGGCGGCGAGCATGGCGGCGATCATCGCGTCGATCGCCGGTTGCTTGGCCCCGGCATAGTTGAACGAGCTCGGCCGGTCGGCGGATTCGCTGCTCCAGCGGCCGAGCTGCTCGTTGCCGGGCGACAGCGACGCGCCCCACGTGCGACGTACCATGTCGTAGTCGAACTGCTGCAGGCGCGGCTGGAACTGCGCGTCCTCGACGTTGCGCACGCTCACCGCGACGCCGATGCGTTCGAGGGTGCGCTGATAGGCCAGCGCCAGCTTCTCGTCCTCATTGCCGGCGACCATGATCTCGAAGGCGAGCGGCTTGCCGGTCTTGGTGTTGACGAGCTGGTTGCCGTGAAGCGCATAGCCGGCTGCCTGCAATTGCTCGAGCGCGGCGCGCAGGACGGCCCGTCCGCCATCCGGCCCGCCGGCCGAGACCGGCTGATAGGTGCCGTCCATCACGTCCTTGTCGACGACGCCGGGGAAGGGGGCGAGCAGCGCCTTCTCCTTGTCGCTCGCCGGCTTGCCGATGGCGGAGAGTTCTGAATCGTTGAAATAGCCGGCAGCGCGCACGAAGGCGCCGTAATAGAGGTTCTTGTTCACCCAGTCGAAATCGAACAGCGTCGCCAGCGCCTTGCGCACGCGCTTGTCGGCGAACACCGGCCGGCGGGTGTTGAAGACGAAGCCGGACATGCCCTTTGGCGTGCCGGTCTTGAAGGTCTCCTTGACGACCTTGCCGTCCTTGACCGCCGGGAAATCGTAAGCGGTGTTCCACCGCGCCGGATCGCCTTCCGGATTGACGTCGTAGAGGCCCTTCTTGAACGCCTCGAACATGGTGTTGGCATCGCGATAATACTCGACCCTGACCTTGTCGTAATTGAAGAGGCCGCGGTGGATCGGCAAGTCCTTGCCCCAGTAATCCGGATTGCGCTTGTAGACGATGTAATTGGGCGCATTCACTTCGCTGATCAGATACGGGCCGCTGCCGATGGGCGGCTTGAGGGTCGATTTGTCGAAGGTCGCGGGATCGATGGCGTGCTTGGGCAGGATTGGCATCAGGCCGATGATGAGGGGCAGTTCGCGGTCGTCGGCGCCCTTGAGGTCGAAGCGCACGCCGCGCTCGCCGACCTTCTCCACGCTGGAAATCTTGGAATAGTAGGCTTTGTAGTTGGGCCGCCCCTTGTCGCGCAGAATTTCCATCGAGAAGATCACGTCATCGACCGTGACCGGCACGCCGTCGGAGAATTTCGCATTCGGATTGAGGGTGAACTCGACCCAGGAACGGTCAGGCGGCGTCTCCACCGTTTCGGCGATGTTGCCGTAGAGCGTGAACGGCTCATCGGCGCTGCGCTCGAGCAGCGATTCGAAGACCAGCTTGCCGAACACCGGATCGGACAGGCCGCGCGCCGAGGTGAAGCCGCCCTGGACGATGAAGGGATTGAGGCTGTCGAAGGTGCCGACGACGCCGTAGGTGATCTTGCCGCCCTTGGGCGCGTCCGGATTGGCATAGGGCAGGTGGTCGAAACCGGGTGGCAGCGCCGGGTCGCCGATCATGGCGATGCCGTGCATGGGCTGGGCGACGGCAAGTTGCGGCACCAGTCCGATGCCCAGCGTCAAGGCGATCGCCGCTGCGATCGGGTGCCTGAGGGAGAGGGAGAGAATGGTCGCAGTCATCGGCAATCACCTAAGTTGGTGCTCGACAGGGGCGGCTTTGGACTCTGTGCTGACACAAGAGGGTACCATATTCCGGGCGCGCGCAGGCCACCGGCCAGGGCTCCGCCGTGGCAACCATCAACGTGGCGGCATTCGGCTGGAAATCCGGCTGCGGGCAAGCTATTGATGCGGGCCGCCGGGACACCGTCTTGCCTCATTTGACGGTCATCCAGCCAATAGTCCGGTGTGACGCATGCGCGCGACTGCAGAGACGAATTATCAAACGGGGAAACCCCTGATGCCCAATCGGATGACTGAATTCCTCAAAGACGCTCGGCCCGCGTTGATTGCCGCAGCCCTCCTGGTGGGCGCGCCGGTCGCGGTGATGGCACAGAGTGCGCCGAGCGCGCCGAGTGCGCCGACAAGCGGTGACATATCGCAATGGATCAAGGTCTGCAGTCCGAAGGATCCGGCAATATGCGCCGTGACCAAGGACTACGTCGTCGAGTCCGGTCCCAGCACCCTTGCCACCTTCTCGCTTCAAACGACGGCCGATCCGAACAAGTTCAACATCGGCATCACGGTGCCGACTGGCTTCATCTTCCCGCCCGGCGTTCCGGTCAGCGTCGACGGCACCAAGAAGGCCACCGCGCACTACATGGTCTGCTTGCCGGCGGCGCCGAAGAGCCAGCAGGTGGTGTGCATCGCCCAGGCGCCCGCCCCGCAGGATTTCGTCGCCGCCCTGAAGAAGGGCGGAACGGTGGAAATCCAGCTGACCACCGGTGACGCCAAGACCGTGCCGATCGATTTCTCGCTCTCCGGATTCACCAAGTCGTTCGACGGACCCGACATGGGCGAGGCGGCACTCGCCAAGCAGCGCGAAGAAACCGCCAAGATGCTTCAGGAAAAAGCCCAGCAGCGCGGCCAGCAACTGATCGACGCGCAGCGCCAGGGCAAGGGCGGCGGCTAGACCCCATCGCGTCTGACGGTTTGCCGGACGGGAGCGCGGGCCATCGGCCCGCGCTTGTGATTCTTAGCGTCGTTGATGCGGGCCGGGCGTCGCCAATAGCCGGCTTGACTATTCGCGACTGACCGTCAGTTCAGGTCGCCGCGCCCGCGGGCGACATAGATGTCGCCATCACGCTTGCTGAAGAATTCGCTGATCTGCGGATGGCGCAGCGGCTCATCGGAATCGTCGGGCAGCAGATTCTGTTCGGAAACGTAGGCGATGTATTCGCTGTCCGAGTTCTCGGCGAACAGATGGTAGTAGGGCTGGTCCTTGGACGGGCGCACGTCCTCGGGGATCGACAGCCACCACTCTTCGGTATTGTCGAAGACCGGGTCGATATCGAAGACGACGCCGCGGAACGGGAAGATGCGGTGCCGCACAACCTGCCCGATGGCGAACTTGGCGCTGCGCATCCTGTTCATGATCTCTGCTCCAGGCGACTGGATCCTCCCGCCGCAAAAACGCACGGGCAGGGCCCGCTTGTCAATTCGCGACTGGCCGCGGGGCCTTGCCGCAATTGACCGTTTTTGCCGAAACCGATAGGCAGCGGGAGGTGGCGCCGGTACGGGCGGACCCGCATCGGGAGCGTACCGCCACAGGGAGCACGCCTTCGCTGATGCGATCATGAGCGATATTCTGCGGCTCATTCTCCCGTTCTTTGGCGTGCTGTTCATCGGCTACGGCGCCGGCCGGCTGCGCCAGGTGACGGAGGACGGCCTCGCCGGACTGACCTTTTTCATCACCTATCTGGCCATGCCGGCGCTGTTCTTCCGGCTGGTGGCGGAAGCGCCGCTCACTCATGCCGGCGGCTGGACGTTCGTCCTGACCACGACCTTTTCGACCTATTGCGCCTTCGCCATAGCCTTTTCGCTGGGGGCGCTGACCAATGGCGGGCAGATCACTCAGGCCACGATCCAGGGGCTGGTCGGCTCCTATTCCAATATCGGCATGCTGGCACCGGCGCTCGTGCTCGCGGCTTTCGGCGCCGCGGCGGCGCTGCCGATGGCGCTGATCTTCAGCTTCGACAATGCCCTGATGGTCGCCAGCGTGCCGCTGATGATGACGCTCGGCGGCACCATGCCGGTCGACCCGGCGGAACTGGCGCAGAAGATCGTGCGCCAGGCGCTGCTCAACCCGCTGGTACTGGCCACCATCCTCGGCGTGATCTTCGCACTCACCGGCTTGCGCCTGCCGACCGCCATCGATTCGGTCTTCTCCATGCTCGGCGGTGCGGCCGCGCCGGCCGCGTTGTTTGCCGTCGGCATCAGCCTCAACGGCCGCACGATCGACAAGGTGCCGCCGGAACTTCCCGTTCTCATCGCCGTCAAACTCGTTGCCCATCCGCTCATCGTCTACATGCTGTTGAGCTGGGTCGGCGATTTCGATCCCGTCTGGGTGCATGCCGCCGTGCTGATGGCGGCGCTGCCGCCGGCAACCGGCGTCATCGCCTATGCCCGCGAGTACAAGTCCTACACCGAATGGGCCCCGGTCGGCGTCCTGCTCGGCACCATCGTCTCCATCGCCACGGTAACCGTGGTGCTGATCCTGCTGGTCAGGGATATCGTGCCGGTGGACCCCTTCCACTAGATGTCTGATCCCGGATTTTGACGGTGCACACTGCTGGTCCGGGCCGAATGGAAGGATGCACCGAGCTGGAGACTCTCGAGCGTGTCAGGCCTCCCGAGCACATCCGCAGGGGCTGGACCGCACGGCCCGCGCGGTTCAACCTCCTTCCGTTCGAGCAGATGCCGGGACTAAACGCCTAGGGCTATATGCGCTCCCATGATAGAAGGCCCGCCGAGAAGAAATGCGTGCTCAGCCGAGGGCCGGAAAACGATGAAGCGACCAACTCTCGCGATGCTCGCCGCGCTGGCCGTGTTGGTCCCGGCGGGCGCCAACGCGGCGCTGTCGCCCTATTGGCAGAGCGCCAAGGAGATCGGAAAGATCGTCAATGACCAACGCGTTCACGACGCGCTGAAATATGAGGAGCCGATCCTCTCCGTTGCTGCAACCGCGCCGGACGAATACGAGGTGCGCACCGAACGCTGCACGCTGAAGGTGAAGATTGTCGACAAGCCGGCGAAACCCGGCATCGTCGGGCCGCGTCAGTTCGATATCGAAGTTGGCGAGGCGACTTGCCAGTGAAAATCAGGATGGAAGAGAGACCATGGCAGACCAGTACGATGTGATCGTGATTGGCTCCGGCCCGGGCGGCTACGTGACCGCCATCCGCGCCGCCCAGCTCGGCCTGAAGACGGCCGTGGTTGAGAAATCCTATCTCGGCGGTATCTGCCTGAACTGGGGCTGCATCCCGACCAAGGCGCTGTTGCGCTCGGCCGAGATCTTTCATTACATGGAGCACGCCAAGGATTTCGGTCTGGCCGCGAAGGATGTGAGCTTCGACGGCACGGCGATCGTCAAGCGCTCGCGCGCCGTCGCCGCCCAGCTTTCCAATGGCGTTGCCTTCCTGCTCAAGAAGAACAAGGTGGACGTGATCTGGGGCGTGGCGACCATCACCGCGCCGGGCAAGGTCTCGGTCAAGGCGTCGGAGAATCCGCCCAAGGGTGCGCTCGGCGCCAGTGATTATGCGGCTAAGCATATCATCGTCGCCACCGGAGCACGGCCGCGGGCGCTGCCCGGCCTGGAGCCGGACGGCAAGCAGGTGTGGACCTATTTCGAGGCGATGGCGCCCGACAAGATGCCGAAATCGCTGCTGGTCGTCGGCTCCGGCGCCATCGGCATCGAGTTCGCCTCCTTCTACCGCACGCTCGGCGCCGAGGTGACGGTGGTCGAGATCCTGCCGCAGATCCTCCCGGTCGAGGACGAGGAGATCGCCGCGCACGCGCGCAAGCGCTTCGAGAAGGCGGGGATCAAGATTCACACCGATGCCAAGGTCGAGAAGCTGACCAAAGGCAAGGACAGCGTCACTGCCAGGATCGTGCTCAAGGATGGCAAGACCGAAGAGGTGAAGGTCGACAAGGTCATCTCTGCGGTCGGTGTGGTCGGCAATATCGAGAATCTCGGACTCGAGAAGCTTGGCGTGAAGACCGACCGCGGCTGCATCGTCATTGACCAATACGGCCGCACCAACGTCCCCGGCATCTACGCCATCGGCGACGTCGCCGGCCCGCCGATGCTGGCCCACAAGGCCGAGCACGAGGGTGTCATTTGCGTTGAGGCGATTGCCGGCAAGAAGCCGCACGCCATGGACAAGCTGAAGATTCCGGGCTGCACCTACTGCAACCCGCAGATCGCCTCGGTCGGCCTGACCGAAGCCAAGGCGAAGGCTGCCGGCTACGACATTCGCGTCGGCAAGTTCCCGGCGATCGGCAACGGCAAGGCGATCGCGTTGGGCGAGCCGGACGGCATGGTCAAGACGATCTTCGACAAGAAGACCGGCCAGCTTCTCGGCGCCCATATGGTCGGCGCGGAAGTCACCGAGCTGATTCAGGGATTCGTCGTTGCCATGAATCTGGAGACGACCGAGGAAGAGCTGATCGCCAGCGTGTTCCCACACCCGACGCTCTCCGAGATGATGCACGAGAGCGTGCTGGCCGCCTACGGCCGCGCCATCCACGTATGACACTGCTGATTTCTGAGGACTGACATTCATGGCCAAGATCGTTCAGGTCGGCCTCGGCCGCTGGGGTGCGAACTGGGCGACCAAGATCGTCCCGTCGGTGGCCAGCGCTCAAGCCGTCGCCTACGTCGACAGCGCGCCGGCCGCGCTGGCGCTGGCGCAGGAGACAGCGGGGGCCAGGCCTGATCAGTGCTTCGCCAGCCTTTCGCAGGCCCTTGAAGCCGTCGAGTGCGATCTCGTCCTGGCGACGCTGAGAACAGAGGCGCACCACGCCGTGGTCAGAGAAGCGCTGGAAGCCGGCTGCCACGTCGTGGTTGAGAAGCCGTTCGCCAGCACGATTGCCCAGGCGAAAGAACTGGTGGCGATGGCAGCCGAGAAAGAACGGCTGCTCATGGTCAGTCAGAACTACCGCTATTACCCGGCCCCGATCCTCGCCTCGGAGCTGATCGCCCAGGAGGCACTCGGACCGCTCAGCATGGTCGGCATCGACTTCCGCTATCACGCGCCGACTTATGGTCACAATTATCCGGAGATGCCCGACCCGCTGCTCGCCGACATGGCGATCCACCATTTCGACCTGATGCGGCTGGTGCTCGGCGATGAGCCCACGCGGGTGAGCGCGGTCACCTGGAATCCGGCCGGCAGTCCCTTCACCCATGACGCGGCGGGGATCGTCACCGTCGAATTCGCCAAGGGCGCGCTGGTCAGCTATCGCGGCTCGTGGATGAGCGGCGGTCCACGCACGCCCTGGGCTGGCGAGTGGAGCATGGACTGCGCCCATGGCGAGATCCGCTGGTCGTCGCGCGACGATCGGGCGCCGCCCGGCAAGTCGGACGTGTTGACCATGCGCCAGTACGGCCAGGAGGCAGTCGCCCCGAAGCTGCCGCGGCTGCCCTACCTCGACCGCGCCGGGTCTCTCGCCGCAGCCATCGAGGCGATCGCGACCGGCAAGCTTTCGCCACGTTTCCCCACCGGCGCCGACAACCTCAACAGCCTGGCTCTGGTGGCGTCGTCGATCCTGTCGGCGGCGCGCAACGGCGACTGGGTCGAAATCGGCGAGGTTCTCGCTTAGGCACTGCCAATGCTACTGTGCGCCGGATTCGGAGCCGGACGGCGCGGTCCCGGGGGGGCCGTACCATCTCCTGCAGAGCGTAACGATCGGGGTTTCGGCGATGCACAAGCGACTGGGAATGCGGCTGCTGGCGGCGGTTGCCATGGTGGTGGCGATGTCCGTGCCGACGACGCGGGCATTGGCGCAGGACGGCACCGCAGCGGCCGGCGCGGTGGTGACGATCAACGCGACCGGCGGCGACATTCGCGCCGCTGGCGGCTCGGTGACCATCAGTGGCGCCGCAGCGAACATTCGGGCGGCGGGGGCCACAGTCGCTCTGTCGGCCGATGCGGCGGGCAGCATCTGGGCCGTTGGCGCGAAGATTGCAATCGGCGGCACCGTCGGCGCCGACGTCACGGCGGCCGGCGCCTCCATCAACCTGACCGGCAAGGTGACGGGCGACGCCCGGCTTGCCGGCGCGGTGATCGACGTGAACACGGCAATTGGCGGCAGCCTGCGCACCGGTGGCGCCACCGTGACCATCGGGCCGCTGACCGAAATCGGCGGCCGGCTCGACGCGGCCGGCGCCAGCGTGTCGATGACCGGCCATGTCCGCGGCGCGGCGCGGCTGGCCGGCGCCACGGTCATTTTCAACGGCCAGACCGACGGCCCGCTGACGCTTGCCGGCGACCACATCGTTGTTGGTTCGTTCGCGCGGATCGGCGGCAACCTCACGGTCTATTCGCGGCAGGCCCCGGAGATCGCACCGGAAGCGGTCATCAGCGGCAGCGTCCATCGCTACGAGCCGCCGGCGGGGTGGCGCAACGTGCCCGGCTGGGCGTTCGGCTTCGGTCTGGCTGGCGCCATGGTGCTCGGCACCATCCTCGCCGGCATCGTGCTGATGCTGTTCGGCGGACGGCTGTTCATCACCGCGCTTGATCACGCGCGGCTGAGGCCGGTCTCCACCATCTTCATCGGCATCATCACGCTGATCCTGGTGCCAGCGATTGCCATCCTGCTGTCGGCGACCGTGGTCGGCATTCCCATCGGCGTGACGCTTCTGCTCGCTTTGCCGCTGCTCTTCGTCTTCGGCCATCCGGTGGCCGCTGCCGGCATCGCGGCGGGCATCTTCGTGCGCACGCCGGGTCCGGTCGGCATCGCGCGAGCGCTGCTCTTCGTCGTCATCGGTGCCATCATCATCGCGCTGATCAGCCTCATTCCGTGGGTCGGGCCGCTGGCTGTCGCCATCGTCATGGTGCTGGGCGTCGGCGCCCTGGTGCGTACCGCAGGCAATCGCCTGCGCACCCCGGCGGGATATGCGGCCGCGCCCGCGGCCGTGCCGCCGGCAGCCCCACCGCCACGTCCGGCCGCGGTGGCGCCTGCACCTCCGCTACCGCCGCCGCCACCACCCCCGCCACCGGAGCCGGAGGGGCAGCCAGAGCCGAAACCCGAACAGCCGGCGCCGTGAGCGCCGCCGGCTGCCGGCCGTCTTTGGGTCCGGGACCAAATGGCGCTAAACTCAGAGGACGAAGACACTGAATTCGGGTGGGAAGCCCGAGGCTTCAAGGAAGAGGGGATGGGCCCGTGAACACGCAAACCAAGTCGATCCTCGCCTGGATCATCATCGGCCTCATCGCGGGCGGCGTCGCCAGCATCATCGTCGGTGGCAATGCAAGCTTGATTGCCTGGCTGATTGCCGGCCTCATCGGCTCGCTTGTCGGCGGCTTCCTCGCCCAGCAGCTCAACATCAAGCTCAATTTCGGCAACCGCTTCCTCGAACAGGTGGTGATCTCCATCGTCGGTGCGATCATTGTGCTGATCATCGCCAAGATCATCATCTGAGTGGCACCGGAATCGCGGGAAACCGTCGCAAAGCTGCGCGCGGCGCATGGCCGCAATGCGGTCCTGCGCTTGACGGCGCGGGCGCCGCGGGCCAGCTATAGGCCAGGAATTGGACAACCGGCGGAGCTTCTCCCATGAGACCGCGGATCGCCTTCGGCATGGACGGAATCAACTGGCTGCTCGCCATCATTCTCGGCGGGTTCGCTGGCTGGATCGCCGAGAAGATAACCGCCGCCAAGATGGGCCTGATCGCCAACATCGTTGTCGGCATTGTCGGCGCGCTGATCGGTGGCTGGCTCGCCCGCCGCCTCGAGATCAACTATGCCGGCATCCTCGGCAATCTGGTGGTTGCCACCATCGGCGCCATCATCCTGATCTGGTTGTTCCGCCTGGTGCGCGGCCGGGCTTGAGGGAAACGGAATTATCATGGTCGTCGTCCTCGATACGGTGAGCAACGCACCGCGCCCGCGCCATCCGGAGAAAGCGCACCGGCCGGATGCGCCGGTCGCCCGCAAGCCGGACTGGATCCGGGTGCGCGCCCCCAATTCGCCGGTCTATCGCGAGACCGACACCATCGTGCGCGAGCACAGCCTGGTCACCGTTTGCGAGGAGGCCGGGTGCCCTAATATCGGCGAGTGCTGGTCGAAGAAGCACGCCAGCTTCATGATCATGGGCGACACCTGCACACGCGCCTGCGCCTTCTGCAACGTGCGCACCGGCATGCCGGGCCCGCTCGATCCCGACGAGCCGGACCATATCGCCGATGCCGTCGCCAAGCTGGGCCTGAGCCATGTGGTCATCACCTCGGTCGACCGTGACGACCTCGCCGACGGCGGCGCGGAGCATTTCGCGCGCACCATCAAGGCCATCCACGAGCGGGCGAGCGGCACCACCGTCGAAGTGCTCACCCCCGATTTCCTGCGCAAGGACGGCGCGGTGGAGACGGTGGTCGCGGCCAGGCCCGACGTGTTCAACCACAACCTCGAAACGGTGCCCGCGAACTATCTGAAGGTCCGTCCGGGCGCGCGCTACTTTGCCTCGCTGCGCCTGCTGCAGAAGGTCAAGGAAATCGACCCCGCCATGTTCACCAAGTCCGGCATCATGGTGGGCTTGGGCGAGGAGCGGAACGAGATCCTCCAACTCATGGACGATCTCAGGAGCGCCAACGTCGATTTCCTGACCATCGGCCAGTATCTGCAGCCGACGCGCAAGCACCACCCGGTGATACGTTTCGTGCCGCCGGAGGAATTCAAGGCGCTGGAGACGGTCGCCTATGCCAAGGGTTTCCTGATGGTCTCGGCGAGCCCGCTGACGCGCTCCTCGCATCATGCCGGCGAGGATTTCGCCAAGCTGAGGGCGGCGCGCGAGGCCAAACACGGCCGCGCGTAAAGGCTTCCGGCATCGTGCCCAAGTTCTCCACCGATCACCGCGTCGCCCATTCGGCGGACGAGATGTTCGCCCTGGTCGCCGATGTCGAGGCCTATCCGCAGTTCGTGCCCTTGTGCGAAAGGCTGACGGTCCGCGGCCGTCGTCGTGAGGGCGACCGCGAGGTGCTCGTCGCCGACATGACGGTGGGCTACAAGGCGATCCGCGAGACCTTCACCACGCGGGTGGCGCTCGACAGGACCGCAAGCCTGATTCAGGCCGACTATCTCGACGGGCCATTCCGCCACCTGCACAGCGTCTGGACGTTCCGCGCCGAGGGCGAGAGCGCCTGCGTCGTCGGCTTCGCCATCGATTACGAGTTCAAGTCGCGGTTACTCTCCGCGCTGATGGGCAGCGTGTTCGATCGCGCTTTCCGCAAGTTCACCACCGCTTTTGAAGAGCGCGCCAACCGGGTCTACGGCGCTTCCTTCGTCTGAGCCATGTGATTGAGCATGGCCAGCGCCTCGCCGACAGCGGCAAGCCGGACGCCCGAGCGTCCGAGATCGCCGAAGCGGCGAAAGAGGTGATGGTTCGGGCCATCGCGCACGGCCACCGCCAGATGCACCAGCCCCACCGGCTTCTCCTCGGTGCCCCCGGCCGGCCCGGCGACGCCGGTGATGGCGACGGCGAGATCGGCCTGCGAGCGTTCGATGGCACCTTGCGCCATGGCGCGGGCGACGGCCTCGCTGACCGCGCCCGGGCCGCCCGGCGCCAGGAGATCGGCGGAGACGCCGAGCAGATCGATCTTGGCCGGGTTGGAATAGGTGACGAAGCCGCGGTCGAAGACCTCGGAGGAGCCAGGGATCTCGGTCAGAATGCCGGCGACGAGGCCGCCGGTGCACGATTCTGCGGTGGCGATGCGGTAACCCTGCTTGCGGCAGACCGCGATCAGAGCTTCCGCCGCGGGGGTGAGTTGCGACAGGTCGGTCATGATGCGCTCGTGAGTGGCAGACGAATGGTGGCCACGGCATGGGCCGAGATGCCTTCGCTGCGGCCGATGAAGCCGAGGCCCTCGCTGGTCGTCGCCTTGACGCCGACGCGGTCGACGGTGATGCCGCAGATCTCGGCGATGCGGGCGCGCATGGCCTCGCGATGCGGCGCAAGCTTGGGCCGCTCGGCCACGATCGACACATCGAGATGGGCGATCATGCCGCCACGCGCCGCGACGCGGGCGATGGCATCCGCCAGGAAGCGGTCGGAGGACGCGCCTGCCCATTGCGGATCCGATGGCGGAAAATGCTCGCCGATGTCGCCGTCGCCGAGCGCACCGAGAACTGCGTCGGTCAGGGCATGCAGAACCACGTCGGCGTCGGAATGGCCGACGAGGCCGCGCCTGTAGGGCACCGGAACGCCGCCGAGCATGATCTGGAAGCCTGATCCAAAGCCATGAATGTCGTAGCCGATGCCGACGCGCACATCGCCGAGGGTCAGCGCCGCTTCGGCGGTCAGGCGGCGGTCCGCCTGTTCAATGTCGTGCGACGTGGTGAGCTTGACGTTGCCCGGATCGCCGGGAACGGCGACGACCGGCACCCCGGCCCATTCGGCCACCGCCGCATCATCGGTGAACTGCTGGCGCGCCGCGCTCGCCTTGTTGTGGGCGGCGAGGATCGCGTCGAAGGTGAAGCCCTGCGGCGTCTCTGCGCCTTGAAGCCCGTCACGCGGCACGGTCGCGATGACGCGGCCGGCCTCGTCCACCTGCTTGAGCGTATTGGCGACCGGCACGGTGGGCACCACCGCATCGGCGCTGCCAAGCGCCGAGACGACGCGGCCGATAAGGGCGGGAGACGCGAAGGGGCGGGCGGCGTCGTGAATGAGGACCCGCGCGGGGGCCGCGCCGGCCAGCGCCGCAAGCCCGTTCCTGACCGAATCCTGACGGGTTTGGCCGCCGGTGACCGGCGCCATCAGATTGTCGTGTCGCGGTGCGACGGAACGGTAGATCTCCTCATCGCCGTTTGCGATGACGACAAGGACGCGGTCGACGTCCGGGTGAGCCAGAAAAGTGGCCAGCGTGCGCGCCAGAATGGGCGTGCCGGCAAGCGGCTGATATTGCTTGGGCACATTGCCCGAGCCGGCGCGGACACCGCGCCCGGCGGCAACGATCAGGGCGGCGGTGTGCGGTGCATGATCCATGGTCAAAAACCCCGAGAGTTCCCCCGACGGAATGTAGCATACCGGTGGACAAAACCGCCTAATTCGCACTTGCCCGCGGGCAGGAACTGACTAAGATGTGGGCAGACGAATGAACTGCCTAATCAATAGGCGAGACGATGCGAAACTTGGCCGAACCGCTGACTTTGGGGTCGGTGACCATCCCCAACCGGGTCTTTCTGGCCCCCATGTCGGGCGTGTCCGATCGACCGTTCCGGGCGCTGGCCTCCGAGTTTGGCGCCGGGCTGGTTGTATCGGAAATGGTTGCCGGCGAACAGCTTGCCACCGGTGACGCCGAAGCGGCCATGCGTGCCGAGCGCGCCGGCGCGGGCCCGCACGTAATCCAACTCGCCGGGCGCGAGGCGCGCTGGATGGCGGAAGGTGCGCGGGCCGCCACCGACGCTGGCGCCGATATCATTGACATCAACATGGGCTGCCCGGCCCGCAAGGTGACGTCCGGCTATTCGGGCTCCGCGCTGATGCGCGACCTCGACCATGCGCTCACCCTGATCGAGGCGACCGTGGGCGCTGCCGCGGTGCCGGTGACGCTGAAGATGCGGTTGGGCTGGGATCACCGCTCGATCAACGCCCCGGAGCTGGCGCGGCGCGCGGAAGGCGTCGGCGTGCAGATGGTCACGGTCCATGGACGCACGCGCTGCCAGTTCTACGGCGGCAGGGCGGACTGGGCGGCGATCCGCGCGGTCAAGGACGCCGTATCGATTCCGGTGATCGCCAATGGCGACGTGACCGGCCTCGACGACATCGAACCGATGCTGCGCCTGTCGGGTGCCGACGGCATCATGATCGGCCGCGGCGCCTATGGGCGGCCGTGGTTGCCCGGCGCCATCGCCCATCATGCGTCGACCGGCGCTCTGCCGGAGAGGCCGGCGCTGGCCGAGGTGGCCATGCGCCACTATGAGGCGCTGCTCGATCACTATGGCGCGTTTCTCGGCGCGCGCGTCGCTCGCAAGCATCTCGGCTGGTACATGGATCAGGCGGAAGCCGGCGATCCGGTGCTGCGCCGCGCGGTGCTGACAGCCACCCGGCCGGCGGATGTCCTGCGCCATCTCGCGGCATGGTTCGCCGCCGGCATGGAACGGAGAGCGGCATGAACGTGGAGGCTCTTGCCGCCCGCGGACGCTCGGCCTCGGCGCTGCTCGACGCGCTGCCGCACCCCGTTCTGCTGGTCAACGCCGAAGGCCATATCGCCGAGGCCAACGCGGCGGCGGAGACCTTCTTCCAGGCGTCGACCAATGTGATGCGCCGGCACCCGTTGTCCTATTTCGTGCCCTTCGGCAGCCCTCTGCTGGCGCTGGTCGAACAGGTGCGCGAACGCAGCGCGCCGGTCAACGAATACCGAGTCGATATCGGTACGCCGCGCATTGGCGGCGAGCGCATCGTCGATATCTATGCCGCCCCCAGCCTCGACCATTCAAACGGTGTCGTCATCGTGCTGCAGGAGCGTTCGATGGCGGACAAGATGGACCGCCAGCTCACCCATCGCAGCGCCGCCCGCACCGTCACCGGCCTGGCGTCGATGCTCGCCCACGAGATCAAGAACCCGCTCTCCGGCATCCGGGGTGCGGCGCAACTGCTCGAATCCAGCGTCGACAGCGACGACCGCGCACTCACCCGCCTGATCTGCGACGAGGCCGACCGCATCGTCAAACTGGTCGACCGCATGGAAGTCTTCTCCGACGAACGGCCGCTTGAAGTCGAACCGGTCAACATCCATGCGGTGCTTGACCACGTTCGCCGGGTGGCGCGCTCCGGCTTTGCCCGTTCGGTCAAGATCAGCGACGAATACGATCCCTCGCTCCCCCCCGTGCCGGCCAATCGCGACCAGCTCGTCCAGGTGTTCCTCAACCTGGTCAAGAACGCCGTCGAGTCGGTTGGCGATACGCCCGACGGTGAGATCGTACTGACCACCGCCTTCAAGCCGGGTTACCGCCTGTCTGTGCCGGGCAATCCGAGCAAGGTGACGTTGCCGCTCGAATTCTGCGTGCGCGACAACGGCCCCGGCGTGCCCGAGGAGATGATCCCCCATCTCTTCGATCCGTTTGTCACCACCAAGGCCAACGGCTCGGGGCTGGGGCTGGCGCTGGTCGCCAAGATTATCCGCGACCACGGCGGCGTCATCGAATGCGAATCGCAGCCGCGACGGACGGTGTTTCGCGTGCTGATGCCGGCGTGGCCCGGCCCGACCGACAGTAGTTTCAGGAACGACTGACGATGCCTCTCGGCAATATCCTCGTGGCCGATGACGACTCGGCGATCCGCACGGTGCTCAACCAGGCCCTGTCGCGGGCCGGCTATTCGGTTCGGCTGACCTCGAACGCGGCGACCCTGTGGCGCTGGGTGAGCGAGGGCGACGGCGACCTGGTCATCACCGACGTGGTGATGCCCGACGAGAACATCTTTGACCTGCTGCCGCGCATCAAGCGGACACGGCCCGAGCTGCCGATCATCGTGATGAGCGCACAGAACACGTTCATGACGGCCATTCGCGCCTCGGAGCGGGGTGCCTACGAATACCTGCCCAAGCCGTTCGACCTGAAGGAGCTGATCGCCATCGTCGGCCGGGCGTTGTCGGAGCCGCGCAACCGGCGCCCCGAGACGACGAGCGAGGAGCCGGGCGACAACATTCCGCTGGTCGGCCGCTCGCCGGCCATGCAGGACATCTACCGGGTGCTCGCCCGGCTGATGCAGACCGACTTGACGGTGATGATCTCCGGCGAGTTGGGCACCGGCAAGGAACTGGTGGCCCGCGCGCTCCACGATTACGGCAAGCGGCACAACGGTCCCTTCGTGCCGATCAACATGGCGGCGATCCCGCGCGACCTGATCGAGGCCGAGCTGTTCGGCCATGAGAAAGGTGCCTTCACCGGCGCCCAGGCGCGTAGCGCCGGGCGCTTCGAGCAGGCCGACGGCGGCACGCTGTTCCTTGACGAAATCGGCGACATGCCGATGGAGGCGCAGACCCGGCTGCTGCGCGTGCTCCAGCAGGGTGAATATACGACCGTCGGCGGCCGCACGCCGATCAAGACCGACGTGCGCATCGTCGCCGCCACCAACAAGGACCTGCGCATCCTGATCAATCAGGGCATGTTCCGCGAGGATCTGTTCTTCCGTCTCAATGTGGTGCCGATCCGCCTGCCGCCGTTGCGCGAACGCAGCGAGGACATTCCCGACCTGGTGCGCCATTTCTTCGCCATCGTCGAGAAGGAGGGCCTGCCGGCCAAGCGCATCGAGCCGGCCGCCGTCGAGCGGATGAAACGCTATCGCTGGCCCGGCAATGTGCGTGAACTGGAGAACCTGATCCGGCGTCTGGCCGCCCTTTATCCGCAGGAAACGATCACCGAGAACATCATCGACACCGAGCTGAGCCAGCCGGCGATGGCCACGCCGGCCGGCGAGGACAGCACCGAAGAGACCCTGTCCGGCTCGGTCGAACGGAACCTCAACGCCTACTTCCAGAGCTTCGGCGACGACCTGCCGCCGCCAGGCCTCTATCACCGCATCTTGCGCGAGGTGGAGAACCCGTTGATTGCCGCGGCTCTCGCCGCAACGCGCGGGAATCAGATCAAGGCGGCCGAACTCCTCGGCGTGAACCGCAATACACTCAGAAAGAAGATCCGCGAGCTGGACATTCAGATCATCCGCAGCACCCGCTAACTCCCTGTGCGGTTTTATAAAAACGCTCCAGCGCCGCTCCGGTGCCGGTGGCTGGCTGTGGTTTTTTGATCACAATGTTGTTGCAATTCAGCCCCAGTCTGCCCTAGGTCCATCGCTAGGAATTAGCCTTTTGGCGGGCGGAGGCACGGCACCGGAGTGACGGCGGAATCCCCACCTTTGGCAGCGCCTGTCACAGACGAAACGCGGGGCGCGCGCGGCTTCCAGTTCTCCCGGCTGGTGCGGGCATCCGGCTATATTGCCGTCCCGCTCGCCCTTGGCGCCGCCGCGGGCACCTTCCTGATCCTCATTGGCCTCACGCCGATCGCACCGACGCCGGACGTCGTCTTCAAGGCGATGGTCATCAACGGCGCCCTGGTCGCCTTTCTGGTGGTGGTCATCGCCTGGGTGGTCGGCAGCCTGGTGGTCGCGCGCATGCGCGGTCAGGCCGGCGCCGCCCTGCATATCCGCATCGTCGGCCTGTTTTCCCTGGTCGCCGTGCTGCCCGCCGCGATGCTGGCGGTGACTGCGTCGATCACCCTCGACCGCGGCCTCGATAACTGGTTCTCGACGCGCACGCGCACCATCATCGACAACTCTCTGTCGCTCGCTCAGGCTTTCGCCGAACAGCAGGCGGTTCTGCTGCGTGCCGACGTCCTTGCCGCCAAGCTGGAACTGGAACGCGCCGCCTCGCTATACAAGGACGATCCTGCGCGCTTCGCCGTCTTTCTCAACTCGATCGCCGTCGACCACAACCTGCCCGGCGTCTTCCTCGTCGGCAGTGACGGGTCGCTCATCACCCGGGCGCAGAGCTCGCTCCGCGAGCAGTTCCCGGCACCGGTTGTGCAGGCCATTCAGCAGGCGAAAAAGAACCCCGATCAGGTTGTGATTGTCGCCCCCGGGCTGACCAACATTATCGGCGGGATCACGGCCCTGCGCAGCTACAACGATACCTTCCTCTATGCGGCGCGGCCTCTCGACCCCAAGGTCGCGCGCTACCTGGCGATGACCAACGACAACGTCGCCGAATACCGGACGCTGGAAGCGACGCGCTTCGGCACCCAGGTCGCCTTCGCCATTCTCTTCCTGGGCGTGACGGTGGTGGTGCTGCTCTCGGCAATCTGGCTCGGCATCGGCTTTGCAAACCGGCTGGTCGCGCCGATCCAGCGGCTGATCGATGCCGCCAAGGAGGTTTCGCGCGGCAATCTCAATGTTACGGTCAATCCGCGTCATGCGGACGGCGATGTCGGCTCGCTCGGCTCCACCTTCAACACCATGACCGCGCAACTGCGCAGCCAGCGTGAGGAACTGATTGCCGCCAGCGACCAGATCGACGCCCGCCGCCGTTTCACCGAGGCAGTGCTCGCGGGCATCTCGGCCGGCGTCGTCGGCGTCGACGCGCAGGGGCGCGTGACGATCGTCAACCGCACTGCGCTGCATCTGCTCGGCATCACCGAAAAGACGGCGATTGGCACTCCGGTCGCCGATCTCATGCCGCAGCTGCGCGCCGTCGTCTCCACCGCGCTGCGCGACGTGCGTCCCGAGCATCGCGACCAGATCACGGTCAACCACGACGGGCGCGAACGCACGATCAACGTGCGCGTGACCACCGAGCGCGGCGATGACGATCAGCATGGCTATGTCATCACGCTGGACGACATCAGCGACCTAGTGGCCGCCCAGCGCTCGACCGCCTGGGCCGATATCGCGCGCCGTATCGCCCATGAGATCAAGAACCCGCTGACACCGATCCAGCTCTCGGCCGAGCGGTTGAAGCGCAAGTTCGGCAATACCATCGACGCGGATCGCGAGGTCTTCGATCAATGCACCGACACGATCATCCGCCAGGTGGGTGACATTGGCCGCATGGTCGACGAGTTCTCGTCCTTCGCGCGCATGCCGAAGCCGGCGTTTATTACCGGTAATCTGGCCGAGACGATCCGCGAGTTGGTGTTCCTGATTAGCGTTGCCCAACCGGAGATCCGCTTCGCGGTCGACCTGCCGGAGACTCCGCTCATCGGTCGCTTCGATGCGCGCCTGA
Organism: uncultured Alphaproteobacteria bacterium; assembly: GCA_963762605.1. Classification (GTDB taxonomy): domain Bacteria; phylum Pseudomonadota; class Alphaproteobacteria; order Rhizobiales; family Kaistiaceae; genus CAVSRC01. The sequence continues at coordinate 149,892 of CAVXLJ010000011.1, read as the reverse complement.
TGGGGCAGGCATTGACCAACGTCGTCAAGAACGCCACCGAGGCGGTGCTCGCCGTGCCGCCGGATACGCGCGGGCAGGGGGAGATCACGGTCTCGGCCAGGGTCGAGGACACGCATATCGTCCTCGACGTCGTCGACAATGGCATCGGGCTACCGGGCGAGAACCGTCAGCGACTGCTGGAACCCTACATGACGACCCGCGACAAGGGCACCGGCCTCGGCCTCGCCATCGTCGCCAAGATCATCGAGGAACATGAGGGGAGAATCGAACTCCTCGACGCGCCGGGGGAGACCAACGGTCGCCGCGGCGCCGACATCCGCATCATCCTGCCGCGCATGGACGGACTGACGGGCGACGCCGATTCGGCTGCCAATGGCGAAATTGCGCCGGCAGCCGCCCCTCAGCCGGTGACGTGACAAGCGAAAGACGGCTGACATGGCGTCCGACATTCTCATCGTTGACGATGAAACCGACATCCGGGAACTGGTGTCCGGCATCCTCTCCGACGAAGGCCACGGCACACGCACCGCCGCCGATGCCGACACTGCACTCGCCGAAATCGCGAAGCGGCGGCCGTCGCTGATCTTCCTCGACATCTGGCTGCAGGGCAGCCGTCTGGACGGGCTGGCGCTGCTCGACGAGATCAAGCGCGACCATGCCGACCTGCCGGTGGTCATGATCTCTGGCCACGGCAACATCGAGACCGCGGTCTCCGCCATCAAGCGCGGCGCCTACGACTACATCGAGAAACCGTTCAAGTCCGACCGGCTGGTGCTGGTCGCCGAGCGCGCCCTCGAGGCGTCCAGGTTGCGTCGTGAGGTCAAGGCGCTGCGCGAGAAGAGCGGCGACGCCAGTCAGCTTCTCGGCACCTCGGCTGCGATGAACCACCTGCGTTCCACGCTGGAGAAGGTGGCGCCAACCAACAGCCGCATCATGATCTCCGGCGCCTCGGGCTCCGGTAAGGAACTGGTCGCCCGCACCATCCACGAACTGTCGGGCCGCGCCGCCGGGCCGTTCGTGGTGCTCAATGCGGCAACCATTGTGCCCGACCGGATGGAAGCGGAGCTGTTCGGCACCGAGCCGTCGAACGGCGGCGTGCGTCGGGTCGGCGCACTCGAGGAAGCGCATGGCGGCACGCTCTACCTCGACGAGGTCGGCGACATGCCGCGCGAGACGCAGAGCAAGATATTGCGGGTGCTGGTCGACCAGACCTTCACCCGCGTCGGCGGGTCGACGCGGGTCACTGTCGACGTGCGCATCATCTCCTCCACCGGCCGCGACCTGGAAGGAGAGGTCAGCGAGGGCGATTTCCGCGAAGACCTGTTCCATCGGCTGGCGGTGGTGCCGCTGCGGGTGCCGGCGCTGGCTGAGCGGCGCGAGGATATTCCGGTTCTGGTGCGCCACTTCGCCGAACAGATCTCGCGCACCACCGGCCTGCCGCCGCGCATCATCGGCGACGACGCCATGGCGGTTCTTCAGGCGCATGACTGGCCGGGCAACATCCGCCAGTTGCGCAACAACGTCGAGCGGCTGATGATCCTGACCCGTGGCGATGCCAGCGACGTCATCTCCGCCGACATGTTGCCGGCGGAGATTGGCGAGATGCTGCCGACGACGCCGGGGAGAGCCGGTGGCGAGCACCTGATGTCGCTGCCGCTGCGTGATGCGCGCGAGATATTCGAGCGCGAATATCTGACCGCGCAGGTCAACCGTTTCGGCGGCAACATCTCGCGCACGGCGGAGTTCGTCGGCATGGAGCGCTCGGCGCTGCATCGCAAGTTGAAATCGCTCGGCGTAGGCTAGGGCGGGCCAGGGATTCGGGGGTTTTATGCGCGTCGTCATCTGCGGAGCCGGCCAGGTCGGCTACGGTATCGCCGAACGCCTTGCTGTCGAGGACAACGACGTTTCGGTGATCGACACCTCGCCGCAGCTCGTCCAGGCGATCCGCGACACGCTCGACGTGCGGGGCTTCGTCGGACATGGCGCCCACCCCGAGGTGCTCGCTCAGGCCGGCGCCGAGCAGGCGGACATGATCATCGCCGTGACGCTTCACGACGAGGTCAACATGGTTGCCTGCCAGGTGGCCCACTCGCTGTTCAATGTCCCCACCAAGATCGCCCGCATCCGCGCACAGAGCTATCTCGAACCGCACTGGGCCGACCTGTTCTCGTCCGAACACCTGCCGATCGACGTGATCATCTCGCCGGAGATCGAGGTCGGCCGGATGGTGCTGCGCCGCCTGCAATTGCCCGGCGCCTTCGACACCGTCGAATTCGCCAACGGCGAGGTGGTTGTGGTCGGCGTCAACTGCGACGAAAACTGCCCGGTGGTCGACACGCCGTTGTCGCAACTCACCGAGCTGTTTCCCGACCTCCAGGCGGTTGTCGTCGGCATCGTGCGCGGCGGCAATCTGTTCGTGCCGCACTCGGCCGATTCCATGCTGGTCGGCGATCACGTCTATGTCGTCTGCCAGCACGAACAGGTGGTGCGCACGCTCGGCATCTTCGGCCACGAGGAGCCGGTGGCCAAGCGCGTCGTCATCGCAGGCGGTGGCAATATCGGCCAGTTCGTCGCCCATACGCTGGAGGCGCGCGGCTCTTCCGCCAAGGTCAAGATCATCGAATCGACGCGCGAGCGCGCCGTCGCCATCGCCGACGCGCTGAAGCGCACCGTCGTCCTGCACGGCAATGCGCTCGACCAGGAGATCCAGCGCGAAGCCGATATTCAGGACGCCGACACGCTGATTGCGCTGACCAATGACGACGAGGTCAACATTATCGCCTGCGTCATGGCCAAGCGGCTGGGCTGCCGCAGCACCATGGCGCTGATCAACAACCGCTCCTACCATTCCTTCACCGATACGCTGGGCATCGACGCGACGGTGAACCCGCGCTCGCTGACCGTCTCGCGCATCCTTCAGCACGTCCGGCGCGGCCGCATCCGCGGTGTCCATACCATCGAATACGGTGCGGCCGAGGTGATTGAAGCGGAAGCGCTCGAGACCTCGCCGTTGGTCGGCAAGCCGCTGCGCGAGTTGGACCTGCCCGACGGCATCCGCATTGGCGCCATTTATCGCGACGGCAAGGTGGTGGTGCCCAACGGTCTCACCCAGATCGTCGCCAGGGACCGCGTGGTTATGTTTGCCATCGCTGAGCGTGTACGCCAGCTCGAGCAGATGTTCCGCGTCAGCCTCGAATTTTTCTAGGGCACAGGGGGCGCGGACCGGCGGGCCGATGATCGGCGTTCTTCACATCCTGTCGCGCGCCTTCGGCAGCCTGGCGCTGGCAATGCTCGTGCCGGCGGCTATCTCTGTGGTGTCGCAGGACGGCGCGGCGGCGGACTTCCTGGTGGTCTCCGGCCTGACCGGCTTCCTCTCCGGGGCCATCTTCTTTGCCCTGCAGGGATACCAGCCGCGCTTTGACCGCACGGCCGGTTTCGCGCTGGCGGCGGCGCTGTGGGTGGTCATACCGTTGATCGCGGCAATTCCCTTCGCGTTGCACGCCCATTTTGGCTACGTCGCGGCACTGTTCGAGGCGGTTTCCGGCTTCACGACCACCGGCGCCACCGTCTATCGCACGCTCGCCGGCGCCGGACATTCGCTCATCTTCTGGCGGGCCGAGTTGCAGTGGCTCGGCGGTCTGGCGACCCTGGTCACCTTCGTCACCATCCTGGCGCCGGCCGGGGTCGGGGGGCTCTCAAGCCGGGGCCTTGCGGCACTCGGTGGCTTCAGCGACGCCGGTCCGGAACGCGTCGCCCAGGGGCTGCGCCGCCTGGTGAGCCTCTATTCCCTGTTCACCGCGCTGTGCATCATCCTGCTGTTCTTTGCCGGTGTCCCGGCCTTCGATGCGATCTGTCTGGCGCTGTCGACGGTCTCGACCGGCGGCTTCATGCCGGTTGACGGCAACTTGTCGGCCTATGGCAGCCCCTATGCCGAGGCCGTCATCGCCGTGTTCATGGTTATCGGCGCAACCAGCATCGTCTTCCACCGCGCCCTCCTCGAAGGCCGCTGGTTGACGCTTCTCGACCACCGCGAGAGCCGGTGGGTCGTCGGCGTCATGGCGGTCGTGGGGGTTGTCTATGCCTGGACCTTCCACGCCGGGGAGAACCTTTTCGCTGCGCTGGGGGAGGGGCTGTTCAACAGCATCTCGCTGATCAGCACCACCGGCTTCGAGACCCGCCGCGGCGGGCTGTCGGCCATCCCTGACACGCTGGTGTTGTTCCTGGCGCTGGGCGGCGGAGCGGCGCTGTCCACCGCCGGTGGCCTCAAATTCTATCGCATCGGCGCCATGACGGTTCAGTCGATGCACGAATTGAAGCGGCTGCTGTTTCCGCACAGCGTGCGCGCGACGCGTTTCGGCAGCCAGCCTTATGACCTCGACCTGATGAAGGCGATCTGGGCCAATCTGGTGCTGTCGGTGGTGGTCCTCATGATCGCCGCGCTGGCGCTGGCGATCAGCCTGCCCGCCTTCGACGCGGCCATGGTGGCGGCCATGTCCGCCTTTTCCAATGTCGGTCCGCTCTATTCGCAGGAATGGCTGATCGGCCCGAACTGGCCGGCCTATGCCGATTTCGGCGTCTTCGCCCAGCTCACCATGATCGTTACGATGATCCTTGGCCGGATCGAGGTGATCGTTCTGTTCGCGTCGCTTTACGCCGTCTATTGGCGCACCTAGGAAGTTGCCCCATGCCGCGCATCGCCTATGCCAATGGCCGCTACCTTCCCCATGGGGAGGCCGCCGTCCATGTCGAAGACCGGGGATATCAGTTCGCCGACGGCGTCTATGAGGTGTGCGCGGTGCGCAGCGGCCGGCTGGTCGACGAGGCGCGCCACATGGCGCGGCTGAAGCGCTCGCTTGGCGAACTCAGGATCGGCTGGCCGCTGAAGCCGGCGGCGCTGGCGGTCGTCCTACGCGAGGTGGTGCGGCGCAATCGGATCGGCGACGGTCTCGTCTATCTTCAGGTGACCCGCGGCGTCGCACCGCGCAACCATGCCTTTCCGGTTGGCGCGGTGGCACCATCTCTCGTTGTGACCGCCCTGCCGGTCAACACCGCGGCGCTTGAGAAGCGGGCCGAGGAGGGGGTTTCGGTCATTACCGTGCCGGAAAACCGCTGGGAGCGGGTGGACATCAAGACAGTCAGCCTGCTGCCGAATGTGCTGGCCAAGCAGAAAGCCAAGGAAGCCGGGGCTTTCGAGGCGTGGTTCGTGGATGGCCAAGGCAATGTCACCGAAGGGTCTTCGACCAATGCCTGGATCGTCACGGCCGGCGGCACGATCGTAACGCGCTCGGCCGAGGCCGGGATTCTGCGCGGCGTGACCCGCACCGGCGTCCTCGATGTCGCGGCCGGCACGGCTCTGCCGCTAGAAGAACGGCCATTTTCGGTGTCAGAGGCGCTGGCAGCCAGCGAGGCCTTTCTCACATCGGCCTCGTCTAAAGTGACAGCGGTCATTCGTATCAATGACGTGGTAATCGGTAATGGCCGGCCAGGGCCGGTGACGAGTTGCCTGAGGCGGCTGTTCTCGGAACAGGTCGAGATTTCGTCCTTGTGGGCGAGCGGAGCCTGAAACCCGGGAATCCTCGGCCGCGCCGCCTGGGGCAATTTCGCGCGTGACGACGGACACAACACCCGGCAAACTGTAAACGGTTACATCCGGTCAAGGACCCAACAAAAACCCGGCTGAACCAGAAAGCCGCAAGAACGCGAGAGCGAATGACATGGCTGAACGCGCACAAAACCTGCAAGACACGTTTCTCAACTATGTGCGGAAAAACAAGACGCCTCTGACGATTTTCCTGGTCAACGGGGTGAAACTCCAGGGAATCGTCACGTGGTTCGACAATTTCTGCGTCCTGCTGCGCCGCGACGGGCACTCCCAGCTTGTCTACAAGCACGCCATCTCGACGGTGATGCCAGGCGCGCCGCTACAGCTCTTCGAGCCGGGCGAGGATGACGGTCCTGGCCGGGACACGGATTGAGCGCGTCTTCGCAAGACCTGACCGCCGCCGAAGGCGTTTCGGGCGTCGTCCCGTCCGCGACGGTACAGGCGCGCGCCCTGGTGCTGGTGCCCGTCGTCAAGGCGCGTCCCAACGCCGCTGAACGCGACCGCGAGGCCCGTGTCAGTGAGGCGGTTGGCTTGGCAAAAGCCATCGAGCTTGATGTCGTGGCCGGCTTCGCGGTGCCGCTTGCAAGCCCGCGGCCGGCGACCCTGTTCGGCTCCGGCAAGGTGGAGGAGATCGCCGGGCGCGTGGCGGCCGAGAAGATCGAGCTGGTCGTCGTCGACGGCGTACTGTCGCCGGTCCAGCAGCGCAACCTCGAGCGTGCCTGGAAGGCCAAAGTGATCGATCGCACCGGCCTGATCCTGGAGATTTTCGGGGAGAGGGCGCAGACCCGCGAGGGTACGCTGCAGGTCGAACTCGCCCATCTGAACTACCAGAAGAGCCGGCTGGTGCGCTCATGGACCCACCTTGAGCGCCAGCGTGGCGGCTTCGGCTTCCTCGGCGGACCGGGCGAGACCCAGATCGAAGCCGACCGGCGCATGATCGAGGAGCGCATCCAGCGCATCGAGCGCGACCTCGAAGACGTGGCCACGCGCCGCCGCCAGCAGCGCAAGACGCGCAAGAAGGGGAGCCAGGCCACCGTCGCGCTGGTCGGCTACACCAATGCCGGCAAATCGACCTTGTTCAATGCGCTCGCTGCCGACCATGTTTTTGCCGATTCACGGCTTTTCGCTACGCTCGACCCGACACTCAGGCGCGTGACGCTGCCCCACGGCGCCGTCACGATCCTCTCCGACACGGTCGGCTTCGTCGCCGACCTCCCGACGACCCTGGTCGCCGCCTTTCGCGGCACGCTGGAGGAGGTGGCCGAGGCCGACGTGATCCTGCATGTCCGCGATATTGCCGGTGCGGACAGCGAGGCACAGGCGCGCGACGTTGCCACGGTGCTCGCCGAACTCGACGTCGATGCCCGCGCGCCGGAGCGGGTGATTGAGGTGTGGAACAAGATCGATTTGATGCCGCCGGCACAGCGGCCGCCGCGGGTGATCCCGGCGGCGCCCGGCGGTGGGCCGGCGGTGGTGACGGTGTCGGCGCTGACCGGGGAGGGTCTGCCGGACCTGCTTGCGCTGATCGAGGAGAAGGTCGCTGCCGCCCGCCGCACCTACGAAGTCAGGCTGGAGGGTGCGGCACTCGGCCAGCTTCATCGGCTCTACGAGGTGGGTGAGGTACTCGACCGTGCCGACAATGCGGACGGCTCGACCACCGCCCATGTGCGCGTGGCTCCGGAGAAGCTGGCAGCCTTTCAGGAAGCCTTTCCGGAGGCGAGAGCGACAGGGTAGCGACGCTCGGGCTTCCCGGGCGCGTTACAGCATGCGCCTCGCCGGTGCCGCTACTCCGCTGCCTTGGACCGCTGCCAGAGCGCCTCCATCTCGTCGAGGTTGGCCTCCGTCGGCGTGCGGTTCTCGGCCGCCAGCGCGGCTTCGATAAAAGCGAAGCGGCGCTCGAACTTGACGTTGGTGCCGCGCAGGGCCTGATCGGCATCGACATGCAGGTGGCGGGCAAGGTTAACGACGGCGAAGAGCAGGTCGCCGATCTCGCCGGCCATGGCTTCCCGGGTGTTCTCCGGCCGGTCGAGTTCGGCCTCGATCTCGCCGATCTCCTCCTTGATCTTGGCGAGCACCAGGCGGGCGTCGTTCCAGTCGAAGCCAACGGCTCCCGCCTTGGCCTGCAGCTTGTGGGCGCGGATCAGCGCTGGCAGGCCGGCGGCAATACCATCGAGCAGCCCCGCGGGCACGTCGCGGCCGTCGGCGGCACGCTGAGCCTTCTCCTTGGCCTTTTCCTTCTCCCAGAAGCCCTTGGCGGCGCCGGCGGCACGAGCGTCTTCGTCGCCGAAAACATGCGGGTGGCGGCGAATCATCTTCGTGGTGATCGCCTCGACCACGTCGCCGAAGGTAAACAGCCCGGCCTCGGCCGCCATCTGGGCGTGATAGATGGGCTGGAGGAGGAGGTCGCCGAGTTCGTCCTTGAGGTCGTCCATGTCGCCGCGGGCGATGGCGTCGGCAACCTCGTAGGCTTCCTCGATCGTGTAGGGCGCGATCGTCGAGAAGCTCTGGACCACGTCCCAGGGGCAGCCGGTGTCCTTGTCGCGCAGCGCCGCCATAATCTCGATCAGCCGCGAGATGTCGCGTGAGGGTGTCATGGCCGGACTCCGGGAAAGGATTCTGATGGCGCGCAATCTATCAGCATCGCAGCGCCGAGCCACCGCGCAGATGGCGGACGAATGGCCACCGACAGCGTGTGGAGCGCGGACGGCGCCGAGGGGGCGAGCCGCGGGTGTCAGCGGGCGGATGCGCTTGCCAATCTGGCCCGATCCCTTGCCCAACACGGAAGTCGCATAAGATATATTATGGAATATTTCGGCTATGGCAGATTGGGACGTTTTGGGGATCGCGCCACAGGCGCCTTGCAGGTTTCCTGGGACCTCAGTGTACAGCCGGCGCATAAACGGCGTCCAAGGGCTTCTCTGGCGGTCGCTCTGGCGCCCCAGCTGTGCGTCAGTCCATCGGCAGATCGATCACCATGCCGTCATAGGCCGGCTCGATGCCCTCCGGCAGCTCGCGCTTCAGCGTGGCGTAGTCGAGGTCGCAGGTCATGTGGGTCAGCACCGCGCGCCGCACGGCGAAGCGCTTGCTCCACTGGACGGCTTCGTTGACGCTGAAGTGGCTGGGATGGGTGCTGTAGCGCAGCGCATCGACGATCCATATGTCGAGGTTATCGAGATACGGCAGCGAGGCTTCCGGCACATCGCTGACGTCGCAGGAATATGCCAGGCCGCCGACACGCAGGCCGAGCGAGTCGATGTCGCCGTGGACCTGGCGGAACGGCATGACGGTCAGCGGGCCGCCGGCGCCGGTGATCGTTACCGGCTCGTCCATCGCCACCGGATGGTGCTTCAGGATCGGCGGATAGAAGCTGTTGGGTGGCGTCTTGAAGCAATAACCGAAGGTCCCCTCGAGATGCGCCTGCGTCTTCTCGTCGGCATAGATGTCGACCAGCCGCCGCGTATTGATCCAGAAGGCTCTGAGGTCGTCGATGCCGTGGGTATGGTCGGCATGGGCGTGCGTGTAGATCACCGCGTCGATGAAATCGACGTTCGCCGCCAGCAGCTGGGCGCGCACGTCGGGCCCGGTATCGACCAGCACGCGCGTCGGTTTCTCGCCGGTTTCGAAGCGCTCAAGCAGCAACGAACAGCGCGTCCGCCGGTTGCGCGGCTCGTTGGGATCGCAGGCGCCCCAGTCATTGCCGATGCGCGGTACGCCCGGCGATGCGCCGCAGCCCAGGATCGTGGCCTTGAGCCGCGCGCTCACGGACGCGGTACCTTGTTGAAAAGCTTGAAGAAATTGTCGCTGGTCGCGGCCGCCAAAGCGGCATAGCTGATACCTTTGGCCGCGGCCAAAACATGAGCAGTTTCAACAACATAAGATGGTTCGTTACGTCTGCCGCGGTGCGGCGGCGGGGCGAGATAGGGCGCGTCGGTCTCGACCAGCAGCCGGTCGAGGGGAATGTCGGCGGCAATCGCGCGCAATTCCTCGGATTTCTTGAAGGTGAGGATGCCGGAGAAGGAGACATGGAGGCCGAGTTCGACGCCGGTCATGGCGAGGTCGCGGCCGGATGAGAAGCAGTGGAGAATGGCGGGGAAGGCCCCCTTCCCCATCTCGTCGCTAAGGATTTCCGCCACGTCGGCGTCGGCCTCGCGGGCATGGATGACCAGCGGCAGCTGGGTCATGCGCGCCGCCGCGATATGGCGGAGAAAGCCCTCGCGCTGCGCCTCGCGCGGCGAACTGTCGTAGTGGTAGTCGAGCCCGGCCTCGCCGATGGCGACCACCGCCGGATCCTCGGCGATACGCACCAGGTCCTCGGCGGTCACGTCCAGCTCTTCATGGGCGTTGTGCGGATGGGTGCCGATCGAGCAGTAGATGCGTTCGTAGCGCTCGGCGATCGCCTTGAGGCCGGCGAATTCTGCCACCCGCGTCGAGATGGTGACCATGGTGTCGACGCCGGCCGCGTGGGCGCGCTCGACGACCGCGTCCCGGTCTTCATCGAAATCGGGGAAATCGAGGTGGCAGTGGCTGTCGACGAGCATCAGTGGCTATGGGCGTGATGGTGGGTCTCAGGCATGGGCGAAACGTGACGGTCCGAACAGTCGCCGCGCTCGATCTCAATTGTGGCGTGGTCGATGCCGAAGCGGGACTTCAGGCGACTCTTGATGGCAACCACCGTGCGATCAACGTCGGCGGTCTCGCAGATGCGGGCATGCAGCGTCACCATCGGGCGCTCCTGGGTGATCGACCAGGCGTGAACGTGATGGACGTCCTCGACGTCCGCGATCGCCGCCTGCAGGTCATCCTGCACCTCTGCGACCGACAGCCCGGACGGCGCGCCTTCCAGCAGGATGTGGGCGGAATCGCGCACCACGTGCCAGGCGCTCCTCAGGATGATCACGGCGACCAGCACCGAGATCAGCGGGTCGGCCGGCGTCCAACCGGTGGTCATGATGATCGCTGCGGCGACCATGGCGCCGGCCGAACCGAGCAGGTCGCCCATCACATGGACGAGCGCGCCCCGCATGTTGAGGTTCTCGCGGTTGCCGCCGTGGAGCAGCAGGAACATGCCGACATTGACCAGGAGGCCGACGGCCGCGATCACGAGCATGATGCCACCCAGCACCGGCTCGGGCGTCGCCAGCCGGCGCACTGCCTCGATGACGATGCCGCCGGCGATGATGAACAGCACCAGCCCGTTGCCGAAGGCGACCAGCACCTGCAGCCGCTCGAAACCGTAGGTGCGCCTGCCATCCGCCGGCCAGCGCGAGAAGCGGAAAGCCAGCCAGGCGAGGAACAGCCCGACGAAATCGGTGAGCATGTGGCCGGCATCGGCCAGAAGCGCCAGCGAGCCGGCGAAGAGGCCGCCGGCCGCCTCGACCACCATGAAGCTGACGGTGATCAGCGCCGCCCAAAAAAGGCGGCGCTCATTGTCGCCGTGGCTGTGGTCGCCGACGTGGCTATGGCTGTGGTCGTTTGCCATCGCTTCGCTTCCCGGCTTTCCTCAGCCGGCTTGTTTCTCATCGCCCTCAACATAGCGCGGGAAGACGCCTTGTGGCGGCGGCAGGGTGACGCCGGCGGCAAGCCGACCTCTGGGACCAAGCGCGACGAAATCGCGCGCCTCGGGCGGAACCGCCAGCAGGTCGAGCAATTTGCCGCCCGCTTCCGGCATGGCCGGCTGGGCGAGAATCGCCACCTGACGGATCACTTCTGCGGTGACGTAAAGCACCGCCTCCATGCGCGCCGGATCGGTCTTGCGCAGCGCCCAGGGCGCGGCGGCGGCGAAATAACGGTTGGCCTCGGCGACCACCGCCCATACCGCGTTCAGCGCCTGATGGATCTGCTGGGTCTTCATGGCCTCGCGGCAAACCCCAAGCAGCGCGTCGGTGCGGGCGAGGATATCCTCGTCATCGGCCGTCAGCTTCGCCGCCTGCGGCAGCACGCCGCCGCAGTTCTTGGCGATCATCGACAGCGATCGCTGCGCCAGATTGCCGAGATCGTTGGCCAGGTCCGCATTGATGCGGTTGACGATCGCCTCGTGGCTGTAGCTGCCGTCCTGGCCGAAGGGCACCTCGCGCAGGAAGAAATAGCGCATCTGGTCGCGGCCAAAGGCCTCGATCAGGGCGAATGGATCGACGACGTTGCCGACCGATTTCGACATCTTCTCGCCGCGGTTGAACAGGAAGCCGTGGGCATAGACGCGCTTCGGCAACTCCAGACCGGCGCTCATCAGGAAGGCGGGCCAGTAGACCGCGTGGAAGCGGACGATGTCCTTGCCGATGATGTGGGTGGCCGGCCAGTAGCTCCAGCGCGGCGCCGTCTCGTCGGGGAAGCCGGCAGCGGTGATGTAGTTGGTCAGCGCATCGACCCAGACATACATGACGTGCTTGTCGTGGCCGGGAACCGGAACGCCCCAGTCGAAGGTCGTGCGCGAGACCGACAGGTCCTTGAGGCCACCCTTGACGAAGCTCGCCACCTCGTTGCGGCGCTCGTCTGGGCCGACGAAGTCGGGATGCGCCTCGTAATGGGCCAGCAGCCGGTCCTGATAGGCGGAGAGGCGGAAATAATAGCTCTCCTCCTCGACCCATTCGACCGGCGAACCGAGCGGCTCGCGGCGCACGCCGTCCTCGCCGAGCGCCGTCTCGCTCTCGTCGAAATAGGCTTCCTGGCGTACCGAGTACCAGCCGCCATACTTGCCGAGATAGATATCGCCGTTGGCGTCCATCCGCCGCCACAACTCCTGCACGGAGATCCTGTGGCGTTGCTCGGTCGTGCGGATGAAATCGTCGTTGGAGCAGCCGAGCGTCTCCACCATGCGGCGGAAGACGGCCGAGTTCCGGTCCGCCAGCTCGATCGGTGTGATCCCCTCCTTCTCGGCGGTCTGCTGCATCTTCTGGCCGTGCTCGTCTGTGCCGGTCAGGAAGAAGACGTCCTTGCCGTCGAGCCGCTGGAAGCGCGCCAGCACGTCGGTCGCGATCGCGGTGTAGGCGTGGCCGATATGGGGCACGCCATTTGGATAGAAGATCGGTGTCGTGATGTAGAATTTTGGCGCTTGCATCGCCGTCTCGCCTTGTTGGGATTGCGCGCGGGAAGATAGGGAAAGCCGTCGGCGCCGCAAAGGGTTACGGGCCGTTTCGAAGCGTCACATTCGGGTCGCGCGGGCGAGGCTCATCAGGATCGTCAGGACGGTTCGCTTGCGGTCGAGGTTGTATTCGTCGGTCAGCGCCGCCGAAGTGCGCAGGTTTTCCCATACCTCGGCCCACCTTTCAAGCGGCGCGGCGGCGGTCGCGGCGCTCAACGGTATACCGGTTTCCGGCTCGTTTGCGCCCCGCACGCGGCGGTTCAGCCAGGCAGCCACGAGGTCGCGGAAGCCGTCCCAGCCGTCATCGTTGCTGCGGCCAGTGACGCTGTCGGCGAAATCATGGGCGGCGGCGATGTCTATCTCCGGCAGGCGGGAGAGAAGCGTGGCAAGCGCCCGATAGCTGGCGATACCGCCATGTTCGGCGAGCAGGATTGCCCGTCTGAGGCTGCCTTCGGCAAGGCGTGCTGCGAGCTCGAGATCGGCGCGGCTGGCTTTCGCGCCTCCCGCCTCTAGTGCCGCGACGATCCTGTCCGCCGACAGTTCGGCAACATCGAGCCGGCGGCAGCGCGAACGAATGGTAGGCAGCGCCCTCCCCGGCGCGTGGCTGACGATGAGGAACAGGGCGCGGGCCGGCGGTTCCTCGAGGACCTTGAGCAGTGCATTGGCCGCACTGGCGTTCATGTCGTCTGCCGAATTGACGATGGCGATGCGCCAACCGGCCTCGCCGCCGGTGTTGCCATAGAAAGCGACAGTGCGGCGGATTTCCTCGACCGTGAGCGCGCTCTTGTAGCGGTGGTTGCGTTCGTCGAAAGGCCTTTCCAGCACCAGCAGGTTCGGGTGCGCGCGGCCCATCACCTTGCGGAAAGCAGGGTGGCCGGCCAGAATCGACAGGTCCGTAGCCATTTCCACCACCGGCGACGCCGGATCGGGATGGGCGAGCAGGAAACGGGCGAAGCGGTAAGCCAGCGTCGCCTTGCCGATGCCCTTGGGGCCGCCAATCAGCCAGGCGTGGTGCATATGCCCGCTACGATAGGCGTCGAGCAGCGTGCGCTCGGTGGCCGGATCGCCGTACCATTCGCTCCGCTCCTCGGGTGCCGGCCAGCCCTCGACCACATCGAAGCGCAGCACTTCCTGCGTGGCGGCGGCGGCCATCAGACTTGCCCACGCACCGGCGACGGACGAATGAGGCGGCTATCAACGGCCTGCCAGACCGCGCGCGCGACCACGGCCTCCGGTCTGGTGGCGTCGATCACGACGCAACGCTCCGGCTCGGCGGCGGCGATCTCCAGGAATGCCTGCCGCCGTTCTTCGTGAAGCGCGATGTCGTCGCGCTCGAAGCGGTCGGGCTCGGTGCCGGCGGCGGCCATGCGGGCGGCGGCACGGGCAATGCCGTCCTCGGCCGAAATGTCGAGGATGATGGTCAGATTGGGTCGCGTATTGCCGACCGCAACACGATCGAGGGCGCTGAGGAAAGCGGGATCGGCGGTCGCCTGATAGACGTGGGTCGAATTGAAGAAGCGGTCGGAGAGCACCCATCGGCCGGCGGCGAGCGCCGGGCGAATGACGTGCTCGACATGGTCGGCACGGGCGGCGGCGAACAGCACCGCCTCGCCGTCGACGCCGAGCTGTTCGGCAAGGCCGGAAAGCAGCAGCTTGCGGATCGCCTCAGCCGTCGGCGTGCCGCCCGGTTCGCGGGTCACCACTGAGGTCACGCCGAAAGCCTTCAGCCGCTCGGCGAGCAGCCGAATCTGAGTGGATTTGCCGGCCCCCTCGCCGCCTTCGAACGTGATGAACCTGCCGGCCATGATTGCTGTGATACAGGAGGAGCCCGCCTACAGCCAGCCGAGCAGCAGCTCCTTCAGCCCATCCATCGCACGCTCGGGGATGGAACCGCGCCCGACGTCTTCATTGGCGTAGACCGGCGCCTCGCGCAGAACGTCGGTACCGAGCGTGATCTGCAGCTTGCCGATCTCCTGGCCGGCCTCGATCGGCGCCGGCACCGGCCCTTTGTAGACGACTCGGCCCTTGATCAAGTCGCGTGAGCCGCGCGGCAGGAAGGCGGCAATGCTGCCCTTGCCGACAAGGCCGACGCTGCCCCGGTCGCCGCCGAAGACGGCGGCACGGCCAATCTCCTCGCCCTGGCGGAACAGCTCGACCTTCTCGAAGCCGCGCAGCCCCCAGTCCATCAGCTTGCGCGCCTCCTCGGCGCGTTCCTTCTCGCTCTTGGTGCCGTTGATCACCATGATCAGCCGCTGGCCGTCGCGCACCGCGGAAGCGACCAGGCCGTAGCCGGACGCATCGGTGAAACCGGTCTTGAGACCATCCGCGCCGATGTTCATGTCGAGCAACGGATTGCGGTTGTGCTGGCGGATCTTGTTCCAGGTGAATTCTTTCTCGGCGAAGATCGGATAGAACTCAGCGTCGTCGTAGATGATGTGGCGTGCCAGCTTGGCGAGATCGAGCGCGGTCACATATTCGTCCGGGTCGGGCAGACCGGTGGCGTTGGTGAAATGCGAATTGGTGAGGCCGAGCTTGCGCGCTTCGGCGTTCATGAGGTTCGCGAAAGCCGCCTCGGTGCCGGCCATGCCCTCGGCGATCGTGATGCAGCCGTCATTGGCCGACTGGATGATGATGCCGCGCAGGAGGTCAGCGACCGGAATGGTCGAGCCGAGCTTGGCGAACATGGTCGAGCCGCCGGATTTGGCGCCGCCTTTGTGCCAGGCATTCTCGGACACCTGAAATTCCGTATCGAGGCTGAGCTTGCCGGCCTTGATGGCATCGAAGACCACCGCCACGGTCATCAGCTTGGCCATGCTCGCCGGCGGCATGCGCTCCTCCGCCGCCTTCTGGAACAGGATGGTCTCGGTCTCGGCGTCCATCAGCAGCGCATGCTGGGCGCGCGTCTCGAAGGTCTGGGCGAATTGCATGGCCGGGCGCGAACAGCAGAACGGCAGCAACGGCCATCGCCAGGCTCTGCCACCACGTTGAATGGCGACACTCTGGGGGATTCGTTGACCCGGCGTTTGGCCGCTGCATGATCGGCGTTCCGCTTTCTGCCCCTGCCGTGAATAGCAAGGGACACTCAAGCAAATCAATTGCGCCAGCAATTAGGCGGCAAACCGGATGGAAAGGTACCGCCTGCTTCAGCGGGCGACGACGAAGGCGCCGTGAAGCCCGTTGGCCTCGGCGGCGTCGATCACTGCACCAGGCGCCACGGTGCCGTCGGTGGTGACGAAGACGACCTGAAGCGTGCGTCCGCCCAAATCGCGCGTCTGCATCTCGGTTTGGCCGAAACGACCAAACAACGCGGCGACCCTTTCAGCATTTTCCGTTGTCGAGAACGAGCCGAGCTGGATGGTGAGCGGCGGGCTCGTGGTCCCGGCCACGGCCATATCGTGGGCCTTGCGCGCTGCGGCGGCGGTCAGCGCCGTGGTCAGGTCGTGGCTGGAGAGTTCCGTGGCGGCAGCCAGGGCGGGCGTCGGCGCCGGCCTTTCGGCATAGGAGCGCGTCAGCCCGCTGCGCAGGATCAATGCCCCGAGATTGTCGGTCTGCGCCGCATAAGCGGTCGTGGTCGTCACGACCGGCGTCAGCAACAGCGGATCGCTTTCGGCAAATGTCGCCGGCCTGAGCTGCGGCTCAGGCGCCGCCGATGCCACCGCCATGCCGGCATCCGCCGCGCGATTGTCGGCGAAGCTCGTGCCCTGCCACCGTGTCGCGCCCGGCCCGCGATAAGAAGCAAGCAGCATGTTCTCGTCGCGGCCGTCCATGCGTGCCGGCCCGACATAGTCGACCCGAACCTTGGCCGTGCCCTGACGCTTGAAGCCGAGTATGTCCGCAACGCGGGAGGACACGTCGATCAGCCGGTCATGGGCGAACGGCCCACGATCGTTGACGCGCACGACCAGCGAGCGTCCGTTCTCCAGGTCGGTCACGCGGACGTAGCTGGGCAGCGGCAGCGTCGGATGGGCAGCGGTCAGCCCGTTGACATCATAGACCTCGCCATTGGCGGTCAGCCGGCCGTGGAAGGCAGCGCCGTACCAGGATGCAAGGCCGACCTTGCTGTAGCGGGGATTGTCGCGCGGGACATAGGTCCTGCCGGCAACGCGATAGGGCTGGCCAACCGTGTAGTGCCCGCCCCCCTTTGGGACGTTCCAATTGGCTTCCACGACCTTGGGGCTGGCCGCGCCGTATTTTTGCGGGCTGAAGAATTCCTTGGTGGCGGTGAGCGGCGAGGAAACATAACTACTGCAGGAGGCCAGAAGACCGGCGACACCGGCGAGCGCAATTGCGCGCAGAACCGCCGCGCCCCTCATGGCTTCGCCCCCGCAACGCGGCACACGGCCGCGCCATCCTGCAATCTAATTCCGCCCGGGAAATGCACCCGCGCCCCTCGATCCGCCGAATCCCCACTGCCACACCCCATGAGGGCGCAGCAAGTCTTAACGAGGCGTTAAAACAAGCGGCCACAGATGACCAAATCGTGAGGCATTTTGCAAGCACGAGGCGCCAAGTGGGGGCGTTTTTCAGCGGATTGCTGCTTTTCCTTGGTGAACGAGCAGCCTAATAAGTCGCATCACGGCACGGACGGGTGGCCGAGCGGTCGAAGGCACCGGTCTTGAAAACCGGCGTACCTGCGAGGGTACCGTGGGTTCGAATCCCACCCCGTCCGCCAGTGATTTCTAGTATCACGCTGATATTCAAAGCGATTTTGTCACGTTGAACCTGTGCGTCCTATCATAAGTCCTAGCAAACAACAATTTCCGCTATTTGCCGGCTAATGGCGGGGGTTCCCGCATTGAGGACCACGCAACCTTACCTGTCAGCTTGGGGGCATAGTCAGTAACAGCACGCGCGACCATTTCCATGAGATCGGGACCAGCCTCGGGGTGGACGGCGATTGATGCGATGATTTCTTCGGGCTCGATTGGATACTGATATCCTAGGCCGCCTCTGATTAGCTTAGGGTCGTCTGTGTCCTCTGTGGCAATGGCGCGCACTTCGCGCTCGTAGTCGAACATGAGGCGCTTCTTTGTCGCCAATTCTAGCAGCTCGGGCGTTCTAACCACACTACCGGGCTCACAATACGTGACGACGTAGAGATGGACATTTCCTAAGGCATTGCGGAGCCAGCGCATCGGTGTCGAGACTGCGACGCCCTCATTCGGGCCGCAGAAAAGACGCCACAGCGCATGCGATTCGTGGTCTGCGCTGGACCAGCAGCTTATGAACGTTGTTTCGCGCCAATGCTTGTTGATCCGCTGTGCTCGCTCTAGGGCTGACTCGTTGGGCTGGCCCGATCCCAGTGGACGTATCGGGTGTCTCATGATGACCTGTTCAAGCTGGTCACCGGCAAGTGCGATTTCCCAAGGGTCGTTGAGCGTATCTGCGCGAGCAAGCCAAAGCTGCTTGTTCTGAAGCATCCACAAGAACCGCGACAAACTCATGTAGCGCCAAAGAGTGCGCGTTAGGTGATTAGGACGCGGTAGCGAGTCATCGACCGCCAGATCACTATCGGGAACATTCTGGCTCATCGTCACCTCCTTGTGTCCGAAATGCCGCCCTATTGCCGCTTGTACTGAAAGTCTACCAGTTTCAACGCCTCCTCTAGATCGGCCGGCGCGCGTCAAGACCGCCGCGAGGCCGCCGTAGCGGGCGGCAACCGATCAGAGGTGCTTTTCGAAGAAGAGGTCCGGATAGGGATCGTCGTTGAAGCGGTCGATCTCGTCCCAGCCGGCGCTGCGGTAAAGCCGCTGTGCTTCGGGCAGCGCGCTGTTGGTATCGAGGCGCAAGACCTTCACCGACAGTGCGCGCGCGATGTCCTCGATGGCCGTCATGAGACGTCGCGCCAGCCCGAGGCCGCGTGCGGCGGGTGCGACCCAAAGCCGTTTGACTTCCGCAATCTCGCTGCCGCTGCCCTTCAGCCCGACGCAGCCGATCGGGATGCGGTCCGACATGGCGACAAGGAAGGCGCCGCGCGGGCGGATCATGTCCGCCGCGTCTGGATCGCGGGAGAGCGACACGTCGAAGCCGCCGGCGAAGCGGCGCGCGAGTTCGCCGTAATATTCCGCCAGGCAGTATTTGGCGTCGTCGTGCCGCGGGTCCGTCTCCTCCAACACGATACGGTCGCGCCCGAGCGCGGAGGCGACGAGATCCATCGCCGCCAGAAGCTCTTCCGGGCGGGGATAACGGGCAAGCACGGCCTCGGCCTGAGCGTTGGAGAGAGCCTCGTAAGCCTGAAACTCGGACCTGCCCGCCCCAGTCAGCCGGGCGATGCGGCGGCGTGCATCCTCGGGGTGCGGCACGGTTTCGATCAGACCCTCGTCCTCCAGACCGCGCAGCAGGCGGCTCATCAGGCCGGAATCGAGGCCAAGATAGTCCCGGATTGCTGCGACATCTGCGTGGCCTTGCCCGATCGCATTGAGCACTCGCGCCGACCCCAGCGGGCGGCCGCGTCCGAGAAACGACGTGTCGAGGGCGCCAACCTGGCTGGTGACCGCACGGTTGAAGCGGCGAATGCGGGAAATGGGGTCGGGCTGCATGATATCTGACTTAAGTCAGCTATTATGCGCTGTCAATTGGATTGCGCGCCGGGGCCGCGGTCCGCGCTTGGCACCGCCCGACCGAAGAATCGCTTCCGAACTGATCCAGATCAAGGTCCCCTCCTCCCGTCCATGCGCATATGCGCATGAAAGGAAAAGCCATGGTCATTTCCGTTCTCGCAGCCCTTGCCGAGCCGACTCGCCTGGAGACCATGCGGCTCCTGAGCGACGGCTCCGAACATTGCGTCTGCGAGCTGATGCCGGCGCTGGGCGCCACGCAAAGCCGCATGTCGCGCCACATGCAGGTCCTGAAGCAGGCCGGGCTGGTCATCGACCGGCGCGACGCGCAATGGGTGCGCTACCGGCGCAATCCGCATCTCACGCCCGCCATCGCCGCCCTGCTTGACGCGGCACTCCGCGCCGACGCGACACGTGAGCGGAGCGCCGCATGACGACGGTTCAAAGCGGCGAGCTGCCGCGGCACGGCCCGCCAGCCATTTGGCCCTGGATTGCAGTACTGGCTGCGGCCGCCGTTCTCTGGTGGCTGATCTATCAGAGCCTCAGTCCGCTCTCCGAAAGGCTCACTGCGCTTCTGCCGGTTCAGCGCCAGAGCCACACCGGCGATGCGCTGGTCTTCTTCTTCTATGACGTGCCCAAGGTGCTGATGTTGCTCGCGGCGATCGTCTTTGCCATGGGCGTGGTGCGCAGTTTCTTCAGTCCGGAGAAGACACGGGCGTTGCTCTCCGGCCGGGGCGCTGGCGTCGGCCACGTCATGGCCGCCGGCCTTGGCGTATTGACGCCGTTCTGCTCATGCTCGGCGGTGCCGCTGTTCATCGGGTTCGTCTCGGCCGGCGTTCCGCTTGGCGTTACCTTCTCCTTCCTGATCGCCGCTCCGATGGTCAACGAGGTGGCGCTGGTGCTGCTTTTCGGCCTCGTCGGCTGGCAGGTGGCGGCGACCTATCTGGCTTTCGGGCTCGGTCTGGCGATCGTGGCGGGCTACGTCATCGGCGCGCTCCACGTGGAAGGCTGGCTGCAGGACTGGGTGCGTGACATCCAGGCCGGCGACGCCGGCGTGGTCGAGGCGGAGGGGTTGACCATGGCCGACCGCTTCCATCTCGGCTGGACTGCCGTGCGCGAGATCGTCGGCAAAGTCTGGCTCTGGGTGGTGCTGGGTATCGCCATGGGCGCGCTGATCCACGGCTATGTGCCGGAAGAGCTGATGGTGCGCATCATGGGCGCCGATGCCTGGTGGTCGGTTCCGGCCGCGGTGGTGATCGGCATTCCGATGTACGCCAACGCCGCGGGAATCATCCCCATCGTCGAGGCGCTCCTCGGTAAGGGCGCGGCGCTGGGGACGGTGCTCGCGTTTATGATGAGCGTCATCGCCCTCTCGCTGCCCGAAATGATCATCCTCCGTCAGGTGCTGAAGCTGCGCCTCATCGCCGTGTTCATCGGCGTTGTGGGCGCCGGCATCCTCGCCGTCGGGTTTCTGTTCAACGCGATCTTTTAGAAAAGAGAACCGCCATGAAGAACGTCAAGGTCTACGGACCGGGGTGCAAGCGCTGCGAAGCGACCGCCGAGATGGTGAAGGCCGCGGCAGCGAAACTCGGGCTCGAAGTCGAGGTCGAGAAGATCACCGATCCGAAGGCGATCGTGCAGGCGGGCGTCATGTCGACGCCCGGCGTCTCGATCGACGGCAGGCTGGTCCACGCCGGCGGCCTGCCGGACGCCGCCAAGCTGGAAGGCTGGCTGGCCGGCTAGGCATGTGCGCAGCGGCGGCTTCAGGGTCGCCACGCCCTCGCTAGTCGCCGCGATGTTCGTCCGGAATCGCGCTGCCGGGGGAAGCCACCTCGGCGGTGCTCGGCTCGAGCGGCGAACGGTAGGCCGTTCCGCTCTGGGCGATGGCCGCTCGCAGGCGCTCGGCGCCCGTTGTGTCGCCCGCCGCGGGCGCTTTTGCCGGGCGCGCGGCGCGCTTTGCCTTCGATGTTTTGCGCGCGGGGCCTGCCGGCGCGCGCGGCTTGGCCGCCGGTGCCGCTTCGGCGGCCGCCTGTCTGGCAGCCGGGCCGACCGGCTCGACGCGGAAACTCAATCCCATCTCGACCAGAACCTTCGACACCGCTTCGAAACCCTCGGACGCGAATGTCAGGCGTACCTCTTTCATGACGTCCCTCCTCCTTGCCGCTCGACAGGCTAGGCCGCAAACGTGATCATACATTGACGTTGGCCGCGACCCCGGCCGCGCGCTCGGCGATGCAGGTTGGAATGCGTATAAATCCACACCTGCAGATTAACCCTCCCTCAAGCAATCGCTGGGGTTGCAGCGGGCTAAGTGGCAGAATGCAACACGTGGCCACGTGGCGGAAGGGCGACGCGACGGATTGCACCTCCGGAAATCCCCGGTTCAACTCCGGGGCGTGGCCTCCACCCCATCACCTCATCATTGCGCAGTGGACCGCGCTGTGCCTGGCAGACCTCGTCTGCGGCTGCGATCCTGCGTTAGCATGGCAAGTCGGCTGACAGGATGACGGGGCTACGCTGTCGCGGCAGCGCGCGGAGCAACGATGGCAGAGAGCAACACCGGAGAAGACGGCGCCGCCAAGGTGGAGGCACCGCCGGGGGCGGAAGCTTCCGCACCGGCCGTCCCGGTTGGCGAACCGCTGGCCGCGGTCGCGGGACCGGCTGCGATCGCCGCAACCCGCAAAGCGGATGTCATCAGCGTCGGTGCGTCGGCTGCCGGTCACCTGCTCGTTGGGCTGCTGATCTTCGGGGCGCTGACCACGGCGCAGGCGCCGCCACAGGCGATTCCCGTCAAGCTGATCCCTGCTGACCAGGCTCCACAGGCGCCGCACGTGTTGCCCAAGCGGCTGCCGGAAAAGAAAGGCGGCGCCGCCGCCGCAACCCAAGCCGCTGTCACCGCCCCAACAACAAATGCAGTCGCCAACGCCACCACCGAAGGCTGCGGCCACGGAACCCGCCAAGGGGGCGCCGAACGATGGGAAGGCGTCGGCGCCCGGCAAGGCCGAAACCGCTGGCGAAAAGAAGAGCATCCCGTGGTCGCAGGTCTTGTCGTCTCTCGGCCTGGCGGATTCTGGCCGCAAGACGACCGTGCCGCCGGAACTGTTGGCGCGATTGCGTGCCCAGGCGAAGCGCTGCTGGAACCTCCCGTCCGGCTGGAGCGATCCAGCCCAGGTGACCGTCACCCTGCGCTTCCAGCTGGCGCCGGACGGCGCGCTCGATGGCGATCCGGCCGTGGTCGAGTTTCCCGCCACGCCCGCCGGGGCGGCGGCGGCGAAGGCAGCGATCGAGGCGGTGGCGAAGTGCGGGCCATACCGCCTGCCGGCGGCACAGTACGAGCAGTGGAAGGAGATCCAACTCGTTTTGGCGCCGTAAGGCCGCTCAGCCTTCGCGGAAGCGGGTCACCGGGACACCGGCGACGGAGCTGCGGCCAGTGAGAGTCACGCCGGTCAACGGGTATTTCTCCAGCATCTCTGGCTTGCGCCCGGTCCTGAGGCTGGTGACGAACAGCGTCTTCATGTCCGGTCCGCCGAAGCATGGCATGGTCGGCGCCGCCAGCGGCACCGGATAGTGCGCGATCAGTCGGCCGCTGGCGTCGTAGCGGTTCAGGCACGATGCCGAGACGCCAGCACTCCAGTAGCATCCTTCCGCGTCGGTTGCTCCACCGTCCGGCCGGCCATCCGCATCGGCGATATTCGCCACGATACGCGTGCGCCCGCCGATCTCGCCGGTTGCCGGGTCGAAATCCCAGCGGTCGATCCAGGGGCCGCTCGAGTCGGTGTGGAACATGCTCCGGCCGTCGGCACTCCAGGCGAGTCCGTTGCTGGTGATCAGCCCATCGACCTTCTTCTCGGCGTGCCCGCTGCCATCGACCCGGTAGAGCGAGCCCAGTGGCTTGCGTTCGCTGGCCGGCTTGCCGCGGTCGTCCATCGAGCCCACCCAGAAGGCGCCGTCGGGACCGACCTTGCCGTCATTCAGGCGGGTGTCGGGGTCGCCGTCCTCGATGGTGCACAGGCGGTCGAACGTGCCGCTCGCACGGTCGAACAGGCCGACCTCGTGGCGCAGCGCCACCACCAGCCTGCCGCTGTCGGTCAGCCCGAAGGAACAGACCTCGCTGGCGAAGGTCCAGTGTTTCGCCGCTCCGCTCGCCAGATCGACGCTGTGGATCGTCCGGTTGACGGTATCCTCGAAAAGAATCGCATTCTGGCGATCGTCGTAAACCGGGCACTCGCCGAGATCGCAGCGAATGGATTCGTCGAGCGGCTTGAGATCGAGCACCGTTGGTCGTCCTTGTTCGCATGATGGAAAGCCCGGCCGCAGCGGCGACCGGGCTTGGCAACTTATCCTTCGGGAGAACCGGCCGCCAGTTACGGCGGCCGGCTCAGGGGTATTTACGGTTTGGGTTGCGGGTTCAGCGGCACCTGGAGCTTCACGCCGCACTGGCCTGTGGGCGGGTAGTGGACCATGCCAGGCAGGCACTTGGGCACGCACTTGCCTTCGAACAGGTCCTGGTTGGCCTTGCAAACGATCAGCTTCGGGAACTTCTTCAGCGGAAGCTTCAGCTGCAGCTTCACGCAAGCACCGTTCGGCTGCGAATGCACCTCGCCGGCCGGGCACTTGGGCACGCATTTGCCTTGCCAGAGTTCCTTGGGCGGCAGGCAGAGCGTGGTAATTGGCGGCTTGACGATGATCTTCACCTGACAGACGCCGTTCGGCCCGGTGTGAACCTGGCCGGGCGGGCACTTCGGCACGCACTTGCCATTCCACTTGTCCTGGTTCGGCAGGCAGAGCGTGACGACCGGCGGCTTGACGATGATCTTCGGCATGCAGATGCCGTTCGGCCCCGTGTGGACCTGACCGGCCGGGCACTTCGGCACGCACTTGCCGTTCCACTTGTCCTGGTTCGGCAGGCAGAGCGTGACGACCGGCGGCTTGACGATGATCTTCGGCATGCAGATGCCGTTCGGCCCGGTATGCACCTGACCGGCCGGGCACGGCGGCACGCATTTGCCGTTCCATACCTCGTTGGGCTTCACACACATCACGATCGGCGTGCAGACGCCGTTCGGTCCCTTGTGGACCATAAGCGGCGGGCACTTGGCCACGCACTTGCCGTTCCACAGATCCTGGTTCGGCAGGCAGAGCGTGACCGGCGGGAACTTGATCTTCGGCACGCAGATGCCGTTCGGCCCGGCATGCACCTGACCGGCCGGGCACGGCGGCACGCATTTGCCGTTCCACACCTCATTGGGCTTCACGCACATCACGATCGGCGTGCAGACGCCGTTCGGTCCCTTGTGGACCATAAGCGGCGGGCACTTCGACACGCACTTGCCGTACCACTTGTCCTGGTTCGGCGGGCAGCCCTGCGGCACGCACTGGCCGTTCTTGAGCACGGTGCCGGGTCCGCATATCGTCGGCGGCTGGCAGACGCCATTGCCGAAGATCATGCCAAGTGGACACCAGCAGATGCCGTTGGGCAGCTTGACCAGGGGTGGAGGGCACGACTGCGGAGGCACGCACTTGCCGTGGAAATAGACGTCGCCTTGCGGGCACGAGCACTGTCCGTTGGGGTGCTGGATCATGCCTGGTGGGCAACTGACCGGGAAGCACTGGCCCTTGTAGAAGAAGGTCCCAGGCGGGCAGCTCATCGGCGGCGGCACGCACCGCCCGTTCTCCAGGTAAAAGCCAGGAGGACAGGTCGGATAGATGCACTGACCGTCATGATAGGTTGTGCCGGGCGGGCAGGTCGGGATGATGACGCACTGGCTGCCGTCGAAATAGGTGCCCGGCGGGCAGGTCACGGTCGGCGGCGGCGCGGATTGGCCGGCGCAGGGCAACGTCGCGATGGCGCCCATATAGCCGCGGAATTCGGGATATCCGGCCTTGTCGTCGTAGTCGACGAACCAACTCGCCGTCGGCGGCGTGTTCTGCGGCTGGACGAGGCTCTCCGCATTGCCCTGCAGGCCGTCGACATAGGGGAATGACCCCGGCGCCGCGCTGGGATCGCCGGGATCCAGCAGGCGTCCGCCGGTCGACCAGACGGTGGCGTCGCAGGCGTTATAGTCGATGACGGAACTGTCGCCCTGCTGAGTATAGCCGTAGCTGAGCGCAACACCGCCATTGGCGTTGTCGTAGTTCGGCGCCATGCCGACGGAATATTGCTGGGACGTGGGCTGCCAGTGGCCGGGCCCTTCAGGGAGATAGCGCAACACGCGGCTCTGGCCGCCATTGGCCAGCGCATACATCGAGTAGTCGCCGGTGGTCGCGCCGCGCTCGGCCAGATACATCCGGCCCTGGCCGTCGAAAGTGATCGACGTGATCTCGACGCCATCCTGCAGCGACGGCACCTCGACTTCCATGCGCGTGTCGCCGGTCACGGTTCCGTCCGGATTGATCTGGACGGACCAGACCTGCGGCCCCTGCGCTACCGAATAGAACAGCCGGTGATCGTGCACGGCGAGCGCGAAGACGCGCCGCGCGGGCGGTGCAAAGCCCCAGGTCGACGGGTTGGTCGTGTCGAATGACGGGCTGGTGATGTCGACGGCAGCCGTCACGGGCAGCGGGATCGCCGGCAGGCCGGCCCCGGGCCGGCCTTCGACGCCATGGTCGTAGGTCCCCTGCAGGGTGCCGTCGAGGCCGTAGCGGTAGACGATGCCGGTAGAAAGGTCAGCCGCGAAAATCTGGCGGGTCGCCGCGTCGTAGGCGAGTCCACCGAGCGAAGCGGCGCCGTTGCTCGCCGTGTTGACGGTTGCGAACAGCGAAACTTCGCCGGTGGTGCCGTCGATGCGCCAAATCGAGCCGGGGCTGCCGCCCGTTTCCGGTGGTCCGAACTGGCCGGGCACGAACTGCGCGCCCGCCTGTCCGCGCTGTATGCGTTTCATCTGGCCACTGCCGTCGGCAACGCCGATCGACAGGCCGTAGGCCGAAGTCGCCGCCAGATAGATATTGGGAGCATCGGCATCGTCGAGCGTGACGCCAAACACCTGCCCGACCTGGCTGGGGGAGACGGTGAAGGGCTTCGGCACCGCGCTCTCGCCGCCCTGCGGCCCCAGTGCGGTCAGGTCGACGACGCGCGCCGAAGCACCGCCCATGTCGATGCCGACATAATCGAACGGGTCGGCGCCTCCCGGCGCCGGCGCGGCGGCGACCCCGGCGAAGCCGGTGACGACGGCATCGCCGGGATTGACGATCGCGTCTTGGGCATGGGCCGAGCCGATCGCCAATGCGCCCGCCAGGGCGAAGGCCGCCGCATGGACCATGCGTTTCAGTACGCGTTGGAGATTCGAGGAATCATTCGCCGATGAAGCGGCTGCCGCCTGCCCGTTCATTGGACCCTCCCGATCCGATGAAACCTCGCCGCTCGCCGCGACAAGGCAGCATCAGTAAAATGCGATATACCGCGCAGCCTCGCGCGCACGAATTGAACACTAGCTGAACAAGTTCTCGCTCGCGCCACGTGGCGGGTCAGTGACTTCGGTCACACGCGCATATATTCAAAAAATACTATGCGCTCTTGCTGAAATGATCTTAGCCCGACCTGCCGCAGAGGCAACGCTCTTTGCGCGGCACCTCTATGGGCCGTATTCGCCGGCGATCTTTACAATTGTTTGAATCAGAGCCTCGACCGACAAGCCGACATCGGCGACGGTGACGAATTCGAGCGGGTTGTGGCTGATCCCGGCGCGGCAGCGCACGAAGATCATGCCAATATCGGTGAGGTTGACCATTGCCTGGCCGTCGTGGCCGGCACCCGACATCAGTTCACGCGGCATTGCCCCGGTAACACTGCGGATAGCCGAAGCGATTGCCCGTCTGAGGTGCGGCGCGCAGGTGGCGACCGGCTTCTCGTGGACGGTCTCTATGCCGACGACCACACCGCGCCTGGCGCCGATCTGGCGGACCGCGGCACGGATTTCGCTGGCAGCGGCGATGCGTGCCTCGTCGTCGGCGGCACGCAGGTCGAGGCTGAACACGACATTGCCGGGGATGACATTGCTCGCGCCCGGCGCCACCCTGATTTCGCCAACGGTGGCGACCAGCGACGATTTGGCGCCCTTCTTCGCCACCTGCTCGATGGCGAGCATCATCTCGGCGGCGGCGGCCAGCGCATCGTGGCGCACGGTCATCGGCACCGTGCCGGCATGGCCCGCCTCGCCGCGTATGGCGAGGCGGTAGCGTCCCTGGCTGGCGATGGCGCTGACCACGCCGAGCGGCTCACCCGCCTGCTCGAGCACCGGCCCCTGCTCGATATGCACCTCGAGATAGCCCAGCACGTCGGCTGACGCGTAGGCCTCCGCGGTGATGTGCTCGGCATCGGCCCCGAATTCGGCCAGCGCATTGCGCATCGTCATGCCGTCGGCATCGGTGAGGTCCAGCACGCTCGTATCGACGGTGCCGGCAATCGCCGAAGACGAGATCAGCGTCTTCGGGTAGCGCACGCCCTCCTCGTCGCCGAAGGCCAGGATTTCGAGAGCGAACGGCAATTGGACGCCGCGGGCGCGGATTTCCTCGAGCGCGACGATGCCGGCGACGATGCCGAGATTGCCGTCGAAGCGCCCGCCATCGACCACGGTGTCGAGATGCGAGCCGACGAGCAACCGCTTGCGCGCCTGCGGCCCGTCGCCGCCCGCCGGCAGCAGGCCGTGCATGGTGCCGACCGCGTCCATACGCACGGAAAGCCCGGCGCGGCGCATCCATTCGCCGATGAGCGCTGCGGCGCGCTTGTGCTCCTGCGACAGGAACAGGCGGGTGAGCTTGTCCGGCTCGGCGCTGATCGAGGCCAGCGCATCAATCATGGTCTGCGCCCGTTCGCCGATAGCCAGCGTGTCGGATGGGCTCACGATTTGATCCGGTCTTCGAGGCGGAAGCCGATGATGCGGGTCACTTCGGACACCGCCATGGCTTTCTCCGCTTCCGGCTCGCGCTCGATGCGCTCGGCGAACGCGTCAAGGATCGTCTGCTTGTCGGCGCCGCGCACCGCCAGGATGAAGGGAAAGCCGAACTTGGCGGTGTAGGCGGCGTTGAGCTCGGTGAAGCGGCTGAATTCCTCCGGCGTCAGCTGGTCGAGGCCGGCGCTGGCCTGTTCGCGGCGGGAATCCTCGGCCACTTCGCCGGCGACGGCCGCCCGCCCGGCGAGGTCCGGATGGGCGCGCAAGAGCCCCAGCTTCTCGCCCGGGCCGGCCTCCCGCACCTCGTCGCCGAAGGCTTCGATCATGTCGTGTTTGCTGGCGAATGGCCGCTGTTCGGCCGCGCGCTCGGCCACCCACGCCGAATGCTCCGCGACGTCACCGAAGGCGGCGACGAAATCAGCCAGGTCCATGGCGTTGACTGCTTCCAGCGTGATCGGAAAATCGACCATGAGCCAGGCAAAGCTCCCGCGTCAGAGGGCCCCTTCTAGCGGCTCATGAGGAAAGCGCCAAGTTTCTGGCGTTCTTCCTCCGTGATGTGGGTTTCGTTGCCGAGCGGCATGGTATCGCTGTTCACCGCCTGAGCGATGATCTGGTCCTTGTGCAGCACGATGTCGGGGATTGAGGTGAGGATCACCCCCTTGGGCGGCGCATCGAAGCCCTCGTGGCTGGGATGGGCCGAATGGCACATGATGCAGTGCTTGCCGACGATGGCGAGTACCTCGCTCTCGCTGACGGTCATGCCGGCGGGGGCAACATTGGCTTGCGGCACGGTGAGCCAGACGGCAACGCCCAGCGCGACCGCCGCCACCGGCAGCGCCCAGCCGTATTTCTCGAAGGGATCGTGGGCGTCGTGCCGATTGAGGAAGTGGCGCACTGAAGCACCACCCACGACGATCAACGCCACCACCAGCCAGGTGTCGGGGTGGCCGGCCAGCATTGGATAATGGTTGGAGACCATCATCACCAGGACCGGCAGCGTCAGGTAGTTGTTGTGGACCGAGCGCTGCTTGCCGATGGCGCCAAGCGCCGGATCCGGCTCCTCATGGGCCATCAGCGAGGCAACGATCTTCTTCTGGTTGGGAATGATGATGCCGAACACGTTCACCGCCATGATCGTGCCGATGAAGGCGCCGACATGGATGAGCGCGCCGCGCCCGGAGAAGACGTGGCTGTAGAACCAGGCGGCCGCGACGATGAGCGCGAACACGACGACGGCAAGCAGCAGCGTGTTCCTGCCGATCGGCGACTTGCAGATGCGGTCGTAGATTAGCCAGCCGCCGGCGAGGCTGAGCACCGAAATCCAGATCGCCTGGACGGGGAGTAGCGGCAGAACGTCCGGGCTGATGAGGAAGACGTCGGCACGCCAGTAATATTGCAGGATCATCAGGCCGAAGCCGGTGACCCAGGTGAGATAGGCCTCCCACTGGTACCAGATGAGGTCGGGCGGCAGCTCCTTGGGCGCCACCAGGAACTTCTCGACGTGATAGAAGCCGCCGCCATGCACTTCCCAGGCGGTGCCGTAGACGCCCTCGCGCATCTTCTCGCGTTTGCGCAGGCTGAGATCCAGCGCGATGAAATAGAACGACGTGCCGATCCAGCCGATGCCCACGATCATGTGGGCCCAGCGGAAGAGGAGGTTCAGCCAGTCGACGGCGAAGGGTGACATTGGCACTCGTTCAGGCGACTTCGTTCAGACGGCGAACGGGCGCGCCCCCATCGAGGCGCGCCCGTCAGCTTAGCCGGGCAACGGACGCCTATTGCGGCATCTTGTCGTCGATGCCCTTGACGTACCAGTTGAGGCCGAGAAGGTCGCCATCGGGGATGACCTGGCCGTCGGGAACGCCAACCGAGCCGTCCTGCTTGTAGACCGGACCGGTGAAGGGGCTCCAGCCGCCCTTGATCTTCTCGATGGTCGCTTCGGCCATCGCCTTGACGTCGTCAGGCATGTTGGTGAGCGGCGCCACCTCGACCAGATTGGACTTGAAGCCCTCCCACGCCTGGTGGCTCTTCCAGGTGCCGTCGAGGACGGCCTGGACCTCGCGAACGTAATACGGACCCCAGTTGTCGATCAGCGAGGCAAGGTGTGCCTTGGGGCCGAACTTGGACATGTCGGCCGACTGGCCAAAGGCGTGGATGCCGGCCTTCTCGGCGACCTGCATGGGTGCCGGCGAGTTGGTGTGCTGGACGAGAATGTCGACGCCCTGGTTGACCAGCACGTTGGCCGCGTCGCCCTCCTTGGCGGGGTCAAACCACGAGTTGACCCAGACGATCTTGAGCTTGAAATCGGGATTGATCGACTGGGCGCCGAGCATGAAGGCATCGATGCCCATGATCACTTCCGGAATCGGGAAGGAAACGATGTAGCCGGCCACGCCCTTCTTGGACATCTTGGCCGCGATCTGACCCATCACGTAGCGACCTTCGTACCAGCGGATGTTGTAGGTCGACACGTTCGGCGCCGTTTTGAAGCCGGTGGCGTGCTCGAACTTCACGTCGGGGAAGTCCTTGGCGACCTTGATGGTCGAGTCCATGAAGCCGAAGGAGGTGGTGAATATGATGTTGCAGCCCTTCTGGGCAAGCTCGCGGATCGGCCGCTCGGAGTCGGACTTCGAGACGTTCTCGATGTAGGTCGAGGCATCGACCTTGTCGCCGAGCGTCTTGGCGACGTCCTGGCGGCCGATATCGTGCTGTTCGCTGTAGCCGCCGTCGTTGTGCGGGCCGACATAGACCCAGCAGGCCTTGAGCGGCGCGGCGCTGGCGGCGCCCGCCGCTAGGGCGAGGACAAGCGCCGCGCCCGATACGGCAATCAGTTTGTGCATGAGAATCTCCCTGTTCAGGTGCAGTCACGGGATGCGAAGCAAGTTTTACGCCGGATACGCACACGGCCGTCCGCCTACCGGTCGGGCACGAACGCCTGCCCGAGACAGGCAGGCGTGTTGACCCGCAGCAGCGTACGATTTCGTGAGATGATGACCAAGACGACAACCGTCGTCAGGTAAGGCAGCGAATTGAGAAACTGAGGTGGCAAAGCCACTCCGTAGCCCTGGGCGTTGAGCTGCAGGATGCTGATCGCCCCGAAGAGCACGGCGCCGACGGCGACGCGTACCGGCCGCCAGGTGCCGAAGACCACCAGCGCCAACGCGATCCAGCCGCGGCCGGCGGTCATGTTGGGGATCCACTGCGGCGAATAGACGATCGACAGGTAGCCGCCGGCGAGACCGGCGCAGGCGCCACCGAACATTACCGCCAGGAAGCGCACGCGGATGACATTGTAGCCGAGCGAATGGGCCGACAGGTGATTGTCGCCGGTCGCCCGCACGATCAACCCGGCGCGCGTATGGAAGAGGAACCAGCCGACGCCGATAGTCAGCGCCACACCAAGATACACCAACGGATCCTCACCGAAGAGCAGCGGTCCGATCAGGGGAATGTCGGTCAGCCCGGGAACGTGGATGCGGTCGAGCCCGAAGCCGGGAACGCTGACGAAACGATCGCCGATCAAGGCGGAGAGGCCGAGGCCAAAAAGGGTCAGCGCCAGCCCGGAGGCGACTTGGTTGGCGACGAAGATGAGCGTCAGCACCGCGAAGAGCGCCGCCATGGCGGCGCCCGCCAGGATCGCCGCAAGCACGCCAAGCGCGGGAGAGCCGGTGGCGTAACCGGTGATGAAGCCGACCACCGCGCCCATCGCCATCATGCCCTCGACGCCCAGGTTAAGGACCCCGGAGCGCTCCGCAACCAGCTCACCGAGCGAGGCGAGAAGAAGCGGCATCGCCGCGGTGACGATGGTGAGCAGCAGGCCCTGAATCTCGGCAATGTCCATGGTGTCAGGCCCCCGCCGCCCGCGCCGCCGCCGGCAGGCGGCCGACGATGCGGATGCGGTAGAAAATCAGCGTGTCGCAGGCGAGGACGAAGAACAGCAGGACGCCTTGGAAGACGCGAGCGATCTGCTCCGACAAGTGGTAGGTGCTCTGGATGCCCTCGCCGCCGAGGAAGGACAGCGCCAAGACGAAGCCGGAGACGATGATGCCGAGCGGGTTCAGCCGGCCGAGAAAGGCGACGATGATGGCAGTGAAACCATAGCCGGGCGAAACGCTGATGCGCAGCTGGCCGAGCGGCCCGGCGACCTCGCAGATGCCGGCGAGCCCGGCAAGGCCGCCGGAGATCAGGAAGGTGACCAGGATCATTCGGTTGTGGCTGAAGCCGGCGAAGGCGCCGGCGCGCGGCGCCTGACCAAGCACGCCGATCCTGAATCCGGCCAGCGTGTTGCGGAGCATGAACCAGGCTGCGAAGGCGACGACCAGGGCGAAGACGACGGCGAGCGTGACGTGCTGCCCGGCGATCACCGGCAGCAATTGCCCGTCGCTGAACTGGCGGCTGTTGGGGAAGTTGAACCCGTGCGGATCGCGCCAGGGGCCGCGCGCCAGATAGTCGAGCAGGAAGCCGGCGGCGTAGACCAGCATCAGGCTGGTCAGGATCTCGTTGGCGCCGAAGCGGATCTTGAGCAGCGCGGGGATCGCGCCATAGATCATCCCGCCGAGAATGCCCATGAGCAGCATGAGCATGACGACGATCGGTCCCTGCCAGTCCGGAAAGAAGATCGGCAGGATCGAACCGGTGATCGCGCCGGCGGCGAATTGCCCCTCGGCGCCGATATTCCACGTGTTGGACCGGTAGCAGATGGCCAGGCCGACGGCGATCAGGATGAGCGGCGTCATCTTGACGATGAGGTCCTGGATCGACCACCACGCCGTCAGCTTTTCGATGAAATAGACGTAGAGCGCGCCGAACGGATCGACCTTCATCACCACGAAGATGACGAAGAAGGTGACGACCGACAGAGCGATGGCGATGACGGGCGATAGCACCGCCATGACACGGCTCTGCTGAGCCCGCCGTTCGAGCCTAAGCTGCATTGGTCGCCTCCGCCGCGCCGCCCTCTGCCTTCTTGCCTTCGCCGATGCCGCCCATGAGCAAGCCAATCGATTCGCGCGTCATTTCCGCTGCGGGTTCGGCCCGCGACAGGTGACCGCGCGAGATCACCGCGATGCGGTGGGCGATCTCGAAGATCTCGTCGAGGTCCTGGCTGATCACCAGCACCGCCGAGCCGGAGTGCGCCAGGTCGATCAGCGCCTGACGGATGAGCGCCGCGGCGCCGGCATCGACGCCCCAGGTCGGCTGCGACACGACGAGCACGGCCGGCCGGCGGTTGATCTCCCGTCCGACGACGAACTTCTGCAGGTTGCCGCCCGACAGCGAGCGCGCCTCGGGATCGGACGTTCCCTTGCGCACGTCATAATCGACGGTCAGCGTATCGAGGATCTTGAGGGCCTTCTGCGGGCGCACGACACCGGTCACCACCAGTTCGTCGCCGGTGCGGTGGCGGGTGAGGATGACATTATCGGTGAGCTTGAGGCCGGGCACGGCGGAATGGCCGAGGCGCTCCTCCGGCACGAAGGCGGCGCCGAGATTGCGCCGGCCGGTGATGCCCATATGGCCGCACGCCTTGCCGTCGATGACGACCGCATCGGCCTCCTCGACGGGCACTTCGCCGGAGAGCGCCGCGAACAGCTCGCTCTGGCCGTTGCCGGCGACGCCGGCGATGGCGACCACCTCGCCGCCATAGACGTCGAGGCTGATGTCCCTGAGAGAGACGCCGAACGGGTCGAGCGCCGGCAGGTCGAGCGCGTCGACCGCCAGACGCACCTTGCCGATCTCGCCCGGTGCCCGGGCGACTTCCAGCACGTCGCTGCCGACCATGAGGCGGGCGAGCGTGCCGGCGGTCTCCTGCGCCGGGTCGGTCTCGGCGACCACCTTGCCGCGGCGCATGATGGTGGCGTGGTGGCAGATGCGCTGCACCTCTTCCAGTCGGTGCGAGATGTAGAGCACCGCACAGCCCTCGCCGGCCAGCCGTTGCAGGGTGACGAAGAGATGGTCGGCCTCCTGCGGGGTGAGCACCGAGGTGGGCTCGTCCATGATCAGCAGTTGCGGCTTCTGCAACAGGCAGCGGACGATCTCGATGCGCTGGCGCTCGCCCACCGAAAGGTCGGCGACGATGGCGTGCGGTCTCAGCGGCAGGCCGTAGTCGGCCGACACCTGCGCGACCGTCTCGGCCAGCCCGCGGCGCATGTCCTTGGGCAGCGCGAGGGCGATGTTCTCGGTCACCGTCAAGGCTTCGAACAGCGAGAAGTGCTGAAACACCATGCCGATGCCGAGATGACGCGCGGCAGCCGGGTTGGAGATGGTGACCGGCTTGCCCTTCCAGCGGATCTCGCCTTCGGTGGGCTGCAGGGCGCCGTAGATGATCTTGACCAGTGTCGACTTGCCGGCGCCGTTCTCGCCGAGCAGCGCGTGGATTTCTCTCGGCATGATGGAGAAATTGACGCTGTCGTTGGCCCTGAGCGAGCCGAAGTCCTTGCTGATGCCGATAACTTCCAGCGTCGGCGTGCCGGCCGGCCGGCGACCGTTCGTTTTGGTTTCGTCCACCCCTGCCCCCGTCTCCATCAAGCGTGCCGCCGCCCCGCTGTCCGTTGGTGCATGGGCTGTGCCATTGCCCGAATTGCTTCGTCGCGCATGAGCAGTTCGGCCACCGTCGCCGCCGCGATTACAGCCGGTGCCTTGGAATGGATGCCGCCGACACCGATCGGGCAGACCAGATCGGCGATGCGCGCAGGCGCGATGCCGGCCTCGACCAGCCGCTTCTCGAAGCGGGCGCGCTTGGTTTTCGATCCGATTAGCCCGACATAAGGAAAACGGTCGTCGGCCAGCGCCGTATGGGTGAGCGCCAGGTCGAGCTGATGGCTGTGGCTCATCACGATCACGAAGCTTCCCGCCGGCACGTCGGCCAGGACTTGAGCCGGCTCGCCGAGATAGCGAAGTGTGACGTTGCCAGGCACGTGCGCCGGAAAAGCGTCGGGACGCGGGTCGACCCAGGTGACCGCGAAGGGCAGCGGCGCCAGCGCCAGAACCAGCGCGCGGCCGACATGGCCGGCGCCGAAAAGGACCAGCGGCCGGCGGTCGTCGCCAAAGGCTTCGGTGAGGATGCTACCCACAAGCGTGGCGCCGCCCGGCGCCATCGCCTCGTCCGCGACGATCTGGCGGTCAATGCCCGCGGCCGTGATCGTGCCGCGGGTGACGAAATTGCCTTCACTCTCGCGCGTCGCCAGTTCGGCCACCGCCGCTTTGCGGTCGGCGACGATCACCTCGATGATGAGATCGACATTGCCGCCGCAGCACTGGCCCAACTCGGGGCCGAGCGCGTAGCGCCGTACGTCCGCCTTCGGTGCGGATGCATTGGTCAGCGCTGCCTGCGCGACGGCGATTGCCCGCCATTCCAGCGTGCCGCCACCGATGGTGCCTGTGAAGCTGCCGTCGGGATGGACGATCATCCGGGCGCCCGCCTCGCGCGGCGCCGAACCCCGGGTCGCCGCCACGGTCACCATGGCGATGCGGCCATGGGTGTCGAGCCCGGTGAGCACGCGCGGCCACACCGGCGTCACGCGTCTGCTCCGTTGGTGGCGCGAATGGCGCGCATGATCGCCTCGGGCGTGGCCGGCGCGTCGAGATGCGGGAAGATCGCCGGCTTGAGGCTGACGATGGCGTCGGTGACTGCCGAGAATACCGAAATCGCCAGCATCAGCGGTGGCTCGCCGACCGCCTTGGAGCGGAAGATGGAATTCTCGCGGTTGCCGCCTGACTCGAACAGAGCGACGCGGAAATCCGCCGGCACGTCGGCGGCGGTCGGGATCTTGTAGGTCGAGGGGGCGAAGGTCCGCAGCCGTCCGGCCGAATCCCAGACCAGTTCCTCCGTGGTCAGCCAACCCATGCCCTGCACGAAGCCGCCCTCGATCTGGCCGATATCGATGGCCGGATTGAGCGACTTGCCGACGTCGTGAAGGATGTCGACGCGATCAACCCGCATCTCGCCGGTCATGGTGTCGATGGTGACCTCCGAGCAGGAGGCGCCGTAGGCGAAGTAGTAGAACGGCCGACCGCTCGCCTTCTCACGGTCCCAGTGGATCAGCGGCGTCTTGTAAAAGGCGGCCGAGGACAGGTGGACGCGCCCGACATAGGCGGCGGCGGCCAGCTCGGCGAGCGTCATGGTGCGGTTGCCGACCAGCACCTCGCCGTTGCGGAACTCGACCCGGGCGCGCTCGACGTTCCACTTCTCCTCGATGAAGGCATAGAGCCGGCCCTTGATCTCGCGGGCTGCGGCGAGCGCCGCCTGGGCGTTGAGGTCGGTGCCGGCGGAGGCGGCGGTCGGCGAGGTGTTGGGCACCTTGGCGGTGGAGGTTGCGGTGATTTTCACCTTGTCGATGCCGACGCCGAACTCCTCGGCGACCACTTGGGCCACCTTGATGAACAGGCCCTGCCCCATCTCGGTACCGCCGTGATTGAGGCTGATCGAACCGTCGCGATAGAGATGAACCAGCGCGCCGGCCTGGTTGAGGTGGATGAGGGTGAAGGAGATGCCGAATTTCACCGGGGTCAGCGCGATGCCCTTCTTGAGTACCGGGCTGGAGGCATTGAACGCGGTGATCGCCTGACGGCGGGCGCGGTAATCGCTGGTGCGTTCGATCTCCGCGGTGAGCTCGGGCAGGATGTTGTCCTCGACGTGCATGCCGTAGGGCGTGCGGTCGCGGCCGACCCCTTCGTAGAAATTGGCTTTGCGTATGTCGAGCGGATCGCGCCCCGTGGCATAAGCGATGTGGTCCATCATGCGCTCGGCAAAGAGCATGCCCTGCGGTCCGCCGAAGCCGCGGAAGGCGGTGTTGGACACCGTGTTGGTGCGCATGCGCCGGGTGACGATGCGGCACGCGGGATAGTAGTAGGCGTTGTCGGCGTGGAACATGGTGCGGTCGACGACGCCGAGCGACAGGTCCTCGGAATGGCCGCAGCGTGCCGACAGCGTCACGTCGACCGACCGCAGGCCGCCTTCGCGCGAGAAGCCGGCAACATAGTCGACGCGGAAATCGTGGCGCTTGCCGGTCATGGTCATGTCGTCGTCGCGGTCGAGCCGCATCTTGCACGGCCGCCCGGTCTTCCACGCTGCCAGCGCGGCCAATGCTGCCCATTGCGTCGCCTGGCTTTCCTTGCCGCCAAAGCCACCGCCCATGCGCCGCACCTCGACGGTGACGGCGTTGTCGTGAAGCCCGAGGACATGGGCGACGACGTGCTGCACCTCGCTCGGGTGCTGGGTCGAGGCGTGCACCAGCATGTCACCGTCTTCGCCGGGAATCGCCAGCGCCACCTGGCCTTCCAGGTAGAAGTGCTCCTGGCCGCCGAGGCGAAACTCGCCGGTGACCCGCTTGGGCGCCCGTTCCAGCTCTTCGATCGGCTCGCCGCGCTCGAATTTGTAGTCGTCGAGCACCGTGGTGCCGGCGACGATCGCATCGTCGACGTCGATCGCCGGCATGGTCGGCGCCGTCGAAATGCGCGCCAGTCGCGCCGCCCGCCTGGCCTGATCGCGCGTCTCGGCGACCACGACGAACAGCACCTGGCCATAGAACATGATCTGGCTTTCGGCGATCAGCGCGTCGTCACCGTTCTCCTTCGGGCTGATATCGTTGCGCCCGGGAATGTCATCGGCGGTCAACACCGCCACGACGCCGGGCGCGACGCGCACTGGCTCGACGTCAAGCGTGGTCACACGGCCGGCGGCGATGGGCGCGTAGCCCGGCGCCAGATGCAGTGTGCCGGCCGGCGTGGGCAGGTCGTCGGTATAGAGCGCTGCGCCGGTGACATGCTTGATGGCACTGTCGTGCGCGATCGGCTGGCGCACGACCGCGAGCTGCTCCTGGCGCGGCGCTGCCGCGCTTCTGCCGGCGGGTGCGAACTCGGCGCCGCCCGAAATGTCGTCACGCGGCTCCATGGACTTCCTTCTCGCGATGTCCGATGACGCGGGTACGGCTGCTCACGGTTCCCGATGCCTCGATCAATGCCTTGCCGAGCAGCGCGTGGGCCGTCTCGATGCGATAGCGGGCGGAAGCGCGATGGTCGTCGATCGGCGTGAAATCCTCGCGCAACGCAGCGAAGGCACGGCTCCAGGCGTTGGCGTCGCGCAGGTCACAGCCGTTGAGCTCGGCTTCGGCGCCGGCGGCGCGCTTGGGTATCTCCGCCATGCCGCCATAAGGCCAGCCGCGCTTCGACGATCGTGCCGTCCTCGTCGACGGTGAAGCGGAACGCCGCCATCACCGAGGAGATGTCCTGGTCGAAGCGCTTGGTCACCTTGAAGCAGCGGAAAATGTGCTGATCGGTGAGGTGCGGTATGGAGATCGCGGTGACCAGTTCGCCGGATACGCGCGCCTGCTTGCCGTAGGAGATGAAGAAATCGCCGATTGCCATGGCACGCGCCTGCCTGCCCTTGCGCAGCGACAGTGTCGCATCGAGCGCGATCAGGAGCGGCGGCGTGTCGCCGATCGGCGAGCCGTTGGCGACGTTGCCGCCCATCGTGCCCGAGGCGCGCACCTGCTTGGAGCCAAGTCGCCGTAGCAGTTCGCCGATATCGGGGTCAATGGCGGCGAGATGGGGCTCGACCTGCGCAAATGTGGCTCCGGCACCGATGACCAGCTCATAGCCGGTGTCCTCGATGCGGTCGAAATCCTGCACCTTGCCGACGTGAATGATCCGCGGCAGGTCGCGTAACTGCTTGGTGATCCACAGGCCGACATCGGTGCCGCCGGCGACGATGGTGGCATCCGGATGAAGCTCATAGAGTTCGGCAAGGCTGTCGACGCTGGCCGGCGCGGCGAAGAAACGCCTCTCGTCGCCGACGAAGACATCCTCGCCGTCGGCGAGGAAGGTAAGCACGCCGCTCATGTCGTCGCGGCCGGTGCGGAAGCGGTCGTGGCGCCCGCGCTCGCAGGCGGCCACCGCCGCGTCGACGATCGGCCGGTAGCCGGTGCAGCGGCAGAGATTGCCGGCGATCCAGTCATTGACTTCGTCGCGGGTCACCTGGCCGTTGGTCGACTGGTACATGGCGAACAGCGCCATGACGAAGCCCGGCGTGCAGAAACCGCATTGCGAGGCGTGCCGCGTTACCATTTCCTGCTGGATCGGATGCAGCGTGCCGTCGCGCTCGGCGAGATCCTCCACCGTCACCACCTCGCAGCCGTCCACTTGCCCGAGAAGCTGGATGCAGGCATTGACCGGCTCATAGACCAGTTTGCCGTCGCGCATGCGGCCGAGCGCGACCGTGCAGGCGCCGCAATCGCCTTCGCCGCAGCCTTCCTTGGTGCCGGTGGAGCCTTCGGTCTCGCGCAGGTAGTCAAGCAGCATGGTGGTCGGATCGACATCGGCCAGCTCGACCAGACGGCTCTTGCGGATGAAGCGGATTGTCGGGCGCATCAACTTCCCCGATAGGTTGAATAGCCGTAGGGCGAGATGAGCAGCGGCACGTGGTAGTGCGCCTGCGGTTCGGCGATGCCGAAGCGGATCGGCACCACGTCGAGAAACGCCGGGTCCGGCAGCGCATGGCGCGTGCGCAGATATTCGCCGGCATGGAAGCGCAGCTCATAGACACCGGCGGAAAGTGCATCGCCTTCGAGCAGCGGCCGGTCGACGCGGCCGTCGTCGTTGGTGCGCACCACTACGACACGCGTCTCGCCGCCGGTGAGCCG
Source organism: uncultured Alphaproteobacteria bacterium (assembly GCA_963762605.1). GTDB lineage: Bacteria > Pseudomonadota > Alphaproteobacteria > Rhizobiales > Kaistiaceae > CAVSRC01. Next base: position 110,131 of record CAVXLJ010000011.1, on the reverse strand, counting down.
GTACAGCTCGATCGTCAAGCCGGCCGCCGGTGCGCCTGCCGTCGTATCCAGCACATGAGTTGTGAGGCGCCCCATCGCGACACCTGTCCTACGCAAGAAACACCACGGCCGACCGGGCCGCTTCGCCGCCCGCTCCCGACTCTGCCGGTTTTTCGGGAGAGTCCAAGCCTCAACAATGGATTATGCCCAATTCTCGATCAAACCCCTAATTTCATCAGGGCTGCCCGGTTTTGCGGCATTTGTGGATCAGGGAACGAGCACCGTGGCGCCGATCGTCCGTCGGGCCTCCAGCGCACGATGCGCCTCGGCGGCGTCCTTGAGCGGGAACGTCTGGCCAATCTCGACCTTGACGGAGCCATCGAGAAGGACCCTGAACAGGTTGGCGGCCCCGGTCTCTAGGTCTTCGCGCTTGGCGAAATGGTGCGCCGTGGTCGGTCTGGTCGCAAACAGCGATCCCTTCTGCTGCAGAAGGTTGATCTGGAAGGGCGGCACCAGCCCCGAGGACTGGCCGAAGGAGACCCACATGCCCAGCGGCTTCAGGCAATCGAGCGAGCCCGGAAAGGTGTCCTTGCCGACCGAATTGTAGACCACGTCGCACTTCTTGCCGCCGGTGATTTCCATCACCCGTTCGACGAAGTTCTCTTTTGTGTAGTCGATGACGTGGTCGTAGCCGTGGGCGCGGGCACGCTCGGCCTTCTCGGCGGAGCCGACCGTTCCAATGGTCGTCGCGCCGAGCGCCTTCAGCCATTGGCCGGCGATGCTGCCGACGCCGCCGGCGGCGGCATGGAAGAGCACGGTGTGCTGCGGACCGACCTTGAACGTGCGCAGAGTCAGGTATTCGACGGTGATGCCCTTGAGAAAGCTGGCCGCCGCCGTTTGATCGTCGATGCCGTCGGGCAGCCTGATCACCCGGTCGGCGGGGATCAGGCAATATTCGGCGTAGGAGCCGGAAGAGCCGTTCTGGTACACGACGCGGTCGCCTACTTTGAGTTTGGTGACGCTCGCGCCCAGTTTATCGACCACCCCAGCGGCTTCGGCGCCCGGCGTGAACGGCAATTGCGTTCCCTTGTAGACGCCGGCACGGTTGTAGACGTCGACGAAGTTGACGCCGATGGCGGTGTGGCGCACCCGCACCTGGCAGGCACCGGGCTCGGGCATGGGCACCTCGACCCATTGCATCACTTCCGGTCCGCCCAGTTCATCGATTCTGATTGCGTGGGGCATGACTAGCCTCCCTTTCTTGCATTGAATGTGTCAGGGGCCGGCTTGGGGCTTCCCAGCGCGCCGGCAAACAGCGCGCTGAGGATCATCAGCGGCAGGAGCGACGCCAGACCGATACGCAGGCCCGCCCCGTCGGCAACGAAGCCGACCAGCGGCGGCCCGACCAGCGAACCGCTGTAGGCGATCAGCGCCACCGACGCCACATTGATCGCCGGCGGCCGGTCGGTGTGGCCGGCCGCCGCGGTGACGGCCAGCGGAAAGCCAACGGAGACGCCGAAGCCGATGGCCGCAAAACCGATGAGCGCCAGAGGCAGGCTATTGGCCACGACAAGCGCCGCCATGCCGACCACGCCAGTGAAGGCGCAGAAGCGTCCAAGCGCCACCGGGCCAAAACGGTCGGTCAGCCTGTCACCGACCAGCCGCCCCGCCGCCATTGTCAGGGAAAACCCGCCGAGGCCCCAGCCGGTAGCGGCTGCGTTGGTGCCGAGTGCATCGCGCAGATAGACCGCGCCCCAATTGCGCACGCTGAGTTCGGCAAGCACGGCGCCGAAGATGTAGATACACACGCCGGCGAGCGCCAGGGTTGGGAACGCAAGGATCGGCCGCTTGGCTGCGGGAGCGGCTCGTGCGGAGTGAAGCACCGGGAGCGCCCGCACTGGCAACAGGCCGAGCGGCAGCACCATGATGGCGACCAGCGCCAGGTGCAGCCAGGTGGCAATGCCCGCTTCGGCGAATTGCGCTCCCATGACCGAGCCGAAGACCGCGCCAATGCTCCAGAAGCCGTGGCACGTGCTCATGATCCGGCGGCCGACGGCGTCCTGAATGCGAGCCGCCTCGACGTTCATGGCCACGTCGACGATGACGTAAGTGGCGCCCATCACGAACAGGAAGACGAACAGCGATGGGCCGTTCCATGCCAGCCCCGGCAGCACAAGCACACCGCTCAGGGCGAAGAAGCCGACGACCATCATCGTGCGCGCGGAGAAACGGGCGATCAGCGGCCCGTTGAAGATGGTCATGAGGAAGGTGCCGAGCGACATGCCGATCAGGCAGATCGACAAGGCGCCGGGGCTCAGCCCCAGATGCTGCTGCACGTCGGGAATGCGCGGCGCCCAGTTGGTGATCGACACGGCTTGAGCGAAGAACACCGCCATGATCAGCCGCGGCGGCGTGAACCAGCGGGCGCGCGGCACGATCGACGGGCTGTGCGATAGGCTCATCGACCGGTCTTTCGCCGGTTGCGCCGGGCAACGACGTTGAGCACCTCGACCCCAGCCGAGAAAGCCATGGCGGTATAGAGATAACCGCGCGGAATGTGGAAGCCGATGCCGTCGGCGACCAGCGAGAAGCCGATCATCAGCAGGAACGCGAGCGCCAGCATGCGCGTCGTCGGATGGCGCGAAATGAAGCCGGCGACCGCGCCCGAGGCGGCATACATGATGGCCACGGCGACGACGACCGCCGCCACCATCACCCCGATATGCTCGGCCATGCCGATGGCTGTGACGATCGAATCGACCGAGAAGACCAGGTCGATGATGATGATCTGCGAGACGATCATGGCGAAGCCGGCGCCGGCCTTGGCGCCTATGCCGGGCTCCTCGCCTGCTGCCTCGACGTCGGCGTGGATTTCGCGCGTCGCCTTGACCAGCAGGAAAAAGCCGCCGGCGAGCAGAACGAGGTCGCGCCAGGAAACCGGGTGTCCGGCGATCTCGACCAGCGGCCGGGTCAGGTGGATCAGCCAGAACAACAGGCTGAGAAGCGCGATGCGGAAGACGAGCGCCAGCGCCAGGCCGAGCTGGCGGGCATGCTTCGATTGCTCAGGCGGCAGCCGGCCGACGATCACCGAGATGAAGATGATGTTGTCGATGCCCAGCACGATCTCCATGACGGTGAGCGTCACGAAGCTGGCCAGGATCGCGGGATCGACGATCCACTCGATGAGGGACATCGCAGGCTCCTAGCCGGCCGCCGCTTTGCGGCGCGTCACCTGGAGGAAGACGCCGATGAAGGCGAAGTAGAGGTTGACGATGGAAAAGAGTGTCAGCACCACCGGATCGGGATTGAGGTTCTCAACGAGGGCGGCAATGGCCAGCAGACCCCAGATGACCGCCATGGACGACGTCACGATGCGCATCCGCCTCACCCGCATGGGGTGGACGAACTCGACCGGCAGGAAGGTGAGCACGGCGAAGGCGGCGATGATGAGAAGCGTCACGACTTCCGGGAACTTGTAGATCATGAGCTGATAGACGACGGCGTTCCATACCGCCGGGAAGCCGCGGAACGACTGCTCCGCCGTTTTCATGCGCTTGTCGGCGAAGTAGAGCGCGCCGACCACCGCCACGACGATGCCGGCGCCGGTGGCGAAGGGCTGGGTGACGAGGTCGCTCAGCGAAAGGACCAGGGCCGGGATCAGGACATAGGTCGTGAAATCGACCACCAGGTCCAGCGTGGCGCCGTCGAACCACGGCAGCCGCTCCTTGACGCCGAGCTTGCGGGCGATCGGTCCATCGATGCCGTCGACGATCATGGCCAGGCCGAGGAAGAGAAAGACCATCTGCCATGCGCTGTCGGCGGCGGCCACCGCCGCCACCAGGGCAAAGCCGGCCCCGCTTGCCGTGAGCAGATGCACCGCCCAGACGCCGAGATATTTCTTCATTCGTCGCCAGTCTCGAACCCCACGCGGTCCGGCGGGTCGCCGGACTGGATATGGGATCATGCTTGGCCGATCCGCGCGTGCGTGGCAAGGCTTGCTGCGCAGCGGCCAGAACTTGGATTTGCATTTCTTGTTGACGCCTCGGGCGGCGCCTATTTTTGGGCAAAATCCTTCGAGGTTTCAGCACAATGGACCATTTTGCCCCCCTCACCGCCACACTTGGCGGCGCACTTATCGGGCTCGCCGCGACGATCCTGTGGGTCGTGAACGGCCGGCTCGCCGGCGTTTCCACCGTTGCCGGCAACATCCTGCCGCTGCGCCGCGGCGACAGCCTCTGGCGCCTTCTCTTCCTCGCAGGATTGCCGCTCGGGGCCTGGCTCGGCTTCGTCTTTGGGCCGCGCCTGTTCGCCGAAATTCCGGCAACCCTGCCGGCGGTCGGCCTTGGTCCGCTCGGCCTGGTCAGTGCCGGCCTGCTGGTCGGCATCGGCACGCGGCTCGCCAATGGCTGCACCTCAGGCCACGGCATCTGCGGGCTGGCGCGCCTGTCTCCACGCTCTTTCGTCGCCGTCGGCACTTTCATGGCAAGTGCCATCGTCACCGTCTTCATCGTGAGGCACGTCATCTGATGAACCGGACACCGCTTGCTCTCGCGGCCGCCCTTCTCAGCGGTGTCGTCTTCGGCACCGGCCTGGCGCTGGCGCGCATGATCGACCCCGAAAAGGTCAAGGACTTTCTTGACTTCGCCGCCATACCCGCCGGCAACTGGGACCCCAGCCTCGCCTTCGTCATGGGCGGCGGCGCGCTGGTCTTTTTCGTCGGCTTCCGCCTGCACCGCATCTTTCGCCGTCCTCTGGCCGCGCCCGCCTTTTCCTACCCGGACAGGACGAAACTCGACCTGTCGCTGATCGCCGGCTCGGTGTTGTTCGGCATCGGCTGGGGCGCCGCCGGGCTTTGTCCCGGCCCGGCGATCGCCAATCTGGCGTTGACGCCCGCCGATGCCGTCCTTTTCGTCGCCGCCATGCTCGCCGGCTCGTGGCTGGTGGGTGCGCTGCGCAGTGCATCATGGTCTCGACCGGTGGTGGCGTCGGCTGATACACCCAGCGCATGAGCGCACCGGAGAAGGATCACCAGAGGTCAATCGCCGTCGTCGGCGCCGGGCCGGTCGGCCTTGCCGCCGCCCTGGCTCTCAACGATGCCGGCTACCGGGTGGCACTGGTCGCCCCTGCCCGGCCGCCGGCCGATGCGCGCACTTCGGCGCTGCTCGCCGGCTCGGTGGCGCTGCTCGAGCGCATCGGCGTTTGGCAGGCGATTGCGACGCAAGCGGCACCGCTCAGGACAATGCGCATCGTCGACGGCACCCGGCGCCTCATCCGCGCGCCGGAGGTCGCCTTCCATGCCGAGGAGATCGGCCTCGACGCCTTCGGCTACAATGTCCCGAACACCATCCTCGTCTCCGCGCTGGAAGCGGCCGTTGCCACCCGCCCGATCGACCGGCGCGAGGCGTTTGTCGAGGCGGTCGCTCCGGGCGAAACCTCCGTCGTCCTGACGCTCTCCACCGGCGATATGCTGGCCGCGCAGCTGGCCGTCGCGGCGGACGGCCGCCGCTCCCGGGTGCGCGATGGCGTGGGCATTGCCACCGAGAGCTGGCGCTACGACCAGGCGGCGCTGGTCTGCAATCTCAGCCACACGGTTCCGCACGGTGACACCTCGACCGAATTCCACACCGAGGCGGGACCGTTCACGCTGGTCCCCCTCCCCGGCCACAATCGCTCGAGTCTGGTCTGGGTCGATCGCCCGGCGCAAACGGAACGCCGATTGGCACTCGGCGAGGCGGCTCTCGCCGCCGAGATCGAAGCCCGCTCGCAATCGCTGCTCGGCGCCATTTCCGTCGACGGCGAACGCCAGATGTTTCCGCTTTCCGGCATGAACGCGCGGCGCTTCGCCGCCGATCGCGTGGTGCTTGCCGGCGAGGCCGCCCACCTCTTCCCGCCCATCGGCGCGCAAGGCCTCAACCTCGGCTATCGCGACGTGACCGCGCTCGCCGACGTTTTGGCCGGCCCGCACGATGATCCGGGCGCGGCGCCGGTGCTTGCCGCCTATGACCGCGCCCGCCGCGGCGACGTGTTCACCCGCACCGCCGCGGTCGATGCGCTCAATCGGACGCTGCTTTCCGGTTTCCTGCCGGCGCAGGCGGTGCGTGGCGCCGGCCTCTTCCTGCTCGACCGCCTGCCGCCGTTACGGCGTCTGGCGATGCGGCAGGGCGTCGCCCTCGTTCAAGGGCGCTCTACGGGGAGATAGATCGTTCCGACGGCGACGAATGCGGCTTGGTCAGGAGCAGCCAGTCGCCGCCGCGCTTGGCGCCCGGGAACGGGCGGAGCGGCCGGCGCGCCGCTTGCCGGTAGCCGACTTTCTCGTAGAGGCGCACGGCACGGTCGTTCTCGGAAGCCACGATGATCGCCATGCCCCTGGTTCCAGCCTGCCGGCCGAGATCGTCGGCATGGGCAAGCAGCGCCGCACCGACACCGTGGCGGCGGAATTCCGGGTGAACGGCGAGCACATTGACGTACCAGTGGCCCGGTGCCTCCGCCTCGAGCTCGACCAGCGGCAGCAGCAGTTCCGGTGTCCGCGCTATGTCGGCCGGATCGACGGGATCGTCGATGACATAGCCGACGAGCGCGCCGGCCACCTGACCGTCCACCTCGGCGATATGGGCATTCAGCCAGGAGAAGGAGCCGGTGTTGCGCAGCGCCCGCTGCCGGCCGATCTCGATCGGCGACTGGCCGGCCTCCGCCATCGTGCTCCAGAAATAGGAGGCGAACCCCTCCCCCGCCATGTCGACGAAGGCAACGAGGTCCATGGCGTCGGCGCGGGTGGCGGGACGGATGGAGACGGAAGCCAAGCCTCTAGGCCAGCATGCTCGCCGGCTTCTCGATGAACCCTCGGAAGGCGGCCAATAACTGGGCGCCCAGTGCACCGTCGACGGCGCGGTGGTCGGTCGACAGCGTCACCGTCATGATCGTGCGGATCTCGACCTTGTGGTCGCGCACCACCGGCGTCTCGACGCCGGCACCCACGGCCAGGATCGTGGCGTGCGGCGGGTTGATCACAGCGGCGAAGTCCTTGATGCCGAACATGCCGAGATTGGAGACGGCCGTGGTACCGCCCTGGTATTCCTCGGGCGCCAGCTTGCGCGCCTTGGCGCGCGTGGCCAGGTCCTTCATCTCATTGGAGATTTCCGAGATGCGCTTGCTGTCGGCCTGCCGCACCACCGGCGTGATCAGGCCGCCGGGGATGGCCACTGCCACGGCGATGTCGGCGCGCTTGTGGTGCAGCATGCCGCCCTCGGTCCAGGTGACATTAGCGTCCGGCACGCGCATCAGTGCCATGGCCATCGCCTTGATGATGAGGTCGTTGACCGACACCTTCCACGCCGCATTGCCGTCCGTGTCGCGTGGCGCGGCGGCATTGATCTGCTGACGCAACGCCAGCAGCGCGTCGATCTCGGTGTCGGCCGTCAGATAGAAATGCGGGATCGTGGTCTTCGCCTCGACCAGCCGGCGGGCGATGATCTTGCGTACATTGTCGTGGGGGACGATCTCGTATTCGCCCTCCTCGAAGAGCTTCATGATCTGCGCGTCGCTCATCGAAGGCGCGGGCGCAATGGCTGGGGCCTTCGCCAGCGGCGCGGCGGCCGGTGCAGCCGCCGGGGCCGCGACAATGCCGTCGGCCTTGCCTCCAACGATATCGGACTTGACCACGCGGCCATGTGGGCCGGAGCCCTTGACCTGTGACAGGTCGATGCCGGCTTCCCTGGCGAGGCGCCGGGCGAGCGGCGAGGCAAAGACCCGGCCAGCAGAGCCGTTGCTGGCGGGGGCCGGCTCGGCGGCGCGGGCGATGGGCTGCGCCTCGGCGGCGGGCGCGGCCTTGGCGGCCGGGGGCGCTGCCGGCGCCGGTGCTGGCGACGCCGGGGTGGCGGGTGCTGCGCTAGCGGCCTTCGGCTCGGCCTTGGTCTCGGCGGCGGGAGCCGCGGCGGGCGCGTCCTTGATCGCGCTTTTGTCCTCGCCCTCTTCCAGAAGGACGGCGATGGGCGCGTTGATGGCGACGTCGGTCGTGCCCTCGGGCACCAGGATCTTGCCTATCGTCCCCTCGTCCACCGCCTCGAATTCCATCGTCGCCTTGTCGGTCTCGATCTCGGCGATGACATCGCCGGCCTTGACCGCGTCGCCCTCCTTCTTGAGCCACTTGGCGAGATTGCCCTTCTCCATGGTCGGAGAGAGCGCGGGCATCAGGATGTTGATGGGCATGGGGTTAGTTTTCCCACTCCTTGCGTTCGCTCGTCCGGCCCGGATCGGTCTGGTGGGCCATTTCGGCTTCGAACATGTCGGCGATGCGCTGCAGCGCCTCGCCCTCGTCCATCACGCCTTCCTTGGCATAGGCGCGGGCGGCGTGACGCGCGACGTCGACCAGCATCATGCCCCACATCGAAGGATCGTCGAAGCCGCGCGTGAAGGCGATCGACAGGCCGCCGTCGACGACAAAGGCGCGCAGGATTTCTACCGCCTCGTCATTGGCAAGCGCGTCCGGCGGGATTGGTTGCTCTCGCGGGCCGGGCATCCGTTCAGGCCCGATAGGTCACGGCTTTGACCGCCGAAATGACATCGGCGACGTTGGGCAGCGCGAGCTTCTCCAGATTGGCGGCATAGGGCATCGGCACATCCTTGCCGGTCACCTTGAGCGCCGGCGCATCGAGGTAATCGAAGGCCTGCATGGTGATCTCCGAGGCAACATAGGAGGACAGCGAGGCCACCGGCCAGGCTTCCTCGACGGTGACGCAGCGGTTGGTCTTCTTGACCAATTCGACGACGGTGGCGAGGTCCATCGGGCGCAGGGTCCTCAGGTCGATCACCTCGGCCTCGATCCCCATGCCGGCAAGCTCCTCGGCGGCTTTCAGCGCATAGCCCATGCCGACGCCCCACGACACGATGGTGACGTCCGTACCCGCACGCGCGATGCGCGCCTTGCCGAGCGGAATCACATAGTCGTCGAGCTTCGGCACGTCGAAGGTGTGGCCGTAGAGGATTTCGTTTTCCAGGAAGACGACCGGGTTTGGGTCGCGGATCGCCGCCTTGAGCAGGCCCTTGGCATCGGCGGCGGAATAAGGCTGGACGACCTTGAGGCCCGGCACAGCGGCATACCACGCCGCATAATCCTGGCTGTGCTGGGCAGCGACGCGGGAAGCGGCGCCATTGGGGCCACGGAAGACAACCTGGCAGACCATCTGTCCGCCGGACATGTAGAGCGTCTTGGCGGCCGAGTTGACGATGTGGTCGATCGCCTGCATGGCGAAGTTCCACGTCATGAATTCGACGATCGGTTTCAGACCGGCCAGTGCTGCGCCAACGCCCAGGCCGGCGAAGCCGTATTCGGTGATCGGCGTGTCGACCACGCGCCTCTCGCCGAACTCCTCCAGCAGCCCCTGGGTGACCTTGTAGGCGCCCTGATACTCGGCGACCTCCTCGCCCATGACGAAGACGTCCGGGTCGCGGCGCATCTCCTCGGCCATGGCGTCGCGCAACGCCTCGCGCACCGACATGGTGACCATCTCGGTGCCCGCAGGAATGTCGGGATCGGCGGCCAGCGCCTCACGCGGTGCCGCCGGTACAGGCGCGACCGGCGCGACAGCGGCGGGTGCCAGTTGCGGTGCAGCAGCGGCTGGCGCCGGCTTGGCGACGGTCACGTCGGCGGCATTCTCGCCCTCGCCGAACATGAGCGCGATCGGTGTGTTGACCTTGACGTTCTCGGTGCCTTCCGGGATGAGAATCTTGCCCAGCGTCCCTTCGTCCACCGCCTCGAACTCCATCGTCGCCTTGTCGGTTTCGATCTCGGCGATGATGTCGCCGGACTTGACCGCGTCGCCTTCGTGCTTCAGCCACTTGGCCAGCTTGCCCTCTTCCATCGTTGGCGACAGCGCCGGCATCAGAATGTCAATCGGCATGAGCTTTCCTCAACTGGGGCCGTCGCTGCGGAGCGATGCGGGTATGTTGACTTTTCGTGTTCCCGGCTGAGACGAGCGTCCGTCGCCGGGACCGGCCACAAACCGGCACCTTCTTCTCAACGATAAACGTCCGTCCACAATTCGGCCGCGTCGGGCTCGGCCGCGTGCTGGGCGAAATCGGCGGCCTGCTGGATCTGATCGCGGACCTGCTTCTCGATCGCCTTCAGCTCGTCCTCGCTGGCGAAGTTCTTTTCCAGGATGCGCGCCCGCGACATCTCGATCGGATCGTGATGCTGGCGCACGTCCTGCACTTCCTCACGTGAGCGGTACTTGGCGGGGTCGGACATGGAATGGCCGCGATAGCGATAGGTGAGCATCTCCAGGATGTAGGGGCCGTTACCGGCGCGTACCCACTCGACGGCCTTTTCGCCGGCAGCCTTGACGGCACGCACATCCATGCCGTCCACCTGCTCGCCGGGGATGTTGAACGAGACGCCGCGCTTGGACAGGTTGGTCTGCGCCGAAGAGCGCGTCACCGAGGTGCCCATTGCATAGCGGTTGTTTTCGATGACGTAGACGACCGGCAGCTTCCACAGCCCGGCCATGTTGAACGATTCGTAGACCTGGCCCTGGTTGGCCGCGCCGTCGCCGAAATAGGTCAGGCAGACGCGGCCGTTTTCGCGATACCTGTTGGCAAAGGCGATGCCGGTACCAAGCGGCACCGAGGCGCCGACGATGCCGTGGCCGCCGAAGAACTCCTTCTCGCGGCTGAACATGTGCATCGAGCCGCCCTTGCCGCGCGAATAGCCGGTGCTGCGCCCGGTCAGCTCGGCCATGACGCCGCGCGCGTCCATGCCGCTTGCCAGCATGTGGCCGTGATCGCGATAGCCGGTGATCACCTGGTCGCCGTCCTTGATCGCCATTTCCATGCCGACGACAACGGCCTCCTGGCCGATATACAGGTGGCAGAAGCCGCCGATCAGCCCCATGCCGTACATCTGGCCGGCGCGTTCCTCGAAGCGGCGGATCGTGAGCATCTGCGTGAAGGCGGCGAGATCCTCGTCGCGACTGAGATTGGCCGGTTTGGTGGTGATGTCCGCGCCCAGCCCGACGGGCGGCTCGGCCGATTTGACATCGCCTGCAGCATCCGACGGTTCAATCGCCTTGCGTTGGGCCTTGGGCATTACCGACTCCCTGAACGGTGAGCTTGGTGCTTATTTGGGGCGAAACTATCTGAAGGCGACCGCCAATCCAAGGTCGCGGTTCCGCCTGGGGCGCAAGGCTACTATGCTGACAGAACATGATTATTTCGCACTGCGGCAACGGCGCGCCCGCAGCGATCTGGCAAAGCGGCAGCCAGGCGACGACCGGTCCGTGACTAATGCTGCACTGCATCCAGACGGATGACGACCTCGTCCGGGCGCATGACGTTGAGCGCCATGCGCGCCTGCATGTCGATCACGTCGGCATCCAGGCTTGACGGCCTGACGGTTGCGACCTGCTTTTCGAGCTGGTCGTGCTCGGCCTTGAGGTCGTCGAACTCCGCCGACAGCCGCGTGGCATCGACGTTGAGGCGGTCCATCGCCCATATGCCGAACGAGCCTGAGAAGGCGTGAAAGCCGAAATAGCCGAGGAAGCCGGCGGCGATGAGCGGCATCCACAGGCGCCGCAGGGGGCTCTTCTTGTACTGACGCGTGATCATATCCGGACCCGCAAGGCGACTCGCCGACCATGCTCCGGCGAGGCTTAATGGACCGTTGCGACGCCGACGATTTCCGCCGTCGGCGCCGACTTGTGCCCTGCGGGCAAGCTGATCGACCGATGGCTCGCCTCAGCCCTTGCGGGTGAAGACGCCCTTGCCGGCGAACACCGCCTCGGTGCCCAGCTCCTCCTCGATGCGGATGAGCTGGTTGTACTTGGCGATGCGGTCGGAGCGCGACATCGAGCCGGTCTTGATCTGACCGCAGTTGGTGGCCACGGCCAGGTCGGCGATGGTCGAATCCTCGGTCTCGCCGGAGCGGTGCGACATGACCGCCGTATAGGCCGCCTTGTGGGCCATCTCGACGGCGTCGAGCGTCTCGGAGAGCGAGCCGATCTGGTTGACCTTGATGAGGATCGAGTTGGCGACGCCGCTGTCGATACCGCGCTGCAGCCGCTCGGTATTGGTCACGAAGATGTCGTCGCCAACCAGCTGGATCTTGCCGCCAAGCTCGTCGGTGGCGATCTTCCAGCCTTCCCAATCGTCCTCTGCGTTGCCGTCCTCGATGGAGACGATCGGATAATTGCCGATCAGTTCCTTGAGGTAGGCGACCTGCTCGGCGGGCTTGCGCTTCTTGCCGCCCTCGCCGGCATAGACGTAGGCACCGTCCTTGAAGAACTCGCTGGAGGCCGGATCAAGCGCGATGGCGACGTCGTCGCCGGGCTTGTAGCCGGCCTTCTCGATGGCCCGCACGATGAAGTCCAGCGCCTCGGTCGCCGTCTGCAGGTTGGGGGCGAAACCGCCCTCATCGCCGACATTGGTGTTGTGGCCGGCGTCGGAGAGCGCCTTCTTGAGCGCGTGGAAGGTCTCCGCACCCATGCGCACCGAGTCGGCGAAGGTTGCGGCGCCGTAGGGCACGATCATGAATTCCTGGAAGTCGATCGGATTGTCGGCATGAACGCCGCCGTTGAGCACGTTCATCATCGGCACCGGCAGGGTGCGGGCGTTGGTGCCGCCGACATAGCGGTAGAGCGGCAGCGTGTTGGCCTCGGCCGCCGCCTTGGCGACCGCCAGCGACACGCCAAGAATGGCGTTGGCGCCGAGCCGGCTCTTGTTGGCGGTGCCGTCCAGCGCGATCATGGTCTTGTCGATGTGGATCTGGTTCTCGGCCTCCAGCCCGCCGATTGCCTCGAAAATCTCGCCGTTGACCGCCTCCACCGCCTTCAGCACGCCCTTGCCGCCGTAGCGCTTCTTGTCGCCATCGCGCAGCTCCACGGCCTCGTGGACGCCCGTCGACGCGCCAGACGGCACTGCGGCGCGGCCGAACGAGCCGTCTTCCAGGATGACGTCCACCTCGACGGTGGGGTTTCCGCGGCTGTCGAGGATTTCGCGGCCGATGATGTCGATGATCGCGGTCATAAGGTCTTCTCCGAGGTGTTCCGGTCGTCTTGGCTGGTGCCAGCTTCTACAGGAGCCGCTGGTGTGGCGGAAGGTGTGAATTGCCCGTCTGCCGTGTGACAGACGCATGACGGCAATCCGCCGCCGGAAAGGTTTCCGCGGCTAGATAGAACCATTTGTTGATGGCAGATTTGCGCAGGATCAAGCCAAGGGGCGCCGCTGCACGGGAACAGGATTCTAGAACCGCTTGGCCCAGTCGGTTGTCAGGCTTCGTTCCAGCCTGATCACACGATTGCGCCACCGCCGCGAATGGGCGTCAATCGCCACGACATGCGGGTCGAAGGCGGCGTCGAGCGCGGCGCGTTTCGCTTTGTCGTTGAAGAGGATGGCGAAGGCGAGCCGATGACCGGCGGCGGTATCGATATAGCCGGCCAAGCCTCGCACATAGGCCATCGTGCCGGTCTTCGCGCGTGCCGAGCCCTTCACCCCCTTCCAGCGGATCTGGTGCAACAGGTCGTGGAAGTCTGCGCCGCCGGTGAGCCCGCCAGCCTCCTCGATCATGGCGACGATCTGGCGCGGCGTCGCACGTGACTTCAGCGACAGTCCCGAATGGTCGCCAAGAACGAGCCCCATCCAGTCGGCATCGGGCAGCCGCTTTCGCCACCAGTCGACCAGCGCCGTCGCCGAGTCCTCAAGCGACAGCTTGCGGCCGGTCAGCGCCCGGCTGGTGGCAAGGCCGATCAGCTCGGCCGACAGGTTGTTGGAGTAGCGAAGCACCGCCAGGCGCACGATGTCGATCAGCCGGTCGCTTTCGTGGCGCACCACTGCGCGCGCATCTGCCGGGGTCGCACCGGGCGATGGCGCCGGCAGGGCCACGCCTGCGATTGCCGCCGCGCCCCGGAACACCTCGGCGGTGACCCGCGACGGATTGGCAACCGGCAGCCATTCCTCGCCCTTGGCCGGCAGGTTCGGCGACAACAGCCAGTTGTCCCCGGAAGGCGGTCCGGTCCGCACATAGGGTCCGGGCAGGTTCTCGCCGGCAAACGTGATGCCGATGCCGTCGAGCGGCAGCTTCAAGTGTCGGCTGAACGCCCCCGCGCTTGCCGACCGACCGGCGGCGGCCGTGCTCCAGCCGAGGTGTACGCGGTTGAAGTTCACCGAGAGTGCGCTGACGCCACAGTTGTAGTCGGCCGCCTCCGGCTGCATGGCATCGATCTGCGGCAGTTCGACCGTGGCGCCGGCATCGTAGAGGAATTGGCCGTCGACGCGCCTGATCCCGCTTGCCGCCAGCTGCTTCGCCATGGCCTGGAGGTCGTCGCCGGTGAGCGACGGGTCGCCACCCCCGCGGAGGATCAGCGTGCCGGTGAGGACGCCATCGCTGATGCTGCCGACGATATTGAGCGTGGTGGCGAAGCGGTAGTCGCCGCCCAGCACTTCGAGGGCCGGGACGACCGTCGCAATCTTCGCCACCGAGGCAGGAATGAACGGCCGGTCGGGATTGTGCTCGGCCAACACCCGCTTGTCCGTGAGGTCGACCACCAGATAGCCCACGTCGTCCGCGGTCAAGCCTGCGCCCTTGATCAGCGCCGTAACCGTCTGCCCGGCTTCCCCGTTGCCGGCAGCGGCCACGCCGGTCGTAACCGCAAGGCCCAGAATCAGCGCCGCAACAAGGCTTTTCAGCCAGGTTCGTTCGCCGATCGTATCGGGAGAGCGGTCGCAGTCTGTCATCACTACTATGGGGTGCTGTTGGTCGAGGCGAGCATAGGGCAACCACTGTCTGGCGTCGATTGTCGCCGCGTCGGCTGTTCGATCTGTCTTTCCGCTCAGGCGCCGAGCGCCGCCATCCGCGCGACGCGGGCCCCTTCCGGAATCGTGCGCGCCGCCTTGTTGAGCCTCTCGATCGCGAACCCCGCCGACCTCTTGTAGACGGCCATGAACTCCGCGCGCTCGGCCGGCGGAATGACCTCGTCGATGTTGTCAAAGGTACCGCCGCAACGCTCGTCGACGATTTTCAGCAGCCCGAACGGCCCCGCGCCGCGATTGCGCAGGATGACCTCGGAGATGGGGCCACAGAGTTTGGCATCATAGGCAGCAAGCGCCGCCGGCGTGACCCCGTGCTCGACCATGGCAAGCCCCAGGATCCGCGTGTCGACGATCGCCTGGCTGGCACCGTTCGAGCCGGTCGGATACATGGCGTGGGCGGCATCGCCCAACAGCGCCACCGGCCCGTCCTGCCAGGTCGGTATGGGATCGCGGTCGATCATCGGGTTTTCGAAGGCGCCCGATGCCCCCCTGAGCAAAGCGGGCACGTCCAACCAGTCCCACATCCAGCCATCGAAATAGTGGACAAAATCGTCGATGCCGACCTGCCGGAACCAGCCCCGCTGTTTCCAACCCGCCGAATTATCCATGGTCACTTCGGCGATCCAGTTGATCATTGCCAGGCCGGTCCGCGGATCGGGCCGGGAGATCGGATAGAACACGATCCGATGCCGGTCGGTCCCCAGCCCGACGAAGGAGGCGCCGGTGCGGATCGGTTTGGCCATGGTCGTGCCGCGCCACATTACGGCCCCGCCCCAGTGGATCGGCGGCTGCTCGGGGTGCATCTGCGCGCGCACCGCCGAATGAATGCCATCGGCACCGATGAGCAGCGCGCCGCTCTCCTCCGAGGTCGCGCCGTCGGCGTGTTCGATGAACGCGGTCACGCCGCCGTCGGCGTTCTTGCGGTAGCCGGTCACCCGGCTTCCGAGCCTGACGGCTCGCCCGCCGATTCGTTCCACCACCTTTTCGTGCAGCAGCATGTGAAAATGGCCGCGGTGCACCGCATATTGCTGCCAGCGGTAACCTGCCATCACGCCGCGCGGCTCGGAGTAGATGTCGTTGCCGTTGAGGCCAACCAACGCCCATTCCTTGGCAGGCAGGCCGACCCGCTCGAGATCGGCCTCGCCGATCCCGAGATCAAAGAGCTCGCGAACCGCATTAGGCTGCAGGTTGATGCCGACGCCCAGCGGGCGCATCTCGCGCACCGCCTCGAAGACGACACAGGGCACGCCGATCTGGTTGAGCGTCAGCGCGGTTGTCAGCCCGCCTATGCCGCCGCCGGCAATGAGCACACGATTGTCGGTCAAGCTGCGCCTCCCCCGGACCCTGAAATTATTCGTCTTTGAACTCCTTTAGCTTTCGTGAGGGACACAACGCAATCCCAGGTGACAGCGCCCCGCTCCGTTGCCATCTTGGCAAGCTGATGAGCGACCTGATCATCACCAATGGCGACAGCGCCGCCGAGCTACTGCGCCTGGCCGGCCGCGAGGCGATTCTGCTGCCGTGGCGCGACGTGCTGCACGAGGGGCCGATCACCGATACCAAGCTCGCCGCCGTCACGGCCGGGCGGGCCGCCTATCTTTCCAGCCGCTTCCGCGTGAGTCCGGCCGACGTTGCGGCCGAATTCGCCGAACGCGACGCCCTGCTGCGCGCCCACGGCGAGTTCCAGACGGTCGAGTTGTGGTTCGAGCACGACCTCTACGACCAGCTCCAGCTCGTCCAGATTCTGTCTTTCTTTGCCGGCGAAGCACCGCGCGAGGGCCTCGTCCTGGTCCAGGCCGATGATTTCCTTGGCAGCCAGACAGCCGACACCATCCTGCGTTTCGCCGACAAAGCGCGCGCCGTCACGGTGGCCGATCTGGCCTTCGCCGCCGGCGTCTGGGCCGACCTCGCCCATCCGACACCGGAGCCCATCGCCGCCCGCCTGATCCGGCCGGAGGGCCCGCTTCCCTTCCTGCGGCCGGCCCTTCTGCGTTTCCTTGAGGAACTGCCGGCGCCAGGCTCCGGCCTCGGACGCACCGAGCAGACGCTGCTTGCCGCCATCGCCCACGGCGCCAGCCGGCCGGCAAACCTCTTCCATCAGGTGATCGCCGCGGAAGAGGCCGCCTTCATGGGCGACTGGAGCGTCTTCCGCCTGCTCGACGATCTCGCCTCTTGTGCCGTACCGCTGATTGCCGGCCTGCCGATACCGTCGCCGGGGGCGTTCGGCGACGAACGCTTCCGCGACGCCGAGCTGGAACTGACCATCGCCGGCGAGGAGGTGCTTGCCGGCGAGGTGGATCACGTCGACCTCAGCGGCCTCGATCGCTGGTGGGCGGGCACGCGTCTCCTTGGCCACACTGTCTGGCGCTTCGACCGTGATGCCGCCCGGCTTGTGCCGCCGGCAGATTCCGGAGCATAGAGGCCCGCATGGCAAAGAAAGCGCTTCAGCTCGGCCGTTCGGTCCCGATTCCCGCCAGCCCCGACAAGGCGGTGCTTGACCGTGTGCCGAACCCGCAGCCCGGAACCAGGTTCCTGGCGCGGTTCACCTTTCCCGAATTCACCTCGATCTGCCCGGTCACCGGCCAGCCCGATTTCGGCCTGCTGGTCATCGACTATGTGCCGAAAGGCTGGCTGGTCGAATCGAAGTCCCTGAAGCTTTATCTCCAGTCTTTCCGCAACCACGGCGCCTTCCATGAGGATGTGACCGTCACCATCGGCCGCAAGCTAGCCGACCTCCTGAAGCCGCACTGGCTGAGAATCGGCGGCTATTTCAATCCGCGCGGCGGCATGCCCATCGACGTGTTCTGGCAGACTGGCAAGCCACCCGCGGGCATCTGGCTGCCGGACCAGGACGTGCCGCTCTATCGCGGCCGGGGCTGAGGCGCATGCACAAGGGGCGGATGGAAGCCTTCAGCGACGGCGTCATCGCCATCATCATCACCGTCATGGTGCTGGAGATGAGGGTGCCGCACGGCGAGGAATGGTCGGCCCTCCTGCCGCTATTGCCGGTTTTCGTCAGCTATGTGCTGAGCTTCATCCATCTCGGCATTTACTGGAACAACCATCACCACATGCTGCAGGCGGCGCGGCACGTGGACGGCCGGGTTCTGTGGGCCAACCTGCACCTTCTGTTCTGGCTGTCGCTCATGCCCTTCGTCACCGCCTGGATGGGCGAGAACCATTTCGCCCCGATCCCGGTGGCTCTTTACGGGCTCGATCTGCTGGCCGCGGGAATTGCCTATTACATCCTTGCCCGTGCGCTGGTGGCCGTGAACGGCAAGGATTCACCCCTCGCGGCGGCCCTTGGCCGCGACGTGAAGGGGGCGATTTCCCCGGTGATCTACCTCGCCGCCATCGTTGTGTCGTTCATCTACGCGCCGGTCGCGCTCGCCCTCTATTTCGTCGTCGCGGCCATCTGGCTGGTGCCCGACCGACGCATCGAGCGTGTCGTCCACGAGGAATGACCGCCGCGCGGCGGGATGTTGTCCCGCTGGCCCCGGCCGAGCCGGAGGCGCTCCGGTCACTTGTGGGTCATATTGAGGATGATGTCGCGGATGCTGTTGTCGAGCTTTTTGGGGCTTTCCTTCGGGTGGACGTCGAGCCCGATGCCGCCGAGATCATCAGGCGCGCTGGCGGCTGGATCGTCCGGCGGAGCGTCGCCCGGATCTTCGGGGTCCTCGCCGATCGGAACATAGATCGAGGGACCGGTGGAGGGCACGGGCTCAACAAAGATCGAGTCCGGGGACGATCTGGTGACCGGACTGGCAGGTTCGCCGCCGCCGGTGCATTCGCAGTTGTAGCTGTCCCATTCCCCTCCGCGGTCTATGCACTGCTGGTGAGCCTCCGCATTGCAGGCACCTCTTTCATCAGCGAGGGCTGCCGACAGCCCGCCGCTCAGGACAACGATCGCCGCCAAGACCGCGATCGTCACGCGGGTTTTCCGTGCCGGCGACGGTCGACTGCCAGGCACTGATGCCTGACGCTGTTCAACGACGGCAAAATCGAGTGTCACATGGGTCGTGGCAGACATCGCAAATCCCCCAGCCCAGGACGCCGCCCTTGAAAAGACAGCGACCAGCGTTCTATTTCCGTCGGACCCGACAGTGCTCAAGCATGGTACAGGAGTCTGCCTGAAGGGAAAAGAGATCGAAATGGCGTCAGGCTGGCCGGACCGCCACGCATGTCATTCCGGTACAGAGCCTAATAGAACGCCGGGCCGCGATCGGGGCGGCGGTGCCGGCCTCGCCATTGAACTTTCGGAATACTGGCGGCGACCATTCCCCGCTGCTTGTCACCTGATGAAAGCCATCTGGTGCGTTGTCCGCCGCTGGCAGCCTTGTATCCATCCTTCGCCGCCCGCTTAACCCTTCCTTCAAGGCAGGCGGCGATCCTGCCCGCCATCGCCGGGAGCACCGGCGGAGGATCGTCATGGCCGATTTCATCTCGCGTGCCGAGCGCAGCTGGCGCCTGATCAAGGCGAGCACTGCCGTCCTCCAGAATGACGGCGAATTGCTGCTGCTTCCCATCCTCTCCGGCGCGGCGGGGATCGCGGCCAGCGGCGCCTTCATCTGGCAAGCGCTCAACGACGGCGCCTTCGACAGCTTGAAACAGGGCCAGCCGGGGACACTTCCCGCCTCGCTCTATGTCTGGCTCTTCGCCTTCTATCTGGTCCAGTATTTCATCATCATCTTCTTCAATACGGCGCTGGTCGGAGCGGCGCTCGACCGTCTCGAGGGACGCGACCCCACCCTCCGCTCGGCGCTGGCACTGGCCATCCGCCGCATCGGCCCGATCTTCGGCTATGCCATTGCCTCGGCGACAGTCGGCGTGCTGATCCGGTTCATCGGCGAGCGCCTCGGTATCGTCGGCCGGCTCATCGGCGCCGGCGCCGGACTCGCCTGGACAGTCATGACTTTTCTCGTGGTTCCCGTTCTGGCGGCTGAAGGCATCGGCCCGGTCGAGGCGATCGAGCGCTCGGCTGGCCTGCTGCGCAAGACCTGGGGCGAGAACATCGTCGGTTCCGCCGGCATCTCGCTGGTCATGGGTTTCGCCACGTTTCTGGCCGCCCTCCTCGTCGTCGGCGCAGTCAAGCTCATGCCCGATCATCAGGCCGTCGCGCTGGCGCTGATCACCGCCGGTGTGCTCGCCTTCATCGCCATCATGGCCTTCGGCGCCGCGCTGTCGGCAGTCTATTCGGCGGCGGTCTACTATTACGCCGTCACCGGCGAGCCGCCGGTCGACTTCGACCGCGAACTGGTGCGTGGCGCCTTCGCGCCGAAGGGCGGCTAGCCCCGCTTCTTGGCGATGGCGTCAAGCGCCATCAGCTCTTCGATGAGCGCCGGCAGCTCGTCGATGGGCACCATGTTGGGCCCGTCGGAGGGCGCATTGTCCGGGTCCTCGTGGGTCTCGATGAACACGCCGGCCACGCCCACCGCCACGGCGGCGCGTGCCAGCACTGGCACGAAGCGCCGGTCGCCGCCCGACGATGTCCCCTGCCCGCCCGGCTGCTGCACCGAATGGGTGGCGTCGAAGATCACTGGCGCGCCGGTCTCCGCCATGATCGGCAGCGCGCGCATGTCCGAGACCAGCGTGTTGTAGCCGAAGCTCGCCCCGCGCTCGGTCAGCAGAACGTTCGGGTTGCCGCTGTCGGTGACCTTGGCGGCGACGTTCTTCATGTCCCAGGGCGCCAGGAACTGGCCCTTCTTGATGTTGACGACCTTGCCGGTCTGCGCCGCCGCAACCAGCAGGTCGGTTTGCCGGCAAAGGAAGGCCGGGATTTGCAGCACGTCGACGACGCTCGCCACCTCGGCGCACTGCTGGCGCTCATGGACGTCAGTGAGGATCGCCACGCCGAGTTCGCGCTTGAGATCGGCGAAGACGGCCAGCGCCTTGTCGAGGCCGAGGCCGCGCTTGCCGGCAAGGCTGGTGCGGTTGGCCTTGTCGAAGCTTGTCTTGTAGACGAGGCCGATCTTCAGCCGCTCCGCCATCTCCTTCAGCCGTCCGGCGATCTCGAAGGCGTGGTCGCGGCTTTCGAGCTGGCAGGGGCCGGCAATCAGCGTTGAGCGGCAGGTCGTTGCCGAAGGTAGCGGCACCGACAGTGACGTGTTGGTTCGGTTTCATGAGGCCGGACTATAGCCAGATCGCTGGAAAACGCACCGGTCTCGTCATCCTGCCTCAAAGGCCAGCGCCGCGCCGTGAGCCGCCTCGGCCGGCACCACCAGGGCCGCGCCATGGGTACTGAACGGCACGCGGTTTTCGCCGAGCAGCGCCGCCACCGCGCCGATGTCGGCCACCTTCACCCGCCAGCCGAGGAAGCGGCGCGGGTCCGGCTCCGCCTCCTCCCCGAAGAATGCCTTGAAGCCTTCGGGCGACAGCACCTCCACCCGGCTGCCGTCGCCGAGGTCGAAGGCGATGCCGAAGCTGGTCGCCGTGATCTCGTGCATGGCGGTGAAATGGGTGAGGAACTCGTGGAAATCGGCGGGATCGCGCGTCACCATCACGGCAGACGCGATAGTGAGCGCGCCATTGGCATGGCGCTGGAATTCCGCCTTCCAGAAATTCTCCGGATAATGGTGCTGGCAGGTGAAGAAGCCGGCGCGCCTGAGGCGCGAGTCGCTGGTGAAGGTCAGCGAGAAGGCGACCTTGCGCTCGGTCCCGTCCGGGCCGGTGGCGATGCGCTCGAAGCCGAAGGGTTCGTAGACGCGGAGATCGTGGGCGCCGAAATCGGCGCGGTCGGCGGCGGCGGCCGCGCTCCTCAGCGCCAGCATGGAAAGACCCTCGCCTCTGTTGAGGTAGTCGCGGTTGAACGCGCCGAAGGAAAAATGCGTGCCGTCGCCGGCAGGAATTGCGCCCGGGTCGGCGACTGCCAGCAGTTCCAGGAACGAGCCGCCGAACTGGGCCAGCGAATTCATCGTGCCGAAGGGGTGGCGGGCAACCGGCGTCAGGGTGAAGCCGAGGCGCTGAAAGGTCGCCCGCGCCGTATCAAGGTCGCGGACGGCGAGAACGAGGTGATCGATCGGACGGGGCATGGCAATGTGGCAGGTGACTCGGGAGGGGAAGCCGATCCTGCCACAGAGTGGATCGCAAACGTACTCGCGAGACGCGCGGTCGCTTGGCCACCGCGAGCCTCAGGCGCCTTAGCCGTTCACCGGCCGCGCATCTTCCGCGTCGCGGATGAGCCGGACGAACTCGGCACGCAGACCATACGGGTCCTTGCCGCGGGCGCCATCAGCGAGCGAGCGGATTGCCGCCCAGTCATAGCCGGTCTCGATCCACGGATCGCCCCGGAGTTGCTGGCCGAAGGCCGCCACCGCGAGGGCCCAGCGCGTCGCTTCCGGTGCCGCATCGACGCTCGCCACCGCGTCGGCCTTGGTGATCGGCCGCTCCATCAGCTTGGAGGTGGCAGCGCCCGGCAGCTTGTAGCGGATCTTGATGTAGGCGAGTTCGTCGCCCTTAGCCGGCACCACCGTCTCATCGACCTTTTGATAGCGCAGCGGATCGCTCGCCACCGGCCCGCCCACCGGCGTGATCTCGTAGAGCGCCGTCACCGACGCGCCCGAGCCGACCTCGCCGGCATCCACCCGGTCATTGTTGAAGTCCGAGCGGTCGAGCAGGCGCGTCTCGTAGCCGATCAGGCGATACTCGGCGACTTGCGCCGGATTGAACTCGACCTGGATCTTGACGTCGTCGGCGATCGGAAACATCGATGACGAGAAGTCGTCGCGGAAGAGCTTGCGCGCCTCGTCGAGCGTGTCGATGTAGCCGGCCGTGCCGTTGCCGGCCTGGGAGAGCGTCTGCATCATCAGGTCGCTGTAGTTGCCGTGGCCGACGCCGAAGGCCGAGAGATAGACGCCGGTCTTGCGCTTCTCGGCGATGAAGTCCTCCAGCTTTGCCGGATCGGCAACGCCGACGTTGAAGTCGCCGTCGGTCATCAGCACGACGCGGTTGACCGCGTTATTGCCGAAGTTCTGCTCGGCAAGGTCGTAGGCCAGCGCCAGCCCCTCGCCGCCCGCGGTCGAGCCGCCGGCGTGCAGCGCCTCGACGGCGCAGCGCATCATGAGCTTCTGGTTGCCCGGCGTCGGCGGCAACACCGCCCCGGCAGCCCCGGCATAAACCACCATAGCCACCCGATCCTCGGGCCTGAGCTGGTCGATCAGAACGTTCAGCGCCTTCTGCACCAGCGGCAGCTTGTCGGGATCGTTCATCGAGCCGGATACGTCGATCAGGAAGACAAGGTTCAGCGGCGGCTGCTTGTCCGCCGCAATGTTGTAGCCCTGCAGGCCGATGTGGATGATCTCCTTGCCCGCGGCCCACGGCGACGGTGTTACCGTGACATTCGCCTTGAACGGCTCCTCCGGCGAGGCCGGGCCGGCATAGCCGTAATCGAAATAGTTGAGCAGCTCCTCGACCCGCACCGCATCACGCGGCGGCAGGCGGCCATCGCTCAGGAAGCTGCGCACATTGGCGTAGGAGGCGGTGTCGACGTCGATGGAGAAGGTCGAAACCGGCTCCTCGCCGACGCGTTTCACCGGATTGGGTGTAGCGTTCGGATATTTCTCGGTATCGACGACGGGCGCCCGCAGCATCGCCAGCGGTGGCGTGCCGGCCAGCGGCACTGGCCCCATCGACGGCAGCGCCTCCTTCAGGGCATCCACCATCGGCATTGGCGTCGACGGCGCCATCGGGCGATAGTTGCCGACGACTCCGCCACCCGACCGCGGCGTCCGGATGCCCTGCTGGGAGGTATCGTTGTCTGCCCGCTGCGTGGTGAAGCCGAGATTGGCGCAAGCCGCAGGCGTTGGATTGCCGTCATGGATGGCGGCGTCGGCGGCGGCGAAGGCTGACGCCGTTGTCAACGCCGTCGAAGCGAGAAGAAGGGACAGAATGCAGATCGGACTGACTGGCGAAAAGCACCGGCGCGCCATGGCCGCGTCTCCCCTATTGCGCCCACCCGCCGGCGATCCTGGACCGCGTTTCGGGCTCCATGGTGGCGCGCCTGCGTCAGCTTCCGGGCGCCGGTGGGGCAGCATGGTGCTGGCTGTCATGGTTCTGATCTGCCTGGCGCTCCTTCCCGGGCCGGCGGCCGCCTTCCAGCGCGTCGGCCTCGTCCTCCTGCACGGCAAGACCGGATCGCCGGCCCAGTTCGCCAGCATGGAGAATATGCTCATCGAGACCGGCTATGGCGTCGAGACGCCCGAGATGTGCTGGTCGGCACGGCGCATCTACGACGAGGCGCTGACAAGCTGCTATGCCGATATCGACGCGGCGGTGGCGCGGCTCAAGGCCGATGGCTTCGAGGCGATCGTCGTCGGCGGCCACAGCCTCGGCGGGCTGGTGGCGCTGGCCTATGCCGCCAGCCACGCGGGGCTCGCCGGCGTCATCGCATTGGCGCCCGACGGCGAACCCAGCGATTTCAATCGCCATGCCAAGGTCGCACAAAGCGTGCGGCGCGCCACGGCAATGATGCAGGCGGGCAAAGGTGACGACATCGCCCGATTCACCGACCGTGTGCTCGGCAAGTATTTCGCCGTCAAAGCGACGCCGCGTGCCTACATCTCTTTTCTCGGACCGGGAAGCGATCTCCGGCCCACGCGCCTGCTGCCGGCGCTCCACGCGCCGCTGTTGTGGGTCGCCGGCACCAGGGATTCCAGCCAGCGCGACGCCGCTACTCTGTTCAAGCTGGCGCCCGCGAATCGCCTCAACCGCTTCCTTTTGGTCAATGCCGGCCATATGGGCACGCCGGGCACGGCGCTGGTGCCGATGCTCGACTGGCTCGGCCGCCTGTCGGGCGATTGACCGTAACGATCCCTTTCGACCCCAGCGGCTTCCGCGCCGCCCTAGATCGCGGTGACCTGCCGTGCCTTCACCGCGAACGGCGCGTTTCGCGGTCCCCGCAAGGAGCCGCCCCCCGACCCGTCGGGGGTGGCATCCTGGAATTGTCGTGCGACAAGACGTGTCCGAGGGGCGCGCGAGCCTGAGGCTCGCACACCTCAGCCGCGGGCGCGCGCCGCTCCCGGGCGCGGTTTCGGCTTGGGCATGGGCAAAAGCCCCTCGCGCTGGGCAAGCTTGCGGGCCTGTTTGCGGCCGCGCCGGATCGCCTCGCCCTTCTCGCGCGCCTTGCGCTCCGAGGGCTTCTCGTAATAACGCTGGCGCTTCAGTTCGCGGAAGACACCCTCGCGCTGCAGTTTCTTCTTGAGCACCTTGAGGGCTTGGTCGACATTGTTGTCCCGAACAAGAATATGCAGGGTATTTCCTTTCCTCAGTTTGCGCCGGATCGCACTTTTCGCCGTGCGGCGAAAATCAATCAGGACAAGAATCCCAATCGGCGTGCCGGAGAAATTTCCCGAATTCGCGCTGTGGTCGCCGGCGAATTCGATTCGCAGCCGCATTGTTGCGGCTCTTGGCGGGAATCTGTTGCCTCCCGCGCCGCTTTATCTAGTGCCACGCGCGCCTAATCGCAAGCTTTCCGGCGCTCGCCGCCAACTAACCCGCCATTAACCACAGTCGGGTTTCAATGACGGCGTGTCGGGCGCGTCCGCCCGCCACCGGAGGGTCCGCCATGTTTCACCGCTATCTGCTTGCTGCCGCCGTCGCCTCAGCCCTCTCGGTACCTGCTGGCGGAGCACTGGCCGCCGATCTCGCCGTCGGCCCGCCCGCCTATGCCCCGACGGGCTGCGTTGCCATCAACCACGCTCCGCCGCGGGTCAAGCACGGACACGGCTCGGACTATGTGCGCATCTACGACGTGGCGCCCTACGATCCGCGCTGCCCGGCGGGCCAGCCTGCCGGCATCTATGTGCCACCGCAGACAGCCTATCTGGTGTCCTCGCCGACCCGCTACACCGAATGCGTGTGGCCGTGCAAGGATTCGATCCACCACGATTGGTACGACGGCCGCCTGTGGTATCACAACGCCGGCACGCCGAACCGGCCGGATGTCTTCATGATCCTGCAGAAGGATTGAGCCAGGAGCCGATCTGGCGAAAGAAGACGTTGGAAAGACTACGAAATTCCATTCGGAATTAAGGTTGGCTTTACGCGCCCTGTGCCAGATTTCTGGCGAACAGGGGATTGTCGCACGTGCTATGGCTGTGGTCGCGACGCGGACGGATTACCCTCGGTGCTGTCGGCCTCGCTCTCGCCGTCGCGCCGATCGTCGGCGCGCAGGTGCTCATTGACCATTCCACCCGTGACCGCGCGCGCGGAATAGTGACCGCGCTCGCCCAGGATTTCGTCGCCAATAGCGAACGCACGTTCGACCGCGGGCTGGCCGCGCTCAACACGCTCAGTCTCGGCGGCATCAGGGCCTGCGGGCCAACCGATGTGGCGCTCATGCGCCGTGTGGTCACCTCGCTGCTCGCCGTCAAGATGGCGGCGGTCGTCGACGGCGCCGGCAACCCCATCTGCAACCAGTTCGGCACCGCCGACGCGGTCGTGCCGCTTGCCCCGCCGCAGCCGCTCGGCGACGGCCACACCAGCGTCCAGCCGGTCCGCCTGCAATCGACCGGCAGCCGCGTTGTCATGTTCGCGCGCAACCTCGATTCCGGCACCAGGGCTGCCGTCTTCGTCGCCGACAATTCATTCGCCAGGGGCAACCTGCCACGAGTGTTGAAAGGTACCGCCGTGGGCCTGTTGACACTCGCCAACGGCATGATGATCGGCAGCTTCGGTGCGGAGGATCAGGTCGCATCCGGCGATGTCGTGGCGGCCAATGTCAGTTCCGACCGGCTGCCGATCGCCATGCACCTGTCGGCGCCTTATCGCGTCTTCCAGGCGCAGAGCGCCGAGCTGCTCCTCCTTGCCCGGCTCGGCGGCGGTCTCGCCAGCACGCTGATCTTTGTCCTGCTGGTTTATCTGCTGAGGGGCCCGCCGGTGGAGATCGCCAGGTTGCGCGAGGCGGAGGCGAACGGCGAGTTCGTGCCCTACTACCAGCCGGTGATCGACATCGACACCGGCCGGCTGGTGGGCTGCGAGGTGCTCATGCGCTGGGTGAAGCCCAATGGCACCGTGGTCGAGCCCGATTCGTTCATCCAGCTTGCCGAATCGAGCGGGCTGGCTGTGCCGATGACCCGGTCGCTGATGCACCGGGTGCGCGACGATCTCGATCACGCCTTCGGCGCCCGCCCGCAGCTCAATATCAGCATCAACCTGTTCAACGACCATTTCGTTCGGCTGAAGACGGTCCACGATATCGAAGGCATCTTCCGTGGCGCCGGCGTCTCGTTCAACCAGCTCGTCTTTGAGCTGACCGAACGTCAGCCCTTGCGCGACGTCCGGCGTGCCCGGGTGATCATCCGCGAACTCCAGGCGCTCGGCGCCCGGGTGGCGCTCGACGATGCTGGCGCCGGGCATGGCGGGCTGGCATACCTGCATCACCTCGGCGTCGATGTGGTCAAGATCGATCGGCTGTTCATCGAAACAATCGCCGTCGGCAGGACGGCGTCGCCGATTGTCGATTCGCTCATCAAGCTTGGCCACGACCTGAACATGAAGGTCGTCGCCGAAGGCGTGGAAACCTTCGAGCAGCTCGACTATCTGCGCCGACACGGTGCCGACGGCGCCCAGGGTTTTCTCTTCTCGCCGCCGATGCCGGCGCGTGCGTTTCTCGACCTGGTCGAGACCATGGAGCCGCTTGGCCGCGACCTGCCGGCGCGCCCGGAGGGCACGCCCGCACCGCGACTGGCCGAGCCGGCCGCCGTTTCGGCGGCGTGAGTCACCGGCGAAGGCGGGACTCCGCCCTGTTTTCGCCGCCCATCATCCGCCTTGTCCTTGCCGCGAAGTGCGGCGAATATCGCGCCACCTCGGTTGGCGAATCCGTCGGCCTCAAGCTATCGCCGGGAGAAACTCCATGCTTCGCAGGGCGTCACGTCTGGTCGCGTTCGGCTCGTTCCTGATTGCCATCCTCGCTGCTGCCGGCGCTGCCGCGGCGCCCGACGCCCACGCGGTCGCCGACGCGCTGGTTGCCGCCTTCAATGCCAACGGCAAGGCGGTTGCCAGCTACGGCGACGCCACCGCCAGCGGCGACACGATCACCATCACCGGTTTCAAGGCGGTGCAGCCCAAGCGCACCGGACGCGACTTGACCATCGCGACCATTGCCATTGCCGGTGCTGCCGAGCGCCAGCCAGGCGGCTTCACCGCCGCCAGCATGACCTTCAGCGACGGCAGCGCCAGCTATCGCCAGGGCGTGGTGACGTGGCAGACGGCGGTCGTCACCAACGCGGTCATCCCGACGCCCGAGGAGGTCGGTTCGCTCAGCAACAAGTACCTGCCCTTCAGCACCGCCACGGTGAGCGGTATCGCCATCAACGGCCCCGAGTTTGCCCAGCCCGTCGAGGTCGCCAAGGTCAATTTCGGCATGGCGGCCGACGCCAATGGCGAACCCAATAGCGTGACCTTCACGACAACCGACATCCACATTCCGGCCTCCGCCTTCAGCGCGCCGGATGTCAGCGGCGTGATGCAAGCCCTCGGCTACACCGACCTCGTCGTGTCGGTCACCTTCGACGCGGGCTTCGACACCGGCGCCGACAAATTCGCCCTGCGCTCTCTGTCGATCGACATCGCCGATGTCGGCAAGCTGGCCATCACGGCCGCGCTCAGCCACGTCAAGGTCCACGACATGGTCGGCATCAGCGCAAACCGGAAGTCCGCGCAGAGCCAGATGCCGAACCTCGACGGGCTGTCCATCCGTTTCGACAACGCCGGCGTCGTCGAGCGGGCGCTTGACATGCAGGCGAAGAGCCTCGGCACGACGCGCGAGGACGTTGCGGCGCAGTGGCCGATGCTGCTGCCGCTCATCATCGGCGATGCCGGCGGCCCTGCCTTCCTGGACAAGGTGAACACGGCACTTGTCGCGTTCCTGCAGTCACCGAAGTCGATCACCATCACGCTGACGCCGCCGAACCCGGTCCCGTTCGACACGATGGCCAAGACGCTGAACCAGGACCAGACGAAGCTGCCCGAGCTGCTTGGCCTTGATATCGCGGTCGACAAGTAAGCGCGCCGCGCGCCGCCGCCTGACTGTGAGGTTCGCCATGCTGTTCCGGTTCGCCGCCACCGGTCTCCTCGCCGGCGCCGGCCTCGCCCTGCTGATACAAACGGCTGCCGCCGAGGCGCCGGTGGAAACCGCGATCAAGGGCTGGGTCGCCGCGATCGATGCCTCGCCCGACTGGCACGCGGCCTATACGACGCTCACCTATGACGCGGCGAGCGATCGTGCGGTGCTGACCGGCCTCGCGATCCGCAGCCAGGTGCCGGGGGTTGAAGCCGACTTCGGCACGGTTGCGCTGACCGGTTTCGCGCTTGCCGCGGACGGCGGTTTCACCGCCAGCCGCATCACGGCGGACACCGGCACGCTGGAAGCGGGGCCGTTCAAGCTTGCCGTCTCGGATGGCGAGGTCAACGGATTTGCCATGCCGGCGCTTCCGGCTCTCACCTGGGACCCGCAGCATCCGTTCACATCGCTCATCAGGGTCTATGCGCCGCTCGCCCGCCTGGCGATGATCAATGGCCGTATCGCTTCGCTGGGCCTGATTGAGAACAATGCCGGCGTCTCCAGCCGCCTCACCTACGACCAGTTTCGCATCGACCGCTGGGCCAACGGCAAGATCACCGCCGTTACCGCCGGACCGCTGAGCATGGAGTCGCCCAGCCCGGACGGCCTGATGACGATGGCGGTCGCCAGCTTCGAGGCGCATGACATCGACCTCGACGCCGCACTCAGGGTGTTCGATCCGGACCGCTATGCCGGCGGCGTCGGCGATGGCGTCTGGCACAGGGTGACAGGCCTCGCCGCCTATCATGATTTCGCGGTCGCCGGGCCGGGCGTGAAGCTGACCATGACGCTGGTCTCGACCGAGGATTTCAAGCTGCGCCAGCCGCCGAAGAGCTTCGCCGGCTATCTCGACCGGATCATCGCCGATCCGAACGCGCCCACCAACGATCCCCAATCGGCGCGTGCCGCCGTCGACATGTTGTCGGCCTATGGCCTCGGTCGACTTGGCATCAGCGGGCTCGATATCGCCACGGCGGGCATGAAACGCTTTCACGTTGGCGGCTTCAACATCTCCGACCTGTCGATCGACCGGCTGGGCGAGCTTGCCATCGATGATTTCGCCACGGACGTTTCGGACATCGGCACGTTCAAGCTCGGGCATTTCGCCGTCGGCAACGTGGCGCTGCCGGGAGCCGATGCGCTGGTTCAGGCGATCCTGGCCAGTGCGGGCGACGGCAATGCCAGCATGACCGACCTCGCGCCGAAGCCGGGCTTCATCGAAATGGCGGGCCTCGACGTCGCCGCGGTGAATAATCCACACATCACGCTGGGCAAGCTGCGCATCGATCTCGCCGACTATGTCGGCGCGTTCCCGACGTCGATCGCGGCTGATCTCGGCGATCTCGTCGTACCGGCGTCGGTCCTCGGCCCAACCGGCCAGGCCGTCTTCGCCAGGCTCGGCTACAACACGCTCGACCTCGGCTATCGCTTCAAGGCCGACTGGAACGCGGCCGACGAGACGCTCACCGTCGATCCCTTGACGGCCGAGATGAAGCACGCCGGCGGGCTTGCCCTGTCGATGCGGCTCGGCGGCCTGCCGCGCGCGGTGATCGAGAGCCCGCAGTCGTTGTCCGGGGTGCCGCCCGACCTGACGCTCAAGTCGGCAAAGCTGACCCTCAAGGACGATTCGTTCGTCGGCAAGGGCCTCGACCTCTTGGCCGAGAAGATGCACGCCAAGCCGGAGACGTTCCGCCAGCAATTCGCCAGCGCCTTGCCACTCCTGCTTTCGCTGTACGTGCTGCACGATCCGAAGGTGGCGACGCTGGTGCGCAAATCCGGAATCCTGGCGACGTTGGCGCCGGTGGTGAAGGCGTTCGTCGCGGCGCCCGGATCGTCGGTCACCGTCTCGCTGGCACCGCCGACGCCGGTCGCCTTGTCGGCGATCAGCGCTGCGGCCGACGCGGATCCGGCTTCGCTGACCACGATGCTCGGCCTGACCGCCGCCAGCTCGGCCACGCCGACGCACGACGGCTCGGGCGCCAAGCCACCGCAGGCGCCGGCGACATCGGGGCAATGACGGCGGCCGCCGCTACTCCGGCAGGTTCAGGCGGATGTGAAGCTCGCGCAGCTGCTGGGCGGTCACCTCCGACGGCGCCCCCATCATCAGGTCCTCCGCCCGCTGGTTCATCGGGAACAGCGTCACTTCGCGTAAATTGTCCTCGCCGCAGAGGAGCATGACGATGCGGTCGATGCCGGGCGCGATGCCGCCGTGCGGCGGGGCGCCCATCTGCAGCGCATGCAACATGCCGCCGAACTTCGACTGCAGCACGTCCTCGCCATAACCGGCGATGGCGAAGGCCTTCTTCATGATCTCCGGCTTGTGGTTACGTATGGCACCCGACGACAGTTCCACGCCGTTGCAGACGATGTCGTACTGGAAAGCATGGATGCCGAGGATCGCCTCCTGGTCCGCCGGATCGAGCGCGATGAAGGCGTCGTGATCGTAATTCGGCATGGAGAACGGGTTGTGGGAGAAGTCGATCTTCTTCTCCTCCTCGTTCCACTCGTACATTGGAAAATCGACGATCCAGCAGAAGGCGAAGCGGTCTTCGTCGACCAGGTTCAGGTCGCGGCCGATCTTCTGGCGCGCCGCTCCGGCAAAGGCGAGGAACTTGTCGGGCCGGCCGGCGATGAAGAAGACGGCGTCGCCGTCGCCAAGCCCCAGCTGGTTGCGGATGGCCTCGGTGCGGTCCTCGCCGATGTTCTTGGCGATCGGCCCGGCGCCGGCGCCATCGTCGCGGAAGAAGATGTAGCCGAGGCCCGGCTGGCCTTCGCCCTGCGCCCAGGAATTCATGCGGTCGCAGAAGGCGCGGCTTCCCCCGGTCGGCGCCGGAATTGCCCACACCACGACCTTGGGATCGGCCTCGATCTGGCCGGCGAAGACCTTGAAGCCGGAGCCGGCGAAATGCGCCGTCACGTCGGCCATCTCGATCGGGTTCCTGAGGTCGGGCTTGTCGCTGCCGTATTTCCTCAGCGCCTCGCCATAGGGGATGCGCGGGAAATCCTGGGTGACCGGCTTGCCCTCGGCGAACTCCTCAAACAGGTCGCGCAGCACCGGCTCGACGGCCTGGAAGACGTCTTCCTGCTCGACGAAGCTCATCTCGATATCGAGCTGGTAGAACTCGCCGGGCGAGCGGTCGGCGCGGGCATCCTCGTCGCGGAAACAGGGCGCGATCTGGAAGTAGCGGTCAAAGCCGGCGATCATGATCAGCTGCTTGAACTGCTGCGGCGCCTGCGGCAGCGCGTAGAACTTGCCGGGATGGAGGCGCGAGGGCACCAGGAAGTCGCGCGCGCCCTCTGGCGACGAGGCGGTGAGGATCGGCGTCTGGAACTCGAAGAAACCGGAAGCCGTCATCCGCCGGCGGAGCGACGAAATGATCTCCGCCCGTTTCATGATGTTGCGGTGCAGCTTATCGCGGCGCAGGTCGAGGAAGCGGTATTTCAGCCGCGTCTCCTCCGGATAGTCGAGGTCGCCGAAGACCGGCATGGGCAGTTCGGCCGCCTCCGACAGCACCGCCAATTCGTCGATGAAGACCTCAATCGCGCCGGTCGGCAGGTTCGGGTTGACCGTCTCCGGCGTGCGCGCCTTCACTCGCCCGTCGATGCGGATCACCCATTCGGAGCGCACCCGCTCGGCGGCGCTGAAAGCCGGCGAATCGGGGTCGGCAACGCACTGGGTCATGCCGTAATGGTCGCGCAGGTCGATGAACAGCAGGCCACCGTGGTCGCGCACGCGATGCACCCAGCCGGAAAGACGTACGGACTGCCCGACATCGGCGGGCTCAAGGGCGCCACAGGTATGGCTGCGATAGCGGTGCATGGAAGGTCTCTGGATCGTCAAAACGGTCGCCCGACGGGCGGAAATGCCGGGTTTCCGGCCGCCGGAAAAGCGCACGCGACGGGGTGGCTGTCAAGGCCCGCGCGGGCTCCGCTGGGCGGCCGCACCGCGCCCGACCTGTCTCCCCGTCGGGGGGACGCGCGGCGGATCGGCGCGCCGCCAGGCCGCCGTACCGTCAAAATTGGCAGGGGGGCGTCGGAGCCGAGCGAGAAAAGCCTTGCATAACTGTAGCTTGGCGCTAATTCGATAGATTCAGCAAAAGCGTCACGGGCGGCAGCAAGGCAAGGGACAAATCGCCCTTTCGTCGGCTATACGAACAGTCATGGATATCGTCACCTCGACCGCCGATCTTGCCGCCCTGTGCAAGCGCCTCGCCCGTTTCCCGACGGTTACCGTCGATACCGAATTCATGCGGGAAACGACTTTCTGGCCGAAGCTTTGCGTGATCCAGATGGCCAGCCCGGAAGAGGCGGCGCTCATCGACGCGACGGCGGCTGACCTTGACCTCGAACCATTCTTCAAACTGATGAAGAATGAGAAAGTCATCAAGGTCTTTCATGCCGCCCGTCAGGACATCGAAATCATCCACCATCTCGGCGGCCTGATCCCCCATCCGGTGTTCGATACCCAGGTCGCCGCCATGGTTTGCGGTTTTGGCGAATCGGTCAGCTACGATCAGCTTGTCCACAAGCTCACCGGCACGCGCATCGACAAATCATCGCGCTTCACCGACTGGAGCCGCCGGCCCCTGTCGGAGCGCCAGATCGACTATGCGCTGGCCGACGTCACGCATCTTCGCGACGTCTATTCCGCGCTCTCCGCCCGCCTGGAGGAGCAGAAGCGCGCCGAATGGGTGCGCGAAGAGATGGAGGTGCTGACCTCGCCCGGCACCTACCGGCAGGAGCCGGAAGAGGCGTGGAAGCGGCTGAAACTGCGCGTGCGCAAGCCGATCGAGCTGGCCGTCATGCGCGAGGTGGCGGCGTGGCGCGAACGCGAGGCGCAGGCGCGCGACGTGCCGCGCAGCCGCGTCATCAAGGACGACGCCATCTATGAGATCGCGGCGCAGCAGCCGACCTCGCCGACCGCGCTCGCCCAGTTGCGCACCATCCCGCGCGGCTTCGAGCGCTCGCGCGCGGCGGAAGATATTCTTGCTGCAGTGCGCACGGCCATGGCCATCCCGCGCGAAGAGCTGCCGCGCATCCCCAAGCACCGGCCGGCGACCAACGGCAATGGCGCGGCGGTCGACCTGCTCAAGGTGCTGCTCAAGATGACCAGCGAGAGCCACGGCGTGGCGTCCAAGATCATCGCCACGGTCGACGACCTCGAAGCGATCGCCAGCGACGACGCCGCCGACGTGCCGGCGCTCTCCGGCTGGCGGCGGGAACTCTTCGGCGAGGCGGCGCTCAGGCTGAAGTCCGGCAAGATCGCGCTTGCCGTGAAGCAGAACCACGTGGTGACCATCAACAAGGGCTGAGCCGAAGCTGGCGACGCCGCCCTACTCTGTCACGATCGTCGGCTCAAGGCCGGCGAATTTGGCGACTTGGGCGAGACGGCGCAGCACGCGCGCTCCGCCGAGCGCGGCCAGCTCAGCCGGCAGCACCAGCGCCAGCATCTTGCCGCGGATCTCGATGCGCGTGCGGTTGACCACGCCCGGAGTGGCCGCCGATAGCAGATGCGCCACGCGCAGCGTCGCGCCGAGCGCCCGGGCGCGTTCCATCAGGCGGGTCGAGACCAGCTCGCGGATGCGCGGCGAAAGCTGTTCGTCGATCAGACCTTCGTGCCGGTAGAAGTTGGCGAGCGCCAAATAGGCGCGGCCGGGATGGTCGATGCCGATGAAGGAGGCATGGGCGATCAGATTGAGGCTCTGCTCGCCGCGATATTCGGGATGGGCGCGCCAGCCGAGATCGGTCAGCAGGCAGGCGGCGTGGCGCAGGCGGGTCTCGGCCGCGGTCTCGTCGAGCCCGATAACGCGGAACGCCATGGCCGACCACTCCGCCAACTCGTGGGCATGGCGCGGCGAGCGCGAGCGCAGGAAGGACAGCTCCTCGCAGGCACAGAGCAGCGGGTCCTGGGCCTTCTGTTCCGGGTCGAGCAGTTCGTAGAGCAGCCCTTCGCGCATGCCCAGCGCCGACAGGACGATCTGTGACGGCTTCATCACCTTGATCACCTGCTCCAGCACGACGGCGCCATAGGGCAGCAGCGGCCGGCGATTGCGCGAGACGACCTCGATCGAATCGAGCGAATCGATTTCGCGCCGGGCGACCATGCGGCAGAAGTCGGCCGCCTCGCCCGCGTCGATGGTGTAGTGGTGCATGACGTGGAGCGGATAGCCGCCCTGGCGCATGTGCAACCGGGCGAGCGAGCGCCATGTGCCGCCGACTGCATAGAAGACCCGCTTTTCACCGCCCGGCAGCACCTTCGACCGCGCCAGCGCCTCGGCGGCGATCTTCTCGGCTTTTTTGATGGACCCGTCGGCGGTCTCCTCCAGCCTGAGGCCGCCAAGCGGAAAGGTTTCGCCCTTCCCGGTCGTATTGTCGCGGATATCGACCACCTCGATGCTGCCGCCGCCGAGGTCGCCGGCGACGCCATCGGGCTGGTGGAAGCCGGAGACCACGCCCTGCGCGCTCAGCCGGGCTTCCTCGGCGCCGGAGAGCACCATCGCCCGGACGCCGGTGATCGCCTCCACCGAGGCGATGAAATCGGGACCGTTGGATGCATCGCGCACGGCCGCGGTCGCCAGAACGTGCAGCGCGGTCACGCCGACCTGCTTGGTGAGCGCGGCGAAGCGGCGGATCGCGGTCAACGCCGAGCCGATGGCCTCCGGCTCGAGGCGGCCGCGCGTCGCCAGACCACGCCCGAGGCCGCACAATTCCTTCTCGTTGAACAGCGGTGTGGCCGAGCGGGAGAGCCGCTCATAGACAACCAGGCGGACCGAGTTCGAGCCGATGTCGACAACCGCGATCGGCCCGCCACCATTGAGCCGCCCGGGCGCCTCGTCGATGATGGAAAGTTCGACCGCCAGCTCACGCTCCCCGACCGCGCCGGCGGTTCGGTTTGGTTGCGCCGATCTTCAGCGCTTTGCCACGACCGGAAAGGCTCGGATTGGTCATGAAATACTGGTGCGCGTTTATGGGCGACTCGCCCTTCTTGGGGATGATGCGTTCCGATGTTCCGTCCGGCAAGACCCGCCAGCTCTGCTGGTTGTCGGCAAGGTTGATGACCATGATCTGGCCGAGGATCTGCTCGTGGACGGTCGGAGTGAGGATGGGCACGATCGCCTCGACCCGGCGGTCGAGGTTGCGCGGCATCATGTCGGCCGAGCCGATAAAGACCTTGGCCTCAGGCGACGGCAGGCCGTGGCCGTCGCCGAAGCAATAGATGCGGGCGTGCTCGAGGAAGCGGCCGACGATCGACTTGACCCGGATGCGCTCCGACAGGCCGGGGATGCCGGGCCTGAGACAGCAGATGCCGCGCACCACAAGATCGATCTCGACGCCCGCCTGGCTGGCATCGTAGAGCGCGTCGATGATCTGGGAATCGACCAGCGCATTCATCTTCATCCAGATCTGGGCGGGGCGACCGGCCTTGGCGTGGGCCACTTCAGCGGCAATGAGGCC
This sequence comes from uncultured Alphaproteobacteria bacterium, assembly GCA_963762605.1. Lineage (GTDB taxonomy): Bacteria > Pseudomonadota > Alphaproteobacteria > Rhizobiales > Kaistiaceae > CAVSRC01. The sequence continues at coordinate 73,845 of CAVXLJ010000011.1, read as the reverse complement.
GCGGATGGTGCCCCTCAGCATGTGCGGCGAGATCGCCATGCGTTCCAGAGTCTCGGGCTCCGAATAACCGGTGATGTAGTTGAAGATGCGGGCGACATCGCGCGCGATCGCCGGATCGGCCGAGAAGAACGACAGGTCGGTGTAGATGCGCGCGGTGACCTGATGATAGTTGCCGGTGCCGATATGGACATAGCTGGCAAGTTGGCCGCCCTCGCGGCGCACCACCAATGACAGCTTGGCGTGGGTCTTCAGCTCGATGAAGCCGTAGACCACCTGCACGCCGGCGCGTTCGAGGTCGCGCGACCAGCGGATATTGGCTTCCTCGTCGAAGCGTGCCTTCAGCTCGACCAGTGCCGTCACCGACTTGCCGGCTTCGGCCGCCTCGGCCAGCGCCTTGGCGATCGGTGAATCGTTCGAGGTCCGGTAAAGCGTCTGCTTGATGGCGACGACATCCGGATCGGAGGCCGCCTGGCGCAGGAACTGAACCACCACGTCGAAGGATTCGTAGGGATGATGGACGACGATGTCCTTCTCGCGGATGGCGGCCAGACAGTCGCCGCTGTGGTCGCGGATGCGCTCAGGGTATCGCGGCGTGTAGGGCGCGAACTTCAAGTTCGGCCGGTCGATGGCGACAAGCTGCGAAAGATCGTTCAGCGCCAGCAGGCCGTGGACGAGGAAGACCTCGTCGGGGCTTACCGCCAGCGCCTCGGCGACGAGCTGGCGCAGGCCGTCGGGCATGGCCTCCTCGATCTCAAGGCGGATCACCGAACCGCGGCGGCGGCGCTTGAGCGCACTTTCGAAGAAACGGACCAGGTCTTCCGCCTCTTCCTCCACCTCGATGTCCGAATCGCGGATTACCCGGAAGGCGCCCTGCCCGTCGACGCCGTAGCCGGGGAACAGGCTGTGGACGAACAGCGTCACCGCCTGTTCGAGGCTGATGAAGCGATCCTTGCAATCCTCGTTCGATGGTAGCCGGATGAAGCGCTCGATCGAGCTCGGTACGCGCAGGAGCGCGGTCATGCGATGGCCGTTGGACTTGCGCGTCATCTGCAGCGCGACCGTCAGGCCGAGATTGGGGATGAATGGAAACGGGTGCGCCGGATCGATGGCCAGCGGCGTCAGCACCGGGAAGATCGAATCGAGGAAATAGTGCTCCAGCCAATCGCGATCGGCATCGGCGATTCTGCTGGCATCGATCAGGTTGATGTTGGCGTCGTCCAGTTCGCGGCGCAATTGCGCCCAGCGCGCCTGCTGGTCGCTGGCCAGGCTGGCGCAGGCTTCGCCGATGGCGCCGAGCTGCCCGCTGAGCGAGCGCCCGTCGTCGGACACCATGGATATGCCCTGGCGCTGCTGGCCCTTGAGGCCGGCGAAGCGCACCATGAAGAACTCGTCGAGATTGTTGGCCGAGATCGACAGGAAACGCAGTTTCTCCAGCAGCGGATGATTGGCGTTCTCCGCCTCTTCCAGCACCCGCCGGTTGAACTGCAACCACGACAACTCGCGGTTGATAAAGCGCGTCTTTGACTGACGCAGCTCCATGCCTGCCGCGATCTCGGGATCGAGCGCTGCGGCATCTATTGTGGCGTGGGGATTCTTCTGGTCCATCGGGCCAAAACCGGGTTTGTCACGAAAGCATACTCCTACCCGGGAAATATGACGATTCCGACAAGATTGCGCGGGTTTTGGCCCCCCGCCGGCTAAGTCCCCAGCCCGCGCGCATGAAGAGCCCCGGTGATCTCGTCCAGCGCCACCGGATCGTCGATGGTCGCCGGCGTCCTGACCGGCTCGCCGTCGGCGATCTGGCGCATGGTGCCGCGCAGGATCTTGCCGGAGCGGGTCTTGGGCAGGCGCGGCACGACCAGCACCGTCTTCAGCGCCGCCACCGGCCCGATCTGCTCGCGCACCAGCGCGATGATCTCCTTCTCGACGTCAGTGGGGCTGGTCGTGATGCCCATCTTGAGGACGACGAAGCCAACCGGCAATTGGCCCTTGAGTCCGTCGTGGACGCCGATCACCGCGCATTCGGCGACCGCGGGGTGGCTCGCCAGCACCTCCTCCATGCCGCCGGTCGACAGGCGATGGCCGGCGACGTTGATGATGTCGTCGGTGCGCCCCATGATGAACAGATAGCCGTCGCTGTCGATGTAGCCGGCGTCCGCCGTCTGGTAGTAGCCGGGGAAGGTTGCCAGGTAGTTCGCGCGGAAGCGCTCGTCGTTGCCCCATAGCGTCGGCAGGGCGCCCGGCGGCAGCGGCAGGCGGATGGCGATGTTGCCGAGCGTGCCGGGCTTCGCCGGATGGCCGGCATCGTCAAGCACGTGCACATTGTAGCCGGGCATGGCGGTGGTGGGCGAACCACGCTTGACCGGCAGCTGCTCGATGCCGAGCGGATCGGCGACGATCGCCCAGCCGGTTTCGGTCTGCCACCAATGGTCGATGACCGGCACGCCGAGCTTCTCTTCGGCCCAGCGCACCGAATCCGGATCGGCCCGCTCGCCGGCGAGGAACAGGCTGCGCAGGCCCGAAATATCGTACTGTCTGATCAGCGTGCCGTCCGGGTCTTCCTTCTTGATGGCGCGCAGCGCCGTGGGCGCGGTGAACAGCACCGATACATTGTGTTCGGCGACCACCCGCCAGAAGGCGCCGGCATCCGGCGTGCCCACCGGCTTGCCTTCGTAGAGCACCGTCGTGCAGCCATGGATCAGCGGCGCATAGACGATATAGGAGTGGCCGACGACCCAGCCGATGTCGGACGCGGCCCAATAGACCTCGCCCGGCGCGACGCCGTAGATGTTGGTCATCGACCAGTCGAGCGCGACCATGTGGCCGCCATTGTCGCGGATGATCCCCTTGGGCTGGCCGGTCGTGCCGGAGGTGTAGAGGATATAGAGCGGATCGGTGGCGGCGACGGCGACCCACGGCTCGCTGCGCCCGGCGTCCCGCGCCTTCGCCATTTCCGCCGCATAGTCGCGGTCGCGTGTCCGGTCGAGTTCGGCGCGGTGCTGCTCGCGCTGGACGACGATCACCGTCGCCGGCTTGTGGGTGGCCTGCGCGATCGCTGCGCTGGCCAGTGGCAGATAGGGAACGATGCGGTTCGGTTCGATGCCGCAGGAGGCGGTGACCAGCAGCTTCGGCCGTGCGTCGTCGATGCGGCTGGCCAGCTCGTGAGCGGCGAAGCCGCCGAAGACCACCGAATGGATCGCGCCCAGCCGCGCACAGGCGAGCATGGCGACGATCGCCTCGGGGATCATCGGCATGTAGATGATGACGCGGTCGCCTTTGACGATGCCGTGGTCGGCGAGCACGGCGGCGAAGGTCGCGACATCGTCAAGCAGCTCGCGATAGCTGATCTTGCGCTTGGTGGCGGTGACCGGGCTGTCGTAGATGATGGCGGTCTGGTCGGCCCGTCCGCCTTCCACATGCCGGTCGAGCGCGTTGTAGCAGGTGTTGCAGGTCGCCCCGGTAAACCAGCGGCCGTAGACGCCGTGCTCGGGGTTGAAGGCGGCATGCCACGGTGATGCCCAGTCAATCGCCGTGGCGGCTTCGGCCCAGAAGCCGATCGGATCGTCCTGCCAACGCGCATAGGTATCGGCGTATGTGCCCATCGGCGTCCCCTCCCATCCGCGGGTGGCGGCAACGCCCGCGGGCGTTCTTGGTATTGTTTCAGGGAAGGTAACACGAACCCGGTGGCGCGGGAGATGGCGAGTGGCAGCCGGCCCGGGCGCAGCGCAGTGCGCAGCAGCGCGTCCGGGGAACGGTGACGCTTGGCTTCAATCGGCGAACAGATCCGGCTGGTGGTCGATCACCCGTGCCAGCGTCTCGGCGGCAAGCCGCCGGCTGATTGCCCGTCCGCCGGCCAGCGCCTCGAGGTCGAGTTCTTCGACGATGCGGTTGGCCGCCTCCAGCGAGCGCTCCATGCGCATCACGATGGTCTCGATGACCCCCGTATCGACCGTGATCTGGCGATCGGCGAAGAGCTTGACCAGGACCAGACGCAGGAGCGCGTCGTCAGGCGCGCCGAGTTCGATCGGCCGGGCTGCGCGCAGGCGCGAGGCAAGATCGGGCAGGCGAACGGCAAGCCTGCCAGCCGGCTGCCGGCTGGTCATCAGCAGCGGCACGCGCCGCTCGCCGCTGAGATTGATCAGGTGGAACAGGCCGGCCTCGTCGAGCGGGCCCGGATGCAGGTCCTCGACCGCTATCGCCGGGGCGCCGACCAGCGCCTCGACATCGTCAAGCGCGTTGGCGGATCTGACCGCGGCGCCGCTCACCGTGCGCCAGATCTCGACGAGGTGCGTCTTGCCGGATCCGGCCGGGCCGGAGAGCAGCACCGCCCGGTCGGGCCATGCGGGCCAGCCGTCGATCAGCGCGATCGCCGCCCGGTTGGCGTCACCGGTGAGATAGTCGGCACGTGTCATCGCGGCGCGATGCGTGAGATTCAGCGGCAATTGCCGGGCCGCGGGCGGCCGTTCACTCATTGCCGGCCTTGTCGGCGCCGCCGCGATAGAGCGGGCTTGACCGATAGCGCTCGATGGCGAAGTGGAAGACAACGCCGACGGCGGCGGCGGCGGGAATGGCGACCAGCAGGCCCAGGAAGCCGAAGAGCAGGCCGAAGGCGAACAGCGCGAAGAGCAGCCACACCGGGTGCAGGCCGACGCGGGTGCCGATCAGATAGGGCTGCAGGACATAGCCTTCGAGCACTTGGCCCGCCATGAAGACGGCGACCGTGGCAGCCAGCCAGATCCAGTTCGGCCAGAACTGGACAAGGGCGATGATGATCGAGGCGACGAAGCCGGTGGTGAAGCCGAAATAGGGGATGAAGCTCAATATACCGGCGGCCAGCCCGACCAGCAGGCCGTAGTTGAGGCCGATGGCGACGAGGCCGGTGGCATAGAAGATGCCGAGCACGGTCCCCGACAGCATCTGGCCGCGCACGAACGCGGCCACCTTCCCGTCCACCGCGCGGGCCAGCCGGCGGATTTCGTCGGCATAGTCGCGCGGCAGGAGGCCGTCGACCCAAGCGGTCATGCGGTCCCAGTCGCGCAGCAGATAGAAGACGACGAAGGGCGTAACGAAGAGCAGCGACGCGATGTCGATCACCGTCCGCCCGCCGGTGAGCAGCGAGGAGAGCAGCGTCTGGACCAGATCGGCGCCGTTGGCGAAGAAACCGGTCAGCGAGGCGCGCAGGCTTCCGGCATCGATGCCGAGATAGCGCGCCCAGTCGCTCTCCAGCCACGGACCGAACATGGTCTGCAGGCGGCCGATCAGGCTCGGCAACTGCTGCAGGAAATCGACGAGCTGATTGATCACCACCGGCACGACGAGGATAAAGACGGCGATGAACAGGATGGCGATGAGCACCACGATGGTGAGCGCGGCGATGCCACGATTGATCCCTCGCTTCTCCAACCGGTCGGCGATCGGGTCGAGCGCATAGGCCAGCGCCGCGCCGGCGACGAAGGGCAGCAGGATCGCACGGAAGACGAACAGCACCGCGACGGCGGCAACCAGCGCCCCCAGCCAGAAGAGTGTGATCCGGGTCTGGCGCGTCATCGCGGCCAACGCTCGTCGCTCGCACCGTCGGGCGAGCCGGCGGCGCTCTCGCCCATGCCCATATGGCGGACCCAGTCGACCAGATAGACGGCGGCCGAAGCGATGGTCAGCATGCCGACGAGGTAGACCAGGATCATGCGCAGCGTCCCGAGGCCGGCATCGAGCGCCAGATCGCCGAGGACGACGGCGGCGAGCACGATCTGCACCACGGTGTTGAGCTTGCTGATGATCAGCGGGCGCATTTCCATCGGCTGGTCGAGCATCCACGACAGCACCACCGCGCCGACGATGAACAGGTCGCGGCTGACCACCAGGATCACCACCCACAGCGGCACCTCGTCGAGCACGGCAAGCGAGATGTAGATCGAGACGAGCAGCGCCTTGTCGGCCAGTGGATCGAGATAGGAGCCCAGCGTTGAACGCAGGTTGAAGCTGCGCGCCAGAAAGCCGTCGATGGCGTCGCTCACCCCGGCGACGATGAAAAGGACGAAGGCCGCCCCCGCCTGGCCGCTGATCATCAGCCAGACGATCAACGGAACCAGGATCAACCTGCCGATGGTGATCAGATTGGGAATCGTCACAAGCACGAAATGCCCCTGCTCCGCACCCCGGCCGCCTGCCGGGAGGCATATCTAGACATGACATTACCAGCCGGCGAGGCCAAGGGTGGACCGACTCGCCGCCGCCGCCCCGTGAAGCCTTGTCCGACCGGATCGAGCTGATTCCGTATCTCAACCGGCGCCGCAATCCAGCGTTGAGAGCGGCGAAGGGCAATCAAGGGGCATCGGGCAAGCCGGGATCGGCGTCTGGCGCCCGCCGGCGAAGAAACCCGAAGGGACGGACGATTTTGCATCGTTATCCGGGCCGTTGCTGTCGGCTGTACCCCGGCACGACTTTCGCCCTCCAGCTTGAACCTGTCGCGCATTCGCTCCGTCGGAATGGCTCTATCTGGTCGCACAGGGCTCTACCATCTTGCTTTCCGATACCTTTTCATGGATTTGGATGCCAGCGGTCGGAGGCTTTCGAATCCATGACCACCCCTGCCCGAACGACGGGCGCGGCCTATGCCGATGCAGGCGTCGATATCGACGCCGGAAATGCCCTTGTCGAAGCGATCAAGCCGTTGGTGCGGGCCACGCGGCGACCGGGCGCCGACGCCGAAATCGGCGGATTTGGCGGCCTGTTCGACCTCAAAGCCGCCGGCTATCGCGATCCGGTGCTGGTCGCGGCCACCGACGGCGTCGGCACCAAGCTGAAGATCGCCATCGAGACCTGCATTCTCGACACGGTCGGCATCGATCTGGTCGCCATGTGCGTCAACGATCTCGTGGTTCAGGGCGCGGAGCCGCTGTTCTTCCTCGACTATTTCGCCACCGGCAAGCTCGACCCGGTGGCTGGGGCCCGAATCGTCTCAGGAATCGCCGAGGGCTGCCGCCAGGCCGGCGCCGCGCTGATCGGCGGCGAGACCGCCGAGATGCCGGGCATGTATGCCGGCAAGGACTTCGACCTCGCAGGCTTTGCCGTCGGCGCCGTCGAACGTGACGGCATATTGCCGCGCAGCGACATCGCGGCCGGCGACGTGGTGTTGGCGCTCGCCTCATCAGGGGTCCATTCCAACGGCTTCTCGCTGGTGCGCAAGCTCGTCGCCGATGCCGGCCTCGCCTTCGACGCGCCGGTGCCTTTCGACAACGGCTTGAGCCTTGGCGAGGCACTGCTGACGCCGACGCGCATCTATGTGAAACCGCTGCTTTCGGCCGTGCGCCAGACCGGCGCAGTCAAGGCCATGGCCCACATCACCGGCGGCGGCATCACCGACAACCTGCCGCGCGTCCTGCCGCAGGGCCTCGCCGCGCGCATCGACTTGACGAAGCTGCCGGTACCGCCGGTCTTCCGCTGGCTGGCGGGGCTCGCCGACATCGCGCCGGACGAAATGCTGCGCACCTTCAATTGTGGCGCCGGCATGATGCTGGTCGTCCCTCCAACCTCGGTCGCAGCAGTGACGGCGGCGCTTGCTGCATCCGGCGAGACGGTCGTCGCCGTCGGTGAGCTCGCCGGGCGGACGGATGCGCCGGTTGCCTATTCCGGAACCCTCAACCTCACAAAGCCATGACGGACCGCAAGCGCGTCGCCATCCTGATTTCCGGGCGCGGCAGCAACATGAGCGCCCTGATCCGTGCCGCTCAGCGGCCGGATTACCCGGCCGAAATCGTGCTCGTCCTGTCGAGCCGCACGGATGCCGCGGGGCTGGCCAGGGCCGCCGAAGCCGGCATCGCGACGGCGATCGTCAGCTCCAGGGAGATCACCGACCGCGCCGAATTCGAGGCTGCCATCGACGAGCAACTCAGGGCGGCGCACACCGAAATCGTCTGTCTGGCCGGCTTCATGCGGCTTCTGTCGGAGGATTTCGTCGAGCGCTGGCGCGACCGGTTGATCAACATCCACCCGTCGATCCTGCCCGCCTTCCAGGGGCTCAATACCCACGAGCGCGCCATCGCCGCCGGGGTCAAGCTGCACGGCTGCACGGTGCATTTCGTCAGGCCCGCGATGGATGACGGGCCGATCATTGCCCAGGCCGCCGTGCCGGTGCTGCCCACCGACACGCCCGACGACCTCGCCGCCCGCGTGCTCGGCGCCGAGCACCGCATCTATCCGCAGGCGCTGGCGCTGGTGGCGGCGGAGCGCACGCGCGTGGTCGACGAGCGGGTGGTGATCGCCGACCTGCCGCCGGAAGCCGCGCTCGGCATGCTCTTTTCGCCGACGTCGATCTAGGACGATGAACTACCGCCACGCCTTTCACGCCGGCGGCTTCGCCGATGTCGTCAAGCATGCCGTGTTGGCGCTCCTCATCGAACGGCTGAAGCAGAAGGACACCGCTTTCCGCGTCATCGACACCCATGCCGGCACCGGCCTCTATGATCTCACCAGTGCCGAAGCGACACGCTCGGGCGAATGGCGGGATGGCATCGGCCGGCTGTGGCAACACGACCTTGCCCCCGGCCTTGCCGCGCTCACCGCCCCCTGGCTGGGGGCGGTGAAGGCCGCCAACACGCCCGGCGGCACCCTCCGCGTCTATCCCGGTTCGCCGTGGATCGCCCGCCACCTCTTCCGCCGGCAGGACCGGCTGACGGCGGTCGAGTTGCACCCGGACGACGCGCGCGCCCTCGCCGTCCAGTTCGCTGGCGACGTCCAGGTCAGGACCATTGCCCTTGACGGCTGGCTGGCGCTCGGCGCCTTCGTGCCGCCCAAGGAGCGGCGCGGTCTGGTGCTGCTTGATCCGCCTTATGAGGAGCCGGACGAGTTCGCCCGCCTCTCCGACGCCTTCGCAAACGCCCATAAGCGCTGGCCGACCGGCATTTATTGCCTGTGGTATCCGGTGAAGGACCTTGCCGCCATCGACCGGCTGCGGATGGGCCTCGCTAAATCTGGCATCCGCCGGTTGCTGCGGGCGGAACTCTTCGTCCGTGAACGCGGCGCCGAGGGCACTTTCAACGGCACCGGGCTGGTCATCTGCAACCCGCCCTGGCAGTTCGCCGCGACGCTGGCGGCGCTGCTCCCGGATCTCGTTCCGATTCTCGCGCAAGGCGCGGGCGCCGGCTCTGTCATTGACGAAATAGCCGGAGAGTGACCTGGCTCGCCTTGACCGGACTGCGGGGCCGTCGCATTGTCTGAGTCAGCGGTTTTCGGGGAGACGACAGCCATGCTGCGCATCCTGATGAGCCTTGTGGCGCTCGGCCTTCTGGCCATCCCGGCGCAGGCTGCTGATTATTACTATGGCGGTGAAAGCTATGCGGGCGTGCCCTATTACGCCCACCACCATCGCCTGCCGGTCTGCGACGAAGCCGGCGTGCTGGCCAAGGTGACCAATCGATTCGCCTATTACGACGCGCACATCATCGGCAGCGGCCTGACCATCGCCAATATCGCCGAGATCCGCGAAACCCGTGTAAACGTCCATGGGCCAAGCCTGATCCCGCGGCGCTATTGCCACGCCACGGCGACCCTCTCCAACGGCAGGCGCAGCGAGCTTGTCTATCTGATCGAGTTCCAGGCCGGCTTCGCCTCGATCCACTGGGGCGTCCAGTCCTGCCTGCCCGGCTATGACCCCTACAAGGTCTATGGCGCCTGGTGCCGTTCCATCCGTCCGTGAGGCCAGGAACGGTTCTCGGCGCGCTTCTCGCCGCGCTTCTTCTGATCGCCGCGCCGGCTCATGCCGGCGGCACGCCCGGCGTCTTCGATTTCTACGTCCTGTCGCTGTCGTGGTCGCCGACCTATTGCGCCACCAACAGCCACCCGAACCCCGCCGAATGCGACACACCGCGCGGCTTCATCGTCCACGGCCTGTGGCCGCAATATGAGCACGGCTATCCCTCCGCCTGCCCGTCCAACATGCCGCGCCGTGTCAGCCAGGCGACAGCCGACGGGCTCGCCGACATCATGCCGGGCGTCGGCCTCGTCAATCACGAATGGCAGACGCACGGGACTTGCTCGGGCCTCAACCAGGCCAGCTACTTCGCCACGCTGAGGCGCGCCTTGGCAGCGGTCGTGCTGCCGGAAGGACTTGCCGGTCGCAAGCTCGCGCCGCGCGAGATCGAGCAGGCCTTCATCGCCGCCAATCCGCGCATGAGCGAAACCGGCATCGCCGTCCAGTGCAATCGCGGCCTCCTGCAGGAGGTGCGCATCTGCCTGACCAAGACCCTCACCTTCCGCCGCTGCCTGGAGGTCGACCGGCAGGGCTGCCACGTTCCCGAGATCAGTGTGCCGGCAGGACGCTGAAACGGAAACGCCCCGCTGCGGCAGCCGCAGCGGGGCGTTGATGTCTGTCAGGCCCGGCGCGTCAGAACTTCATGGCGACGCCGACCATGATATCGTTGGCGGTCTGGCTGACCGGGGAGCCGCCGACCGTTGCCGAGCCGAGATCGGTGTGGCGATATTCGAGCCGGCCGGTAACATTGCTGGTCAGCGCCGCTTCGATACCGGCGCCAAGCGTCCAGCCGGTCCTGGTCACGGAAGCACCGCCGTGCTTGATGTCGCCGAACGCGACACCGCCAGTGCCGTAGAACAGGTAACGGTCATAGGCATAGCCGAGACGGCCGCGTATCGTGGAATCCCAGCCATTCGAACTCTTGTTGGTGCCGACGATATCGCCTTCGAGGCCGACGACCCAGTTCGGGGTGACCTGGAAGTTGTAGCCGGCAAAGGCGCCACCCAGCCAACCGTCGGAGGTACCCCAGCCATAGCCGCCGGTGAGACCAACATAGGGCCCGTTCCAGTTGTACGCCGAAGCCGGGCTGTACATCGGAGACGATGGCGGCGGCGCGTAGCTCGGCAGGTCGGCCGCAAGCGCCATGCCGGCGCTGCCGACAAGTGCGAGCGCCGCAGCGCCAATGGTTCGGTTCGCAAACATAATCTACTCCTCGTTCTTGCCTGGCGGCATCACGACTAGCCGCCCACGACGCCAGGCCCCCGCTTTGCTGGCCGCCATATGCGAGGAGGAATACGGCGTAAACGTTAATGAAATACGGCTGCGCAGCGGCGATTCGATGATCGATTGTGGCGTTGCGTCCCGGCAACAATCGTCGCTTAACGCCTTGATCGAACAAGTATTTGGAGATTCGACCGGGGCAGCCTATCTAGGTTCTGTTCGCCGTCGGCTGGGCCTGCCACTCTTAAACAGGGTTAACCAAAGGTTATGCCTTCCGCCTTTCCCGTTGCGCTGGTAACCGGCGGTGCACGGCGCATCGGCCGCGCCATCGTCGAGGACCTCGGCGCGCACGGCTGGGCGGTCGCCATCCACTGCAACCGATCACGCGACGAAGCCGAGGGACTCGCCGCCGCCATCCGCAATTCCGGTGGGAGCGCTGCGATCGTCACCGGCGATTTCGCCGATCCGGAAACGCCGGCCCGTGTCGTCGCTGATGCAAAGGCAGCGCTCGGCCCCCTCACTCTGCTGGTCAACAACGCCTCGATCTTCGAGGCCGACGCCGTCGGATCGCTCGACCGCGCGCTATGGGACCGCCAGATGGCGATCAACCTGACGGCACCGGTGTTTCTGGCCGAAGCTTTCGCCCGGCAACTTCCCGACGACGTCGAGGGCAATGTCGTCAACCTGCTCGACCAGAGCATCTGGCGGCCGACGCCGAGCCACTATTCCTATCAGGTCAGCAAGGCCGCGCTGGCGGCGGCCACCGAGCGGCTGGCCCAGGCACTGGCGCCGCAGGTGCGCGTCAACGCCATCGCGCCCGGCCCCGTGCTGCCGAGCGTCTACCAATCCGCCGAAGGTTATCGCCGCCTGGTTGGGTCCACGCCGCTCGGCCGCGCGCCCGACCTGACGGAATTCGGCCGCACGATCCGCTATTATGTCGAAACACGCTCAATCACCGGCCAGGTGATCGCGCTGGACAGCGGCCAGCACCTCGGCTGACGCACACGCTAACGCCATGACAGATACCGCGACGACAGACCAGAACCGGACGGCAGACGAGCCCGCGCGCGTGGGACCGGACGTTATCGCCGACGCCGTGAAGCGCTTGCCCAATACGCCCGGCGTCTATCGCATGATCGACGTCAAGGGCGCGGTGCTCTACGTCGGCAAGGCACGCAGCCTCAAGAAGCGGGTGCTGAACTACACGCGGCTGGTGGGCCTGCCCATGCGCATTCAGCGCATGATCATGGCGACGGCGGCGATGGAGTTCGTCTCGACGCGCACCGAAACCGAGGCGCTGCTGCTCGAAGCCAACCTGATCAAGCGCCTGCGCCCGCGCTACAACGTGCTGCTCCGCGACGACAAGTCGTTCCCCTATATTCTCATCACCGGCGACCACAAGGCGCCGCAGATCGCCAAGCATCGCGGCGCGCGCACGCGCAAGGGCGATTATTTCGGCCCCTTCGCCTCGGCCGGCGCCGTCGGCCGCACGATCAACGCGCTCGAGCGCGCCTTTCTTCTGAGGTCGTGCTCGGATGCCGTCTTCGACAGTCGCACGCGGCCCTGCCTGCTCCACCAGATCAAGCGCTGCTCGGCGCCCTGCACCGGCGAGATCAGCCTCGACGACTATGGTGCGCTGGTGAAGGAAGCGAAGGACTTCCTCTCCGGCCGTAGCCAGGCGGTGCGCGCCACACTTCAGAAGGAAATGTCGGAGGCGGCCGACCGGCTCGATTTCGAACAGGCAGCCCGCTATCGCGACCGGCTTGCCGCCCTCTCGCACGTTCAGGGCCACCAGGGCATCAACCCGCAGACCTTCGAAGAGGCCGACCTCTTTGCAGTGCATCAGGCCGGCGGACAGACCTGCATCCAGGTCTTCTTCTTCCGCACCGGCCAGAACTGGGGCAACCGCGCCTATTTTCCGCGCGCCGACAAAGGGCTCGAAGCCGGCGCCGTGCTCGGTGCCTTCCTCGCCCAGTTCTACGAGGACAAGCCGGCGCCGAAGCTCATCTTGCTGTCGCACGATTTCGACGAGCGCGCGCTGCTCGCAGCAGCGCTCAGCGAGCGCGGCGACAGGCACGTGAACGTGCTCGTTCCGCAGCGTGGCGAGAAGAAGGATCTGGTCGCCCACGCGCTCGCCAATGCCCGTGAGGCGCTCGGCCGCGAGCTGGCGCAAGCATCCTCGCAGCACACGCTCTTGGAAGGCTTCGCCGAGCGCTTCGGCCTGCCGGAGGTGCCGCGCCGCATCGAGGTCTACGACAATAGCCACATCATGGGCACCAACGCCGTCGGCGGCATGGTCGTCTCCGGACCGGACGGCTTCGTCAAAGGCCAGTACCGCAAGTTCAACATGCGCTCGGAAGACCTCACTCCGGGCGACGACTATGCCATGATGCGCGAAATGCTCGGCCGGCGCTTCTCGCGCCTCATCAAGGAAGCCGGCCCGCGCGAGGCGGCGGAGCGCGACGAGGAGACGATCGGGCCGTGGCCCGATGTCCTGCTCATCGATGGCGGCCGCGGCCAGCTCGCCGCGGTGACCAAGACGCTGACCGAACTCGGCGTCAGCGACCTGCCGCTCATCGGGGTTGCCAAGGGGCCCGACCGCGATGCCGGGCGCGAGACGTTCTACATGAACGGGCGCGAGTCCTTCATGCTGCCGTCGCGTGACCCCGTCCTCTATTTCGTCCAGCGGCTGCGCGACGAGGCGCACCGCTTCGCCATCGGCTCGCACCGGGCGCGGCGCAAATCCGATATCGCCCGCAGCCCGCTCGACGAAATCGACGGCGTCGGCCCGGCCCGCAAACGGGCGCTGCTGCGCCATTTCGGCACGGCCAAGGCGGTCGGCCGGGCGAGCGTCGACGATCTCAGGGCCGTGCCCGGCATTTCCGACGAGATGGCGCGGGCGATCCACGGCTTCTTCAACCAGGCCGGCGATTGACCGGACCGCGCGGAGCGCCAGATAGGCCACGGGACTGGAGCCGGCCTTCTATGGGTGCCTTCCTGGCGTCGAGGCGCTAGGATCGGCTTCCGGCGTGGCAGCGGTGTGGACCGCGACCCGGCCAACGGGCAGAATTCGATGCACGAGACCCAGCCAATCGAGCAGCCGCAGAGCGGCCCCGCCGCAAGCCGGCACGCCCATGCGTTTTCGCTGCCCAACCTGCTTGACCTACTTCCGCATTCGTGGCCGTCCTCGCTCCTCGTCTGTCTTCTTCTACGTCGAGAGCACCGCCAGCCGTTGGCTGAGCTTCGCTGTGTTCATTGCCGCAACGATCTCGGATTTCTTCGACGGCTATCTTGCCCGCGCCTGGCAGCAGCAATCGGCCATCGGCCGCATCCTCGACCCGATCGCCGACAAGCTGCTGGTCGCCACCGCCCTTCTGCTGCTGGTCTACGACCGCACCATTTCCGACTGGTCGGTGCTGGCCGCCATCGTCATCCTGACTCGCGAGATTATCCGTCTCCGGCCTGCGCGAGTTCCTGGCTGAGCTGCGCGTCAGCGTGCCGGTGACGAACCTCGCAAAATGGAAGACGACCATGCAGATGATCGCCATCGGCTTTCTGCTCGCCGGACCGGCCGGCGACAAGCTGATGCGCTACTATCATCCAAGATTTCGGCCTGTTCACTTATGTCGGCCTGCTGCTCCTGTGGATATCGGCGCTGATCACCGTCTATACGGGCTACGACTATTTCCGCGCCGGCCTCCGCCACCTGATGGGGACAGCGAACCGTGAGGCTCGTCTATTTCGCCTGGGTGCGGGAGCGCATCGGCCTCGAATTGGAAGAGGTGACGCCGCCGGCTACGGTGCGCACCACGCACCAATTGGTCGACTGGCTGAAGACCCGCGGTCCGGGCTACGAACTGGCCCTGGCCGAGCCCCGCGTGCTGCGCGTGGCGGTCGACAAGGTCCATGCCCCCGGCGACGTGTCCATCGACGGTGCCCGGGAAGTGGCGATCTTCCCGCCCATGACCGGCGGGTAGAGCCCGATGGCCATTCCGGTCACGATCCGCGTTCAAGCGGACGCCTTCGACATCGCCGCCGAGATCGACGCGGTCAAGCGCGCCAGCAAAGATGTCGGTGCGGTGGTCAGCTTCACCGGCGTGTGCCGGGCGGAAGCCGGCCGCCTGTCGGCGCTGGAGCTTGAGCATTATCCCGGCATGGCCGAGGGCGAGATCACCCGCATTGCCGAGGAGGCGGCAGCCCGCTGGCCGCTAGCCGCCGTCACCGTGATCCACCGCCACGGCACCATCGCCGTCGGCGACAACATCGTCCTGGTCGTCGTCGCCTCGGAACACCGACACGCCGCTTTCGAGGCGGCGGGTTTCCTGATGGACTACATGAAGAGCCGGGCGCCCTTCTGGAAGAAGGAGCATCTTGCCGGCGGCGCCGAGGGCGGCTGGGTGGAGTCCCGGCACGCCGACGAGGAGATCGTCAGGCGCGGGCGCTGACCCTCACTGATAGAGATTGTAGCTCGCCCACTGCGCCTTGGGGATCGGCTTGCCGATCTTGTAGGTGAACGATTTCACCAGCAGATGGTCCGGCGTGGTCTCGCAGGTGAAGGAGAACTGATACCACTTGTCGCGGCTGCGCGCGGCGCCGGTATTGCCCTTCATCACGTCGCCTTTAATGTACGGCGCGCCCAGTCCATCGACGGGGGTATGGCTCGGCCTGAGACCGTTTCTGTCTTTGTTGATCTCGATGAGCGCCTGGAGGGTGCAGGCTTGCACGAAACGGGTCGTTCCGGAGAGTTCCTTGAGCTGGCGGGTCAGCGAGGCGTTGAACGCCGCAGCCGGCAGGCTGCCGGCGAGCAGCACAGATGCAGCAAAAACGTATCTTTTCATGGGTCCCCGGTTCGGTTGGTCATTCGACACAAAGAACGGCCGCACGCCCCGGCGATCGTTCGCCTAGCCCCGAAATTGGCCATTTCGATGGCAGCTGGCCGCTAGCCGACGATCTCGATTGCCGGGAACCAGTAAGCGATCTCCTCGCGCGCCGTCTCCGGCGCGTCGGAGCCGTGCACCGAGTTCTCGCCGATGGAGTTCGCGAAATCCTTGCGGATGGTGCCCGGAGCGGCTTTGGCCGGGTCGGTCGCACCCATCACCTCGCGATTCCTGGCAATGGCGTTTTCGCCCTCCAGAACCTGGACGATGGTCGGCCCGGACGACATGAAATCGCAGAGCTCGTCGAAGAACGGCCGGCCCTTGTGGACGGCGTAGAAGCCTTCCGCCTGCTTGCGGCTCATCCACACACGCTTCTGCGCCACGATGCGCAGCCCCGCTTCCTCCAGCCGGGCGTTGATCTTGCCGGTCAGGTTGCGCGCCGTCGCGTCCGGCTTGATCATCGAAAAAGTACGCTCAACTGCCATCGGGGTCGTTCCTTGCTGAAGTGACGGGAGGGAATGCGTGGCGGCTGTATAGCCCGGCCGGTCGCCGGCCGACAAGGCGACGAAAAGGCCGCTCAGAACGCGACCAGGATCGCCCCGCCGCCGATCAGCGCCACGCCCAGCCAGTTCATCAGGCTGAGCTTCTCGCCCAGGAACAGAGCGCCGAAGATCGCCACCAGCACGACGCTCAGCTTGTCGATGGGTGCCACCTGCGCCGCCTGGCCGATCTTGAGGGCGCGGAAATAGCACAGCCACGAGCCGCCGGTGGCCAGCCCCGAGAGGATGAGGAACAGATAGGTGCGCGGCGAAACCGACGCTGGCGACTGTATCTCCCCGAGGCTGATCAGGATGGCGAAAGTGACGATCAGGATGACGATGGTGCGGATGAAGGTGGCGTAGTCGGAATTGACGGTCTCGACGCCGACCTTGGCGAAGATCGCGGTCAGTGCCGCGAAGGCGGCGGCCGCCAGTGCCCAGAATTGCCATGTCGTCGTCATTGCCGCTGTCTCCTCGTCTTTGGTTGCCGCGCCGTTGCCCCATCCGGCCGTAGCAGATCGACCAGCGCCAGGAAATGCGCCCGCCGCGGCGAGGCCCTGCGCCAGGCGAGGCCCGCGGTGCGGTACGGCTCGGGCGAGGCAAAGCGCACCAGCGCCAGACGTGGGTCGGCCGATAGGCCGGCATCAACCGCCATCTTTGGCACCAGCGTGATCCCCTGCCCCGCCGCCACCAGTTGCAGCACCGTGGCGATCGAGGTGGCGCCGAAGCTTCGTAGCCGCCGCGGGTCGATACGGTGGCAGACCGCCAGCGCCTGATCGCGCAGGCAGTGACCATCCTCGAGCAGCAGCAGTTCGTCCGCCTCGATCATATCGGCCAGAGCCGGTGAGCGGCGGGCGTGCGGCGAGCCGGCGGGCGCCGCGAGCAGAAAGGTGTCGTCGAAGGCCGGCACCTCCTCGAAGTCACCGGCCTCGAGTGGCAGGCTCGCCACGATCGCATCGAGACCGCCGTCGGCCAGTTCCTCGATGAGGTGGGCCGTGATCGTCTCGCGCACGACGAGCTGGAGCGCGGGATAGTCCTCGGCGGCGCGCTGCAGCAATCGCGGCAGCAGAAACGGCGCCATCGAGGGGATGATCCCGAGGCGCAGCGGCCCGGCAAGATCGGCGCCGTGGCTGCGCGCCATCTCTTCCAGGTCGCGCACGGCAGCGAGAATCTGTGTGACGCGGCTCTCCACGTCCTTGCCAAGCTCGGTGAGGCTGGCACCGTCCGGCCCGCGCGTCACCAGAGCGCCGCCAAGAATTGTTTCAAGCGCGCGCAATTGCATGGAGAGCGCCGGCTGCGAAATGCCGGACGCCTCCGCCGCCCGCCCGAAATGGCCGGAGCTGGCGAGCGCGTGGAAATAGCGAAGCTGGCGGAGCGTGATCATTTCCATAAGAATAGCTTATCGTGCATGCGTGGCAATATGATTGGATTTTATCGCGTCGACCTGCCACCTTCCCCGCCAAATGCAACACCCCAATTAATCGGCATCGGCAGACCGTCGGGGCCGGATATCGGCGTTGCGTTTGCCCAACTCCCGGAGGAGGCAGAAACATGGACATGAAAGCGGATAGCGCAGGCAAATGCCCGGTCGTGCACGGGGCAACCAACATGGGCATGCGGTCCAACAGCGACTGGTGGCCGAACCAGCTCAATCTCAGAATTCTTCATCAGAACGCGCCGCTCTCCAGTCCCATGGGCGCGGCCTTCGATTATGCCGAAGCGTTCAGGACGCTGAACCTGAAGGCGGTGAAGAAGGACCTCACCGCGCTGATGACCGAATTGCAGGAGTGGTGGCCGGCCGACTACGGCCATTACGGCGGGTTGTTCATCCGCATGGCCTGGCACTCGGCGGGCACCTATCGCACCGGCGACGGGCGCGGCGGCGCCGGCGGCGGCCAGCAGCGCTTCGCGCCGATCAATTCATGGCCGGACAACGGCAACCTCGACAAGGCGCGGCGTCTGCTGTGGCCGATCAAGCAGAAGTACGGCAACAAGCTTTCGTGGGCCGACCTGATCGTGCTCGCCGGCAACGTCGCCATGGAATTGATGGGCTTCAAGACCTTCGGCTTCGGCGGCGGCCGCGCCGATACCTGGGAGCCGGAGGAAGACGTCTACTGGGGCGCCGAGACCGAGTGGCTGGCGACCAGCGACAAGGCCAACAGCCGCTATTCGGGCGAGCGCGACCTCGAGAACCCGCTGGCCGCGGTGCAGATGGGCCTCATCTACGTCAACCCGGAAGGACCGGACGGCAACCCCGACCCGATCGCCTCGGGCCGCGACATCCGCGAGACCTTCGCCCGTATGGCGATGAACGACTACGAGACGGTGGCGCTCACCGCCGGTGGCCACACCTTCGGCAAGACGCATGGCGCCGGCCCGGCCAACCATGTCGGTCCGGAGCCGGAAGCCGCGCCGATCGAGGCGATGGGCCTCGGCTGGCTGTCGAGCTGGAAGAGCGGCAAGGGCGTCGACGCGATCACGTCGGGCCTTGAGGGCGCATGGACCTCGACCCCGACCCGCTGGGACATGGGCTATTTCCACGTCCTGTTCAAATACGAGTGGGAAAAGACCAAGAGCCCGGCGGGCGCGTGGATCTGGCGCCCCATCGGCCTTGAGGAACAGGACATGGCGCCGGAGGTCGACGGCTCGGGCAGACGCGTTCCGATCATGATGTCGACCGCCGACATGGCCATGAAGCTCGACCCGATCTACGGACCGATCTCGAAGCACTTCATGAAACATCCGGACGAGTTCGCCGATGCCTTCGCCCGCGCCTGGTTCAAGCTGACCCATCGCGACATGGGCCCCAAGGCACGCTATCTCGGCCCGGAAGTGCCGCATGAAGACCTGATCTGGCAGGACCCGGTTCCGGCCGTTGATCACAAGCTGATCGGCGCCAAGGACATCAAGGCGCTGAAGGCGCAGATCCTCAAGTCGGGTCTCACGGTCTCCCAGCTCGTCTCCACCGCCTGGGCATCGGCGTCGACCTTCCGCGGCTCCGACAAGCGCGGCGGGGCGAACGGCGCACGCATCCGTCTGGCGCCGCAGAAGAAATGGGCGGTCAACCAGCCGGCGCAGCTGGCCAAGGTGCTCAAGATCCTCGAAGCCATCCAGGCCAAGTTCAACCGCGCCAACAAGTCCAGCGGCAAGCAGGTGTCGCTCGCCGACCTCATCGTGCTCGGTGGTGCGGCGGCGATCGAGCAGGCGGCGGAAAAGGCCGGCCACAACGTGACGGTGCCCTTCACGCCCGGCCGCACCGACGCGACGCAGGAGCAGACCGACGTCGAATCCTTCGCCGTGATCGAGCCGGTCGCTGACGGCTTCCGCAACTACCAGAAGACCGAATACACGATCTCGCCGGAAGAGCTTCTGGTCGACAAGGCGCAGCTTCTCACCCTGACCGCGCCGGAGATGACCGTGCTGGTCGGCGGTCTGCGCGTGCTCGGTGCCAACCACGGGCGGTCGAAGAAAGGCGTCTTCACCAAGCGGCCGGAGACGCTGACCAACGACTTCTTCGTCAACCTCACCGACATGGGCACCAAATGGACCCCGACGGCCGACGGCGCCTTCGAGGGCCATGACCGCAAGACCGGTAAGGCGAAGTGGACCGCCACCCGCGTCGATCTCGTCTTCGGCTCCAACTCGCAGCTTCGCGCTCTGGCCGAGGTCTATGCCCAGGACGATGCGCAGAAGAAGTTCGTCAAGGACTTCGTGGCGGCCTGGGCCAAGGTGATGGAACTTGACCGCTTCGACCTGCACCGCTGACCTGCGGTCGCAGCGAGCGCACGTGGCGGAATGACGAAACGCCGGGCTTCGCGCCCGGCGTTTCCTTGTTCGCAAGCACGGAAGACTGCGCGCTCAGCAATCCCGGCGCGCAGCACTCCGCGGCCCATCGGGCCAATCAGGCCTTCTTCTTGGCCTGGCACTCCGTCGCCGCCTTCATGGCCGCAGAGGCCTTGGCGCGCGTCGCGTAGCTGCTGGTGCCGATTTCCTTCATCGTCTTGCCGTTCGGCTTGTGCGTGGTGATGTAGCAGCGGTTGGTCTTCACGCTCTGCTCGACATAATAGGCCTTGGTCGCCGCGAAGGCAGGGACGGCGAAGGTTGCGATGATCGCGGTTGCGATAAGCGCTTTGCGGAACATTGAGTCACTCCTTGGATCGGCTTCAGACAGTCGCCCACAACGCCGCGGCGTTGCCACGGATGCAGCGCACGGCGCATTCGATTGAGCGGCGTACTGCATGGCCGGGAATGAAACAGATCGGAGTAACTCGCGTATTTCTGGATCGGCCGGTTTGTAACAGCTCTGTTGCAAAGCCGCCGGCGCGGCCGGCATCGCCCGGCCCGTGCCATCGAAGAGGTTGAGACAGCGGCCGGGCGCGGATTGTACAGGCGCGGAAGAGCCGGGGTTCTCATTCCGTAGTGCCTGTGTCACCTTCGACTGGTCATTGACGTTTTTGCCCGCTGCAGGCGGAACGAGAGGAAGCGACCATGGGCGACGTTCACGTGGTCTTCGGCACCGGGCCCGTCGGCCGTGCCCTGATCGATGCGCTTGTCGAGCGCGATCTGCCGGTGCGTGCCGTTTGCCGCGCGCCCTCGAACATCCCCGATGGCGTCCAGACCGCTGCCGGCGATGCGGCCGACCGGACCTTCGCCGCCGCAGCGACCAGCGACGCCGCCGCTGTCTATCAGTGCCTGAGCCCGCCCTATCACCGCTGGGGCGATCTCTTCCCGCCGCTCCAGCGCGCGTTGGTCGCCGCCGCTCAAGCGGCGGGCGCCCGCTACGTCTCCTTCGAGAATCTCTACATGTACGGCGACACGCACGGCGCGCCGATTGCCGAAGACATGGCCGCGGCGCCGACGACGCGCAAGGGCAAGGTGCGTGCGGCCATGGCGGCGGAACTGAAGACGATGGCGGATGCCGGCGACCTCGCCGTGGCGACAGCACGGGCATCCGACTACTTCGGGCCGCGGGCGCGCGAGCAGTCGCCGCTTGGCACGCGGGTCATCGGCCGGGCGCTCGAAGGCAAGCCGGCGCAGGTGGTCGGCGACCCCGACCAGCCACATAGCTACACCTATCTCGCCGACACCGGCCGCGTGCTGGCAACGCTCGGCACCGACGATCGCGCCGTCGGCCAAGTCTGGCACGTGCCCAATGCGCCGGCCCGAACCACACGCGCGCTGATCGCCATGATTGCGGACGAGATCGGTCACGAGATCAAGGTCGCGCCGACGCCGAAGTTCATCCTTCAGGTGCTCGGCCTCATCAACCCGCCCGCCGGCGAGCTGATCGAGATGCTCTACGAGTTCGAGCAGCCCTTCTTGGTCGACGGCGGCAAGTTCGAGACGACCTTCGGCACGGGCGCCACACCCCTCGCGCAGTCGATCCCGGCAACTGTCGCCTGGTGGCGGTCTCAGACCGGTCGCTGACGCCGGGCGCGGGGCTTTCCCGGCGGCATTCCGGTCAGTATTCTTGACCTAATTGAGTTCGCCGGGAGGCCAACCATGCGATCCCACTTCGCCGCCTTCGCCGCCTATAATCGCTGGGCAAACGGGCGCCTCTACGAGGCAGCGGCGAAGCTTCCCGATGCCGACTACCGGGCCGACCGTGGCGCCTTCTTCGGCTCGCTCAACGGTACGCTCAACCATCTGCTGGTCACCGACAGAATCTGGCTGCGCCGCTTCACCGGCAGCGGGCCACAGTCGACGCGGCTCGACGAGATCCTGTTCGACGACCTGCCGGCGCTGACGCAGGCGCGCCGGGCCGAGGACGCGCGCATCATCGCCTATGTCGACGGCCTTAGCGAAGCCGATCTCGCGAGCAGCTTCAGCTATCACACCATCACCCGGCCGACGGCGATCACCCAGAAGCTGGCTCCGGCTCTGGCGCATTTCTTCAACCACCAGACCCACCATCGCGGTCAGGCGCACACGCTTCTGACCATCGCCGCCGGCAAGGACGCCGCCCCGCCGCTCGACCTGCTCTACTTCCAGCGCGAGACGGGGATCGGGCTCGACTGAGGGGCAAGCCCCATCAGCGTGACGCGAAGCGCTCCCTGGCCGCTTCGGTAGCGGGCATGTAGAGCGAGACGGCCGTGCCCTCGGGATCGCGGAACTGGAAGGTCTTGTTGCCCCAAGGCATCGTCTTCGGTTCGTGAACGAGCGGCACCTTGTCCTTGAGGCGCTCGTAGTCGGCGTCGATGTTGTCCACCTGGAACTCGATAACAGCGGTACGATTGGCGCCGGGCTCGGCGCTGCCCTCCCGCCACAGCGCGACGGTTTCGGCAGCGCCGATGGCGAGCGTCGCCCCCGGCGTCACGATCTCGGCAAAGACCGGGGCGAGCCATTCGGCTTTCACCCCGGTCACCATCTCGTAGAAAGCCACCATCTGCCTGATGTCGGTCGCGATGAGGCGGGTCGATGCGAACTTCATGGTCTTCTCCATGGGAGGCCGAAAGTAACCCTCCGGCGTTGGCGACGCCCTTGTCGCACAGCGCTGATGCCACCGTTCTGGCAGCAGCCATCAGCACGGGCGCGCCACGCCGGGGAGCCCTCAGGCGCCCCGCCGCCCGGTCTTCTCCTTCATCACGCGCTTGACCATGCGGCCGAAGTCGCGGTCACGCGCCCGCCGTTCATGCAGGGCGGCTGAATTGTGCGCGTCCTCGCGGGCGAGCTTCTGGTAACGGGCGAAGCGCGCCGCATCGAGCGAGCCATCGGCAAGCGCGCCTCGCACGGCGCAGCCCGGCTCGCTCTCATGGCTGCAATCGGCGAAGCGGCATGCCCCCGCCAGCGCGACGATGTCGGAGAAGACCTCCTCGATGCCCTCGGCGGCGTCAGCAAGCTGCAGCTCGCGCATGCCGGGCGTGTCCATCAGCAGCCCGCCCGCCGCCAGGCGGTGGAGCGAACGGCCGGTGGTGGCGTGGCGGCCATGGGCGTCGTCCTCACGGATCGGCCGTGTGACGAGATCGCCGCCGGTCAGCGTGTTGATCAGCGTCGACTTGCCGACGCCGGACGAGCCGACGAGCGCCACCGTCTGGCCTGTGCCGCACCACGGCT
This sequence comes from uncultured Alphaproteobacteria bacterium, assembly GCA_963762605.1. Classification (GTDB taxonomy): domain Bacteria; phylum Pseudomonadota; class Alphaproteobacteria; order Rhizobiales; family Kaistiaceae; genus CAVSRC01. Next base: position 50,407 of record CAVXLJ010000011.1, on the reverse strand, counting down.
TGAGGTGGGCAGCCTCTTGCGGCGTGCGCGCGTCGAGACACTCGACCAGCAGACCCGGCATGAGCTTCCCCGCACGGGTGATGAACGAGCGCGGGTCTTCGGTGAGGTCGGCCTTGGTCAGCACGACAACCGGGGTCACCCCCGCTTCGCGGGCGAGCGCCAGATAGCGTTCGAGGCGGGCGACGTTGAAGTCCTGATTGCACGACGTGACGATGAACAGCGTATCGACATTGGCGGCGATAAGCTGCACGCGACGCCCGCTGCCGGCCGCCTTGCGCTTGAACACGCTCTTGCGCTGAAGCACACGTTCGGGCGTGCCGGTCGCCCGATCGATGAGCAGCCAGTCGCCCACCGTGGCGTGAGCCTCGTCGTCCCCTTCACCGCCGATGGGCGGCACGCGCCCGTCGTAGTCGGGGCCGCTCACGTTGAGGCCGTTGCGGTGGACGGCGAACACGCGCACGGGTACCGAACGCGCCAGGTCGGCGACGCTCAACTGCGATTGGAAGAACTGGGACCAGCCGTAGTCGGCCAGTCTGGACGATATGTTGGTCATTGGTCTCGACCGTTTGGGCTTCGCACGAGTACGCGAAGCAAGCATCGACGTGCCGCCCGAGAGGGCAGCGAACGAAGGCTAGACGCTGGTCGAGAGGAACGCCGGCTGTCGCGGCCGACGTCAGGTCAAGACGGATCGAAGCCGCTCAGGCGGCGATCCCCTCGCCAGCAGGGCGACGGGCAACAATGGCCGTGGACATGAAACGCTCCTTCTGGCTCGAGCCGGACACGGCTCTTCGTGTTCCAACGGTGTGTGAGATACGCCCCCGAACTACGAAGCGCAAGATGAAGTCGGGTCGCATGGAGTGGCGCGCACACAGCACGCATTGAACCACGACGGTTGCCATCGGTGATCGCTTCGGGGACGGGACCGGTCCGGCTGGTTTTGCAATCGCGGCCAGGCGCCCTATGGTGGGGGCATGTCTGGCGAGCCCGTTACGATCGACGTCATCTCCGATGTCGTTTGCCCGTGGTGCTATCTCGGCAAGCGCCGCCTGCGCCGCGCTGTCGACATGGTCCCGGAAATCCAGGTCATCGTCCGCTGGCGACCGTTCCGGCTCGACCCGACGATTCCGCCGGAGGGGGTTGCGCGGGAGGATTACCTGACTGCCAAGTTCGGCAGCATCCAGGCGCTCGACGAGAGCCACCGGCAGCTCAGCATGCGCGGGCGCGATGAAGGCATCACCTACAACTTCGACCGCATCACCCGCTCACCCAACACGCTGGATGCCCACCGGCTGGTGCGCTGGGCGGCGGCCGCGGGCGTCCAGGACGACATGGTCGAGCGCCTGTTTGCCGCCTATTTCAGCGAAGGTCTCGACGTCGGCGATGCGGCCGTCCTTGCCGATCTGGCGGCGCATGTCGGGCTCGATGGCGAAGTCACCGCCGGGCGCCTTGCCAGCGATGAAGACCGCGAACTCGTCGTGGCCGAGATCGAGAACGCCAACCGCATTGGCGTGTCGGGCGTGCCATGCTTCATCATCGATCGTCGGCTGGCGGTGACCGGAGCGCATCCGGCCGAGGTGCTGGCGCAGGCGATCGAGCAGGCCGTCGCCGAGCGTAGAGCTCTGGAGGCTGAGGACAGCTAGGCGCTTTCCTGCAACTGCGACAATCCGGTCCGTTCGCCGTCATAGGTGGCGACGCCGTTGCGCCCACGCGCCTTGGCGACATAGCAGGCGGCGTCCGCCTGGCGCATCAGCTCCGCCCCATCGGGTGCGCGGCTGGTGATGGCGGTGATGCCGATGCTGGCGCCGATCCCGATGCCGTTCTCGCCGCCGTTCTGCCACGAGAAGCGCAGGGCGGCAATCGCATCGATGACCTTCTGCGCCACGCGGGTAGCGCTGGCGACCGAGCAGTCCGGCAACAGCACGGCGAATTCGTCGCCGCCGATGCGGGCGGCGAAATCGCCCGTCCGGCAGCTGGTGCGGATTGCGTCACCGATGTCGCGCAGCACGACGTCGCCGACGCCATGACCGGCGTTGTCGTTGATCGTCTTGAAGTGGTCGAGATCGATGAAGCAGAGCGCGTGCTCGCGCACCTCGCGCCGGGCCAGGTGTATGGCGTCGTCCAGAGCGCGCTGGAAGGACGCCCGGTTGGGCAGCCCGGTGAGGCTGTCATGCATCGCGGTGTGGGCGAGCTGGCGTTGCAGCGCACGGCTGTCGGTGACGTCCTGGAACACCAGCACCGCGCCGATCACGGTAGACTGCGGGGTGCGCACCGGCGCAGCGGAAGCGCGGACGTCGCGCCGGTCGCCGAAACGGCCGACGAGGACGGTCGCTCCGTCGAGATAGTGCAGCCGACCATGCGACAGGCATTCCGCTACCGGATTGACCGCCAGTTCGTCTGTTGCCTCGTCGACAATCGGAAAGATCTCCTCGACCCTGCGGCCGGCCGCGTCTGCCGAGGGCCAACCGGTCATCTCTTCGGCGACCCGGTTCATGAAAACGACGCGGGCGGCGGCGTCGGTGGAGATGACGCCGTCGGCGATCGATTCAAGCGTGACCTTGAGTCGTTCCTTCTCCAGGGCAAGCTGCGATTCGACGCGTTTTATCTGGGTGATGTCGGTATCGGTGCCGATGACCCGCGCGGGGCTGCCGTCGGGATTCCACGCGACCGGCTTGCCGCGGCTGAGAATCCAGATCCAGCGACCGTCGCGGTGACGCTCGCGGTATTCGAATTCGTTGTAGGGCAGCACCCCGCAATCCTGCTGTTTGGCGAGCGCCCGGATGCGCTCACGGTCGTCCGGATGGACGCGCGCCAGCCATGACTCGGCGGCCGGATCGACGGCTTCTTGCGGATCGATGCCGCGCATGATCCGCCACATGCGGGAGAAGAACGCGGTCTTGGCATTGAGGTCGTGGTCCCAGACACCCTGGCCGGCGCTCTCCAGGGCAAAGTTCCATCGGCTTTCGCTCTCGGCAAGTGCCTCCTCGGCGCGCTTCTGTCTGTCGATGTTGATCGCCTGGACGATCACGTAGTGGAACTCGCCGGTCGTCTCATCGCGGAGCGACGAGGCCGACACCAGCACCCACACCGGCTTGCCGTCCTTCCTCAGATAGCGGCGCTCGGCGCGGTAGCCGCCGGCTGATTTGTCCTCCAGCGTCTGCATCTGGGCATGGGCGCGGGCCGCATCATCGGGGTGGATCAGATCGTCGATGGCGGTCGAAAACGGCTCGTTCTCGGCGTAGCCGAGCAGGTCATAGAAGGCGCGATTGGCGTAAAGCAGGTGGCCGGTCGGGGAGACCAGGAAGGTTGCAACGGCGGCGTTTTCCAGCACGCTGCGAAGCAAAGCCTCGCTGTGCCGGAACTGGAAGGTGTTGTGCCTGGGTTGCGCCTGCGTCGCCATCATCAGGCCACAGCATGACGCAACTTCGTTAAGACGACTTTGCCGTAACCCTCGGATTTTATGCTTACTTTTTGGTGCACCAGGTGGCTGGGAGCACCTGTCCGGCTCAAGCCGCCGCCTTCTCGCCTTCGGCGGCAAGCCGGCTCAGCTCGGCCAACACCGCCATTGTGCCCTTCAGCCGGCCGCCCATGTCGGCCCAGTCGCGCATCAGCACGATCTTCTGGTCGGGGCGCACCTTGGCGATGGAGCCCTGCTGGCCGATCCAATGAATGAGGCCGGCCGGGTTGGCGAACACATTGTCGCGGAAGCCGATGACCGCGCCCTTCGGCCCGACATTGACCTGGTCGACATTGGCGCGGCGGCACAGCGCCTTGATGCCGACGATTTCGAGCAGGTGCTCCACTTCCTCCGGCAACGGACCGAAGCGGTCGATCAACTCGGCGGCGAAGGCGTCGATCGCCGCCTGGTCCTCGAGGTCAGCGAGGCGCTTGTAGAGGTTCAAGCGAAGTTGCAAGTCTCCGACATAACCATCTGGAATCATGACCGCCATGCCAATCGTGATCTGTGGCGCCCAGCGCCCGTCCGCCTGTCCCTCGCCACCCGACTTGAGCGACGCCACGGCCTCCTCCAGCATCTGCTGGTAGAGCTCATAGCCGACCTCGCGGATATGGCCGGATTGTTCCTCGCCGAGCAGGTTGCCGGCGCCGCGGATATCGAGGTCGTGGCTGGCGAGCTGGAAGCCGGCGCCGAGCGTGTCGAGCGACTGCAGCACCTTGAGGCGCCGGTCCGCCTGTGGCGTCAGCGTACGGTCGGGCGGCACGGTGAACAGGGCATAGGCGCGCTGCTTGGAGCGCCCCACGCGGCCGCGCAACTGGTAGAGCTGCGCCAGGCCGAACATGTCGGCCCGGTGCACGATGAGCGTGTTAGCGGTCGGAATATCGAGGCCGGATTCGACGATCGAGGTGGACAGCAGCACGTCATAGGCGCCGTCATAGAAGGCGGTCATCACGTCTTCCAGCTCTCCGGCCCCCATCTGGCCGTTGGCGACCGCCACCTTCACCTCCGGCACCGCTTCGCTCAGAAAAGCATGGCGCTCGGCCAAATCGCTGATCCGCGGACAGACATAGAAGCTCTGGCCGCCGCGATAGCGTTCGCGCAGAAGCGCCTCGCGCACCACCAGCGGGTCAAAGGGCGAGATGAAGGTTCTCACCGCCAGCCGGTCGATCGGCGGCGTGGTGATCAGCGTCAGCTCGCGCACGCCGGTCAGCGCCAGTTGCAACGTGCGCGGGATTGGCGTCGCCGAAAGCGTCAGAACGTGAACGTCGGCTTTCAGTTCCTTCAGCCGCTCCTTGTGCTTGACGCCGAAATGCTGCTCCTCGTCGACGATCAGCAGGCCGAGATCGCGAAACGTGATGCCCTTGCCGAGCAGCGCATGGGTGCCCACGACGATATCGACGCCGCCGTCGGCAATGCCGGTCTTGACCGCGGCCAGCTCCTTGGCGCCGACCAGCCGCGAGGCATGGGCGACGCGCACCGGCAGGCCGGCGAAGCGCGTTGAGAAGGTGCGGAAATGTTGGCGGGCGAGCAGCGTGGTCGGCACCACGACCGCGACCTGGCGGCCGGCGAGCGCCGTAATGAAGGCGGCGCGCAACGCCACTTCGGTCTTGCCGAAGCCGACATCGCCGCAGATCAGCCGGTCCATCGGCGTGCCCACCGCGAGGTCGCCGATCACCGCGTCGATGGCCGCCTGCTGGTCCTCGGTTTCCTCATAGGGGAAGCGCGCGGCAAACTCGTCGTAGAGCCCCTCGGGCGGCGTCAAGGCCGGCGCTTGCCGCGTGGCGCGCGCCGCCGCCACCTTGATCAGCGCCTCGGCCATGTCGCGGATGCGCTTCTTCAGCCGCGCCTTGCGCGCCTGCCAGGCGACGCCGCCGAGCTTGTCGAGCTGCACCTCGGCTTCCTCGGAGCCGTAGCGCGACAGCAGTTCGATGTTCTCGACCGGCAAATAGACGCGGTCGTTGCCGGCATAGAGAATTTCCAGGCAGTCGTGCGGCGCGCCGGCCGCCTCGATCGTCTTCAGGCCGACGAAGCGCCCGATGCCGTGGTCGATGTGGACGACGAGATCGCCTTCGGAGAGCGCGGTGACGTCGGAAAGGAAATCCGCGGCGCGGCGCCTGGCATGCGGGCGGACGAGACGGTCGCCGAGGATGTCCTGCTCGCCGATCAGGGTCAGCGTCTCGGTGTCGAAGCCGGCTTCGAGGCCGAGCACGGCGAGCGCCGTCACGTCGGGCGCGAGTGCCTGCGCTTCCGGCCAATTCGCCACGGTCTTCAGTTTCGTCAGGCCGTGGTCGACCAGAACCTGGCCCATGCGGTCGCGGGCGCCGTCGCTCCAGCAGGCAACGACGACCCGCCTGCCCGCCTTGATGGCGGCTTCTGCATGGGCGATGACCGCGTCGAAGATGTTGACGTCGCTTGCCGACCGCTCGGCGGCGAAGCTGCGCGCCGCGCGCCCGCCCATGTCGACGATTGTCTTGGCTTCCGGCCGGGCGAAGGGCGACAGATGGGTCGCCGCCCGCTCGCTCAACCGCTCCGACCACGCCTGCCGGTCGAGATAGAGCCGACCGGGCGGCAGCGGCTTGTAGGGGGCGCCGCCCCCGAGATCGCCGGCCTCCATGGCCTGGTGCCGTGCCTGATAGTGGTCCCTGATCTGGTCGAGCCGTTCGCCGATGGCCTCGTCGACAAGATGGTCGAGGGCGACGGGCGCGTCGGGCAGATGGTCGAACAGCGTCTCCAGCCCGTCGGCGAAGAGCGGCAGCCAATGCTCCATGCCAATGGCGCGGCGGCCATCGCTCACCGAATGGTAGAGTATGTCGTCCGGCCCGGCGGCGCCGAATTCGGCGACATAGCCCAGGCGGAAACGGGCGATGCTCTCCTCCGTCAGTCCCATCTCGGCCACCGGCACGAGGTCGATGCGCTGGAGCCGCTCGGTCGTGCGCTGGGTCTCGGCGTCGAACGCGCGGATCGTCTCCAGTGTGTCGCCGAAGAAGTCGAGACGGATCGGCGCCGGTGCGCCGGCGGCGTAGAGGTCGAGGATGCCGCCGCGCACGGCATATTCGCCCGGCTCGCGCACGGTCGAGGTGCGCAGGAAGCCGTTGTCCTCCAGCCAGCGGATGAGGTCTGCCATGGGCATGCGGCGGCCGGCGGCGGCCGACAGCGAGCCGCGCGCCACGGTCTCGGCCTTGGGCACGCGCTGCAGAATGGCATTGACCGTGGTCAGCACGATCTGCGGCGTCTCGGCGGTCTGGCCGATGCGCGCCAGCGCCGCCATGCGCCGTGCAACGATGGCCGCGTGCGGCGAGACGCGGTCGTAAGGCAGGCAGTCCCAGGCCGGGAACTCGATGGCCTCGATCCTGGGCGCGAAGAAACGCAAGGCCCGTTCGATCTCCGCCAGCCGCTGTCCGTCGCGCGCCACGAAGAGCAGGCGCCTGGTCCCGGTGGCGCTGACGAGATCGGCGAGCGCCTTGCCGGCCATGCCGTCGGGCACCGCGGCCAGCGTCGTCTCGCCCGGCCGCGAAAGCAGCGTGGTCAGGCGCCGGTTGATGTCAATGAGAGCGGTGGTCTTCTGGTCCATTGGATATCAGGCAGCGTAGAAGGCAAGCAGGCGGTCGAGCAGCGGCGTGCGGGCTTCGGTCGGCACCGCCTCGTCGCCGACGATCCAGGCGAGGATGACCTGGTCGGGGGTCTCCAGAAGCGCCTCGAAGGCGGCGACGCCAGCCGCGTCGAGACCGTCCACATGGGCGTCGGCGAAACGGCCGAGGAGCAGGTCGGTCTCCTTCATGCCCCTGTGCCAGCAGCGGAATTTCAGCCGGCGCCGGCGCATGGCGAGGTCGTCGCTATCCTGACCGCCGTTGCCCACTTTTCCGAACTTCCCATAGCCGATTGGCGCCGGGCCGGAATCGCGGCTCGTCGCGGAGCCGGAGATATAGCGGCTGGGGCCGGGTTTGTCAGGGGTTTGGGCTTGCTGCCCCGCGTATTGCTGCCAGCACGGAGTCCGTATCGGCCAACACATCGCTGTTCCAGAAGCGCAGCACCCGAAACCCGAGCCTACTCAGGCGAGCGCAGCGAGGTTAGGCGCGAAGGGTGAGGGGGCGACGGCGCTGTGCTAAATCGATGCCATGCGCCCAGAGATCCTCAACCCCCTCTTCCGCCCGGTCACCAGCCTTTCCGGCATCGGGCCCAAGCTGGCGCAAGCGCTCGGCCGGCTGGTCGGCGGGCCGGACGCGGAAGAGGCACCGCGCGTGGTCGACCTTCTCTTCCACTTTCCCGTAGGCGTCATCGACCGGCGCAACCAGCCCGGCATCGCGCTGGCGCCGGAAGGCGCCATCGTCACGCTCAAGGTCAGGATCGACCGCCACCAGAAGCCGCCGCGCGGCAACCGCCGTGTTCCGTGGCGCGTCTTCGCGTTTGACGACACCGGCGAGATCGCGCTGACCTTCTTCCATGCCCATGGCGACTATCTCGAAAAGACGCTGCCGGTCGGCGCCACGCTCTATGTCAGCGGCAAGGTCGAATGGTTCAACGGCCGCCCGGCCATGGTCCATCCCGACTACATCGTCGACGAGAAGGACTTCGCCAGTCTGCCGCTGATCGAGCCGGTCTATCCGATGACCGCCGGCATCGCGCGCAAGACGCTTGTCCGCGCCATCGGCGAGGCCGTCGCCAGCCTGCCCGCGCTGCCGGAGTGGCTGGATGCGACGCTGGTTGCCCGGCAAGGCTGGCAGGGTTTCGCCGCCGCGCTCGCCAAGGTGCATCACCCTGAGACTGCCGCCGACCTCGACCCGGCTTCACTGCATGTGGCACGACTGGCCTATGACGAGCTGCTCGCCAGCCAGCTCGCGCTTGCCCTGATGCGCGAGCACCAGCGCAAGAGCACCGGCCGGGCGCGCAAGGGCGATGGACGGGTGCGCAACAAGTTGCTGGCCGCCCTGCCCTTCACGCTCACCGCCAGCCAGCAGGCAGCGCTCGCCGATATCGAAAAGGACCTCGCTGCGCCGGAACGCATGCTGCGTCTGCTTCAGGGCGACGTCGGTTCGGGCAAGACGGTGGTGGCGCTGATCGCCGCGGCTAATGTCATCGAGGCCGGTGGTCAGGCGGCGATCATGGCGCCGACCGAGCTGCTGGTGCGCCAGCACGCCCGCACCATCCAGCCATTGGCCGAGGCCGCCGGCATCCGCATCGCCGTCTTGACCGGTCGCGAGAAGGGCCGCGAGCGCGAAGCGATCCTTGCCGGGCTCGCCGACGGCTCCATTCATCTGCTCATCGGCACCCACGCTCTCTTCCAGGCAGGCGTCGTCTTCCATGACCTGGCTCTGGTGGTGGTCGACGAGCAGCACCGCTTCGGCGTCCACCAGCGCTTGGCGCTCACCGCCAAGGGCGGCGCCACCGACGTCCTCGTGATGACGGCAACGCCCATCCCGCGCACGCTCGTGCTTACCTATTACGGTGATATGGACGTGTCGCGGCTGACCGAGAAGCCGGCCGGCCGCAAGCCCATCGACACCCGCGTCGTGCCGCTCGATCGGCTGGACGAGGTGGTCGGGCGCATCCGCCGCGCCGTTGGGGAGAGCGCCAAGGCCTATTGGGTGTGCCCGCTGGTCGAGGAATCGGAGATGCTCGACGATGTCGCCGCAGCCGAGCAGCGTCACGCAGCCCTGACGGAGGCGCTCGGCCCCATCGTCGGCTTGGTTCACGGCCGCATGAAAGCAACCGAGCGCGACGCCGTCATGGCCCGCTTTCTTGCCGGCGATATCAAGGTGCTGGTCGCCACCACCGTGGTCGAGGTCGGCGTCGACGTGCCCGACGCCACCATCATGGTCATCGAACATGCCGAGCGCTTTGGTCTTGCCCAGCTGCACCAGCTGCGCGGACGGGTCGGGCGCGGCGACAGACCGTCGACCTGCCTCCTGCTCTATCGCGCCCCACTCGGCGCCGTCGCCCGCGAGCGTCTGTCGATCATGCGCGAGACCGAGGACGGATTCCGCATCGCCGAGGAGGATCTCAGACTGCGCGGCGGCGGCGAGATCCTCGGCACGCGCCAGTCCGGCATGCCTGGCTTCCGAATCGCCAGCGCCGAGCACCATGCCGATCTGATGCAGATCGCCAATGACGACGCCCGCCTTGTCGTCGCCAGCGACGCCAATCTGGAATCCGTGCGCGGACAGGCTCTGCGCGTGGCGCTCTACCTGTTCGGGCGAGACGATGCGATCAGGCTGCTGAGGGCGGGTTGAACCGACGCTCGATCTCCTCGCGCGTCAGCTCCCGCGAGTTCTCCGCCACGAATTCCGGCGTCACCAGACCGGCCGAGATGACCATCTTGGCCGCATCCTCGACCGACATGTCGAGAACGATCATGTCGGCGCGCTTGACGAAGAGCAGGAAGCCGGAGGTCGGATTCGGCGTGGTCGGCAGGAACACGGCCACGGTCTCGTCAAGACGGTGGCGGATCTCGCCGCGGGCGTCCGCGGCCACGAAGACCAGCGACCAGATGCCCTTGCGCGGATATTCGATCAGCGCCACCGTCCTGAAGGCACCCGCCCGCCGCGACAGCACCGTCTCGAAGATCTGCTTCAGCCCGCGATAGAGGTTGCGAACGATCGGCATGCGGCCGAGCACGGATTCGCCGAGCAGCACCGTCTGGCGGCCGATGAAATTGGCGGTCAGAAAGCCGAGCAGCGTGAGGAAGACAAGCGCCACGACCAGTCCAAAGCCGGGCACCGAGAATGGCAGGTAGTGGTCCGGCCGGTACATCGGCGGGATGAACGGCGTTACGAAGCTGTCCACCCACTTCACGAAGGTCCAGGTGATGTAGATCGTCAGGAACAGTGGCGCCGCGATGATCGTGCCGGTCAGGAAATAGTTCCGCAACCGGTGCATCACTGTTATGCGGCGCGATGCGTCAGGATGATGAGGCCCGATGCTATCGTCTTCCGGATCCATGCCAGCATCCCTGCCAAGCCCGACTCCGCCCCGCCGGCATCATGGCAGAGATCGCGTTTTCGCGCGACACTTCACTCCACCGTGACCGACTTGGCGAGATTCCTGGGCTGGTCAACATCGGTGCCCAGTATGACAGCCGTGTGATAGGCCAGAAGCTGCACCGGCAGGGCGTAGACCAGCGGGGCGACGCTGGCCGGCATTTCCGGCAAAATCAGGGTTTCGACGGCGTCGATGGCCGCCGCTTCCCGCCCCTTCTTGTCGGTTATCAGGATGATCCGGCCACCGCGGGCGGCGACCTCCTGCATGTTGGAAACGGTCTTCTCGAAGATGCGATCGTAGGGTGCGATCACCACGACCGGCATGGTTTCGTCGATGAGCGCGATGGGCCCGTGCTTGAGCTCGCCGGCGGCATAGCCTTCGGCGTGGATGTAGGAGATCTCCTTGAGCTTGAGCGCGCCTTCGAGCGCGATCGGGAAGCTGGTGCCGCGACCGAGATAGAGCACGTGATGGACGTGGGAAATCTCGCGGGCAAGCGCCTCGATCGCCGTCTCCAGCCGCAGCGCCTCGTTCATCAGACGCGGCACTTCGCTCAAGGCGCCGACCAGCTTCTCCTCGTCTTTCGCCGACAGCACCCCGCGCGCCCGGCCGGCGGCGATGGCCAGCACCGCCAGCACCGCGAGCTGACAGGTGAAGGCCTTGGTCGAGGCGACGCCGATCTCCGGCCCGGCCAGCGTCGGCAGCACGTAGTCCGCCTCGCGCGCGATGGTGGATTCGGCGACGTTGACGATCGCCGCGACCTTCTGGCGCTCTTGCTTGGCATAGCGCAGCGAGGCCAGCGTGTCGGCGGTCTCGCCCGACTGCGAGATGACGATCGAGAGGCCCTTGGGCGCCAGCGGCTGTTCGCGATAGCGGAACTCCGAAGCGATATCGATGTCGGTAGGCAGACGGGCGAAGCGTTCGAACCAGTATTTGGCGACGATGCCGGCATAGGAGGCGGTGCCGCAGGCGGTGATCGACAGGCGGTCGAGCGCGGCGAAATCGATGTCGAAATCCTTGGGCAGCGCGCAGTGGCCCCTGGCGAGGTCGAGATAATGGGCGAGCGTATGGCCGACGACCTCGGGCTGCTCGTGGATCTCCTTGGCCATGAAGTGGCGGTGGTTGCCGCGGTCGACCAGCAGGCTCGAGGCGGCCGTGCGTACGATCGGACGCTCGGCCCTGGCGCCGGTCTCGTCATAGATGGTGGCGCCGGCACGGGTGAGCACTGCCCAGTCGCCGTCGTCGAGATAGGCGACGCGGTCGGTGAACGGTGCCAGCGCAATCGCGTCCGAGCCGAAATACATTTGGTCCTCGCCGTAGCCCACGGCGAGCGGGCTGCCGCGGCGGGCGCCGATCATGAGGTCGTCCTCGCCCTCGAAGATGATGGCGAAGGCGAAGGCGCCGCGCAGCCGCTTCAGGGCCTCGCGGACGGCCTCTGCCGGTGCCTGCCCTGCGTCGAGATTGTGGGTGATGAGGTGGGCGACGACCTCGGTGTCGGTCTCGGTCAGGAACTTGGCGCCGGCGGCGGTGAGCTCCTCGCGCAGCTCGCGGAAATTCTCGATGATGCCGTTGTGGACCAGCGCAAGGCGCGCCGTGGCATGCGGGTGGGCGTTGCCTTCGGTCGGCGCGCCGTGGGTCGCCCAGCGCGTATGGCCGATGCCGGTATGCCCGGCGAGCGGCTGGCTGGCGAGCTTGGCTTCCAGATTGCGCAGCTTGCCCTCGGCGCGGCGGCGGGTCAGGTGGCCGTTTTCGAGCGTTGCCACGCCGGCCGAGTCATAGCCGCGATATTCCAGGCGCTTCAGCGCGTCGACCAGCAGCGGCGCCACCGGTTCCTGACCGAGGATGCCGACAATTCCGCACATATCCGAAAACTCCCCGATTCCCGCCTGCTCGAACTCATGTAGCTGCGGAAGGCCAAGAGCTGGAAATCAAAAGCTGTTTCGCTCCTGATATACGACAGCGCTGGCCGGAGCGGCGCATGTCTTGGTGTTGTCGTTAATCGCGAGGCGTGTCCCGGGCGCGGCGCGGTGCGTAGTGCCGCGCCGCAGAACCCGGACCTATACGCTGCATAGCCCCCGCATCTGCGCTGCACCGTTTCACGCTGCAGCGCGTCCGGGGAACGCTATTTCTTCCTCGCCGCCCTGTCGGCAAGCTTCTTCTCGCGGAACTTCCGCGCCCATTCGGGCTTCTCGACCTGCTGGCCGCGGGCGATGGCGAGCGCATCTGCCGCCACGTCGCGGGAGATCACGCTGCCGGCCGCCACGCTGGCGCCATCGCCGATGGTCACCGGCGCCACCAGCACGGCATTGGAGCCGATGGAGACCCCGGCGCCGATCTCGGTGCGGAACTTGTCGAAGCCGTCGTAATTGGCGGTGATCGTGCCGGCGCCGATATTGGTCTTGGCCCCGATATGGGCGTCGCCGATATACGCCAGATGATTGGCCTTGGCGCCGGCATCGAGGCGGGCACTCTTCACCTCGACGAAATCGCCGATGTGAACGTTCTCGCCGATGTCGGCACCCGGCCTCAGCCGCGCGAAGGGGCCGATGATGGCGCCGCTGGCAATTGCTGCGCCTTCGATATGGCAATTGGCGCGGATGACGACATTGTCGGCGACTGTCACGCCCGGGCCGAAGAAGATGTTGGGCTCCAGAGTCACGTCGCGGCCGAGCCGGGTATCGTGGCTGAACCACACCGTCGATGGCGCGATCATGGTGACGCCGGCCGCCATTGCCGCCTCGCGCGCCCGCTTCTGCCAGAGCCCTTCGACATGGGCGAGCTGCCCGCGCGAGTTGATGCCGGCCACCTCGTCGGCGTCCGCCTCAATTACGGCGATCGTCCGCCCGGCCTTGCCGGCAATCTCCACCGCGTCGGTCAGGTAGTATTCGCCCTTGGCGTTGCCATTGCCAAGCTTGTCGAGGAGCCGCGTGAGCCCCTGCCCGCGGAACGCCATGACGCCGGCATTGCAGAGGTCGATCGCCTTCTCTTGCGCGCTCGCGTCCTTCTCCTCGCGGATCGCCACGAGTTGCCGGCCCTGCATGATCAGCCGGCCATAGCCGGTGGGATCGGGCGGGCGGAAGCCGAGCACCGCGATGTCGGCGCCGCGGGCCAAGGCCGCGCGCAGACGCTTCAGCGTCTTGCCGGTCACCAGCGGCGTATCGCCGAAGAGCACCAGCACGTCATCGGCGCCGCGATTGATCGCCTTCTTCGCGGTCAGGACCGCATGGCCGGTGCCGAGCCGCTGCTCCTGCACGAAGGGTGTGGCATCCGGCGCTTCCTTGGCGAGAAAGGCGCCGACCGCTTCCATGCCGGGCCCGATGACCACGGCGAGCGCGTCGGCGCCGCCGGCTTGCGCCGCCTTCAGCACATGGCCGAGCATGGGCAAGCCGCCAATCTTGTGCAGCACCTTGGGTGTGGCGGACTTCATTCGCGTGCCCTCGCCGGCGGCGAGAATGATCGCTAGGCAGGTCCGTTTCGGCATGGCTTCCCCACGTGGCCGATTGCAGCGACCTTCGCCCGCCGCCTGTGGCGACAAGAAGGCGCTTGCCGGCAGGCCGGCATTATCGCTGATTCTCTGGTCTAGCCGATGTTGGAGAGCACCGGAAAGGTCTCCAGCAGCCAGTAGGAGACGCTGGCCATGCCGCCGGTGATGAACAGCACGCCGGTGACCACCAGCAGCCCACCCATCACTTTCTCGACCGTGCCGAGATGGGCGCGGAAGCGGCGCATGAAGCCGAGGAACGGCCCGGAGAAGAGCCCGGCGACGATGAAGGGAATGCCGAGACCGAGCGAATAGGCGCCGAGCAGCAGCGCCCCGCGGGTCACGGTCTGCTCGCTGCCGGCAACGGCCAGGATCGCCGCCAGCACCGGCCCGATGCACGGCGTCCAGCCGAAGGCGAAGGCCAGCCCCATGACATAGGCGCCGACCGGCCCGGCCGCCTGATTGGAGACCTGCAGGCGCGCCTCGCGGCTCAGAAACGCGATGCGGAAGACGCCGAGGAAGTGCAGCCCCATGACGATGATGACCACGCCGCCGACCACGGAGAGCACGTCGATATGGCTGCGCACCAGCTGCCCGACGGCCGTCGCGGCGGCGCCAAGTGCGATGAACACGGTGGAAAAGCCCAGCACAAAAGCCACGGAAGCGCCGAGCACGGTGCGCCTGGCCACCTGTACGTCACCCTTGCCGGTGAGCTGGTCGAGGCTGACGCCGGCCATGTAGCAGAGATAGGGCGGCACCAGCGGCAGCACGCAGGGCGAAAGAAACGAGACGAGCCCGGCGACGGCCGCGCCCGAAAGGGTCACAGATGAGATGGCCATGCGGGCGGATTCACGTCCTGCGGTTACTGTCGTCGGTCGCGGTTATAGGCCCTTGGCCCCAGCGTCCACAGTCACCTTTGCGCGAGGGATGCGGGGCATTTCGCCGCCATATCCGAGGCCATGGGCCATGGTGCGTGGGACGGGAGACGGCGTCCGGCGCCCGTCAGGAGACCCGGATAGCCGCGAGAAAGTTGGTTCCGGCGACCTCCTGTACGGTGAGCATCCGACGGTTCGGACTCTCGGGCCAAGGATCGCGCACAACGATCTGCATCGGCATTCCGCGGCCATAAATGTCACGCAAATAGGTCATCGCGGTCAGGACGGTCGCATGTCCCAGTGCGCCATTAATGAGCGGATTGTTGTTGGCAAGTTCAATCGCGACGGCAGCGGCCGCGTTGGGCGTCCATATGCCGAATTGCATGTCGAGCAACGGTACTGCGCGCGCAGAAAACTGCCTGCCGTTCGTCTCCGTCCATATGCCGTCTATGGCGCCGATGATCTGCGGCCCGACGGCCGCTGAGCAGGCCGGACCGCCGAATATCTTGTCGACGATTGCTTCCTGCGGGACGCTCTTGCCATGCAGGGCAAAGATCGTCTCGATGCACGCTGCCCAGCACCATTCTGGACACCGCTGTCGCGCGGTTGTCGTCTGCCCGATCTCGAGGCCGGCCGTGCATTGCTGAACGCCCATGGAATTGAACTGGGAGCATGCAAGCCCGGCATAAGCCTGTCTTCCGGACGCAAGCGTTGCTGCAACTCCGGCGATCAGGGCACGTCTGGTCAACATCGCAGAAGGCATCGCGGTCCCCCATCGAAATGACGTGCTGCATCTTTCGCGAGTATATTTGCGTCGCACGACTTTTGAACTGCGAATAATAATATTTCGCAGTTGTGACTGCCGGGCAACAGTGCGTCCTGCTTGAGGGGAGCTGGCGCGGAATCGACAGGCGCGGCGCTGGTCGGTGCGCCCGACCTTGAGCCAGCGGGATGGTTCTACCCCCCCGTCATGCTCATGTGGCGGGAGACGGCCGGGCGCTGGTGGGCCCGGTCGATGACGAAGTCGTGGCCCTTGGGCTTGCGGCCGATGGCCTCGTCGATGGCCGCATGCAGCAGTTCGTCGCCCTCGGATGCCCTGAGCGGCGCGCGCAGATCGGCGGCGTCTTCCTGGCCGAGGCACATATAGAGCGTGCCGGTGCAGGTCACCCGCACCCGGTTGCAGCCCTCGCAGAAATTATGCGTCAGCGGCGTGATGAAGCCGAGCCGTCCGCCGGTCTCGGCGATCTTCACATAGCGCGCCGGCCCGCCGGTCGAATCGGGGAGGTCTTCAAGCGTCCAGTGGTGCTCCAGCCGCGCCCTGACCTGGCTCAGCGGCAGATATTGGTCGGTGCGGTCGGTGCCGATCTCGCCGAGCGGCATGGTCTCGATCAGGGTCAAATCCATGCCGGCACCGTGGGTCCAGCGGATGAGGTCGTCGATCTCCTCCTCGTTGACGTCCTTGAGCGCCACTGCGTTGATCTTCACGTGCAAACCGGCGGCCTGCGCGGCCGCGATCCCGTCCAGCACCTGGGCCAGATCGCCCCAGCGCGTAATCGTCCGAAACTTAATCGGATCAAGGGTATCGACGGAGACATTAATGCGACGAACGCCGGCCTCGGCGAGTTCTCCGGCGAAACGGGCGAGTTGCGAGCCATTGGTGGTGAGCGTCAGCTCGTCGAGCGTGCCGGCCTGCACGTGGCGGGAGAGCCCGCGAACCAGCGACATCACGTTCTTGCGCACAAGCGGCTCGCCGCCGGTCAGCCGCAGCTTGCGCACGCCGCGCGCCACGAATGCCGAGCACAGGCGGTCGAGTTCCTCCAGGCTGAGCACCTCCTTTTTGGGCAGGAAGGTCATGTCCTCGGCCATGCAGTAGACGCAGCGGAAGTCGCAGCGGTCGGTCACCGAGACGCGCAGATAGGTGATCGCCCGGCCGAACCGGTCGACAAGCGGTGCATGCGCCGTGGCTATCGTCGGATCCATCGCCGCTCCAGTGCCGGCCGCTTTGTGGCCGAAGCCCCAATGTAGCGCGTCCGACCGATCGATCAATCCGGCCGTACATATCGCTTGGCAGGGTGATTGCAATCAGAAATTGCCGGTTCGTGGCGACGCTGACCGTCAGGATCCATTGAGGCTCGGCCGCTGGGCCTTGGCGATCTGCGCCAGCGTGCGGCCGTATTCGGTCTTGCCGAGGTCGTGGGCGAGCTGCTCCAGTTCCTCGGCGTCGATCCAGCCCAGCGCATAGGCGATCTCGTCCGGAGAGGCGATCAGCTGGTGCTGACGGCCCTGGATGAGCCGCACGAACTCGGCGGCCTCGAGCAGGGAATTGTGGGTTCCGGCATCGAACCAGGCGAAGCCGCGCCCGAGCGACACCACGTCGAGTGCCCCATCGACGAGATAGCTGTTGTTGAGATCGGTGATCTCGTATTCGCCGCGCGCCGACGGCTTTAGCGCGCGGGCGCGCTCCACCGCCGTGCCGTCGTAGAAATAGAGCCCGATCACCGCCCAGTCGGATTTCGGCTCCTTCGGTTTCTCTTCGATCGACGTCGCCCTGCCGGTGCGGTCGAAGGCGACCACGCCGTAACGCTGCGGGTCCTCGACGTGATAGGCGAAGATAGTCGCGCCGGCTTGCCGGTGGCTGGCCAGATGCAGCCGTTCGGTCAGCCCGTGGCCGTAGACGATGTTGTCGCCGAGCACGAGACAGGATGGGTCGTCGCCCACAAAGCCGGCGCCGATGGTGAAGGCTTGCGCCAGTCCTTCCGGCTTGGGCTGGTCGGCATAGTGGATCGCGATCCCCCAGTGCGATCCGTCGCCGAGGAGCTGCTGAAAAGCCGGCGCCTGCTCCGGCGTGGTGATGATCAGGATGTCACGAATGCCCGCCAGCATGAGGGTCGCCAGCGGGTAGTAGATCATCGGCTTGTCATAGACCGGCAGAAGCTGCTTCGAGGTCACCAGCGTCAGTGGATGGAGCCGCGTGCCGGCGCCGCCGGCGAGAATGATGCCTTTGCGGCTCATGGATTTCCCCCTTTTTGGAACAACTCCGCCACCGTTTCTCGCACGGCGTCCTGCCAGGCGCGGGCACGGAAGCCGAAGGTCGTCGCGAACTTCGCAGAATCGAGCGCAGTGTAGCGCGGGCGCCGGGCCGCCGCCGGAAATGTGCTGGCCGGCACGGCATGGACCGGCGGGCTCATGCCGGTGAACGGTGCCTGCGCCGCAACGATGGCGCTGGCCCATTCATGGCGGGTTGCCGCGCCCATGCCGGCGAGATGATAGGTGCCAAAGCCCCCGTTGCCGCGTGCCGCCAGGATAAGGATTGCCTCGGCAAGATCGCGCGCCGCGGTCGGCGAACCGATCTGATCGAAGGGCGCGTTCAGTTCGGGTCGCTCCGCCGCCAGCCTGACCATCGTCTTGACGAAATTGCTGCCGTGGATGCTGAACAGCCAGGCGGTGCGCAGGATGTAGTGCTGGGCCGTGCCCCGGCGCACGGCCTCTTCGCCGGCTGCCTTGCTACGCCCGTAAACGTTGAGCGGCGCGATCGCGTCGTCCTCGACATAGGGGCTGCCCTTGTCGCCGTCGAACACGTAATCGGTCGAGACATGCACCAGTGGCGCGCCATGTCGCGCCGCGGCCGCGGCCAGAACGCCGGGGCCTTCCGCATTGCCGCGCATCGCCGCCGCCACGTCGCTCTCTGCGCCATCGACGGCATTGAAGGCGGCGGCATTGACGATGAACGATGGAACGCTTGCCGCGAACGCCCGTTCGACGGCCTCCGCATCGGCAATGTCGGCTTGCGCATGGCCGAGGGCCGTCAGCGCTGCGCCACGGGCTTTCGCCTGAGCCACCAGTTCGCGGCCGAGCTGCCCGCTTCCGCCGAACACCAGAATCAAGGCGCCAGACCCAGCCGTTCGCCGTGATAGCCGCCTTCGCGCACCCGCTCCCACCACGCGCGATTGTCGAGATACCAGCCCACCGTCTTCTCCAGTCCGGTCTCGAAGTTTTCCTGCGGGCGCCAGCCGAGTTCGTCGCGGATCTTTCCCGCATCTATCGCGTAGCGCAGATCGTGGCCCGGCCGGTCCTTGACGAAGGTGATCAGGCGCTCATGCGGCCCCGCCGCATCCGGTGCCCGCGCGTCCATCAGCCGGCAGATGGTTTTCACGACGTCGATATTGGCGCGCTCGCAGTTTCCCCCGACATTGTAGCTCTCGCCGATGCGTCCCTTCTCGGCGATCAGCAGCAGCGCGCGTACATGGTCCTCGACGAAAGAGCCAGTCGCGCACGTTGCTGGCCCTGCCCGTAGACCGGCAGCGTCTTGCCCTCCAGCGAGTTGAGGATCATCAGCGGGATCAGCTTCTCGGGAAACTGGTACGGCCCGTAATTGTTGGAGCAGTTGGAGAGCACCACCGGCAGGCCGTAGGTGCGGTGCCAGGCGCGCACCAGATGGTCGGAGCCCGCCTTTGACGCGGCATAGGGCGAGTTCGGCCGGTAGGGTGAGGCTTCCGTGAAGATGCCGTCGCCGCCGTCGAGCGAACCGAACACCTCGTCGGTCGAGACGTGGTGGAAGCGGAAGCTGTCGCGCCGGGGCCCCGGCAGGCCGCGCCAATAGGCGAGCGCGACCTCGAGCAGCGCCGCGGTGCCGACCAGATTGGTCTGGATGAAGGCCCCTGCCCCGTCGATCGAGCGGTCGACATGGGTCTCGGCGGCAAGATGGATGATCGCGTCCGGTTCAACCGCCGCGAAGATGTCGCGCATGCTAGCGCCGTCGACAATGTCGGCGCGGATGAAGCGATAGCGCGCGTCGTCGGCGACCGAGGCAAGTGAATCGAGGTTGCCGGCATAGGTCAGCTTGTCGACCACCACCACCTCGTGCGCCGTCGCGCCGATGATGTGGCGGGTGAGCGCCGAGCCGATGAAGCCCGCCCCACCGGTAACCAGGAACCGCATGCCGAAAACTCCCTCGGCCCCGGCCTCGGCTGCGAGCACCGGTCCGGTCTTCCTTCCACCACGAAGGCGACGGAAAGATCAAGGTCTAGGGATAGCAGCCGCGGGCAACGGCAAGGCTGCGGATCAGTGCCAGCACGATGTCGATGGTTGGCGTGGCGACACCGGTCAGCCGCCCGGTCTCCTGCACGGCCGTCACCAGCGCATCGATCTCCAGCGTCCGGCCGCGCTCCAGGTCCTGCAGCATCGAGGTCTTGTGCGCGCCGACCTGGCGTGCCCCCTCGATGCGCTTGTCGACGGTGATGGGGAAACGCACACCGAGTTGCTCGGCGATCGTCTGCGCCTCCAGCATCATGGCGCGGACGACGGCGCACGAGTTGCGGTCGCCGACCATCTGTTCGAGCGTCTGTCCGGTGATTGCCGAGACCGGGTTGAAGGACAGGTTGCCCCACAGCTTCACCCAGATCTCGGTACGGATATCCGGACGCACCGGCGCCTGCAGGCCGGCGGCGACCAGCTCGGTAGCAAGCGCCCGCACCCGGTCGGATTTCTCGCCGGAGGGCTCGCCGAGCGACAGGCGTGAATGGCTGATATGGCGAACGATACCCGGCGCGGTGACCTCGGTGGCCGCATAGACGACGCCGCCGATCGCCCGCTCCGGTCCGATGCGCTCCCAGATGGCAGCGTCGGGATCGACAGCGGCAAGCCGGGTCCCTTCCAGCGCCCCGCCGTGGCGATAGAAATACCACCACGGCAGACCGTTCTGCAGGGTGACCACGGCGGTCTCGGGCCCCAGCAGCGGTTGGATGGCGTCGAGCGCTGGCGCCACCGAATGGGCCTTCAGCGCCAGCAGCACATAGTCCTGCTCGCCGAAATCGGCACCATCGTCACTGGCATTGACCGGGACGGTGGTCTCGTCACCGCCCTCGATCAGCGTCAGGCCCCTGGTGATCAGCGCGTCGAGATGGGCGCCACGGGCAATCAGCGCCGGCTTCACCCGGCCCGCCATCGCCAGACGGGCGGCGACATAGCCGCCGATTGCGCCGGCCCCGAAGACGCAGACACGCATACGCTAAAGCCCCAGCTTGGCGGCCAGCCCGATGCGCTGCAGCTTGCCGGTCGCCCCCTTCGGAATCTCTTCCAGAATCAGCACCTTGCGCGGGACCTTGAAGTCCGCCAGGCGGCTTGCGGCAAAGCCGCGGATATCGGCCTCGCTGGCCGCCTGCCCCTCGCGCAGCACGACCGCAGCCGCCACTTCCTCGCCGAGCTTGTCGTGCGGCATGGCAAAGGTCACCACCTGGGCGATGGCCGGATGGTCCATGAGCACCTCATCCACCTCCAGCGGCGAGATCTTTTCGCCGCCCCGATTGATGATCTCCTTCAGCCGCCCCGTGACGCGTACATAGCCCTCGCCGTCCATGATGCCCTGATCGCCGGTGTGGAACCAGCCGTGGGCGAAAGCGCTTCTGTTGGCCTCCGGGTTCTTTTCGTAGCCAGCGGTGACATTGGGTCCGCGGATCACGATCTCGCCCTGGCTGCCGGCCGGCAGCATGCGGCCGTCTGCCGCCATGATGGCGACCTCCGGTCCGGCGGCGAGGCCCACGCTGCCCGGCTTGCGGGGCGCCGGCGGCAGCGGGTTGGAGGTCATCTGGTGGGTTGCCTCAGTCATGCCGTAGGCCTCGATCACCGGGCAGCGGAAGGCCGTCTCCAGCTCGGCCATCACCTGTGCCGGCAGCGAGGACGACGAGGAGCGGACGAAGCGCAGCTTGCTCGCCGCAATTGCCGCCGCGTTACGCGGCGCGCGGGCCAGGATCGCCTGGTGCATGGTCGGCACTGCCGTATACCAGGTCGGGTTGATGTCGCTGAGCCAGGCAAAGAACTTCAGCGCATTGAAGCCGGGCGTGCAGAAGACGCTGGCGCCGGCGCGAAGCGAGCCCAGCACCGCTGCGATCAGGCCGTGGATATGGAAGAGCGGCATGATGTTGAGGCAGCGATCTTGCGGCGTCAGCGCCAGCGAGGCGGCGACATTGTTCGCCGAAGCGGCGAGATTGGCGTGGCTAAGCGGTACCAGCTTTGGCCGCGAGGTGGTGCCGGACGTGTGCAGCAGCAGGGCGATGTCATCGTCTTCCGCCGCGCCGATCGCCACCGCCGGGCCGACGGATGGCCCGTCGATCGTGAACGTGCCCGCTGGCTCCGCAGCGTCGAACGACAGGCGCAGCACCGCGATACCGAGTTTCTCGGCGACCGCGATTGACGGCCCGGTTTCGTCTCTGCCGACGAGGAGCGCCTTGGCGCCGATATCGGCAAGATAGAAATCCAGCTCTTCGGCGCGATAGGCCGGGTTGAGCGGCGCGGTAGTGGCCGCGGCGGCCACCGAAACGAAGGCCGAGGCCATTTCCGGCCCGTTCGGCAGGATGATGGCGATGCGGTCGTTGCGGCCGAGACCGAGGCCGTTGAGCCTGGCGGCGGTCGACCGCATCTGCTCGCGCAGGCCGCCATAGGTGAGAACGGGCCGCCCCGGCGCGCCGATTGCCGCCGCATCGTCGCTGCCGGCAGCGATCCGTTCGATGATGGTCTTCGTTTCAGACAAGCCAATGCTCCCCCGGAAATAGGCAGGGCACCTGCCCGTCTGGTTCGATTCAGCAGATGCGCGGCAATTGTTCGCCGCTCAGCATATCGATCACGCGCGTCGCGCCAAGAGCGCCCTTGGCCGTTACCCGGCCGGCCGGGCCTTGCCTGACCGTGCCAATGACGACGGCGCCCGCGCTTACCTCGTGCGAGCGCAGCACGGCGAGCGCCCTATCGGCATCCTCCGCCGCCACGAAGGCGACGAAGCGCCCCTCATTGGCAACATGGAACGGGTCGAGGCCGAGGATCTCGCAGGCTGAGGCAACGTCGCCGCGCACCGGCACTGCCTGCTCGTCGGTCTGGATGGCGAGCCCGGCGGTCTCTGCAATCTCGACCAGGCCGCTGGCGAGCCCGCCGCGGGTAAGGTCGCGCAGGCAATGGACGGTGATCCCCGCCGCGAACAGCGCCAGGACGGGCGCGGCCAGCGGGGCGCAGTCGCTGGCGATCTCCGATTCAAAGCCGAGCTTCTCGCGCGCCGCCATCACCGCCATGCCGTGGCGGGCGATATCCCCGGAGAGGATGACCGCATCGCCGGCCTTCACCGCCTCGGGGCCGATGACATTGGGCGCAACGATGTGGCCGACGCCGGCGGTGTTGATGAACAGGCCGTCGGCCTTGCCGCGATCGACAACCTTGGTGTCGCCGGTGACCAGCCGCACGCCGGCTTGCCGCGCCGCCTTGCCCATTGAGGTGACGATGCGGGCGAGCGTCGCGGTCGCCAGTCCTTCCTCCAGGATGAAGCCGGCGGAGATGTATTCCGGGCGCGCGCCGCACATGGCCAGATCGTTGACCGTACCGTTGACCGCCAGCGTGCCGATGTCGCCGCCGGGAAATTCCAGCGGCTTGACCACATAGCTGTCGGTGGTGAAGGCGACCGGGCCGGAAAGCTCCAGCCGGGCGCCGTCGTGGCGGCGGGCAAGTTCGGGATCGTCGAAGACCGGCCGGAAGATGGAGTTGATCAGGCGCTCGGATTTGCGCCCGCCGCCGCCATGCGCCACCTGGATGGTCTCGTCGCCGGGAAACGGCACGGGACAGGCCAGTGCGAAATCTTGTTCTGCCATGAAGGATTACTCGGCCGCGTCGGCGGTGACGCCGCGATAGCGGTAATAGGCGGCGCAGGCACCCTCGGACGACACCATGGTGACACCAAGCGGGTGCTCCGGCGTGCAGCGCGTGCCGAAGGCCGGGCAGTCGGGCGGCTTCTTCTCGCCCTGCAGCACCAGCCCGGCAATGCACTCGGTCGATTCCTCGGTGCGTGTGCCGACCAGCCCGAAGCGCAGTTCCGCGTCGTAGTCCTTGTACGCGTCGGCGAGCCCCAGCCCGCTCTCTTCGATCTCGCCGATGCCGCGCCAGCGACGGCGCACGACCTGGAACACCTCGGACATGATCTTCTGAGCCGGCAGGTTGCCGGCCCGGTTGACGGCGCGGGCATAGGGGTTCTCGACCTCGTGGCGGCCCTCTTCGAGCTGCTTCACGGTGAGATAGATGCCTTCGAGGATGTCGAGCGGCTCGAAGCCGGTGACCACGATCGGCACCTTGTATTCTTCGGCGATGGGGAAATATTCCTCGTAGCCCATGACCGCGCAGACATGGCCGGCGGCGAGGAAGCCCTGCACGCGGTTGGTCGGGCCGGAGAGGATGGCGCGCATCGCCGGCGGCACCAGGACGTGGCTGACCAGCATGGAGAAGTTCTTGAGGCCTTCTTTCTTCGCCAAGTAGGCCGCCATGGCATTGGCCGGCGCCGTGGTCTCGAAGCCGACCGCGAAGAAGACGACCTCGCGGTCGGGATTGGCCCTGGCAATCTGCACGGCATCGAGCGGCGAATAGACCGGGCGCACGTCGCCGCCATTGGCCTTGGCGGAGAGCAGGTCGGTTTGCGAGCCCGGCACACGCAGCATGTCGCCGAACGAGGTAAGGATCGCGCCCGGACGTCCGGCGATCTCGATCGCCTTGTCGATATAGTCGACCGGGGTCACGCAGACCGGGCAACCAGGCCCGTGGATCAGCGTTACCTCGTTGGGCAGAAGCTGGTCGATGCCGTAGCGCACGATGGCGTGGGTCTGGCCGCCACACACCTCCATGATCTTCCACGGTCGCGTCACCGTCCGCCGGATCGCCTCGGCGAGGCGCTGGGCCTTGACCGGATCGCGATATTCCTCGCGGTATTTCATTGCACCGCTGCCTTGGCGGCATCAGCCTCGGCGAGTTCCGCTCCGAGTTCGCCGATCTGCTCGAGATGGTCGAAGATCTTCTGCGCCTCCTCCTCGTCGATGACGCTGAGGGCGAAGCCGACATGGTTCAGCACATAGTCGCCGACCTTGGCTTCGGGCGTGTAGGCAAGGTTGACCTCCATGACCACACCGCCGAAATCGACACGTGCCGTGCGCATGATGTCGTCTCCCTCGGTCGAGACGATTTTTCCCGGTATCGCCAGACACATTTCACCGTTCTCCTGCAAATCGTCCCGCCCACCAGGCCTGGCCAAGCGCCAGTCCGCCGTCGTTGGGGGGTACGCGTTCTTGTCGCACCGGTTCAAGGCCGGCCGCCTTGAGCGCAATCAAAGCCCGCTCCGTCAGCCGCGCGTTCTGAAAGCAGCCGCCGGAGAGAACCACTGTTGTCTCCCCAATTCTGGTCGCAATGGCGGCAATAGCAAGGGCAAGGGCGTCATGAAATTTCGCCGCCATCGGGCCCGGCGCCGCACCGGCCCGGATATCGGCCAACAACGCCTCCAGCATGGGCTGCCAGTCGAGGACGAGCACGCCACTTTCATCTTTAATATCAAGGTGATAGATGCAAAACCCGGACTCGACGTGCTTGCCGCCCATTCCAGCTCCATGGCGGCCTGGCCCTCATGGCTGGTTGTCTGGCGAAGGCCGAGAAGCGCGCCAACCGCGTCGAACAGCCGGCCGGCGCTGGTGGTGACCGGCGCATTGAGGCCGCGGTCGAGCATGGCGGCGAGCGCCTTGCGCTCGGTCGGCGTGAAGGCGGCGACCGGCGCCAGATCGGTCATGGCGAAGGCGTCCGCCCCGAAAGCGGCATGAAGCAGGCCGATGGCCGAGCGGCGCGGCTCGCGCACGGCCGCCTCGCCGCCGGGGAGCCGGAACGGGCGCAGGTGGCCCACCCGCTTCCAGCCGTCGGCGGTGACCAACAGGAATTCCCCGCCCCACACCGTGCCGTCGGTGCCGTAGCCGGTGCCGTCCCACGACACGCCCAGCACCGGCGGCTCCAGGTGATGCTCGGCCATGCACGATGCGACATGGGCGACGTGGTGCTGGATCGCGATCTTGGGCGCTTCCAGCGTCTCGGCGATGCGGGTCGAATGGTAGTCGGGATGCAGGTCGCGGGCGATCAGCATCGGCTGGGCATCGTGCAGGCGCTGGATATCGGCGATGCCGCGGTCGTAGGCGTCGCGTGCCTCAGCGGTGTCGAGATCGCCGAGATGCTGGCCGAGCACGACGCCGGCTTCGGTCGAGAGCGCCACGGTCGTCTTGAGATGGCCGCCGACGGCGAGAATGCCGGCCTTGACACCGCGCGCCGCGACCGCCGGCGCCAGCCCCCTCGCCCGCCGGAAGACGGTCGGTCTGCCGGCGATGACGCGGACCACCGAGTTGTCCACCGGCCGTTCGATCGGCCGGTCGTGGACGAGGAACAGGTCGGCGATGTCCTTGAGCCGCCCCAGTGCCTCGTGCTCGTCGATGCAGATCGGTTCGTCCGAGCGGTTGCCGCTGGTCGCCACCACCGGAAAGCCCACTTCGCCAAGCAACAGATGATGCAGCGGCGTATAGGGCAGCATGGCGCCGACCAAAGGGTTGCGCGGCGCCACCGAGGACGCCAACACACCGGCGCGCTGGCGGATGAGGACGATCGGCCGCTCCCGCGAGACCAGCACCTCCACCTCGACGTCGGTCGGATCGGCCGCTTCGCGGATCGCGTCGAGGGAGGCGAACATCACCGCGAATGGCTTCTCCTCGCGGTGCTTGCGCTGGCGAAGCGCGCGCACGGCTTCCTCGTTGCGGGCATCGGCCATGAGGTGGAAGCCGCCGAGCCCTTTGACCGCGACGATCCTGCCTTGGCGGAGCGCAACGGCGGCGGCTTTCAGTGCATCGTCGCGCACCGCCAGCTCCTGCCCCTGCCCGTCCCACAGCGCCAGCTGCGGTCCGCACACCGGACAGGCGTTGGGTTCGGCATGGAAGCGGCGGTCGGCCGGGTTCTCGTATTCGGCCTTGCATTCCGGACACATCACGAAGCGGCGCATTGTGGTGCGCGCCCGGTCGTAAGGCAGGTCGGTGATGATCGAATAGCGCGGGCCGCAATGGGTGCAGTTGGTGAAGGGATAGCGATAGCGCCGGTTGGTCGGATCGGAGACCTCGGAAAAGCACTCCTCGCAGGTGGCGAGATCGGGCAGCACCGCGGCGCTGCGCGATCCGGTCAAGGCGCTGTCGCGGATGGCAAAACCGATCTCGCCGGTCGGCGCCACCTGTTCACGCGTGAGGGCAACGGTAACCGCCGGCGCCGGCGGCTGGCGCAGCGCAGCCACCAGCCCGTCGATGGCCGCCTGGGGGCCTTCCGCTTCCAGCGTCACGCCCTCCGGGGTGTTGACCACATGGCCGGCGAGCTCGCGCGCCGATGCCTCCCGCCAAACGAACGGACGGAAGCCGACGCCCTGAACCGTGCCGGTGACCGTGATCCGTTCGCGGATACGCGGCTGATCGGCACTCACCTGGCGGTCTCTGGTCTTATTCGGCTGCGGTGCCCAGCGGATGACCGGCCAGCACCATGGTGCGGGCACCCATCAGCCAGGCAATCCAGGCGTCGAGCCCCTCGCCGGTGCGGGCCGAAACCGGCAGCACCTTGATGCCGGGCCTGACCCGCCGGGCATTGGCCGTGGCCACATCCATATCGAAATCGACATAGGGCAGAAGGTCGGTCTTGTTGATCAGGACCAGATCGGAGGCGGCGAAGATATCGGGATATTTCAAGGGCTTGTCGTCGCCTTCCGTCACCGAGAGGATGACCACCTTGTGCGCCTCGCCAAGGTCGAATCCGGCCGGACAGACCAGATTGCCGACATTCTCGACGAAGACCACCGAACCTTCGGCGGGGGCGAGATGCTCGACGGCATGTCCGACCATATGGGCATCGAGATGGCAGCCCTTGCCGGTGTTGATCTGGATGGCGGCGGCGCCGGTCTGGCGGATGCGCGTTGCATCGTTGGCCGTCTGCTGGTCGCCTTCGACCACGAAGGGCACCAGCTTGCCGGCCAGCTTCTCGATGGTCTTGACCAGAAGCTCGGTCTTGCCCGAACCGGGGCTCGAAACCAGGTTCAGCGCCAGGATGCCGCGCTGACCGAAATAAGCGCGGTTTTCCTCGGCCAGGGCATTGTTCTTTTCCAGAAGATCGCGTTCGACCGCCACCACCCGGCTTTCCGCATCGTGATCGTGGTGATGGTCGTGATCGTGCGCATGGTCGTGGCTGTGGCCGTGACCATGTTCGTGATCATGATCGTGATGTCCGTGGTGATGACCTGGCCCATGCTCATGGCCTTCGATCGTCACCTCGCCTTTGCCGCAGCCGCAGGTCGCACACATCACAAGACCTCCAGTTCCTTGATCCGCAGCGCATCGCCGCCGCTGATCTGCAGATCGGTATCCCCGCATCTGGGGCACGGAGACAGCCGGTCACTCACCGTGACCAGCTCGAAACAACTCAGGCAGCGCGCCTCGGCGGGCTCGGTGATGATATCGAGCCTTGCCCCTTCGGCCAGGCTCCCGCGCATCACCACATCGAAACCGAAGCGCAGGGCCTCCGGCTCAACCGTGGAAAGCGGCCCGACTTCCAGCGTGATCCGCTTTACCCTCCTGAACTTGCCCGTCTCGGCTTCTGACTTGAGGATGTCGAGCAGGCTTTCGCACAGCGACATCTCATGCATCGGTCAACCGTTCCGCCGTTTGCCGTGCCCCGTTCGATGGGGCGTATTCGGCCGAAACCCTTGCATACCAGTCGAGAAAGAACGCCTCGGCGTCGTCGAGATGCGCCTTTGCCTCCGGGCTCAGCCCTTCCTTGACCTCGCCATAGTCCCAGCCGGCGATGCCCAGCAGGAAAGCCGGCGGTACCCGACCATATAGGGTTTTGGCAAGCGTCAGCACCGCTTGCGGGCTCAACTCGTGGCTGCCCATTCCGGTGGCGCCTTCCGCCGTGACCGGCACGAACGAAAACGAACCTTTCGCGCCAATCTCGGCGTCGGCGAAGACAACCAGATCGGCCCCCGACACGCTGAGCGCGTGATCGACCGTCAGCTGATAGTCGATGTCGATCTCGAGGCCGTCAGGTGCCGCCCGCTCGATCCGCTCGGCAAAGACCGGGCCGAGGCCGTCGTCGCCGCGGCCCTGGTTGCCGAAACCGATGAGCAGCGCGGCCATTGCCTCAGGCTTCTCCGGTCACGCGCTTGTCGATCACGTTGCCGTCGGCATCATGAATCTCGACCGCAAGCGGCATCTGCCCGAGCGCGTGCGTCGCGCAGGAGAGGCACGGGTCATAGGCCCGGATCGCCACCTCGATATGGTTGAGCATGCCTTCGGTGATCTTCTCGTGGCCGGAAAGGTGCTTGACCGCCACGTCCTTGACGGCGCGGTTCATGCCCTCGTTGTTGTGCGTCGTCGACACGATCAGGTTGCAGTAGGTGACCTGGTCGTGCTCGTCGACCTTGTAATGGTGGATGAGGTTGCCGCGCGGCGCCTCGATCACGCCAATGCCCTCCTCACGGCGCTCTCCCTTGGCAACCAGATCGGTGCCCTGTAGGTCGGGATCGTTGAGCAGCTCGCGGATCATCTCGATGCAGTGCAGGGCTTCGATCATGCGCGCCCAGTGATTGCCGAGAGACGTGGTATTGGGTTTGCCGTCGGTAACGGCTCTGAGTTCCGCGAGCGCGGCGTTGGCCTCCGGCGTGTCGATGAAGTCGACATTGTTGAGGCGCGCCAGCGGGCCGACGCGGTACCAGCCGGTCTCCGGGGTCATCTCCTTGTAGTAGGGGAACTTCATGTAGGACCAGGACCGCACGTCCTCGATCACGTAGTTGTAATAGTCCTTGTTGGGCACCTGATCGACGATGATGGTGCCGTCGGGGGCCTTCATCCGGAAATTGCCGTTGTACAGGTCGAGCGCGCCGTCCTCGCGCACGATCGACATGTAGTTCGACGGGAAGGACGCGAAGCTGTTGACCAGATCGATGTGGCCGAGCGTGTAGTCCTTGGCCAGCGCCACGGCGTCCTTGACCCATTGGGTCATGGTGTCGAGGTCCTTGAGGAAGGCGTCGCGCTTCTCGATCGACAGGTTGTGGTTGATGCCGCCGGGAATCGCGCCGGTGCCGTGCACCTTCTTGCCGGCGGTGGCTTCGATGATCTCCTGGCCGTATTTGCGCATCAGCACGGCACGGCGACCGAGTTCGGGATTCTCCTTGAGAATCTCGAAGACGTTGCGCTTGGCCGCTGGCGCGTCGAAGCCGAACAGCAGATCCGGCGCGGCCAGATGGAAGAAGTGCAGGACATGGCTCTGCAAGATCTGGCCGTAGTGCATCAGGCGGCGCATCTTCTCCGCCGTCGGCGGAAGCTTGTCGACGCCGACGATCATGTCCATCGCCTTGGCCGCCGCCAGATGGTGGCTCACCGGGCAGATGCCGCACAGGCGCTGCACGATGACCGGGACTTCCCACAGCAGGCGGCCACGGATGAATCTTTCGAAGCCGCGGAATTCGACGATGTGCAGCCGCGCTTCCTCGACTTCGTTGTTTTCATTCATGTGAATGGTGACCTTTCCGTGTCCTTCGACACGCGTCACCGGAGCAATTTCGATCAGTCTGGGCTCGGCCATTTTTCTTGTCCTAGTCGAACTTGATCAGTTCGCGCTCGAAGCCGCGGAACTTGCCGGTCAGAAGGCCCGCGAGCGTATTGAAGATGATGTCGCCGCTCGGGGCGCAGCCGGGGATGTTGAAGTCGATCTCGACCACCTCCGAACACGGATAGACCTTGTCGAGTACCAGCGGCAGGGCGGGATCGTTCGGAATCTGGTGGGTGTCGTTGCGGATGTATTTCCCGGTCAGATAGGCCTCTTCGAGGCATTCGCGCAGCGGATTGTCCGAATGCATCACCGCGTTGCGCATGGCCGGCAGGCCACCCATGATGGCGCATTGTCCCAGCGCAATGAGCACATCGCAATTGCGCCGAAATGCCCGCAGGACATGGACGTTCTCCTCGTTGGCGCAGCCGCCCTCGATGATGCCGATGTCGCAGTGCTGGGTGAACTTCTTGATGTCGTTGATCGGCGAGCGATCGAACTCGACCAGCTTCATCAACTCGATCAGCCGTTCGTCGATATCGAGAATGGCCATGTGGCAGCCGAAGCACCCGGCCAGGGAGGCCGTGGCGATCCGCGCTTTTCTCAGTTCAGGCATGCCGCTTCTCCTCGATCTCGTGGCCGATCAGGCCCTTGTCGAACTCGCGCTCGCCAATCGGGATTTTGAAGCCCTCGCGCTTGCGAATGATGCAGCCGACCGGGCAGACATCTTTCGAGATGGCGTGGTCGGTAACCTCGGCGTTGGTATGCGCCAGGTCCGGTCCGTTGACGGCGACACGGCGGTGAATGCCGCGGCCGACATAGCCGAACAGCCCCTTGTGATCGACATCCTGCGAAGCGCGAATGCAGCGGCCGCATGAAATGCAGCGATTGGTGTCGAGCGCAATGTCGGGATGGCTGGCATCGAGATCGCGGTTCGGCTCCAGATAGGGGAACCTGGTGACTTCGGTCATGTCGAGCCGATAGGCCATGGCCTGCAGCTCGCAATTGCCGCTCGCCTCGCACATCGGGCAAAGGTGGTTGCCTTCGTGGAAGAGCATCTCGACGAGATCGCGCCGCAATTTGGTGATGTGCGGGTTCTGGTTCTCGACGACGAGGTCGGGAGCCGCCGGCTGGGTGCAGGAAGAAACGCTGCGTCCCCCCGCCTTGACGGTGCATACGCGGCAGCCGCCCTGGTGGCGCAGGCCCTCATGGTCGCACAGACGCGGGATATAGATGCCGGCAGCGTCGGCCGCCTCCATGATCGTCTGACCGCGCTTGGCCGGGACGGTCACGCCGTCGATGGTGAAGGTGAAATCGTGGCCGCTCACTTTGAGTAATCCTTGTCGTAGATATAGGACCGGCGTTGGGCGAGCTTGCGCGCGCCGTCGATGGCCGACTGGATGTCGAAGGTGGCCCTGATCCTGTCCTTGGACGGCTTGACCAGGGTGGAATAGATCAGCGGGAAGTTCTCAAGCGTCGAGAGAACCGGACGCGGCGAGGTCTGTCCCAGGCCGCAGCGGCTGGTCTCGATGATCGTGCCGGAGAGATCCTTGAGGTAGTCGATGTCCTCGGGATTGGCCAGCCCCTTGCGGAACTTCGAAATCGCCTTCTGCAGCAGCACGTTGCCCACTCGGCAGGGCGTGCAGTAGCCGCAGCTCTCATGCACGAAGAAGGAGAGGTAGTACTCGACGATTTCGAGCACGTTGCGCCGCGCGTTGAAGACGATGATCGCGCCGCCGGTTGCCAGATCGTCGAAGGTCAGGCGGCGATGGAAGCTCGCCTTGCCGATCAGCGTGCCGCTCGGCCCGCCGATCTGGACGGCCTCGGCGTCGTCGCCCCCGACCATTTCGAGAAGCTCTTTGATGGTCAGGCCGTAGGGCAGCTCGTAGACGCCCGGATTGAGGCAATCGCCGGAGACCGAGAAGAGCTTGGTGCCGTGGCTGCCCTCGGCGCCGAGCTTGAAGAACCATTCGGCGCCCTTGTCCATGATGCGGGCGGCATGACAGAAGGTCTCGACGTTGTTCACCACGGTCGGGAGGCCAAGATAGCCCTTTGTGACCGGGAACGGCGGACGCGTCTTGGGCTCGCCCGGCAGCCCCTCGCAGGAACTGATGAGCGCACCTTCCTCGCCGCAGATATAGGCGCCGGCGCCAAGCTGCAGCCGGACGTCAAAATTGAAGCCGGCGACGCCGAAAATGTCCTTGCCGAGCATGCCGCGGGCCCGGCGGTCGGCCAGAACCTCCTCGAGCAGCTCGCGCAGATAGACGTATTCGCCTCTGAGATAGAGAATGCCTTCGCTGGCGCCGATGGCGCGCGCCGCGATAGTCATGCCCTCGATCAGAAGGTGCGGACGCTCGGTCAGCAGCACCCGGTCCTTGAAGGTGCCGGGCTCGCCCTCGTCGGCGTTGCAGATGATGACGCGCTTTTCGGCTTCGGCGCTGGCGGCGAACTTCCACTTCATGCCGGTGGTGAAACCGGCGCCACCGCAGCCGCGCAATCCGCTCGCGTTGATGGTGTCGATGATGCGCTCGGGCGTGATGTCGAGGGCATTCTTCAGGCCGGCATCCATCCCCACCGGTCCCAACAGAACCGCACCGGCATGGCGGATATTGTTGTCCACCATGCGGGTTGCCCGCTCGTGCGGCGCCATATCGGCAAAACCGGGCACCGCGATTTCCTCCGGCGCCGTGCCGTTCCGCAGGGCCGCGGCGATCTCGCGCGCCTTGTCGGCGGTGAGCTTGGTGATCACGACATCGTTGACCATGGCAGCCGGAGCCTGGTCGCACATGCCGATGCAGGGCGTGTATTCGAGTGAGAACGCACCGTCCGGCGAGGTCTCGCCGACTGCGATCCCCAGTTCCTTCTCGAACGCGGCAACGACCGCCTCGAGCCCGGCATAGCGATCGATGATGTCGTCGCACAGGCGGATCGTCACTCTGCCTTTCGGGGTCAGCGAGAAGAATGAATAGAAGCTTGCCACGCCCTCGACCTGGATGCGCGAAAGGCCGGTCGCTTCGGCGATCGTCTCCATGGTTTCTGGTGCGATCCAGCGATAGCGATCCTGAACCGCATGCAGAATGTCCATCATCCTGTGCCGGTCATTGCCGAAGCTGGCGCATATCTCGAGGACGTCCGGCCTGGGAGCCGGAGGAGCCTTGAGGGGGCGGGGGGATTGCGAGGTCTTGCCAACCATGTCTTGTTTCCATCTCCGCTTGGAGACAATCGGATTTTGAGGTTTCGATTTACGCGCCCGTTTGAAGTCCGACAGGCGCGCGCTGCACGGGCGCCAGTTCACCGGCACGCAAGCCGAAGAACGCGATCGTCTCGTTCTCGTCACCTTCGGCATGGACGACCAAACCGGCATCGTCGCGCCCGGCCCGCCAGTGCATCTGGCGTGCTGCATACGCGTATTTCTTCCAGAACCGCGGCCCGGCAACACAGTTGAAGTGCGCCCCGTCGCCTGTCTTGTTCAGGCGGTCGTGGCTTGCCTGTTGCGCGTCCGTCCAGCCTTCGGGCGGGTCGTCCCGCCCCGTAACATCGTCATCGACGGTGGCTTGGCGGCGCACGATCGGCTCGCAGACCCGATACCCGGCGGTGCTCAAGGCAGGAATCAGGACGACCAGCCCCTCCCGCGCTAGAACCGCCGAATGATCGCTGGCCATGATGAATCCCGTAGACTTGATGTTGCCTATCGGTCGGTAGGCGCGCGGAATATTTCACGCTTTGGCGATGCGGAAAACCCCTCGGGCAAGCTATTGCAGCGCGGAATTCCAACTAAAATGAGACCAATGCTTGACATGGATCAACGCCCTCTTGCGGCAGACTTTTCAACCCCCTTTCCGGCCAGTATTATATTCAGTAATTGCAATGTTTGACCAAGCCATACCAGCAGGCACTTTTGAACCCGTCAAATGCGATTTGCGTAAAATTCGCACCGACGGTCCGGATTCGTCGCCGGCTCGCTCCGCCGCAGAATTTTGATTTCAGCCGGTCATGAATCGTGATCGACCGCGATGCTTTTTGCGACCGTGGCCGTCATTCGGCCTCCCATTTCGCAGTGCCTCAAGATCGGGACGACCGCGCCGCCATCGGCTGACGCCCGGGAATTGGTGATTGCCCGGCTCACGGACTATGCCCGCGATCACCCCATGCCTGCCCTCCCCGTCGGCGGAATCGCCTGTCCGTGCCCTGCGTCCGGGCGGAGCGCCTGTCGACAAGGAGTCCGGGCTGGAGCGCTTCACGGTCAAAGGGAGGTGCGGCGGCGCGATCCGCGACAGGCTGGCACTCCTCACCAGCTGTCATATTTGATCCAGCGCATTTGCAGGCGATGCTGCGCTGCGGCATATGCATACCTGCTGTCGCTCGGCCAATCCGAGTTTGCTGGCGGCGACGCCCTCGCCGTATCGTTCAGGGGAAGCATCCAGACCCAGACACGCGTCAAGCGCGGGCCCCACGCCAGCCCGTTCGCCCGGTCAGGAATTCGGGCAAAATCGGCTTATAAATTGCGATGGATCAGGGTCCCGTCACGGCGCATTGCGCTACCAGTCAGATGTGATCCGGCCAAAACACTGCAAGGCTCAGTCAAATGACAATCCGCAATCTCGAATATGCCTTCCAAGCCCGCTCCGTTGCCATCATCGGTGCGTCGCCGCGGGAGGGCTCGGTCGGCCTGTTCGTAACCAGGAACGTACGCGACGCCGGCTTCAAGGGGCCGATCTGGCCGGTGAACCCGAAGCACGACACGATTTACGGTCTTCCGTGCTTCCGTGACATTGCTTCCCTGCCCGCGGCGCCGGACCTTGCGGTCGTGGCGACGCCGGCCCAGACCGTGCCCGCTATCATCGCCGAGCTCGGCCAGCGCGGAACGCGCGCCGCCATGGTGCTGACCGCTGGCCTGACGCGCGAGAGCGGCCTGCGCCAACTCATGCTGGATGCAGCCAAGCCGCACATGCTGCGCATCCTCGGGCCGAACAGCCTCGGTCTGTTCGTTCCCGGCATCGGGCTCAACGCCAGTTTCGCCCACATCGCTCCCCAGCCCGGCAAGCTCGCCTTCCTGTCGCAGTCCGGCGCCCTCGCCTCCGCCGTGCTCGACTGGGCGGTCGACCGCAAGATCGGCTTCTCCAACGTGGTGTCGCTCGGCGATATGGCCGACGTCGACGTTGCCGACATGCTCGACCTGCTCGCCGGCGACAGCAACACGCGCGCGATTCTTCTCTACCTTGAGACGATCTACAACACGCGCAAGTTCATGTCGGCGGCGCGCTCCGCCGCGCGGCTGAAACCGATCATCGTCATCAAGGCCGGCCGCCATGCCGCCGGCGCCAAGGCTGCCGCCACCCATACCGGTGCGCTCGCCGGCAGCGATGGCGCCGCTGCCGCCGCCTTCCGCCGCGCCGGCCTCCTGCGCGTCACCGACCTGGAAGAGCTGTTCGAGGCGGCTGAGACGCTCGCCCGCTTCTCGCCCATCGAACGCGGCCGTCTCGGCATCGTCACCAATGGCGGTGGCGCCGGCGTGCTGGCCATCGACCGGATGATCGACTATGGCGGCGAGATAGCGCCGATCGCCAAGGAGACCCTCGACGCTCTCGACAAGGTGCTTCCCCCCACCTGGTCGAAGGCCAATCCCGTCGACATCATCGGCGACGCCGGGCCGGAGCGCTATCGCGCCGCCATCGAGGGCGTCTTCAACGACGACAACGTCGACGCCCTGCTGGTCATGGCCTGCCCGACGGCGCTGGCCTCGCCGACCGGTTCCGCCCAGGCGGTGGCCGATACCGTGCGCGACATCGACGCCAAGCATCCGCCGCGCTTCAAGCCGATCCTCACCTGCTGGCTCGGCGAGCACGACGCAGGGCCGGCCCGCGCCATCCTGCGCGAAGCGGGCGTCGCCACCTACGAGACGCCGTCCGAAGCCGTTCGGGCGCTGACCTATCTCACCGGCTACAGCGCCGCCCAGCGCGAGCTGATGCAGACGCCGCCCTCGGCGCCCGAGGTCAAGGTCGATGTCGCCGCGGCGCGCAAGCTGTTCGCCGACGTGGTTGCCGATGGGCGCACGACCCTGACCGAGCCGGAGGCCAAGGCGGCGCTTGCCGCGTTCGGCATCCCGGTGGTCGAGACGCTGGTCGCCCATGACGCGGCAGAAGTCGAGAAGCTCACCGAAGACCTTCTCACCCGCAACCCGGCCGTCGCGGTGAAGCTCCTGTCGCGCGACATCAGCCACAAGTCGGATGTCGGCGGTGTGGTGCTCGGCATCCGCACGCCACAGGCCGCCGCCAATGCCGCCAAGGGCATCCTTGACCGCGTTTCAAGCAAGGCGCCGGACGCCTCCATCGAGGGCTTCACGGTGCAGGCGATGATCTCGCGGCCGGGGGCGCACGAATTGATCGTCGGCATCGGCGAGGACCCGCTGTTCGGCCCGATCATCCTGTTCGGCGCCGGCGGCACTTCGGTCGAGGTGGTTGCCGACACCGCCGTCGGCCTGCCGCCGCTCGACATGAAGCTGGCGTGCGATCTCATGCACCAGACCCGTATCTCCAAACTGCTCGCCGGCTATCGTGACCGGCCGGCGGCCGATATCGACGCCATCGCCCGCACCCTGATCCAGGTGTCGCAGATGATCATCGATTGCCCGGAGATCGCCTCCCTCGACATCAACCCGCTGCTCGCCGACCAGAACGGCACCGTGGTTCTCGACGCCCGCATCGTGGTCGACCCCGATCGCCTCGGCGAATCGGCACCCAACAGTCGGCTGTCGATCCGGCCTTATCCGAGCGAGTGGGAGAAGCGCCTGGTGACCAGCGGTGGCGTCGACGTGTTCCTGCGTCCGATCCGCCCGGACGACGCCCGGCTCTATCCCGACTTCTTCGAGAAGCTCGACAATCGCGATATCCGCTTGCGCCTGCTCGCCCCGCGCAAGCAGTTCAGCCATGAGTTCCTCGCCCGCCTGACCCAGATCGATTATGCGCGCGAGATGGCGTTCGTGGCGCTCGACCCGGAGAGTGGCACCCTCCTTGGGGTGTCGCGCATCGCCGCCGATCCGGACTACACCCACGCCGAATACGGGGTGATCGTGCGCACGGATCTGCAGGGCCGAGGCATCGGCTGGGCGCTCATGGAGCAACTCCTCGCCTATGCCAGCAGCGAACAGCTGGCGATCGTCGAGGGCGAGGTGCTGGCCGAAAACAGCGAGATGCTGCTGATGTGCCGCGAGATGGGCTTTGCCGTCCACCCCGACCCCGAGGACCCGGGCTGCTACAAGGTGCATATCAGCCTGGCGAAGCCGGCTCCTGGGTCTGCCGTGGCTCCAAAAACCGAGCGAACGCCAGCGCAATGAGCGGCAGCGGCAGGAGCATGGCGAAGGAGGCGCGCACACCATAGCGCGACGCGACGAAGCCGAAGAGCGGCGGCGCGGCGAAGCTGATCAGCGTCTGCAGCATCGAGAAGGCGGCAACGTTTTCCGATGATGGGCGATCGCCGAGCCGGGCCACCGCCGACATTGCCTGCGGCTGGACCGTGCTGATGCCGAGCCCGATCAGCGCGAAGCCGGCAAGCACCAAAGGCACCGAGCTGACGGTTACGGTGAGCGCCAGGCCCAGCCCCGAGATCACCGTCAGCGCGATCGCCACCCGCGCCGGGCCGTGGCGGTCGATCAGCGGGTCGGCGAGGAAACGCCCAAGCGTCTGGGTCACGACGAAGGCCGGCAGGGTCAGCGTCGCCACCCAGGCCGCGACGGCGAAATTGCCGCGCAGATAGATCACCGACCAGCTGCGCGCGCTGCTTTCCAGCAGGAAACCCGACAGGGCGAAGCCCATGACCAGGAGGACGCCGGCCGTGGGCAGCGCCAGCCGCCTCATCGGTCGCAGGCCGCCGCCATGAGTGCGGGGCGGGCTCGTCTCCATCGGTCCGACGATCCCGAAAGCCATCGCTGCTAACGGCGGCAAACACCAGGACGAAATGGATCAGCGGTGGGATGCCGGCCGCCACAGCGCCGGTGCCGAGCAACGTGGCAAGCAGAAAGCCGACACCCCAGCTGCCGTGCCCCCGATTGATGAGACGTCGGCCGGTGGCTGCCTCTACCCGGTCGGCTTCGACATTGGCGGCGATGTTGGCGTTGGTCAGGCCGAGCCCGAAAATGAAGAGCGCGGCAAACAGGCTCGCGATCCCGACGGCCAGGGCGGCCAATACAAGCCCGCCGGCAA
The DNA here is from genome assembly GCA_963762605.1 of uncultured Alphaproteobacteria bacterium. Taxonomy (GTDB): domain Bacteria; phylum Pseudomonadota; class Alphaproteobacteria; order Rhizobiales; family Kaistiaceae; genus CAVSRC01. The sequence continues at coordinate 12,034 of CAVXLJ010000011.1, read as the reverse complement.
AGACCGGTAAGGCTTGCAGCAGCGTCTTTCGTGTTCCGTAGCGCTCGATGACGCCGCTGATGATCAGCGAACCGAGCAACACCCCCGCTGGTATGCCAACCAGAGCGAGGCCCAGTTGCGCTTCGCTCAGCTTCATGGCGAGGCGCAACTCGGCGATGCGCGAGAAGAAGCTCCCGACCGTCGCGCCATGGGTGGCGAACACCAGCATGATGGTCAGCCGGCGCGGATCGCTCACCAGAGGTCGGAGACTGTTCATGCGGCCGTGCTGACAGCAGGTGGCGGGACGCGCATGGCGCGCGCCACCAACGCTAGACCGTCGCCGGCCGCTGCGGCAATGCCGTTAAGTTTCCGTCAGGCGGGAGCTGCTGCGATCCGCCGCTGCACCCGCCTGGCGCATGATGCCGATCAGAAGCGGCAATACGTCTGGCGGTTGACCCGGACGCAATCGGCCCGGTGCTTGTAGCTGCAGTACAAGTGATTGTTCAGCCGGATGCAGCGCGCCGCGGGGGGTGGGACGGGGCGGTCGTTGTTGCAATACCTGACGCCATTGTACCAGTGGCAGTTGGTGCCGCCGGTGCCCATGCAGAAGCGGACGCCACCGACAGTGACGCAGCCCCCGACATTGCCACCGCCGATACTGGGCCGGCAGTAGTTGTTCCAGGGACCGCAATTCTGCCGGACGTCAAGCACATTGGCGGTCATGTCGATGTGTGTTGCCGTGCTCATCATCGGCGCGGCAACGGCGTTTTCAGAAACGGTGCCCGGCATGAAGGCACCGGTCAAGAGTGCCAGCGCTATGGCGGCGCCGAATAGCAGCTTCCTAAGCATCGCTTGATGTTTCCCTTGCGCGGGAGTGTCCACGGCGGGCTCCTCGCGACCAGTTGCACATATCACGGCGGTGCCGTCGTGATATGTTCCTTATTGCACAAATGTGACGACGGACACAGCCGGCGGCTTTCGCGCCGCCGGCGGTTTATCCGCCGTGGATGAGCGCGATCGCCCACGCTCCGGCAAACAGGATGAACGCCGCGGCGGCGCTCAATGCCTGCCGCCACGGCGTCGGCGCCGGCTGGCCGGTCGCCAGGATGGCTGCGCCCAGCACTGCGCCGGCGGCGAAACCGGCAATATGCGCGCCGACGTCGATGTCCTTGCCTTCGATGCCGAGGAAAGCGAGCAGCATGATACCGGCGGCGACCGGCGCCCAGCGCCGCAGGCCCCGCCGCCAGCGCCGCGGACGGTAGCGGGTGGCCAGCACCGCCAGCAGGCCGACCGCGCCGAAGATCGCCGTCGAGGCGCCGATCGAGGTGTGCGCGGCGGGCTGGATGAGCGCATTGAGGGCATTGCCGCCGGCGCCGGCCAGAACGATCATCAGCCAGGCCATTCCGCTGCCGATGATCTCGGCGAGAAAGAATCCGAACAGGCTGCCGGCCACCAGATTACTGGCGATGTGGCCGAGATTGGCGTGCAGGCCGAGCGCGGTGACCACCCGCCACCATTGACCGCCGACGGTCAGGCCCGCCTGCCCTTCGCCGGCCGCTAGCCAGTCGATGCCGAAAAGACTGTTTTCGGCCGCCACATAGACGAAGACCAGGATGCACCAGTAGGCCAGCACGCCGGTCACCGCGTCGCCGGTCGGATGCCGGCGCACCGGTGGCCCGGGCTCCGGCCGGTTGTCCTCGGCATAGGCGGCCAGCTCCCGCCGCGCCGCCTCCGCGTGCCATGCCGCCACCAGCAACGCCACGCCCCAGCCGCGCGAGGCCATCTGGCAGTCGATGCCCGCCGCCACCAGCACCAAGGCGTGCTCGCCGGCGGTCCGGCCATTGGCGAAGTGGCCGACCTCGACCCAGGCCTCGTCGGGAATGCCGTGCTCGTCGGTCACGTTCTGTATTGATCCGCGCCTTGCTCGTGAGGCGGCAAAGCAACGCGTGTTGGCCGCCGCCCGGCCCCACCTCTAACCTCCCGCGCGGAGCACGGGAAGATGCCGGCCGCCGCGATGGCGATCACGTGAGGCGGGGCACGCGCGTCAGCAGGAGCCGATCATGCCGGGAAACGGCGAACGACAAGGCGTTGACGGCGGCCCGTCATTTCGACGGGAGAAGTGCTCCATAGGCAACGATCGCCTTGCCGTCATGAGCGGTCATCCAGCTTGCGATGAGGCCGCCGCCGGCTTCCTTCTCGAGCGTCAGGCTGCCGTCGAGACACCCCTTCTGGGTGGCCGGATCGAGCTTCCCGGTCACGATCGTTTCGGTGAAGTAGGCAAAGTCGCGGCTAACCCCCACCCGCACCAGCTTGCCCGTGCAGTGATCGTCCGCATAGCTGCTCCGTCCGGTCCTGCCCGCCAGCGTCACCGTATAGGCGAACGGCTTGGCACGGCCAACCTGCGCCAGCGAGCCGGTCCATGTGCCGGTCCATTCGGCGGGCTTGGCGGGTTTGGTGGGCTTTGCCTTTGCAATCTTGGCCGGCGCCGCCTTCGGCGCGGCCGCCGGGGCGGCAGCTGGCGCCGCAGCGTCCTGTGCCATGGCAACCGTGGTTGCGGCGGACAACGCCAGGCAAAATGCAAATCCCAGACGGGTCGACTGTTTCATGGGGCAGGTCTCCGAATCACACAGACGTTCCGGTTTCGGAGGTATCTGCCGCCGATTCCGGGGGGCCGACCATGAGACAACTTTGTAACTCGCGTGTTTCAAGCCGCCGCGCCAATTCTCGGCCGGACCGGCTGCTGTATCGGCGGCGTGAAGGCGACGTTCTGACGAGGCGCGCCACGACCGGACGGCAGTCCGCCCGCCGTCTGCTCGGCGTCGAGGCCGGCCTTCGCCCGGCTGCAACGATGCAATTTGAGTTGGTGAGCGCGTCGGGGCTCGAACCCGAGACCTGCTGATTAAAAGTCAGCTGCTCTACCAGCTGAGCTACGCGCTCTCCGGCACCTCGCGGCGCCAATCGGGGCGGACCCTATAAGTGGCCCCCGGAGGGGTCAATACGCTTGGGTCCGCTACTGGAACGCCTTGAAGGTCGGGATCGTGCGGGTATCGCGGATGCCGCCGATCGGCTGCACCTTCTCGGTTATGAAATGGCCGATATCGGCATCTTCCGGTAGGTAGAACTTGACCAGCAGGTCGAAATCGCCGGCGGTCGAATAGATTTCGGAGGCGATCTCCGCCTCGGCGATTTCGTCGGCGACCTGATAGGCCTTGCCGAGATCGCATTTGATCTGCACGAACAGCGCCCGCATGGGGGGCCCTCCAAATCACTGGTTGCTGGCGACAGGACACCAGATCGAAGCCCGGGAAACAAGGGAAATGGCGCTGCGGCCCGGCTGTCGTCAGCCGCGCGCGGGAATGTCGCCGGCCGCCCAGCCGGCCTTCGTCTCGGCGCGGAAGTCGTCATAGCGCCCGGCGGCAATCGCCGCGCGGACGTCGGCCATCAGCCCCTCGTAATAGGCGAGGTTCACCCACGACAGCAGCATGGCGCCGAGCATCTCGCCGGATTTCACCAGGTGATGCAGATAGGCGCGGCTGTAGTCGCGCGCCGCCGGGCAATCGCTCTCCGCGTCGAGCGGGCGCGGGTCGTCGGCATGGCGGGCGTTCTTCAGGTTGATCTTGCCGAAGCGGGTGTAGGCGACGCCGTGGCGGCCGGCGCGGGTCGGCATGACGCAGTCGAACATGTCGATGCCGCGGGCGACCGATTCGACAATGTCGTCGGGCGTACCCACGCCCATCAGATAGCGCGGCGCGCCGGCCGGCAGCACCGGATTGGTGATCTCCAGCATCCTCAGCATCACCTCCTGCGGCTCGCCCACCGCCAGCCCGCCGATGGCGTAACCGTCGAAGCCGATCTGCCCGAGCCCCTCCGCCGATTCAATCCGCAGCGCCGCATCGTCGCCGCCCTGGACGATGCCAAAGAGCGCCCTGCCCTCCGGCGCGCCAAAGGCGGCCTTGCTGCGCGCCGCCCAGCGCAGCGACAGGCGCATGGCGCGCTCGACCTCGGCCGGCGGCGCCGGCAGCGCGATGCACTCGTCGAGTTGCATGCGGATGTCGGAATCGAGCAGCCCCTGGATTTCCAGCGAGCGCTCCGGCGTCAGCGAGAACGTCGCGCCATCGATGTGCGACTGGAAGGTGACGCCGGTCTCGTCGAGCTTGCGGAGCTGGGCCAGCGACATCACCTGGAAACCACCGGAATCGGTCAGGATCGGTCCCTTCCAGCCGGAGAAGGCGTGCAGCCCGCCGAGCGCGGCCACGCGCTCGGCGCCGGGCCTCAGCATCAGGTGGTAGGTGTTGCCGAGGATGATGTCGGCGCCCGCCGCCTTCACCTGGTCCATGTACATCGCCTTCACCGTGCCGGCGGTGCCGACAGGCATGAAGGCCGGCGTGCGCACGGTGCCACGCGCAAGCCCGATTTCGCCGGTCCGCGCTGCGCCGTCGGTCGCCGCAATGGTGAAGGTGAGGCCGGTCATGGAAGCGTCCCCCGCGCGCCGCACCCGCCGTATTCGTCCCCTCTCCCCATTGGGGAGAGGGACAGGGTGAGGGCGGGCTGGAGAAGACGGGGTGCTCGGCGCCACCTCACCCGCGCCTTCGGCGCGACCTCTCCCCCCTGGGGAGAGGTGTCAAAGCCGCTGCCGCATGTTCCCACCCTCCCCGCTTCGGCGAGGGTGGCTCCGAGCGGAGCGAGGAGACGGGTGGGGTCGACGGCTCCCCACCCACCACGCTGCGCGTGGTCCCCCCTCCCCGTGCCGGGGAGGGGTGGGTGCCAAGCCGATCCGTACGAATTCACCTCCCCCCCTCCGGATGGAGCAGGCAGGCGTCGCCGTAGGAATAAAAGCGATAGTGCTCTGCGATCGCGTGCCGGTAGGCGGCAAGCATCGTCTGGCGACCGGAAAACGCCGAGACCAGCATGACCAGGGTCGAGCGCGGCAGGTGGAAGTTGGTCATCAGCAGGTCGACCGCCTTGAAGCGGTAGCCCGGCGTGATGAAGATCGAGGTATCGCCGGCGAACGGCCGGATCGTGCCGTCTTCGTCGGCCGCGCTTTCCAGCAGCCTCAGCGAGGTCGTGCCGACCGCCACGATGCGCCCGCCGGCCGCGCGTACGGCGTTCAGCGCTTGCGCCGTCTCGGCGCTCACCGTGCCGCTCTCGGCATGCATGTGATGGTCTTCGGTGTCCTCGCTCTTCACCGGCAGAAAGGTGCCGGCGCCGACGTGCAGCGTCACCATGGCGCGGCTGACGCCGGCTTCGGCCAGACGCGCGAACAGCCCATCGGTGAAATGCAGCCCGGCGGTCGGCGCCGCAACAGCGCCGTCCTCGCGGGCGTAGAGCGTCTGGTAGTCGCGCCTGTCGGCCTCGTCCGGCGCCCGTCGGGTGGCGATGTAGGGCGGCAACGGCGCGGCGCCGACATTGGCTAGCGCCTCGTCGAGCGCCGGGCCCGACAGGTCGAAGCTCAGGAACACTTCGCCCGCCTCGCCGCGGTCGATCACCGTCGCGTCGAGCGTGCCGATGAGGCAGGCATTGTCGCCGATGTCGTGCGTGGCGCCGAAGCGGATGCGGTCGCCGATCGCCAGGCGCTTCGCCGGCCGCGCCAGTGCCTCCCAGCGCGAGGGCGCCGTGCGCCGGGTCAGCGTCGCCTCGACATGGGCAATGCTGCCGTCGCGGATGCGCTCGCCGACAAGCCGTGCCGGGATCACTTTAGTGTCGTTCAGCACCAGCGCGTCGCCGGGCCTGAGCAGATCGGGGAGCTCGCGGACGGTGCGGTCGGCAAGCCCCTCCCCCGGCTTGACCACCAGCAGGCGGGCCGCGTCGCGCGGCGTCTTCGGGCGGAGCGCAATGCACTCCTCGGGCAGGTCGAAATCGAACAGGTCAACGCGCATCGCGGCTTCCTAGCCGCATCCGCGACGGGAAGGAAGCGCCTCTTTGGCGCCATTTCCGGCGTCGCAGCCATGAACGCAACCGACAACGCCAGTGGCGTGACCATGCCACGGGTGTGGCAAAAGAAGCCTTGTGCAACCCCCCATTGCAGCCGAAGATGACCCTGGGGAAACTGTTCGTTGGGGACTGAAAATGCCTAGTGACAATGGAATGCCGACTTCTCCTCGCCGAAGAGGCGGCGAAGGGATCCCCATGCGCGCAGCTCAGGACATTCCGCTGCCACCCCATCCGCTAGACAAGAATTGGTACGCTCACATCGACGGCAAAAGTTACGGCCCCTACAGCGGCCATGAAATCGGTCGTATGATTGGCACCGGGCAAATATTGGAATCTGATTTTGTTTGCCCGGAAGGGGGCAACGCTTGGACTCCCGCGAAGAGCGACCCATTGCTCGGCTCTTTGTTCGTGACAAAGAAGCACAACTCCGAACCGCAAGTCTCGACCATCAAGGGCGAGGGCCAGACAGTGGTTCAGGTGACCAATACAACATCGTCGCCCAATTTGGCCCAAGCAGCCCTGCTATTGAACACCGAAGGTGCGGCGGCGAAATCTCCCGGTATCGCGCTGCTTCTCTCACTGCTCTTCTGCGGTATTGGACAGATGTACAATGGACAGGTCGGCAAAGGCATACTGATGCTCATCGGATCAATCCTGGCGTGGTTCGTTTTGCTCGGATGGGTCATCTGGATCTGGTCGATGATTGACGCCTACCACACAGCCAAGACAATGAACCTCCGCTATCAGCAGCGGATTCTCGCTGGTTTGATGTGACCGACGATGCGTTGCCCGACCTGCGGTGCTGATTTGCAGGGCCGTTCCGTATGCCCGCACTGCGGAACGTTGGCGGCTGTTGAGTTTGGCGTCAGCCGCGCGCGATTGAGAACACGCGCGACTGTGGAGCGTTGGCTTTCGCCACTCCCTAGAAGGATTGGTGCACAACATTTCCTTTGGGCGTGCGCGGTGATCCCATTCGTTATCGTTCCACCGCTGGTCAGTCTTGCGGCGTCAATTTCATATTTGCGTCGAAACGAGCGCGCATATGAATGGATTGCCTTGGTGTCAGTTGTGAATCTGATCGTTAGCGCTATTTTCCTGTACAAATATCATGTCACGCTTTCTGATCTTTTCGCCTATGCCGGCAACACGTTGGCAGATCTGTTGCGGTTCTTGCTCGGCCAACAACCAAACGGGGGCCACGCGGAAGGCGTGATTCCCGTCTGATTGCCGCGTCAGGGCTCGCCGAATGGCGCCATGTGGGGCCACCGAGCTTGAGATGCCGCCCTTTATCAGCGCCCGGCGCCAGGTCGATATGGTGGTCATGACCTCCACCATTTCCAGCAGCGTGGCCTCAGGCGCCCCGTCGGTTGCTGCCGAAAATGACGACGACGCCGAGCGCGATCAGGATCAGCGGCCAGAGATTGCCCCAGTTGAAGCCGAAGAAGAACGAGGCGCCGAGCACCACCAGCACGGCCCCGCCAACCGCCGTGCCGGTTGCCGCGCGGCTCAGCCGGCCCTCGTGCTGATACATGCGCCAAGCCTGCCACAATGCCGCAAGGCCGGGCAGCACCAGAAAAACGGTCCACCACTTGTCCGGAATCGGTACCCCGAAATTCTGCAAGAGAAACAGGATGCCGAGGCCGACCAGGATCAGCCCTCCGATCCAGGCGCCGCCCGGCCCCCAGATCATCTCGCGCCGCTCGTCACGGCGCGCACGCCTCTCCTCCCGGCGCTGTTGGCGCCAGTCCGGCTGCGGACCGCCCGGCCCGCCTGATGGATCGCTCATAGGTTCGCCCCACGGAAAAGTGCGGCGGTACTATAGCACCGCCGAGCTCCCGCGAGGTGGTGCGCCCGAACGCCTCAGGCGTCCGCCGCCACCTTCACGCTGACGATCTTGTCGGGGGTCTTGACCGGCTCGCCGCGCTTGATCTTGTCGACCGCGTCCATGCCGGAGGTGACCTGTCCCCAGACCGTGTACTGGCCGTCGAGGAAGCGGGCGTCGGCGAAGCAGATGAAGAACTGGCTGTCGCCCGAATCCGGGTTCTGCGCGCGGGCCATCGACACGGTGCCGCGCACATGCGGCTCCTTGCTGAACTCGGCCTTGAGCTTCCGGCCCGAGCCGCCCGAGCCGGTGCCGGTGGGGTCGCCGGTCTGCGCCATGAAGCCGTCGATCACGCGGTGGAACACGACGCCGTCGTAGAAGCCCTGGCGCACCAGCTCCTTGATGCGCGCCACGTGCCCGGGCGCCAGGTCCGGGCGCATCTGGATGACGATGCTGCCCGTCGTGGTTTCCATCAGCAGCGTGTTTTCCTTGTCGTCGGCCATGAGGTCTCCTTTGCGTTTCTTCTATTTCTTCACGTCGGCGGCGACCTGCATCTTGATGATGCGGTCGGGGTTCTGGACCATGCCGCTCTGGCCGTCACCCTTCTTCAGCGCGTCGACATATTCCATGCCCGACACCACCTGGCCCCACACCGTGTACTGGCCGTTCAGCCAGGACGCATCGGCGAAGCAGATGAAGAACTGCGAATTGGCCGAATTGGGATCCTGGGTGCGCGCCATGCCCACCGTGCCGCGGGTGAAGGGTACATTGCTGAACTCGGCTTTCAGGTCGGGCAGCTTCGAGCCGCCCTGGCCGGTACCGGTCGGGTCGCCGCCCTGGGCCATGAAGCCGGGGATGACGCGATGGAACGGCGTGCCGTTGTAGAAGCCCATGCGGGTCAGCGTTTTGATCCGCGCAACATGGTTGGGCGCCACCTCCGGCAGCAGCTTGATCACCACCCGGCCGGCGGGGAGATCCATGTAGATCGTATTCTCGGGATCGAGCGTCTGTTGCGCGGAAGCCGAGATCGGCATCAGCACCAACGCGGCGACCAACGCCGCGGCAATCCGAATGAGCATCCTGGGGCCCTGTTCCTGTTGAGCGGCGTCGCAGCCGCGGACGGACATACCGCAATCGGCGGCATTGTCCATGTGTTTCCGGCCCACGCCGTCGCGATCAGGCCTTGTTGAACTTGCGCGCGATGCGCCGGGCGACGCTGTTCGGCACGAAAGCCGAAACATCGCCGCCCATGGAAGCGATCTGGCGCACAAGCGTGGCGGTGATGTGGCGCGCCGCGGGCGATGCCGGCAGGAACACCGTGCGCATCCCCGGCGCCATGGTGCAGTTCATGCCGGCCATCTGCATCTCGTAGTCGAAATCGCTGGCGTCGCGCAGGCCGCGGATCAGCATGGTCGCGCCGGCCTTGCGCCCGGCATCAACCGCCAGCCCGTCGAAGGCTATTGCCGTCGCCCGCGGGCTCGTCTTGCGGCCGAGGCCGGCAATCATGTCGCGCACCATCTTCAGCCGCTCGTCGATCGTGAACATCGGCGATTTGCCGGCATTGATCCCGACGCCCACCACGACCTCGTCGGCAAGCGCCACTGCGCCTTGCAAAATGTCCACGTGTCCGTTGGTCACCGGGTCGAAGGTGCCGGGATAAAAGGCAATACGGGTCATGGGTGGTCGCTTCCGTCTCGGTCCGGCGCTCGATGTCATAGCGCGCCGCCCATGCCGGGAGCAAGCGCGGCGGCGCCCTCTGCTCGTCCATTTTTATGGAAATTATCCGTTTCATCAAATACTTACGTTTTGTGATCAGTGTCACAGCGAAACCTCGCGGGCAGACCTATCTCAGGCTCAAGACGAGCGGCCCCGAGGCCACCCGGAACCTTTGACGAGGATCCGACGATGAACACGAACACACGCAGCTTCTTGTTGGCACTGGCCTTCGCGGTCACCGTTGCCGCCGGGCTGACCGGCCTGTCGATGAGCGGTCAGAGCAAGGAAGCGAGCCTCGCCCCGGCCTGCGCCCAGGCCACCTGGCCAATGATTCCGGCCGATTGCCTGGCAGGTGTGGACAAGGACCGCACGGTGCGCACGGTCGCCACCCGCGCGGCGGTGTCGGCGCCCGAAACCATGGGCGAGCGCTTCGCGCTTGCCTTCAACTAGCCCCGAATTCGCCAAATCGCTGCCGCCTCGCTGAACGCCTGATGAACGCGTCCCTCCGGAACCGTTCAGCTTGACTGGTGTTGAATAGCGCAAGGTAAACGGCACGGGAAAGCGAAGGAGACGAGAGATGAGCCTCAAGCTTCACTCGACCATTCTGGCAACCAGCCTGGCAGCGACGCTCGCCGTCGGCTTCGCCAGCGCCGCCATCGTCGCGGACCATCAGTCCGCCGTGGCCCCGAAGGGCGACCGCCTGCCGATCGCGGCCACCGCCATCCCCGCCGCCGACACCATCACCGTCGAGATCCGCCACGACGGGGTGTCCGAACTGGCCCGCGTTCCCGTGAACTAGCCTGACCTCCCAACCTGACCGCCCCGTCCCCTGCCGCCGGCCCTCACCCCAAGGGTCGGCGGTTCTTTATCCGGCTTATTGATATCCCCCGGCTCGGTCCGCGACGCCATTCAGTCGTAATGCTTGACCTGCGGCCAGTCCCTGTCGAGCGGCGTCTTCAACCCGTACAGAACATAGATCGGCTGGTTCGTTTCGTATGGCATCGCATAGGGCGAGTCGATCCGGCCGGCGACGCGGTACGAGCGGAACAAGCCGGCATAACGGCCGGCGTCTCCGCCAATGATGATGATGACGCTGCCGTCGTGACCGCGCGGGCCCCAGAGATAATAGTTGTTGTGGCCGCTGATCGCCGGCGGCAGGCCGAGGCCGCGGCCATAGACGTCGATCGCGGCGGCTTCGCCGTAATTGTTCCCGAAGAACACGGCGCGTTTCTGTTCCTCGGCGGGCAGTGAGCGATAGACCTCCGCGACCTTCGCCGCCATTTCGCGCCAGCCGAACATGTCTGCGAAATATTGCGGTAGCACGCCGGTCTTCAGGCGCTCGCCGGTGGCGGGCGCCGGACCGCCGAGCATCTGCTGATAGCGGATGAGCGTGTCGACCGGCAGGATCGGCAAGGCCAGTGGTGCCATCAGCACTCCCAGCACGACGATGCTCGCCAGCGCGGCACCGCGCGCGACCGCCTTGCCCAGCCAGTGCTCGACCCGCTGTGCGCCGAAGGCCAGCAGCGCGGGATAGATCGGCGCCAGGTAATAGGGCTTGCCGTGCTCGGTAACGAAGATCACGAACAGGACGAGCCACGCGATCGCCAGCGCGCGTGCCGTCATGAATCGCGGGCGGACGATGCCGGCATAGAGCCCGCACAGCACCACGACCATGCCGAGGGGACCGACCTGGAGAACCTGCTGCGCGAAATAGGCGAGCGGCGACAGCACGGCGTTCTTGCCGCTCACGGCGGCCCGCCCCAGTTCGAGGAATGGCCAGCCATTGGCCTGCTGCCAGAGCACATTGGGCAGCACCATGACCGCGGCGACGAGCGCGCCCAGATAGACCCAGGGGTGCAGTAGCGACTTGCGTTGCGGCGTGGCGAGCAGCCCGATCGCGAGCGCAACGAGGAAGAAGGCGATCGCATACTTGGTTTCGAGGCTGAAGCCGGTGATCAGGCCGAAGACGAGCCAGAGGCGCTCGTCACCCGTCTGCTCCAGGCGCACCAGAACCCAGGCCAGGCCGAGCCAGGTCAGTGCCTGGAAGGTGTCGGTGGAGAACAGCACGCCCTCGATGAGGAAGACAGGGGCGACCAGGGCGCAGAGGCCCGCCAGCCATTGGGCGAAGCGTCCGCCACCGATGACGCGCGCGAACTCCGCCGTCAGCGCGACCGTGGCCGCGAGTGCCAGCGCCGGCAACAATCGGAACGCCAGCAGGACACCGCCGCTGAGCGCGTATGACCCGGCCGCCAGCAAAGGCACCAGCGGCGGCTGATCGACATAACCCCAGGCCGGGTGCTGCCCACAGACGATGAAATACAGCTCGTCGCGGAAGAAGTCGTAGTTGCCGTTGGCGGCCAGATGAAGAGCGAGCGCCGCGAGCCCAAGGATGACTGATGGTCGGGCCCAGTCCAGCGATCGTCCCGAAGCTAAGCCGTTCTCGCCCGCGGTCATGCCGCGCCTCACGCACGAACGCACGCAGGTGCTGCGTTCGCAGCCCCGCTCGAACACACTACTTATAGCACGTCCGCGGCTGCCCGCGGACGCATCGCGCCATTGAACAGAGGCGTGGAAGCGCGTTCGGCT
>CAVXLJ010000010.1:0-121954 GCA_963762605.1 uncultured Alphaproteobacteria bacterium | reverse complement strand
GGCGCCAGCCGCATTGCAGGGTAGCTATGTACGGACGGGATAACCGCTGAAAGCATCTAAGCGGGAAGCCCACCTCAAAACGAGTTCTCCCTTGAGAGCCGTGGAAGACCACCACGTTGATAGGCCGGGTGTGGAAGCGCAGCAATGCGTGAAGCTTACCGGTACTAATCGCTCGATTGGCTTGATCGCTCTCATTTTCGATGCCCGTTTGCGTGAGCAACGGGTCGGATGAAAAGACCAACCAGCTTCTTCAGACAACTGCGCTTCGCCGGCCTGGTGGCTATTGCGAGGAGCCTGAACCCGATCCCATTCCGAACTCGGCCGTTAAACTTCTCCGCGCCAATGATACTTCGTCTCAAGACGTGGGAAAGTAGGTCGCTGCCAGGCCTGCTAAGCGCAGCGTGTTGAAATAGCAAAGCTTTCTTCGAACCTTCTCTTCATGTGCATGCCATCGATTCGCCGCCCTTCGGGGCGGCGTTTTCGTTTGCGCCAGAAGGCATCTTCGGTCCTGCCATGCCCGACCCATCCCTTCGCGGCGACTGCGCGCGTTGCGCCGCACTCTGCTGTGTTGCCGTCGCCTTTGACCGCTCCGAATCCTTCGCCTTCGACAAGCCCGCCAATACACCATGCGGCAACCTCGACGGGGCGTTCGGTTGCGCACTCCATGCGCGCCTTGTTGACAAAGGCTTCCGCGGTTGCGCGGCCTACGACTGCTATGGCGCCGGGCAGATCGTGACCCAGAAAATGTTCGGTGGGCGCACTTGGCGCGACGATCCGGCGCTGCTGCCCGCCATGTCGGAGGCGTTCCGCCTGATGCGGCGCGCGCAAGAACTGCGTCTGCTGCTCGACGAGGCACGGCGGCTCGCCCTTGGCCCGGGTGAAAGGCAACGGCTGGAGGCGCTCGACAAGGCGCTCGCCGGAGATGACGGGTGGAGGTCTGCCCGGCGGGAGGCGTTTGGGGAGGGTGGTCTCGCTGCCGATGTGGGCGCGTTCTTGCGGAGCCTCGCGGCGGGGCGGGACCTCAAGCGACCCGAGCAGGATCGTCCCTCCGAGTTTGCGGCATGAGGCCGCGAGCGGGCTTCGATCCGGCGCAATCCTCTGCTAAGGGACGCGCGAACCTGGCGGAGCGGCTTCATGGTCAGCATAGCGCGGGGCAACGGGATGCCCGTGGATTCGAGTGAGGCGCAGGCGGCCGCCCGCTGGGTGCTAATCATCATCGTGGTCGGCACCGCGCTCAGGATGGCGCTTGCCGGCGTCACCGGCCTCGGCATGGACGAATCCTATTCGGCCGGCAGTGCCCGCCAGTTCATGCTGAGCTATGTCGACCATCCGCCGATCCATTATTGGGCGGCGGGGCTGGCCATGAAGCTTTTCCACAGCGAAGCCTCGCTGGTGGTGCGCCTGCCGACCATCCTGTTCTTCGCCGGCTCGACCTGGCTGATGTACCGGCTGACGGCGCGCCTGTTCGGCGCGCGCGCCGGGCTGTGGGCGGCGACCGCGCTCAACGTGGCGCCGGTCTTCACGCTGGCACATGCGAGCTGGATGCTGCCCGACGGGCCGCTGATGTTCTTCATGCTGGCGACCACCAATGTGGTGGCGGCGATCCTGTTCGCGGAGCCGCAGGTCAGGCGGCCGTTCCTCTGGTGGCTCGCCGCCGGCGCGCTCGGCGGGCTGGCGATGCTGTCGAAATACACCGGCGCCTTCGTCTTCGTCGGCGTGCTCGCCTATGTGCTGACCGTGCCGCAGGCGCGGCGCCATCTGGCGACGCCGGGGCCGTGGCTGGCCGTTGTCGTGGCGCTGGCCGTGTTTTCGCCGGCGATCGTCTGGAACCTGCAGCACAGCGATGTCGGCCTGTCGTTCCAGACGCGGCGGCTGCCGACCGGCAGCGGCCTCCACCCCCTGTGGCTGCTGGAGTTCGTCGGCGGCCAGGCGGGCTACCTGTTTCCGCTGCTGTTCGTGCCCTTCGTCATGGCGCTGTGGCGGGCGTTGAGGAACGGGCGGGGCGAGCCGCACGGCTGGCTGATCGCGCTGATCGCGATCGGGCCGATCGTGCTGTTCAACGCCGTCAGCCTGTTCGCGCACAGTCAGCCGCACTGGCCGATGCCGGGCTGGGTGTTCACCATTCCCCTGTTCGGGCGCGATGCGGCGATCCTGGCGGCGGAGCGACCGCGCTTTGCCCGCCGCTACATGGCGTTGTCGGCGGGGATCGTCGCCGCTCTGCTGGTGGCGTTCACCTGGCAGACGCTACGCGGCGGACTGATTCCGGCGGCGTGGGGGCAGCGCGCCGACGTTACCCTCGACCTCGTCGAATGGCGCGGCCTCAAGCCGGCGCTCGAAGCGCGCGGCCTGCTCGGGCCCGGTGCCGTCGTCGCCTCGCCGATCTGGATGTATGCCGGCAAGGTCAGCCGTGCGCTGGGGCCGGAAGTGCCGGTGATCTGCGCCTGCAGCGATCCGCAGCAGTTCCGCTATCGCTATGACCAGAGCCGATGGAACGGGCGCGACATGCCGGTGATCGTGCCGGAGGGGCCCGGCAACGCCCGGCTGTGGACGGAGGCGGCCGGCTTCTTCGACCGCCTCGACCCGCTGCCGCCGATCGAGATTGAGCGCGCCGGTCGGCCGGTGATCACGCTCGATGTGAAGATGGGCCGCAACCTGCACATGCCGGCGCGCTAGATGAGGGGCAAAAAAGCCCCCCGGCGGGCGCGATTTAACCCTTCAAATAAGCGTCACAAAGGTCTATATGAAGCGGCGAAGCGGGCCTCGACGGCCCGCTTTTGACGCGGGGTGGAGCAGCCCGGTAGCTCGTCAGGCTCATAACCTGAAGGTCATAGGTTCAAATCCTATCCCCGCAACCAAGATCGGAACGCCCCGGACGCGAGTCCGGGGCGTTTTCGTTTGGCGGGGACGTCTTTCCAGAATGGGTGTGCGTGCACCGTGACCTACCAAATGGGCGATAGCTTCTTAGGAGGGCTGGTTTTTCTGCTTCTTGTCGCCCTGACGCTGATGCTCTCGGGTGTGCTGGCCTACCGCGCCTTGAGGCACAGATCGCTGTGGCGGGTCGGCGCTTCGCTGATTGGCATGTGGGTGTTCTATGCGGCGGCGATCGCGGTTGCGGGAACGTTGAGCACCGACCGCGTCATTTCGCTGGGCAGCATCGAATGTTTTGACGACTGGTGCGCAAGTGTGACGAGTGTCACGACCTCGGGTACCGTCGTTACGCTTGATGTGCGTGTTGTGAACGAAGCAAAGCGCGCCGCACAAGCGCCGGACCATCCGCAGCTTGTTCTCATTGATTCGACGGGCTCGGAGTACCGACCTGCCGTGGAAACACCTCGCTCGCCTGATCAGAGTGGAGGCGGGAGATCTCTCATGGCGAACGCACCTGACCGCCTTGAGATCGCGGCGTGGCGCAGTGGCTAGCGAGGAAGCGTCTCCTTATCCGAAGGCAGCGGTCCGCCGCTTATCGGTGACCAAAATGCCTTCCTTCACAAGAAAACCTGTCTCATGAGGCTGGTATGGATATCCGAGGTTCATGTCCAGCCTGCGCCACCATCGGGTGGAGGCCGGTTCACGCTTCTGTCGCGAACGGACGTTCTGCGCCGCAAACAAAGGCCGGCCGCCGTGATGCCGGTCGTCAAGATCGTCGCGCTTCTGGGGCCGCCTTTGTTCGTTCCGGTCTCTGCTGCTCACCGTCGTGTTCGGAGCGGCAACCGCATGGATCGGAGGAGACTTCTCCCAATTATGGGTCATCCTCGGACTGGCGGGGTTTGCCGCGACCTTTCTCAACGGCCTGCTGATGATCAAGCCGCGCGCCGAGAAGCTGGCGGTCCTGGCCGCCGAAAAGGGGAGGGAAAGCCCCGACCTGGTGCCGTTCGCCGAGAACCTCCTGACGATTGCGCACTTCGATTATGTGGTGCTGGCGCTGGTCGTGGCCGACATGGTCCTGAAGCCCGCTGTCGGGAATGTCTGGGAACTGGCCATGATGGCCGTACTACTGGTGATCGGCGCATCGATGACCTTGTCCAGGGCAATGCTGCGCCAGGGCGGCACCGGCCGATCCGGCGCAGGCGTGAACAACGTCCGGTTTCGCAACGCGCGAATGTCGCCCCTCGGCCGCCTTTTTCAGTCTGCGCGGCATGTAATCGATTTCATCGGCCGTTTCGGGCTGCTATACCCGTCAGCGCAACGCTGCCCGCGATGGCGAGGCGGCGGTCCTCAGGGGGATACGAACGGGGATCTTCATGAAGTACGGCCATTTCGACGACGCGAACCGCGAATACGTCATCACCCGCCCCGACACACCGCTACCCTGGATCAACTACCTCGGTTGCCAGGACTATTTCGGCATCCTGTCGGCCACCGCCGGCGGCTATTCCTATTATCGCGATGCCCGCAAGCGGCGCATCACCCGCGGCCGCTACAACAACGTGCCGTTCGATTTCGGCGGCCGCTACATCTATCTGCGCGACGACGCCAACGGCGATTATTGGTCGCCATCGTGGATGCCGACGCAGTCGCATCTCGACTCGTTCGAATGCCGCCACGGCATGGGCTACAGCACGATCTCCTCGAGGCACGCCGGCATTGCCGCCAGCACGCGCTATTTCGTGCCGCTCGACGAAACACTGGAGGTCTGGCAGCTGACGCTGACCAACCAGCGTAGCGAGGCGGCCGAGATTTCGGTCTTCTCCATGGTCGAATTCTGCCTGTGGGAAGCTAACGACGACGCCACCAACTTCCAGCGCAACTTCAACACCGGCGAGGTGGAGGTGGTCGACGAGGTCATCTACCACAAGACCGAGTACCGCGAGCGGCGCAACCATTTTGCCTGGTTCGCCTGTTCGGAGCGGATCGCCGGCTATGACACCCAGCGCGAGGCCTTCCTCGGTCCCTGGCGCGGCTGGGACAGGCCGCAGGTGGTGGAAGCCGGCCGGTCGAGCGAATCGATCGCGCATGGCTGGTCGCCGATCGCCGCTACCCACGTCAAGGTCAAGCTCAAGCCCGGCGAGAGCAAGCGCATCCAGTTCGTGCTCGGCTATTTCGAGAACCCGCAAGATCAGAAATTCAATCCGCCGGACAGCCAGGTGATCAACAAGGCGCTGGTCGCGCCGGTGATCGCAACCTACCGCGATCCGGCCAAGGCCGATGTCGCCTTCGACAAGCTTCGTGCCTATTGGGACGGCCTGCTCGGCATCTATTCCGTGGCTTCGCCCGACGCGCATGCCGACCGGATGATCAATATCTGGAACGCCTATCAGTGCATGGCGACCTTCAACATGTCGCGTTCGGCCTCGACCTTCGAATTGGGCATCGGCCGTGGCCTGGGCTTCCGCGATTCCAACCAGGATCTGCTCGGCTTCGTGCACATGGTGCCGGAGCGGGCGCGCGAGCGCATTCTCGACCTTGCGGCGACGCAGATGGAAAGCGGCGGCGCCTATCACCAGTACCAGCCGCTGAGCAAGAAGGGGAACGACGCCGCTGGCGGCGATTTCAACGACGACCCGCACTGGCTGGTGATCGGCGTTGCCCAATATCTCAAGGAGACCGGCGACTTCTCCATCCTCGACGAGAAGGTCGCCTTCGATTCGAAGCCGGGCACGGAGGTGCCGCTCTACGATCACTTGCGGCGCTCCATCCAGTATGCGCTCGACCGGCTGGGGCCGCACGGCCTGCCGCTGATCGGCCGTGCCGACTGGAACGACTGCCTTAACCTCAACTGCTTCTCGTCCGATCCGGACGAGTCCTTCCAGACGACGACCAGCAAGGACGGCAAGGTGGCCGAGTCGGTGTTCATCGCCGGCCTGTTCGTGCTCGCCGCCAAGGAGCTGGCGGCGATTGCGGATGAGCGCGGGGCGGCGCAGGACGCCGCCACCTACCGCGCCGAAGCCGCGAAGATGGAAAAGACCGTCCGCGCGCACGGCTGGGACGGCGAATGGTTCCTGCGCGCCTATGACGATTTCGGCCGCAAGGTCGGGTCCAGGGACTGCGCGGAAGGCAAGATCTTCATCGAGCCGCAGGGCCTCTGCGTGCTCGCCGGCATCGGCCTCGAAGACGGCATGGCGAGACAAGCCCTCGATTCGGTGGAGAAGCACTTGGCAACGCCGCACGGCATCGTGCTGCACCAGCCGGCCTATACGCGCTACTACATCGAGTACGGCGAGATCTCGACCTATCCGCCGGGCTACAAGGAAAACGCCGGGATCTTCTGCCACAACAATCCGTGGGTGATCATCGCCGAGGCGATGCTGGGCAATGGCGACAAGGCGTTCGACTATTACAGCCGCATCAACCCGTCGGCGCGCGAAGCGATCAGCGAGGTGCACCGCTGCGAGCCCTATGTCTACGCGCAGATGATCGCCGGGCGTGACGCGCCGAGCCATGGCGAGGCCAAGAACTCCTGGCTCACCGGCACAGCGGCGTGGAACTACTACGCCGTCACCCAGTGGATCCTCGGCGTTCGGCCGGACTATGCGGGGCTGAGGATCGCGCCGGCCATGCCCAAGAGCTGGCCGGGCTTCACCGTCAACCGCACCTTCCGCGGCGTGACCTATGCCATCACGGTGAAGCGGGCCGGGCCGGGCAATGCGGTCGCCCTCATGGTGGACGGCAAAACGATAGAGGGCAACCTGGTGCCGCTGCCGGCCGCGGGCACGAAGACGGTCACGGTCGCGGCGGTGATCGGGTAAGCTCTGCCGAAATGGGTTTGCACAAGCCGTCAATCCCGACACGAGCGCGCGCAATAGATGAACCTGATTCCGATCGCCGTCCTCATTGGTTTCGTGGTGGCCTGCTTCCTCGCTGCGGCAACCGGCATCTTCTTCAAGCCCGGCGACTGGTACGAGCGCCTGAAGAAGCCGTCATGGCGGCCGCCGAACTGGCTGTTCGCGCCGGTGTGGACGGTGCTCTATCTGATGATCGCGTTTGCGGGCTGGCTGGTGTGGCGTTCGGCCGGCTTCGGTGGCGCGACGACGGCGCTGGCGTTCTATGCGCTGCAGCTTCTCCTCAACGCCCTGTGGACGCCGGTCTTCTTCGGGCTGCATCGACCGGATCTCGGATTCGCCGTCATTGCCCTTCTGTGGTTGGCCATCGCGGCCACGATCGTCGCCTTCGCTCCGCTCAACGGCGTCGCGGCCTTGCTGATGATCCCGTACCTGGCCTGGGTGTCCTTCGCATCCTTGCTCAATTTCGCGGTCTGGCGGCTCAACCGAGCCTAAGCCGCGTCGCCGGCCGGCCGCGCGACCGCGTCGGCCTGGAACTACTACGCCGTCTTCCAGTAGATCCTCGGCGTCAGGCCGGACTATGCCGGCCTCATCGTCGCGCCGGTGGTGCCGGAAAGCTGGCACGGATTCTCCGTCAGCCGCATCTTCCGCGGCGTGACCTATGCCATCACGGTGAAGCGGGCCGGGCCGGGGAACGCGGTGAAGCTGATGGTGGACGGCAAAGCGATTGCCGGCAATCTGGTGCCGCCGCCGCAGGCAGGGGCGAAGACAGTCAAGGTTGAGGCGGTGATCGGGTAGGGTCCAGGCTACCGGTCCTTCGCCCAGGGCGCCTCATCGCTCACAAGCCGCTTTTTGACTTGACGATGTGTATACACATTGTTTCAATTATAAATTGTAGAGGCGATCATGCGAAGGGCTCGCCATGTCGTGTTGGTGCCTGTCTCGGCTTGTCCCCGTCCTCGTGGCGGTGATCCTTGCTCCCCTGATCGGCCTCTCGCCCGCTCAGGCGAGATCGTACAAATGGACCGCCACCAGCACGACGGCGTATGCCATCACCGGCGATATCCGCGTTTCGGCGGACAGCATCACGTTCGCCAACGGCGCGCGCATCCGTATCCGGCCGGTCAGTGCGGACAAGCCGCAGGTCTTCACGCTCGTCCCGCGATCGGCGAACCCGACGCTGCTGAACGGCAACAAGCTGTGCGGCGACACGCCGCCGACCTTCATCGTGCTCGCCCGCGACGGCAGCGAACTCTACATGAAGGTTTTCGACGGGCGACAAATCCCGCAGGGCCGGGCCGATCCGTTTCCGGAGCCCGGCACCTGCGCGACATACAACTTCGAGCGGCCGGGCAGTGTCGCCGCGGCAATGCCGACACCTTCGCCCGCGTCCATGGGGCCGAGCTTCGATTGTCGCAAGGCGGCGAGCGCTGACGAGCGGGCGATCTGCGCGTCGGCCGATCTGGCGGCGCTCGACCGGCAACTCGCCGATGCTTACAGCGCCGCGCTCGCCAGCGCAGACGACGCCACCGCAATCAAGGCCGCGCAGCGCCAGTGGATCGCAGACCGGCAGTCGTGCGGCAGCGACGGCGCCTGCCTGGCGGCTGCGTACGACAGGCGCCTTGCCGTTCTGACGGCGCCGCCGCCGAGCGTGACACCTTCGGGAGCATCGCTGTCCAGATGGGCGGCCACCAGCACAACGGCGATAGCGATCACCGGCGATATTGAGCTATCCGGCGACACGATCATCTTCGCCAACGGTGCGCGCCTCAACCTTTCGCCGCTCGGCCTGGACAGGCCGCTGGTCTTCGCCGTAAACCCGCCCACGAACCCGACGCTGCCCAATGGCGGCACGCTATGCGGCAACGGCTCGCCGACCTTCGTCGTGCTCGTTCGCGACGGCAATGAACTCTACATGAAGGTCTTCAACGGACCGCAAATCCCGCTGGGCCGCGCCGATCCGGGGCCCGAGCCCGGCACCTGCGCGACGTATAATTTCGAGCGGTCTGGTGGTTCCGCTGCGGCGGCACCGGAAGTCCCTTCGTTGGCCGCGCCCGCGCCAGGGCCTGCTGCGCCGACCTCGGCCAGCGGACCAGACACACCTCCCACCGTGGGGCCCGGCGCGCGCCCGGCCCCCCTGCAGAGCTTCAAGGATTGCTCGGATTGCCCCGAAATGGTGGCGATCCCGGCGGGGAGCTTCATGATGGGGGCCGGGCCGGGCGACGCGAAGGTGGCTTATGATCAGTATGACATCCCGAATGAAAAGCCGCGCCACCAAGTGAAGATCGGTTATGAATTCGCGATAGGGAAGTTCGAGGTGACGGTCGGCGAGTTTGCCGCGTTCGTCAGCGATACCGGGACAAAAACCGGTGGCAACTGCATTATCCGGGAGACCGATACAGGACCGCAAAAGGCAAAATATCTTGGCACGTTGAACCCAACTCTTGACACCGGCGGGGGGGTGGATGCCGTGGGCATTTCTGACGGAACCTTCGCGCAGCCAGGCGAGAAGGTGACGGAGCGGCAGCCGGCGACCTGCATTTCGCGGAGCGAAACCGAAGCGTTTCTACGCTGGCTGAGCGCCAAGACCGGTCGGCACTACAGGCTCCCGACCGAAGCGGAGTGGGAATACGCAACGCGAGCCGGTACCGATACTGCATTCTTCTGGGGCAACAGCGATAAATTGACATGCCGGTATGCCAACTTCGCGGACAGCGGATCGTACTACTTCCAGGGGATGGCAGCCCCTTGTCGCGAGAAGATCAGGCCGTTATGGAGCGCGCCGGCCGGCAGCTATACCGCCAATCCCTGGGGGGTCTACGATACCGCGGGCAACATTCAGGAGATGCTGGAGGATTGCTGGCACGACACCTATGACGGCGCTCCGGCCGATGGCTCACCCTGGCAACAGGCGAACTGCCATGTCTACGTAGCGCGTGGGGGCGATTACGAGTTGATGGCGGAGTCCATGCGTTCGGCCGAGCGGCTCTTTTACGGCGAGAACGATCGCACGAATTTTATCGGTTTCCGGGTTGCCGTCACATTAGGAGATGGGGGCTGGGATCGCATTCCGCACTGAGCGGCCTGAACATCGACGCTGGCCTCTCGACCTGTCCCTTCCTGCGCGTCAGGCGCTCCCGCCGTTGACTGCGGGGTCGTACCAGCCGCCGGCGGCTCTTGCGATGTGAGCGGCCTCGGCCGGCCCCCATGTGCCCGGCTCGTATGTGTGCAGTGGGGACTTGTCGCGGAGGATCGGATCGACAATGCGCCATTGCGCTTCGGCGCTGTCCTTGCGGGCGAACAGCGTCGTATCGCCCGCCATCGCATCGCCGATCAGGCGCTCATAGGCGCTCATCTCTTCGCCCGCCTGGTGCACCACCATGAGCTCGGTCTCGACGCCGGCCATCGCCTCGCCGGGCGCCTTGGCGCGGGCGCCGAGCGCGATGGTCACGTCGGGGCTGAGGCGGAAGCGGACATAGTTGGAGCGGGCCGGACTGTCGGCGTGGAACACCGCCTGCGGCGGGAAGTGCAGGTCGACGACGATCTCCACCGCGGTCACCGGCAGGTTCTTGCCGGCGCGCACCAGAAACGGCACGCCCTGCCAGCGCCATGAATCGATATTGAGCCGCAAGGCCGCAAACGTCTCGACGTCGGAATCGGGCGCCACGCCGGCTTCCTCGCGGTAGCCGCGGAACTGGCCACGCACCAGATGAGTCTTGCTCAGC
Source organism: uncultured Alphaproteobacteria bacterium (assembly GCA_963762605.1). GTDB lineage: Bacteria > Pseudomonadota > Alphaproteobacteria > Rhizobiales > Kaistiaceae > CAVSRC01. The sequence goes on along the minus strand of CAVXLJ010000010.1, from coordinate 111,510 downwards.
GGCCGGATGGCGTTGAACACCTTCACCTTCTCGTCGCGGACAAAGGCGCTGTCGTCGCTGATCGGGCATTCCATCGCCAGGATGGCGACGACCTGCAGCAGGTGGTTCTGGATGACGTCGCGGATGGCGCCGACCTCGTCGTAGAACTTGCCGCGCCCGGCGACGCCGAAGCTCTCGGCCATGGTGATCTGCACGCTGCGCACGTAGTTGCGGTTCCAGATCGGCTCGAGGAAGGAATTGGCGAAACGGAAGTAGAGCAGGTTCTGCACCGGCTCCTTGCCGAGGTAGTGATCGATACGGAAGATGGCCGGCTCCGGGAAGACGCCGGACAATGTCCGATCAAGCGCGATCGCCGATTCGAGATCGCGGCCGAAGGGCTTCTCGACCACTACGCGGGCGCCGTCGGCGGCGCCGCAGCGACCCAATCCCTCGATGACGGCGGGAAACATGCTGGGCGGGATGGCGAGGTAGTAGAGCGGCCGCTTGCTTCCCGTGAGCACGGCGCTGAGCTGGTCGAAGGTCGCCGGATCGCGGTAGTCGCCGTCGACATAGCCCATCAGGCCAAGCAGGCGGTCGAGCACGCCGTCGTCGAAGGCGCCTGCCGTGCGAATGGCATCGCGGGCGTGGTTCTTGAGGTCGTCGAGCGTCCAGTCCGATTTCGCTACGCCGATGACCGGCACGTCGAGCTTGCCGTGCCGCACCATGGCGTAGAGCGCCGGAAAGATCTTCTTGTGGGCGAGATCGCCGCTGGCGCCGAACAGGACCAGCGCGTCGGATCGGGCTTTCATCGTCATCTCCGGTGCCGAAGAGGAGTCATTCCACAGTTCCCTTTTCGGAGTGGCCGCCGAATTGATAGCGCATGGCGGAGAGCAGCTTGTCGGCGAAATCGGCGTCGCCACGCGAGGTGAAGCGCTGATAGAGCGCGGTGCTGAGAACCGGGGCCGGCACGCCTTCGTCGATGGCCGCCTTGATCGTCCAGCGCCCTTCGCCGGAATCCGAAACCCGCCCCCGGAATGCCGAGAGGTTGGGGTCCTGGCGCAGCGAGTTGGCGGTCAGATCCAGGAGCCAGGAGGAAATGACGCTGCCGTGACGCCACACCTCGGCGATCGCGGCGATGTCGAGGTCGAAGGCATAGGCGTCGGGATTCTCCAGTGGCGTGGTCTCGGCATCGGCGACGGCCGCCCGGCTGCCGACATTGGCGTTCTGCAGGACGTTGAAGCCCTCGGCATAGGCCGCCATGACGCCATATTCGATGCCGTTGTGGACCATCTTGACGAAATGGCCGGCGCCGCTCGGCCCGCAATGCAGATAGCCACGCTCGGCCGGAGTGGCATGCGCCTGGCCGCCGGGGGCGAGCGCGGCGAAGATGGGATCGAGACGCTTCACGATCGCTTCCTCGCCGCCGATCATCTGGCAGAAGCCGCGCTCAAGCCCCCAGACGCCGCCGCTGGTGCCGACGTCGACATAGTGGATGCCCATCGGCTTGAGCGCCGTGGCGCGCGCCATGTCGTGGCGGTAGTACGAATTGCCGCCGTCGATGAGCACGTCATCGGGCGCCAGATGCGCGGTGAGGTTGGTGATGGCGTCGTCGACCACGGCCGCCGGCAGCATCATCCAGATGGCGCGCGGCGGCGTCAGTTTGGCGGCAAGCTCCTTGGCCGATGCGGCGCCGACGGCGCCTTCGCCGACAAGCTCGGCCACCGATTGCGGCCTGACATCGTAGACGACGCATTCATGGCCGGCGCGCATGAGCCGGCGCACGATATTGGCGCCCATGCGGCCAAGACCGACGACTGCGATCTGCATCGCGGGGATCCTCCAGCGTCAAATCTCGTGCGCGCAGCGCCGCACGATCCGATCGGGCATGTGTCAGTGCTGCGGCTCGGGGGTGTAGGAAGCCAGCCAGGAGAACTTGCCGAGCCAGCGGCCGAGATAGGCGTCGAGCCCGTAATACAGGCCGGCGCGCGAGAGGAACAGAAGCACGAAGACGAACGCGTAGATGATGGCGGTGCCGATGTCGGTCGAACCGGCGATGTAGGGGCCGCCGAGTCCTTCGGCGGTCGACCAGATCACCAGGCAAAGCAGGATGCCGCCGAGATAGGCGAGATCGGAGAACAGTCCGAGAATCAGCGCGATGGCAAGCAGCGTTTCGCCGATGGCGACGACATGGGCGAAGACGACCGGATCGACGTTGACTGCGTTGATCCACAGGCTGATCCATGCCTGGACCGCCGGCGGCTGCCCCTGCTGGGCGCCGGTCAGGTAGGAAACGAAATGGTTGAGAAAGTCCGGGCGCCATTTGAACTGCGCATCGATCGCCCAGACAATGCCGAAGAGAATGCGGACGACGCCGATCGCCCGATTTCTGGCCGTCTCGTCCCACGCTGGCATGGAGAACACGTCCTGTTTTTCGATAGCATCGTTCGAATTGAACTGTTGCTTGGCGATCTAGAACGGAATCGCTGCGATTCAACGGAAAAGGCCAAGATGGCCGGTTTGTAATGGCACCAGGCACGGGCAACCGTGTGCTGCCCGATGCGGGGGCGACCGAGCAGCGGGCAAATCGCGTTTGAATTCAAGATATTGGCTGTGGTGACTCGTTTGCTGCCGGGAGGTGCCGGGCCCGGCATGGATTTTCCGGCCTTTCTCCGTATGATCCACCGGGCATGACCTAGGATTGCGGTAGCATGAGGCGCATTTGACCGCGCAGCCGTCGATCACCACCAGCACGCTTGCCGGCCGGCTCAAGGTTGTGGCGGGGGGCACCTGGACCATCAACTTCGCGCGCGAGCTGGAGACATTGGTCGCCGGCCTGCCGGCTGAGTCCGGCGAGATCGACCTGGCCGCGGTCGAGCGCATCGACACATTCGGCGCCTGGCTGCTGGAAGACCTGATGCGCAAGCGCGGCGGCCAGCTCGAACTCGCCGCGGTGCCGGACCGTTTCCGCGGCCTGCTCGGCGACGTCAGCTACGCCAATCGCGAAGCCCCGACGCCGCGCCGCAGGCGCCCCGGCCCGATCGCGCTGGTCGAGAAGGTTGGCGAGGCAGTCTTCAAGGCGTTCCGCGAGACGATTGAGCTGACCGGCATGCTCGGCGCCGTAACCGCAGCCGCCGGCAATGCAATCGTGCGGCCGCGCTTCTCGCGCGTCACCTCCATCACTTATCATCTCGACCGGGTCGGCTTTCAGGCCATCGGCATCATCGTGCTGATGACCTTCCTGGTCGGCTGCATCATCTCGCAGCAGGGCATCTACAACTTCCGCCGCTTCGGCGCGGAGGACTATGTCGTCAACCTGCTCGGCATCCTGGTGCTGCGCGAAATCGGCGTGCTCCTGGTGACCATCATGGTGGCCGGCCGTTCGGGCAGTTCGTACACCGCCGAGCTCGGCTCGATGAAGATGCGCGAGGAGGTCGACGCGCTCAGGACCATGGGTGTCGATCCGGCCGAGGTGCTGATTCTGCCAAGGGTGGTGGCGTTGGTCATCGCCATGCCGGCCCTGACATTCCTCGGCTCGATGGCGGCACTCGTCGGCGGCGGCCTGGTCGCCTGGTTCTATGGCGGCATGAGCCCGGAAATCTTCATCTTCCGGCTGCGTGAGGCGGTCTCGATCCACGATTTCCTCATCGGCATGATCAAGGCGCCGGCGATGGCGCTGGTGGTCGGCGTCATTGCCTGCACGGAAGGCATGCGCGTCGCGGGCAGCGCCGAGTCGCTCGGCCGCAAGACGACCACTTCCGTGGTCAAGTCGATCTTTACGGTGATCGTGCTCGACGGCCTGTTCGCCATGTTCTTCGCCGCGATCGGGTGGTGAGACGATGAGCCAGGCCGACGACGCCATCATTTCCGTGCGCGATCTGGTCGCCGGCTTCGACGGTCAGACGGTGCTCAACCACCTCGATCTCGACGTGCGCGCCGGCGAGATCCTCGGCGTGGTCGGCGGATCGGGCGCCGGCAAGTCGGTGCTCCTGCGCTCGATCATCGGGCTGAACCGCAAGCGCTCGGGCAGCATCCGCGTCCTCGACGTCGATGCCGACGCCGCCAGCTATCGCGCCTGGCGTTCGCTTGAGCGGCGCTGGGGCGTGCTCTTCCAGAACGGCGCGCTGTTCTCCTCGCTGACGGCGCGGGAGAACATCCAGTTCCCGATGCGCCAGTATCTCGATCTGCCCGAGAAGCTGATGGACGACCTGGCCATGGTGAAACTGGAGCTGGTCGGCCTCAGCCCCAACGACGCCAACAAGCTTCCCTCCGAACTCTCGGGCGGCATGACCAAGCGCGTCGGGCTTGCGCGCGCGCTGGCGCTTGACCCCGAGATCGTCTTTCTGGACGAGCCAACCTCCGGTCTCGATCCGATCGCGGCCGGCGCCTTCGATGTACTGATCCGCACGCTGCAGCGCACGCTCGGCATCACCGTCTTCATGGTCACTCACGACCTCGACAGCCTCAACGTCGCCTGCGACCGCATCGCGGCGCTGGCTGACGGCAAGATCGTGGTGGAGGGGCCGATGGAGACGCTGCTTTCCTCCGATCATCCCTGGGTCAAGGCTTATTTCAGCGGCAGGCGCAGGCGCTCCAACGAGCGTAGTGCACGCACCAACCAATAGACGGACGACAAGCCATGGAAATCCGCGCTCGCTATTTTCTCGTCGGCCTGTTTGTGCTGGTCGTGGTCGCCGCGGCCGTCGGCTTCATCTTCTGGCTCTACAACACAGGCGGCCTGGCCAAGCGCACGGACTACTTGGTCAGCTTCGACGGCTCGGTCTCCGGCCTGGCGCCCGGCTCGCCGGTGCTGTTCAACGGGCTGCAGGTTGGCGAAGTGACCGGCCTGTCGCTGTCGGCGGACAACCCCAATCTGGTGATCGCACGCATTTCCATCGATGCGCGCACGCCGGTCAGGACCGATACGTATGTCGGCATGGATTTCCGCGGCCTGACCGGCACCGCAACGGTCGCGCTTACCGGCGGTTCGCCATCGGCGGCAAAGCCGGTGGGCGAGGGCGGCCAGCCGCCGCTTCTGGTCGCCGATCCGAAGGCGATGAAGGACATGAGCGCCTCGGCCCGCGAGGCGCTGACACGCCTCAACGACATCCTAGCGGACAATGCCGCGCCGCTGAAGGATGCCATCGCCAATATCGACACGTTCGCCGGAGCGCTGGCGAAGAACTCCGACAAGGTCGACACCATCCTGGCCGGACTCGAGAAGTTCGTCGGTGGCGGCAACAAGCCAGAGACGATCAGCTACGAGCTGACGGCGCCGGCGACGTTCCCGGAGATCGCTGCGTTCCCCACCGGACAGCTCTCCGTTTTCGCCCCAACCACCATCGTCGCGCTCGATACCCAGCGCATCATGATCCGCAATCCCGAGGGCCTCGTGCCGGCGTTCGAGGATTTCCGATTTGCCGACAGCATTCCGCTGATCATGCAGTCGCGTCTGGTGCAGGGCTATGAGAATGCCGGCTATACCAACGTCGGCACCGACGCCAGCGGGATCAACGGCGACTTCCAGCTGCAGACGAACATCCGCAAGTTCGAACTGTCCACCATCGGTTCGCCGATGGCCGACGTCGCCTTCATGGCCAAGATCATGGACACCGGCGGCACGGTGATTGACGCCAAGCTGTTCGAGGCATCGGTGCCAGTGAGCGACATCACCAAGCCGGACGTGATCGCCACCGCGATCGACAAGGCGTTCGGCAAGGCGGCGACCGACCTCATCGTCTGGTCGCTCGGCGTGATGAGCGACCAGGAGGGCGGCAACGCGCCGCCCCTGCAGACGCCGGAGCCCGGGCCGCCGGCCGATGCAGCGCCGGCACCCGCGAAGGCGGCGCCGGCGAAGGCAAAGTAGCGTTCGGCGCTAACCAGACGGGACCGTGGCGGCCATCGATGGCCGCGCGGCGAAGGCGGCGTACCACGCCGTGAGCCCGGGCCGATGCTCGCGCCAGCCGAGATCGGGAAAGCGGAAGTCGAGATAACCGATGGCGCAGGCGGCGGCGATGGTGCCGACGTCGATACGGGGCGCGAAGCCGGCGGACGCCTGCTCCAGCCGGTCGAGCGCCTTCTCGACCTTGTCGTGCTGGCCGTCTCGCCATTTCGGCCACATCATTTCCGCTGGCCTCAGCGACGTCTCGTAGCGCTCCAGAAGCGCGGCATCGGTCATGCCGTCGGCGAGCGCCTGGTCGGTCAAGGCCCGCCAGCGCGCCGGGGCGGCTGCCGGGATGATCCGTCCGCCGCCGGCCAGCCCGTCGAGATATTCCGAGATCACCCGGCTGTCATAGAGAACCGTTCCGTCGTCTGCGATCAGGGTGGGGAGCTTGCCGAGCGGATTGTCGGCGATCACCGGCGCGGTCCGCACGATCGGGCTCACTTTCGCCGGCACCAGCTCGATCCTGTCGGCAAGGCCAAGTTCGATGGCGGCGACCATGACCTTGCGCACGAAGGGCGAGGTGGTGGAGTGATAGAGCTTCATGGGCGTTGTCCTCGATGACCGGCGGACAGGCCTTGTGACATGCGGCGCTTGCGGTCGGCAAGGGCGGGATGATGCGGCCGGGCCCGGCGAATTCGTTCCAATTCGTTAATCGATCGGTGAGAGGGGTCGTGCTGCAGGCAAGCAGTGAAGGGGAGGCCAACATGCAAGGTTTGACACGCAGAGCCACGATTCTGGCGGCGGCCGGCACGATGCTGGGTGCGGCCGGCACGGTCACGCCCGGTGCGCGCGCCGGAAGCGCCGATCTTCGGGACGCAGCAACCAAAACCGTTGCCGCATGGGTTGCAGCCGTCACCAGCGGCGACGAGGAAACCGTGGCGGCCGCGCTTGCGCCGGAGTTCCAGATCGTCCGCGACAACGGTGTCGCCTATGACCGCGCCGAGTATCTGGCCGGCGGTCTGCCGAAGATCGCCACGCCGCCGCCGGTGAGCGACCTGGTGGCGACCGGGGAGGGGGATGTGATGGTCGTCCGTTATGTGCTGACGATCAGTGCGACGGTCGATGGCGCGCCCATGCAGGCCAGAGCGCCGCGACTGACGGTGTTCCGCCGCGTCGGCACAAAATGGCTGGTCGCGGCTCATGCCAATTTCGCCGCGATCGGGAAATAGGGGTCTGCCGGCCCACGCTACCGTGGCTCTTCGGATCGGCGTGGCGATGGGGTAGATTTGTCGGCCATCAGAAAGGTCACTGCCGTGTCAAACCCCGTCCCAGCCCGCGAATCCGCCGCGATCCACCAGCTGAGGAACGCGCCCGACCAGCCCCACAATCCCGGCATTCCGTTCGATGCCGAGCCGGTGGCCGGCGTGCGCGTCAACCTGTCGGCGGTGGAGCGCCGCGCGGCGACGCTGCCGACGCGGCGCACGGTCAAGAAGGAATGGCAGGCGGCCTGGCTGGTGAAGGCGCTGGAGTGCATCGACCTCACCACGCTGTCCGGCGACGACACCGAGGGCCGCGTGCGGCGCCTCTGCGCCAAGGCGCGGCAGCCGCTGCGGCCCGACCTCCTGGAGGGGCTGGGGCTGGCCGACCGGCGGGTGACGACCGCCGCGGTCTGCGTCTATCACCGCTTCGTTGCCACGGCGAAACAGGCTTTGGAAGGCTCCGACATTCCGGTCGCCGCCGTGTCGACGGCGTTTCCGGCCGGGCTGGCGCCGTTCGAGACACGTCTGGCGGAGATCAGGGCGTCGGTCGCCGACGGTGCCGACGAGATCGACATCGTGATTACCCGCGAGCATGTGCTCAAGGGCAACTGGCAGGCGCTCTACGATGAGGTGAAGGCCTTCAAGGAGGCCTGCGGGCCGGCGCACATGAAGACGATTCTCGGCACCGGCGATCTCAAGACGCTGCGCAATGTCGGTCGCGCCTCGCTGGTGGCGATGATGGCCGGCGCCGATTTCATCAAGACCTCGACCGGCAAGGAGGGCGTCAACGCGACGCTTCCCGTTGCGCTGGTGATGGTGCGCGCCATCCGCGCCTATCGCGAGATGACCGGCAACATCGTCGGCTTCAAGCCGGCCGGCGGCATTTCCACCGCCAAGGACGCCATGAGCTTCCAGTTCGTGATGAAGGAGGAACTGGGTTCGATGTGGCTGCAGCCGGGGCTGTTCCGCATCGGCGCTTCGTCGCTTCTGGCCGATATCGAGCGCCAGCTCGAATATTACCTCACCGGCCGCTACGCCTCCTTCGAGCACCACGCGATGGCGTGAGGGGCGGCGGATGCTCAGGCGTCCCTATCAGCATGCTCGATCATGGTGTTGGACTAGTTGACAACGCCTGTCACTGATGGCATACACTCCAACATGCCGGCCGAGCTGCTGCTCCGTGAACGCCATCAACTGGCTGACGATGCCTTTGCCGAGCTGAAGATCTGGCGGGTCCCCGCGAACGTTCGCAACTCGGCTCACGATTACAAGTATTCCCTCGCCTACGTCGTCGCCGGCGTGTGTGTGTTGCGTTACGATAACGAGGCCGGCAAGGGCGACCATCGCCACCGGGGCAACCGGCAAGACCCGTATCGGTTCACGACGCCGGAGCAGCTGTTGGCGGACTTCTGGTCGGATGTCGACCGATGGAGGCGGAAATGAACCAGGTCACGCTGTCGGTCGCCTCGCGCGAAGATGTCACCCGCCGGGCGCTTTCCGCCTTTGAAGGCAAGAGAGAGGGGGCGCATATTACCTTCGCCAGCGTCGAGCTTCTGTGGCGGACGCTGACCGCGAAGCGGTGGGAGCTTCTGAAGGCGATGACCGGCCAGGGACCGATGTCGATCCGCGAGGCGGCGCGGCGGGTGGGCCGCGACGTCAAGGCCGTGCATGGCGACGTTCAAGCACTGCTCGCCGCCGGCGTGCTCGACCGCACCGAAGACGGCCGGATCGCCTTTCCGTTCGACGCCGTGCGCGTCGATTTCGTGCTGAATGCGGCGTGAGGGAGCCAAGCCATGTCGGTCGCTGAAATCCTCGACACAATGGACTACGGGCCGGCGCCCGAGAGTGACGGGCAAGCGCGCGACTGGATCGCCAAGCACGGCGAGGGCGCCAAGCTGTTCATCAATGGCGCCTGGGTGGCGCCGCAATCGGGCGCGTGGCTGGAGACCAGCGACCCCTCGACCAATACGGTCATCATGCGGATCGCGCGCGGCGATGCGGCCGACGTCGATGCGGCGGTCAAGGCGGCACGCAAGGCGCAGGGGCCCTGGTCGCGGCTACCCGGCCACGAGCGAGCGAAATATCTCTATGCCATCGCCCGGCTGATCCAGCGCCACAGCCGGTTGTTCGCGGTGCTCGAGGCCATCGACAACGGCAAGCCGATCCGCGAGACGCGCGACATCGACATTCCTCTGGTGGCGCGGCACTTCTACCATCACGCCGGCTGGGCGGAACTGATGGACACGGAACTCTCCAACCGCATGGCAGTCGGCGTCTGCGGTCAGATCATCCCATGGAATTTTCCGCTGCTGATGGCGGCCTGGAAGGTCGCCCCGGCGATCGCGCTGGGCAATACCAGCGTGCTCAAGCCGGCGAAGTTCACCTCGCTGTCGGCGCTGCTCTTTGCCGAGATCTGCGAGATGGCCGGACTGCCCAAGGGCGTGGTCAATGTGGTCACCGGCGACGGCGCCACCGGCGAGGAGATCGTCAAGCATCCGGACATCGACAAGATCGCCTTCACCGGCTCGACCGAGGTCGGCCGCCGGATCCGCGAACTGACCGCCGGCTCGGGCAAGTCGCTGACGCTGGAACTCGGCGGCAAGTCGCCGTTCATCGTGTTCGACGATGCCGATCTGGATTCGGCGGTCGAGGGCGTGGTCGATGCCATCTGGTTCAATCAGGGCCAGGTGTGCTGCGCCGGTTCGCGCCTGCTGGTGCAGGAAGGCATTCACGACGCTTTCGTCGCCAAGGTGAAGGCGCGACTGGAAACGCTGCGCGTCGGGCAGCCGCTCGACAAGGCGATCGACGTCGGCGCCATCGTTTCGCCGGCGCAGCTCGAGCGCATCCGCGCGCTGGTCGAGCAGGGCGTCAAGGAAGGGGCGCAGGTCTTCCAGGGGAGCGCGCCGCTGCCCGCCACCGGCTGCTATTTCCCGCCCACCCTTATGACCAATGTCGAGCCGGCCTCGACCGTGGCGCGGGTGGAGATCTTCGGACCCGTCGTGGTCGAGATGACCTTCCGCACGCCGGAGGAGGCGGTTGAGCTTGCCAACAACACCGAATACGGGCTGGCCGCCAGCGTCTGGTCGGAATCGATCAACCTGGCGCTCGACATCGCGCCCAAGCTGAAATGCGGCGTGGTGTGGGTGAATTCGACCAACCTGTTCGACGCCTCCGCCGGCTTCGGCGGTTACAAGGAATCGGGCTATGGCCGCGAGGGCGGGCGCGAGGGCGTTGCCGCCTATACCAAGCCGCGCTGGCTGAAATCGGCGAAGCGGCTTGCCGAAAAGCCGCCGGCGAAGCCCGAGATGGGGCTGGAACTGGTCGGTGGCGGCATCGACCGCACCGCCAAGATGTATATCGGCGGCAAGCAGGCGCGGCCCGACGGCGGCTATTCGCGCGGCGTGGCATCGCCGGCCGGCAAGCTCGTCGGCGAAGTCGGCGAGGGCAACCGCAAGGACATCCGCAACGCGGTCGAGGCGGCGCGCAAAATGGCGCCCAAATGGGCGGCGACGTCCGAGCACAGTCGCGCGCAGATCCTCTACTACATCGCCGAGAATCTCGATGCGCGCGCGGCCGAGTTCGCCGACCGGCTACGGCTCTTGCGCGGGGTGAAGAGCGCCAAGACGCGGCTCGAGGTGGATGCCTCGGTCCATCGCCTGTTCCAGTGGGGCGCCTGGGCCGACAAATACGAGGGCGCGGTGCATCGCCCGCCCTTCCGCGGCCTGGCGCTGGCGATGAACGAGCCGGTCGGCGTGGTCGGCATCGCCTGCCCGGAGGAACCGGGCCTGCTTGCCTTCGTCTCGCTGATGGGTGCGGCGATCGCTGCCGGCAACGCCGTGGTCATGCTGCCGTCGGAAGCGCAGGCGCTGATCGCCACCGACTTCTATCAGGTGCTCGATACCTCGGACGTGCCCGGCGGCGTGGTCAACATCGTCACCGGCAACAAGCGGGCGCTGGCGCTGGAGCTCGCCAAGCACGATGCGGTCGATGCCCTCTGGTATTTCGGCAATCAGGAAGGCGCGGCGGCTCTAGAGGCGGCGTCGGCCGGCAACCTCAAGCAGACCTGGTGCGAGACGGTGGCGCGCCACTGGGAGGATGCCGAGATCGGCGGCGGGCGCGAACTGCTGGCGCACGCCTGTCAGGTCAAGAACATCTGGATCCCCTACGGGGAGTAGGCTTGCGGCCGGTCGTGGTGGATGGGGCGCCCGTCGCACCCGGCGGCCGCCGGTCTTTGCGTCTGCCGCCCGGGCGGCTGAACAATCAACCGACACCGGTCCGAGCGGCGGCCATCGGCGACAGGGGAGCAAGGCATGAGCGACGACGCGACGACGGGGCCCGAGGCAATGCGCATGGCCGCCGATCTCGGCAGCCGGTACCTCGCCGGGATCGACGCGCGCTCCGTTGCGCCGACGCCGGAGGCGCTCGCCGCGCTTGCTGCGCTCGACCGGCCGCTGCCCGAAGATTCGACGCCGGCGGATGCCGTCCTCGGCGAGCTCGATCGCATCGCATCGCCGGCGACGATGGCTTCCGCTGGCCGGCGCTACTTCGGCTTCGTCATCGGCGGCAGCATGCCCGCTGCGCTCGGCGCCTCCGTGCTGGCCACCGCGTGGGACCAGAATGCCGGCCTTCACGCCGCCTCGCCGGCCGCGGGTGCCATCGAGGCGGTGGCGGCAAAGTGGACGCTCGCCGCGCTCGGCCTGCCGGCCGAGGCGGCGGTCGGCTTTGCCACCGGCGCAACCGTGGCCAACATGACGGCGCTGGCCGCGGCGCGCCATGCGCTGCTGGCCCGGGCCGGCTGGGATGTGGAGGAACAGGGGCTGTTCGGCGCGCCGCCGATCGCCGTGATCGTCGGCGAGGAGGTGCATGTCAGCCTGCTGAAGGCGCTTGCCCTGCTGGGCCTCGGGCGGGCGCGGGTCACGCGCGTGCCGGTCGACGGTCAGGGCCGCATGCGCGCCGATGCGTTTCCGGTGCTGCGATCGCCGGCGATCGTGTGTCTGCAGGCCGGCAACGTGAACACTGGCGCCTTCGATCCGATCGATGAACTGATCGGACGCGCGCACGATGCCGGTGCCTGGGTCCATGTGGACGGTGCCTTCGGCTTGTGGGCGATGGCCTCGCCGCGGCTGAGGTCGCTGGCGGCAGGCATCGAGCGCGCCGATTCATGGGCGACCGACGGCCACAAATGGCTGAACGTGCCCTACGATTCCGGTTTGGCCATCGTGCGCGAGGCAACGGCCCTGACCGGCGCCATGGCGAGCAGTGCAGCCTATCTGGTCGCGGACGGCCAGCGCGACGGCTTCGCCTATGTTCCGGAGATGTCGCGCCGGGCGCGTGGCGTGGAGGTCTGGGCGGCGCTCCGCGGACTCGGCCGGCGCGGGGTCGCGGCCATGGTCGATCGTTGCGTCGCCCATGCGCGCCGCTTCGCCGACGGGCTGAGGGCGGGCGGCCATACGATCCTGAACGATGTCGCGCTTAACCAGGTCCTGGTCTCGTTCGGCGATGCCGAACGCACCCGGCGGGTGATCGTCGCGGTCCAGCGTGACGGCACCTGCTGGTGTGGCGGGACGGTGTGGCAGGGGCGGACGGCAATGCGGATCAGCGTATCGTCCTGGGCGACGACCGAGGCGGACGTTGAGGCGAGCATCGCCGCCATCCTGCGGGTTGCCGCGGCCACGAACTGAAGACGGCACCGCCAGCGGTGCGGCAGAGCGGCGGCAGCGAGGCCTAGTCGGCCATCACCATGGCCGGCTGTTCTTCCCGCTGGCGGGCGGCGCCGGGTGCCGCACCGAGCTTGCGATAGCGCAGCAGGAGCAGCAGGGGCAGGGCGCAGAGTGTGATGATGAACATCGCCTTGAAGTCGTCGAGATAGGCGATCATCAGGCTTTGCTGGGTGACCAGGCCGTCGAGCTGGGCCGCGGTCTGGGCGCCGGCCGGCGTGGTCAGGAGGGCCGGCGGCAGGCCGAGAATCGACAGGTTCGGATTGAACGGGTTGATCTGGGCGGCGAGGTCGGCGTGGTTGACCTGCATGTTGGAGGTCAGCAGGGCTGCCATGATCGAGATGCCGATCGAGGAGCCGATATTGCGGATGAGGTTGAACAAGCCCGACGCCTCGGTGCGCAGCTGTGGGTCGAGCGTCTGGAAGGCGACCGTCGTCAGCGGCACGAAGACGAAGCCGAGGCCGAAGCCCTGGGTGACGCCGGAAACGATCAGCGGCCAGGAATCCATGCCGGTGTCGAACGCTGTCATCTGGTAGAGCGAGAAAGCGGTCATCGACAGGCCGAAGCCGACCAGCAGGCGCGGGTCGATCTTGCCGACCAGCCGGCCGACGACCATCATCGCCGCCATCGTGCCCAATCCGCGCGGCGCCAGCACCAGACCGACGGTGATGATCGGATAGCCCATCAGGTTCTGCAGCATGATCGGCAGCAACGCCATGGTGGCGAGCAGCACGATGCCGACGATGAAGATCAGGACCAGCGATGCGGCGAAGTTGCGATCGGTGAACAGGCGCCGGTCGAGGAACGGCTCCTTGTGCGTGACCGTGTGGACCAGGAACATCCAGGCAGCGGAGATGGCGAGGCCGGTCTCGATCAAAACCTCGGTCGAGTGGAACCAGTCGAGTTCGGAGCCGCGGTCGAGCATGATCTGCAGCGCGCCGACGCCGACCGCGAGCAGGCCGAAGCCGAGAAAATCGAAATTGCGGAAACGGCGCACCGTGTCCGGCATGAACAGGAGGATGCCGGTGAGCGCAGCCATGCCGACCGGCACGTTGATGTAGAACACCCAGCGCCAGTTGAAGTTGTCGGTGAGGTAGGCGCCGATGACGGGACCGATGATCGGCGCGACCATGATGCCCATGCCCCACACCGCCATCGCCTGGCCGTGGCGCTCGCGCGGGTTGATGTCGAGGATGACCGACTGCGACAGCGGGGCAAGGGCCGCGCCGAAGGCCCCCTGCATGACGCGGAACACCACCATCTCGTTCAGGCCAAGCGCGGTGCCGCACAGCGCCGAGGACGCGACGAAGCCGGCGACACAGACGGCGAACAGCCTCTTGCGCCCAAAATTGTCCGACAGCCAGCCGGTGATCGGCGTCATGATCGCCTGGGCGACGATATAGGAGGTCAGCACCCAGGTGATGGTCGACTGATCAGCGCCGAGGCTCGCCTGCATGTGCGGCAGGGCGACGTTGGCGATCGTCATGTCGAGGATCACCATGATCATCGCGATCATCACCGAGCCGGTGATCAGGCCGCGGTGCTTGACCTCAGTGAACGGATGTCCGTGGGCGTCGGTGCCGCTCATCGTATCTGCTCAGCTAGCGGATGCTACTTCGCGGCCGTGTGCGTCGGCGCGCTCTTGGTATCGACGGTCACATAGGCGCTGAGGCCGATGCGCATGGGCACGTCCGGATCGGAATTATCGAGGCGGATGCGCACCGGCACGCGCTGCACGACCTTGACCCAGTTGCCGGTCGCGTTCTGCGCCGGCAGCAGCGAAAACTCGGAGCCGGTGCCGGCGCCGATGCTGGCAACCGTGGCGTCGAAGGTACGGCCGGGATAGGCGTCGATCGACACGGTCGCCTTTTCGCCCGGATGCATGTCGACGAGTTCGGTCTCCTTGAAATTGGCGTCGATCCACGTCGTGCCGGTCTCGACCAGGCTGAGGAGCGCGGTCGGGTTGCCCGTCGGATTGGTGACGTACTGGCCGACCTGGAGGCGATCCGCCTGGGCGACAACGCCGTCGGCGGGCGCGACGACGGTCGTGTTCTTGAGGTCGAGCGCCGCTTGTTCGCGCTTGGCCAGCGCTGCCAGCACCAGCGGGTGCTTGTCGGTTTCGAAGTTCGGATTGCCGCCGAGCGCCGACAGCGCCGCGGCGACGTTCTGCTGGGCCTGCAGAAGCGCCTGCTCGGCCGCGTGGGCGCCGTTCTGCGCCTGGTCGAAATTGGCCTGCGTCGAGACGCCCTTGGCGAGCAGTTCCTTCTGACGCTCCAGGCTCTTAGCCTGGAAGTCGTTGTTGTCCTGCGCGGCCTTCAGGGCGGCAACCGCCAGATGATAGGCGGCGCGCAGCTGGTCGACCTGAAGCCGCGCCGAGGCGAGTCCGGCCTCAGCCTGATCGAGGGCGATCTGGTATGGCTCCGCATCGATACGGAACAGCACCTGGCCCTTCTTGACGGCCTGATTGCTCGACACGTCGACCTCGCTGATGACGCCGGAAACCTGGGCGGTGATCGTCACCCGGTCCTGCTGGACATAGGCATTGTCGGTGGAGACATAGCGCCCGCCGGACAGCCAGAAATACCCGCCGACGAGAATCAGCACGATCGGAACGGCCGCCATGAGGAGATAGCGGCGGATATTGGAGCGCTTGCGCGGCTGTGGGTGCGGCGACGCCGACGCAATGCCGGCCGGTGCCGCTGCGTGCTGCGGAGCGCTCGGATTTCCCCCATCTGCACTCATGAGGTAACGCCTTCTCTGTTGTGAGCTTGATCGGACTGTGTGGATTGGGCGGACGCGCCCGCAGGCTGGGCCGTATTATGAACGAGGTTGGCGCGGATTCGTGTCAGGACACCGACGACCTGCTCGATCTCGTCGTCGCTGACGCCGGTCAGCACGTTGTCGTAGCAGGAGATAGCAACCCTGCGGAATTTGTCGATCATCGGGCGGGCGGCCTCGGTCAGGTAGAGGCGCTTCGCTCGCCGGTCGGCCGGGTCTGGGCGCCGCTCGACAAGACCGGCCGCCTCCATGCGGTCGATCTGGCGGCTGAGCGTGATCGGCTCCATATCCATGGCGTCGGCCAGAGTCGCCTGATGCAGCGGCTCCTCGTGCTGCGCTTCGGCGCGGAACAGGGCCGTAAGGATGCGCCACTGGGCGCTGGTCAAGCCGATCACCTGCGCCTGATGATCGATCCGGCGGCGCAAGAGACGACTGACGTCGTGGACCAAGAGCCCGATGCCCTTGGCGGGAGGCATATGAGTGTTTTGCATGGGCGTCGATATAATAAGCAAACTTATTATAATCAAGCTTGCAAATATGTCACATCAGCCATGCAGTAAATAAAACCCTGACGCGTTTCGCCAACGGCGTGGATCAGGGTAGCGAAGCGGCGGCAAAGACGCTATCGATCCGGCCAATTTCCAAGGGGTCGCGGTTCCGGCGACGCCGCACCATCTAGACGATGCCATGAACGATACGAGCCACCCGGCCACCGCCAAGACCGTCTATCCGCCCGCCGAGGCGAGCCCCAGCTTTCCCCGCATCGAGGAAGCCATCGGCGCGGCCTGGGACAGCGAAAAGACATTCCAGCGTTCGATCGACCGCCGGCGCGAGCAGGGGGCGCCCGAGTTCGTCTTCTATGACGGGCCGCCGTTTGCCAACGGCCTGCCGCACTACGGTCATATCGTCACCGGCTTCGTGAAGGACATGGTGCCGCGCTACCAGACGATGCGCGGCAAGATGGTCGAGCGCCGCTTCGGCTGGGACTGCCACGGCCTGCCGGCGGAGCTGCATTCGGAGAAGGAGCTGAACCTCAACGGCCGCCAGGACATCCTGAAATACGGCCTGGCGCGCTTCAACGAGCATTGCCGCACGTCGATCATGCAGTTCCGCAGCGACTGGGAGTATTACGTCAATCGCTCGGCGCGCTGGGTCGATTTCGAAAACGACTACCGCACCATGGACCTCTCCTACATGGAGAGCACCATCTGGGCCTTCAAACAGCTGTGGGACAAGGGCCTGGTCTATGAGGGCTATCGCGTCGTGCCCTATTCGTGGGCGGCGCAGACGCCGCTGTCGCAGTCCGAGACCCGCCTCGACGATTCCTACCGCGCCCGCCAGGACCCGGCGCTGACCATCGGCTTCCTGCTGGACGGCGACACCAATACGCGCCTGCTCGCCTGGACGACGACGCCGTGGACGCTGCCCTCCAATGTCGGCCTGGCGGTGGCGCCGGACGCCGACTATGCGGTGATGGAGAAGGACGGCGCGCGGGTGATCCTGGCGGAAAGCTCGCTGGAGCATTACGCGCCGGAATTGGAAGGCTACCGCAATATCGGCACGATGAAGGGCGCCGACCTCATCGGGCGCACCTACGCGCCGCTGTTTCCGTTCTTCGCGCAGGAAAAGGCCAAGGGCGGCTTTCGTGTCATCGCCGGCGATTTCATCGAGATGGGCGAGGGCACCGGCGTGGTCCACATCGCGCCGGCCTTCGGCGAGGACGACCTCAAGGTCGGCCAGAAGGAAGGCCTGCCGGTGGTCGATCCGGTGGATCTGGCCGGCAACTTCACCGGCGAGACGCCGCCCTATGCGGGCCTCAACGTGTTCGAGGCCAACAAGCCGATCATCCGCGACCTCAAGGAAGCGGGCGTCGTCTTCCGCCACGAAACTTACGACCACAACTATCCGCATTGCTGGCGCACCGACCAGCCGCTGATCTACAAGGCGATGCCGTCCTGGTACGTCGAGGTGACCAAGTTCCGCGACCGCATGGTAGAGCTCAACAAGAGCATCACCTGGATGCCGGCGCATGTGCGCGACGGCATCTTCGGCAACTGGCTAGCCAATGCGTATGACTGGAACATCAGCCGCAACCGCTTCTGGGGGGCGCCGATCCCGGTGTGGAAGTCGGACGATCCCAATTATCCGCGCACCGACGTCTACGGCTCGCTCGACGAGCTGGAGCGCGATTTCGGCGTCCGTCCGACGAACCTGCACCGGCCGCATGTCGACGAGCTGACGCGGCCAAACCCGGACGATCCGACCGGCAGGTCGACCATGCGGCGCGTGCCGGACGTGCTCGACTGCTGGTTCGAGTTCGGGCTCGATGCCCTTCTGCCAGGTGCACTACCCGTTCGAAAACAAGGAGTGGTTCGACAGCCACTTCCCCGGCGACTTCATCGTCGAATATGTCGGCCAGACGCGCGGCTGGTTCTACACGCTGATGGTGATGTCGACGGCGCTGTTCGACCGCGCGCCGTTCCGCACGGCGATCGGCCACGGCATCGTTCTCGACGAGACCAAGCAGAAGCTTTCCAAGCGGCTGAAGAACTATCCCGATCCGATCGAGGTGTTCAACACCTACGGCGCCGACGCGCTCAGGTGGTACATGATGTCGTCGCCGCTGATGGCGGGCGGCGACCTCGCCATGCCGCGCGACGGCAAGGCGATCGGCGAGGCGGTGCGCGCCGTCATGCTGCCGATCTGGAACGCCTATTCGTTCTTCACGCTCTACGCCAATATCGACGGCATCAAGGGCAAGCTGGTGACGACGGCCGAGGCCGAGCTCGACCGCTACATCCTCGGCAAGACGGCCGAGCTGGTCGGCGCGGTCGAGACGGCGATGGATCGGCTCGACCTTGCCGGCGGCCTGAATGCGCTGCCGCCGTTCATCGAGGCGCTCAACAACTGGTACATCCGGCGCTCGCGCGAGCGCTTCTGGAAGAGCGATAAGGACGCCGACAAGACGGCGGCCTACGACACGCTCTACACGGTGCTGGTGACGCTGATGCGCGCCATGGCGCCGTTCCTGCCCTATCTCACCGACCACATCCACCGGGCGCTGTGCGAGGGGCAGAGCGTGCATCTGCAGGACTGGCCGGATGCCGCGGCCTTTGCGGTCGATGCCGATCTGGTGAAGCGCATGGATCTGGCGCGGGCGGTGTGCTCGTCGGCGGCCTCGGTGCGCACGGCCAAGAACCTGCGCAACCGCCTGCCGCTCAGCGTGCTCACCGTCGCCCATCCCAACCACGCGATCCTGTCGCCGCTTACGGGCGTCATCGCCGAGGAGGCGAATGTGAAGGCGGTCGCCTTCGCCGACGATCCCTCGGCCTTCGGGGCGGAAGTGCTGGTGGTCAATCCGCGCATCGTCGGAAAGCGGCTCGGTCCGGCGATGAAGGACGTGCTTGCCGCCGCCAAGGCGGGCGCGTGGACGCGCCTTGCCGATGGTGCCGCGGAGGTTGCCGGCAATCGCATCGAGGCGGACGAATACGAGGTGCGCTTCCAGCCCAAGGAAGGCATCGCCGCGGCGCCCTTCGACGGCAATGCCGGGGTGATCGTGCTCGACACCAATGTGACGCCGGAGCTGGAGCGTGAGGGGCTCGCCCGCGACTTCATCCGTCTGGTGCAGGTGGCGCGCAAGGATGCCGGCTTCAATGTCTCCGACCGTATCGCCATCCAAGTGAAGGCGGGCCCGGCGGGGACGCATGCCATCGGCGCGCATGGCGACACGGTGAAGGCCGAGACGCTCGCCGTCTCGCTCGATTTTGCCGATCAGCCGGCTGGCACTGTGTCCGATGGCAAGCTCGGTGACGAGGCGATTTCGATCGGCGTGCGCGTCACCTCCTAGCTTTGCCGTTCGTCTGCGCACCGTGTCCCGGGCGCTGCGCAGCACGTTAGTGCTGCGCTGCAGACCCGGGATCTACGAGCCAGCGAGGCCCCGGATCTGCGCTGCACCGTTTCACGCTGCAGCGCGTCCGGGGAACGGAAGCCGGCCGGAGCCGAGGATGAGCCGGTTGGCTACACCGCGCCTTCGCCTTCGGCGACTTCGATCGCCGTTGGCGGGATGGGCGTCGAACGGCCGAAGCGGCCGAGCGTGTCGCGGCGGACGAAGAGGATCGCCATGGCGACCAGCGCCGAAAGCGCCGAGACGGTGAAGGTCGTCTGAGGGCCGGCGAGTTCGGCGATCTTGGGCGCGGCATAGGGCGCGATGACGCCGGCGAACCAGCGGACGAAATTGTAGCCGGCCGAGGCGACCGGGCGCGGCGCGCCGGAAACCTCCAGCGCCATCTCGGTGTAGACGGTGTTGTTGATGCCCATCAGCGCGCCAGAGAGTACGACGGCGACGACGATCTCCGTCCGCGTGCCAAAGGCGACGACCAGGAGCAGGCCGGCGAAGAGCACGAGGCAGGCGCCGGCCAGCGTCACCTCGGAGAAGCGTGCCTGCAGGCGCGGCGCCACCAGCACCGAGAAGACGGCGAGCAGGATGCCCCAGCCGCAGAAGATGAGACCAACCGCGTGCGGCGACATCATCAGCACGAAGGGGGCGAAGGCGAGCACGGTGAAGAAGGCATAGTTATAGAAGAAGGCGCTGACGGCCGTGGTGAAGAGGCCCTTGTGGCCAAGGGCGCGGATGGGGTCGCCCAGCGCCGTCCTGCGCTCCGGCTTGGGCTGGCGGGGCAGGAAGAGGGCGACGGCGGCAAAGCCGATCGCCATCAGCGTGGCGGTGCCGTAGAAGGGATAGCGCCACGACATGTCGCCGAGCGCGGCGCCGAGCAGGGGGCCGAGCGAAATGCCGAGGCCGAGCGCCGCCTCGTAGAGCAGGATGGCGAGATAGCTGCCGCCGCTGGCCGCGGCGACGATGACCGAGAGCGCGGTGGCGACGAACAGCGCATTCCCGAGGCCCCAGCCGGCGCGGAAGGCGACCAATGCGGGGATCGAGTTTGCGGTGCCCGACAGGCCGGCGAAGATGACGATCAGGGCGGCGCCAACGAGCAGCGTGGCGCGGCCGCCGATGCGGGTGGACACGTAGCCGGTAATCAGCATCATCAGCGAGGTGACGGCGAAATAGCTGGTGAAGAGCAGCGACACCTGGCTCGGCGTGGCGTCGAGGCCGCGGGCAATGGATACCAGGATCGGATCGACCAGGCCGATGCTCATGAAGCCGACCATGGCGGCGAAGGCGGTGGCCCAGACCGATTTCGGCTGGCGGAAGAAGCTGGCTTTCTCGGGCATCGGCGCTCCGGAAAAAGTTGCGGCCGCGATACGCAGCGGCCGTCAGTCGTGTCGACTTTCATTATTCTTGTTATCTGTATAATGCAGATATCGTGGCAGGTGCGCAAGGGGGGTGGGCTGCCTCGCAGGAGGGAATTGGAATGGCCAAGAAACAGGCCGTGGAGCGAGAGACCGGAGACGACGATGTGGCCGCCGTCGAGCGCGAGCTGATGTTCCTCGGCCGCGCGCTGGAAGCGCTGCAGCGCAAGCGCCGTTATCCGCTGGAACGCGCGGAGTTCATCATTCTGCGGACGCTTTCGGAGGGCGGCGCGGCGACGGTCGGCGGGCTGGCCAAGATCCTGCTCCTCGACGATTCGACCATGACGCGGCAGGTGGCGACGCTGGCCGACAAGGGGCTGGTCATACGCACGCCCGATCCGGCCGACCGGCGGGCGGGTCAGATTGCGGTGACGCCGCGCGGCAAGGCGCTGATGCAGGACATGCTGGCGCTGAGAAGCGAGCGCGTCGGGCGCTACATGGCCGACTGGCGCCCGAACGAGCGCAAGAGCTTCGGGCGGCTGCTCGGCCGCCTCAACGCCAAGCTGGTGGCGGCGCTGGGCGAGTAGGCGCTCAGCCGCGCCGGTCGACCAGCGTCCAGCTTGCCGGGATGAGGAGCGCGGCGAGAACGACCTTGAGCGTATCGCCGAGCAGGAAGGGCGCGACGCCGCCGGCAAAGGCGTGTGCCGCACCGATGCCGGCCGCGCCGTTCGGCAGTTGCGCGAACCAGGCAAGCCAGGCGAAGCCCATGACGAACTGCACGGCGATGGCGACAAGCATCGCCGCCCCGAGGCGCAGCGCCGAGCGGTCCCAGCCGCGGTCGGTGGCGAAGCCGACGATGGCGGCAACCAGCACCCAGCTCATGATGAAGCCGGCCGTCGGCCCGAGCATGTAGAGCGGTCCGGCGATGGCGGGCGGCGTGTTGGTGAAGACCGGCAGGCCGAGCATGCCCTCGGCGACGTAGGCAAGGACCGTGGCCACCGCCAGCCGCGAGCCATAGGCCGCGCCGATGAGCAGGACGGCGAGCGTCTGCAGGGTCATGGGCACGGGCCAGAAGGGCACCTTGACCTTCGCCGAGATGGCGAGGATCGCGGTGCCGACGAGTACCAGGATGACGGCCTGTACGGCACGATTGACGCCGCGCGGCCAGACGGCGGTGGCGAGCGCGGGGGATGAACTGATCGACGGCATGGCATGACCCCGGGAACGGCTTCAAGACGATCCCGAAGCTATAGGGGCAATCGGCGAGCGCAACAAGCACCGCCGGAAATGGCCGGACCGTGCGCCCAGCCGGGCGGCGCTCACCTCGGCCGCTCCCGGGGGGAAATATGCCGCATCTTGTCTTCTGGGCGTTTTCGAGTCATATCTTCAGGGTTCGGGCACTGTATCCCGGAGACTGGACAAACGCGCGGAGGCAATGCTCCGCGGAACTTGGGAATTACCCTGGCCGTCTTGATAAGACGCTTTGCTTCCTATCCCCGATCAACAAGCTGCCGACGACCGTGGGCGTGGACACGCGCCTATTTTCGACCACCAGGGAAAAGGACATCCCGATGCGCCAGACAGGCACCGTAAAATTCTTCAATTCCTCAAAAGGCTTCGGCTTCATCAAGCCGGACGGCGGTAGCAAGGACGTGTTCGTCCATGTGAGCGCCCTTGAGCAGGCCGGCATCAGCCATCTCGCCGATGGCCAGCAGGTCTCCTTCGAGGTCGAGCCGGACAAGATGGGCAAGGGACCGAAGGCGGTTCGCCTCGAGCTGGTCTAGCCTTTTCCAGCCGGCCACCGGCCGGCAGGACACACTGAATGGACGCCGTCGGCTTGTGCCGGCGGCGTTTCACGTTTCAGGCAAGCGGGTCGAGCCGCCATCCTTCGAGGCCCGGCATCGCCGGGCATGTCAGGATGAGGCGATGGGGAGGACGAGGCTGCCAGAGACGTCCAGAATCAGGAAAGGCGTCGTTTAGGTTGCCCCAACCGACGCCTCCCTGATCGTCCGCCTGCCGTACAGCAGCCTTACCCGAAGGCCAGGCGCCATCGGCAGCGAGCCGATGTGTGACCTGCTTCCGCACCCCATCGCTGGGGACTTCCGCCGATCACCCGGAACGCCACCTCTCGGTGCCGTCCCGTCCGGAACTTGAGCCTTTCGGCCTCCTCCCGGACCACGTTCCAATTCACACGACGCATTTCTGCGCCCGCGAACCTTTCCGTGGCGCCGCGGGGCATCCGGCTTTTCCAGGCTTGCACCCAGGGCCGGCGCGGTTCCGCGGGAACCAACCTCAAACGTTCGACTTAGCCCTTGCCGAACTCGGCTAACTCCCTTGCGGTATGAAGATCATGCGCCTGGCCTGTGGCAGGCGAAAGCCGAGAGTGCCGCGCTGCTGGGACTTCAGTGGATAACGGGGGCGATGAGGTTGTAGCGACAGCCGCTGGCGCTCGCCTTGCATGCGGCTTGTGCGTGCCGATGGTCGTCAAGCGAGCTTGTTACAGCTACTCTAAAGTTCGGCTCGAACGGTGGTGGGCCGACGCGGAGAAGGCCGGCATGACCCACGAACCGTTCGCCCCCGACGGCAAGCAAGCTGCCGTTTCGCCGGCGCACCAGTCCTCTCCGGTCGCGGCGCGGCGCTACGTCCTGGCGGCCACGACCATCGCCTCGGCCATGGCCTTCGTCGACTCGACCGTCGTCGGCATCGCCGTGCCCGCCATCCAGAAGAGCCTCTCGGCCGACATCGTGGCGATGCAGTGGGTCGCCAACGCCTACCTGCTGATGCTGGGGGCTCTGATCCTCACCGGCGGCGGGCTCGGCGACCGCATCGGCCGCCGCCGCGTCTTCCTGGCCGGCATCGTCGTCTTCACCGTCGCCTCGCTCATGTGCGCGGTCGCGCCCAGTGCCGCGCTGCTGATTGCGGCACGCGCGATCCAGGGCGTCGGCGCGGCGCTTCTTGTGCCGCAGAGCCTGGCGATCATCTCGGCGACCTTTCCCAAGGACATCCGCGGCAAGGCGATCGGCACCTGGGCCGCGGCATCGGCGGTGACCACGGCGCTGGGGCCGCCGATCGGCGGCTTCCTCATCGATCTGATGTCGTGGCGCGCCGCCTTCTGGATCAACCTGCCGCTGGCCGTCGTGGCCCTGTGGCTGGCCTTGCGCTACATGCCGGAAAGCCGCGACGAGGGCGCAAAGGGCGGCATCGACTGGCAGGGCGCGGTGCTCGCCGTCGCCGCCTTCGCTGCGCTGACCTACGGCCTCAGCGCCATCTGCGGAGGGGCAGGTCAGCGCCGCGACGATCGCGGCGGCGATCGTGGCGGGGCTCGATCGGCCTCGGCGTCTACCTGATCGGTCGAGCAGCGCGCGGCCAATCCGATCATGCCGCCGGCGCTGTTCCGCTCGAAGATATTCACCAGCGTCAATATCGTCACCGTGTTCCTCTACGGGGCGCTCAGCGGCGTGCTCTTCCTGTTGCCCTTCGACCTCATCAACCGGCGGGGGCTCAGCGCGGCCACGACCGGGCTCATCATGCTGCCCTTCGGCCTCATCATCGGCGTTCTCTCGCGCTACACCGGCGCGCTCGCCGACACCTATGGGCCGCGCTTCTTCCTGGTCGCCGGCCCGCTGCTGGTCGGGGCCGGCTCGCTCGGCTTCGCGCTTGTCATTCCCGATCTGTGGCTCGGCGTCGTGCTGCCGGTGGTCCTGATCGGTGTCGGCATGGCGCTGGCGGCCTCGCCGCTCACCACCGCGGTGATGAACGCGGTGCCCG
Source organism: uncultured Alphaproteobacteria bacterium (assembly GCA_963762605.1). GTDB lineage: Bacteria > Pseudomonadota > Alphaproteobacteria > Rhizobiales > Kaistiaceae > CAVSRC01. The sequence goes on along the minus strand of CAVXLJ010000010.1, from coordinate 86,878 downwards.
ACGGCAAGTCGGGCGCGGCGTCGGGCATCAGCAATGCGGCGAGCCGGATTTCCGGCGTCTTCGCCATCGCGCTCTTCGGCGCCACCGCCGGCGTCGTCTTCGGCTGGCGCGCGCCGCCCGCCGCACGGTTCGGCGTCATCCCGCCAGCGAGCCTCGCGACGCACGACGCCATCGTCAACGCGTTCCTGTCGGCCTATTCTGCGGCCATGGTCTTCGGCGCGATCTGGTGCCTGATCGCCGCGGTCATTTCCTTCGTGACGCTCGAGGGAACCGCGCCGCCGAAGAAGCGAGAACAGGCGGCGTGAGGGGCGCGCCGCCGGGAGGCGACCTCATGCGGTATCTGCTGGCAGCATTTCTTCTGGTTGCCGGAGCGGTGGGGGCTCTTGCCGAGCCGTCGGTGCTGACGATCAAGGATGTCCCCTATGGCGACCTGCCGCGGCAGAAGCTGGACCTCTATCTGCCGGCGGGGCAGACCGGCGATGCGCCGGTGCTGGTGTTCTTCTATGGCGGCGGATGGCAGGAGGGCGCCCGGCAGGGCATGAAGGAGACTGCGGAATCGCTCGCCGCGGCCGGCATGATCGTGGCGACCCCCGACTACCGGCTTTATCCGCAAGTGGTGTTTCCCGCGTTCGTCGAGGACTGCGCCGCGGCTGTCGCCCATGTCCGCTGGATGCTGGGCCAGCTCGGAGGCAAGCATCCGCTCTTCATCGGGGGCCACTCGGCCGGCGCGTTCAACTCGGCCATGCTCGCCGCCGACAAGCATTACCTCGCCGATGCGGGCGTGCCCGCCGATGCAGTCGCGGGCTATGTGCTCCTGTCGGGCCCCTACGAAATGGGCGGGCCGAACATGATCAGCCCCTATCGCGAGATCTTCCCCGCCGCCACCGGTGTCCGCCCCTACGTCGCCGATTTCATCGACGGCAAGGAGCCGCCCTTGCTGCTGATGGGGGTCGAGGCCGACACCGTCGCCAATCCGCTCGACGCCATCCACCTCGCCGGCGCGGTGATGAAGCGTGGCGGGCGGGTGGTCGTGGCGACCTATCAGGGCAGCGACCATGTCGCGACCTTCCGCGGATTGAGCCACCCGGATTCGGCTGTGCGCAAGGACCTCGCGGCCTTCATCACCGCGGCGTCGGGGAAGTGAGATAGACCGAGGCAGGCCATCGCAAAACGGGGCATCCGAAGCGATGCCGCGCAGCCGGAAAGGTATTTCCATGTCCGCAATGCAGAAATGGGGCGCTCTCTCGGCCTACGTCGCCGCGGCGACCTATATCTTCGGCTTCGCGCTGCTGGCGACGCTTCTCGCCCCCTCGGGCTACGGCACGGCGGGCGCCGATCCGGCCAAGATCGTCGCCTTCATCGCCGCAAACCAGGGCCTGATGAGCCTGTGGAATCTCGGCATCTATGTGGTCAACGGCTTCTTCGTCGCGCTTCTCGCCGTCGCTTTCGCCGACCGATTCAAGCCGCAGGCCCCGGCGTTGGCCCAAGTCACTCTGACGTTCGGCGCGCTGTGGGCGACGCTGGTGGTCGCGGCCGGCATGATCGCCAATGTCGGCAATGCCGCCGTCGTCACCCGCTACGGCGCCGATCCGGCGAATGCGGTGCTGATGTGGCAGATCTTCCACGCGGTCGAAAACGGGCTGGGCGGCGGCAACGAGATCGCCGGCAGCGTCTGGGTGCTCACGCTTGGCATCGCCATGCTGCGCACCGGCCTGTTGCCGCGCGCGCTCGGCATTTTCAGCCTGGGCGTCGCGCTGGCCGGCTTTGCGACCGTGATTCTGCCCGCCCGCGATATCGCCGGCGCCGTCTTCGGCCTCGGCACCATCGTCTGGTTCATCTGGGTCGGGGTGGCCTTCATGCGTTCGCGCGCGTGATCGTCATGCCTAACGGTTCCTGCCCAGAAACGTCCTGATGCGGTCGATGGCGCGCTCGATGTTCTCCGCCGAATTGGCATAGGAGAGGCGGAGATAGCCTTCGCCAAGCACACCGAAATCGGGACCACCGATGGTGGCCACGCCCGCCTCTTCGAGGAGCGCGGTGGCGAGCGGCTTGGCCTTGAAGCCGGTCTTCGAAATGTTGGGGAAGGCGTAGAAGGCGCCCCGGGGCGTGGCGCAGGTGACGCCGGCAAGCGCGTTCATGCCGTCGACGACAAGTCTCCGCCGCTTGTCGAACTCGGCGACCATGGTGGCAATCGAATCCTGCGGGCCGGTGAGCGCCGCCAGACCGGCATATTGGGCGGCGGCGTTGACGCAGGACCAGGCGTTGACCGCGAGCTTGCGGACATGGTCGTAGAGCGGCCGCGGCCACACCGAATAGCCCATGCGCCAGCCGGTCATGGCGTAGGTCTTCGACCAGCCGTCGAGCAGGATCAGGCGATCGCGGATCTCCGGGTAGGTCAGAAGCGAGACGTGGGCGAGCCCGTCATAGGTCATCTGGCCGTAGATCTCGTCGGAGAGGATGGCGACCTCGGGAAACCGGGAAAGGCCCGCGACCAGCGCGTCGATCTCTTCTTTCGGCGTGACGCCGCCGGTGGGATTGGCCGGCGAATTGAGGATCATCAGCCGGGTCGCTGGCGTGATCAGGCCAAGCGTCTCCTCGGCCGAGAAGGCGAAGCTGTTCTCCTCGCGGATCGGGATCGGCACGGGACGGGCGCCGGTGAACTCGATCATCGAGCGATAGATGGGGAAGCCGGGATCGGGATAGAGGATGTCGGCGCCGGGCTCGCCGAACATCAGGATGGCGGCGAACATGGTGACCTTGCCGCCGGGCACGATGATCACCTGGTCGGGCGACACATCGACGCCGAGACGGCGATGGATGTCGGCGGCGACTGCCTCGCGCAGCGGCAGGATGCCGGTTGCCGGCGTGTAGCCGTGGTGGCCGTCGTGCAGCGCCTTGACTGCCGCCTCGACGATATGGTCGGGCGTGCGGAAATCGGGCTGGCCGATGCCGAGATTGATGATGTCATTGCCTTTGGCCGCAAGCGCGGTCGCCCGGGCCAGCACGGCAAAGGCGTTTTCTTCGCCGATACGATCGAAGCCGGCGATGGTGTGAAGCACGGTGTTTCCCCGTCCGGTTGTCGTTGATTTGGTCCGGAGATTAGGCGCATAAAACCAGCGAAATCAAACCAGTTCGGCCCCGTCTCGCGGCGTCGCGGCAGGGCGGGGAGGTGGCATGACGACGGTTGCCGACAGACGCCGGACCTTTCGTGCGCTGCACGAAAGCGGCTGTTTCATACTGCCCAATCCGTGGGATGTCGGCTCGGCGCGTTATCTGGCGGGCCTCGGCTTCAACGCGCTGGCGACCACCAGCTCGGGCGCGGCATGGAGCCTTGGGCAGGCCGATGGTGCCGTGCCGCTGGAGCCGATGCTGGATCATATCCGCGCCATCGTCGAAGCCACCGACCTGCCGGTCAATGCCGATTTCCTTGCTGGCTTCGCGCGCGAGCCGGAAGGCGTGGCGGTCAACGTGCGGCGCTGCATCGATACCGGCGTCGCCGGCCTTTCGATCGAGGACTCGACGGGCGATAAGGCTGCGCCGTTGTTCGATTTCGCGTTTGCCGTGGAGCGGGTGGCGGCGGCACGGGCGGCGATCGACGTTTCGGGCGAGGATGTGCTGCTGGTGGCGCGGGCCGAGTGCTATCTCACCGGCCATCCCGAACCGCTGAAGGAGGCGATCCACCGGCTCACCACCTTCGCCGAAGCCGGGGCGGACTGCCTCTATGCGCCGGGTGCGCGCGATATCGAGGATATCTCAGCCATCGTCGAAGCGGTCGCGCCGAAGCCGGTCAATGTGCTGGCCGGATCGGCCGGCGGGCTCACGGTGGGGCAACTTGCGGCGCTCGGCGTGCGGCGGATCAGCGTCGGCGGGGCGTTTGCCCGCATGGCCTGGACCGGCCTGATGCGGGCGGCACGGGAGATCGCTGAGACCGGCAGCTTTGCTGCTCTGGCGGACGCCGCATCGGGCGCCGAACTCAACCAGCTGTTTGCCGCCGATCCGGCGCGGAGGATGCCATGACCGGGACGATCGAGGGACTGCCGCTCGGCGCGGTGGTCGACGCCACGCCGGCGGGATGGCCGGAAGCGCTGCGGCTTGGCGGCCGTTTCTGCCGGATCGAGAAACTCGATCTCGTCCGGCACGCCGAGTCGCTGTGGCTGGCGGTCGAAGGCCACGACGATATCTGGGCCTATATGGGCTACGGCCCGTTTCGCGACGAGCCGTCCTTCCGGCGCTGGGTCGACGAGCGCACCGTGCTGCTTGATCCGTTTTCCTACGCCGTTGTCGAGGAGGCGAGCGACAGGGCCGTCGGCATCGTCGCGCTGATGGAGATCCGCCCGGCGATGGGCGTGATCGAGATGGGCAACGTCCTTTATTCGCCGCTCCTGCAGCGCACCGCCGCCGGCACCGAAGCGCAATATCTGATGGCGCGCTATGTCTTCGACCAGCTGCATTACCGGCGCTACGAGTGGAAATGCAACGCGCTCAATGCGCCGTCGCGGCGGGCGGCCGAGCGCTTCGGCTTCACCTATGAGGGCACCTTCCGCCAGCACATGATCGTCAAGGGCCGCAACCGCGACACCGCCTGGTATGCGATGACCGACGGCGACTGGCCGGCGATGAAGGCGGCCTTCGAGGCATGGCTTCGGCCGGAGAACTTCGACGCGGCAGGCGCCCAGAAGCGCGAGCTCGCGGCATTCAGGACCTGACAGGGACCAGACGGGAAGGAAAGCGAACGCATGGACAGACTGAAGGGCAAGCACGCGTTATTGACGGCGTGCGGCGCGGGCATCGGCCGGGCAACGGCACGGCTCTTTGCGGCGGAAGGCGCGCATGTGATCGCGACCGACATCAAGCCTGAACTGATGGCCGATCTCAAGGATTTCGGCGTCGCCGAGACCCATGCGCTCGACGTGCGCGACCGCGGGGCGGTGCGCGCGATGACGACCCGCGTCGGGCCGGTGGATGTGCTGTTCAACTGCGCCGGCTTCGTCCATCACGGCACGGTGCTGACCACCACGGAAGAGGACTGGGACTTCTCCTTCGACCTCAACGTCAAGGCGATGCACCACACGATCCAGGCCGTCCTGCCCGGCATGCTGGAAAAGGGAAGCGGCTCAATCGTCAACATGTCGTCAGTGGCCTCCTCCGTGGTGGGTGCCGCCAACCGCTATGTCTATGGTGCATCGAAGGCGGCGGTGATCGGCCTGACCAAGGCGGTCGCCGTCGATTTCATCCGCCAGGGCGTGCGCTGCAATGCCATCTGCCCGGGCACCATCCAGTCGCCTTCTCTCGACGGGCGTATCGCCGAGCAGGCACAGGCGCAGGGCAAGTCGCGCGACGAGGTCCGGCAAGCGTTCATCGACCGTCAGCCGATGGGACGCCTGGGCACGGCGGAGGAGATCGCGCGGCTGGCGCTTTACCTCGCCTCGGACGAGTCGTCCTACACCACCGGCCAGGCCTACGTCATCGACGGCGGCTGGTCGGCTTAGGGACCAACCCATGCACATCCTCATCATCGGCGCTGCCGGCATGGTTGGCGCCAAGCTGACCCGAAGGCTGATCGTCGATGGCGGCCTCGCCGGCAAGGCGATCGACCGGCTGAACCTGGTCGACGTTGTCGAGCCGGTGCTGCCGACCGGCGTGCCCTTCAGGGTCGACACGCGCGATGCCGACCTTGCCGCGCCCGGCATGGCGGAAGAGCTGGTGGCGGCGCGACCCGACGTGATCTTCCATCTGGCGGCGATCGTCTCCGGCGAGGCGGAGGCTGATTTCGACAAGGGCTATCGGGTCAATCTCGACGGCACGCGGGCCCTGTTCGACGCGATCCGCAAGGTCGGCGACGGCTATGCCCCACGCGTGGTGTTCACTTCGTCGATTGCCGTGTTCGGGGCGCCGTTTCCCGAGGCGATCGGCGACGAATTCTTCGAGACACCGCTCACCTCCTACGGCACCCAGAAGGCGATCAGCGAGCTGCTGCTGTCCGACTATACGCGGCGCGGCTTTTTCGATGGCATCGGCATCCGCCTGCCGACGATCTGCGTACGTCCGGGCAGGCCCAACAAGGCGGCTTCCGGCTTCTTCTCCGGCATCATCCGCGAACCGCTCAACGGCCAGGAGGCGATCCTGCCGGTCGCCGAAAGCGTGCGCCACTGGCATGCCAGCCCGCGTTCCGCCGTTGGCTTCCTGATCCATGCCGCCGGGCTCGACGGGATGAGGCTGGGGGCGCGGCGCAATCTCTCCATGCCCGGCGTGTCGGTGACCGTGGGCGAACAGATCGCGGCGCTCAGCAGAATAGCCGGCGAGGACGTGGCGAAGCGCATCCGCCGCGAGCCCGACCCGACGATCATGGGCATCGTCGCGGGCTGGCCGCGCAACTTCGCGCCCGAGCGCGCCATCGCCCTCGGCTTCCATGCGGAGACAAGCTTCGAGGAGATCATCCGCGTCCACATCGAAGACGAACTTGGCGGGACCTGGGTGAAGTGAGGCTCTACCGCCTCGCCTTCCACGGCGTTTCCGGCACCGGCGTCAAAGGCTTGCCGGCGGTGAACCAGCTCGTCAGGTTGTCGACGCAGAGCTGGCCCATGGCGTCACGGGTATAGACCGACGCCGAGCCGACATGGGGCAGCAGCACGGCATTGTCGAGCGCCATCAGCTCTGCCGGGACGTTGGGCTCGTCGGCGAAGACGTCGAGCCCGGCGGCGAGGATGGTGCCGTCCTTCAGGGCCGCGATCAGCGCGGCCTCGTCGACGACGCTGCCGCGACCGACATTGATGAAGATGCCGCGCGACCCAAGCGCCCTGAAGACGCTGGCGTCGATCAGCTTCTCCGTGTGGCGGTTGCCGGGCAGGACGCTGATCAGCGTATCCACGTCCCGGGCCATCGCGGCGATGTCGGCATAGTGCCGGTAAGGGACGTCATCGCGTTTGGTGCGGTTATGATAGACGACCGGCACCTGCATGGTGCTGAGCCGGCGGGCGATGGCGAGGCCGATGCGGCCGAGGCCGGCGATGCCGACCGTGCGGTCGCGCAGCGTGGCGCGGGTCAGCGGATAGGGGCCAACGTTCGCCCACTTGCCGGCGCGCAGATGGCGTTCGGCGGCGGCGAGTTCGCGCACCGTCATCAGCAGCAGGCCGAGCGCGGTGTCGGCGACCTCCTCGGTGAGCACATCGGGCGTATTGGTGACGATGATGCCGCGCGCCGCACAGGCGGCAAGGTCGATGCCGTCATAGCCGACGCCGAAATTGGCGATGATCTCGAGCTTGGGCAGGCCGTCGATCAGCTTGTCGTCGACGGCGAAATGACCGCCGCGGGCGATGCCGCGGACACGCGCTGCGACCTCCGGCGGGATCGCCTCACCGTCGCTCAGCCGGTGGATGGTGAAGGCTTCGGCCAGAGCGTCTGTCGTTTTCGCCGGCAGGTCGCCGGCGGCAATCACGTCGTTCTTGTCCAATGGGTGTCTCCAAACGGTGGGCGAGGGACTCTATCGCCGGACGGAGCCGTCGCAAAGTTCCGGGTCAGCGGTCCCGGTGGATGCGTTCGCGATAGAGCGCGTAGAGATGCAACCGCTCGGCGTCAGTAGGTGGCTCGGCCACCGGAAATGTCGAAGGTGGCGCCGGTGGTGAAGGAACACTCCTCCGACACCATGAAGGCGATGGTCGCCGCGATCTCCTCGACGGTGACGAAGCGTCCGCGCGGGATCTTCGACAGCATGTAGTCGATGTGGGCCTGGGTTATCTGCTCGAGGATGCGCGTATTGGCGGTCACCGGGGTGATGGCATTGACCGAGATGTTGTTGCCCGCGGTCTCCTTGGCGAGCGACTTGGTGAGCGCGATGACGCCGGCTTTCGAGGCCGAATAGGAGGAGGCGGTGGGGTTGCCCTCCTTGCCGGCAATCGAGGCGACGTTGGCGATGCGGCCGTAATTGCGCGCGATCATGTCGCCGACGAAGGCACGGCAACAGAGAAACTGGCTGCGCAGATTGATGCGGATGACGCGGTCCCATTCTTCGATCGGGTAATCGGCGACATTGGCATTGAGGCCGGCGACGCCGGCATTGTTGACCAGGATGTCGACGGCGCCGAGCGCGGAAAGCGTTTCGGCCCTGGCGCGGTCGACCTGCGTTTCGTCGGAGACATCGACGGCAAAAGCGAAGACTTTCCCCCTGGCGGAGAGCTCGCCGGCGGTCGCCTCGACCAGTGTCTTGTCCTGGTCCCAGAGGGCGACGGAGCAGCCGCCGTCGATGAGGCGCTCGGCGACGGCGCGGCCAATGCCCTGGGCGCCGCCGGTGATGACCGCGGCGCGGTTGGAAAAATCGAACGTGATCGGCACGGGAAACCTGCTGGCTGGATTATCGGCAGACGGATGGTAGTCCGGCGCGGCGATGGGAGGCAATCGCCGGCGGCGGATTGCCGGCTCAGTTCGCGACGGGCGCCTCTTCGCGCTCGCCGTCGTCGCTTTCGGCCTCGACAGCAGAATCGTCCTTGGCGGCGCCGAGATTACGCTCGACCTGGCGCAGAAGCTTGCGCAGGCGCTTGCGGTCCTTGTCGTCGATGCCGGCGAGCGCCGTCTTTTCAATGCGCTTCCACAGCTTGTCGATCTGGCCGATGGCGTGATGGCCGCGCTCGGTGAGGAAAACCTGAGCCTGGCGGCCGTCGCCGGGCGCAGCGCGGCGCTCGACATAGTCCTGGGCCGCAAGCCGGCTGATCATCTTGGTGACGGTCGGCGGCTGGACCCCGAGAGCGGCGGCAAGGTCGCTCATCGACATGCCGTCGGCGGTGGAAAGTGCCTTGAGCAGGGCCTCCTGGCCGGAGTGGAGGTTGATGCGGGACAGCTGACTCCCCGCTCGCACCCGGTAGGCGTGTGCCGCCTGGGCGAGCCTGTGCGTGATTGTCCGGCGGTGATCGAACCCCATGAAGTTAGCGACCTAAACAATGAACATGAAACCTGTATGACAGTCGCAGGCTTGAGGCGCCTGTCAATAACGGCATCTGACAATGCTTCAGAATGCCCGCATCTCGCGGGCCACCTTTTCGAGGAAGGCGGCGCAGACCGCCTCGCTGTTGCGGTTCATGTCGTGGAGGGCGATGTAGCGGGTCTTGGTGAGCGGGTGGCAGACGGCGCGCACGGCGCGCTTGACCACCTTCTTCGGCGGGTCACCCATGAGCCAGGTGCGCCAGCGGTCGCCGCCATAGGTCACCACCGCCGCGAGCCTGCGGATGTTCTGCATGTTCGGCCAGGTGCGTCCGTTGGCGAGCTTGAAGGACACGCCGGGCAGGAAGACGCGGTCGAAGAAGCCTTTCATGATCGCCGGATAACCGTAGTTCCAGACGGGGAAGGCGAGGACCAGCGCATCGGCCGCGCGCAGGCGATCGACATAGGCCTGAACCGGCTTGGTGCAGATTTCGGTGTCGTGGTAGTTGAGCCGCTCCTCGCGCGACAGGACCGGATTGAAGCCCTCGGCATAGAGGTCGCAATCGTCGACCTCGTGGCCGGCGGCCTTGAGCGATTCGACGATGGTGCGGTGGGCGGCCGCCGCGAAGCTGGTCTCGACCGGGTGGGCAAAGACGACAAGCGTGCGCATCACGATTGTTCCCGTGCGAGGTCGGCCACCATCATGATCATTCCGCGGCGCTCTGCTGAAGACCGGGAAAGAGATAGACCTTGTCGGAGTTGAGGTCGAAATCCGGATTCTCCCAGGCGATCATCTTGCCGGGATTGAGCAGGCCCCTGGGGTCGGCCTCCTTCTTGAAGGCGAGCTGCACCGCGTCGGTCTTCTTCATGCCGCCTTCCTCCAGCGTGTAGCGGTGCGGGTTGAAGATGTTGACGCCGTTGTCCTCGTGGATCTTGACCAGTTCCTCCAGCCGCTGGTCACTGGTGTAGCGCACCATGGGCAGGCCGGCGGCGGAGACTTTGCCGTCGAAGCGGATGAATTCGAGATGGCCCGGCATCTCGTCGCCGAGCAGCTTCGTCATGGCCTCGATCGACTTCAGGTGGTCGGGGAAGCGGTGCTGGGTCTGCAGATAGGTGATGGTCGGGTCGACGCGGAGCGCCCTGAGCGTGGTGTGGTTCCAGGCCAGCTCATAGTTCGGCGGCAGGCCCTTCTTCTCCTGTTCGGTGGCGGTATCGGCGCGGAAGAGGATTTCGGCCTTTTCGCGCCTGGCCAGAGCCAGGAAGGGCGACAGCGCCTGCGCCGCCACCATGAGCAGGACGACCGAGTGCTCGGGCCGGAAGAACTTCTGATGGCGCAGGAAGTAGTCGTGGGGGGCGGGTGCGGCGACCGTCGCGATCTCCTTGAAGAGAAGCCCATCCTCGTTGCCGAGCAAGTCGGCGAAACGCACCGCGTCCATGTAGTCTTCGTAGCCGACGATGACGTCGATCCAGTCATGAGCGGCGTCGAGAGGCACATCGACTTCGGTGATGATGCCGTTGGTGCCGTAGGCGTGCATGACCTTGAGCAGGTCCCAGCCTTCGAGCTCCAGCACGCGCGGCTCGGCCTCCATGGTGACGATGCGCATGCCGAGCACATTGCCGATGTTGCGCAGGCCGCCCCAGTTGATCGAGCCGACGCCGCCCGAGCCGCCGGCGATGAAACCGGCGAGCGTCGCCGTGCCCGCGGTCGAGGGGTGCATGCGCAGTTCCTGCCGGCTGTCGGCGCGAGTTTGTCTGTCGACCTGAGCGATAATGGCGCCGGGCTCGGCGACGACGCGGCCGGGCGTGATCGCCTTCACGGCGTTCATGTCGGCGAGGCTGAGCACGACGCCGCCGGACAGCGGCATGGCCTGGCCGTAATTGCCGGTGCCGGTGCCGCGCGGGGTGACGGGAATGCCGAGCGCGAAGCAGGCCTGAAGCACGCGCACGACCTCGGCCTCGCTCTTCGGCGAGACGATGATATCGCCGGTGACATGATCGAGCTGGCGCTTCAAGACCGGCGAGTACCAGTAGAAGTCGCGGCTCTTCTGCTTGACGATGGCCGGATGGTCCTCGACCTTGATGCCGTCGAGTTCCTTCTTCAGCGTGTCGATGTCGTAGGCGCTCATGCGGTCACCATGATGTCGTCGAGCTCCCGGTAATCGGGAAGCGTGCGGTCGATGGGCTTGCCGGCGCGCAGCACCGTGCGGTCGGCCTGCGGGCGGGCGAGGAGTTCGGTGAAGCTGCGGGCGCGAAAGAGCACCAGGTCGGCGGGAAGGCCCGCGGCAATGACGCCACGATCGGGCCGGCCGACGATCTCCGCGGCGCCGCGGGCGACGGCGGCCGGCCAGCGGCCGAAGGGATGGTCGAAATGGGCAATGCGCACCGCCTCGCGGAAGACCTCGACCATGTCGAGGTCGCCATAGGCATAGAAGGGGTCACGGGTATTGTCGGAGGCAACGGCCACCGGCACGCCGCGTGTCGTGAACTCGTGCAGAAGCGTGATGCCGCGCCAGCGGGGCGTGCGGCCGGCAACGCGGTCCTGCAGATACATGTTGCACATGGGCAGCGAGACGACGGCGATGCCGGCTTCGGCGACCCGGTCCAGTGTCTCTTCCGCCTCCTGGTCGGGCTGGACGGCGAGCGAGCAGCAATGGCCGCAGGTGATCCTGCCCGGAAAACGGAGCTTCAGCGCCGTATCGGCGATGATGCGCAGCGAGTGCGCCTTGGGGTCACTTGTCTCGTCGACGTGAAAATCGAGGTCGAGGCCGCGCTCGGCGGCGCGGATCATCATCTTTTCGATGAGCGCCTCCAGGCCCGGAATCATGAAGGTGACGGCGCCGAGCACGCCGCCATGTTCCACGACGAGATCGACGATCTCGCGCGCATAGGCTTCGTCGGCGAAGTGATCGATGGCAAACAGCGACACGGCCTGAAGGTCGATGCGCCCGGCCCAGCGTTCGCGCATGCGGCCAAAGGCCGGCCAGCTCTCACGATGCTGCGGATGGCCCGAATCGAGGTGGGTGCGCAAGAGCGCCGTGCCGTGGGCATAGGCGGCGCGCAGCGCAAAATCCATGCGCCGTTCGACGTCGTGTGGACGCCAGTGCATCTCGCGGTCGGTCGCGACCGCTTCCAGAGCGCCGGCGAAGGTGCCGTCAGGATTGCGGCGGCGCGGCCAGATGTGGCCCTTGTCGAGATGGGTGTGCATGTCGACGAAGCACGGCCAGACCATGCCGCGGTCGAGGTCGAGCTTGGGCAGCCTGGTGCGACGGCCGGGCGGATCGATGCGTTCGATCATGCCATTGCGGAGCGTGATGTCGGCGCCGATCAGCCCGTCCTCGTCGGCTGAGGCGGCGAGGCCATCGACCAGAACCGCCGGCAGCGTTGCGTTCGCCAGCACGAAGCGCGACTCACGCGGAACCCTGGCGAAACCCTTTGCCATGTCGCGCCCCCCTCGCGCTTGCTAGTTTTCGCGGCGCACGGCGCTTTCGTGCCAGCGCCTGAGGGCCAGATGGGAGATCAGGCTGGTGGCGAAGAAGATCAGCACGCCGGTGAAGGAGAGCAGCAGAAGGGCCGCGAAGAGGCGCGGGATGTTGAGCCGGAACTGCGATTCGAGCAGGCGGAAGGCGAGGCCGGAACCGGCACCGGCGGAGCCGGCGGCAAATTCGGCGACGACGGCGGCAATCAGCGCGAGGCCACCGGCGATCCTCAGGCCGGCGAGGAAATAGGGCAGCGCGTTGGGCAGTTTGAGCAGGATGAGCGTCTGCCAGCGGCCGGCGCCGTAGAGTTCGAACAGGTTAAGCAGGTTGTGGTCGGTCGAGCGCAGGCCCTGCGTGGTGTTGGAAAGCACCGGGAAGAACGCGACGAGCCAGGCACAGATGAGCAGCGCCGTCTGGGTGTTCGGCGTGTAGATGAGGATCAGCGGCGCGATGGCGACGATCGGCGTCACCTGCAGGATGACGGCATAGGGATAGAGCGCCAGCTCGATCCATTTCGACTGGGCCATGAGGATGGCCAGCGCGACGCCGCCGACCAGCGCGATGGCGAGCGCCGAAAAGGTGATCTTGAGCGTGACCAGCAGGGCCGGCAGCAGGATCGGATAGTCGGTGCCGAAGGCCTGGGCGATGCGCAGCGGACTCGGCAGGATGTAGTGCGGCACATGGGCGACATCGACATAGACCTGCCAGGCGACGAGGAGCAGCACGAGCATCCCGACCGGGATGGCGATGCGCGCGAAGTGCTCGCCACGGCTCTCGGCGGGCGGCGGCCGCGGCGCCTCGTCCTCGCCCTGATGGAGCGGTGCGGTCAGGTCGGTCTCTTCGGCTTTGAGCATCATCGTTGCAGTCAATGGGTCGCCTCAATCGCGCCGTGCAGGGCCTCCGAGGTGCGGCGGCAATAATCGTTGTAGACGGCAGAGGTGCGGAACTCCTCCTCGCGCGGATAAGGTGCGTCGACAGCGATTTCGCGGACGACGCGCCCGGGCCGCGCCGCCATGACGACGATGCGGCTCGACAGGTAGACCGATTCGAACACCGAGTGGGTGACGAAGATGACGGTCCAGCCGAACGTCTCCCAGAGATGGAGCAGGTCGTTGTTGAGCTTGAAGCGGGTGATCTCGTCGAGCGCGGCAAAGGGCTCGTCCATCAACAACAGCTTGGGCTTGGTGATCAGCGCGCGGGCGATGGAGACGCGCATCTTCATGCCGCCCGACAGCTCGCGCGGGTAGGAATCGGCGAACTTTTCGAGGCCGACCATGTGCAGCGCTTCCATGACGCGGTCGTGTGCTGCCGCCTTGGAGATGCCCTGCAGGCGCAGCGGCAGCCAGACATTGGCGAAGACCGTGCCCCACGGCATCAGGGTCGGCTCCTGGAAGACGAAGCCGATCTCCTTCTGCGGGTGGCCCTCGGCGTCGTAATGGTCCGCCGACGGCCAGTCGATGGTGCCCGCGGTGGTCTCGCCGAGACCGGCGATGATCCTCAGCACCGTCGACTTGCCGCAGCCGGAAGGGCCGAGCAGGCTGACGAACTCGCCCTGGCCGATGTCCAGCGACATGTTGTGCAGGGCGACGGTGCCGTTGGAGAACATCTTCGACACGCCGTGCAGCGACACCAGAGGGCGGCTGCCGCGGCGCGGTGCGGAGGGCTGCATGTCGCCCGGCATGACAGTGGTATTCAAAGGTTTGCTCCGCTTTACGCCAGGTGCCGGCGGCGACGGCAAGCTGCCGTCATGCTGTCCAGTCAGGATGGCGGAGCCGCGGCTCCGCCATCGCTCTTGCGATCTCCGGCAGGGCAGATTGCCGCTACCGGGACCGCGGGTGCCTTACTTCTTCAGGTCCATGCCCACCTTCTTGCAGACGAACTGGGTCGTATAGGCGTCGGTGATCGGGATGTTGGCGTCGATGACCTTGGCCTTGACCAGCTTGTCGTAGAACTCCTTCCAGCGGGCGTCGGTCATGCAGCCGATGCCCTCAGTCAGCGTGTCGCCGGAATCGACGATGCCGTATTCCTTCATCTTGGCGATGGAGAAGGCGATCTGTTCGTCGGTCATCTCCGGATTGTCTTTCTTGATCAGTGCGTTGGCGGCGGCGTTGTCGCCGTAGAGATAATTGTACCAGCCGATGGACGAGGCATCGATGAAGCGCTGCACGATGTCCGGGTTCTTGGCGAGGTAGTCCTTGGTGACCTCGATTGTGGTCGAGTAGGGATCGTAGCCCTGGTCGGCGAGCAGGAAGACCAGCGGCTTGAAGCCGCCCTGCTTCTCGATCTGCAACGGCTCGGAGGTCAGGTAGCCCTGCATGGCCGACATCTTGTCGGCCAGGAACGGCGCCGGATTGAAGGTGTAGGGCTTGTACTGCTCGTCGTGGAAGCCCTTGTAGGCGACCTTCATCCACTGGAAGTAGTAGGAGAAGCCTTCCTTGCCCATGAAGATGGTCGGCAGCTTGGCGAGGTCGGCAAACGTCTTCACGCCGGCGTCGGGATGGGCGATGAGCACCTGCGGGTCCTTCTGGAACATCGCCGCGACCTCGATCACCGGAACGCCTTCCTTGAGGGCGTTGAAGGCACCGAGCACGCTGCCCATGTAGAATTGCACCTTGCCGCCGATCAGCAGCGCCTGGTTGAGCGCCTGCGGGCCGCCCTGAACGATGTTCACCTTCAGGCCGTATTTCTCATAGGTGCCGTCGGCAACCGCCTGATAGAAGCCGCCGTGCTCGGCCTCGGCCAGCCAGTTGGTGCCGAACGAGACCTCATCGAGAGCCAGTGCCGGACCCGCCAGCGCAAAAAGCGTGGCGCCCGCGGCCAGGCCAAGGCTCATGGTTTTGAGAGTGCTCATTATCCCCTTCTCCGCCTTCCGTTGACGTGGCCGGTCACATGACACGCCACGTTGTGTTCGTCTTCCGATTCCGACCAATTCGCGCAGATCCGCGAACCACGCGGTGAACGCGAATGGACATTGTCGCAAATCGTATGCCACCGGCCGCATGTGGTGCCGCCACAGGTGCGGCAGCGCGCGGGTCTGCCGCGCCACAGGCGCGCCACTCTAGGGCAAGCCAACTGCACAAGAAAGCGGCAGTGTCCGACTACATCCTCCGCTCACCCGGCCCTTGTCAGGCAGCGCCCGGCAATCGTAGCGTCGGGCACCGATTTTCCGAGGTTTCGATGGCACGAGCGCTCAATCCTGCCAGCATCCGCGCGCCGTTCGGGCGCTACAGCCACGGCATAGCGATTGCCCGGCCCGGACCCATGGTCTTCTGCTCGGGACAACTCGGCGTCGGCCCCGACGATTCGGTGCCGGATACGGTTGAAGCGCAGGCGGAGGTCTGCTTCCGCAACATCGCTGCGATCCTTGCCGAGGCGGGCCTGAGCCCGAACGATATCGTGCGGCTCAATGCCTTCGTCACCCGGCGCGAGCACATGAAGGACTACATGGCGGTGCGCGACCGGTTCATCGGCGAGCCGCCGCCGGCCTCGACCCTGGTCATCGTCTCGGGCTTCACGCGGCCGGAATTCCTGATCGAGGTCGAGGCGACGGCGGTGGGCGCGCCGTGAGCGGCGGCGCGCTCGCCGTGCTGGCACCGCTTGCCGCCGTATGGGCGCTGGCGGTGGTCCTGCCGGGTCCGAATTTCTTTGCCATCACCTATGCCGCAGCCGCGCATGGCCGCAAGGCGGCGGTGCTGACGGCGCTCGGCTCGCTGACCGGCACCGCCTTCTGGATCGCCACCGGGCTTCTCGGCCTGAAGGCGCTGTTCGTGGTGCTGCCTTTGTCCGGCATGGCGATCCGGATCGCCGGTGCCGCCTATCTCGTGTGGGCCGGCATCCAGATGATCCGGCGGGCGGGGCCTGCCGCGCCGCGTCGCGGCGGCACCCTGTCGGCCTATCGCACGGGGCTGGCCACGACGCTTGCCAATCCCAAATCGGCCGCCGTCGCCGCCTCGTTGCTGGCGGTCGCCCTGCCGCCCGGTCATCACGGGCTGCTGGCGGCCGAGGCATTCGTGACGCTCTTCGCGATCTCATGCTCGTGGTATCTGCCGCTGGCCCTGTTTGCCTCGACCGAGGCGATGAAGCGGGCCTTCGGCCCCATGCGCACGATTATCGGGCGCGTGGCCGGCGCGGTCTTCGTCCTGTTTGGTATCAAGCTCGCAATGGAAAGCTGAGGGGCGGCACGCATGCGTCTGTGGATCAGAGAACCGCTCGCCGTTCTGGCGGAAGGCGCCGGCGGCGGGCTGGTGGTCGAGAACGGCCGCATCGTCGAGCTTGTGCCCATGGGCAGGCAACCCGCCGCGCCGGTCGATCAGGTCCATGACGCCAGCCGCCACGTCGTCATTCCCGGCCTGATCAACACGCACCATCACTTCTTCCAGACGCTGACCCGCGCCCATCCGTCCGCCATCAACAAGGAACTCTTCCCCTGGCTGAAGGCGCTTTATCCGATCTGGGCGAAGAACGTGAAGCCGGACGCCTTCCGCATGGCCACGCGGCTGGCGCTGACCGAGCTGATGATGTCAGGCTGCACCTGCTCGTCCGACCATCAGTATCTGTTTCCGGTCGGCCTCGACGACGCCATGGACATCCAGGCGGAGGAGGCGGCGCGCGTCGGCGTGCGCATGACGCTCAACCGCGGCTCGATGAACCTCTCGGAAAAGGATGGCGGGTTGCCGCCGGACAGCGTCGTGCAGGACGAGGACACCATCCTTGCCGACTGCGAACGGGTGCTCAATCGCTATCATGACACCAGCGAAGGTTCGATGCTGCAGGTGGCGCTCGCGCCTTGCGCGCCGTTCACGGTGACCAAGCGGCTGATGGTCGACAGCGTCGGCCTCGCCGAGAAGCACGATTGCCGGCTGCATACCCATCTCGGCGAGACGCGCGACGAGAACGAATACTGCCTCGAACATTTCGCGTGCCGGCCGGTGGACTATCTGGAAGAGTGCGGCTGGCTCTCCGATCGCGTCTGGCTTGCCCACGGCATCCATTTCACCGACGACGAGGTGCAGCATCTCGGCCGCCACGGCGTTGGTGTGTGTCATTGCCCGACGTCGAACATGGTGCTTGCTTCCGGCCAGTGCCGGACCAAGGAGCTGGAGGCCGCCGGCAGCCCGGTCGGGCTCGGTGTCGACGGCTCGGCGTCGAACGACAATTCCAACCTGATGGAAGGCGTGCGCCACGCGCTGATGATCGGCCGGCTGACCTACGACGCCGCCGCAGTCACCCATTTCGACGTCCTGCGTTGGGCGACCGAGGGCTCGGCGCGCTGCATCGGCCGTGACGACATCGGCGCGATCGCGGTGGGGAAACAGGCGGATCTCGCCTTGTTCACGCTGGACGAGTTGCGCTTCTCCGGCGCCGGCGATCCGCTGGCCGCGCTGGTGTTGTGCGGGGCGCATGCCGCCGACCGGGTCATGGTCGCTGGCAGATGGACGGTCGAGGACGGGCAGCCGGTCGACATCGACGTGGCGAAGCTCCGCCGCGAGCACGGCGAGGCGGCCAAGGCCTTCCTGGCGGCGCTGTAAAGCAACCGGACCGGGTTTGCTTCATTCGTGTGAGGGAGTTGCGCCGCGACGAGGGGTGCATCCGCCGGCAGCCGCCAGCGATGCGTTGTCAATGGGGTTATGCTTTCCATTCCATGAACGGCGCCATTGAGAATCTAGGTATTCATTCGAGAAACGGTGCTCTTCGTGCGGGCTTATTGTGCGTCAAACGAACTCTCTGTAGTTATTTTATTATGACGAACTTAATGCTTCAGACTTGATATTGCTGGAAGTGCCAATGCCAACGCTTTGGATAGCTGTCCGGGCGTCTGGTTGTGAGACGCACGATGGATTTGGTTTTGTCCCTTACGGCAGTCGTTGCCGCAACAACCTGCTTCGCCCTTCGGCTCGGCGCCGCCGCCCCGCCGACCGTCAAGCCCTGCCCGCTGCGGTCCTTCTCATGTCGGCCGAACGGCAAGGCCGGCGGCACCGGCACGCAGATGCTGCGAGGCCCGGAATGACCGCGCTCCGCGACGTCAGTATCCGCACCAAGCTCATCGCCGGTCTCGGGCTGGCGCTGTCGTTCATCGTTCTGGTGGGAGCCGCCGGGCTCTATAATCTTCAGGCCCTCAACCGGTCCTCCGAGCAGATCGTGAGCGTCTGGCTGCCGCGCATCGAACTGCTCGGCGAGATCAAGGCGGAGATGGCCGAATATGGTTTGCTCGCGCGCTCGCGCCTGAACGAAGACTTCCTGGGACCGCACGTACACATAAGCGATCGAATCCAGTCGCTCTCGCAGAAGCTCGAGCGCGACTGGCGGACCTACGAGGCGATTCCGGGGGACGCAGAGGAACGCCTGCTCTATTCGATCCTGCGCAAGGTGTGGAGCGAATACGAAGCCGATCTGGCGCGCACCTTGCCGGACAACGCAGCCGGCGGAGCCGCCGCCAAGCCCCCCGGCGCGGGGGTCGAGAATTTCGCGGTGCTCGATCATGCCATGCGCCGTATCGACGACCTGATCACCTATGCCAGCCGCCAAAGCAGCCGGGGCGCAGAGCAGGTCGACCGGACGTTCCTGACGGCCCTCTGGCTGACAATTGCGGCGATCGTCTTCGCGGTCGCCTGCGTCGTCGGCACCATTGTCTGGGTCGGCGGCAATATCAGCGCGCCGATCCGCCGGGTGAGCGAGGCCATGCGTCGGCTGAATACGGGCGATGCACGTGCGACGATTGCCAACGAGAACGAGCGCCACGACGAGATCGGCGCGCTCATCGATGCGGCCATCGGCTACCGCGAGAGCCTGGTACGCGCGCATGCGCTCGCCGAGGCTGGAGAACAGGACCGGCAGCGTTTCTTCTCGGCGGTCGACAATATGCCGATCGGCCTGGTCATGTTCGACGCCGAGCAGAAGCTGATCGTTGCCAATGCGCGCTACGCGGAGATCTACCGGCTGCCGCCGGAACTGGCCAAGCCGGGGACGCCGCTCGAGGCGATCGTCGAAAACCGGTTGCTTACCGGCAGCTATCCCGGCAGCGATGGCAACAAATACGCCGACTACCTGAAGGGCATCATCGAGCGTGGCGAGCAGTTCAAGGACATCATCCAGTTTCACGATGGCCGTATCATCAGCCTGGTCTATCAGCCGTTGCACGATGGCGGCTGGGTGTCGACCCATGAGGACGTAACTGACCGGCGCAAGGCCGAGGCGAAGATCGCCCATATGACATTCCACGACGGGCTGACCGACTTGCCCAACCGTATGCTGCTGGGAGAGCGCGTCGAGGATGCGCTGGTGCGTGTCGGCCGCAACGGTGAGGTTGCAATCCTCTGTCTCGATCTCGACCACTTCAAGGATGTCAACGACGCGCTCGGGCATCCGCTCGGCGATGCCCTGCTGATCGCGACGGCCAAGCGACTGGCGGCCTGCGTGCGCGACGGCGATACGGTGGCGCGTCTCGGCGGCGACGAATTCGCCATCGTCCAGGTCGGGGCCGAGCAACCGCAGGGCGCGCGCACGCTGGCTCAGCGCGTGATCGACACGATCAGCGAGCCCTATCTGCTGGAAGGCCACAAGGTGATCAGCGGCGTGAGCATCGGCATTGCGCTGGCGCCGGGCGATGGCAGCGACGCCGCCAAACTGCTCAAGGCCGGCGATATGGCGCTCCATCGTGCCAAGGGCGACGGGCGCGGAATCTATCGTTTCTTCGAGCGCGGGATGGATGCGGCGATGCAGGCCCGGCGGGCGCTCGAACTGGACCTGCGCCGCGCCATCGAGATGGAGCAGTTCGAACTGTTTTATCAACCGCAGTTCAACCTGGAGACCAATGCGATCAGCGGATTCGAAGCGCTCATACGCTGGTCCCACCCCGTGCGTGGCCTCGTCGAGCCGATCGAATTCATCCCGCTGGCCGAAGAGGCCGGACTGATCGTGCCGATTGGTGAGTGGGTGCTGAAGCAGGCCTGCCGCGACGCAATGAAGTGGCCGTCGCCGGTGAAGGTGGCGGTCAACCTTTCACCGGTGCAATTCCGCAGCGTCCACCTGATGCAGTCGGTGATCGCGGCGCTGGCTGGTTCGGGGCTGGCGGCAGACCGGCTGGAGCTCGAAATCACCGAGTCGACGCTGCTGGCCGACAGCGAGGCGACGCTGACGACGCTGCATCGGCTGCGCGCCATGGGCGTGCACGTCGCGATGGACGATTTCGGCACCGGCTATTCGTCGTTGAGCTATCTGCAAAGCTTCCCCTTCGACAAGATCAAGATCGACCGGCGCTTCATCATCGACGTCAACACCGACAACAGCTCGCTGGCGATCATCCGCGCGGTCACCGGCCTGTGTGCCAGCCTCGGCATCGTCACCACCGCCGAGGGCGTCGAGACGCGCGAGCAGTTCGACCGGGTCAAGGCCGAGGGCTGCATCGAGGTGCAAGGCTTCCTGACCGGCCGGCCGACGGCGCTCAAGGATGCGCTCGCTCTGATGAAGCGGCCGGGCACCAAAGCTTCGGCGGCCTGAGGGCGGCACGGCGAGGAGGCCATTGCGGGGCGAGCACCGGCGCGTCCATTATGGGCGGGTTCATACCCTCCCACCGGACGTTCCCATGCTTCCCTCACGCTACTGGGCTGAAATGACCACCCGCGACTTCGCGGACAGCGACACCTCCGGCTGGATCGCCGTGCTGCCGGTGGCGGCGATCGAGCAGCACGGGCCGCATCTGCCCGTCTGCACCGACACCTGCATCGCGGATGGCATGGTGCGGCGGTCGATCGAACTGCTGCCCGACGCGCTGCCGGTGACCTTCCTGCCGGTTCAGGCGATCGGCAAATCCAACGAGCACATCTCCTCGCCCGGCACGGTGACCGGAACCTGGGAGACGACCACGAAGCTGTGGCTGGAGATCGGCGACAGCGTCAAACGCGCCGGTATCGAAAAGCTGATCATCATCAATTCGCACGGCGGCAATGTGCCGATGGTCGATATTGTGGCGCGCGAACTGCGCGTGCGCCACACGATGCTGGTGGTGGCGACCGGATGGTCGCGCTTCGGCCTGCCCGAGGGCGTGACGGGGCCGGAGGAATCGCTCTACGGCATTCACGGCGGCGACGTGGAGACGTCGATGATGCTGCATCTGCGGGCCGATCTGGTGCGCATGGAGAACGCCAGGGACTTCCGTTCGAACCAGCTTGCCTTCATCGATGAGTTCAAGCATTTGCGCGGCCACGGGCCGGTGCAGTTCGGCTGGAAGGCGCAGGATCTGAACCCGGAAGGGGCGCTCGGCAATGCCGCTGTCGCGACGGCCGAGAAGGGCAGGGCTGTGATCGATCATCAGGCGGCGGCCTTCGTCGAACTGTGCCGCGACGTCGAGCGCTTCGACACCGGGCGCCTGTGGTCGCCGTGAGCCACGACCTGGCCGCCGGCATGGCTGCGTCGCGCCGCGGGCGGTTGTCCTCCGGCCGCGCCCGGGGGAAGCTGCCGGCACGTCAAGAGCCGGAGGAACGCAGATGAGCAAGACCATCCTTGTCACCGGCGGCAGCCGGGGCATCGGCGCCGCCACGGTGCGAATGGCCGCGGCGCGCGGCTGGTCGGTCGGCTTCAGCTATCTGTCGAACGAAAAGGCGGCCGGGGAGACCGTTGCGGCGGTGGAAGCGGCCGGCGGCAAGGCGCTCGCGGTCCGCGGCGATGTTGCCAAGGAGGAGGATGTCATCCGCCTGTTCGACGCGACGGCCGAGGCCTTCGGACCGATCGGTGGCGTGGTCAACAATGCCGGCGTGGTTCTCGGTCCGCCGGGCCCGTTCGCCGATCTTTCGACCGAGCGGTTGATGATGGTCGTCGCGATCAACCTGCTCGGTGCCATGCTGGTGGCGCGCGAAGGCGTTCGCCGCATGGCCAAGGACCGGGGCGGGGCCGGCGGCTCGATCGTCAACCTGTCGTCGATGGCGGCGCGCCTCGGCGGTGCCAACGAGTATGTCGACTATGCCGCCTGCAAGGGCGCGCTCGACACGATGACCATCGGCCTGTCCAAGGAGTGCGGCCCCTTCGGCGTGCGCGTCAACGCGGTCCGGCCGGGACTGATCGACACCGAGATCCACGCCAGGGGCGGGCAGCCCGGGCGTGCCGAACGGCTCGGCGCAACGACGCCGCTCGGCCGCGCTGGCCGCGCCGAGGAAGTCGCCGAGGCCATCGTCTGGCTGCTTTCGGATGCGTCCTCCTACGTCAACGGGGCGTTGTTCGATGTGACCGGGGGCCGGTAGGCTCTGGCCGCGCGATTTTGTCACCGGCCGATTTCATGCAATGTTGCCCGCGCCAAAGCGAATTTGAACCGGCCGCTCAACCCTGCCAGTGAACGATCAGACCCTATGAAACCTGTGACGTTGCTCCTGACGGCGGCGATGCTTGCCGCCGGTGCGGCCGTGGCCGCCAATGCCAAGGATCTCTCCTTCTGCGCGGCCCAGAACCCGGAAGGCTTCGATCCGGCGCCGCACATCACCGGCGCGACCTTCGACGCCTCCTCGCAGGCACTCTACAACCGGCTGGTTGAGTTTGCCCCCGGCACCACCCGGCCCGTGCCGGGGCTGGCGGAAGGCTGGGACGTGTCCGAGAACGGCCTCGAATACACCTTCCATCTCAGGCCCGGCGTCAAGTTCCACTCCACCTACTTCTTCACGCCGAGCCGCGACCTCAACGCCGACGACGTGGTGTTCAGCCTCCGGCGGCAGATGGACCGGAAAGACCCCTATTACGACTATGCCGGCGGCATCTGGCCGTATTTCGACGGCATGGCGATGCCGGCGCTGATCGATTCGATCAGTAAGGTCGACGACATGACCGTGCGCATCAAGCTGTCGCGCCCAGACCCGGCGATCCTCGGCGACCTGGCGATGGATTTCGCCTCGATCCTTTCCGAGGAGTACGCCCAGACGCTGCTCAAGGCGAAGAAGCCGGGCGATCTCGACCGGCTGCCGATCGGCACCGGACCGTTCCAGTTCGTCGGCTATCAACCCGACGTGCGCATCAACTACCGGGCCAATCCCGACTACTGGCGCGGCAAGCCGGCGATCGACCGCCTGTTCTTTCTCATCAATCCCGATCCGCTCGCCCGCGCCAGGATGATGACGGCGGGTCAATGCCAGGTGATGGCCGCCCCGACGCCGGCCATCGTTGCCCGGCTGAAGCAGGATCCGGACATCAACGTGATGCAGACCCAGGCGACCGACGTCGCCTATCTCGCCTACAACACGACGCAAAAACCGTTCGACAATCCGAAGGTGCGCAAGGCGCTGAACCAGGCGATCGACCGCCGCGCCCTGGTCGACGCCATCTACGGCGGCGAGGCTGCAGTGGCCGACAGCCCGTTGCCGGCGAGCATGTGGTCGCATGTCGACGTCATCCCCGATGGCGCGGCAGACCCGAAAGCCGCCGAGGCGGCCCTGGCGGATGCCGGTGTCAAGGATCTGAAGATGAAGATCTGGGTGCCGCCGGTCAGGCGTGCCTACGACCCGGATCCGAAACGCATGGCGGGGATGATCAAGGCGGACCTCGCCAAGGCCGGGGTCACGGCCGACATCGTCAGCGATGATCTCGGCGCCTTCATCAAGAAGACGGCGGCGCCCGACCACGACGGCGCGGTGCTGTTCGGGTGGGTGAGCGACAACGGCGATCCCGACAATTTCCTCGGTGCGCTTCTCGGCTGCGACACGGTGGGCATCTCCAATCGCGCCGAGTGGTGCAGTCAAGACTTCGACAAGGCGGTGCTCGACGCGCGCAAGGTGGCCGACCCCGGCGAGCGGGGGAAACTCTATGAGACGGCGCAGCACATATTCGCCGACCAGGCGCCGTGGCTGACCATCGCCCACACCAAGGTCAGCGTGCCGGTTGCCAAGTCCGTCAAGAATTATGTGGTCGATCCGCTCGGACGGCACGATTTCGAGGGCGTCGATGTCGAATAGCCGCGGTTGGCGGGGTCTTGCTAAGTTTATGACAAATAACGACTTTCTTTTAAGTCAGATGGGCTGCTGCATTTTCACGCGCACGCCCCCTTGCAATCGCGGCGCGCGTCGGCTCGATTAGCGCTAACCCTTTCGGAACCGTCGCGGAAGCGCGGTCCCGGATCGGGACTGTTAGTGCCGCGCCTTGTTGCGGCTCTCAGGAGGGACAGAATGATGAAACACGTGACCAAGCTGCTCTTGGTGGCGGCGTTCGCGGCCGGACTGGCCGGTACCGCGAGTGCAAAAACGCTAGTCTATTGTTCGGAAGGCAGCCCGGAAGGTTTCGACCCGGGTCTCTACACGTCAGGTACGACGTTCGACGCTTCGTCGAAGCCGATCTACAACCGGCTCGTCGAATTCGATCGCGGCACGACCGACGTCATCCCCGGCCTGGCCGAGAAGTGGGACGTCTCGTCTGACGGCCTCACCTACACCTTCCACCTGCGCCAGGGCGTGAAGTTCCAGACCACCGACTTCTTCACCCCGACGCGTGACTTCAATGCCGACGACGTCGTCTTCACCTTCGAGCGCATGCTCGACAAGAAGAACCCCTACTACAACTACGCCGGCGGCCAGTACGACTACTTCGTCGGCATGGGCATGCCGGATGCCATCAAGAGCATCGACAAGGTCGACGACTACACGGTGAAGTTCACGCTGAGCGCGCCGAATGCGCCGTTCATCGCCGACCTGGCCATGGATTTCGGCTCGATCATGTCGAAGGAATACGCCGATAAGCTGCTGGCCGGGGGCCATCCCGAACTGCTGAATCAGGAGCCGGTCGGCACCGGTCCGTTCACCTTCGTCGCCTATCAGAAGGACGCGGTCATCCGCTACAAGGCGAACCCGGACTATTGGGACGGCAAGCAGAAGATCGACGACCTGGTCTTTGCCATCACACCCGATGCCTCTGTGCGCTTGCAGAAGCTGAAGGCCGGTGAATGCCAGATCATGGCCTATCCGAACCCGGCCGACATCGCCTCGCTGAAGAGCGACTCGAGCCTGACGGTCATGCAGCAGGCCGGCCTGAATGTCGCCTACCTCGCCTACAACACCACCGAGAAGCCCTTCGACAATCCGAAGGTGCGCAAGGCGCTGAACATGGCGATCAACAAGCAGGCGATCATCGACGCCGTCTACCAGGGCACCGGCACGGCCGCGATCAATCCGATCCCGCCGACCATGTGGTCGTGGAACAAGAACGTGAAGGACGATCCCTACGATCCGGAAGCGGCCAAGAAGATGCTGGCCGAGGCGGGCGTCAAGAACCTGGAGATGAAGATCTGGGCGATGCCCGTGCAGCGGCCCTACATGCCGAACGCCAAGCGCACGGCCGAGCTGATGCAGGCCGACCTTGCCAAGATCGGCGTCAAGGTCACCATTGTGCAGCATGAGTGGGGCGAATACCTGAAGCTCGCCGGCGACCCGAAGCATGACGGCGCGGTGATCCTCGGCTGGACCGGCGACAACGGCGATCCCGACAACTTCCTCGCCGTACTGCTCGGTTGCGACAGCGTTGGCACCACCAACAACGTCGCCGCGTGGTGCTACAAGCCCTTCGACGAACTGACGAAGAAGGCCGTGCAGAGCTCCGACAAGGCAGAGCGCACCAAGCTCTACGAGCAGGCGCAGGTCGTCTTCAAGGAGCAGGCGCCGTGGTACACGATCGGCCATTCGGTCGTGACCATGCCGATGCTCAAGTCGGTCGAGAACTACAAGATGGACCCGCTTGGGTCGCACCGCTTCGACGGTGTTGATATCGCTGGCAACTGAGCTCGCCAGACGGTAACGAAATGGCGCCGGGCACTTTGCCCGGCGCCGTCCGGCCTTTTCCCGACATAGTCGTGCCCGCAGTAGCTTGTGCGTCCTGTCGTGAAGTGCCATGACGGGTCGGGCGACCGGGTAAGGATATGCTGGGGTATTTCGTAAGACGCATCGGGTTGCTGATACCGACGTTCATCGGCGTCAGCTTTGTTGCCTTCGCATTCGTGCGCGTATTGCCCGGCGACCCGGTGCTGCTCATGGCCGGTGAGCACGGATTGCCCCCGGACGTCTACAAGGAGCTGCTGCACAATTACGGCTTCGACCTGCCGATCTGGCAGCAATATCTGGTCTATCTCGGTCAACTGGCGCACGGCAATTTCGGCATGTCGATCGTCACCAAGCGTCCGGTGATCAGCGAGTTCTTCACGCTGTTTCCGGCGACGCTGGAATTGTCGACCTGCGCCATCATCATTGCCGTCGCGGTCGGGATTCCGGCCGGCGTGGTGGCGGCGGTCAGGCGCGGCAAGACCATCGACCACATCACCATGGGCGGCGCGCTGATCGGCTATTCAATGCCGATCTTCTGGTGGGCGCTGCTGCTCATCATCGTGTTCTCCGGCTGGCTGCACTGGACGCCGGTCTCGGGGCGCATCTCACTTTTGTATTTCTTCAAGCCGGTCACCGGCTTCATGCTGATCGACAGCTTGCTGTCCGGCCAGAAGGGCGCCTTCCAGTCGGCTGTGTCACACCTGATCCTGCCGTCAATTGTGTTGGCGACCATTCCGCTGGCGGTGATTGCGCGCCAGACGCGCTCGGCCATGCTCGAGGTGCTCGGCGACGACTACGTGCGCACGGCGCGCGCCAAGGGCCTGCCGCCGTGGCGTGTCGTCGGCGTGCATGCGCTGCGCAACGCGCTCATCCCGGTGGTCACCACCATCGGCCTGCAGGTCGGCGTGCTGATGGCTGGCGCCATCCTCACGGAGACGATCTTCTCGTGGCCGGGGGTCGGCAAATGGATGGTCGATTCGATCTTCCGGCGCGACTATCCGGTGGTCCAGGGCGGGCTGCTGCTCATCGCCGTCATCGTGATGTTCGTCAATCTGACCGTTGACGTTGTCTATAGCATCGTCAATCCGCGCATCAGGCATGTGAGGTAGGCGATGGCGGAGACGACTTTCCCCACCGAGGAACGTGGGCCCGAGAACGAAGAGGCCAGCGCCGAAGCCGTGCATCCGGCGCCGCTGCGCGAAATCTGGCATTATTTCATCGAGAACCGCGGCGCGGTCGTCGGTCTGGTGGTGCTCGTCACCATCATTCTCGCGGCTGTCTTCGCCCGCCTGATCTCGCCGCACGGGCCCGACGAACTGTTCGGAAACAACTTGCTGACGCCGCCGGTTTGGCAGGAGGGCGGCTCGTGGAACTTCATCCTCGGGACTGACGCTATCGGCCGCGATATGCTGTCGCGACTGATTTTCGGCGCGCGCTATTCGCTCTTCATCGGCATCGTGGTGGTGGCGTTCTCGCTCACCGGCGGCATCATCGTCGGCCTGGTCGCCGGCTTCATGCGCGGCGCGGTCGATGTCGTCATCATGCGCGTGATGGACGTCATCCTGGCCTTCCCGAGCCTGCTGCTCGCCCTGGTGCTGGTGGCGATCCTCGGCCCCGGCCTGTTTAACGCCATGATCGCCATCGCGATCTCCTACCAACCGCACTTCGTTCGTCTGACCAGGGCGTCGGTGATGACCGAACGATCGAAGGACTACGTCACGGCGGTCAGGATCGCCGGTGCCGGGCCGATGCGCCTGATGTTCCTGACGATCCTGCCGAACTGCCTGGCGCCGCTCATCGTGCAGGCGACGCTGTCCTTCTCCAACGCCATCCTCGACGCTGCGGCGCTGGGGTTCCTCGGCATGGGCGCCCAGCCGCCGACGCCGGAATGGGGCACGATGCTGGCCGACGCACGCGAGTTCATCCTGAGAGCCTGGTGGGTGGTGACCTTCCCCGGTGTTGCCATCCTGATCACCGTGCTGGCCATCAACTTGATCGGCGACGGTCTGCGCGACGCGCTCGACCCGAAATTGAGGCGGAGCTGAGATGCCGCTCCTCGAGATCCGCAATCTGACCGTCGAATTTGCCACAGCCAGTGGCGCCTTCCGCGCGGTCGACAATGTGTCGCTGACGGTCGACGCCGGCGAGGTGCAGGCGATCGTCGGCGAATCCGGCTCCGGCAAGTCGGTGGCCATGCTGGCGGTCATGGGCCTGTTGCCATGGACGGCCACGGTCACGGCCGATCGCCTTGCCTTCGACGGCAACGACCTCATCGCGCTCTCGCCGCGCCAGCGGCGGTCGATCGTCGGCAAGGACATGGCGATGATCTTTCAGGAGCCGATGACCAGCCTCAATCCGTGCTTCACGGTCGGCTATCAGCTCGGCGAGGCGCTGAAATTCCATCTCGGGCTCAACCGCGCCGCGCGCCGCCAGCGCTCGATCGATCTGCTCAACGCGGTCGGCATCCCCGAACCGGAGCACAGGCTCAAGGCTTTCCCGCACCTGCTTTCCGGCGGCATGAATCAGCGTGTGATGATCGCGATGGCGCTTGCCTGCAATCCGAAGCTGCTCATCGCCGACGAGCCGACCACGGCGCTGGACGTGACCATCCAGGCGCAGATTCTCGACCTGCTGGTCGACCTGCAGAAACAGACCGGCATGGCGCTGATCCTCATCACCCACGACATGGGCGTGGTGGCGGAGACCGCCGAACGGGTGGCGGTGTTCTACGCCGGGCAGAAGGTCGAGGAACAGAATGTCGGCGAACTGTTCGCCGATCCGCACCATCCCTATACGGCGGCGCTTCTGGCTTCGCTGCCGGAGCGGGCCGACGGGCGCACGCTGCCGTCGATTGGTGGCGTCGTGCCTGGCCTCTACGACCGGCCGAGCGGCTGCCTGTTCTCGCCGCGCTGTCATTTCACCACCGACCGCTGCCGTGAAAAGGTGCCGCCACAGCAGGGGGCGAAGGCCGGCTTCGCGCTGTGCCACTATCCGCTTGCCCATGGCCGCCCGGTCGGCCATCCGGGGCCGGTTGCGGAGGCGGTGGCATGAGCGCGGCGGGCGCCACCGGCCCGGTGCTCCAGGCCGACACCCTCGCGCAGCACTATCGGGTGAAGCGTGGGCCGCTGTCTCAGCCGCTGATGCTGAAGGCGGTCGACGGCGTCAGCTTTTCGCTGTTTGCCGGGCAGACGCTGGCGGTGGTCGGCGAGTTGGGTTGCGGCAAGTCCACGCTGGCGCGCATGA
The DNA here is from genome assembly GCA_963762605.1 of uncultured Alphaproteobacteria bacterium. Lineage (GTDB taxonomy): Bacteria > Pseudomonadota > Alphaproteobacteria > Rhizobiales > Kaistiaceae > CAVSRC01. The sequence continues at coordinate 57,471 of CAVXLJ010000010.1, read as the reverse complement.
TCGCCATGATCGAGCCGCCGACGTCGGGAAACTTCGCCGTCGACGGGCGCAATATCGTCGGCGCCGACCGGCGGACGCTCGCCGCCATGCGCGCCCATGTGCAGATGGTTTTCCAGGACCCCTACGGCTCGCTCAATCCGCGCCAGAAGGTCGGGGCGATCCTGGAGGAACCGCTGGTGATCAACCGGCGGGACATGTCGCGTGCCGACCGGCGCCAGGCTGCCGTCGAGATGATGCAGCGCGTCGGGCTCAGGCCCGAACACTACGACCGCTATCCGCACATGTTCTCCGGCGGCCAGCGCCAGCGCATCGCCATCGCCCGTGCCCTGATGCTCAACCCGCGCATCCTGGTGCTCGACGAGCCGGTGTCGGCGCTCGACCTGTCGGTGCAGGCGCAGGTGCTCAACATCCTGGTCGAGCTGCAGCAGACGCTGGGGCTGGCCTACCTGTTCATCAGCCACGGCCTGTCGGTGGTGCGCCACATGGCAAACGACGTGATGGTCATGTATCTCGGCCGGCCGGTCGAATACGGCCCGCGTGACGCCATCTTCGACAATCCGATGCACCCCTATACGCGGGCGCTCTTGTCGGCGACGCCGGTTGCCGACCCGGAGCGCCGGCACGAGCGCATCCGGCTGGAAGGGGAGCTGCCCTCACCGATCGCGCCGCCGTCCGGTTGCGCGTTCCATCCGCGCTGTCGCTACGCCTTCGACCGCTGCATGCACGAGCGGCCCGAACTGGAGGCAAAGGGCGGTGCCGAGGTCGCCTGCTGGGCGGTCGATGGCGAAGGACAGATCGAGGAACGCACAACGCCGGCGCTCGCCTGAGGCTCAAGCGCGCCGCGTCCCGGACAGCGTGGCGAGCACCACGCCGCATAGGCGAGACCGGTTCGTCCGACCAGCGCGAAAATCAGGCCGTCGCCGCGAAAGCCGGATGGAAGGCGACCGTGCCTGCGGGAATGGTCTTGCCGAAGGCGAGGACCATGAAGACCTCCGGCGGCACGCCTTCGAGAGTGAGGCGCGGCTCGGTGTGGAAGCCGAAGCGCTGGTACCAGGCAGGATCGCCGACCAGCATGCAACCGCCGCCGCCGAGGCGATGCAGACGCCCGAGGCCCTCTTCCATGAGGGCGCTGCCAATGCCGCAATGCTGGCGTTCGGGCGTCACGGCGATGGGACCGGCCCCGTACCAGTCGCTGGGCGCGCCATCGATTTCGACCGGCGAGAAGGCCGCCTGGCCGCAGATATGGCCGTCTTCTTCGGCGACCAGTGAGACGGTGAGTGCGCCGGCGCGGCGCAGCGCCGCCATGATGAAGGTCTCGGTCTGTTGGCTGTAGGGCATGTCGCGGAACGCAGCAGCGATTACCGCTTCGATCGCAGCTTGGTCGGATGGCATCTCGTCGCGGATGTGCATGACGACACCTCAGTGTGCTTGTCGGGCGGCCATCACGCGCGGGCCGCCAGATCCCCGGCGAAAGCTCTGAGCAGCCGGTCGAACGACTCGGCCAGGTCGAGCTTGAGGCGAAAGGCGCCCATGGCATCGAGTGAAACGAAGCCATGAATGACAGCACGCAATCCCCGCGTGGCGTGGAGCGCGTCGTCGCCCTTCACACCGTAACCGGCGAGCACCGCCAGCACGACACCGATCAGCGCGTCGCCGGCTGCGGCGACGTCATTCTCGCCCGGTTTGGCGGCACGCACCGATGCGGCATAGAGCCCCGGGTGTTCGCGGGCGAATTGCCAATAGGCGTGGGCGAAGGCGAAGAGCGCCTCGTCGCGCGCCTTGCCGATAGTGGCGCGCTGGCAACGGGCCGTGGCCTCGGCGAGGCCGCGCAGCGCCAGGCCGTGAAAAATCGCGTCAAGCCCGTCGACATGCTTGTAGAGCGAGGGCGGGCGCACGCCGAGTTCGGCGGCGAGACGGGCGAGCGTCACCGCCGGCAGACCGTCGGCGTCGGCGATCCTTGCTGCCGCGTCGAGGACGACGTCCGGAGTCAGGCCGGCGCGGGGCATCAGCGGGTCGTCACGCTGGCGAGGAAGGCGAGGATGGCCGCGGCCGTCGCCTCGGGCATCTCGGCATGGGGATAGTGGCCGGCGCGGTCGATCATGGCGACCGTGCCGTGGACGACGTCGGCCATGGTCGAGGCCTCGTCGGCGGGATTGTCGAAGTCCGGGTCGCGGCTGCCCATGACCACCAAAGCGGGGGCGCGTATGGCGCCAAGGCGCGGCTCGACGTCGTTACGGTCGGCACGCATCATCGCCTGCAGCGCGGCCATGCGCCCGGGTTCCTTGAGGTTTGCGACCAGTGCCGCTTTGTAGGCGTCGAAATCGGCAGGTTTTTCAGTGGGATAAAGCGAGGCGTAATAGGCGCCCCAGGCGGCCGGCGCCCAGGGGCCGACGAAGGCGGTGTGCATGACCGCCTTGAAGAGTGCCGCCTTCCACCAGCTCATCGGCACATTGCGCGCGAACGGGTCGATCAGAACGAGACCGGCGACCGCATCGGGCGCTTCAGCCGCGGCCCATGCGGCGGCGCCGCCGGCCATGGAATTGCCGATGAGAATCGCCGGGCCGGCGTCGAGGTGGGCGACAAGCGCCAGCATGTCACTGCCGAGCGCGGCGCAGGTGTGGTCGTCCCAGCCGGTCGAGGACTGGCCGTGGCCGCGAAGGTCCATGGTGATGGTGCGGTAGCCGGCGGCAACCAGCTGTGGCGCGAGGAAGCGGTATTCCTGCCTTGAGGTCGCCGAAGCCCGGCGCCATGACGACCAGCGGTCCGTTCCCCTCATCGGTGTATGCGATGCGGCCGCCGGAGCGGTCGAGAAAGCGGACGGTGGGATCGGTAAGCATGGCGTGGCTCCGGATGCGTGCGGTCAGGGACTCGGACGGGGTGACGGCGACGGTCGCGGCGTCGACGGCGGCGATCGAGGCAAGGCTCAGGGCGGCGGGTTTCATAACAGTCACTCATTGATTGCTATTATCGATAGCGAATAAGCTAGTGCTAGTAGCTTTCTGAGTCAAGGCAAGGCGCAAGATTTTCATCTGGCGACATCTTGACACCTTGGTATCAATATAATAGATGGAAGCCATGAAGCAGATCGAGCGGGTTCAGACCGGGCTGCGCCTGGAAAAGCGGCTGCTGAAGGTCCTCAAGGGCCTCGCCGAGTATCTTGATATTTCGGTTGCCGAGCTGATCGAGGGCATGGCGCTGCACGCCCTGGAGGGCAAGGCGCCGCCCTTTACGCCGGAAATGCTGGAGCGAATCCAGGGGCTGAAGGCCGTCTATGGGCTGGACCTGGCCGCCGCCGACGCCCACCACCTGACCGAAGGAGATACGTCATGAAGGTCGCCCCGCCGAAGCGGGTCAGCCGCACCTATACGCAGTCACTGGTTGCGCCGCCGGAGGCGGTGTTTCCGCTGCTCTGCCCGGTGCGCGAGATCGATTGGATCGCGGACTGGGACCCGCTTCTGGTGCTGAGCAACTCCGGCATCGCCGAGGAAGACTGCGTGTTCATCACACGCTCGGAGCATGAGAACGCCGTCTGGTACGTCACCGACTACGAACCGGAGAAGGGCTTCATCGCCTTTGTGCGGGTGACGCCCGAGGTGACCGCGACGCGCCTGGCTATCCAGGTGAGGTCGGCACCTGAGGGTGCCAGCGCCGACATCACGTTCACTCATACGAGCCTCGGCGAAAAGGGCGACGCCTTCGTCGACGCATTCACCGAAGCCGCCTACGCCGAGTTCATGCGGCTCTGGGAACGCCGGATGAACCACTATCTGACGACAGGCATGTGCCTGGCGGCGTGACGCGCCTCAGCTTGCATCTGCAGAGTGCGGCAGACCGGCATCCCAGGGGGCGTCGCGCCAACGTCGGCCGAGAAAATCGATCAGGGCCCTGACCTTGGCCGGAGGCTGACGGCCGCCGGGATAGACCGCGTGGGCGGCGCCGACGCGTGGCACGGGTATGTCGAGGGTCAGCGGCACCAGCCGACCGGCACGAATGTCATCGGCCAGGATGAAGGTCGGCTGATAGATCAGGCCCTGTCCGGCAACCGCGGCGGCGCGCAGCGCGTCGCCGTTATTGGCGATGAGCGTCCCATGCACCGGAACGGCGATCGACCCGTCCGCGCCGAACAGCCAGCGGCCGGCATTGGCTGGTGTCGGCAGCGTGTAGCCGAGGCAGTTGTGGGCGGCGAGGTCGGCGGTGGTTCTCGGCGTGCCGTGGGCGGCGAGATAGGCGGGTGCGGCGCACAGCGCCACACGGATCGGCGCCAGGGAGCGCGCGATCAGGCTTGAATCGCGCAAGGTCCCGAGGCGGATGGCGATGTCCCAGCCTTCGTCGATGAGATCGACGAAACGATCGGTGAGCGCAATGTCGATGATCAGCGCCGGATAGAGTTGCGCAAAATCGGCGAGCGCCGGCATGACCTGCCGCAGCCCGAAGACGAGCGGCGCATTGAGCTTCAGCGTGCCACGCGGCTCGACCACATCTTCAGCCGCTGCGGCCTCGGCCTCGTCGATCTCGGCGAGGATGCGCTCGGTCGCTTCAAGGTGGCGCTGGCCGGCCTCGGTCAGGGTCAGCTTGCGGGTTGAGCGGAAGAAGAGGCGGGTGCTGAGCCGGTCCTCCAGCGCGTCAATGTGCCGGGTCGCCATGGCCGGGGACATGCCGAGCGTGCGCGCCGCGGCGGAAAAACTTCCCACAGTCGCGACCTTTGCGAAGACCTTCATTCCGGTGATGCGGTCGAGCACAAGATTTCCTACTGATAATAGGAAATGATCCTATTTGCGTGAGGATTATCATATCAGGGTGCCGATGTCATATGCCAACCATGTCCGGTCGGAGGCGCCAGCCTGGTGCCCCGCATGACCGGCGTCAGAGGAGTGGATTTCATGAACATCAGCATCATCGGCGCCGGCAACATGGCGCGCGGCATCGGCACCCGTTTCATCGCCGGCGGACATTCGCTCACCCTGGTCGGCAAAGACCAGGTCAAGGCTACGGCACTGGCCAATGAGCTCCGGGCCAGCAAGCCGGGGGCCGAGGTGGTCGTCGCCACGGCGCAGGCGGCGCTTGCCAACGACATCGTCGTTCTCGCGCTGCCCTTTTCCGCGGCGCGCGATTTCGCCTCGGCCAATGCCGCCAAGCTCGCTGGCAAGATCGTGATCGACATCACCAACCCGCTCAACGAGACCTATGACGGCCTCTCCACCGCACCGGGAAAGAGTGCCGCCGAGGAGATCGCCAACCTCTTGCCCAAGAGCAAGGTGGTGAAGGCGTTCAACACCAATTTCGCCGGCACGCTGGTGGTCGGCGCCGTCGATGGCCACAAGCTCGATGTGCTGGTCGCCGGCGACGACGAGGGCGCCAAGAAACAGGTGTTGGCGCTGGTCGAGGCCGGCGACCTGCGCGGTATCGATGTCGGCAGGCTGGAGCGGGCGCGCCAGCTCGAGGGCCTAGGACTGCTCGGCATCACCCTTCAGGGCCCGCTCGGCACCGGCTTCCAGAGCGCCTGGAAGCTCGTCGCCTGACGAGCCGCGCCCGCCGTGCTGGCCGCGGCGCGGCGGGCGCCTATATTCTTCGAGTTCGCGCGTGACGGAGGGAAGGCATAAATGAGCGAAACCAAGCTTGCCGAGAAGCCGGCGGAAACGGCGGCCCGGCCGATCGATCCCGGCGTGCGCATCGGCCATGTCCATCTCAAGGTCGCCGATATCGAGCGGTCGCTGTCGTTCTATTGTGGCGTGCTCGGCTTCGAGCTGGTGCAGCGCTACGGCTCGCAGGCCGCCTTCTTCTCGGCCGGCGGCTATCACCACCATTTCGGTATCAACACCTGGGAGAGCCGCAACGGGTCGCCGCCACTGCGCGGTGCCACCGGCCTCTATCACACGGCGATCCTCTACCCGACCCGTGCGGCGCTCGCCGATGCGCTGCGCCGGCTGATCACTGCCGGCTGGCCGCTCGACGGCGCCAGCGACCACGGCGTCAGCCAGGCGCTCTATCTGCGCGACCCGGACGAAAACGGTGTCGAGCTCTATTGGGACCGGCCGCGCGAAGATTGGCCGCTGGCTCCGGACGGGTCGCTGGCCATGGTGACCGAGTGGCTCGATCTTGAGGATCTGCTGCGCGAACCGCCGCTCGCCTGAGCGCGGGCCGCGTCAGATCGCCGCCTTCACGAGAATGTGGGGTGCGCGCGCCCGCGTTGAGGCGCTAGGGCTGCCCGATGATCCAAGAAGCTCGCATGTCCAAGCCATTGCGGCCGCGCCTGCGGCTGCGCATGGCAGCCACCCTGTTGGCCATCGCCGGGGCACTGGCGGTGGCCGGCTGCACCGCCGACGCCAAGTGGCACGAAACCGACCTGACCGGCGCCATGCCGGATCTCGACTTCACCATGACCAGCGCGGCGACCGGCAAGACGGTCACGGCGGCAGACTTCAAGGGCAAGGTGACGCTGCTCTATTTCGGCTACACCTTCTGCCCCGACGTCTGCCCGACGACGCTCTCCAATGTCGCGCTGGTGCTCAAGAAGCTCGGCAGCAAGGCAGATGATGTGCGCCTGCTCTTCGTCACGGTCGATCCAAACCGCGACTAGCCTGCCGGTGCTGAAGGACTACACGGCGGCCTTCGCGCCGCAGATGGTCGGCCTGCGCGGCAACGCCGATCAGCTCGCCGCGCTCGCCAAGCGCTATCGCGTCGCCTATTCGGTGACGCCGGCCACGGCCGGCCAGCCCTATTCGGTCACCCACTCCTCGGCGATCTACGCCTTCGACCAGGCCGGCAAGATACGCCTGCTGATTTCGTCGATGGCGACGGGCAAGCCGGACATCGACGGGGCAACGGCCGATCTCGGCCGGCTGGTTGATCAGGCGAGCCCGCCGGGATTATTCCAGCGCATCCTGCAGATGATCTGAGCGGGCCGTCTATTGCCCGGTGGCGCCGTGGACCGGGAAGTCGGCGGAGAGCGTGCCGCCGTCCTTGAAGGTGAGCGTTACCGGCACCGAGGTGCCGGGCTTCAGCGTGGCTGCCGGCTTCATGCACATCAGGTGATAGCCGCCGGGCGCGAAGCTGACGCTGCCGTGGGCCGGGACGTCGACGCTTGCCACGGGCACCATGGTCTCCTGGCCGTTGGTGGAAACCGTCCGGTGCAGCATCACCGAACCGCATCCCGGCGACGAGGCGCCGACCAGGCTCGCCGCCGCGTCGCCGTCGTTGGCGAGCGTGAAATAGCCGGCGGCCGGGCGCGCCGGGATGGTCGTGCGGATATAGCCGCCGGTCAGGCTGACGCCTGCCTCGGCGGCCGCCGCAGGTCCTGACCAGAGCGTTGCGGTGATGGCAGCCAGCAACAGGACCGTCGGCGCGATCGCCTTCCTAGCCAGTCCACGCGGCCTTGATAGTGACGGCATCGTCTCCTTCATCGATCCTCTCCTGTTCCTGTCGTTCCTCGTGAAGCCGGAAGGCGTTGAGCACCAGGAGGAGCGCGACGCCGCTCATCATTGCCGGTGGAATCCAGATATTCGCTCCACCGAGCTGCTGGTCGGAGATGGCGTCGATCGACGGATAGATGCGGCCGCACCAGGCGTAGAAGCTGTAGATGTCGCGCGAAGTGAAGGCGAGGATCGCGCCGATCAGCAACTGCGGAGGCACGACGGCCAGCGTCATGGCAATGCGGCCGCCGAATGACACCCGCGCCGGCGGCTTGGGCCGCGGATCGAGGACCAGCGCCCAGAACAGCAGCCCGTCGACCACCATGGACCAGTTCATCACCTGGTAGAGCTGCGGGTCGATCATGGCGCGGAAATGCACCGGCGGGATCAGCCACAGGGCGACGAGGCCGACGAAAAGCACCGTGGCGAGGATCGGCTGCTGCACCACACGGATTACCGCAAGCACCGGCCGCGCGTCGATGATTGGGCGCAGGAAGGCCGGCATGCCCCGGCGGAGAACCGTGCCGGGCCAGGCGAGCACGATGAGGAAGGGCCCGATATGGTGCATGACCACGTGCTGGATGCGGTTCAGGAAGAACATGTGCTCGGCGAGATACTCGAAATGGGTCTGCAGGACGGTGTAGACGGCGAGCACCCCGGCGCCATAGGCGGCTGAGCGCCACCAGGCGGGGCGCTCGGCGCTGGACATGGCCATCAGGCCGGCGACGTACCACCACGCGCCGAAGGCGGCGGCCAGATACCAGCCCCAGGAGAAATCCCAGGGACCCCAGACCGGCATCTGGGCTGCGTGATAACGGCTCGTCCACCATAGGGCCGCGCCAAGCGCGAGCAGCGCCAGGCTCACCAGCCGGTCGATGCGGGTGATCTTTGCCGAAGGGGCGAAAGACGCCGCCGCTGGCGCTCCGGAAGCGGCACTCCCGGCGCCCGATGTGCTTGTCAGATTGCCCATGTGGCCAACATAGTCCGCGACGCGCATTGCGAAAGGGAGGGGACCTTTCGTCGCGGCAGCCGTTCGGCCGAGGCGGTGCGCCGGACCATCCGCGGTTTGGACGCGCTTCGTTCGCGCTGTGGTCCCGGCTCCTTAACGGGCTTCCCCGAAAACCACGCTTCCGCTTAACCGGCGCGTAGGGAAAACGGACGGCCTTAAGGAAAACCTTCCGGCAGGTGCATTCTTTGGGGCCATCGCCTATATCAGCCGGCAACCATTCGAAACCGGCGGCCTTGACCCGCCGCGGAGACCCCCAAATGCCCGAAACACAGATCCCCGTCACGGTGCTCACCGGCTATCTCGGCGCCGGCAAGACCACGCTTCTGAACCGCATCCTGACCGAGAACCATGGCAAGAAATACGCCGTCATCGTCAACGAGTTTGGCGAGATCAATATCGACAACGACCTCATCGTCGAAAGTGACGAGGAGGTCTTCGAGATGAACAATGGCTGCGTCTGCTGCACGGTGCGCGGCGACCTGATTCGCGTGGTCGAGGGGCTGGTCAAGCGGCCCGGCGGCTTCGACGGCATCCTGGTCGAGACCACCGGTCTGGCCGACCCGGTGCCGGTGGCGCAGACCTTCTTCATGGACGACGACGTGCGGGCGCGCGCCAAGCTCGACGCGGTGGTGACCGTCGCCGATGCCAAGCACCTCACCGAGAGTCTCGCCGACAGCCCCGAGGCGCAGGAGCAGATCGGCTTTGCCGACGTTATCCTGCTCAACAAGACCGATCTGGTCGGCGCCGACGAGCTGGCCGGCGTGGAGGCGCGCATCCGCGCCATGAACCCGCACGCGCTCATCCACCGGACCGAGCGCTGTGCCATTCCGCTCGACCGGGTGCTCGGCCGCGGCGCCTTCGACCTCGATCGTATCCTGACGCTCGACCCGGAATTCCTCGATGGCGACGATCACGACCACGATCATCATGACCATGATCACGATCATGATCATGATCACGAGCACCACCACCATCACCACGACATCGATGGCTCGGGCGTCTTCTCGATTTCGCTGAGGGGTGGCGATCTCGACCCGCAGAAGTTCTTCCCGTGGATCCAGCAGACGACGCAGGAGCAGGGGCCGGACATCCTGCGCCTGAAGGGCATCCTTTCCTTCAAGGACGATGCGGAGCGCTATGTCGTGCAGGGCGTCCACATGATCATCGAGGGCAACCACCAGCGCCCGTGGAAGGATGGCGAGATCCGCCAAAGCCGGCTGGTGTTCATCGGCCGCCATCTCGACGAGAAGGCGATCAGGGCCGATTTCGAGAAGTGCATGGCGTGAGGCGGACGATTGCCCTCCATCCAGGACTTCCCCTTCGCAGCCTTTGTCGTCGAGGCCGCCTTCCTTGGCGATACGGCGGTCTATGCGCTGGGCGACGGTACGGTGCGCCGTGCCGCCGGCCCGGCGGCGGAAGAGACGCGCGTCCATGACGGCGCCATCCTTGCCGCCGTGCCGGCGCAAGACGGCAAGACGCTCATCACCGGTGGCGACGACGGGCTGGTCGCATCGGTCGATGCGGCCGGCACGGTGGTGAGGCTCGCCGAGAAGCCGCGCAAGTGGATCGACCATGTCGCCGCCGGGCCGGCCGGCACGATCGCCTTCGCCGCCGGCCGGCAGGCCTTCGTCAGGTTCGCTGACGGGCGTGAGCGGACCTTCGACCATGCCCGCGCGGTGGGTGGCATCGCCTTTGCGCCGAAGGGCCTGCGTCTGGCGGTCGCCCGCTATGAGGGCGTGACGCTGTGGTGGGCCGGCACCGAAGCCGAGCCGACGCACTTCACCTGGAAGGGCGCCCATATCGGGGTCGCCTTCTCGCCCGATGGACGGAATCTCGTCACCGTCATGCAGGAGAATGCGCTGCATGGCTGGCGACTGGAGGACGGCCGCGACATGCGCATGACCGGCTATCCGGCCAAGCCACGCTCGCTGTCATGGTCTCTCAAGGGGCGCTTCCTCGCCTCGTCGGGCGCGAATGCCGCGATCCTGTGGCCGTTCCACTACAAGGACGGGCCAATGGGCCGGCAGCCGCTACAACTCGGCGCGCGCGAGGAGCTGGTCACCCGTGTCGCCTGTCACCCGAGCGAGGAGATCGTGGCGGTGGGCTACCACGATGGCATGGTGCTGGCCGTGCGCTTCGCCGATTCCGAGGAGGCGCTGCTGCGCCGACCGGGGGACGGCCCGATATCGGCGCTGGCCTGGGACGGGCGCGGCGCAAGGCTCGCCTTCGGCACGGAAGAAGGGGCGGCCGGCATCGTCGATCTCACCGGCTGAGACGATCTGCCGCCGCATCCAAGGGACGCCGCTCCCCCCATTTCCGGTCCAGAGCCGGGCGTTGCTCGATATGTCGAGAGCCGCATCTACGACTTGGTAACCGCTGCCGCCTAGATTCACCCGATAGCGCGAATCAATTTCTCAGCGGTCTGGCATGGGCGAACTCAGCAATACTGCGCTGCTGCTGGCCGAGGCGACGCTCTATTTTGTCGTCATGACCGGCCTGTTCCGGGTGCGCAATCGCCTGGGCATCGGCGTGTTCTTCGCCGCGCTCGGCACCATGCATTTCCTCGAGACCTATCTCGCGGCGGTTCTTTACGTGCCCATCCTCGGCGGCTTCGTCGTCTCTCCGGGGTCGATCGTGCTCTTCTCCGGCAAACTGGTCATGCTGCTGGTGGTCTACATCCGCGAGGATGCAGCGGTCGTGCGCCAGCCGATCTACGGGCTGTTTCTCGGCAATCTCTTGATCGTGGCCACGGTGCTGCTCTTGCGCCTGCACGCGCCGGTGGCCGTGCCCGGCCAGATCCCCGACCTCACCTTCCTCGACCAGACCGGCTGGTTGATGGTGTGGGGCACCACGCTGCTCTTCGTCGATTCGATCCTCATCATCTTGCTCTACGAGCGGTCGGCGGCGTGGCTGGGCAACCGGGTGATCCCGCGCATCCTGATCAGCGCGGCGGCGGTGCTGACCTTGGACCAGATCGGCTTCTTCACGGCCCTGCATTTCTACGTCGGCGCGCCGATGGAAGTGCTCTACGGCGGCTGGGCCGCCAAGATGGGCGCGGCCGCCGTCTATGCGGTCTTCGCCGGGCTCTATCTGCGCTTCGGGGAAGGCGGGCGGCTGACCCGGCGCAAGGTGGGGGATGTGTTCGAGACGCTGACCTACCGCCAGCGCTACGAGGCGCTTCTGCGCCAGAGCGGATACGACGCGCTGACCGGGTTGTTCGACCGCGGTCGCTTCGACCACGAGGGTCCGCGCGAGCTGCGCAAGGCGGGCTCGGCGCGGCCGACCAGCCTGCTGGTCATCGACGTCGATCATTTCAAGGACATCAACGACCGCTATGGTCATGCGGTCGGCGACGAGACGCTGCGCCGCATCGCGCGCGAGTTGGACGAGGCGACGCGGGCCGACGATCGCGTCTACCGCTACGGCGGCGAGGAATTCATCGTGCTGTGCCAGGGGCTGCCGCATGCCGCCGCCGTGCTCGCGGCAGAGCGCCTGCGGCTCGGCATCTCCAGCCTGTCGATTGACGGCATTTCCGAGCGGATCACCATCAGCGTCGGCGTGGCGACGGCGCCGGAGGATGGCGCCGATCTCAGATCGCTGTTCGAGACGGCCGACCTGCGCCTCTACGCCGCCAAGGCCGACGGGCGCGACCGCGTGCGCGGTGCCGGCGGCATGGCGGACATCACGCCGGAACGGCCCGCCGCCAGCCGGGGCTGAACCGGACCTGCACCCGAAGGTTCAGTGCACCAGCACGTTGCGGAACTGCCAAGGGTCGCTGGCGTCAATGTCCTCAGGGAACAGGCCGGGGCGGCCGGTGAGCGGCGTCCAGTCGGTGTAAGTGCCCTTGACGGGACCGAGATAGGGAAGCTGCACATCGAGGCAGCGGCGGTAGTCCATCTCGTCGGCCTCGACGATGCCGGCGTTCGGGTTCTCCAGCGCCCACACCATGCCGGCAAGCACGGCGGAAGTCACCTGCAGGCCGGTGGCGTTCTGGTAGGGCGCCAAAGCGCGAGTCTCCTCGATGGAGAGCTGCGAGCCGTACCAATAGGCGTTCCTGGCGTGGCCATAGAGGAGCACGCCAAGCTCGTCGATGCCGTCGACGATCTCGTTCTTCGCCGAGGATGTGCTCGGCCTTTCGGATGCAGTTCGCCGCTGCCGAAGACCTCGTGCAGGGAGAGCACGGCGTCGTTGGCCGGGTGATAGGCGTAATGGCAGGTCGGCCGGTAGGTGACCGTGTTGCCATCATGAAGCGTGAAATAGTCGGCAATCGAGATCGACTCGTTGTGGGTGACGAGAAACCCGTATTGTGGTCCCGGCGTCGGGCACCAGGTCCGCACCCTCGTATTGGCGCCGGGCTGCAGCAGATAGGCGCCGGCCCGCGCGCCGAGTTTGTGCAGCCGGCCGTTCTCCGGCAGCCATTTCTCGTGCGTGCCCCAGCCCATCTCGGCCGGCTGCATGCCCTCCGACATGAAGCCTTCCACTGACCAGGTGTTGACGAAGACGTCGCGTGGCTTAGGTTTGGCACATCGCTGGGTGTCGCGCTCGGCGATGTGGATGCCCTTGACGCCGAGGTCGCGCATCAGCCGCGCCCAGCCTTCGCGGTCGGCGGGGCCCGGCTCCTGGAAGGCGCGGCCGAGATCCGTGGCGAGGTTCACCAGCGCCTGCTTGACGAACCAGGAGACCATGCCGGGGTTGGCGCCGCAGCACGAGATGGCGGTGGTGCCGCCGGGGCTCCGCGCCTTCTCCTCGCGTACCGTTGTCCTCAGCGCATTGTTGGTGCGCGCCTCGGGCTCGGCGGCGGTGTCGAAATAGAAGCCCGGCCATGGCTCGACCACCGTGTCGATGTAGGGAACGCCGAGTTCGCGGCAGAGCTTCATGATCTCCAGAGACGATGTATCCACCGACAGGTTGACGCAGAAGCCGGTGCCCCCGCCTTCGGTCAGGAGCGGTGTCATCACCTCGCGATAGTTCTCCGGCGTCAGCCCGACATGGACGAAGCGGATGCCCTTCTGGTCGAGCAGCGCGCGATCCGCATCGTCAGGCGCGATGACCACCATGCGCGACCTGTCAAAGGTGAAATGGCGCTCGATCAGAGGAAGGGTGCCCTTGCCGATCGAGCCGAAGCCGATCATGACGATGGGACCGTCGATCTTGCCATGGACGGGCCAATCAGCCATCGCTGCTCTCCTTGACTGGGAATTCCGGGCGGGTCTTTCGAGGCTGTGATTGGCGGATAACGCCTGCCGAAGTCAACCCGCCGGCCCCCCGCGGCGCCTTCGGCGCGCCATGTTCTGCCTCTAAATCTGGCGCGCAGGGCAATCGGGGAGGAAACCCGTCCATGACCAGACGCTTGCCGGTGCTTGCCGCGCTCATCGTCCTCGTGCCGGCGTGGGCGTTTGTGCCGTTGCCCGCCGTGGCGCAAACGCTGCCGCGCTCCGGCAATGCCGTCTTCGACCGGACGGTCGATCTCGTCAACCAGCATTTCTTCGCGCCGGCGGACTTGCCGAAGTTCAACGAGGCGGCGGCGCTGACGATCGACCAGATAACCGAGCTCAAGGACGCAGCGCCGGGCGTGGTCGACGATGCGGTGTCCTTCGTCCTCGGCAGCCTGCATGCCTCGCATACCGGGCGCTACACGCAAGACGAGGTGGACTATTACGAACTGGCGGACGTCTTCCGCTTTGCGATCCGCCAGGACATGCGCCGGCTGTTCCCGCCGCGCGGCAAAGTGACCTATGCCGGCATCGGCATCGCCAGCGCGACGATCGGCGGCAAGACCTTCATCACCCATGTCTATGACGGCGGGCCAGCGGCGCGCGCCGGCGTGCTCACCGGCGATGAGATCGTCTCGGTGGACGGTCAGCCCTTCGCCGAGATCGGATCGTTCCGCGGCAAGGCCGGCGGCACGGCGCATCTCATGGTGCGGCGCACGGAAGATGGCCAGCCGATCGCCATCGACGTGCCGGTCGAAGAAATCCAGCCGGGTGATCTCTTCGTCAAGGCGATCTCGGACAGCGTCAAGACCTTCGACCAGGCCGGCAAACGCATCGGCTATATCCGCCTGTGGGCCTATACGCGCGAGGAGGTGACCAACATCCTTTACGACGAACTCGGCAAGGGGCGCCTCAGGCAAGTCGACGGTCTGGTGCTCGATCTCAGGAGCAAATGGGGCGGGGCGCCGGGCGATGCCGCGGAAACCTTCGTCGGCGGCGCCGCCGACATGGAAGCCGTCGACCGCGACGGAACCCGCAACCTCGTCACCTTCCGCTGGCACAAGCCGGTGGTCGCCATCATCGACGGCGGCACGCGCAGCGGCATGGAGGTGCTTGCCTATTCGCTGAAGAAGGACGGCGTGCCGATGGTCGGTGCGCCGACCGCCGGAAACGTTCTGGCCGGCACGGCCTATCTGTTGCCCGACGACAGCCTGCTGGAACTGGCGGTGGACGATGTGCTGGTGGACGGCAAGCACCTGGAGGGCAATCCGGTGACGCCCGATGTCGCCGTGCCCTTCGATGTGCGTTACACCGCCGGCCGCGACCCGCAGGTCGACGCGGCCACCACGCTGATGGCCGAGCGCCTGGCGGCAGGAACTGGCGGCGCCGACTGACCTGCGGACTACAAAGCCCGGCGCGAGGACGCTATATCAGGCGTCCTTCCCTTTCTCCTGCCGCCCCGGACCTGCCCATGACCTTGCCCAGCGACAACCCGCTTCTCCAGCCGTGGGATGGTCTCGGCCTGCCGCCCTTCGACCGGATCAGGACGGAACATTTCCGTCCGGCCTTCGACGCCACCATGGCGGCGCAGATGCGCGCGGTTGAGCGAATCGCTGCTTCGACGGAGCCGCCGACATTCGCCAATACCATTGCGGCGCTGGAGGTAAGCGGCCTCGACCTCGAGCGGGTGGCCGCGGTCTTCTTCCACCTCGCCTCGGCCGACACCAGCGAGGCGCTGCAGGCGGTGGAGCGCGAAATCGCGCCGCTGCTCTCCCGCCACGGCAATGCGATCTATTTGAACGCCGCGCTGTTCGCCCGCATCGACGCACTTTGGCAGTCGCGCGATACGCTCGGTCTCGACGACGAGCAGCGCCAGGTGCTCGACCGCTATCACACCATCTTCGTGCGCGCCGGCGCGGCGCTCGACGAGGCCGGCAAGAGGCGGCTCGCCGAAATCGGCGAGCGTCAGGCGGCGCTCGCCACCCAGTTCAGCCAGAACGTGCTCGCCGCCGAGAACGGCTTCATGCTGATTCTGCAAAGCGAATACGATTTGGCCGGACTGCCGGAATCGGTACGCTCAGTGGCGGCGCAAGCGGCGCGCGACCGCGGGCATGACGGCAAATACGTCATCACCCTGTCGCGTTCCTCGATCGAACCGTTCCTGCAGTTCTCGACGCGCCGGGACCTCCGCGAAAAGGCGTTCAATGCCTGGGTCAAGCGCGGCGAGGCGGAGAACGCCGGGCTGATCGCCGAAACCGTCCGGCTGCGCAACGAGCGGGCGCGGCTGATGGGTTACAAGAGCTTCGCCCATTTCCGCCTGGCCGACACGATGGCCAAGACGCCGGAGGCAGTGTCGGAGCTGCTCAACGCGGTGTGGGAGCCGGCGCTCCGCCGGGTCGCCGCCGAGGAACAGGCGCTGCAGGCGATGGTCGCGGAGGACGGCGCCAATTTCCGCCTGGCGCCGTGGGACTGGCGCCATTACGCCGAGCGCCGGCGCAAGGCCGAGTTCGATTTCGACGAGGCGGAGCTGGAACCCTATCTCCAGCTCGACAATGTCATCGCCGCCGCCTTCGATGTGGCGCACCGCCTGTTCGGCCTCGGCTTCGCGGAGGTGAAGGGCCTGGCTCTCTACCGGCCGGAGGTGCGGGTCTGGCGGGTGACGGGAAAGGGCGGCAAATTCGTCGGTCTTTTCCTTGCCGACTATTTCGCGCGGCCATCCAAGCGCAGCGGCGCCTGGATGAGCGGCCTGCGCGACCAGCATAAGCTTGCCGGTGACGTACGTCCGATCGTCTTGAATACGATGAACTTCGCCAGGGCGCCGGATGGCAAACCGACGCTGATCTCATTCGAAGACGCGCACACGCTCTTCCATGAATTCGGCCATGCCCTGCACGGCCTCTTGTCGGACGTGACCTATCCGCTGATCTCCGGCACCAGCGTGGCGCGCGATTTCGTCGAGCTGCCCTCGCAGCTCTACGAGCACTGGCTGGAGCAGCCGGAGGTGCTGCGCCGCTTCGCGCTGCATGCCGAGACCGGCCAGCCGATGCCGGAGGCGCTGCTCGAAAAGGTTCTGGCGGCGCGCAAGTTCAACCAGGGCTTCGCCACCGTCGAATACGCCGCTTCGGCGCTGGTCGACCTCGACCTGCACCTCATCGCCGACGCCGGCGATATCGACGTTCTCGCCTTCGAGCGCGAGGCGCTTGCGCGCATCCACATGCCCGAGGCCGTGGTGATGCGCCACCGCACACCGCACTTCCAGCACATCTTTGCCGGCGACGGCTACGCCTCGGGCTACTACAGCTATCTGTGGTCGGAAGTGCTTGATGCCGATGCCTTCGAGGCTTTTGTCGAGGCCGGCGATATTTTCGATCCGGCAACCGCCGGGCGGCTGCACGACGCCATCTATTCGGCCGGCTACCGGCGCGACCCGGCCGAGGCCTATGCCGCCTTCCGCGGGCGGATGCCGTCGACCGAGCCGCTGCTTCGCAAGCGTGGCCTGGCCGACTGAACACGACCCCATTCCGGAGGAACCTCATGGCAAGCATTCTCTTCATCGGCGGAACCGGGCAGATTTCGCTGTCCTGCGTTCGCGAGGCGGTCGCCGCCGGCCACAAGGTCAGTGTGCTCAATCGCGGCCAGACCAATGTCGCGCTGCCGGAGGGCGTCGAGGGCATTGCCGGCGACATGGATGACGCGGCGACCTATGGCGCGCTCAGCGACAGGATGTTCGACGTCGTCTGCCAGTTCCGCGCCTACACGGCGGCGCAGATGAAGAAGGATATCGCCACCTTCACCGGCAAGACCGGGCAATATGTCTTCATCTCCTCGGCCTCGGCCTATCAGAAGCCGGCGCGGCACTACGTCATCACCGAGAAGACGCCGCTGGAGAATCCCTATTGGCAATACAGCCGCAACAAGATCGCCTGCGAGACGATGCTGCGTGAGCAATCGGCGCTCACGTGGACGATCGTGCGGCCGAGCCATACGGTGCGCACCGGCATGCCGCTGGCCATCGGTGATGGCGATGCGGTGGCGCGGCGCATGCTGCGCGGGGCGCCGGTGATCGTCCACGGCGACGGCCATTCGCTGTGGACGTTGACGCGCTCGGCCGATCTCGCCGTGCCCTTCGTCAAGCTGCTCGGCAATCCCGGGGCGATCGGCGAGGACTTCCACATCACCAACGACCGCGCCTTCACCTGGGACGAGATCACCCGGGCCATCGCCGCCGGCCTCGGCGTCGAGGCGAAGATCGTGCATGTGCCGACCGATACGCTGATCGCCTACAACAAGGACTGGGAGGGGCCGCTCACCGGCGACAAGAGCTGGTCGGCGCTGTTCGACAACAGCAAGGTGAAGCGCGTCGCCGGCGACTTCACTTGTGCGCAGGACCTGAAGACGATCCTCGAAGAGTCGATCGCCCACTTCAAGGTGCGCAATGCCGCCGCCGATCAGGCACCCGACGCACTCGATCCATTGATGGACCGCATCGCGACGGAGCAGGCGGCACTCGGCGGCCAGATCGAGTCGAGGTCATCCTGAGCGGCCCCCGATGGGCGCGTCAGGAGGAGGGCAGGGCTGGATTCACGAAGCGCTAAGGTAAGGGACGCTCAAGGCTTGGGCCGACGGCCGGCCGGGCCTAGTGTGGCAGGCAGAAGGTTGCCTGCCATGTCGACTCATATTCGTCGCCTGGCCGGGCTCGGTGGTTTTTTTGCCGCCCTTGCCTGCGCCTGGCTTAATCCATCGCCCGCATCAGCGAATCCTTATTCCTTTTACGAGATCTCGTCGGAGATGCTGCCCGGTCCGCCGGGCAGCATCATCCGTGCGCAGGCCTTCTCCGGTGCGCCGTGGGGGACACAGGCGCTGCGCGTGCTCTATCGCTCGACTGGCCTTGCCGGCGAACCGATCGCGGTCTCCGCCGTCGTCGTGGTACCGGGCGGGTCGCCGGCGGTCGAGGGCCGGGAGATCGTCGCATGGGCGCACCCGACCACCGGCGTGGCGCGCAAGTGCGCGCCGTCGCTGCTGCTCGACGCGGTGATGCCGACCATCACCGGCCTCACCGACATGGTCAAACATGGCTATGTGGTGGTCGCCACCGACTATCCGGGGCTCGGCACGGACGGCGAGCACCCTTATCTCGTCGGATTGAGCGAGGGGCGCGCTGTGCTCGATTCGGTGCGGGCGGCGCGCGCGCTCACCCATGCCGGCAACCGATTCGCCGTTTGGGGCCATTCGCAGGGCGGCCACGCGGCGCTGTGGACCGGCGAGCTCGCCCGGACCTACGCGCCCGAACTCGATCTCGTCGGCATCGCCGCGGCGGCGCCGGCCAGCGAACTGGCCCAGCTCTTTGACGACGACCTGACGACGACTGCCGGGCAGGTGTTGACCGCGCTCAGCCTGTGGTCGTGGTCGCGCGTCTACGACACATCGCTCAGCTCGGTGGTGCAGGCCCGCGCCATCAAGCCGGTGGGCGAGATCGGTGGGCAATGCGTCTCCGGCTTCACCGATCTTCTGGTCGATGCTTCCGCCTATGGCCAGATCGCGGCGGGCTTCCTCAAGGGCGATCCGACGCGGATCGCGCCGTGGAGCGGCTATCTGGAGCGGAGCACGCCGGGTGATCACGCTGGCAAGTGGCCACCGGTGTTCATCGCCCAGGGCAGCGACGACAGAATAGTCGACCCGCCTGTGACCACGGACTTCGCCATCAAGCTGTGCAATCAGGGCATAGACGTCCGCTACTTCTCGGTTCCGGGCGCCACCCACGACGTCATCGCCAAGGTCAGCGCGGCGTCCGCGGTTGCATGGATCGCCGACCGCTTCGCCGACAAGCTGGCGCCGACCGATTGCATCGTCAAAGGCGGCGCATCGCACTGATTTCTCTCGAAGGAAGGGCGGCGCCTGCGATCCTTCGAGGCTCCCGCGGACCAAATCCGGTGTCGCACCTCACGATTCGAGCGAAGAGCGCGCGATCGTTGGCCGGTCATGGCCGAAAAGGGCGGCAAGGCGGTCGAGCGGCGCAGCCCGCGCTTCCTGCGCTTCGGTGAGCGGCGGATATATCAGTGGCTGGCGCTGCTTGCGCCGGGTCAGGTGATTCACCAGACGCTGGCGGAAGATCTCGCTGAAGGTGAGGCCGAGCGCGCCATAGATGCGCTCGATCTCGCCAAGCGGGTCGGCGGCGAGGTCCTGCAGGCGCAGTTCGGCGAGGTCTCCGGGCGGGATCAGGGCGCGGTCGGCAACATAACGCTCCATGGTTGCCAGATATTCCGCGACGATCATCTCTTCCTGCCGCGCTGCGTCGATCGGCGGCGTCAGACGGAAGGCGTCCTGCAAGCCCTTGATGAGCGCCAGGTTCGACTGGAAGACCACGCGCGGGGGGCGCGAGATGTGAATGAACTTGGCGCCGGGGAAGAGGCGCAGCAGGTGGCGGACGCGGGCGGTATGGCTCGGCGATTTCAGCAGGAGCCGGCGGTCCCCGGCGGTCAGCATCAGCTTGCCGACGAAGGCCAGCTCATGGCGTTGCCAGCGCTCGCGTTCCTGCCGGCTCAGTTGTTCGAGATCGTGGAAGCGGTTGTAGAAGTCCTGCTCGCCGGGCAGCACGGCGCGGCCCGCAATAACCGAAGAGCGCGCCCAGTTGCACAGCGCGAAATCGTCCTCCGCGGGCAGCGTGGCGCCAAGCGGCGAGACGGCACGGATGCGCACCAGCAAGAGGAAGGGCACCAGCAGAATGCGGAGGATCGCCCAGGTCAGCACGAAGGTGTGTGGTGACAGCGCCTCCAGCCAGATCGGCGTGCGCAGGCCCGGGTCGAGCGAGAGCAGCGTCTGCAGCCAGGTTGTGCCCGAGCGGTAGTAACCGAGGACGAAGACCGGCGCCTCATGCGGCGCCACCCGGCGCGGACGGATGCTGAGCCAGGCGGCGATCGCCAGACGCTCGGGCAGCGAGAGGATCGTGGACAGCGTCGAGAAGAAGAGGAGTACGGCGAGCCGTGGCCACAACGCGACCGGCACCTTCGCTCTGGCGCGGAAGAGCATGGCGAGCACGTTGTCGAGCGGCGCCAGCCCCATGAAGTGCGGATAGGGCAGATAGGGATAGACCCGGTGCTCAAGGAATTCGCGAATCCTGTCCATTCGCGTTTCGCCGGTTGCCGGAGGCCGCGCATGGGTCACGCGGCGGTGGTGCGCCAAAGTCCGTTCAAGCGGGGTGGAGGGGATTTGTCAAAGGTGGGCGGCACGCCGGCGGCCCGGCGGCCGGCCGCTGTCGCGCACGTCGGACGTACGCGACAGCGTCAATGGTGCAGCGTCAATTGTTCTTGGCGCCCTGGAAGATCCACGTCCAGATGTTCTGGCGCAGGCAATTGGGCAGCGGCTTGTGCTTGAAGGGCATGCGCAGTTCGGCCTTGCCGTCGATCAGTACGACAAGGTTGCTCTCGTCGGGATGTCCCGGGATCACCATGGGCCCGAATTTGGTGCCCTTCATCACGCTCTCATAGGTCCTGACATCGAACCCGCTGTGTTCGTAGCCTTCACCGCCCGGCTGATGGCAGGAGACGCACCATCCCTTGAAGATCGGCGCGATATCCTCGGAATAGCTGATCTGCGTCTGCTCGGCGCAGGCCTGCGGAACCGGGAGCAGCGTGGTCGAACCGACGAGCCCGAAGCTTCCCGCGACGACGCCGACCGACAAGAGAGCCCAACGTTTCATCACCAATCCTCCCGGCAAGTCGCCCTTAAATTCAAGAATGGACATGCGAGGGTGTTCCGGACGTTGATCTCTGTCAACGGGACGGAATTATTCCAAGCGGAAGGTGATGACGATCACCGAGAAACTGGCCGCGCGCCGGCGCGCGTGCGCTACCATGCGGAGATGCGAATTGGCCGACCTGCCGGCATTCCGGTCCGGCTTCCGCCGCAACGATGACTGGTCCGCGCGCCACACTGCTGCTGGGCGCCCGGCTGGCGTGGAGTCTGGCCGGGCTCTACGCGGTCTATATCGCGACGCTGTTTGCCGGCGGGGTTGCGGTCGGTGTTCCTGTCGAGCCGTATCTGACGGCGGCTGAGCTCCTCACCGCGCTCTCCGGGGTGCTGCAGGTTGCCCTGATCGCGACGATCTATCGATGTGCTCCGCCCGAAGCGCGCCTTTCGGGCCTGATGGCCCTGGTGTGGATGTCGGTCATGGCGGCGTTGACCATCACGGTGCATCTCGTTCAGCTGACCGTCGGCCGGCAGGTCGATGTCGCCGCGATGCCGGACTACCGCTTTGTCTTCGGCT
Organism: uncultured Alphaproteobacteria bacterium; assembly: GCA_963762605.1. Taxonomy (GTDB): domain Bacteria; phylum Pseudomonadota; class Alphaproteobacteria; order Rhizobiales; family Kaistiaceae; genus CAVSRC01. The sequence goes on along the minus strand of CAVXLJ010000010.1, from coordinate 35,577 downwards.
GGACGTGGCCGTCGCTGCTCTACGCCGTCGAGCTTGTCGCCTGGCACCTATTCTTCGGCCTTTCATTGCTGTTCGCGGCGCCGGCGTTCAAGGGGCGTGGGCCGGCAGCTGCAGCGCGCACAGGGCTGATCGCGGCGGGTGCGTTGTGCCTCGCCGGCCTGATCGGCCCGGCCGTCGGGAATCTCGACTGGCGGATGATCGGCGTGGCCGGTTATGGGCTGGTCTTCCCGCTGGCCTGCGTCGCCATCGGGCTGGTGTTCGGCCGGGCCGCGGGTGCCCGACCGATTGCAGGCTGATCGTCAGGCGGCCAGCGGCAGGCCCTGGCGGATCGGTTCGCTGGCGGCCGTGACAAGTCCGCCTATGCCGGCCAGCGCACTTTCCTTCAGTTCCAGCCCAAGGAACCGGCGCCGGTCGACCGGCGCCGGCATGACCAGGCCGGCGGTTGGCTCGGCTGAGAACCCGAATCGCGCGTAATACTCGGGATCGCCGACCAGGATGATGCCGGCGTGGCCGATCATGGCGGCACGCGCGATGGCGAGCCGCATGAGGTTGGCGCCGATGCCCTCGCTCTGGGCCGCCTGATCGACCGCGAGCGGCCCGAGCAGAAGCGCGGAGGCGTCGCCGGCCTTGACGTTCCACAGGCGCACCGTGCCGACGAGTTTTCCGCCGTCGCGGGCGACCAGCGCGAGGCCGTTTGCGGGTTTGCGGCCGCGGCGCAGGCGTTCCGACGGCTTGAAGCGCCGCTCGGGTCCCATGACGCGGTCGAGCAGGGCTTCACGGGCAAAGGTGTCGGCAGGGCGTTCGCTATCGAAGTGGATCATTGTCTCGTCTTTCGTCGCTCCGACGCAGGCCGGAGCCCAGGAGCGCGTGAACCGCGGCTCGCGGGTGAAGGTGGACCCCGGCCTTCGCCGCGGTGACGATGGGTGTTGAGGCCGGCGGCCCTAGATCACATACGACTTCAGCGGCTCGAAGCCGTTGAAGGCGACGGAGGCGTAGGTCGTGGTGTAGGCGCCGGTGCCCTCGATCAGCACCTCGTCGCCGATCGACAGCGACACCGGCAGGTCGTAGGGCGCCTTCTCGTAGAGCACGTCGACCGAATCGCAGGTCGGTCCGGCGATGACGCAGGGGCTCCTGGCGTCGCGGTCGCGCGGCGTCCTGATCGGGTAGCGGATCGCCTCGTCCATGGTCTCGGCCAGCCCGCCGAACTTGCCGATGTCGAGATAGACCCAGCGCAGGGGATCGTCGTCCTGCTTGCGCGAGATCAGCACGACCTCGGCCTTGATGATGCCGGCGTCGCCGACCATGCCGCGGCCGGGCTCGATGATGGTCTCGGGGATGCGGTTGCCGAAGTGCTTGATGAGCGCGTCGGAGATCGCCTGGCCGTAGGTCTTCACCACCGGGATCCGCTTCAGGTACCTGGCCGGGAAGCCGCCGCCCATGTTGACCATGCGCAGGCGGATGCCGCGCTCGCCGAGTTCGCGGAAGATCTCGGCCGAGGCGGAGAGCGCCGAATCCCAGGCTTCCGGGTTGGGCTGCTGCGACCCGACATGGAAGGAGACGCCGCAGGCGTCGAGGCCGAGACGATGGGCGTGCTCGAGAACGTCGACGGCCATCTCGGGGGCGCAGCCGAACTTCCGCGACAGCGGCCATTCGGCGCCGTCATTGGCAATCAGGATGCGGCAGAAGACCTTGGCCGTCGGGGCGGCGCGGCCGATCTTCTCGACCTCCTCCTGGCAATCGACGGCGAACAGGCGGATGCCGCGCTCGTAGGCGGCGGCGATGTCGCGCTCCTTCTTGATGGTGTTGCCGTAGGAGATGCGCTCCGGCGTGGCCCCGGCGGTGAGCGCCATGTCGATCTCCGCCACACTGGCGCAATCGAAGCTGGAACCGAGCTCGGCGAGCAGCCGGAGAATCTCCGGCGCCGGGTTGGCTTTCACCGCGTAATAGACGCGGCTATCCGGCATGGCGGTGGCGAAAGCGCGATAGTTGTCGCGGACGATGTCGAGGTCGACGACCAGGCAGGGGCCTTCGGGTCGTCGGTCGCGCAGGAAATCGCGGATACGAGCGGTCATTCTCGGGCTCTCCCCAAGCGAAGATGAAGTTGCGAACCGCCGGTCGGCCTGCAGCCGGACGATCGATGTGGAGACGATCGTTCCGGAGACACGCGTCCCGGTTTGCCGGATTGTCCGGCTGGTTTGCGGGTGGCAGTCGACAGGCGGACAGGGCTGTCCGGTCTTTCGCTGCCTTCGCTTGGAGCGGGAGACCCGATCCGCACGCCCGGCAAGAAGTAGATGCCTCTTCAGTAACGCCGGCTGATGGAAAGCCGACTGAGACCAAAAAAGCCCGCTACGTCGTTGCTTTAAGCCGCGTCCTTCGAAGCGTCCGGGATCTTCCCCGGCGGTTCGCCCTCGGACTTCATGCGACCACAGGCACGTGCGAATTTGGGCAGCGCGGTAGGTAGGGCCAAAAGGTTTCACAATCAAGAACGATTTGAGCCTTGGCCGAAAAAAGTCGGCGTTGCCCCCGGCGCGGCCCCGCTAAGCGGGGTGCATGGCCGGCATCAGCCCCGGCACCGATGACGGCGCAACGATGATCAGCGCGCCCAGCAGGATGATCGCTAGGGCGATCGGCCGGTCGATCGAAGGCTTCGGGGCCAGCAGCTTCTGACCGACGACGAGGATCGACGCGACGACCATCCAGGCGATGCTCATGATGCCCAGCGCTACCTGCATCAGCATCAGGCCGAGGCTAGACCCCAGGCAGCAGAGGCCGAATGTGAAGCCGGAATGGCCGGCGCTGCAGCAGCGGCTACGACAGGTTTGCTTGAGCGGCATCAGCTCGTAGAGGCCGGCGGCGATGGTGACCAGTCCGGCAATCAGCGCGCCGTGCGGCCGATAGACCGCGTAGACCGGCAAGCCGAAGATGGCCCAGACGACCAGGTAGGACGCCACGAACAGCAGGACGTCGCGGGCGCGGCCACCATTGCGAGCGCGTCGCAACACCGTCGGTGTGAGGCCGGGCAGCATCATGGCCGCCATCATCACGACCCACATCTCAATGAACGGGGCGAAGGGGCCGCGCGGCGCCATCACGCCCATGTCCATGCCGGCCATCTGGTGGGCCACGACGGCCCAGCACACGGCGGCCAATCCGAGGGTCGCCGCAAGGGCCGCGACGCTTGCGGTGAGCGACCTAGTAGCGGTCATGGTGGCGCATCCAGAAGCCGCTGTCGTTGCGGCCGAGCGGGGCGCGGTCGAGCCACTGGTAGACGCCCCACAGGCCGTCGAGCCCGCGGGCATAGGCCGAGTAGGTGTGATGGACGGCGCCGTCCTCGATCGCGAAGGCGCTCATGCCGGGCCGTTCGCGCAGGAAGGTGGCGTTGTCGGTCCCGGCCTGGGCCGCCGGGGCGAAGGTAGGACCCTTCCGTCCGATGTCGGGATTGGGCGTCTCGCGCCGGTAATTGTACTCGGCGCCGTCCTCGCGCTGCTGCTTCTCCGTCAGGCCGACGGCGAAGTCGAAGTTGAAATCGCTCTCGAACGATGACGCCCAGGGGAACGACCAGCCCATGCGCTGCTTGAACGCCTGCAGCTTGGCCAAGGGCGCCCGCGACACCGCCCAGAACATCACGTCGTGGTTCATGAGATGCGCCGCATTGCCGTTGAACCCGTCGGCGATCGACGAGCAGGACGGGCAGCCTGCCTTGTAATCGGGGCCGAACATGAAGTGGTAGACGATGAGCTGCGAACGGCCCTGAAACAGGTCGGCGAGGGACGCGGAGCCGTCATCGGTGTCGAAGCGATAATCCTTGTCGATCCTCACCCAGGGGAGCGCCTGTCGCCGCTTGGCGACCGCGTCGCTTTGCCGGGTCAATTCCTTTTCCGCTTCGAGAAGGTCGAGCCGCGCCGCCAGCCATTCCGCGCGAGTGCCTGTCATGTGCGTCGTCATGGTTCTCTCCATTCGAGTGCAACAGTCGTCCGTCTCGCCCCGGCTCGGCTGTCCGGCCGGGCACGTCGCCACGTGTTGAAAGAAGTTCGGAGGAGGAGGCGGGGTTTGGGCCTTGGGCGCCCGTTGTCCCGCCTGTTCCGTGCCGTATCCGCCGTCAGGCAGGCATCCGCCGTTCGTAGTCCGCCCGCAGGCGGCTCATCTTGTCCCAGTACGGCTCGTCCGGCGTCCGGTCGGCCAGGTGGTCAACCAGAAGGTCGAGGTGATTGTGCCAGCTCGGGGCCACGATCAGCAGCAGGCCGCGATCGGTGATGCCGCTGTGGATCAGCGTCAGCAGCACGTCGCGGCCTTGCGGCTCCAGCTCGAACGTCACCTCGCCATAGGTGGAAAAGGCGAACGTCAGGCGGCGGTTGGGCTCAACCGCGAGAAGCTGGTTCTCGTTGGTGTGTACGCCGGGAAAGCCTTCCGGGCGCTGGCCCGGCGGCGTAGTCAGTTCGTCGTTGCGCCAGGTCAGATCGAACATGGCGCCGACCTTCATTTCCATCTGCCCCGAAGCGAGCCACCGGCGGCGCAGGTCGCTGTCGGTGAGGTAGGCCCAGACGCGCTCGATCGGCCCGGATATCCGGCGACGCAGGGTCAACGTGGTGGGGTCGGTCAGCACGCCGTAGGCGCTTTCGGCTGCGGCGTCTTTTCCGATGTCGCGGACGATGGCATTCATGGTTGTGCTCTCCTGCAGGTGGGATCGGTTCGTTGGTTGGGGGGCCTGCCTATTGGCTGCCGCGCGGGGCATCGAGCGCCGTGCCGGTCTCCAGCAGCGTCTTCAGGCCCGACAGGATCTTCGGCCAGCCGCCGGACACCGCAGCGATCGTCTTGGAATTGTCGATGTCGGCCTCGTGGACGACCTGCAGCCTGGTCAGATCGCCTTCTGCCGAAATGTCGAAGCTGCAGCGGGTGAAGCCCTCGGGCTTGAGATTGGGAAACTCATTGCGCCACTTGAGGACCAGGCGTTTCGGGGGATCGCTCTCGATCACCTCGCCGGCGTCGCTGACGGTGCCGTCCGGGTGGGTCATCTTCCACGGCGAACCGACCTTCCAGTCGGAATCCATCGTGACCCCAAAGAAATATTGCCGGGTGAACTCGGGCTTCAGCAACGCATCCCACACCTTCTGTGGCGTCGCGCGGATATAGGTGACGTAGACGAACGTGCTGCTCATTGTCCGGCTCCTTCCAGCATCTTGACGAGGTTGGCGAGAATTGGCGGCCAGCCGCCCTTGGCCATGGTCTCCTTTAGGGCGCTGCCTTCCTGGAACTGGTCGTGGACGAGGGTCAACTTCACGTGGTCGCTGCCGTCAGGCTCGATGGTGAAGGTCACCCGCGAATCCTTCTCCTCGGCGAAATCGCCGTAAGAGACGTGCCAGGAGAAGGAGAGGGTCTTCGGCCTGTCGGCGACGAGCACGGTGCCCGTGTCGGGCTCGCCCATGCCCTCCTGCTTGCGGAAGAGGACGGGTGAGCCCTCCTGCCAGTCGGATTCGACGCGTGTGCCGTACCAGTAGCGCCGGGTGAATTCCGGATCGGTCAGCGCCTGCCACAGGCGCTCCGGCGTCGTCTTGATGGTGTTGACGTACACAAGCTCAGGTTTCGCCATCGTCTTTCTCCTCAAGAGCACGCTTCAGGTCGGCCAGCGCCGCAACGCGCGCGCGTTCGTACTTGCCGATCCAGCGGTCGTAGATCTCGCCGATCGGGACCGGGTTCAGGTAGTGCAGTTTCTCGCGGCCGCGCCGCACAGTCGCCACGAGGTTGGCTGCCTCGAGGATGGCCAGGTGCTTGCTCACCGCCTGCCGGCTCATCGCCATCCGCTCGCACAACTCGCCCAGCGTCTGACCGTTCTCGGCCCTCAGACGGTCGAGCAGCTCGCGGCGGGTCGCATCGGCCAGCGCCTTGAACACCTCATCCATGGCCGGGATAATATGCAACCATTTAGTTGCATGTCAAGCCCCATTGGCAAGACCGGTGCAAAGCAGCAAGAGTTGGCGTGGACTTTGAGGAGAACGGCAATTCAGATGAACGAGACGGTGGTCAGCGAGAAGGGCATGGCGGTAGCGCCGCACCGGGCGGCGGCGGAATCGGCGGCCGAGGTCATGCGTGCCGGCGGCAATGCGGTGGAAGCGATGATCGCCGCAGCGGCGACCATCGCGGTCACCTATCCGCACATGAATTCGATCGGCGGCGACGCCTTCATGATCATCGCCGAGCCCGGCAGGCCGCCGCGCTTCATCGATGCCTGCGGCGCGGCCGGATCGCTGGCGACCATCGAACGCTACCGCAAGGAAGGCTACGACGAGCTGCCGGCGCGCGGGGCCCTGGCGGCGCTTACCGTCGCCGGCGCCGTGTCGGGATGGGCGATGGCCATGCAGGCGGCAGCCAGCCTGGGCGGGCGCCTGTCGCGGCGTGACCTCCTGGGTGATGCAATCGGCTTCGCGCGCGACGGCGTGCCGGTGAGCCCGTCGCAATGGCGCAAGACGGTGGGCAATGTCGAGGCGTTGAAGGACGTTCCGGGCTTCGCCCAGCATTTCCTTGCCGACGGCAAGGCGCCGGAGATCGGCACCAACTGGCGCCAGCCGCGTCTCGCCGATACGCTTGATCACCTCGCCCAAGCGGGCTTCGGCGATTTCTATCGCGGCGACGTTGCCGTCGAGATCGCCGCCGATCTCGAGGAAATCGGCAGTCCGGTGACACGCGAGGATCTCCGCCGCCACGAGGCGCGGCTGAGAGAGCCGTTATCGATCAAGCTCGACGACGGCGCGCTGTTCAACGCACCGCCGCCGACGCAAGGCCTGGCTTCGCTGATCATTCTCGGCCTGTTCGACCGGCTGAAGGTGACGCGTGGCGAGAGCTTCGACCACATCCACGGGCTGATCGAAGCGTCCAAGCGCGCCTTCATCGTGCGCGATACGGAGATAACCGATCCCACCTTTGGCGGCGACGTGAAGCGCTTCCTCGAAGCCGGCTGGCTGGCCAAGGAGGCAGAGGCGATCGACCGGCGCCGCGCCGCACCGTGGGGCGGCGATGCCGATGGCGACACGGTCTACATGGCGACAGTCGACGGCTCCGGGCTTGCCGTCTCCTTCATCCAGTCGGTCTATTGGGAATATGGCTCCGGCGTCGTGCTGCCGCGCACCGGCATCACCTGGCAGAACCGCGGCATCAGCTTCTCGCTCGACCCGAACGCGGTGAACCCGCTCAAGCCCGGCCGCAAGCCGTTCCACACGCTCAATCCGGCCTTCGCCCGTTTCACGGACGGGCGGATCATGGCCTATGGTTCGATGGGCGGCGACGGCCAGCCACAGTTCCAGGCCGCGGTCTTCACCCGCTACGCCCGCTTCGGCATGGAACTGGGCGAGGCCATCGCCGCGCCGCGCTGGCGGCTCGGGCGCAGCTGGGGCGGAGACGATGTCGGCGTGATGATGGAAAACCGGTTCGATCCGGACCTGGTGGCGGCACTGGAACGCGCCGGCCACCGGATCGCCCTCTTGCCGGCGGCCTATGACGACGCGCTCGGCCATGCCGGCGCAATCGTGCGCCGTCCGGATGGCCGCCTGTTCGGTGCCGCCGATCCGCGCTCTGACGGCGCGGCAGTGGCGGTGTAGGTTGGTGCCATGCTGCTTGCCGCCGATCCCGTCCATGCCTTCGTCGACTATCGCGACGTGGGCGTCCGCCATGCGCAGTCGGGCCCGCTCGCCGGGCTGACCTTCGCGGTCAAGGACATTTACGACGTTGCCGGTTACCCGACCGGCTGCGGCAGCCCGGAGAAGACCGCCGAGGACCCGGTTCCGACGGCTCACGCCGCCTGCGTGGCGAAGCTGCTCGATGCCGGTGCCGCCTTCGTCGGCAAGACCCACACGGCCGAGCTCGCCTTCTCGATCGACGGGCGCAACGAACACTATGGAACGCCGCTGAACCCGGCGGCGCCTGGGCGCGTACCGGGCGGCTCATCCTCCGGCTCGGCGGCGGCGGTGGCCGCCGGGCTGGTCGATTTCGCACTGGGCAGCGATACCGGCGGCTCGGTGCGCGGGCCGGCGTCTTTCTGTGGCGTCATCGGGCTGAGGCCGACCTTCGGCCGCATCGATATTGCCGGCACCATGCCGCTCGCCCAGACATTCGATACGGTCGGCTGGTTCGCCCGCGCGATCGACGTCTACGCACGCGTCGGGGCCGTGCTCCTCGGCGATGACGGCGACGGCCCGCCGCTTGTCCGGATGGTCGTCGCCGACGATGCCCGTGCCTGGTTCGCTGCGGAGAACGATGTCGCCGTCCTCGACGCGGCGGTCGCGCGTGTCGCGGCGCATGTCACCTCGGACGGCGCAGTCAAGGTTGCCGAAGGCGAAGGGCTGGAACGCTGGTATGCGGCCTATCGGATTCTGCAGGGCTATCAGGCCTGGCAGAACCACGGCCCGTGGATCGAAAGCCGCAAGCCGCAGCTCAACCCGGCGGTGGCCACGCGCTTCGCGGCGGCGCGTGCCGTGACGCGGGAGGCATACGATGAGGCGCTGATCGCGCGGGCGCGGTATGCGCGGCGGGTTGCCGATCTCGTCGGCAACGACGGCATCATCGTTTTGCCGACGATGCCCGGCATCGCGCCGCCGATGGAGTCCAGCGAAGACGCGTTCGAGCGCTTCCGTGGCCATGCCGTCGGCATGATGTCGATTGCCGGGCATGCCGGCTTTCCGCAGATTTCCCTGCCGCTGATGAGCGTGGAGGGCTGCCCGGTGGGCCTGTCGCTGATCGGCCCGCCCGGCCGCGACCGGGCGCTGGTCGCGCTTGCTGCCAGGCTCCTCGCCGGGTGAGGTGATCGGCGGAGCTGAATTGATGCACTTGCCCCCCGCAATGGGACGCATGAGGGAGCGTGAGCCAGCTGACTCGGTTACGGTGCGGCCCGTCGCCATGACGCTCGCTGGTTTGCGTCGTTTTGCCGCATAATGGCGATGGTGCCGCCAATTGGCCCCATTCGGCGGCAACTGCTCGGCGCGGGGAAGGGTTGCGCTTTGATCACCGTTCGTCGGATCGGACTTGCCGTTGCCGGACTGCTGGCCGTCGTGGTGGCGGGCCCGGCGTTGGCGCATCCTCATGTGTTCGTCGACGCCCGCGCCGAGATCGTCTTCAACAAGGCCGGCGAGATCACTGCCGTCCGCCATATCTGGCAGTTCGACGCAGCGTTCACGGCCTTTGCCATCCAGGGCCTCGATACCAACAACGACGGCAAGCTGAGCGACGCCGAACTGAAGCCGCTGGCCAAGGTCAATGTCGATTCGCTGAAGGACTACGACTTCTTCACCTGGCTGAGGCAGGGCAAGAGGTCCTACCCCTTCGTGCCGCCGACCGAGTACTGGCTGGAGTTCCACGGCGGGCGACTGACGCTGTTCTATACGCTGCCGCTGAAGAAGCCGGTGGCGATACACGGCAAGGCAACTCTGGAGGTGTTCGACCCGGAATATTTCGTCGCCTTCACCTTCCCCGAGCACAAGCCGGTGACGCTCACCAACGCGCCAGCCGGCTGCAAGGCCGAATACCATCCGCCGCACATGCTCGACGCCAAGACGATGGCGCAGCTGTCGGCGATCCCCGTCGACCAGCACGACCTGCCGCCGGAATTGCAGGATGCTGCTGCCGGCTTGGCCAATCTGATCGCCCTGCAGTGCCCGGGTGAGGCTGGTGGTTCTGCCGTCGACCCGTTTGAGGCGGTGATGGCGGGCGCTGGCGGCAAACCGGCCGCGGGGACACCGACGGCAACACCAGCCGCGCCGACGGGAGTACCGGCGGTGGGCAACCTGACGGCTGCCGATATCGCTGCAGCACCGGGGGGGAGCGCGGCAACGGCGGCCGATCAGCCGCAGGCGGTGGCGGCAGCACCAAGCGCTCCTGAGGCCCCCTCGGTCGCACAGCCCGCTGCTCCGGCGACACTGGTGATCCACGAAAACGACAGCGCTGCCAGCGTACCACCGTCGCCAGCACCGACCGCCAGGGCCGAGCCGGCGACCGGCGAATCCGGCCTGAGCGAGGTCGTTGCCGTCGTTCTGGCGGTTTTATTTGCCGGCGGCATCGCGGTTGCGGGGTACTTTCTGCAACGCAGTCTGAGGCGTGCGCGGTGAGCCGCCTGCGATCCGTCGTCGCACCCGCCGCCGCGGCATTGGCGATGCTGCTGGCGGCTGCCGGCGCAGCGCACGCGGCCAGCCCCTTCGGTATCGCCACGCCCGATTCATCCGGCGGCGCCGGCTTTGGCGGTCCACTCGGTCCGTTATTCGTGCAAGTCGCCTACTATCAGAGCATCTTCTACAAGGGCCTCACGCAAGCCCTCACCGACATCAAAGCGAACGGCTGGGCGGTGTGGCTGTTGCTGGCCTTGAGCTTTGCCTATGGTGTTTTCCATGCCGCCGGTCCCGGCCACGGCAAGGCGGTGATCAGCGCCTACATGGTGTCCTCCGGCGAGACGGTGAAACGCGGCATCGCGCTGTCCTTCATGGCCGCCTTCGTCCAGGCGTTGAGCGCCATCCTCATCGTCAGCATCGCGGCGGTGATCTTCCACGTCACCGCGGTGACCATGACCAAGGCGACCGATTGGTTCGAGACCCTGAGCTACGCTCTCGTTGCGCTCGTCGGCGGCTGGCTGCTGTGGTCGAAGACCTTTGGCGGCGGCCACCACCATCATCACCATCATCACGTCCCCGGCGATGCGCATGACGATCATCACCATCACGACCACGATGGACACGAGCATGCGCACGACGATGGCCACCACGACCATGACCATGACCAGATCATCACCACGACCATGCGCAAGCCGGTCCCGCTGACTCGTTCCTGGAGATGCTGACTCGGGCGTGGTCGGCGATCCTGGCAGTGGGCGTGCGCCCGTGCTCGGGCGCCATCATCGTGCTGGTGTTCGCTTTGTCGCAGGGCCTGTACCTGGCCGGGGTCGCCGCGACCTTCGTCATGGCACTGGGCACCGGCCTGACGGTCGCATCAATAGCGGTGCTGGCGGTTTCCGCCCGCAGCGTGGCGGTGCGGCTGGCAGGCATCGATTCGCCATTGACCGGGCGCATTGTGCGCGTGGCAGAAATCGTGGCCGCCGCGGTGGTGCTGGTTTTGGGGCTCGTCCTGTTGGGCGGCTCCCTTGTCAACACTTAGCATTTTTCTAATTTGAGTGTAATCAAAGCGCCGGCATTTGGCCGGCGCTAGCTTGACCGGCGTCGGATCGCCCTGCGGCCATCAAATGTCGTGACGAGGAAGTCAGGACAGCGAAGCCGAAGACGACCATCCGCCGGCCTGCGGCGGTCCCCGAAACCGGCTTTGCATGCCGGCCTGCGGAGCCCGCCGAAGCTGGCAACATCCTTAGGTGGAGATATCACCATGACCGATACCAAAACCGAACGGGCGCTGATCGTCTTCTTCCGGCTGGCGATGGCGTGGACGTTCCTCTACGCGGCTTCGCACCAGGTCTTCGTGCCGGGCTGGAGCGTGGCCGGCTTCCTTGAGCACACCAAGACCTTCCATGCCTTCTATTCCGAGCTCACCGGGCCTGGCATCGCGGCGGTGCTGACGTTCCTGGTGGAATACGGGCACCTGCTTATCGGCCTGTCGCTGCTGACCGGCCTGATGGTCCGGGTCAGCTCGACCTTCGGCATCATGCTGATGCTGGTCTACTGGACCGCACACATGAACTTCCCCTACATCGGCACCGACACCACCAACTTGCTGATCGACGAGCACATCGTCTATGCCGGCGTGCTGCTCTACCTGATCTTCAAGTCTGCCGGGCATGTCTGGGGTCTCGACGGCCTGATCGCCAAGACAAGCTGGCTGGAGAGCCATCCGAACTTCAAGCCGCTGGTCGCCTGACGACCAAAGGTCCCCGGCTTGGGGGGCGCGTTGGGGCGTCGTCGCAGCCGCGGCGGCGCCCTGTCGCTATGTGGCCATGCCTGCCCGGTAGCGGCGCACCGCCTCGCCAAAGGCGGCAAAGATCTTCTGTGAGGGCGGATCGGTTCTGACCCAGTATTCCGGGTGCCATTGCACGGCAAGGGCGAAGCCGGCGGCACCCTCGACGCGCACCGCCTCGACGGTGCCATCGGGCGCGGTTGCCTCGACCGCCAGTCCCTCGGCCAGGCGCCCGATAGCCTGGCGGTGGACCGAATTCACCCGGATCGTGCCGGTCCCCAGGATGCCGGCGAGCATGCCGCCGGGCAGGATGGTCACGTCATGTCTGATGGCGAAGCGGACGTCCGCGTCGTCGGAAACCGGTGCACGGTGGTCGTCGCGGCCCGGCTCTTCATGCACCTCTGCGATCAAGGTGCCGCCGAGGGCGACGTTCAGCTCCTGCATGCCGCGACAAATGGCGAACAGTCGGCACGCCGCGGCGAAGAGTCGCCGTGATCAGCGGCATGGTGACCGCGTCGCGTCTGGGGTCGTGCGGCTCGGTCTTCGCCGAGGGCGTGCCGCCATAGCGCGTCGGGTGGACGTTGGAGCGGCTGCCGGTGAGCAGCACGCCGTCGACCCGCTCGAGTACGGCGTCGAAATCCGCCGCCTCGTCAAGAGACGGCAGAATCAGCGGGATGGCACCGGAACCCCGGACGATCGCGGCCAGATAAGTCTCCGGCGCGGCGTGCCAAGTATAGCCGTCGGCCGGCCGGACATCGGCGGGGACGAGGATCAGCGGTGGTTGCGAAGTGGTGCTGCTCATTCTTGCGATCCGCGGTCCCGGTGCGGGACCGGCTCAGGGTTGGGTGGCGAACCTTCGTGCTTGACAGCTTCGGGCCGATGGCGTCCGCTTTCCCCCCCGTACCAGCTCCGCGGGGGAAGCGGAGTTCTGGATATCTATATCGGGGCGACCAAGGGAGGAAGTTCGCATATGGATCGTCGTTCATTCATCAAGAAGGCTGGCCTGGTCGCGGGGGGCGCTGCCGCCACTACCATCGCCGCGCCGGCAATTGCCCAGTCGATGCCGGAAATCAAGTGGCGCCTGACCTCGGCCTTCCCGAAGGTCCTCGACACGCTCTATGACGGCGTCACGCGCACGGCCCAGATCGTCAGCGATCTGACCGACGGCAAGTTCCAGATTCAGCCCTTTGCCGGCGGCGAGATCGTGCCGCTGGCCGGCATCATCGACGCGGTGCAGAACGACACCGTCGAGATGGGCCATACCGCCACCTACTACTACTACGGCAAGGACCCGACCTTCGCCTTTGGCTGCTCGGTGCCGTTCGGGCTCAACAGCCGCGGCCTCAATGCGTGGTGGTACTACGGCGGCGCGCTGGACCTGTTCAACACGTTCCTCGGCAAGTTCAACATGATCGGCTTCCCGGCCGGCAATACCGGCACACAGATGGGCGGCTGGTGGCGCAAGGAGATCAAGACCGTCGACGATCTCAAGGGCATCAAGTTCCGCTGCGGCGGCTTCGCCGGCGCGGTGCTGGCCAGGCTCGGCGTCGTCCCGTCCAATATCGCGCCGAGCGACATCTATCCGGCGCTCGAGAAGGGCACGCTGGACGCGACCGAGTTCGTCGGTCCCTATGACGACCTCAAGCTCGGCTTCTACAAGGTCGCCAAGTACTACTACTACCCGGGCTGGTGGGAAGGCGCCTCCTCGCTGTTTACGCTGGTCAACATGGACAAGTGGAATTCGCTGCCCAAGACCTATCAGGAGGCCATCAGGACGGCATCGGCCGTGGTCAACAACGAGATGCAGGCGCACTACGATGCGGTCAATCCGGGCGCGTTGCGCGAGCTGGTGAAGAACGGAGCGCAGCTGCGCGCCTTCTCTTCCGACATCATGTCGGCCTGCTTCGACGCCTCGATCGAGGTCTACAAAGAGTTCAGCGCCAAGAACGAGTCGTTCAAGACGATGTACGATTCCATGAGCGCGTTCCGGAACGAGGAATTCCTCTCGTTCCAGATCGCGGACGGCACCTACGACAACTTCATGGCCGATCTGCAGCGCGCCGGCAGGCTTCAGGTGAAATAGCCCGGGCGCGAGCGACAGGGAACGGGGGGCTCCGGGGAAACCCGGAGCCCTTTTTATTGGCCGAAATTGGGGCCGCCCGTCGGTGGCGGTGGCGGGCTGCTCCCCGAGCCGAAGTTGGGACCGCTGGCGGGGCTGCTTTTGCCTCCGAAATTCGGACCGCCTGTCGACGGTGCCGGTGGGCTGCTGCCCGACCCGAAATTGGGACCGCCGCCGAAATCGGGCAGGCCGGAGCCGTAGCTGGGCGCCTGGATTTCGATCTTGCCGGGCGGGGCGTGGACCTGTTCGGCCTTGTAGCGCGTCACCATGCCGGGGAAGGTGATGGTCAGCGCGATCATGATCACCTGGATGACGACGAAGGGCAGCGCCCCCCAATAGATCTGCGCGGTGGTGATCGGTGCGATCTCGGCGTGGGTGATGCGGTCGACATAGGTTTCGCGCGGCGCCACGGACCTCAGGTAGAAGAGCGAGAAGCCGAACGGCGGATGCATGAACGCCGTCTGCATGTTGATGCCGAGCAGGATGCCGAACCAGATCAGGTCGATGCCGAGATGCGCGGCCGCCGGCCCGACCAGCGGCACGATGATGAAGGCGAGCTCGAAGAAATCGAGGAAGAAGGCGAGAACGAAGACCAGGATGTTGACGACGATCAGGAAACCGATCTGTCCGCCGGGCAGGCCGGTCAAGAGATTCTCGACCCATAGATGGCCGTCGACGCCGAAGAAGGTCAGGCTGAAGACGCGCGAGCCGATGAGGATGAACAGAACGAAGGACGACAGCTTGGTGGTCGCGTCGAGCGCCTGGCGCAGCATCGTCCAGTTGAGGCGGCCCTTGATCGCGGCCAGGGCCAGCGCGCCGACGGCGCCCATGGCGCCGCCCTCGGTGGGGGTGGCCAGACCGATGAAGATGGTGCCGAGCACCAGGAAGATGAGCACCAGCGGCGGGATCAGCGCGACGACGACGCGGACGGCCAGCTCGCTGCTCGCTATAGGTGCGGAATTCCTTGGGCAGCGCCGGCGCTGCGCCGCGGAAGATCACCGTCATGCCGATGACATAAGCAATATAGAGCCCGGAAAGCACGAGCCCGGGAACGATCGCGCCCGAATACATGTCGCCGACCGAACGGCCGAGTTGGTCGGCCATGACGATGAGCACCAGGCTCGGCGGGATGATCTGCGCCAGCGTTCCGGAGGCGGCGATGACGCCGGTGGCCAGGCGCCGGTCGTAACCGTAGCGCAGCATGATGGGCAGCGAGATGAGACCCATGGCGATGACCGAGGCGGCGACCACCCCGGTGGTCGCGGCCAGAAGCGCGCCGACGACGATCACGGCGAGCGCCAGGCCGCCGCGCACCGGGCCGAAGAGCTGGCCGATGGTGTCGAGCAGGTCCTCCGCCATGCCCGATCGTTCCAGCACCAGCCCCATGAAGGTGAAGAACGGGACGGCAAGCAGGGTCTCGTTGCTCATCACCGCGAAGAGGCGGTCGGGCAACGCCTGGAAGAAGGTCGGCGAGAACAGGCCGAACTGAATGCCGACCAGACCCCAGGCCAGCCCGTTGAAGGCGAGCGCGAAGGCGACCGGATAGCCGAGCAGCAGCACGACCACCAGCGAGGCGAACATCAGGGGCGCCATATTGGCGGTGATGAAGGCGACCATGGCGCCTACTCGACCGGTGGCGCCGGTTCGCCGGTTTCATAGGGGTCGGCGATGCGCCCCTGCATGACGGCGATGCGCTTGATGATCTCGGAGACCGCCTGAATGGCGAGCAGGAAAAAGCCGGCCAGCAGGAATCCCTTGGCCGGCCACAGGATGAGGCCGCCGTAATTGGCCGACATCTCGCCGATCGCATAGGACTGCGCGAACCACGGCGTGATCTCCCAGACCATGAGGATGGAAAACGGCAGCAGCATCACAGCGTGGCCGAAGAGGTCGATCCACTGGCGCACGCGCCGGGGCAGAAGATTGGAGATGATGTCGATGCGGACGTGGCCGTTGCGCTGCAGCGTATAAGCGGCGGCGAGCAGATAGGCGGCGCCGAACAGGTACCACTGCATCTCCAGCCAGGCGTTCGACGACAGCGAAAAGAGCTTGCGCGACGTGGCGTTGGCGGCGCTGACCAGCACCGACAGCAGGATCAGCCAGGTGACGGCTTGGCCGATAAACGCAGTTACCCGATCGATCGCTCTGCTGATACGCAGCAAAACTCCCATAAGCGTCCCCCGCCGGTCTTTCCGGCTTTTGTGTCGCCCGGAAACTGCGACGGATGGCCGGCGATGGCAAGCGCCGAACCGCCGCGCTTGACCAGGCCCGCGGCGCGGGATCGGCGCAGGTGACAGCCGGGCGAAGACCCGGGCCGTCGCCGCCTATGGTTGACCTCGTCCCTGCGCTCAGCCTCAATGACCGGCGGCCCGATTGTTGTGGGGCCGGAAGGAGGGGGCGATGGCCCTTGCAGCCGTCAGCCTTGACGACAAGTACGATCTCGCCCGGCAGCGGGTGTTGGTCAGCGGGACCCAGGCGGTGGTGCGCCTGTTGCTCATGCAGCGGGCGCGCGACCGGCGCTCGGGCGCCAACACGGCCGGCTACGTGACCGGCTATCGCGGCTCGCCGCTGGGGGGCCTCGACCGGCAGCTCTGGCGGGCGGCCGACGTGCTGCAGCCGGCGGGCATCGTCTTCAATCCGGGGATCAACGAGGAGCTTGCCGCCACTGCGCTGTGGGGGGCGCAGCAGGCGGGCCTGCGCGGTGAGGGGCGTTTCGATGGCGTCTTCGGCCTGTGGTACGGCCAGGGGCCGGGCGTCGACCGCTCCGGCGATGCGCTGAAACACGCCAATCTCGCCGGCACCGCGCCGTGGGGCGGCGTGCTGGCGCTGATGGGCGACGACCACATCTGCGGCTCGTCGACCACGGCGCACCAATCCGAATACGCCTTCGTCGATGCCATGATCCCGGTGCTCAGCCCGGCGGGCGTGCAGGAAATCCTCGATTACGGCCTGTTCGGCTATGCCCTGTCGCGCTACGCCGGCACCTGGGTCGGCCTGAAATGCGTCATGGACACGGTCGAATCGACCGCCACTGTCGATGGCGCGCTCGACCGCGTGGCCACGGTCATTCCCGGCGGCTTCCGTATGCCGCCGGGCGGGCTTTCCATCCGCGCCCGTGACGATCCGCTCGCCCAGGAAGAACGGCTGCACGAGTTCAAGATCCCGGCGGTGCTCGCCTTTCTCAGGGCGAACGCGCCGGACCGCCTCGTGCTTTCCGGCGGGCGGCAGCCGAAGATTGGCATCGTCACCGCGGGCAAGAGCTATCCCGACGTGCTGCAGGCACTCGACGAACTCGGCATCGATGAAGTGCGCGCCGCCAATCTCGGCCTCAAGCTGTTGAAGGTGACCTGCACCTGGCCGCTCGAACCGCATTCCATCCGCGATTTTGCCCAGGGTCTCGAGACGATCATGGTGGTCGAGGAGAAGCGCGGACTGATCGAGGGCCAGATCAAGGAGATCCTCTACGGCACCGCCAACCAGCCGCTGGTGCTGGGCAAGAAGGACGAGACGGGTGCGTGGCTGTTCCCGTCCAAGGGGGCACTCGACACCAATCAGATTGCCATCGCCATCGGCGAGCGCCTCATCGCCGCTCGGCACGACGAGCCGCTGGCACGGCGCCTCGCCGCCTTGCGCAAGGCTCAGGAGATGCTTGCCGGCATCGACGATGTCGCCGAGCGCACCCCCACTTTCTGCGCCGGCTGCTCTTACAACACCGCAACCGCCGTGCCGGAGGGCGCGCGCGCCTATGCCGGTAGCGGCTGCCACGCTTTGGTCCTGCGCGTCCCCGACCCGCGCACCGAGGGCACCACCCAGATGGGAGCGGAAGGGGCGAGCTGGATCGGCGAAGCGCCGTTCTCGGTCCGCGGCCACATGTTCCAGAATGTCGGCGACGGCACCTATGTCCATTCCGGCTCGCTTGTCGTGCGCGCGGCGATAGCGGCCGGCGTCAACATCACGTTCAAGATCCTGTTCAACGATGCCGTGGGGCTGACCGGCGGGCAGAAGCCGGACGGCGATCTGACGGTCGAAAAGATCGCGGCGCAGATGGTGGCCGAGGGCGTCCGCAAGGTCGTCGTGGTCAGCGAAGAGCCAAAGCGCTACGCCCGCGGCGGGCTGCCGTCAGCCACCAGTGTCCATCATCGCGACGAGCTCGATTCGGTGCAGCGCAAGCTGGCCGATATCGGCGGTGTCTCGGTGCTGATCTACGACCAGACCTGCGCAGCCGAGAAACGGCGTCGCCGCAAGCGCGGGCAATACCCCAACCCGGACCAGCGGGTGGTGATCAACGAACTGGTCTGCGAGGGCTGCGGCGATTGCGGCGTGCAGTCGAACTGCGTCGCCATCCAGCCGGTCGAGACCGCGTTCGGGCGCAAGCGCGCCATCGACCAGTCGGTCTGCAACAAGGATTTCTCCTGCCTGAAGGGCTTCTGCCCGAGCTTCGTCACCGTGCATGGCGCCGTCACGAAGACCACCGCGCCGCTAGCCGATGACGAGGCAGACCTGCCCGATCCGCCGCGCCTGCCGGCGCTGTCCGGCAGTTACGGCATGCTGATCACCGGCGTCGGCGGCACCGGCGTCGTCACCATCGGTGCGCTCATCGCCATGGCGGCCCATCTGGAAGGCAAGGCGGCGGCGGTGATCGACATGGCGGGGGTCGCCCAGAAGGGCGGGCCGGTGAGCGTTCACGTGCGCATCGCGCCGACACCCGACGACATCAAGGCAGTGCGCATCGCGGCCGCCGGGGCGGATTTATGGCTCGGCTGCGACGCGGTTGTGGCCGGCTCCGCCGGTGCGCTGGCCGCCATTGATCCCGGCCGGACGGCCGTCTTCGTCAACACTCACCCGACCTACCCCGGCGCCTTCACCCGCGATCCGGACTATGCGTTGCCGATGCGCCGCATCCTGCAGGCGATCACGGCGCGGGCCGGCGCAGCCAGGTGCCGCTTCATCGAAGCGACCGAGATCGCCACCGCGCTCACCGGGGATGCCATCGCAACCAACATCTTCATCCTGGGGCTTGCCTGGCAGTCCGGCGCGCTGCCGGTCACGCATTTCGCCATCCTGAAGGCAATCGAACTTAACGGCGTCGATGTCGCCATGAACAAGGCGGCTTTCGCCTGGGGCCGGCGCGCCGCGGTGGAGCCGGAGGTGGTGGCCGAAATCGCCGCCGAACGGTCGGGCAGGCGCAAGGTGCCTGAGGCCGAGAGCGTCGAGGAACTGGCGGCGCGGCGCACCCGCTACCTCACCGAGTATCAGAACGAGCGCTATGCCCAGCGCTATGCCGATGCGGTCGCCGCCGTGCACGAGGCGGAGGCGCGCGTGGCGCCGGGGGGCGCTGATCTGGCGAAGGCCGTGGCGCGCAATCTCTTCCGCCTGATGGCGATCAAGGACGCGTATGAGGTGGCACGGCTCTATGCCGACGGGTCCTTCCAGCGCCAGTTGGCGAGCACCTTCGATGGCTGGGGAAAGCTCGAATACCACATGGCGCCGCCGCTCTTCGCCAAACGCGATCGTGTGACCGGCCGTCTGAAGACGCAGACCTACGGGCCCGGCATCATGCGCATTTTGCGCTTGCTGGCGCGCTTCCGCGAGCTGCGCGGTTCATGGCTCGATCCGTTCGGTCACACAGCCGAAAGGCGCATGGAGCGGCGCCTGCTTGCCGAATACGAGGCGACGCTGAAGACGATCCGGGAGCATCTCGCGCCCGAGAACCATCACCTGGCCGTTGCATTGGCCCGCTATCCGGAGAAGATTCGCGGCTTCGGCCACGTCAAGGCCGAAGCGATCGCGCGCGTCCTGCCGGACGCGGCGGTACGCCGCGCGGCGTTTCTTGCGGGCGGCGTTGGGGCAGTCGCGACGCAATGACGGATCCGGCGGCTGCCGGCTTGGCGGCTGTCAGAAAACTGCACCAGAGCCGGGCTAAACCGGTATCTGTGCGCCGGCCGAAGGGGCGGCTTGCTTGATGAGGAGGTGATATGACCATGCGGATGACAAGACTGGCCGTAGTGCTCGGCGCGGCTTTGATTGGCGGTGCGGCTTTCGCCCCTGCCCATGCCGAGACGGTGAAGCTGACGATCCTCGGCGTCGGCGACATCTACGATTTCGGCGTCACCAAGGAGCGCGGCGGCTTCGCCCGCATGAACGCCGTTGCCAAAGCGGAGAAGGCGGCTAACCCGAATACGCTCTACGTCTTCGACGGCGACATGTTCTCTCCCTCGCTGCTCTCCGGATTCGACAAGGGCGCGCACACGGTCGAACTGACCAATATGGTGCCCTTCGACATCGCCGTGCCGGGCAACCACGAGTTCGACTTCGGCGTCGATGGCTTCGAAGCCAACGTAATGGCGTCGAAATATCCCTGGGCGGCGCTCAACATCACCCACGCCGACGGTTCGCCGATCGCGGGGCTTGGCGGCACGATGATGAAGGAGATCGCCGGCCTGAAGGTGGCGCTGGTGCCGGTGGCGCTCGATTCGACCAATGAGCTCTCCAGCCCGGGCGACTGGAAATTCGGCGGCACGGTCAAGACGGCGGTCGATGGCGCCAAAGCGGCGCGGGCGGCCGGCGCCGATCTGGTCGTCGGCGTGGTGCATGCGAGCCATGCCCAGGATAACCAACTGATCGCAAGCCACGCCTTTGACGTCATCATGTCGGGCCACGACCACGACTTCTGGACCGCCTATGACGGTGTCACCGCCTATGTCGAGACCTCGACCGACGCCAATTATCTCGATCCGCTCGATCTCGCGGTGACCATCGGGGAGAAGAACGGCAAGCGCACGGTCAAGTGGGAGCCGACCTTCCGCTTCATCGATACCAAGACGGTGACGCCCGACCCGGATACCGCGAAGGTCGTCGACGGGCTCAAGGCTCAGCTCGACAAGAGCCTCAATGTCGTGATCGGCAAGACCGAGACCCCGCTCGACTCGCGCGAGACCATCGTGCGCAGCCAGGAGGCGGCGATCGGCGACCTGATCGCCGACGCCATGCGCCAGTCGGTCGGCGCCGACGTCGCCATCACCAATGGCGGCGGCATCCGCGGCGACAAGCAGTATGCCGCCGGCACCGAGCTGACCCGGCGCGACATCCTTACCGAACTGCCGTTCGGCAATGTCACCGTGATGACCGAGATCACCGGCCAGCAGCTTAAGGAGGCGCTGGAGAACGGCGTCAGCCAGGTCGAGGACGGCGCCGGTCGCTTCCCGCAGATCTCCGGCATGAAGATGGTCATCGACCTGAAACGGCCGAAGGGCAGCCGCGTGCTGTCGGTGACGGTGGGCGACAAGCCGCTCGACCCGTCGGCCACGTACAAGGTCGCCACCAACGACTACATGCTGCGCGGCGGTGACGGCTACACCGCGCTCAGCGGCGGCAAGGTGCTGATCGACGCGGAGGCGGGCACGTTGATGGCCAATTCGGTCATCGATTACATCGCCAAGACCGGCACGGTCGACGCCAAGGTGGACGGCCGCATTACCAACGGCTGACGGCTCCTGCCGTGACAGATGGAGGGGCGGCTTCGGCCGCCCCTTTTGTTTTGGAATTGTGGGATGGTGGACACGGGCCGCCGGTGGCCTATGAATGGACGGTGATGAGCGACGACGAAGCCCCGAATATGCCCGCCGATGCGGGTGCCATGCCGCCCGACCATCCGCCCGTCCGTTTCGGACGGGTAGGGGTGCTTGTGGTCAATCTCGGCTCGCCGTCCGGCACCGACACCGCCTCGGTCCGGCGTTATCTCAAGGAATTCCTCTCCGACCCGCGGGTGATCGAAGTCCCGCGGCCGATCTGGTGGCTGATCCTCAACCTCTTCGTCCTGACCACAAGGCCGCCGAAGACGGCCCATGCCTATTCGATCGTGTGGAACAAGGAGCGCAACGAGGCGCCGCTCATCACCATCACGCGGGCGCAGGCGGAGAAGCTCGCCACCGCTCTGGAGCCCGACGGTATCGTGGTCGACTGGGCGATGCGCTATGGCGAACCGGCAATCGCCCAGCGCCTGGCGGCGCTGAAGGCGCAGGGCTGCGACCGCATCCTGATCGCGCCGCTCTATCCACAATATGCCGCGGCGACCACGGCGACGGTGAACGACAAGGCGTTTGCGGCGCTGGCGACAATGCGCTGGCAGCCGGCGGTGCGTACACTGCCGCCCTGGTACGACGACCCGGTCTACATCGCGGCGCTGGCCGAATCGATGCAGGCGTCGCTGGCGGGACTGCCGTTCGAGCCGGAGGTCGTGCTTGCCTCCTTCCACGGTCTGCCGCGCGCCTATCTCGACAAGGGCGACCCCTATCACTGCCAGTGCCAGAAGACGGCGCGGCTGTTGCGCGAGACGCTCGGCTGGCCGGAGGAGAAGCTCAGAATCGTCTTCCAGTCGCGCTTCGGCGGTGCCGAATGGCTCAAGCCCTATGCCGACATCACCATCGCCGAACTGGCCAAGAGCGGAATCAAGCGGCTGGCGGTGGTCATGCCCGGCTTCGCGGCCGATTGCCTGGAGACGCTGGAGGAGATCGCCATTCGCGGCGGCGAGACCTTCCGCCAGAACGGCGGCCAGGAATATGCCGCGCTCCCCTGCCTCAACGACAGCGACCCCGGCATGCGGGTGCTGGAAGCTGTGGTGCGGCGGGAGCTTGCCGGCTGGCTTTAGGCGCTGCTTACCACCCGCCCGATTTGGCTGGTAGAGCCGTTTCCCCCATCCTACATGTGCAAGGACCGCAATCGGCCGGAGAACGAGCCGATTCGCGGGCCGGTGGGGGGAATGCCAGCCGCGGCAGCAAAGCCGGCGGCGAACACGGAGGATTGAACGGTGGGATTCGACTGGGTCGTCATCGCACTCGTCATTCTGGTCATTCTCGTCCTGCTGGCCGGCGTCAAGACGGTGCCGCAGGGCTACAACTACACGGTCGAGCGCTTCGGCCGCTTCACCCGCGCGCTGTCGCCAGGCCTCAGCATCATCGTGCCGTTCATCGATCGCATCGGCCACAAGATGAACATGATGGAGCAGGTGCTCGAAGTGCCGACGCAGGAGGTCATCACCAAGGACAATGCCACGGTTTCGGCCGATGGCGTCGTCTTCTATCAGGTGCTCGACGCGGCGCGTGCGGCCTATGAGGTCCGCGGGCTGCAGAACGCCATTCTGCAGCTCACCATGACCAACCTCAGAACCGTCATGGGCGGCATGGATCTCGACGAGCTTCTGTCCAAGCGCGACGACATCAACGACCGGCTGCTGCGCGTCGTCGATTCCGCCTCGTCGGCCTGGGGCATCAAGGTGACCCGTATCGAGATCAAGGCGATCGATCCGCCGCGCGATATCGTCGAGTCGATGGGCCGGCAGATGAAGGCGGAACGCGAGAAGCGCGCGGTCATCCTCGACGCCGAGGGCCTGCGCCAGTCGGAGATCCTCAAGGCGGAGGGCGAGAAACAGGCGCTTATCCTGCAGGCTGAAGGCCGGCGCGAGGCCGCCTTCCGCGACGCCGAGGCGCGAGAGCGCTCCGCCGAGGCGGAAGCCAAGGCGACCGACATGGTGTCGAAGGCGATTGCCAGCGGCGACGTGCAGGCGATCAATTATTTCGTTGCCCAGCGCTACACCCAGGCGATCGAGAAGCTCGCCTCGGCGCCCAACCAGAAGGTGCTGATGCTGCCGATCGAGGCCGCCGCGCTGATCGGCTCGCTTGGCGGCATCGCCGAGATCGCCAAGGACACCTTCTCGCCTGAGGCGCAGGCCCGCCGCAACAGCGGACGGGTGCCGACGGCCGGAGGCGGCACGTCATGATCCTCAATGCCATCAACCAGCTCGGGCCATGGAGCTGGTGGGTCTTCGGCCTGATCCTGCTCGGACTGGAAATCCTGGTGCCAGGCAATGTCTTCGTCTGGTTCGGCGTCGCGGCGCTGATCACCGGCGTGATGGCGCTGTTCACTCATTTCGGCTGGCAGGTGGAGCTGATCGTCTTCGTGGTCCTGGCGGTGGTGCTGGTCATCGCCGGACGGCGGATCTTTGCGCGGACGTCGCAGCCGGGCGAGCAGCCCTTCCTCAACGATCGCGCCCATCGTCTGGTCGGCAACAGCTACATGCTCTCCGCGCCGATCGTCGATGGCCACGGACAGGTCAGGGTCGACGACACCAACTGGCGGATCACCGGCCCCGACCTGCCGTCGGGCACGCGGGTGAAGGTGGTCGATGCCGACGGCGCCGTGCTCAAGGTGGCAAGGGCGGACTAGGCGACGCCGAGCCTTAGGAAATCGTGCATGTGCACGATGCCGAGCGGCTTGCCGTCCGCGACCACGAAAAGAACGGTGAAGGGGCGCGTGGCCTGGTTCATCATGGCCAGCGCCTCGCCGACCAGGCAGTCGGGCGGTACCGTCTTCGGCATCCTGGTCATGACCGCGCCGACGGTCTTCTCCATCAGGTCCGGCGCGATGTGCCGGCGCAGATCGCCGTCGGTGACCACGCCGACCAGCAAGCCGGCGGCGTCGACCACGCCGACGCAGCCGAAGCCCTTGTCGGTGATAATGGCGAGCGCCTGCGGCATCGGCGTCTCCGGGGCGGCCAGCGGCACGGTGTCGCCGCTATGCATGATGTCGCGCACGAAATGCAGGCTGGCACCGAGCTTGCCGCCCGGGTGGAACAGGTGGAATTCCTCCGCCGTGAAGCCACGGCTTTCGAGCAGCGCGATGGCCAGCGCATCGCCGAGCGCCAGCTGCATCAGCGTCGAGGTGGTCGGCGCCAGGCCGTGCGGGCAGGCCTCGTCGGTCACGGGCAGCGCCAGCAGCGGGTCGGATTCGCGGCCGAGCGAGCTGTCGGGAAAGGCGGTCATGGCGATCAGCGGGATGTCCCAGCGCCGGGTGTATTCGACCAGGCTCCGCAGCTCGCTGGTTTCGCCCGACCACGACAGCGCCAGCACGACGTCGTCGCGGGTGATCATGCCGAGGTCGCCGTGGCTGGCCTCCGCCGGATGGACGAAGAAGGCCGGGGTGCCGGTCGAGGCGAGGGTGGCGGCGATCTTGTGGCCAACATGGCCGCTCTTGCCCATGCCGGAGACGATGACGCGGCCGGTGGCGGCGCGAATCGTCTCCACGGCGCGGGCAAAGGGGGCGGCCAAGCCGTCATTGAGGGCGGCGCGCAGCGCATCGAGCCCGGCGCGCTCGGTGACGATGGTGCGCAGCGCCGAGGCGGCGGCCTGACTGGCCGCATTTGACGCCGTGTTCGGCGGGTTCTTCAGCGTCACCGCCATGTGCGGACCCCGGTTTTCTCCCTGTGGCGCCGGTCTAGCAGGTTTCCACCGGGGCCGGAACTCCGGTGGCCGTTCGCCCGGCGCAACCTTGCGTTAACCAACAATCTTTACCTTCTGGAAACGCACTTTCCAGCGGTCACGCAGCACCGGCCAGACAATGGGTTTCCGCCTTCCTTCGCTCATGGTCGTCGCAGTCGCCGCCGCGGCCGCGGCGTGCGGGAGCGCGTGGGCTCAGGATGCGGCGACTGCGCCGGACGGCACCGCCGACAGCGGGCGCGTCCAGCGGCAACTGCCGCAGGCCAGGGCCCCTGAACCGGACCCGCTCGACCCGACGGTGACCGGCACCATCCGCCACACCAGGACGACGGAGGACGATCCGTTCGCGGCGCTGGGCATCCGCGCCGGCAGCTTCATTCTCTATCCGTCGCTGACCACGAGCTTCGAGCATGCCACCAACGACTCGGGCAGCGGGCCGGCCGATACACTCACCGTGACGCCCGAACTCAAGCTGCAGTCGGACTGGGCGCGGCACGCGGCGACGCTGACGCTGCGCGGCTCCTACGCCAAGGATTTCGCCGGCGGCACGCCCGGCTCGCCGTCGGGCTCGGTCGATGCCACGGGCCGCATCGATCTCAAGCCCGACTGGACCGTCGATCTTGCCGGCAGTTACAGCTACGCCCAGCAGAGCATCTCCGATCCGAATTTCCCGGCCGGCGTCGACAACCGGCCCGGCGTTCATGACTTCTCCGGGTCGGCGGCGCTCAACGGCCGCTTCGGCCGCGCGGTCTTCACGGCCGAGGGCAAGGCGGACCACTCGATCTATGAGAACGGCACCTCCGGCGGCGCCGTCGTCGATCAGGGCTATCGCAACAACACCGCTTTCGGCGGCCGGCTGCGGCTCGGCTACGAATCGCCGCTCGGCGTCACGCCCTTTGTCGAGGGCGAGCTGTCGCGCCGCCTATATGACAGGACCACGGACAATAACGGTTTGAAGCGTTCCAGCCTCACGGCCATCGGTCGGGCCGGTGTCGCCTTCGATCGCGGCCCGGTGCTCACCGGCGAGTTGGCGCTCGGCTATGGCATCCAGTCTCTGGACGATCCCGCACTGGCCTCGTTCAGCGCGCTCACCGTCGACGGCTCGCTCGTCTGGTCGCCGACGCGGCTGTACACCGTCACGTTTGCCGGTTCGACCGCGTTCAATCCGGGCACCGACGCTGCGTCGTCGGGATCGGTCGCCTATACCGGCTCGGTGGACATGGCCTATGCGTGGAGGCCGAATGCGACCGTCGACTGGACCGGCGACGTCACCCACGAGACGTTTCAGGGCACCGGGCGGGTCGATACCACCCTCAAGGCGGGCGTCGGTGCAACCTGGAAGCTCAACCGCCGTACCTGGCTGACCGGCGGCTACGCTCACGAATGGGCGATAAGCACGGCCGCCGGCAACACCTACCAGTCGGATTCGCTGAAGATCGAACTCCGTCTGCAGAAGTAGCCGGGCGGCAGCCGTCCATCACCTGTCGAGGAGGGCGCGGAGTTCCCTCTTGAGATCGTCGGCGAGGTCCTTGCGCTCAAGGGCATAAGCGACATTGGCGACGAGGAAGCCGAGCTTGGCGCCGCAATCATGGGTGCGGCCGCGGAAGCGGCAGCCATAAAAGGCTTGCGTCTCGGCCAGCGTCAGCATCGCGTCGGTGAGCTGGATCTCGTTGCCGGCGCCGCGCTTGTGGCGGGCCAGCAGGTCGAAGATCTGCGGCTGCAGGATGTAGCGGCCGCTGATGTAGAGGTTGGAGGGCGCATCCTTCGGCGCCGGCTTCTCCACCATGCCGGTCAGGCGAAATGCATCGTTCCCGACCGGCTCGCCGACGCCGACGATGCCGTAGCTGGCGGTCTTGGCGGGGTCGCACTCGCTGACCGCGATCACATTGCCGCCGGTCTCGTTGTAGACCGCCATCATTTGCGCGAGGCAGCCGGGCTCGCCCTGCATGATCATGTCGGGAAGCACCACCGCGAAGGGCTCGTCGCCGACCAGGTGGCGGGCGCACCACACCGCATGGCCGAGGCCGAGCGGCTTCTGCTGGCGGATGGAACTCACCTCGCCGGCCTCGGGCATGAAACTGGCGAGTTCTTCCAGCGCCTCGGTCTTGCCGCGTGCCTTGAGCGTCTCCTCCAGCTCGAACTGGCTGTCGAAATGATCCTCGAGGACGCTCTTGTTGCTGCCGGTGACCAGGATGAACTGCTCGATTCCGGCTGCGCGCGCTTCGTCGACCACGTATTGGATGAGCGGCCGGTCGACCAGGGTCAGCATCTCCTTGGGCATCGCCTTGGTGGCGGGCAGGAACCGGGTGCCAAGTCCGGCGACGGGGAAGACGGCTTTACGGAGGGGGGCGGTCATGCATCCTTCTTCTGCCGGAACGGCGGAAAATGTGGGCCGGGCGAGCGTTACATGATGTCAATACACGGTCCTTATGGTACCGGGGAACGGGCTGAAAAGGCAAAGTACTACCCATGAGCATTTTGATCACCGGCGGAGCCGGCTATATCGGCAGCCACATGGTCTGGCATCTCACCGATGCCGGGGAGAAGGTGGTTGTCCTCGACAACCTGTCGACCGGCTTCGACTGGGCGATCGCGCCGGAGGCGCAGCTGGTCGAAGGCGACAGCGGCGACGAGGCTCTGGTCGGCCGTCTCATCAGCGAGCATGACGTTGAGGCGATCATCCATTTCGCCGCCTCCATCGTCGTGCCGGAATCGGTTGCCGATCCGCTCGGCTACTACCTCAACAATACGGTGAAGACGCGGGCGCTGATCGCGGCGGCGGTGGCCGGCGGCGTGAAGCGCTTCATCTTTTCGTCGACGGCGGCGGTCTATGGCACGCCGGCGGTCACGCCGGTCGGCGAAGACGCGCGGCTCAGTCCCGAATCGCCCTATGGCCGCTCCAAGATGATGAGCGAAATGATGCTCGCCGATGCCGCGGCCGCCCATGACCTGCGCTATGTGGCGCTGCGCTATTTCAATGTTGCCGGCGCCGATCCGGCCGGGCGCACCGGCCAGTCGACCAAGGCCGCCACCCATCTCATCAAGGTTGCCTGCGAGACGGCGCTGGGAAAACGCGGTGAGATCACCGTCTACGGCACCGACTATCCGACGCCCGACGGCACCTGCGTCCGCGACTACATCCACGTCAGCGACCTGGTCGACGCGCATGCCGCGGCGCTCAGGCACCTGCGCGCCGGCGGCGACAGCCTCATCGCCAATTGCGGCTACGGCCACGGCTATTCGGTGCTCGAGGTGATCGACACGGTCAAGGCGGTGTCCGGGCGCGATTTTCCCGTCGTCCTCGGGCCCCGGCGCCCTGGCGATCCGGCGATCATCGTCGCCTCGCCGGAGCGCATCATCAAGGCGTTCGGCTGGGCTCCGCAGCATGACGACCTTGCCGAAATCGTCCGCCACGCTCTGGCCTGGGAGAGTGCGCTGGAGCAGCGCAACCGGCGGGACTGACGCCGGAGCCGGACGGCCCGGCCTTGCGGCCGCCCCCCGCGGCAATGTTAATGTTTGACCCGAATCGGGGACGCAGGGACGGGACGGGGGTAGGAGCAGGGACGAGAGCGGCATGCGCTTCCTCACCGGCATGGCATCGAAAGCCGCGGTCTCCGCGGCTTTTGTCGTCGCCGCGGCGGCTTTGGTTCTTCTCTTGATTGGGCCGGCAGCGGCTCGCCAGACACCTGCAGGTTGGGTCAAGAGCTTCTGGCCGACGGCCAGGTCCGCCGGCATCAAGTGGCAGACCTATGACCGGGCGCTCGGCGGCTTCGTGCCCGATCCGGACGTGTTGAAGCGGGCCGGCAGCCAGGCCGAATTCAACATGAAGATCTGGAACTATCTCGACCAGATGGTTTCGGACGAACGGCTCAGCGAGGGCAAGGCGGCGATCGCGAAACATGCGGCGCTGCTCGATCGCATCGAGCAGCGCTACGGGGTCGATCGCTACATCGTTGCCGCCATATGGGGCATCGAGAGCCATTATGGCGCGGTGCTCAGCAATCCGAAGCTGGTCAAGAACACCATCCGTTCGCTGGCAACCCTCGCCTGGTCGGGCGGCCGGCTGGCGAAATACGGGCGCAAGCAGCTCGTCGCCGCCCTCAAGATTGTCCAGCGCGGCGACATCAGTGCGACCGCGATGAGCGGTTCGTGGGCCGGGGCCATGGGGCAGACCCAGTTCATCCCCACCACGTTCGAGGCCTATGCCGTCGATCTCGACGGCGATGGCCAGCGCAATATCTGGACCTCGGTGCCCGACGCACTGGCTTCCACCGCCAACTACCTGAAGCGGGCCGGCTGGCAGGCGGGCAAGACCTGGGGCTACGAGGTCAAGCTGCCGCGCGGCTTCAACACCAAGCGGACCAGCGAGCGGTCGCTGGGGTCATGGGCGAAGCTCGGCGTCAAGCGCGCCAGCGGCGGAGCCTTTCCGCGCCCGGGCGACAGAGCCAGCCTGTGGCTGCCCAACGGCACGGACGGGCCGGTGTTCCTGTTGCTCAACAATTTCCGGGTGCTCAAGCGCTACAACGCCTCGAATTTCTACGCCCTGGCCGTCGGCCACCTGGCCGACCGGTTGCGCGGCGACGGGCCTTTCGTGGCCGACTGGCCGGCGCACGAGAAGCCGTTCACGCTGGAGGAAAGCAAGAAGCTGCAATTGCTGCTCACCATGCACGGCTTCTACGATGGCGATATCGACGGCGATATCGGCAGCGGCAGCCATGCGGCGATCCGCGACTATCAGCGCTCGCTCGGCCTGACGCCGGACGGCGTGGAGAGCCGTGCCCTGTTGCAGCGTCTGGAAGCGTCCAAGTAGGATAGGTGCCCAAGCGGCTCCTGCCGCGCAATTGACGCAATGGAAGGCGAGCCTGAACGCGAAGCGTCTTCAGGATCGGATTCAAGAGACACGTGCGCCGTCTGCTGACCTCATTGGCTGCCCTCATCGTGGCGCTGCTGCTGGCCGCGCCCTTCGATGCGGCATTCGCACAGCAGCCACCGGGCCTGATCGGCGGGCCGCCGCCGCCCTCCGGGCCGGGCGGCTTTTTCGATTTCCTGTTCGGTCCGCGCCCGGTGCGCCCGCCGGCGCAGCAGCGCCAGCAGGCGCCGGCACCGCCGCGATCGAGCCAGCCGAGCGAGCCGCCAGTCGCGGTCGTGCAGGTGACGCCAAAGGACGCAAAGGCGCGCAAGATCCTGGTGGTCGGCGATTTCGTCGCGGGCGGACTTGCCTGGGGCCTCGACCAGACCTTTGCCGACGAGCCGAAGATTGCCGTCATCGACAAGTCGAACACCTCCTCCGGCCTGGTGCGCGACGACTACTACGACTGGAACAAGCAGCTCCTCGCCATTCTCAACGAGATCAAGCCCGACGTGGTGGTCGTGGTCATCGGCGCCAATGACCGGCAGCAGTTGCGCAACGGCAAGGACCGCCTGGCGCTGCATTCCGACGCCTGGGAGAAGGCCTATGTCGGCCGCATCGCCAGCATGGCCGACACGCTCAAGGTCTTCGGCCGGCCGTTCTTCTGGGTGAGCGCGCCGCCGATGCGCTCGACTGCGGCATCGCGCGACATGACCTATTTCAACAGCCTGTACAAGCCGGCGGTGACGGCGGACGGCGGGCACTACATCGACATCTGGAACGGCTTCACCGACGACAACGGCAACTACACCTCGTCGGGCCCGGACGTCGACGGCCAGTTGCGGGCGCTGAGATCCAGCGACGGCATCAACTTCACGCGGGCCGGGCGGCTGAAGCTCGCCTTCTATGTCGAGCGCGACATCCGCAAGCAGACCGGCATCGGCACCGGCTCGGTCGATCTTTTTGCCTCCGCCAACCAGACCAGCCAGATCGAGATCGGCCCCGACGGGGTCAAGCGCCTGGTCGGGCCGGTGATCTCGCTCAGCGATCCGCTGCCCGGCGCCAGCCGCGTGCTGGCTGGCGGTGCCAACAATCCGGACCCGGCAATGGCCACCGACACGCCGCAATACAAGCTGGTCGTGCAAGGCGTCGTGCCGCCCACCGTGCCGGGCCGGGCCGACGATTTCAGCTGGCCACCGCGCCAGCGCGCCGCGCTGGCCGCGCCGCCCAAGGCGAGCGATGCGGCGGCCGGGGTGTTCCCGCCGGCGAACTAGCTGGCAAGACCTTCGACAGGAGGACAGCGCCATGAACCACGCCCTCATCGGAACGCTCGCTGCGCTTGCGCTTGCCGTCATGGCCGGGCCGGCATTGGCCGACGACACGATCGCCACCGACAAGGGCGATCTCGTCATCCACCCGTTCCACCACGCCTCGATGCTGATCACCTGGAACGGCGTCCATATCCTGGTCGATCCGGCGCCGCCGGTGAGTGGGCCGAAGCCGGCCGACATCACCGCCGAATACAAGGCTGAGCCGACGCCGGACCTGATCCTGGTCACCCACGAACATCGGGACCATTTCAACGTCCCGATCCTGGAAGCGGTGACCGGCGCCGATACGGTGCTGGTGGCGCTGCCAAGGATGTCGCCGACAAGATGCCCGCCGACCTCAAGGCGAAGACGAAGATCCTCGCCAATGGCGACAGCCTGACGGTGAAGGGCGTGGCCGGTGACGGCGGTGCCGGCCTACAACACGACGGCGGACCGGATGAAGTTCCACCCCGAGGCGCGTCACGACAACGGCTACGTTCTGACGCTCGGGCGGAAAGCGCATCTACATCGCCGGGGACACCGAGGAGACGCCGGCGATGAAGGCGCTGAAGAATATCGACGTCGCCTTCCTGCCGATGAACCTGCCCTACACGATGTCCATCGAACAGGCGGCGCGGGCGGTGAAGGATTTCAAGCCGAAGATCGTCTATCCGTACCACTATGCCGGCAGCGACGTGAACGCCTTCAAGACGCTGGTCGGCACCGCCGCCGATGTGCGGCTGTTGAAGTGGTATTGAGGCGGGGGGGGCCCAACGCGCATCGGAGTCCTCATGGTGAGGAGCGCGCGAAACTCGATCCATGAGGGCCGCGTCCTTCGCGGGGCGCCTGCGGCGCCCCCTCAGGATGAGGCCGGGTCGGGTTTACCTCGGCAGGGTCGTCTCGCCCATCAGGAACTTGTCGACCGAATGGGCGCACTGGCGGCCTTCGCGGATCGCCCAGACCACCAGGCTCTGGCCGCGGCGCATGTCGCCGCAGGAGAACACCTTGTCGTTGCTCGACCGATAATCAATCACGTTGGCGAGCACATTGCCGCGCTGGTCGAGATCCAGCTGTAAATCCTTGACCATGCCGTCCTGCACCGGGCCGAGGAAGCCCATGGCGAGCAGCACGAGATCGGCCGGGATGGAGAACTCAGAGCCCTCGATCGGCTTCATCTTGTCGTCGACGCCAAGCAGTTCGCTGCGATGGACGCCGGTGAAGGTCATGCGCGCGGCGGCGCGGTCCTCGTTTTCGATCAGGTCGTCGATGGTGCAGCGGTAGTCGCCGAGTGCGGCCCGCACCGAGCGCACATAGGCGAGGAAGCCGTCGACGTCGTCGGCGGTGACGCCGAGTGAGCCGCGAAAGCGGAAATCCGGCGCTAGGATTGCCCGCGCCACCGCTTCGTCGCCGCGATTCCAGATCTCGGCATAGAAACGCTCGACGAGTGTCTTGGGCGTGGTGGCGGCCTCGGCGCTAGACATTCGGCCGATCGGCTTCTTCGTCGGTTCGATAGACGGAAAGCGTCACTGAGGCGCCAATTGCGGTGACCGCTTCGACCAAGCGGTGATCGAGGCTGTACGACGCGGCCAAGAAGTCGTCGGCGACCGTGACGCCAATATCCAGATCGATGGCGTCAACGTCTTGCCGGTTCTTCAGTGTGGAAAGCTCGGGATGGTCCGCAAACCAGTCCGACGCCCGCTCCATCATCTTGGAGAAGGAATTGCCATTCAGGCTGGCGACCGACCAGTGAAGGCAGTTGACGGTGTAACGATCTTCGCCTGCACGGTCGATCCGATACGGTTTCGCCGGGGTCAGCGCAACCACTTCCTGCAGGTTCAGTTTCTTGCCGGATACCCGCAGAATGGCTTCCATTGCCGCTCCATTGTTGGGGGAGGGACGGTCGGCGACGCTCACCTTGGCAGCGTCGTCTCGCCCATCAGGAACTTGTCGACGGCGTGGGCGCACTGGCGGCCTTCGCGGATCGCCCAGACCACCAGGCTCTGGCCACGGCGCATGTCGCCGCAGGAGAACACCTTTTCGTTGCTCGACCGATAATCAATCACGTTGGCGAGCACATTGCCGCGCTGGTCGAGATCCAGCTGTAAATCCTTGACCATGCCGTCCTGCACCGGGCCGAGGAAGCCCATGGCGAGCAGCACGAGATCGGCTTTGATCTCGAACTCGGAGCCTTCGATCGGCTTCATCTTGTCGTCGACGCGCACGCAATGGAGCGCGGTGACCTTGCCGTCCGTGCCCGCGAAGCGCTGGGTCATCACGGCGAAATCGCGCTCGACGCCCTCTTCCTGGGAGGAGGAGGTGCGCATCTTCATCGGCCAGTCCGGCCAGGTCAGCTCCTTGTTCTCCTTGTCCGGCGGACGCTGGAGGATCTCGATCTGGGTGACCGAGGCGGCGCCCTGGCGGTTGGAGGTGCCGATGCAGTCGGAGCCGGTGTCGCCACCGCCGATGACCACGACATGCTTGCCGTCGGCGAGGATGGGCTGGACGTTGCCGAGCGGCTCGTCGCTGACGCGGCGGTTCTGCTGCGGCAGGAACTCCATGGCGAAGTGGATGCCGTCCAGATCGCGGCCGGGAATGGGCAGGTCGCGCGGCTTCTCGGCGCCGCCGGCGAGCACCACCGCGTCGTGCTTGGCGACAAGCTCGGCGACGTCGAGTTCGATGCCGACATGGACGTTGCAGTGGAAGGTGACGCCTTCCGCCTCCATCTGGGCGACGCGCTTGTCGATGTGGCCCTTCTCCATCTTGAAGTCGGGGATGCCGTAGCGCAGCAGGCCGCCGGGCCTGGCGTTCTTCTCGTAGACGTGGACGTCATGGCCGGCGCGGGCAAGCTGCTGGGCCGCGGCCAGGCCCGCCGGGCCGGAGCCGACGATGGCGACGCTCTTGCCGGTCTTCACGAGCGGCGGCAGCGGCCTCACCCAGCCTTCCTGCCAGCCACGGTCGACGATGGCGCATTCAATCGTCTTGATGGTGACCGGCTGCTCGATGATGTTGAGGGTACAGGACGCCTCGCACGGCGCCGGGCAGACGCGGCCGGTGAATTCGGGGAAGTTGTTGGTCGAGTGCAGGTTCTTGAGCGCCCGCAGCCACTCGCCGCGATAGACCAGATCGTTCCAGTCGGGGATCTGGTTGTTCACCGGGCAACCGGTGTGACAGTAGGGGATGCCGCAATCCATGCAGCGCGCCGCCTGGTCGCGGGTCGCCTCCTGCGACAGCGGGATGACGAACTCGCGATAGTGGCGCACGCGGTCGCCGGCCGGCGCATAGCGCCGGTCGCGACGATCGATCTCGAGAAATCCGGTGATCTTGCCCATGGTCTCTACTCGCCGGCCAGACGCAGCGGTTCGGCCCGTTCGCGCGCCTCGAGCTCGGCGAGAGCCCGGCGATACTCGACCGGCATGACCTTGCGGAATTTCGGCAAAAAGCTCTCCCAGTTGTCGAGAATCTCGGCGGCGCGCTTCGAGTCCGTGAACTGGCGGTGACGGGTGATGAGGGTGCGCAGGCGCGTGGCGTCGTTGCGCGTCATGTCGCTCAGAATGTGGACCAGCCCGCCGGTCTCCATGTCGCCGATCTGATGCAGCTCGCGCTCGGAAAGGTCCTCCTCCTCGGGGATCGGCTCGAGGTCGACCATCGCCATGTTGCAGCGGGTCTCGAAGGCGCCGTCCTCGTCGAGCACATAGGCGATGCCGCCCGACATGCCGGCGGCGAAATTGCGCCCGGTATAGCCGAGCACGACGACGACGCCTCCGGTCATGTATTCGCAGCAATGGTCGCCGGTGCCCTCGACCACCGCGACGGCGCCGGAGTTGCGCACGGCAAAGCGCTCGCCGGCAATGCCGCGGAAGTAGCATTCGCCGGAAATGGCGCCATAGAGCACCGTGTTGCCGACGATGATCGAGTTCCTCCGGCACGATGCCGGACTCGTCCGGCGGGCGCACGACCAGGCGGCCGCCGGACAGGCCCTTGCCGACATAGTCGTTGGCCTGGCCGATCAGGTCCATCGACACGCCGGCCGCCACCCAGGCGCCGAAGCTCTGGCCGCCGGTGCCCTTCAGCGTGATGGCGATGGTGTCCTCGGGCAGGCCGGCAAGACCGTAGCGCTTGGCGACCTCGCCGGAGAGCATGGCGCCGACCGAGCGGTCG
>CAVXLJ010000009.1:0-13752 GCA_963762605.1 uncultured Alphaproteobacteria bacterium | reverse complement strand
ATTGACGAGGTTGAACCTTGCTCTCCTGGGTGTCGAACACCGGCACGACGCGACCCTCAGCCTCAAACAGCCGGCGCAAGTCCTTTGTATCGGGGCATTCCGGTGCTGGCGGGATGGCGCCGCCTTCCGGATCGGGCACGGCCAGGACTGCGCAGCACAGGCGCGTCGTGCCCGGTTCGAGCGTCCCGCGCAGTTGCGGAAGCAGCGTGCGCGCCACCATGACATTGGAATTGGGTAGTGGCATCGCCACCTGTGCGGTGCGCGCGTCGAACCCGACGATCACGCTGATGTCGTCCGCCGTTGTGACCTCGGCCCGCCCGCCGGCGACGCTTTCCTGCCACGCCCCGAAATCGGGCCTGGCGATGGCGAAACCGCCCTCGACCACCGCGAGGCGGCGTGGCGTCGTCACCTCGTGCAGCCTGATGTGCCAGGGACCCGCCGGGATCAGCCAGGTCTCGACCGCGACATCCGCATAGGGTCGCCAGCGCGCATAGAGCGTGTTGCCGGCGATCAGCGCCGCTTCGTTGCCCTCCCGCATGCGCAGATGTCGGCCGTCATCGCAGAAGCCCAACATGCCGTCACAGGCGACGCTGACAAAGTGCCGGTCGTCGGCCTCGATGGAAAAGCCGTAGCGCGTGGAATAGGCGAACTTGCCGTATTTCTCCGCCATGCCGCGCCACTGTCGGTATTCCTGACCTGAGGCCAGCGCCACGCTATGACCGGCCAAGTGTTGCACCACCATGCCCGGCTCGGACAGGGGGACGGGCGCATCGAATGTCTCCGGCGCCTCTTCCTCCGCCGTCCAGAACGGATGGTCCTGCGGCAGCGCCAGGGGCAGGAAAGCTTTCATCGCCCAATAGGGCGAGCCAGCTGAATTGTAGCTCTCGCTCATCAGGAGGTTGGGATAGGCGTAACCAATCGACAGCACACCGTCGCGGTCGAAGATCGGCTGGCGCGCCCACCAGCGCAGATTTCTGAGGTAGTAACCCTTGATCGCGCCCCAGGGCAGTGCCTCGACGCCGGCAAAAGCGAGAGCCCCCCAGAAGCCGGCATGGGCGAAGCGATAGGTGAGGCTGCGGCCGAAGGGCAGCGCCGATCCGTCCTCGGCATACCAATGCCGGATGGCGCCGGCGAAGGTGGCCGCGCGCTCGCGATAGCACCTGGCCCGGTCGGCGTCGCCGGAAAGCGCCGCATAGACCAGCCCGTAAAAATGGAAAGCGAAGGGGATGTAGTGATCGGCGCTGCGGATTGGCCCGTCACGATACCAGCCATTGCCGAGCACGAAGCGCTCGAGGTCGTCGAGATAGGTTTCCCGCTTCTGCGGATCGACCGCGACGCCGCAGTGCGTGAGGCCGAGATCGATCAGTACCTGGAAGAACTTCCAGTTGCTGTCGACGAATTGGTGCTCGCGCCCGGACAAGAGATAGGCGGCGACGCGCTCTTTCGCGGCGTCGTTGA
Source organism: uncultured Alphaproteobacteria bacterium (assembly GCA_963762605.1). Classification (GTDB taxonomy): domain Bacteria; phylum Pseudomonadota; class Alphaproteobacteria; order Rhizobiales; family Kaistiaceae; genus CAVSRC01. Next base: position 12,294 of record CAVXLJ010000009.1, on the reverse strand, counting down.
GCGGGTCCCACAGCTCGGCGCGGGCGATGCGCAAGGCAAAGCCGATCGCGGCAAGCTCCACCTGGCGCTGGTCGATATCGCCGATGTCGCCCCAATAGTCGGGATGGTCGGGATCGGTGCCGGCGCTCAAGCCATCGCGATAGAGCTGCCAGTGGGCGAAGTCGCCGCCGCCGGCAACGAGCGGTGCGATGCCCCAGAGCGGGCGGGCGAAGCCTTCGAGATCGGCGGCTGCCCGGTCGAAATGCGCCGCCGCCGCGCTCAGCCGCACACGCGCTCCCGAGGGCGAGAAATGGGGCAGCAGGGGCTGGAACAGATCGCCGACGGCGCGCGCCACGTCGGCGCGCGTGCGCAGCGGATTTTGCGAAAGGGGCGAGTGGGCCAATTCTGCCGATCGGTTTGAGGGGCCGGCAGATGGCCGGCCCCGCAGACTAGCAGATAGATTACTTGATGGCGGCAACGCCTTCGTTCATCTCCTTGATGCCGTCGTCGATCGAGACGTTATTGGTCATGATCTCGTCGTGGACGCGGTTGAGGACCAACTCATATTCGGGCGCCTTCAGGTCCACCGGCATTTCCAGATAGGTGGCCCTGGCAACCAGCGCCTGAGCGCTTGCCGGATCGCTGGGGAAACCCGGCGTCGAGGTGATCATCTTGATCACATCCGGGTTGCGCAGCGCCGGAATCGTGCCGGTCTTGGCGACGATCGCCGCACCTTCCGGTCCGCCGACCCAGGCGATGAAGTCTTCGGCGGCCTTCACGTTCTTTGAGTTCACGTTGACGCCGAGCGAAGTCACCTGACCGGCCGTGGCGCCCGCTTCGACGCCTTCCGGATGCGGATATTTCACCAGACCCCAATTCTTGACGGTCGATTCACCCGTCTTTTCCTTGGCGATCTGGGTGCCGATGAACCAGGTGCCCATCGGCAGCATGGCGATCTTGCCGGCGAACCACGGACCCGAATAGTGGGTCTGCGAGGTCTTCAGCGAGGCGTAGGAGCGGACGATGCCGTCCTCCTGGAGCTTCAGCGCCCGTTCGTACCACGGCTTCAGGAAGCTGTAGTCCTTGGCCACCAGCGTGTGCTTGCCGTCCTGGATCGCCGGGAGTTCCACCGTCGAGCGCCAGACATGGAAGTGCGTGCCGTAGACCTTGTCCGGTCCGAAGCCGCTGGTCACCTTGCGGGCCAGTTCGTCGAACTGCGCCCAGGTCATGTCGTTGGTCGGATAAGCGACGCCGGCTTTGTCGAAGGGGTCCTTGTTGTAGTAGACGATCCAGTAGTCGGTCCGGAACGGCATGCCGAAGGTGCCGTCATTGACCGTCAGGGCTTCGATCAGGCCGCCATATTCCGACGTGTCCTTGGGCAACACGCCCGCCTTCTTCAGGTCGACCAGCCGGCCGGTGTTGACCAGTTGCGCATAGCCGGGAATGTCCTTGACCGACACGATGTCGATGTCGGACCCGCCACCGGTCAGCTGGGTCATGATCATCTGGTTATAGTCGGCGGAGCCAAGATCGGTGTGGTTGATCTTCACGTCCGGATGCTTGGCCTCATAAGCCGCGATCAGCGGCTGGTAGTAGGCGGTCCGATCCCAGTCCCACAGGCCCCAGTTCAGGGTCACCTGCGCCATGGCCTGGCCGCCAACCATGGCCAGACCTGCTGCACCCAGCAGGGCCGACGCGATTGCACCAAATTTCGTCATGTCTTTCCTCCGTCTTTGAGAATTCAAGCCGACTGCGTCCTCGGTCTTCTTGTTGGCCCCTGTCGGGGCGCGGTTGCGATGCGCAAGAAACCGAATTGCACCCCCTTGAGCACGGCAAAGCTGGTCACCAGTGCACCAAGCGAGACGTTGATCAGCACCGGCAGAAGCACCGATGCGGGATAGAAGAAAATGGCGGCGAGCCACAGCAGGGCCACGAATAGGAGCGCGGCGAGGCCCGGTAGCGGGCGCGCCAGCAAACCGATCGCCGACGCCTTGACGATGTCGGCGAAGGGCCGGCCGGCGCCCAGCGCCAGCGCCGCGAAAAGATGGGTGGCGAAGAGCGGCAACAGCACGGCGATCACCAGCGCGATGGTCAGCGGCGCGGCGAAGAGCAGATTGCCTTTTGCCGCTTCTCCATAGGCGTGGATGGCCAGCACCGTCAGCGCGCCGGCGCCGCAGAAGACGAGACCGAGCAAGGTGGCAGGCACGAACCGCGACCGGAACGCGCTCCAGAAATCGCGCCACAGATAGACGTTGCGGTCCTCGATCATCGTCACCGCGATGCTGACCGTTGCCAGATAGGCGGCCGGCAGCGTGACAACCGGCAGCGAGACGGCGATGAACAGGAGATTGAGCTTGATGAGCGGCCACCATTCGCGACCAAGGACGGACGCCAGCAGCCACAGCCCTTTCGGGCGCGGCGCGTCCTTGGGGATGCCCGGTCCTTCGCCGAAATAGAAGCTCAACAGCCAGTTCATGCCGTGCGCGGTCTCCGTCTGTTCGAGTCAGGTGCCGAGGGCTTGTTCCGTTTCGATGTCGAAGAGGTGGGCCATGGACAGGTCGGCCGTCAGCGTCAGCTGGTCGCCCGGACGCGCCCGGCAGCGCGGAGAGACCCGCGCAATGATTGTGTGGGCGCCCAGCTCGGCATTGAGATGCACTTCGGCGCCCATCGGCTCGGCCAGCTCGACGCTCGTCTTCAAGGGCGCGGCGAAGGCAGGGTCGACGTCCGCCGGCAGCAGTTCGTGGAAGCTCTCGGGCCTGAGCCCGAGCATGCACTGCCGCCCGACATAGGCTTGCAGCCTGCGTTCGGTCAGCCTTGGGGGAAGGGGCAGGGACTGGCCGTCGAACTCGGCGACGAACGTGTCCTCGGCCCGCCTTATGGTGACCGGGAGGAAGTTCATCTGCGGCGCACCGATGAAGCCCGCGACGAACATGTTGGCCGGATGGTCGTAGAGGACCTGCGGCGTATCGACCTGCATGATGTGGCCGTCGCGCATTACGACGATGCGGTCGGCCATGGTCATGGCCTCCACCTGATCGTGGGTCACGTAGATGAAGGTCGCGTCCAGGCGCCGGTGCAGCCGGGTGATCTCCGCGCGCATCGCCGAGCGCAGTTTGGCGTCGAGGTTGCTGAGCGGCTCGTCGAGCAGGAACACGGCCGGCGAGCGCACCATGGCGCGCCCCAGCGCCACGCGCTGGCGCTGCCCGCCGGAAAGCGCCTTGGGCTTGCGGTTGAGCAGGTGCTTGATGTCGAGGACTTCCGCCGCTTCGTTGACTTGTCTGTCGATGACATCGCGTGGGGACCGGCGCAGCACCAGGCCGAAGGCCATGTTCTTGTAGACCGTCATGTGCGGGTAGAGGGCGTAGTTCTGGAACACCATGGCGATGTCGCGGTCCTTGGACGGCACGTCGTTGACGATGGTGTCGCCGATGACCAGTTCGCCGCTGGTGATTTCCTCGAGGCCCGCGATCATCCTCAGCGTCGTTGATTTGCCGCAGCCGGACGGGCCGACCAGGATGATGAATTCCTTGTCGGCGATATCGAGATCGATGTCGTGGACGACGGTGTGCGCCCCGAACGACTTCCGAACTTTCCTGAGCGAGATGCCGGCCATCGCGTCACCAATACGGGGTCCACGGGCGCGACAGCCGCGTCAGGCCCTCGAAGTAGTAGTAATCGCCCCAGGTCACGCACTCGTCGACGCCTTCGCCGCGACAGGTGTTGAACGGGGTCTTCTTGGAATAGGTGCCGTGCAGCACGAAGCCGTTGGAAACGGCCGGGTCGGTGACGGCGTAGTTGCGCCACAGGCTGCCGAGCATCTGCCGCGCCAGCGTACGTAATTCGCCGGCGCGCTCTTTGTCGACGAGGCCGACCATTTCCAGAAGGCCGCAAGCGACGATCGCGGCGGACGATGAATCGCGCGGCTCGTTGCCGTCGACGAAGGTCAGGTCCCAATAGGGCACCAGATCATCCGGCAGATGCTCGAGGTAATAGGCGAGCAGGTTCTCGAATACGTCGAGATAGGCGGCTCGACGCTCGTTGCGATAGCACAGCGCCATGCCGGCGATCGCCCAGGCCTGGCCGCGCGCCCAGGCGCTCTCGTCGCGATAGCCTTGCGTGGTGGCGCCGCGCACCGGCGCGCCGGTCACCGGGTCCATGTAGAAGGTGTGGAAGGTCGAGTGGTCAGGGCGGATGGAATTGGCCAGCGTCGTGTGCGCGTGCGCCAGCGCCTTCTCGCGATAATGGGGCTCGCCGCTCTCCTCGCTCGCCCAGAAAAGCAGACCCAGGTTCAGCAGGCCGTCGATGATGTAGCGGTAGTTGCCGGGCTCGCCCATCGGCCCCCAGGCCTGGATGAACTGGCCCTTCTCGTGGAAGCGCTCGAGAAGCTGGTCGGCGGCCAGCAACGCCGCCCTGCGCCCGTCTTCGTCACCCGTGAGCTTCCACGCCGCCACGCAACTCGGCGAATAGAGGAAGCCCATGTCGTGATGATCGGTGGCGATGCGGTTCTCGATCCGATGCAGGAAGCTCTGCACGTGGATTTGCGCAGCGTAGCGCAACACCTTGTCGCCGGTCGCCTCATAGGCGAGCCAGATCGAGCCCGGCCAGAAGCCGGCGGTCCACTGTTCGTTGGGCACGGCCGGGTAGAAATTACCGACGCTGGAGTGGTTTTGCGCCGCATAGGTGAAGGTCGGCAGATTGCGCCCGACCTGCGCCACGACGGTGTCGATCGCGCGGGCGAGCTCATCGTCGGTCATCGGCGGGCAGGCGTCGGAGCGCGCGGCAATATCGAGCATCGCGCTATCCTTTCAGCCCCGTCGAGGCGATGCCTTCGACGAAGAAACGTTGCAGAGCGAGGAAGAGGATGAGGACCGGAATGAGCGACACCACCGACGCGGCCATGATCAGTCCGTATTCCTGCGTGTACTGGGTGATGAACATGCGGATGCCGATCTGGATCGTCTTGACCTCGGTCTTGGTCAGGTAGATCAGCGGCCCGAGGAAATCGTTCCAGGTGGTGACGAAAGTGAAGATGGTCAGCGTCGAGATCGCTGGCATGGAAAGCGGCAGCATGATCCGCCACCAGATGCCATATTCGCTCATGCCGTCGATGCGCGCCGCCTCGCACAGCTCATCCGGGATCGACATGTAGAACTGGCGCATCAGAAACACGCCGAAGGCGGAAAATGCCTGCAGGCAGACGAGCGCCCAAAGCGTGTTGTTGAGCCCGAAGCCCCGCATCATGATGAATTGCGGCACCATGTAGACCTGCCAGGGCATGGCAATGGTGGCGACGTAGGCGAGGAACAGCGTGTTGCGATAGGGGAAGCGTAGCTTGGCGAAGGCGTAGGCCGCGAAGCTCGATGTGAGGAGCTGCAGCACGGTGACGATGATCGTCAGCTTGAAGGTGTTGTAGATGAACAGAGCCAGCGGGATCTTCGTCCAGATATCGACGAAGTTCTGCCAGCGTGGGTGCGACGGGATCCATTCGATGGGAAAGGCGAAGACGTCGCGGTTCAGCTTGAGCGAGGCGGAAAGCATCCACACGAACGGCGCCAGCATGGTCAGCGTGACCAGGATGACGATCACATAAGTGAGGATGAGGCCCCATTTCACGCGCTTCCTGGGGCGCTTGAGGGGCGCCGTGGCGGTCACGAAGGAAGTCGCGCTCATGACGCCACGTCCTCCGAGCTTTCGCGCGTCAACCAGAACTGGACGATGGTGATGACGAGGACGAGCACGAAGAGGACCAGCGCCACCATGCTCGAATAGCCGAGGTCCCAGGAAACGAAGGCCTCGTTGTAGATGTGATAGACCAGCACCAGGGTCGCGGTTCCCGGTCCGCCCTGCGTGATCATGTAGATCTGATCGAACACCTTGAACGAGGTGATGGTCAGCATCACCGACACGAAGAAGGTGGTGGGAGCCAGTTGCGGCAGGGTGACGTACCAGAACTTCTGCCAGGCGGTGGCGCCGTCGATATTGGCCGCTTCATAAAGATCGGAGCTGATCCCTTGCAGGCCGGCAAGGTAGATCACCATGAAGTAGCCCATGTTCTTCCAAACCGAGAACATGATCACCGTGGCCATGGCCCAATGCCTGTCCGCCGCCCATCCGGGCAAATTCTTCGGATCGACCCCGAAGTGATAGAGGACCATGTTCACCGGGCCGAAATCGGGGTTGAACATCATGTTCCAGACCACCGCCACCGCGATCAGTGACGCCACATAGGGGAAGAAGGCGACGGTGCGGAAAAAGTTGCGGGCGAAGATCTTCTGGTTGAGCAGGATGGCCAGCCCCAGCGAGCAGACCAGCGTCAGCGGCACCACGAAGCCGGTGTAGATGATCGTGTTCCAGAAGGCATCCTTGAACACCTTGTCGGAAAACAGCCGCCAGAAATTTGCCAGCCCGACGAACTTCATCGGGTTGGAGCCGTCCCAGTGCATGAACGCCAGCACGAAGGCGAAGACGATGGGACCGAGGGTGAACACCGCGAAGCCGATGAAGTTCGGTGCGATGAACGAATAGGCGGTGAGCGCGTTGCGCACCCGGCGCCAGCGCCGCGAGACGCGGGCGCGCGGCAGGACCGCAACCAGGGGCTCGGCGTAGGTGCTCACCCTCTGCCCGCCTCCTCTCAACTGAGCCGCAGACGCAGATCGCGGCCCGCCAGCGGCACAAGCACGCGGAATATCCGCTCCGGCCAGGCCTGCCGCAAACGCGCGTCAGCTATTGCGATCTGCTCGACGCGGGGCTCTCCGGCGCCCGACAGCGCAATCTCGCCGAGATCGCCGACGACGATGCGCCCGGCCGACAGCGCCGGCGCCTCGCTCAGCATCAGCGACACTTCGGCCGCCCGCTCGCCGTCATGGTGGTCGGCGATCTCGATTGCCTCGCCCTTAACCAGCCGAACCGAGCGCCGGTAGCGCTGGACCCCTGCCTCCGGCGGATAGGCAGTGGCAATGTCCATGGCAATCGCAGCAACCCTGTCGCCGAGTTCGACCGTCACGTCGCGCGCCGCGAAGGCCGCGCCGGCACATTGCTGGATGCCTTCGAACGTCGGCAGATTGTGGAAGGCCGACTGCATCGTCCAGATGGCATAGCGCTCGGCCGAAAAGGTCCCGGCCGTATAGGTCTCGACGCCGACGTCGATGAGGAAGGGCCGGCCGTTCTTGTAGACGATCACGCTGCCGACATCGTTGTGATTGTGGCTGTCGCCATTGTCGCCTGCCTTGGCGGCGACCACAAAGCGCGCGTCGCGGGCAATGAACAGGCCGGTGCTCGGATAATAGATGTCGTGCGTCTCGACCGGCCGCTCACCGTAGGCGGCCATCTCCGGCGCCGTGGTGAGAGCCAGCAGCCGATGGAAGAGGTTGATCTCGTCAGGAAGCTCGGGCGCCGGGTTCCGCGCCGCGTCGCTCGCCGCCAGCGCGCATAGCGGCTCCGAACCGACCGCCTTGCCGAACAGGAATTCCCCCGCCCCGCACGGCTCGAGCACGGCGGAGGCATCGGCGAAGTTGATGTACCAGGAATCCTTGACATGGACGTTGACGATGTACTCCGCCATGGCGCGGATCTTGGGCTCGCGCCAGAAGCGGCTGAACACGCCGGGCGCCACCGCATCCATCACCCGCAGCGCCCCGAACAGCGAGAGCGCCGCATGGCGATAGTAATGCGGGCCCTCGTCGCAGGCGCCGTCCTCGCCGTAATCCTTGAGAAAGGCGTCGAGGCTGTGAACCGCCTTGGCGACCACCGCGTGGCGCACCGCCTGCGTCGTCGGGCGTGTGAACGTGCTGATAAGGACGTTCTCGGTGCACCACGCCGTCCAGTTGTTCATCGGCTCGTCGCCATCCCCCATCCACCAGAAATGCCGGTCGAGATAGGGCCGGGTGATGCGCGTCTCGATCTCGTCATCGATCCGCTGGACGATCCCGGGTGCGGCGGAATTGAGTGTGTCGCCGACGAGCGACGCGACGACGGAAAGCTGCGCCCCGGTCTCTGCCGCGAAGAGGTCGATCACCGGGCGGCCGGGGTCGGGCAGCGGATCGCAGGGCGCGTCGCGCACTTGCGTATTGTGCGCCGGCAACTGCCAGCCGCTCTCCTCGCACACCGCGTGGATGCTGTCGATCAAGGCATCGACGAAGCGGCCCCTGCCTTCGACCGCCTCGGCCAGCGCCAGAGCATTGATGCGTCGGCGGCGGGCGAAATAGGCGGTCTCATAGTCGATGCGGTTGCCGGTCCGGGTGAAGGCGCGATAGGCGCTGGCCGTCAGTAGCGGCCATGGCGCGCCGAGCGCCGCCTCGCCGTCGCCGATCAGTCGCGGTTTGAGACGGCCAGGGATCGCCGTCCAATAGGCCCGGTCGCTCGCCGGCGGCGCCGGGATGAAGGCCGGCAAGACGTCTCCCAACTCCAGAAGGCAGTTGGTGACCCAAGAATTCGGCCCTGCGCTCCGGCTGACTTGTGCCAAGCGGGACACGTTTCCTCCCTTGCCGAACTGGTGCCGGTCCCTTGCCGACAAGTCAGTCAGCCCCCCAACGCAAAGTCAAGACATTTTCTCCAATAATGCAATTTTGCATTACGAATGCAAATGGCGTATCTATTGGCACGTCTGCGCCGGCATGCCATGAAAGCCGGCCTTCCGGCCGAGCTGATCGCCCGGTTCCGGATGGCCGCCGCACAAGCGAGGATCCACGCGATGGCCGCCCAAGAGGGTTCTCCCGAAACGAGCACGGCAGAGATCGGCCGCTCCGGCCGTGTCACCCTGCGCGACATTGCCGAGGCGGTGGGCGTGTCGATCAGCACGGCGTCGCGGGCCCTCAGCGGTGCTCCGGGAATCTCGGGTGACGTACGGTCCCAGATTCAATTGGCGGCCGAACGGCTGAACTATGCCGGTGCCGCCATTGGCACCGCGGCCGTGATCTCCGACCTCGAGCACGTCGACAACAATGCCGGGGAATTCATGCTGGCCGTGCAGCGCGGCATGGCCAAGCGCGCACGGGAATTGGGTCTGTCGCTTTCGATAAAGCTTGCCGGTCCGTCCAGGATGGCATGGTCGGCAGGCGACGATGCCATGGCTGGCTACCTCCTGCTGCACATGGAGCGTGAAGACATCATCGAGCACCTCGCCGCGCGCTCGATCCCGGCGGTCATCGTCAACGGCCGCGAACCGCTGATGCGCCTTGACGCCGTCGCACCGGCCAATCGCACCGGCGGCTATCTCGGCGCACGTCATCTGATCACGCTCGGGCATAGGCGCATCCTCATGCTTGCTCATTCGCCGCGCGCCACTATCCGCGACCGTATGGCGGGCAGCCGCTGGGCCATGGAGGAGGCGGGACTGGAAGTGGCCGGCGACGGGATTATCGACCTCGAGGCGATGCGCACCAATCTTGCCTACAACGCGGTGAAGCAGCGTCTCGATGCCAAGCGTGGCCCGGACTTCACGGCCGTCCTGTGCTGCAACGATGCCTGTGCCGTCGGGGCCATGGCCGCTCTGTCCGAGGGGGGGCTGGACGTCCCCCGCGACGTATCCGTCGTCGGGTTTGACGACATCCCGACGGCCGCGCTGAATTCGGTTCCGCTGACCACGATCCACGTCCAGGCCGAGGATGTCGGTGCGCGAAGCGTCAGCCGGCTGATGGAAAGGATCCGGTCCCAGGACAGCCTGGCAACCTACACCGAGACCGCCGTCGAACTTGTGGTTCGCGCATCGACTGGTCCAGCGCGAAAGTGAGATTTCGACCCGCACTCTTTCTCTGGGGGCCAGATCACGCGGGTTCAGACATTTCCGCTTCAGGTCAAACTGAGAAGTGAAGTTCCATGGCGGCCACGTCCGGTTTCGGCAGGACTGCGGACCTCACTTGTCAGAGCTTCTTCGATCTAGTCTCGATGGACCGGTTCCAGGGTCAACGTCTTGCCCGCGGATGGGGTGACATCGGTCTGAGAGCAGCCAACAATCCGAGAGGCTCCGGTACCGGACGGAGCGCCGCCGCGCGAAGATTGCCTCGCGCGGACGGGCCAAGACTATGATCGCCGGTCGAGCCGCGCCTCAGCGCGAATCGGCTCGAACAATTCGACCGGATTGCCAGATGGATCTTCAGCTATGATCTGCTTTCCGCCGACGCCGGTGACGATCTTATTCCGAAAGCGAACTCCGCCCGCGCGAAGGCGTTCAACGAGCGCTTCAAGATCGGCAACCTCGATGGCAAAGCGATTCCAGCCGCCTGGTCTCTGCGCCGTCCCGTCCGGCATGGGCTGACCGCCTCCACCAGACGGATTTGGTGCGCTTAGCACCAGACGAAGATCACCTCGCGACAGCATCGCGAAGGGCGGGGCGGGGTGCATTTCGAGCGTGAACCCCAGCTGTTCCGAATAGAAGGCAATGGCAGCATCGATATCATCGACGATGTAGCGGATCTGGACCGTAGCCATTGGCATCTCCCAGCTTCGGCGAGGAATAATGGCGGCTGGATGGAGCCGCGGCAACAACCGAGAACCTGGCAACTTGGCAGCTTCCCGCCTGCCTATCGGAAATGAATGGCATCTAGCCGTACTTAACGCGGCCGGCCGAGTGCGCCGAAATTCACCGTAGACTGCCGGATGATCCGCCCGGCCTCATCGAGGATGACGCGGAAGCGGCGATTGCCGTGGTAGAACGTCAGCCGGTGGAAACCAGCGTCAACACCGACGCCATGTTTGCTCGTCGACGTGATCTCACCAGCGCGAAGCAAGTCCAACACGCGATCGGGTTCGATATCCAGGCCAGTTGCGATAGCCGAGACGGAAGCTCGCTGAGAGAGGCGTTTGTTCGAAAGACACTGACGGTCGCAGGGCCGCTTCATGCCGCTTTTGCGCGAACCGCGGGCGGCCGACAAAACGCAGTAGGCGGAAGCTCAAGAATGTCGGCGGCCAATGAAGCCGTGTTTGCGTTGTGACTTCAGGCCAATGTCTGAAAAAGGGTTGGTCGAGCGGCCGAACATGCGGCACAAGCTGTCATTGGCAGAGCTAGGGCGTGGCTGTGATTGCCCAGAAGGCGTCAGATGCTCAGCCGCTCGTGTCGGAATTACAGCCCCCGATCCTTAACAGATCGTTAAGAACAGACATCCAGCGGTTCCGGGCACGGGCCGTTGAAACACAGTCACCGATGCGAGATCAAACGGGCGCGACGCCACCGAGACTACCGACGGTGCAATGCCAGTTAGGGGATGCGGTGCACCCTTACCACCACGTCCACCCGGCTGATGGCGAAGCCAGGCGGCGGTTCCGGCACCCGGCCGACACCGATCGAGCCGGCGGGAATGTCGGCCACCTCATTATCGTCTTCGATGAAGAAATGGTGGTGGTCGGAGGTGTTGGTGTCGAAATAGGTCCGTGACCCGTCGACCGCCACCTCGCGCAGCAACCCGGCGCCGGTGAACTGATGGAGCGTGTTGTAGATGGTCGCCAGGGATACCGGAACGTGGGCGAGCAGGGCTTCCTGCTGCAGGGTTTCCGCAGACAGGTGGCGATGGCCCCTGCCGAACAACAACTCCGCCAAGGCCAGCCGCTGCCGTGTTGGACGGAGGCCGGCTTGCCGCAGCATGGCACGAATCTGCGTTTGGCTGATTGCCACCGCGTCGTGCCCCTCATGCGCATGCACGTGGCTGTTCATCTCTACCTCGTTAATCTGCGCTCATATTCAATTGTTTATATGCGAAAAGAAGCTTGCTCCCTTTGAGCCAGATCAATTCAAAAGTGGACCTGTAGAGGCGAACACAGAATCCGTATGGCGAATCCGAGAAGTGAAGTCCGATGGTGACCACGTCTGGTTTCGGCGGCACCTCGGACATCACCGGCCCGAGTGCCCTCGATCTACGGCAGATGGATCGGCTCCAGGGTCAACGTCTTGCCCGCGGGTGGGACGAGAGATCGGCTTGGGAAAGCCCAACAATCCGCATCAATTCTTCGTCGGTAACGGAGTTGGGGTCGGAGACGATGCTCAGGATTACCACCAACATCAGCACCAGCCTTGATGGCGTCATGCAATCGCTGGGCATGCACCAGCGAGGACACCCGCTCGGGCGTCGAGCGCAGTGCTCTAGGCCAGTGCAAGCGAAGGGTTCCAATCAGCGGTTGATCAGATCACCGAACAAGGGGTTTAGATCCGCTACGCCAAGGCACTCGCCCGTGTCATCGTTGGGGTCATGAAGGACGACACCGAGCTCTTTAAGCAGTTCAGCGACAACCCCGAGTTTAAGCGGTGGCTGACCGACACGATCTTCGGCATGACTTACGAACAAGTGCATCAGTGATGCGTGCCGCTAGGCCGTCGCACCGGCACGT
>CAVXLJ010000008.1:0-27489 GCA_963762605.1 uncultured Alphaproteobacteria bacterium | reverse complement strand
GCGGAGGGAGAAGACTCGGGTCCAGCATTCTCCAGGGAAATGGCCTATGCCCGCCATTATTGGGCATCGCGTAGTGGCGCTGATACTGTCCGGGCCTCACCGGATGGCGCCCGTCCCGCGTCGAGGCAGACCACAGGCAACCTGCGGCCGCCACCATCTGGCATCGCCAGCGCCAGCGACCCGTCTCCGCCTCGTGCCCGACGCGCTCGAACCCAAGCCCCGTCTGCTCCAGCCACGCAGCGATTGTCTCCGGCTCAATCCCACCCGCCCCGTCCCTCCTTCACCACCCTGTGCCGGTCGTCGACAACGCAGATCGACGTCTCCTTCAACGACACGTCCAGACCAGCATAGTCCTTCATTGCGTCCTCCATCGGTTGCTGCCTTGCGGACTGGTGATCTGATCCGCCTCAACTTGGAGGGTCACCCCGCTGTGCCATCACTGGCGCCGCGGTTGCGCCAAAACAACCCGATCCCTCCATCTCCGGCAATCGCCACTTTCTGTCGGCAGCGGTGGCGCCTTTCCCACTCAAGATGCGCGCCATCCTGTTTCCTCTTCGGGATTGCTGGAGAGCGGAGATTGTCCCGATGACGACCGGCGGCGCTACGTCGATTTCGAAATCGCGATAGTGCCCCAGCGCCAATCATCCACGTTCTGGAAATGGCCTCGGGGGTCGCTTGCTTCGACCCGAACGCGTTGCGTCTGGATAGCATGCACGCGAAATGGCGGTATCGACCCGAAGGATCCTTAGCGCAGTCCGTCGCCGGCGGCGATTTCGGAGGATGCGAGGCCGCCAACGCGCGCGTTCAATCGCCCGCGATTGGCCGCACAAAACAGGAGCACCACTTCGTCATCGTCGGGAAGCTCAGGCGGCAGCACCACGGACATGCCGTCGTAGTGCGAACGCACATAAAGCGCATCCTTATGCGCCAAGGGCACGTCGATGCTGGCACCGGCTGCGGCGCGCTTCGTGAAGGAAGGAATCCAGGCGCGAGCGCCACCAATGGCCTTTCGCACGGGATTGGCGAAGGTCGTGGTGAGCAGGGCATTGGCGTGCTCCAGTTCGCCGCCGAGCCCGACGATGCCGGCCTTGCCGTAGCCCTCGATCGGAAATTCGCCCATGGTCGCCACGAGCAGGTCGCCCATCATCGACCCGAGATCGGCGCTGGCGGCAATCATTTCGGAAAGATCCGGCTCATAACGGCCCGCATAGGGATTTTCCACCACCAGAGCACACATCGCCCTGACATGCGGGGTGTCGGACCATTGGCCGGCCTCCGCCGACTTTCGATCGATCGTCGACAGGGACCGACGGACCAGCAGTTTCATTGTCTTTATCCTTCCGATGATTAGCTGCTTGCCATCTCGAAGGCGGCGGCGATCGCGGTGCGGTCGGCGCCGGTGGCGAGCAATAGGGTGAGCAGAATGCGTGCCTTGGGGCCGTCGAGCGCCACCGCCGAGATGAGGCCGCGTGCCAGGAGGTCGCCCTCGGAACCCGGATAGGAAGCCGAGTGACGGTGGAGCTCCCCAGTGCCGGTGCGGCTGGCGAACACGACCGGAATGCGCGCCGCGATCTGCTCCAGCACCGGAACGACTTGCTCCGCGACATGTCCTGCTCCGAAAGCCTCGACGACCAGGCCATGGTACTCGGCTTCGGCGACACGCGAGAGAAGCCGCTCGTCATTGCCAGACGACATGGTCAGAAGGGCGACATCGGGGAGGGCGGTGTCGCCCGCGATGGTGAATTGCGGCGATGGTGCGCGCGGCTTGAGCGGCAGGCGGACGCGATTCTCGACGAGATAGCCGACCGGTCCGGCGAGCGGCGAGGCGAAGCTGCCGGTGGCCGACGTGTGCATCTTGCGGACGAAGCGGGCCAGGTGGATGACATCGTCCATTACCACCAGCACACCCATGGCCTGCGCTTCGGGCGCCGCCGCAACGCGCAACGCGGCGACAAGATTGGCGGGCCCGTCGTCGCCGGGTTTGCCGGGATTGCGCATCGCGCCGGTCACGACCACGGGGACGCCCGGAGGGAGCATAAGGTCGAGGAGATAGGCGGTCTCCTCGATGGTATCGGTACCCTGCGCGACCACCACACCATCGAATCCCTCTCCGACGATGGCCGCGATCGCATGCGCGAGGTCGCGGACGTCGCCGAGCCGGAGATCGGCGGACATCGCCATGGAGAATGTCCGCGACGCAACGTCGGCGATGTCGGCGAGCCAGGGCAGCCCCGCGACGAGGTCCTCGGCTTTGAGTTCGAGGGTGGCGCCGCGCCCGGCGCGGTCGACCCGCGCCGCGATAGTCCCACCGACCATAACCACCGCAATGCGGGGGTGGGCAGGCATGATCGCCTCTCCCTCGTTCGTCGACCCAACGGGCGGCGTCACGCGGTTGCGAACTCGCGGTCGAACGGGAACGCGCGATCGGTGGCGAAGGGATAGCGGCGCTTGAAGTCAAGCGCCAGCGCCTCGCAGGTGTCGAAGCTCACACCCGGATGCCCACGCATATATTCGATTAACCGCTCGAGCATCAGGAGCACTTGCGGTCGGCCGGAGACATCCGGATGCAGACAGATCGGGAACGTCGCGTAGTCGTATTCCCGATAGGCCCAGTCGAATTGGTCCCGCCACAGTTGCTCGATGTCTCTCGGATTGGTGAAGCCGTAGCTGTTGGGGCTCGCCTTGATGAACAGCATCGGCGGCAGGTCGTCGAGGTACCAGTTGAACGCCAGGCTCACCAACTCGATCTCATGGCCGCGGACCAGCGGCTTCATCCATTCGGCGGCGGGCTTCGAGTAATCGATCTTGGTCCAGCTATCGCCGCTGCGTGCGTAGAAGGGCTGGAAATCGTGCAGCACATGGGTGCGGTCGTAGAGGATGCCGTTCTTGAGCAGAATGTCGGCGGTCACCGTGGTCATTTCGCCCCAGGGCGCGATATAGCCGACCGGCCGTCGACCCCACAGGGCGGTGATCAGTTCGATCGATTTCTCAAGCACATCCTCCTCCTGCTGAGGGGACATGTCGCGCGGGTTCTCGTGCGAATAGCCGTGGATGCCGATCTCGTGACCGTCGGCCACGACAAGCGCCATGCTCTTTGGAAAGGTCTCGATGGAATGGCCTGGCGTGAAGAAGGTTGCCTTGATGTCGTATTTCCTGAACAGGCGGACGAGGCGCGGCAGCCCGACCTCGCCGGCCCACAGGCCGCGCTGGATATCCTGCAGGCAATCCTCGCCGCCATAAGAACCGAGCCAGCCCGACACTGCGTCGACATCGACCCCGAAGCTCACCTTGAAATCCTTAGCCATTGCGCACGTCGTCCTTGCTGCTGTGACCGATCGAAACGGTGCCCGTGTCGAGGGCGGCGCGCTTCAGCGGCTGCCCTGACCGGTGGTTCTGCCTGAGAATGGGAGCGCGTCGAGCAGTGCTTCCTGGCTCGCCCGCACGTGGTAGCGCATGAACTGCTCGGCGGTGGCTCCGTCCTTCGTCGAAATGATTTCGAGCATGTGCCGGTGCTCGTCTTCGCTCTTGGCGAAGCGTCCCGGCACAGACAGCGACGCGCCGACCAGCCGCGGAAAAGCCAGCTGATTCATGAGCAGCGTGTAGTGCGCCTGCAGCTTGCGGTTGGCTGCACCCTGCACGATGAGCTGGTGGAACTCGCCAACCAAGTCGACGTAGGTGGCGACATCGTTGGCGGCGAGCGCTGCGTCCGAGCGCGTGATGTTGGTGCGCAGCAGTGCGAGTTCCGGCACGTCGCCACGCAACGCCAGAATACGCGCAGCCGCGCCCTCCAGAATCTCCTTCATCTGGAACAGTTCGATGATCTCGGAGCGCGACGGGATGGACACGAAGGTGCCCACCCGCGGCCGGATCTTGACCAGCCCCTCGGTCTGCAGCTGCTTGAGCGCTTCGCGGACCGGCGTGCGGCTGACGCCGAACTCGTGCGCCAGCGCAATCTCCGACAGGGCCGCGCCGAGGTCGAATTTGCCGCTGATGATGCGAGATCGAATGCCGTCTGCGACGGCCTTCTGGGCGCTCCGCGTATTCAGCTTGGCTCCAACCGCTTGCATGCCACAGACTGTAATCGAACTTATTCAAAGAGGTCAATGGCGGCGTGTGACATGCAAGAAAGATTCAGAAAACAGCCATTTTCTCCTTGAAATTAGAAAAAATCGCAGGCAGGCTCGTCGCTTCAGAAGCTGTGTACCATGCAACAAATAGGCGGTGCAGTGACGTCTGCCATGCAAGAAGCCCCCTCGACCCAGGCACAGTGCGGGCTCACGGTGAGTGCGCCGCGGCTCGCTTATTCGTTGAGCGGACCACGAGACGGAGCTTGTGTCGCACTCTTGCATGGGGTTGGCAGTTCGTCGGCTACCTGGCACGAGTTGACAAAGCATCTCGGCGGCGAGCTGAGCTACGTGGCGGCGGACTATCGCGGCCACGGTGCATCCGAATGGGGCGACATGCCCTACCGGCTGGAGGATTTCGTCGGCGACCATTTTCGCCTGACCAACGAGCTGGACATCGACGCGGTCCATATCGTCGGGTTCTCCATTGGTGCTGTTTTCGCCCAGGCTATCGCGATCGCGGATCCCGATCGAACCTTGTCGCTGACCCTGCTCAATTCCATCGGCGGTCGCACGGAGGAAGAGAAGCGGCGGGCGCTGGCGAGACTCGAGATGATCCGCACCACGCCGCCCGCCGAGGTCGCGCGGGGCAGCGTCCGCCGATGGTTCACTGAGGCGTTCACCGAAGCGCGGCCCGACCTTGTCGATGCCGAACGCGCCATCATCGCTGCCACGGCGCAGCAGCCTTACGCGGCGAGCTACGAAGTCCTGGCCACGACCGACCGGCTGGACGAGGCGCACCGCATCACGGCACCCACGCTCATCGTCACGGGCGAAATGGACGAGGGGTCGACGCCCGAGATGTCGCGCAAGCTCCATGCGCGCATCGACGGTTCGCGCCTGCATATCCGTCCGGGCATGAAGCACTATCTGCACGTCGAAGACGCGGAGGCGATCGGCGCGCTGATCACCGAATTCGTAAGGGAGGTCGCATGAAACGTAACCCGCAAGCATCGTCATCTGGTCTCAAGGAGATATCTATGAACAAGACTGTCGACGCCTTCGCGGGCGGCCCGCTGCTCAGCCGCCGCAGCACGCTCGCCCTCGGCTCAGCCTTCGTTTTGACAGGTTTGACCGGCTTCACCGGCCGCGCCAGTGCCGCCACGATCAACATCTCCGCTCCGCTCAGCGGTCAGCTTGGCGACAAGAGCTTCATGGACTCCGCCAACGAAGGCCTGCAACGGGCCGTCAAGGAGCTCGGGGTCGCCGTCAAAGTCGTCGAAGCCGGCGCGGATGATGCCCCCGCCTGGGAGCGCAACCTCACCGAAGCCTCCGCCAGCGGCAACTACAATCTGATCGTCACCGGTGGCACCGTCGTCGCCTCGACGCTCAAGAAGGTCGCGCCGCAGTTCCCGGACCAGAAATACCTGATCTTCGATTCACCGTCCGTCGGCCCGAACGTCACCGGCATCTCCTACAAGCAGAACGAGGGCGCCTTCCTTGTCGGCGCGCTTGCCGGTCTCATCACCACCAATCCATCGCTGTTTCCGCGCGCCACCGGCAGCAAGAAAGTCGGCCTTGTCGGCGGCATGGACATTCCGGTCATCCGCGACTTCATCGTCGGCTATGAGCAGGGTGCGCAGTCGATCTCGCCCGACATCGCCGTGGATGTCCGCTTCATCGGCGATTTCCAGAGCGCGCAGAAGGCGTATGACCTGACCACCGCCATCTACAAGGCGGGCGCGGACGTGGTCTATCAGGTCGCCGGTGCGGCCGGTCTCGGCATCCTTCAGGCCGGCGATGACAGTGGCCGCTATGCCATCGGCACCAACTTAAACCAGAACTACCTGCATCCCGATTCCACTCCGGCGAGCGCCATCAAGGCGGTCGGCACCACGGTCTTCACCGCCATCAAGGACTTCATCGACGGCAAGCTCGAAATGGGCACGACCCGCGTCGGTGATATCGCCAACGGCGGCGTCGACATCGCTTTCAACGACAAGCTGGTGCCCAAGTCGATCCAGGATCAGCTCAACGCGCAGCGCCAGAAGGTCATCGACGGCCAGATCAAGGTTAAAACAGTGCTAAAGTAGCCGCGATGGGCCGCGGCGCGTTTTGCCGCGGCATGCCGGGTGCGCAGAGGCATGAGCGAACTCACGCCACAATCCGAAAGCTCCGGGACCGGTGCCAATGCGCCGGTCCTGAGCATGCGCGGCATCGTCAAGCGCTTCGGCACCATGACGGCCGTGGCGGGCGTCGATCTCGATATCCGCAGCGGCGAGATCCATGCGCTACTTGGCGAGAACGGCGCCGGCAAGTCGACGCTGATGAACTGCCTGTTCGGCCTGCTCAGGCCGGATGAAGGTGAGATTCTGATCGGCGGAGAGCCGGCCGAGGTCACCTCGCCCCGGCGCGCCCAGGAGCTCGGCATCGGCATGGTGCATCAGCACTTCAAGCTGGTGCCCTCGATGACCGTTGCCGAGAACGTCTTCCTCGGCAGTGAGCCGCATGCCGGACCTTTCCTCAAGCCGCGTGAAGCGATTGCGACGGTCGCCCGGCTTGCAGAGACTTACGGTCTCGACGTGCGCCCGACGGACCGCGTCGGGACCCTACCCGTCGGCGTCCAGCAGCGAGTCGAGATCATCAGGGCGCTTTCGCGCCAGGTGCGGGTTCTCGTGCTCGACGAGCCGACGGCCGTGCTGACTCCCGCCGAGATCGAACGCTTCTTCGATGTCGTGCGAGGCTTTGCGGCCAACGGGCTCGCGGTCGTCCTGATCACGCATCACCTCAAGGAGGTGCGCCAGCTTGCCGACCGCGTCACCGTGCTTCGCCATGGTCACCGGGTTGCCACGGCGCCGATAAGCGAGGTGACCAATGACGAACTTGCGACGCTGATCACCGGTCAGGAAAGGCCGGTGAAGAGCGACGTGGCGATGGGCGAAGCCGGCGAGACCCGCCTCCAGGTCAAGGGCCTCACCCTGAGAAACGGCAAGGGCATCGAGGTCGTGCATGGCATCGATTTCGAGGTTCGCGCCGGCGAGATCGTCGGCGTCCTTGGCATCGCCGGAAACGGCCAGACGGAACTTGTCGAGGCGATCACCGGTTTGCGCCGGCCGAGCGCCGGCGCGGTGATCGCCCACGGCGTCGATATTGCCGGACGCGGTGCCGGCGCTGCGCGCAAGGCCGGTCTGTGTCACATCCCCGAGGACCGGATCGGGCGCGGCATGGCCGGATATTGGTCCGTCACGGACAATATCGCCGTCGGCCATTTCGATTCGCCGCGCCTCGGCGGCTTCTTCCTTTCCGACACCGGGATGACCGATCTGACCCGCGAGATGATGCGTGCGTTCGATGTGCGCGCCCACTCGCCACAGCAGTTGGCGCGCCGACTATCTGGCGGCAACGCGCAGAAGATGGTCCTTGCCCGCGAACTCTCGCTCCGACCTGAGATCGTCGTATGTGCGGAACCGACCCGCGGTCTCGACATTGCCGCCACCGATTTCGTGCGCGCCGAGCTGGTGGCGCAGCGCGATGCGGGTGCTGCGGTGCTGCTGGTTTCGAGCGAGATCGAGGAAGTGACGCAGATCGCCGATCGTGTTCTGGTCATCTTCTCAGGCTCCATCGTCGCTGAATACTCCGGTCGAAGGCCCACCGAAGCGGAGGTCGGTCGCGCAATGCTCGGAGAACACCGATAACCCCGCGAGAGTTACCCGCTTTGACAGAGCTTGAGCCGCGGGGCCGCATTCGCGGCTTCGCCATTCCCCATTGGCGCGTGTTGCCGCTTGGCCTCATTCAGTCGGTGAGTGCCATCCTCATCGGCCTTGCCATCTGCCTGGCCATCATCGCGCTGATCACCGGCGATCCGCTCAACGCTTTTTCGTCCTTCATCTTCGGCACCTTCTCCACCCGCTATGCCTTCGGCAGCATGATCGCCATCGCGACCGTGCTGGTGCTGACGGCGCTTTCGGCAACGGTCGGGTTCCGGGCGGGCGCGTTCAACATCGGCGGCGAGGGGCAGCTCATCCTTGGCGGGCTGACCGCGGCGGTCGTGGCACAGGATGTCGGTGTCGGCGGGCCGCTCGGGCAGACGATTGCACTGATCGCCGCGACCCTGACCGGCGTGATCTGGATCGCCGTACCAGCCTGGCTCAGGGTCCGCTATCGCACCAATGAGATTCTGACCACGCTGATGTTCAACTACATCGCGGTCGATCTGGCTCTGTTTCTGGTCAACAGCTACTTTCGCGATCCGACCTCTGGTGCCGTCGAAACACCGCCGCTCGATCCGTCCCTCTGGCTCGCGCGCATCCTGCCGCCCTCGGCCGCCAATGCCGGGGTCTTTCTCGCCATCGCCATCGCCGTCGCCCTGTGGGTGGCGTTCCGCTGGACGCGCTTCGGCAGGAGGATGGAAGCCGCCGGCCTGCAGCCCGCTTTTGCCGAGTATCTTGGCATTTCGTCCGGGCGCTATCTGTTCATCTCACTCCTTGGCAGCGGCGCGCTCGCAGGGCTTGCCGGTGGCATTGCCATCCTCGGCATCGACCACGCATATATCTCGAACTTTTCGCCGCAATACGGCTTTCTCGGCATCACCGTTGCGCTCATCGGCCGCCTGAAGCCGCTCGGCATCCTTCTGGCGGCGCTGCTTTATGCCTCGCTGATGACCGGCGCGACGGTGATGCAGGCGTCGAGTAACGTGCCGTTCGAACTGGTCTTCATCCTGCAGGGCATCCTCATCCTGCTGATCACCAGCCAGCGCATCGGCAGCAAGGAGGCCTGATGACCGCGATCGGCGATTTTCTCTTCCTCGTCCTGACGAGCCTCGCGCCGATTCTGGTCACGGCGGTCGGCGGCATGTTCGCCGAACGTGTCCGCGCGCCCAATATCGCTCTCGACGGCTGCATGCTGGTTGCAGCACTCGCCGCTATCGCGGTCGGCAAAATGACCGGCGACCCTTGGATCGGCGTGCTGGCGGCGATCGTTGCCGGTGCCGCCATGGCCGGCCTTCTGGCCTTCGCCGCCTTCGCTCTCAATTGCCAGATCATCATCGCCGGCATCGCCGTCAATCTTCTGGCGACGGGTCTCAGCCTTCTGATCGTGCGTAACGGGCTGCATGCCACCGGCACCTATGCCCCGATGGGGGTAAAGCTCATTCCGCGCATTCCCCTCGGCCCCTTGCAGAATGTGCCGGTGCTCGGCCACGCCCTCAACAACCAGAGTGCGCTTCTCTATGTCGCGCTTGTCTTCACGGTGCTGGCAGCGATCGTCATGAACGCCACGATCTTCGGTGCGCGTGTTCGCGCCGTCGGCGATTCGGACGAGGCGGCGCTGGCGGTGGGCATCAAGCCGGGCCTCATCCGCACGCTCGCTGTCGTGCTAAGCGGTGCCCTGGCCGGGGTCGGCGGTGCCTATCTCTCGATGAGCTCAGTCGCCTCGTTCAATTCGCAGCTGACCGGCGGTCTCGGCTTCATCGCCTTTGCCGCCGTGATCTTCGGCCGGGCGACCCCGCTCGGAACGCTGCTGGCGTCGCTCCTGTTTGCCCTGGCCGCCTCGGTCGCGGTCTACCTGCAGGGGACCGGCCTCGGCATACAGCAGCTCGTGCAGGCGCTGCCCTATGCGGTGACCGTCGTCGCGCTCGCCGTTCAGGCGATCGGGCGCTCGCGCCGCGAGCGTTACGACGTGTCCGACACGAATTACGTCCCCGTCATTATTCCACGCGGCTGACCAGGAATTGAATGTCCGAAAGAACACCCGTACTTGTCGATTGCGACACCGGCGTCGATGACGCCATGGCCCTTCTGTACCTGCTGGCACACGAGGATGTGTCGCTGGTCGGCGTCACCACCGTGTTCGGCAACAACACCGCACGACAATGCGCGATCAACAGTCTGCGCGTTCTGGAACTCGCCGGGCGGACCGACATCCCGGTGGCAATTGGCGCCGAGGCCCCGCTTGTCGGCGAGGTCACCTATCTGGCGACCCATGTCCACGGCGCCGACGGACTGGGCGATGCCGGCCTGCCCATGGAGGTGCGGAGCCAACCCTCGGAGAGGGATGCCGCCGCGCTCATCGACGACATGACCCGCCGCTATGGCGGCGAGCTTCGCATCCTTGCTATCGGCCCGCTGACCAATCTGGCGCACGCTCTTGACCGGGTACCGGATCTTTCGAACCGCGTGCGCGATATCGTCATCATGGGTGGCGCCGCCGATGCACCGGGCAACCAGAGCCCGGCCGCCGAAGCCAACATCATTCACGATCCGGAAGCCGCGCAGCGGGTGCTTCAGGCGCCGTGGCAGAAGACACTCGTGCCCCTCGACGTCACCATGCGCGAGGTCCTCACCGAGGCGCACCGTGATCGGCTCGCCGCAGCGGGCAGTCCGATCGCGCGTTTCGTTGCGGCGATCACCGCGTTCTACATGCGCGGCTACGGTATGGAATCCTACGGGCATCTCGCTTCGCCGTGTCACGATGCCCTTGCCGCCGGTGTGCTCGCCGGCGAGGTCCAGCCGCTTTCGGCGCCGGTGATCGACGTCGTCGTCGACACGACATCCGGGCCATCCCGCGGTGCAACGATCTGCGATACCCGCGCGCGCTATCGTGATTTCAGCGGTGTGACTGGCGGCAATTGTCGGGTCGTGCTCGAGACCGACGGCCGCTTTCCCGACCGGCTGGTGGATCGCCTTGCCCGGCCGGCCGCGGCAGGCGCCGCATGAGCCGGCTCGCGGGACGGGTTGCGGTGGTCACCGGCGCGGCTGCCGGGCTTGGCCGCGCGATTGCCCTGCGGTTTGCCGCCGAGGGTGCCCATGTCGTTGCCTGTGACATCCGCAATAGCCTGACGGAGAGCACGGTGGAGGCCCCTGCGACGGTGGATCTCGTCCGCTCGCGCGGCGGTGCGGTGACGCCTCTCATCGCCGACGTCACGCTCCGCGCCGACGTCGAGCGCATCCTGTCGCAGGCGCAAAGCATCACCGGTCGCGTCGATATTCTGGTCAACAATGCCGGCAAGTTCGGCGGCTCGACGCTGCTTGCTACCGGCGACGAGGAATGGAGCTTCTATCTGTCGCTGAACCTGACGTCGGTCTTCTTGATGTGCCGCGCCTTCGTCGCGGCGATGGTCGATCAGGAGGCGGTTGAAGGGGTACGGGGGCGCATCATCAACATGGGCTCGCAACTCGGTATCACTGCGCCGCCCGGCGCGCTTGCCTATGCCGCGACCAAGGCGGCCGTCATCCACATGAGCCGGCAGATCGCCATCGATTATGCCCGCTCCGGCATAATCGTAAACGCCATCGCGCCGGGGCGGATCATCACCGGCGATCATCCCGGCGAGCGCGAATATCTCGACCGCGGCGATGTCGATGAGGCGACGCGCTTTTCGCTGGCGCGCACGCCGTTCCCCCGTCTCGGCGCGCCGGATGACGTTGCCGGCGCAGCACTCTTTCTCGCCTCGGACGAAAGCAGTTTCGTGTCCGGCAGTGTGCTGTCCGTCGACGGCGGCTGGACGGCTTACTAGCGCGACCCGGTTCGACGCGACTACGCAAGAGGACATTCCGCATGCAGTCTGGTTTTGAGCTTGAAGGCAGGGTCGCCGTCATCACTGGTGCGGCTTCGGGAATCGGCGCGGCGACGGCGCGTCGTTTTGCGACGGCGGGCGCAAGGCTGGTGCTCGCCGAATACGCGCCCGACGGCCATGATATGGATGCCGTGCTCTCCGACGTCCGCAAGTCCGGCGCCGCCGTCGAGGTGGTCGCGGCCGATGTGCGCAAGACCGAAGATGTCGACCGGCTCGTCGAAGTGGCGCTCGACCGCTTCGGTGGACTGGACATCGCGATTGCCAATGCGGCGGTCGCCAGGGTCGCGCCAATGGCGGAGATGACGGAGAGCGAGTTTCAAACCACCCTCGACATCGATCTTGCCGGCGTCTGGCGGCTTTTCCGCGCGGCCGTCGCGCCGATGGCGGCCAAAGGCAGCGGCCGCCTGCTGGCGACGACGTCAACGGTGGGTGTGATTGAGGCCTGGACCGCACATGCCCATTATGCGGCGGCCAAAGCCGGTGTGGCCGGCATGGTGCGTTCGCTCGCAGCAGAACTCGGTCCCGTGGGCATCACCGTGAACGCAATCGCGCCGGGAATCATCCAGACTCCACAGACCCTTGATGCCGTCAACTCGCTGGGAGCCGAGGGGATTGCCATGACCGCTCAGTCGCAGCCGATCCGCCGCATCGGTCTGCCCGAAGACATCGCCGCGGCGTACCAGTTCCTTGCGAGCCCCGCCGCCAGTTTCATAACTGGCCAAATTCTGGTGGTGGACGGCGGCCGAACGATTGTCCGTTAGACGCTTGCCATCCGATGCAGACGACGACCTTGGCAAAATTGCACTTGAGCCAGGGACCGGTCTCGACAATCGAGTGACTGGAAGTGCACGCCATCAGGCTGATGGACATGACGCCAGCATAATAGCTGGCAATGATCGAGCTTCGCGGCCAGAGCACGCACGAGCGCCGCTATCGAATTTCCCGCCTATTTGAGGCTGCGGACCACCTGAGCAAATTGCGGACATCGGATACGTGCCAGCGTCCGCCGCGCGCCGTGCGGACGCCGTGATCGTTGAGGGCAACTGCCAGTCCGCGACGGTGCCGGTTTGGAGGTCCGAGACCAGACGCTGGACCGCCGCATCTCCGTCGGCGACAACCCGTCGAATTTCTTCTTCCAGTTGAAGTAGGTCGCCTGGCTGATCCCCGCCCTCCGGCAGATCTCAGCCACCGGCACGCCATCGGCACCCTGCTTCAAGATGAACGCCTTCTGCGCGTCCGAAAACTGCGATGCCTTTATCGCTTTCCGCTCCTCCCAGCCCGCAACAGGCTATCGCGGATAACTCCACTTCAAAACGATCCAGTTTCCTGAGCTCAGATCAGAGAGACCGGGATCCAACATTCTCCGCTAACCGGGTCTGTCCCGACGCGCACCTGTCTTCCGCAGGTTTTTCCGGCCAGCACCATAGATTGGCTCAGCAGGCCGCGGTGTGCGTCCGTGAGCCAATTTCGGCGCATCGGACGCACGCGGATCCCGGCAATCGTGGCGTCTTGGCTTCACGTGCTCCGGGCATTTTGCCGTTAAGGCAGCGCAACCCTTGTCGTTCATTACGACGCCGGTCTGTTCTTCGGTGCCTCTTCACTCGGCCTTGAGGGACCGCGCTACGATGGCCGCGGCCTTCTCACCGATCATCATGGCCGGTAGGCACGTGTTTCCAGTGGGGATCACCGGCATGATCGAAGCATCCGCCACTCTGAGCCCGGTGATTCCGCCAACGCGGCAGTGCGGATCGACGACCGCGCTGTGGTCGTCCGGGCCGCCCATCCGGCACGACCCGGTCGGGTGGAAGATCGGCGTCACCCAGTCCAGCAGATCGTCCGCCGACACGTTGCCAAGCGGTGACGGCAGGACCGCACCGGCACGCCTGAGCGCGAGCGTCTGGATCGACCTCGGTCCGTCCAGGACCGCCGCCAACGCCGCCGACAGTAGGCGGTTCGCCACCGTCGGAGAGTTCAGCCGGCGCACGATCGAGTTGGCTCGCACCGCCACGATGTCGCCGCGGATCGCTTCGACCGCCGGGTCGTCGAGCAGGCGCAGGGCCAACTTCACCGCCAGCGCCAAACGTTCGCGATCGTCGCCGTCGGCGAGCAGCCGGAAGTCGGTGCGCGGCGGCACGGCGGCATCCGGCGAGTGGAGCGTGACGCTGCCGCGCGATTGCGGAGCGAACAGCCCGGCACCGACGATGCCCAGGCGGTCGCCATGGGCGAAGCCGCTGGTTTTGGCAATGAACTGCAAGTGTAGGTCGGCCGGCCGCGCATTCGGACGACCCGACGACAGCCGCACACAGGCGAGCCCATAGGTTCCGAGTTCGGCGGCTTGCCGGGCAAACCGGGCAACCGGCATCGCCAGATTGACCACGCAGTGGTTCTGCAGGCCGCGACCGACGCCGGGAAGATCGAGGCGGGGCTTGATGCCGGCGGCCCGCAACTCGTCGGCGGGCCCGATGCCAGACCTGAGCAGAAGCGCGGGAGAGCCGATCGCACCGGCGCAAACGATCACTTCCCGCGCCGCAATCGTGTGAAGAGCGTCACTCAGACGAACGTGCACTCCGGTTGCCCGGCGCCCGTCGAAGGTCAGGCCCGTGACCTCCGCTCCCGCCAGGATCTCCAGGTTCGGACGCCGACGCACCTCGGCGCCGAGATAGCCCATCGCGGCCGAGACGCGGCCCTTGTCGGTGTTGGTGACCGGAACCGGGAACACCCCGTCGGCGAAATCGCCATTGATGTCCTGTCGCAGCGGCAGGCCGAGGCGACCGGCTGTCGCTGTCAGCCGGCGGGCGAACTCCGGCCATACCTCGTGCGGGTGACGGCGGATCGGGATCGGGCCGTCGCGGCCGTGCCACGGGCCTGCGTAGTCGAGGTCGCGCTCGAGGCGATTGAAGGCCGGGGCGACATCCTCCCAGCCCCAACCACTTGCCCCAGCATCGCGCCAGGCATCGTAGTCGGCGGGCGTGCCGCGGAGCGCCCACATGCCCATGACGCTGGAGCCGCCGCCCATCACCCGGGCCTGCAGGTAGGGCGTCTCCGGCGCGCCTAAGCGGGCGCTCGCCGTAAGGCCGGGCCAGAAGTAGGCCGAGTTGAAATACGACCTCGGATAGGCGTCGAGAATGTCGGCCGGGACTGCCCCCGGCGGCGTGTCCGCTCCGGCTTCGAGGAGCAGCACCCGCAGACTGGGGTCCTCGCTAAGACGCGACGCCACCACGCACCCGGCCGCACCGCTTCCCACGACGATCACTTCGTAGACAGTACCGGGGGCAATTGTGGTGCTCACGCCTGATACTCCCCAGATGCGACGCCCGGTTCTCGCGGCCGGGTGCCAGGCAGGAGCAAGCTAGTCCGCGGCCATCCCCGTGCGAACGGCCTTGCCGTCGCGGCTTGCGATCGTCTCGCGCGCGCTCGCCATCAAGGCCGTGAAGGCGGACTGCAGTATTTCGATGTCGGCGGTCAGCACCAACTCGTCGAACCCCATCTGCAACCATTTCGGTGCCTGCTCCGGCTTGACGGCATGCATCGTCACCGGCACCCCGGCGGAATGACCGGCCGCGACGATGCGCGCTAGCGCCGCGTCAAAACGCGGATCGTCGCGGGCGACGTCGAGCCCGAGCCCGAGGTCGACCGGCCCGATGTGCAGTCCGGCGATGCCCTTCACCGCGGCGATCTCGACGATCTCGGCGACGCCGCGGCGATCCTCGATCATCGGATAGATGTACGGGCGGATGTCAGCCGGCTTAATCGCCGCCGCCGCCCGCAGGCCGTAGCGCTGTCCACCGAAGCTGCGCACGCCCTCGGGCTGGTAGCGCGCCCGCCGAACGGCTTCCTCGACCAGGTCGGCGCTCGATGCCATGGCGACCACGATGCCAGAGGCGCCGTGGTCGAGCAGCCGCGGGATGAGTTCCAACTCCTGCTCCGAGACGCGCACAAGCACGGGCATGCCGAGCGCGTCGAGGAGCTGGATGCCACGGAACGCCGTGCCGACGTCCCAGGCACCGTGCTGCAGGTCGAGCCCGACCCAGTCGGGGCGGCTGCGCGCAGCCACCTCCGCCACGAGAGGCTCGGGCATCGCCAGCCACAATCCGATGGTCGTCATGCTTTTCCTTCTTCGTGTCGGCAGTCGGCAATGAGAGAACGGTTGAATAACGCTCTCTTTAGAGCGGCGGTGGTGCGCGCCGCGCGATCAACTCCTGCAGCTCCTCGACTCCCACCTCGCCGCGATCAATGACGCGGACGACACGCCCGTGCTCAAGCAGCACAATCCGATCGGCCACCGGCAGGACGTGGCTCATGTTGTGGTCGATGTAGAGGACGCCGATGCCGTGGTTGCGCGCCCGTGCGATCGAGCCAAGCACGTTGCGCGTCTCGCGCACGGACAGGGCTGCGGTCGGCTCGTCGAGCAGGAGCAGCTTGGCGCCGAAGTGCATCGCCCGCGTGATCGCCACCGACTGGCGCTCGCCGCCCGAAAGCGTCGCCACCACGCCGTCGGCCGAGCGAACGCGCGTCAGGCCGAGCTCGGAAATCGCTTCCTGCGCCTCGCGCCGCATCTGCTGGCGGCGCAGGAAGCGCAGCGGCCCGACTTGGCGCACGATCTCCTTGCCGAGGAAGAAGTTGCGCCACAGGCTGAGCTGATCGACGATGGCGAGGTCCTGGTAGACCGCCTCGATGCCGATGGCGCGGGCATCGGCCGGCGTCCCGAACAGGACATCCTTGCCCATGAAGCGCAGCGTCCCCGACGTCGGCTGCTGGTAACCGGCGAAGATCTTGAGCAGCGTCGACTTGCCGGCGCCGTTGTCGCCGACCAGGGCGACGACCTCGCCCGGCCAGACCGACAGGTTGACGTCGAAGATCACCTTGTTGCGGCCGTAGCTGTGCGAGATCGAGCGCAGCTCGAACACCGGCTCGCCGGAACGGTCGACGTGATGCGACATCTGCGGGGCCGCCGACGCGGCCTCGCTATGGGACGACAGCGTACTCATGCCTGGTTGCTCCCGAACCGGCCGAGCCGGACATTGGCGATGACGACGATGACCAGCATGACACCGATGAAGGTGACATAGAACGAGCCGGGGACGCCGATGAGCACAAGCCCGATCTGGATGGCGGCGAGCAGGAAGGCGCCGATGACGCTGCCCCAGATCGTTCCGGTTCCGCCGAACAGCGACGTCCCGCCGAGCACCGCGGCGGTGATGGCGAGCAACTCGTAGTTCTGCCCCTGCCCCTGGGTGACGCCGTGGATGTAGGAGAACTGCATGCAGCCGCCTAGTCCGGCGAGAAACGAGCTGACGACGAAGTTGATCCGCTTGATGCGCAGGGTGGGCACGCCCATCGCCTTGGCGGGGCCGGGGCGGCCGCCGGTCGCCAGCACCCAGTTGCCGTATCTCAGGCGCGTCAGCACCACCCAGAAGACCGCGGCGATCACGAACATCCACAACAGCGGCATGTAGAACGGCGTGCCGCCAATGTGGGCGCCGAGCACCGCCATGGCGCTGCTGTAGTCGAACATGATCAGCTGGTGTCCGCTGATCAGCAGGTTGTTCACTCCCTGCAGGACGAAGAACATGCCGAGCGTGGTGATGAACGACGGGATGCCGAAGAGCGTCGTCACCGCACCGTTGACGATTCCGACGCAGCAGGCCAGGGCCAGCGCGATGGCCAGCGCCAGCCATTCGTTCATGCCGAAGCTGACGAAGAGCAGCGCCCACACGATCGGCGTGAAGGCGAAGTTCTGTCCGACGGAGAGGTCGAATTCGCCGGAGATCATCAGCATGGTGACGCCAACCGCGACGATGGCGATGGTCGAGGCGACTGTGCTGATCGCGGTCATCGTCTGCGGTGACCAGAAATTCATCGTTTGCGACGTGAAGAACAGCGCGACGGCGATCAGGCCGAGGCCGGGCGCCAGTTCACGGATGTTGAGCAGTCTCTCCACAAGCGGCATCTGGGCGTTGGCGGCAAGCGCCGGCCGGGCAGGAGCGCGGGACGGCGACGTATCAGAAACCATCGGGTTTTCCGCTGCTGGTGTTTGTCGGAGACGATAGCTAAGGACCGGCCGGGCCACCCGGGTCAAGCCCGGATGACACGGACCGGCAGGTTCACCAGTTCAGCAGCGGCCTGCCTTTATGCAGGCCTGCACGACATCGATATTCTTCTGCGTAACGATTGACGTGCCGGTGTTGATGTCGACGGGCGTCAGGCTGTACTTCGCCTGGTTGACCAGGTTCGCCACGGCGAAATAGCTCTGCAGGAACGGCTGCTGGTTGATCGCCATGGTCAGCGAACCGTCCTTGATCAGCTTGGCCGCTTCGGCGCCGACGTCAAAGGTGGCCACCGGAATCTTCAGGTTGTTCTGCGCGATGTACTGCGCCGCAGGATTTGCCGCCGGGTTGCCGAGGCCGACCACGCCGCAGATGCCCTTGTCGGCCTGCAGCGCGGCGCTGATCAGCGACATGTTCTGCCCTTCGTCACCGGTCGCCACCAGATCCTGGTGGGGATAGTGGGCAGCGTCGAGGGCGCGCTTCACGCCGTCGGCGCGCAGGGTAAGCACGAAGGCCGTCGGGAATGGATTAACGATCAGCACCTTGCACGGCTTCGCCGGCAGGTTGGGCAACCAGGCCTTGGCAAGGATCTCGCCCGAGATCGACTCGTTCTGGCCGACGAAGGCCAGATTGAGGATGCGCTTGTCCTTGGGCGCGTTGTCGCCCTCGAAGCGGTTGTTGTTGTAGAGGACGACGGGGATGCCGGCGTCGAGCGCGGCGGTGGTGACGCCTTCCATCGTCTTTGACACGTAGTCGATCGCGATGCCGGCCGGCTTCGCCGCGATCGCCGCCTGGACAAGCGGGATCATGCCGGCGTCGCCGGTATCCTGCGCGGTGGCCTCGAAGGCGACATTGACGCCGAAGTCCGACGCCGCCTGCTTCGCACCGTTCTGCTGGGTGATCCAGAACGGATCGGTGAGGCTGGGGGCAATGACGTAGATCGTCGGCTTGTCCTGCGCGGTGGCGCTCCCGGCGCCGAGCGCCGATATTACCAACGCGGCAGCCGCGATCGCCAAACCGAAACGACTTCCCTTCTGCGATTGTCTCGCCATGTGTGAACTCCTCCCCTTGTTGGCGTCAACTCCCGTGACACCAATTGCATGTTGCGTTGTCTGCAACACTTCGGATAAATTCGCATGTGAGACCACCGCCGTCAAGGCACGGACCGAAAAATTGTGGCGCTACACGCACACTGTTGCATCAGGCGCGCTTCTTCTCTAAAGTCACTCAGCCATGACCAATACAGATCTGCAATCTCGAACCAAACCGCGCGCTGCCAGGGCTGCTCCCGGCGGTGACGGGGCCAGCCACATTGCTCGGGTGTTCCGAACCCTCGAAGCCTTGGTGAGTGGCCCCAAGATGGCCTCCGACATTGCACAGGTGTTGGGCGTCAACCGCAGCACGGCGTTGCGCCTGATGGGCGAAATCGAGACACTCGGCTACATCGACCGCGATCCCGAGACAAAGGCGTACTCGATCGTCCCTACGCGCTTCTATCCGTTCATCTCCGCCCACACCGACCACCTCGACTGGAGCACGGCGGTCGATCCGATCCTCTCCGAGCTGCGCGAGGAGATGGGGGAATCCGCCATCATGGGCGTGCCGGCCAACGGCACCATGGTCTATCTGGCGTTCTTTCCCTCGATGCACCTGATCATGGTGCGCGAGCGGCTGGGCACGACGCGGCCGATGCACTGCTCGGCGCTCGGCAAGGCCTATCTCTCGGCGCTCGACGGTGCCGCGCTCGATGCCGAACTGGCGATGCTCGACTACCGCGGCGGTACGCGCTTCGCCGCGCGCGGCCCGATGGAACTGCGCCAGCGGCTGGCCGACGCCCGCACCCGCGGCTTTGCCATCGACCGTGACGAGACGGCGGAAGGCGCCACCTGCGTGGCGGCGCCGGCGCGCATTGGCGGCACGCTGGTCGGCGCCATCGGCTTGTCGGGCCCGTCGAGCCGCATCGACGATCAGCGCATCGAGCAGATGGGCACGCGCCTGGTGGAGGCCGCCCGTCGTCTGGCAGGGTCGCCGTGATGACGGGCCCCGCCGCCGATCACGGCAAGCTCATCGGCATGTCGCTCATCGCCGGGCGCGACGACATCGAGACGGCCGCGGCGACGGTCGGGGATCTCGGTTTCGAGGCCATGGAAATTCATGCCAGCCAGATCGGCCCCGGCCTCCCCGGTGTCCCGGTGTTCGAGGCGCATGCCGCCGCGGCCGGTGAGGTCGTCCGCCGGGCCGGTATGATCGTCTCGACGCTGAACGTCGTCGGCGACGTCACCTTCGACCCGTTTGGCGGGCCGGCCTCGCTGGCAGCGACCGTCGACGGCCTCGCCGCGCACCTGCGCTGGGCCGCCGCGATGGGGGCCCCGCGCGTGCTGATCTGGGAGGGACGCCTCGCCCGGCGCGACGATATCGATGCGGCCTGCGCGGCCTTGGCGCAGGTGATCGCCTCGGCGACTGAGCGCAGCGGGCTCGCCGATCCGCCCGTCGTGTCTTGCGAACTCCACCCCTTCACGTTTGCCCTGACGCACCGCGCCCTGCCCCAGCTTGCAGGCGCGCTACGTTCGGTGGGCGCCGGCATCTGCCTCGACTTCTGCCACTGCGCCGTCGCCCTCGGCCCTGACTTCATCGACACGTTCGACGATGACCTGATCGCGGCGGTCAACCACGTCCACTACTGCGACAGCGACGCGGCCACCTCAGAGCTCCACTTCCCGCCCGGCGACGGCGTCCTCGACCTCGACGCGATCGGCGCCCGCCTTGCCGGCAGGCCGTTGGCACTGAGCTGGGATCTGTTCGGCTGGCCCGGCGTCCGCCATGCGGTCCGCTCCGGCTTCGGCACCTACGCCGCCTTCATCCGCCGCCATGCCGCAGGCACGCAGCGGTGAGCCGATGCCTGCCCCGCCCCCCGGTCGCCTCTTTCCCCCGTTCTCGAACACCGCCGGTCGTTTGTCGGAGTCGTGAGTGATGCCTGAAGCCGATAGAGACGCCGTCGCCCTCGCGGTCGCGCCCGCCGACCTGCTGACGCTTGGCCTCACCCTGTTCGAACGGGCCGGCGTGCGCGGGGACCACGCCCGCATCGTCATGGACCACCTGATCACCTCGAGCGCGATGGGGCTGCACTCGCACGGCGTGATGCGCATCCCGCAATACCTGGCCGAGATCGAGTCCGGCATCATCAACCCGGCAGCCAACCCGGCGGTCACCCGCTCGGTTCCGTCGCGCCTCGCTGTCGACGGACAACGCGGCTTCGGCCAGGTGGTCGGCATGCTGATGGTCGAGGCCCTGATCCCGGTGGCGCGCGAGACCGGCATCGCCATGGCCAACGGCTGGCACCTCGGCCACACCGGGCGCATCGGTGCCTATCCGGAAGCATTGGCCGAGGCCGGACTGATCGGCGTCGCCGTCTGCAACGGCTCCCCCTCCGGCCATTGGGTGGCGGCCTTCGGCGGACGCGACGGCCGCATCTCGACCAATCCGATCGCGTTTGCGTGGCCGGTCGCCGGACAGGCGCCGGTGGTCGCCGACTTCTCCACCGCGGCCGCCCCGGAAGGGGTCATCCGCGTGCTTCGTGATCGCAACCAGCAGGCGCCCGAAGGCTTCCTGCGCGACGCCGAAGGTACGCCGACGCGCGACCCCAACACGCTCTACGCCAGCCCGCGCGGTGCCGTGCAGCCGCTCGGCGGCGCGCTCGGCTACCGCGGCACCGCCCTGGCGCTGCTGGTCGAGGTCCTGACCACGATCCTCAATGGCGATGCAGTCGACGACCGCGCGCGCAAGGGTACCGACATGACCCTGCTGGCGGTGGCGCCGCAGGCGGATTTCGCCGACCTCGCCCTCGGCCTCTCCGAACACATCCGCGCCTCGGCGCCGCTCGATCCGCAACGCCCGGCGATGATGCCCGGCGATCGCGAGCGCGCCGCCGCCGACATCGCCGTCTCGCTGAGCGTTGACGGCCCCACCTGGCACGCGCTCACCGCAACGGCGGCACGTGCCGGCCTGACGATGCCGACCCCGCTCAATCCGTGATCCACAACCGCGCCGTCCACGAGACGACGGCCGGCAGCAGTTCTTTGCATAAGGGAGGGAACCTTGGACAAGCTTATCATTACCGTCACCTGTGACTCGACGATGTCCTACCCAAGCAACCCGGCGAATCCGACGCCGAAGGGCTGGGACGTCGTCGCCGACGAGTACGCCCGCTCGGTCAACGCCGGCGCGTCGATCTGCCACCTCCACGGACCGTACAACGTCGATGCCGAGATCCAGCCCGACGGGACCAAGCTGTCCGACCTGGAAATCCCCGGCTGGGGGAAGCTGCGCGGCGATATCCTCGCCAAGTGCGATGCCATCATCCAGTACGGCATCGCCAACGGCCGCTTCGGCCAGCGCAAGGAACTGATGCGGGCGCACAAGCCGGACATGATCTCGGTGTGCTTCAACGCCCACGACGAATGCTTCGACTATGAGCCGGGCAATCCGCCGGTCGAGCTCTACGGGCTGCACAATCGCGTCGAGCTCGCCGAATACGTCAAGGTGACGCGCGAGCTCGGGGTGAAGATGGAGATCGAGGCGTTTCACTACGGCGGCGTGTGGAATGCCCTGCGCATGATCGAGACCCAGGGCATGGATCCCTCTGTCTGGGTCACCTTCTTCCTCGGTTGGCGCGGAGGCTGTTGGACCCCGCCCACCGTGAAGGCCCTGCTCTACATGCACGACCACCTGCCCGAGGGTTTCATCTACAACACCAGCGTTATGGACCCGGAAAACGCGTGGACGGTGCTGACGGCGGCGGTGATGATGGGCGGCCACGTCCGCGTCGGTATGGAGGACAACCCGTTCGTGACGCCTGGAGAGTATGCGCGCTCCAACGCCGAGCTGGTCGACAAGATCGTGCGTATCGCCCGCGAGGTCGGTCGCGAGATCGCCTCGCCCGACGAGGCGCGCGCAATTATGAAGCTGGGCCACTAGGCGGCCGTCGCGGGCTTCCGCGGAATCCCAGAGGAAGGAACGCTGGCCATGGTGATGCCCGGCATCCTTGCGATCGGTGAGCCGGACGATGCGCGCGAGCGCACGTCCGGCATCGGCGGCGTTGCCTCATGAAGGCCGCCGTCCTGAAAGCCTTCGGGTCACCCCTCGCCATCGAGACGATCGACGATCCACGGCCCGGACCGGACGACGCCGTCGTTCGCGTCATGGCCTGCGGCATCGACGGGACAGATCTCAAGCTGCTCGGTGGCTTCGGCTATGCGCCCGAGCTCCCCTTCGTCATGGGCCACGAGCCGGCCGGTATCGTCGAGTCCGTCGGCGGCAACATCCGCGGCGTTGCCCCCGGCGACCGGGTGATCCCCTACATCTTCCTCATCCCGCGCGACAGCGCCTGGCACAACGCGGCACGCGAACAGCTGGCGCCCGACATGACCGGCGTCGTCGGCGTCAAGGGCCACGCCGGCGGTTTCGCCGAGCGGCTGCGCCTGCCGGCGGACCAGCTACTGCGCATTCCCGACGGCGTCGCCTGGCATGATGCGGCGGTCCACTGCGACGCCGGGCTCACCGCCTACCATGCCGTCCGCCGTTCGCGCTTGGCGCTGGGCGAGACCGCCCTGGTGATCGGCGTCGGCGGCGTCGGCTCGTTTGCGACGCAGTATGCCCGGCTGGCCGGCGCCGATGTAATCGCCGTCGAGCGCAGCGACGCCAAGCGCGACTGGGCGCGCCAGATCGGTGCTAGCGAAGCCGTCGACAGCGCGGCGGCGGCGCCGGCCGTCCGCTACCTCACCGGTGGGCGCGGCGTCGACTGCGTCCTCGACATCGTTGGGACCGAGCAAAGCATGGCGACCGCGCTTGCCTGCGTCGCCACCGGCGGCCGCATCGTCGTCGTCGGCTACACGCCCGACGTCTTCAGCCTGAGCGGCAGGCAGCTCGCCCAGAACGAGATCGAGGTGATCGGGTCGCGCAGCGGGTCGCGCCGGGAGCTCGCCGAGGCCCTCGCGCTCACCGCTGCCGGCCGGGTCAGCTCGATCGTCACCGGGACGGCGCCGCTCGGCGAGGTCAACCAGGCACTGGCGAGGCTGCGCAACGGCGAGGTGCTCGGCCGACTGGTCCTCGACCTGTCGGCGGACGCGCCATGACGCGGCGCTGACAATCGGGAGGGGGAAGATGTCCGAGGTCGAATGCGTCCTGGATTGCCAGGCGGAGCTGGGCGAAGGACCCGTCTGGGACGACCGCGAAGGCCTCCTCTACTGGGTCAACATCAAGGCCCGCGAGATCCACTGCTGCGACCCGGCAACGGGGCGTGACCGCCTGTGGACGACGCCGGCCGACGTCGGCTCGCTGGCGCTCCGTCGCGACGGCGGCTTGGTGGTTGCGCTGCGTAGCGGCTTCTTCTTCTTCGATCCGGCCGACGGCCGCTTCACTGCCATCGTCGAACCCGAGGCGGACCATCCCGACAACCGCTTCAACGACGGCAAGACCGACCGCCAGGGCCGGTTCTGGGCGGGAACGCTCTACGATCCCGACGAGACGCGGCCGACCGGGGTGCTCTACCGCCTCGACGGCGACCTCTCCTGTCACCGGCTGGTCGACGACATCTACGCCTCCAACGGGCTCGCCTTCAGCCCCGACGGCACCACTGCCTACCATGCCGACAGCCGGCGCCGGGTCGTCTGGTCCTGGCACGTCGATGTCGGCGACGGCAGCCTCTCCGATCGCCGCGTCTTCGTCGAACTGAGCGGCGACCAAGGCGTGCCCGACGGTGCCACGGTCGACGTCGACGGCTGCTACTGGCTGACCCAGCCACCGGCGGCGCGCGTCGTCCGTTACGCCCCCACGGGGCGCATCGACCGGGTGATCGCGATGCCGGTCTCCCAGCCGACTTGCGTCGCATTCGGCGGGCCGCAGATGGACACGCTCTACATCACCTCCGCCAGGTACCGCATGCCGGAAGAGAAGCTTCGCCGGGAACCGCTGGCCGGCGCCATCTTCGCCTACCGTTCCGGAACCCAGGGTCTGCCCGATGCTCGCTTCGCCGGCTAACCGCGCCGCCTTCTCCAGCCGCAGGTCGGACGGCCATGGCCCTCGATAGCGGCCTCGCCGGGCGGAGCGCACTGGTCACCGGCGGCGCCTCCGGCATCGGCCGCGCCATCGCGCTCGCTCTGGCGGCGGAGGGCGTTGCCGTCGCCGTCGCAGATCTGCGGCCGGCCCCGGAGGTTCTGGCGGCGATCACTGACTACGGCGTGCGCGCCCATGGGATCGAGGCGGATCTGTCGCAGGAAGATGATGTCGTCCGCACGGTCGCCGAAGCGGCGGCGGCGCTGGGCAGGCTCGATCTCTATATAAACAACGCCGCCGTCGCGCGCCACGAGCCGCTGACGCGGGTGACTCGCGCCGCCTTCGACAAGACGATGATGACCAATGTCGCGGCCTCCATCTTTGCCTGCCGCGAGGTCGCCAGGCTCTTCGTCCGGCAGCGGCAGGGTGCGATCCTGGCGGTGGCGTCCACGGCGCTGTGCAGTGCGCAGCCGCAGGAGACCAGCTACCGCGCCTCGAAGGCCGCACTGAAGGCCCATATCGAGGTCGCGGCGGTCGAACTGGCGCCGTTCGGCATCCGCGTCAACCTGCTCACGCCCGGCGCCACCGACACGCCGTTCGTCGCCGACGGAGCCCAGCGGGCCCAGGCCCGCCAAGCGATACCGTTGCGGCGTGAGGCGCAACCTGAGGAGATGGCCCCGGCTGCGGTGTTCCTGCTGTCCGATCGGCTCGCCGGCTATGTCACCGGCACCGAACTGATCGTTGACGGCGGCCTCCACCTGCGGCCGATCTTCGGCGGCAGCGACGAGGACCTGCGCGCACTGAACCTGTGACCGTTCGGCGCGAAAGTTGTGTGGAAAGCCCCGTATGATTGAACAGCCGTCGCCGTTCGCGCTCCCGCAGACAGGGCGCCCGGCTCAGGAAGCGTTGGTAACAGCGGCAGCTTTATCAACGTTTTCCCAACGCTCCGACGGCTTGTCTTCCGTCTTCGGGGACGAGAAAGTTGCCCTCGCGAGTTCGGCGTCGCCAACCTCTGTAAGCAACAGGTGATCGCTGAAATACCGCAAAGCTTGTTGTGCTTGCGTAAGGAAACTCGCTCTTGCCGTTTGCAGCGAGTTTGGCCGATCTAGTGCTCCACGAAGCTGCATCCGATACGCCTTACCGAGTGCATCGCCCCAATCCCGGGCAATCGTTGGCGAAGTATCGTTATTTTATATTAGCTCAAAGGTAAGCCAATTGCAAAAGCGATTCTAAAGATCGCTGCCCATCATCAGTGTCACCCAAGCCCCAAGCGGTTCCTGGACATTGACGGGCGGCATAGGCTTTTTCTGGCAACCGCGACAATGCGGTTTCACACGACGTCTGGTGCAGGTCAATCCGGGAAGCGCGCGGCGCCGACCGGCGTCATCGCCTATATGAGCAAGCTGCGCAGCATCATCAACAAAGCGCGAAATTCCCGGCTAAAAAACGGCCGCAGACCGCCTGAACAGATTGCGCACGTTCGAGACGTGCCATCGTCCACCGCGGGCGGTCCGGACGCCACGATCATTAAGCGCGCCGGCCAGGCCGCGGAGATCGGTCACGCTCGTTGCCTGTAGCGAGTTGATGATCGGCGGGACATTTGCAGCGAATGCATCGGCCTCTTCCGTCAACGCTCTATGGCCAGCAGCCGCGGCCTCCGCCGGATTGCGGCGATTGCCAAGCCTAGCGCCCTGCGCCCTCCGGGCAGCCAATGCTGCTTTAGTGCGCTCTGAAATCAGCCGGCGCTCCTTCTCCGCCAATGCAGCGTAGAGGTGCAGCATGAACGGATCTGCATCCCGGCCGAGCTCGGCGACGATGAACGGGATACGTTGGGCCATCAGGCCCGATATGAAGGCCACGTCGCGGGAGAGCCGATCGAGCTTGGCCACGATGACCGGGCATTTCTTCTGCCGCCCTGTGGCCAAGGCTGCGGCCAGCTGGGGCCTCCGGTCGAGGGCATCGCTGCCCTTCCCGGTTTCCGCCTCGATGAATTCGGCTAGCAGGTCGAAGCCCTCGGCAGCAGCGAAGCGGGATACCGCCTCTCGCTGGGCTTCGATCCCCAGTCCTGATCGACCCTGGCGGGCGGTGGAGACGCGGTAGTTGGCAATAGCTTGTTGCATCGCGACAAACTCAGTGGCCGTTTGTACAAAACGCATACCACCGTTTGCGTCTTGTACGTGGCCAAGTATCTGGTAAAACAGAGTAATTCCGTTCCAAATTGTCTGAGGGCTGTCCGGGCAATTCGGTTATCGAGCCCCGCGCGCCTCGAAATCGCGCATGCACACGAAGCATTTGGATCAGCCCGGCCGGTGGCAGGCCACGTCCGAGATTTGAGCCAAAGCGGAAGTCCCCTGAGAGGGCCCAGATGTCCGAGATGCGCCACAACCGGACCTCAGCCGTTCCGCCGCTGAAGCAGACGCTTCGGCCTTCAAACCGAGGCTGTTTTGGTACGGCTTTGCGTGCCAACGGGCTAATCGCGACACTTCGGGTGCGGGCAAACGACCAGACCTCGTCATAATTGACGAGGTTGAACCTTGCTCTCCTGGGTGTCGAACACCGGCACGACGCGACCCTCAGCCTCAAACAGCCGGCGCAAGTCCTTTGTATCGGGGCATTCCGGTGCTGGCGGGATGGCGCCGCCTTCCGGATCGGGCACGGCCAGGACTGCGCAGCACAGGCGCGTCGTGCCCGGTTCGAGCGTCCCGCGCAGTTGCGGAAGCAGCGTGCGCGCCACCATGACATTGGAATTGGGTAG
>CAVXLJ010000007.1:0-22774 GCA_963762605.1 uncultured Alphaproteobacteria bacterium | reverse complement strand
AGCCGCGGCGGGAAGCCTCCGGCAAAAGCGCAAGAAAGCGGGTTCCCCTTGGCGCCGGCCTGGGCTAGCCTGCCGGCCGGGTAGGGGTGGCGTTACCGGCCGATTTGCCGGGCGATACGGGATGCTATCGAGGCTCCGGACGACCCCGGCTAACCCAATCTTAACCACCTTCCTGCACGGGCGCTTAACCACGCATTGCTACACCGGCGGCTTGGTGGACGAGGAGTTACCGAAATGCTGAGAATACCGAGCATTGCCCGCATGGCCGTGCCGATCGCGGTCCTGGGTCTGGCGTTGCTGGTGTCGGCCTGCGCAAGGAATCCGGGCGGCGACCTGGGTGGCCTTGGCGGCGTTGGCGGGGTGACCTCGGCAGCTCCCGGCAGCCCGCAGGATTTCGTCGTCAATGTCGGCGACCGGGTGTTCTTCGACACCGATTCGAGCGCACTCAGCTCCGCGGCACGCGCCACGCTGGACAAGCAGGCCATGTGGCTGAACCAGAATCGGCGCTACACCTTCATCATCGAGGGCCATGCCGACGAGCGTGGCACGCGCGAATACAACATCGCGCTCGGCGCCCGCCGTGCCGCAACCGTCCGCGACTACCTGGTGGCGCATGGCATCGCCGCCAACCGCATACGGACGATCTCCTATGGCAAGGAGCGGCCAGTGGCGACCTGCAACGATATTTCGTGCTGGTCGCAGAACCGGCGAGCGGTCACCGTGCTCGACAACGTCGGCATGTAACGGCGCGCGAGGGGGCATCCCCGGCAGCCATTTGCGGCGGGCGGCTCCGGCAGGGGACCGCCCGTCCGGCTTTTCTCACGCCCAATTTTGGCCGAACTGCCCTGTTCCATGCTAGGAAACGAGCGACGGTCCGGGGCGCCTTTTTTGTGGGCGACGGATAACAGGACGCGGGAAGACTTGCTCATGGTGTGGACGCAACGCTGGTTGGCCGGGGCGGCGGTGGTCGTCGTCGGCCTGATGATCGCGCCGGTGGCGCAAGCCGGATGGTTCGGCTTCGGCAACCAGACGGCGCAGCCGCAATCGGGCGTCAGGTTCGTCCAGTCGAGCAGCAATCCGCGGCTCGATCAGCTCGAACAGACGATCCGCAGTCTGACCGGACAGGTCGAGACGCTGCAGCACCAGCTCGATGTGCTGACCAAGGAGCTGCAGAAGATGCAGGCGGACAACGAGTACCGCTTCAGCCAGCTCGAGCACGGCAACGGCGGTGCCAAGAAGGACGTGGCCGCGGCGCCAGCACCACTGCCGGCACCACAGCCAGCGCCCGCCGATGCCGCCGTCGCCGCCGACGGCCAGCAACAGCTGGGCGCGCCACCCAAGGACCTTGGCACGCTGACGCTGCCCGCGCCGGAGGCCGGCGCACAGCAGCCGCTCGACCTGTCGGCGCTCGCCCGTGGCGATTCGGGGACCGCGCCTGGGGCGGCGCCCGCCCAGCCGCAAACGGTGGCGCCACCGAGCGGCGATCCGGTGGCCGACTACAAGGTGGCTTACGAGCTCTTCGTCTCCGGGCAGTATGCTCTGGCGGACAAGGCGTTTCGTCAGTTCCTCGAAGCCTATCCGGGCGACGAGCACGCGGCGGACGCGACCTACTGGCTCGGCCAGAGCCTGTTCTCGCGCGGCATGTACCGCGAGGCGGCGCTCGAATTCGTCAATGGCCACAAGCTCTATCCGAAGAGCCCGCGCGCCGCCGACACGATGCTGCTGCTCGGCAAGTCGCTGGCCGGGATCCCCGAGCGCGAGGCGGCGTGCCAGACCTTCGCCGCGGCGCTGAAGCAGTATCCGAGCATGTCGAACGCGTTGCGCCAGCGCGTCATCACCGAACAAGCCAATGCGGGATGCTGAGGCGGCAGACGGTCCTTTAGGCGACGCCGAACTCGACGATCTCTTCGCGCCGTTCGTCGCGGCGCGCAGAATCGCGCTTGCCGTATCCGGCGGCGCCGATTCGCTTGCTTTGATGGTTGCGGCGGCGCGCTGGCGGGCGCGGCGCGGCGGCAATCCCGATATCGTGGTGCTGACCGTCGATCATCGCCTGCGCCGGGGCTCGGCGCGCGAGGCTGCCGACGTGGTCGCAGCGGCGGCGGCACACGGGCTTGCAGGCCGCGTGCTGGTGCGCAAGGGTCAGGCCCCGGCCGCCAATATCGAAGCCGAAGCCCGTGCAATCCGATACCGCCTGCTCATCGACGCAGCGCGAGCGGCCGGCGCCAGCCACCTCCTCACCGCCCACCACCGCGACGATCTTGCCGAGACTCTGCTCCTGCGCCTGCAACGCGGTGCCGGCGTGTTCGGCCTTGCGGCCATGCGGCCGGCGGTCGATGCCGGCGGCATCGTCGTCGCCCGGCCGCTGCTCGCCGTGCCACGCGCCCGCCTTGCGGCAACCGTGGCAGCAGCCGGCCTCACCCCGGCGGTCGACGCCATGAACAGCGACCCGCGTTTTGCCCGGGCGCGTGTGCGCAGGCTGTTGCCGCTGCTCGCCGGCGAAGGGCTGGACCCGGCCAGTCTTGCCGCAACCGCCCGCCGGCTGGCGGATGCGGCCGATGCGATCGACGCTGCCGCCGGCGCGCTGATCGCCGCCGCGGTCACGGTCGACGATTTCGCGGTGGCGCGGCTGGCGGGCGAGCGCTTCCGGGCGTCGCCGCCGGCCGTGCGCGCCCGCGTGATCGTGCGGCTCTTGATGGCGATCGGCGGCGGCGACTATCCGCCGCGCTTCGAGCGGCTCGCGGCGCTGGTGCAGGCGATGACGACACCGCCGGCGGGCCGGTTCAAGCGGACGCTTGCCGGTTGCGTGGTCGAGCTGCGGGACGGTGACATCGTGAGCTACCGGGAAACCGGACGGCACGGGCCCGCGGCCGCCGTCCTGCGGCCGGGAGCGACAATTATCTGGGACCGCCGATTTCAGCTAAGCGCCGGCCGCGCGGCGCCGGTCGGGCTGACCGTGGCCGCTCTGGGCGAGGCGGGACGCCGCGCGCTCGGGGCCGGCCGCGGCCTTCAGCCGCGCGCGGCCCTTGCCGCTCTTCCGGTCGTCCAGCGTCGCGGGCGCACCGTGGCGGTGCCATCGCTCGGGATTTTCGCCAGTTCGGCCAAGGGGTTGGACGTCGCGGTCTGCTCAATCCTTGGGCAGCGGCTTGCCCAGCCGCCGCTTTTCCCGGACTTTTCCGCCGGGTTGTGACCGGCGGCCCGATCACGTTGCCGCAATTCCAGCACGATACTAATGAAAGTCTTATTGGCTTCGTAACGCCCAGTACCTATCTTATGAGGCAATCCGGACACTTTAGAGGGTGAGCGGCCTCCTGCCCCGTTGACCCAAAGGGACGCGAATGAACGCCAACTTCCGCAATTTCGCCCTGTGGGTCATCATCGGGCTTGTCCTGATCGCCCTGTTCAACCTCTTCCAGAACACTGGACAGCGGGCCGCGGGCGTCGATATCGCCTATTCGCAATTCATCAGCGAGGTCGATCAGGGCCACGTGCGCAGCGTCGTCATCGCCGGCCAGCAGATCGCCGGCAACTATACCGACGGCACCTCCTTCCAGACCTACGCGCCGCAGGACCCGGCGCTGGTCCAGAAGCTGGAAGACAAGGGCGTGACCATCACCGCCAAGGCGCCCAGCGAAGGCGGCCAGTCGCTGCTCGGCATGCTGGTGTCGTGGTTCCCGATGTTCCTCATCCTGGCGGTGTGGATCTTCTTCATGCGCCAGATGCAGGGGACCGGCGGCAAGGCGCTGGGCTTCGGCAAGTCGAAGGCCAAGTTGCTCACCGAGGCGCACGGCCGGGTCACCTTCGAGGATGTCGCCGGCGTCGACGAGGCCAAGGAAGACCTCGAGGAGATCGTCGAGTTCCTGCGTGACCCGCAGAAGTTCCAGCGGCTCGGCGGGCGCATCCC
Organism: uncultured Alphaproteobacteria bacterium; assembly: GCA_963762605.1. GTDB lineage: Bacteria > Pseudomonadota > Alphaproteobacteria > Rhizobiales > Kaistiaceae > CAVSRC01. The sequence continues at coordinate 18,873 of CAVXLJ010000007.1, read as the reverse complement.
GCGCGGCGTGCTGCTGGTCGGCCCGCCGGGCACCGGCAAGACTCTTCTGGCGCGCGCCATCGCCGGCGAAGCCAACGTGCCGTTCTTCACCATCTCCGGCTCGGACTTCGTCGAGATGTTCGTCGGCGTCGGCGCATCCCGCGTGCGCGATATGTTCGAGCAGGCGAAGAAGAACGCGCCGTGCATCATCTTCATCGACGAAATCGACGCCGTCGGCCGTCATCGCGGCGCGGGGCTGGGCGGTGGCAACGACGAGCGCGAGCAGACGCTCAACCAGCTCCTGGTCGAGATGGATGGCTTCGAGGCGAACGAGGGCATCATCCTGATCGCCGCCACCAACCGGCCCGACGTGCTCGACCCGGCGCTGCTGCGCCCCGGCCGTTTCGACCGGCAGATCGTGGTGCCCAATCCGGACGTGGTCGGCCGCGAGAAGATCCTCAAGGTGCATGTGCGCAAGGTGCCGCTGGCGCCCGACGTCGATCTCAGGGTGATCGCGCGCGGAACGCCCGGCTTTTCCGGCGCCGACCTGATGAACCTGGTCAACGAGGCGGCGCTGTTGGCTGCCCGCCGCGGCAAGCGGCTGGTCACCATGGCGGAGTTCGAGGACGCCAAGGACAAGGTGATGATGGGCGCCGAGCGCCGCACGCTGGTGATGACCGAGGACGAGAAGCGGCTGACCGCCTATCACGAGGCCGGCCACGCCGTCGTCGCGCTGCATGTGCCGGCGACCGACCCGGTGCACAAGGCGACGATCATTCCGCGCGGCCGCGCCATGGGCATGGTCATGCAGTTGCCCGAGCGCGACAAGCTGTCGATGAGCCTGGAGCAGATGACCTCGCGCCTGGCCATCATGATGGGCGGCCGGGTTGCCGAGGAGATGATCTTCGGCAAGGAGAAGGTCACCTCGGGTGCGTCGTCCGACATCGAGCAGGCGACCCGTCTGGCGCGTATGATGGTCACCCGCTGGGGCCTGTCGGACGAGCTCGGCACGGTCTCCTACGGCGAGAACCAGGAAGAGGTGTTCCTCGGCCATTCGGTGTCGCGCCAGCAGAACATCTCCGAGCAGACGGCACAGAAGATCGACAGCGAGATTCGCCGCTACGTCGAGAGCGGCCTGTCGGAAGCGCGGCGGCTGCTGAGCGAGCACGCCGACGAGCTGGAGAAGCTGGCCCAGGGCCTGCTCGAATACGAGACGCTGTCGGGCGACGAGATTCGCAACCTGCTCGCCGGCAAGCCGCCGGTGCGCGAGACGCCGGAAGAGGCGGCCTCGTCCAAGGGATCGGCGGTGCCGGTCACCAAGAGCAAGCCCAAGGGCTCGCCGGGCGAGCCGGAGGGCGGCATGGCGCCGCAGCCGCAGGGCTGAGCGTGACCCCAAGAGACTGACAAACGGCCGCGATCTGCGGCCGTTTTGTTAGGTGCCGCCGCGCGTCAGTAACCTTCAGTTAAGAATTGACGTCCGCCAGAGGCCGCAAAGTGGCTTTCAAGCAACAACCTCGTCTATTTACCTTTCATTAAGGTAAATGCACGTGGTTAAGCAACGTGGTTTACGACGATTTAAGAATTAGAGTCGACAATTCCTTTCCATGAGCGGCCGTACCGGTCGTTGGGGCTTGTAGAGGAAAGGAATTGAGTCATGGGTCGCACCCGTCTTGCTGCGCTTGTCGGCGCCGCGTTTCTGCTGCCGCTGTCGGCCGGCGCCTGGGCGGCCGATCTTCCCGAGATCCCGCCGCCCTACACCCCACCGCCGGTGGAAGTCGGCCACAGCTGGTATCTGCGCGGCGACATCGGCATGGCCGGTCAGCATTTTGGTGGGCTGGACCATCCCAGTTTTTCCACGCCGACGTATTTCCGGTTCCTCGACAAGGGCAACTTCGACGCCGTCCCGACCTTCCAGCTTGGTATCGGCTTCCGTCACGGCGACCACATGCGCTTCGACTTGACCGGCCAGTACCGCGGCAAGTCGGCCTTCTCTGCGCTCGATACCTACAACAGCAGTGATCCGCCGGTGTTCACCGGCACGCCGGGTGTCGACTACGGCACGAACCATTACACCGCCAAGAAGGACGAGTGGCTGTTCCTCGCGAACGGCTACTACGACTTCAATCCGATCCACGGCATCACGCCGTATCTCGGTGCGGGTGTCGGTGTGTCGTACAACACGATTTATGATTTCGTGGACACCAACACGATCGCAAGTGGCGGTGGCTACGCGGCGGCGGCGGGCAAGTGGAACCTCGCTTGGGCGCTGCACGCCGGCGCGTCGATGCAGATAAACCCGAATCTGACGTTCGATGTCGGGTACAGCTTCGTCAGCCTCGGCAACGCCCAGACCGGCACGCTGATGAACTTCACCGGGACCTGCACGACCTGCGCGCCGATGAAGTTCAAAAATATCTATTCCCACGATCTGACGTTTGGTCTGCGCTACGCCTTCGGCATGCCCGACTATTACGGTCCTGCCGTCGTCAAGTACTGACACGTCTCCTCCGGGGCGCTGCACTAGGCACCGTCCGCCATACCGGCGGGCGGTGCTTTTTTCATTTGCCGTCCGGCCTCCGGCCGCTCCCCTCTCTGCGTTTTTTTCGCCACAGTCGCGTTTCGAAATTTCATCGCACACGATCGCGATTGACAGCATCGGCGACCCAGCGTATCTCGCGCGCCGGGACACCCCTCCCCAACGAGGGGCTTCTATCTGAGAGGGTAGACTGATGACGACACCTGCCGCGCCGGCCGTGCGCCCGGCCAATCCCAACTTCTCCTCTGGACCTTGCGCCAAGCGACCCGGCTGGTCGCTGGAAGCGCTCAGCGATGCCGCGCTCGGCCGTTCGCACCGTGCCAAGATCGGCAAGGCCAAGCTCAAGCAAGCGATCGACCTCACCCGCGAAATTCTGGAAGTGCCGGCGGATTACCGCATCGGCATCGTTCCGGCCTCGGATACCGGCGCCGTCGAGATGGCGCTGTGGTCGCTGCTCGGCGCCCGCCCGGTCGACGTGCTGGCGTGGGAATCCTTCGGCCTCGGCTGGGTGACCGACGTGGTCAAGCAGCTCAAGCTGAAAGACGCGCGCACCATCAAGGCCGATTACGGCAAGCTTCCCGATCTCGCCCAAGTCGATTTCGATCACGACGTCGTCTTCACCTGGAACGGCACCACCTCCGGCGTGCGGGTTCCGAACGGCGACTGGATCGCCGCCGATCGCGCCGGCCTCACCATCTGCGACGCGACCTCGGCCGCTTTTGCCCAGGCGCTCGCTTTCGACAAGCTCGATGTCGTCACGTTCTCCTGGCAGAAGGCGCTCGGCGGCGAGGCGGCGCACGGCGTCATCATCCTCAGCCCGCGGGCCGTTCAACGGCTGGAGACCTACACGCCGGCGTGGCCGTTGCCCAAGATCTTCCGCATGACCAAGGGCGGCAAGCTGATCGAGGGCATCTTCGTCGGCGAGACGATCAACACGCCGTCGATGCTGTGCGTCGAGGACTATCTCGATGCGCTGGCCTGGGCGAAAGGGCTGGGCGGCCTCAAGGGCCTGATGGCCAGAGCCGATGCCAACTTCAAGGTGCTGGCCGACTGGGCGGCGAAGACGCCGTGGATCGATTTCTTCGCCGAAGACCCGGCGGCCCGCTCCAACACCTCGGTAACGCTGAAGATCGTCGATCCCGACGTCACCAAGCTGGACTCTGCCGCGCAAGAGGCCTTCCTCAAGGCCATCTCGGCACGCCTCGACAAGGAAAACGTCGCCCACGACATCAACTATCATCGCGACGCCCCGCCGCATTTCCGCATCTGGGCGGGCGCCACGATCGAGGCGTCGGATCTGCGGGCCCTGACCGAATGGCTTGCATGGGCCTTCGCGGTCGAGAAGGCGTCGCTCAAGCAAGCGGCGTAACCATCCCGGAACCTCGCAGGGTGGGTTAGGCGCGTGAGCGCCGTAACCCACCACTCGGAGGCAACTCAACCGGTGGGTTACGCGCTTTCCAGCGCTAACCCACCCTACACGCTCATCTCATCAATTCGCGTCAGCGCCCGCGATTTCGTCTTGGCGCGACGCGAAGAAAGGCTCTGAAAATGACCGCTCGTGTTCTGGTTTCCGACAAGCTGTCCAAGACAGCCATTCAGGTCTTCAAGGTCCGCGGTGTTGAGGTCGACTACCTGCCCGATCTCGGCAAGGACAAGGAGAAGCTGCTGGCCGTCATCGGCGACTATGACGGGCTCGCCATCCGCTCCGCCACCAAGGTCACCGAGAAGGTTCTCGCCGCCGCCAAGAAGCTGCGCGTCATCGGCCGGGCCGGCATCGGCGTCGACAATGTCGACGTGCCGGTCGCCACCCAGCGCGGCATCATCGTGATGAACACGCCCTTCGGCAATTCCATCACCACGGCCGAACACGCCATCGCCATGATGTTCGCCGTCGCCCGCCAGATTCCCGCTGCCGACGTCTCCACCCAGGCCGGCAAGTGGGAGAAGAACCGCTTCATGGGCGTCGAGATCACCGCCAAGACGCTGGGCATCATCGGCTGCGGCAATATCGGTTCGATCGTCGCCGAGCGCGCCATCGGGCTGAAGATGCGCGTCGTCGCCTATGACCCGTATCTTTCCGAGGAGCGCGCTTTGCAGCTCGGCGTCGACAAGGTCGACCTCGACGAACTCTTCGCGCGTGCCGATTTCATCACGCTGCACACGCCGCTCACCGAGAAGACCAGGAACATCATCGACAAGGCGGCGATCGCCAAGATGCGCGACGGCGTGCGCATCATCAACTGCGCCCGCGGCGGCCTGATCGTCGAGGAAGACCTCGCCGAGGCGATCAAGAGCGGCAAGGTCGCCGGTGCCGGCATCGATGTCTTCGTCAAGGAGCCGGCCGAGGCGAGCCCGCTGTTCGGCCTGCCCAATGTCGTGTGCACGCCGCATCTCGGCGCCTCCACCAGCGAGGCACAGGAGAACGTCGCCGTGCAGGTGGCCGAGCAGATGGCCGACTATCTGGTCAACGGCGCCGTCGCCAACGCGCTCAACATGCCGTCGATCACGGCGGAAGAGGCGCCGCGGCTGATCCCCTTCGTCAAGCTGGCGGAGAATCTCGGCTCCTTCGCCGGGCAGCTCACCGAGACCACCATCCTCGGCGCGACCATCGAATATGCCGGCGATGTCGCCGACATGAACACCAGGGCGTTGACTGCGGCGCTGCTCGCCGGCCTGCTCAGGCCGATGCTCAACGAGGTCAACATGGTCAACGCGCCGATCGTGGCGCGCGACCGCGGCATGGAGATCAACGAGGTGCGCCAGACCCAGCGCGGCATCTACGAGACCTACATCCGCCTGACGGTGCGCAGCGAGCGGCAGGAGCGGGCGGTCGCCGGCACCGTGTTCTCCGACGGCAAGCCGCGCTTCATCCAGATCAAGAACATCAACATGGATGCCGGCTTCGCGCCGCACATGCTCTACGTCACCAACAAGGACAAGCCCGGCTTCATCGGCCGGCTCGGCACGCTGCTCGGCAACGAGAAGGTCAACATCGCCAACTTCAATCTCGGCCGCGCGGCGCTCGGCGACGACGCCATCTCCCTGGTCGAGATCGACGGGGCGATGAGCGACGACGTGCTTGCCAAGGTCGGCAAGCTCGACGGCGTCGTCCAGGCCAAGCGGCTGGTGTTCTAGGACCGATTGGTATCTAGCGGCGAAGCTGCCCCAGTCTCCACCTCCCCCCTTGTGGGGGAGGTCGGATTTCCCCGGTTTGCGCCAGCAAACCGGCCTTGGAAATCCGGGTGAGGGGCGGTGATGGAGCCGGCCGCGCCGGCGTGGGCAAAGCCGCGTTCCGCGGGCTCATCATCCGTCTTCGAAGATGGCCTCGATCGGCCGGCCGAAGAGGCGCGCGATCCGGAAGGCGAGCGGCAGGCTGGGATCGTACTTGCCGGTCTCGATGGAGTTGACGCTCTGGCGCGAGACGTCGAGCCGCTCGGCCAGCTCCGCCTGGCTCCAGCCGCGCTCGGTCCTGAGCGCCTTGAGGCAGTTTTTCACGGACAGGCGCCCCTAGCGCATCCTCGCCCGCCACACCACCGCCGCGATCAGCGATCCAAGGAGCTGGGCGAGGACAAGTCCGACCCATCCCATGGCGAAGTAGGCGCCGGGCGTGCCGGGATGGCCAATGAGATGGGTGAGGAAGGCGCCTCCATTCAGCAGCCAGAACAGCATGACCGGTGCGCTCACCAGGATTGCCCCGGTTGATCCGATGAGCCAGGAGATCTTGCGGGCCTCGCGGGCCATCTCGTCCATCCGGCGCCAGGAAAACAGCCAGCCGACCCCCGCGACCCAAGCCAAGCTCGCGAATTTGGCGAGCGCCAGCCATGGCGCCGCAGCCGGCGTGCGGCCACCGAATATGGCCGATATGACGGCAGTCGCGCCGAACCAGATGACGATGGCTCCGATGACGGCGATGGCAACGGAACTGGCGAAGGCGAGCTGTCGACGGGTGGGCATGGGCGTGACGATCCACATGGCTGGGTGACAAGCAAACTTGTCACCGTCGAACGCCGATGTCAAGCTTCCTTGTCACTGGTATTGGCCGTTTTGGAATCCGTCCGAAGGAATCACCCTGGGCCGATGTGGCCTATGCAGCCCGCTTCCTTGCCCCGCGCTGCGCCACCGCGATGCCGGTGATGATCAGCAGATAGCCGATGCCGTGATAGAGCTGCGGCCGTTCGCCGAGGAAGGCGATGGCGATGGCCGAGCCGAAGACCGGGATCAGGTGGAAGAAGGGGCCGGCGCGATTGGCGCCGATCAGCTCGACGCCGCGGTTGAAGAAGATGTAGGCGATGAGCGAGGGGAAGGTCACCATATAGGCGAACACGGCGAAGGCCGCCGGGGTCGGATCGATCCGGCGGCCGGCGAGGAATTCGAACACGGTCACCGGGGCCAGCATGAGCGCGCCGGCGACGAAGGTGACGGCCAGGAACGACAGGAAGTGGATCGCCGGTCGCCGGCGCAGGAGCGCCGCGTAAAGCGCGTAGCTCGCCATGGCGACCAGGAACCAGATGTCGCCGGGATTGATCTTCAGATGTGCCAGCGTCGCGGGGTCGCCGCGGGCGATAATAGTGGCGACTCCGAGAAACGAAACCAAGATGCCGGCGAACTGGGCCGCCGTCAGCCGGTCGCGGAAGAGGATCAGCGACCAAAGGCCGATCATCAGGGGCGCCGAGGACTGCATCAGCGAGCCGTTGAGGGCGGTGGTGTATTGCAGCCCGTGATAGGCGAGCGTGTTGTAGACCGTGACGCCGGTGAAGGCGAGCAGCAGCATGATGCCGAGGTGGCGGCGGATCGTTGGCCAGTCGTGGACGAGCTCTCTGCGTGCCAGCGGCACGGCAATGAGCGCGGCGCCGACCCAGCGGATCTCGGCGAGCGCGGCCGGCGGAACGGTGCCGGCGATGAAACGCCCGAGCACAATGTTGATCGACCAGAACAGCGATGTCAGCGAAAGCAGCAGGTAGGGCCGGTCGAACAGGGAACGGCTGGCCAGGGGCGGTGCGGTCACGGGCGGGCCTGGGATGGAGAGCGGGGTTTTCGGCCGCGGCAGGCGCGGGCAGGAGCGGCCGCTCGCCTTCATAGACGAGGCGCTTGCCGGCGACAACGGCGGCAAAATCGGGCGTTTTCGCCTCGCATGGCGCGTTCGCAGGGGCTATAGTCCGCGCGATCAGCCGCCCCGGCATGTCAGCCGGGGCGATTCTTTGCCGGCAAATGCCGCAACCGGCGCCGGTCGGAGTCGGCAGCGGCCGGATTTATTTGGGGAAACCGGGTAGGCAATGGCGAATGTGGTCGTCGTCGGAGCTCAGTGGGGCGACGAGGGCAAGGGCAAGATCGTGGACTGGCTTTCCGAGCGCGCCGATATCGTCGTGCGCTTCCAGGGGGGCCACAATGCGGGGCACACGCTGGTCATCGACGGCGTCACCTACAAGCTGAGCCTGCTGCCCTCCGGGGTGGTCCGGCCGGGCAAGCTGTCTGTCATCGGCAATGGCGTGGTGGTCGACCCGTGGGCTTTCGTGGCCGAGGTCGAGAAGCTGAAAGGGCAGGGCGTCAATATTTCGCCGGACAGCCTGCTGGTCGCCGACAGCGCCTCTTTGATCCTGCCGCTGCATCGCGAACTCGACATCAACCGCGAGGCCTCGAACAGCACCCAGGCGATCGGCACGACCAAGCGCGGCATCGGCCCGGCCTATGAGGACAAGGTCGGCCGCCGCGCCATCCGCGTGGTGGATCTGGCCGACCCGGCGAGCCTGCCGGGCAAGGTCGACCGGCTGCTGGCCCATCATAATGCGCTCAGGCGCGGCAATGGTGCCGAGGAGATCGATGGCGCGACGCTGCTTTCGGCGCTGATGGAGATCGCGCCGAAAATCCTGCCGTTCATGGGCTCCGCCTGGCGGCGCCTCGACGCGGCGCGGCGTGCCGGAAAGCGCATCCTGTTCGAAGGCGCCCAGGGCGTTCTCCTCGATGTCGACCACGGCACCTATCCCTACGTCACCTCGTCCAACATCGTCGCCGCCCAGGCGGCGACCGGCTCCGGCCTCGGCACGCGCGCCGGCGACTATGTGCTCGGCATCACCAAGGCCTACACGACCCGGGTGGGCGAGGGGCCGTTCCCGACCGAGGACAAGGGCGAGATGGGCGAGCGACTCGGCAGCGTCGGCAAGGAATTCGGCACCGTCACCGGGCGCAAGCGGCGTTGCGGCTGGTTCGATGCGGCGCTGGTCCGCCAGGTTGTTCGCATATCTGGCATCAACGGCATCGCCCTGACCAAGCTCGATGTCCTGGACGGTCTGGAATCGATAAAAATATCAGTCGGTTATCGTCTTGGCGGACGTTCGCTTGACTATCTGCCGGTGGCGCAGCAGGAACAGGCGGCGGTTGAACCGGTCTATGAGACAATGGAAGGCTGGCAGGACTCGACGGCAGGCGCCCGGACATGGAATGATCTGCCTGCACAGGCGGTCAAATATGTTCGGCACGTCGAAGAGTTGATTGGCGTTCCTGTGGCCTTACTTTCGACAAGTCCAGAGCGTGACGATACCATTCTTGTGCATGATCCTTTTCAAGGCTAGGGCGATTCGGTAAGAGGTCGGCAGAGCGAAGAAATGGCCGAATATTACGCTGTACTCAGCCGGGCGGTTGCCAGCCTTGAGGACAATACGCCGGAAGCACGGCGCGCCGTCTATGACAAGGCGCGCAACGCGCTCATCGGGCAATTGAAGGCGATCGTTCCGCCGTTGCCGACATCCGAGATTTCGCGCCAGCGCCTGGAGCTGGAAGAGGCGATCCGGCGTGCCGAGCGCGAGGCGACCAGTGGCGCCGCGGCGCCGCGACCGGCTGCCAGACGACCCAGTCCGCCACCGCCACCGCCACCACGTTCGCCGCCGCCTCAGGCGCCGGTGGTGGAAGAGGTGCCCACGCCCGAGCCGGAGCCGGTTTCATCGAGTTCGCCGCAGGAGGTCTTCCGGCGGGCGATCCGCGAAGCCGAAAGCCGCACGGATATTGTGCCGCCGATCGAGCGGGCGCCGGTCCGCGAGGAGGCTTACGGCGACATGGCGGCGGAGTTCCACGTCTCCGATCGCCCGCGCCGGGCGCCGCCGCCGGACGAGCCGGCGCCGTACGTGCCGCCGGACTACCGTCAGCCACGGCGCGTGGAGCCGGAACCGAGACTGGCGCCTGACTATGGTTGGGAGAAGGAGGCGCCGCAGCCGGAACCGGTGATCCCGCGCCATGCGCCGATTCCCGAACTCGACGGCGCGGACAGGTCGGCGCGGATCAGGGATGGGCGACGCAAGGACGGTCGCGATCGTGACCGGGATCGCGATCGGGATCGCGACCGGAACCGCGACTTCGACGCCGAATTCGATGACGCGGCGGTTCGGCCGTCGCGACTGCCGACGATTCTCCTCTTGGTGCTGATCGTCGCCCTGATTGGCGGCCTGGCGGCGCTCGGCTGGTGGCAGCGCGGCGAGATTTCCAAGATTTTCGCCGATAGTGGCACGTCCGCTGGCAGCGTGCCGGTGGCGTCCGCGCCGCAGCCGCCTGCGGCGCTGCCGGCGGCGGATGCGGCGAGCAAGAACAGCGATCGGTTGCTCAGCGGCGGCAACGCCATCGCGACAACGCCGGGCGTGCGTGTCGTCGGCGATGCCGGGGATACCGGCGCCGCGCCGGCCGGCGCCACCGACACCGCCACGGCGGCTCAACCGCAGCAGCCCGCGGTGCAGGGCGGCGACGCGGCGCTGGTGGCGCAGAAGGCTGTCCTCTACGAAGAGCCGCTCGACAGCACCAAGGCGGCCGCCGGCGTCACCCAGATCAATGCCGCCGTGACGTGGAGCTATGTCACCGATCCCACCAACGGCCCGTCGGTGGTCGCCAACCTGGATGTGCCGGATCGCGGTCTTCAGGTCAGGCTGACCATCCACAAGAATACCGACAAGACGCTGCCGGCCAGCCATCTGATCGAGGTGGTCGTCACCACCACCGCCGCGTTCCCCGGCAAGGGCATCTCGTCGATCCCGCGTCTGGTGCTCAAACCGTCCGAAGACGCCCGCGGCCAGCCGCTGATCGGCGCCACCGCAAAGGTCCAGAACGGCCTGTTCTGGATCGCGCTGTCGGCGCTGCCGGCCGACGTGACAAGCAACCTGTCGCTGCTCAAGGAGCGCGACTGGTTCGATCTGCCGCTGGTCTACGAGACCGGTCAGCGCGCCATCCTCACCTTCGAGAAGGGCACACCCGGCGACCGCGTGCTGGCGCAGGCGATGACCGCCTGGGCGGGGTAGCAGCCATTCCGAAAAGGGCTTGCCGCCGGGCGGCAAGCCTGCAATTCTCTCGCCCGTTCCGAGGGGTGCTCGTTTCCGAGCTGAGATGGCCCAAGAGGCCGAACCCTTCGAACCTGATCCGGGTCATGCCGGCGAAGGGACGGGAACTTCTTCCGCCAAGATGCTTCGCCAGCGCGACCGGATTACCGGGAGCGGTGGATGGCGTTCGGTTTCGGATCGTGTAGAGGCGTTTGGCGATGACGGCGCTCCGCGCGCTGGGTGTCGCCGTGGCGCTGATCATCATCTGGCAGGCGATCGTCCTCGTCTTCCAGCCGCCGTCCTTCATCCTGCCCGACCCGGCACGCGTCTTCGCGGCACTCATCGAGCGGCCGGACCTGTGGCGCGTCCATGCGGTGACGACGCTGACCGAGACGGTGATCGGGCTGGTCTCCGGCGCCGTGCTGGGTGCGGCGCTGGCGCTGGCCATGAGCTTCCTGCCGGTCACCCGCCCGGTTCTCTTGCCGGTGATGGTGGTCAGCCAGGCGATCCCAGTCTTCGCCATCGCACCGCTGCTGGCATTGTGGTTCGGCTTCGGCGTCGCCTCCAAGATCGTCATGGCGACCATCGCCATTTTCTTCCCCGTGGCCTCCGCCTTTGCCGATGGCCTGGCGCGCACCGACCAGAACCTGCTCGACCTGGCGCAGCTCTATCGCGCCCGCCGCTGGCAGGTGGTGGTGCTGATGCGCCTGCCCGGCGCGCTTCCGGCGCTGGTCACCGGCCTGAGGCTTGCCGCCGTCTACGCGCCGATCGGGGCGCTGATCGGCGAATGGGTGGGGGCCTCGTCGGGTCTCGGCTACGCCATGCTGCTCGCCAATGCGCGGGCCCAGACCGACGTCATGTTCGCCGCGCTGATCCTGCTCATCGCCATGTCGGTGATGCTTCGCGGGATCGTCGATCTCCTGACCGCCAACCTCACGCCATGGGCGGCGGAAAGCCACTGAGGGAATCCGAAAAACCATGAAAATGATGAGTCGTTTGCTGGGCTTGGCGGCGTTGCTTGCCGTTCTGAATCCACTTCAAGTGCCGGCCGCGGAGGCCGCCGACAAGCTGACCGTTCTGCTCGACTGGTTCGTCAATCCCGACCACGCGCCGCTGGTCATCGCCCAGGAGGGCGGCTACTTCGCCCGCCACGGTCTCGACGTCAGCCTCGTCGCCCCGGCCGATCCCAGCGCGCCGCCGCGGCTGGTCGCCGCGGGCAAGGCCGATATCGCGGTCACCTACCAGCCGGACCTGATGCTGCAGATCAAGGAGGGCCTGCCGCTCCTGCGTCTCGGCACGCTGGTCGCCACGCCGCTCAACTGCCTGATCGTGCCCAAGGACGGGCCGGTCAAGACGCTCGCCGATCTCAAGGGAAAGAAGATCGGCTATTCGGTCGCCGGCCTGCAATCTGCCTATCTCGACGCCATGCTCAAATCGGTGGGCCTCACGGCCAAGGACGTGACCCTGGTCAACGTCAATTTCAACCTGGTGACGGCGCTGATGTCGGGGCAGGTCGACGCGATCATCGACGGTTATCGCAATGTCGAGCTGATCCAGCTCGGCCTCAAGGGTATGCCCGGCCGCGCCTTCTATCCGGAAGAGCACGGCGTGCCGCCCTATGACGAGCTGATCTACGCGGTGAGCACCAAGATGAAGGACGATCCGCGCATGGCGCGCTTCCTCGCTGCGGTGGAGGACGCCACCATCTTCATCACCAACCATCCGGACGAGGCGCTCGCCATGTTCCTCAAGGCGCACACCGACCTCAACGACGAACTCGACCGCAAGTCCTTCTATGCGACGCTGCCGCGCTTCGCCAAGCGGCCGGCGGCGCTCGACCCGGCGCGCTACGAGCGCTTCGCCGCCTTCATGAAGGACAATGGCCTGATCGACACGGTGCCGCCGGTGGCGAGCTACGCCGTCGTGCCGAAGTGACCCGGCGTGGCTGCCGGCTCACCGGACGGTCGGAGCACGACGTTCCAGTCGACGCTCTGCGCCCAATCCGCGAAGCTGTGCCACGTCACCTCGGGAAAATCGCGCTTCAGCGCGGCGATATCGGCGTTGTAGCCGACATCGTTGAACCACGCATACATGCGCGCGACGTCGTCGCTCTGCTGCCGCACGACGTCGAGAGGGAGTTGCTGATAGCGAATCCGGCGTCCGGCAAAGCGTGACAGGGTTGCGGCGGTCTTGCTGCCGTCGATGTCGTCGCCGGCAATATCGAAACGCCGGCCGAAGACGCGCTCGCGCCGCTCGGCGAGCGCCGCCACGAACGGTCCGATATCGGCGACGGCGATCTTCTTGAGCTTGCGTGCCGGCGGCAGCGCGGCGGCGAGGACACCCTGCTGCAGGTCGGGAATCGCCCACGGTGCCAGATGATTGTCCATGAAGGATGCCGGCGCGCTGATCGTGTAGGGCAGGCCGGACGCCGCGATATGGCGTTCCACCGCGGCCTTGCTCTCGAAATGGGGGACGCCGGTGGCACGGTCGGCGGAATCGACCGACGAATAGATGACGTGGCCGACCCGCGCCCGGACGAGGGCGGTGACCGCCTTCTGGCCAAGTTCGCGCTCGCGGTCGGCGCCGCCCTCCCACGAATTGCCCATGAGGAAGACGGTATCGACGCCTTTGGCTGCCGCAACGACCGTCCCTGCCTCGCCAAAATCGCCGGTGGCAATCTCGGCGCCAGCCTTCGCCAGCTTGATTGCGGCAGGGCTGCCCGGTTTGCGCGTCAAGGCGCGCACCGCGTGACCGCGTGCGATCAATGCGGCGGCGACCGAGCCACCCTGGCTGCCGGTCGCGCCGGTGACGAGAACCGTGAGTTTCGACATGGCTGCTGCTCCTTCCCGGATTCGATGGACAGGACTTAGGGCTTCCGCCATTGGCGCGACAGCGTCTATAATCGAAAGATAGTGTCGCTTCTTGAGCAACAATGATCGATCCCAACGAAGTCTCGCTCTTCGTCAGGGTTGTCGAGGCGGGCAGCTTCTCCGGCGGGGGGCGGCTTCTGAACCTGCCGCGGGCGACGGTGAGCCGCCGGATCGCCCATCTGGAAGATTCGCTGGGCACGCGGCTTCTGCATCGCACCACCCGCTCGCTCGGACTGACCGATGCCGGCCGCCGCTATTTCGAACGGTGCCGCGCCGCCCTGGCGGCGGTGGAGGAGGCCAATGGTCAACTTGCCGGCGCGCAGCAGGTGCCGAGCGGCACCATCCGGGTTTCCGCGCCGGCCGACTCGGACGGCCTCTATCTGTCTGATCTGGTCGCCGGATTCCTTCGCGATCATCCGCGGGTCAAGGCGGAGCTTCTCCTGACCGATGAGCGGCTGAACCTCGTACGCGAGCGGATCGACGTCGCTTTCCGTATGGGGAAGCTCGCCGACTCGACGCTGATTGTCAGGACGCTCGGCACCAGCGACTGGCTTATCTGTGCCAGTCCGGAATACCTGAAGACGGCCGGGCTTCCTCAAACTCCAGCCGATCTCGCGCGGCATAGCTGCATCGTCCACGGTCCATCGATCGAAGGGGCGACGTGGACCCTGCGGGGAGCGAAGGGTCCGTCGGTCGTCCAGCTCAATGCGGTGGTGGCGGCAAACACCATGTCGTTCGTTATCGAAGCGGCTTTGGCCGGGCTGGGCATCGTGATGCTGCCTGGGCCGATGGTGGCGCCATACCTGCGGTCGGGCGTCCTGGTACGCATTCTGGAGCCGTACCGTCGGGCAGCCACCAGCATCCAGCTTGTCTATCCGACGCGCCGCCACCTTTCGGCTGCAACAAAAGCCTTCATCGATTTCGTGGCGGCGAGGGCTGGTGATCTGTTCATGGACGGCACATCCGGCCGTTGATCCGCGCTCTGAAGCAGAAAGTGACTCCAGGCGTATCCGCGTTGGCATGCAGATGTGTGCGTTTTAACTTGACGGCAACGCCGGATCGCCTATGTCTCGACGGTCAACAGCAATCGGTGAGACCAATGCCTAGCGACGGCAGTAGACCTCAACAGCGCGGGCCGCTTCTGGCGGTCGCGAGGCGTCTGACCGATTAGTCAAGCGCACCGCGACCGGCCGGACAGCGGCCGGTCAAAAGGCGGTGTGCCATGAACAACGAAATCCGCTTCCTTGCGCAGCAGCTCCTGCATGGCGGCCTCGGGCCGTTGCCGGAGCGCGACCGGCGTGTGCTCGCGCGCATCGCGCGGCGCCTGCAGACCCGCAACCTCAATCAGGAATTCGAGGAACATCTGACCTTCGGCCAGAGGCTGGCGGACCGTGTCGGCGCCGTCGGCGGCTCGTGGAGCTTCATCATCGGGTTTGCCGCCTTCCTGATCGGCTGGGCGGTGCTGAACGGCGTGCTGCTGGCCAACCACGCGCTCGATCCCTACCCGTTCATGTTCCTCAACCTGATGCTGTCGCTGCTGGCCGCGTTCCAGGCGCCGATCATCATGATGAGCCAGAATCGCCAGGCGGCGAAGGACCGCATGGCGGCCGCGCTCGACTACGAGGTCAATCTCAAGTCCGAGCTGGCGATCGCCGAACTGCACATCAAGCTCGACCGTCTGCAGGCGTCGCTCGCAGCCGGCGAGGTGGTGGGGGGCATGGGCGCGGTCGTCATGCCGCCGGCACGCGCCGCCGACGCGGACGAACGCGAGCTGGTCGACGCCTGACCGGTCGGCCGTCTCCCCCTCCCGTGAAAGGGGGAGGTCCGGGCGGGGGCCGGACCGCGGTGCAGAAGGCGAAAAGCGAGCGACCGGGACAGGCAGGACCCTCCGAAAAGAAATCTATCCCCGGTGCCCTGACCCCATGAGATGATGCGCTCATCCTCGCTCGAATGAGGGGCGCCGTCCGGAGGCGTTCTTGTCGGTGGAGCGGGGAGCGGCGCCCGCGCGTCGAGACCGCATCTCGGCACCCGGGACGCCCCGGCCAGGACCGTCGGCACTACGACCGGCCGTCCCGCCATGCCCCGGTTCCGCCGGGCGTGTGGTGTAAGCGACCCCAGGCGGAGGCTGCCGCGAAGCGCCTTCGCCGAATAAACCTGGCCGGGCGTGTTTCAGGACGCCGCGGCGGGCGCTCGGTGAGCGCCCCCAGTTTTCGCGGACTACCCGCACGGCGTTCGCCGGGCGCCCGCCACCCCCTCATTGCGAGGGGTGCGTTCTTTGAAAGGTTCATAGCCCGGTGCTGAAAGCGCGCGGGAACGAGTTTCCGTGTCCCGGGCGCTGCGCGGCATGAAATGACGCGCTGCAGACCCGGGACCTACGCGCCGCATGGACCCCGGCTCTGCAGCGCACCGATTCACGGTGCACTGCGTCCGGGGAACGAAAAGCCTTGTCGTCCTCGCGAAAGCGAGGACCCAGTAATCGCCGACTCATCGGCTCAATCACATGCGCCTGCGACTACTTGGTGCCCGCTCGGGGGTGGGCACGACAGGGTCTTCGTGTCGTGAAGTCGATGCCCGCCTCGCGAGGGCATGAACGGCGCGTGTCAGGCTCCGGCCGCCTCGATCTGGGCGTGCGGCGCCTCGAGTTCCTTGGCGCCCTTCTTGACCGCCTTCTGCACCTTCTCGAAGGCGCGCACCTCGATCTGGCGGACGCGCTCGCGGCTCACCCCGAACTCGCTCGACAGCTCCTCCAGCGTGATCGGGTCCTCGGCCAGGCGGCGGGCCTCGAAGATGCGCCGCTCGCGGTCGTTGAGCACGCTCATGGCGTTCCTGAGAAGCTGGCGGCGGTTGTCGAGTTCCTCGTCCTCGGCCAGCCGCTCCTCCTGGCTGGGCGCGTCGTCGACCAGCCAGTCCTGCCATTCGCCGCTGGCCTCACCGTCGGCGCGCAGCGGCGCGTTGAGCGAGGCGTCGCCGCCCAGGCGCCGGTTCATCGACACCACGTCGTCCTCGGTGACGCCGAGCTTGGTGGCGATCTGCTGCACCTGATCGGGTTTCAGGTCGCCCTCGTCGAGGGCCTGGATCTGGCCCTTGACCTTGCGCAGGTTGAAGAACAGCCGCTTCTGGTTGGCCGTGGTGCCCATCTTCACCAGGCTCCACGAGCGCAGGATGTATTCCTGGATGGCGGCGCGGATCCACCACATGGCGTAGGTCGCCAGGCGGAAGCCCTTCTCCGGCTCGAAACGGCGCACGGCCTGCATCAGGCCGACATTGCCCTCGGAGATCACTTCGCCGATGGGCAGGCCGTAGCCGCGATAGCCCATGGCGATCTTGGCGACCAGCCGCAAGTGGCTGGTGACCAGACGGTGGGCGGCGTCGCGGTCGCCGTGCTCCTTGTAGCGCTTGGCGAGCATGTACTCCTCGTCCGGCGCGAGCATGGGAAACTTGCGAATTTCGGAAAGGTAGTGCGACAGGCCGGATTCGCCGGCGGCAATCGCAGGCAGTGA
The DNA here is from genome assembly GCA_963762605.1 of uncultured Alphaproteobacteria bacterium. Lineage (GTDB taxonomy): Bacteria > Pseudomonadota > Alphaproteobacteria > Rhizobiales > Kaistiaceae > CAVSRC01. The sequence goes on along the minus strand of CAVXLJ010000007.1, from coordinate 1,697 downwards.
GACGCGGGCCATGAGTTATGCGCCCTTTCCTGTTCCGGATCCCCGGCCAATTCCGGCAAATCCAACCAGACGTCCGTGAAGCGGCACGTCCGGAACGTAACATATAGGGAGGACTTTGGCGGAATCACGCCCGTTCCGGCAGCCATCGCGATCAAATATTGTTCACAAGGACTTAAACGCCGCAACCAAAGCCGCCATGTCGTCCGGCAGGTCCGAAAAGAAGCGCATCTCGTCGCCGGTTACCGGGTGGGCGAAGCCGAGCGAAAAGGCGTGCAGCGCCTGGCGGGGGAAGGCGGCGGTAAGGCTTCTGGCCGGTTCTCCCAACAGCGCAGCCTTGGTGGCGAAGCCGGCGCCATAGGTTCGGTCGCCCACCACCGGATGGCCGATGGCCGCCATGTGGACGCGGATCTGGTGGGTGCGGCCGGTCTCGAGCCGGCATTCGACCAGCGCCGCGATCGGCCGCTCCGCCGGTCCGAAGCGTTCTTCCACCGCATAGTGCGTGACGGCATGACGGCCGCCGGCGTGTTTGACCGCGATCTTCTCGCGGTTGCGGGCGGAGCGGGCGAGCGGCAGGTCTATGGTTCCCTGCGGGCGGTCGGGCGCCCCCCAGATGAGCGCCAGATAAGCGCGTTCCAACGGGCCGGTGCGGCCATGGTCGGCGAACTGGGCGGCGAGCCCCTGATGCGCCTGGTCGGTCTTGGCGACGACCATGAGGCCCGAGGTGTCCTTGTCGAGGCGGTGGACGATGCCCGGCCGGGCCACGCCGCCGATGCCGGAAAAACTTGCCCCGCAATGGGCGATAAGGGCGTTGACCAGCGTGCCGCCGGCGTGGCCGGCAGCCGGATGGACGACCAGACCTGCCGGCTTGTCGATGACGATGAGGGCATCGTCCTCATAGACGATCGTCAGCGGGATATCCTCGGCCGCCGGCTCGGCCGGCTCCGGCGGGGGCAGGTCGATCGTGACGCACTCGCCCGGTTTGACCGGCCTTTTGGGCTCCTCTATCGTCCGCCCGCCGATCGCCACGTGGCCTTCGACGATGAGCTTCTTGGCGCGGTTGCGGCCGAGATCGTCGATGGCGCCGGCAAGCCAGGCATCGAGGCGCATGCCGCCGGCCTCGATGGCGACGGTGCGTTCAACCTGTGTGACAGGCCCTTTCGACACCATGGCCAGTTCTTCCTTCGACGACGACGAGAAACCGCTCGACCCGGCACTGCTGCGCGTCCAGGCGAAGATGCGCCGGCTGGTGCTGATCGCCGGTCTGACCCTGGGTGTCGGCATTCTCGCGGTCTTTGGAGCGATCCTCTACAAGATCGTGCTTGTCGGAGACAAGGCGCCGCTCACCGCCTGGCGGCCGGGCGTCGCCGTTCCGACGCTCTCCCGCGCCGAGATGGGGCTGCCTGCCGGCGCCAGGCTCACAGCCACCGCCTTCGACGGGCGCCGGCTGATCCTCACCTATGAAGAGACCGGCGGCGGCCAGGCGCTGGTCTTCATCGACCTTGCAACGCTGAAAGTCAGCGGCCGGCTCGACCTCGCCGGTCCGTGAGATCGCCTTGCCAAGGTGAGGGTCGCCCCGCTATATCGTGGCGTCTGCGCTCGCAAAGAGCGCGCCGCCGCGGCTCCCTTCGTCTAGCGGTCCAGGACGTCGCCCTCTCACGGCGAAAACAGGGGTTCGAGTCCCCTCGAGGAGCGCCACC
>CAVXLJ010000006.1:0-86991 GCA_963762605.1 uncultured Alphaproteobacteria bacterium | reverse complement strand
GATTGGCGCGCCCGAAGAGATTCGAACTCCTGACCCCCAGATTCGTAGTCTGGTGCTCTATCCAGCTGAGCTACGGGCGCCTGGCCGCGTGCCGCCGGCCGATGCGGCGGCGGATGGCGGGCCTTAGCTACTGAATAGCCTCGGCGATTGCAAGGGCCGCCGGCCGGATCGCACCCGGGTCTTTCGCGTCCCTCGCCGTTCCACTAGGGTCCGTCGCAAGAGGACAACGGCATGCGACGCCTCATCATCCTCAGCGCCGGCCTGATCGTGGCCTGGCTCAGCGGGCCGGCGGCGGCCACGCCCTATCCCGGCCAAATGGCGGCAGCGGAAGCCGGCAACCCGCGCGCCCAGTTCGCGATCGCCATCATGTACGACAGCGGCGACGGGGTGCCCTACGACTTTCCCCTGGCGCTCTCCTGGTTCCGCCGCGCTGCGGACGGCGGCTACGCCACGGCGCAGGCCAAGCTCGGCCTGATGTATCTGGTCGGCTGGGCGGTGCCGCGCGATCCGGTCGCGGCGGCGCGCTGGTACCGCAAGGCGGCCGACCAGGGCAATCTGATTGCCGAGCTCAGGCTGGCGCGGCTCTATGCCCACGGCATCGGCGTCCCGCGCAGCCTGGTGGAGGCCTCGTTGTGGGCGCGGCTGGCGGCGGCGCAAGGCGATGCGCTGGCGGCGTGGCTTGCCGCGCGCTACGCGACGCAGATGACGCCGGCCGAGGTCACGCAGGTCGAGCGCCGGGTGCGGGCGTGGCGGCGGTCTCGTTGAAAACGATCAGCTACTGCCGTTGCGCCCGTTGGCGCGCGGCCGGTCGGGAATGGTGATCGCAAAGGCGGCGCCGGGGCCGGCGTCGACTAGGGCGATGGTGCCGCCATGGGCGCGCACCAGCTCGGCGGCAATCGCCAGCCCCAGCCCGGTGCCACCCGGGCTGACCGAGCCCTGGAACGCACGAAAGAGGGACGCCCGCGCCTTTTCGGGCAGACCGGGGCCGGTGTCCTGGACGCGGATGGTCACCGCGGTCCCGTGCCGCTCGGCCGAGATCGTCAACCGGCAGATCACCGCCGGATTGGGATTGGCCTCCATCGCCTGAACCGAGTTGCGGCCGAGATTGACCAGAACGCGGAAGAGCTGGTCGGGGTCGGCATCGACCTCGACGCCGGGCTGCACCTTGTTCTCCCAGGCGATCATGGCGTTCTCGGCAAGGCCAAGGGCATCGGCGACGTCGTCGACCAGACGGCCGAGGGCGATCAGCCGGCGGGCCGGCGCCGGCTCGCGCGCGCGACCATAGGTGAGCGTCGACTGGCAGTAGGCGATGGCGCGGTCGAGGGCGCCGATCAGCTTGGGCGCGAAACGCTGGACGTTGGGGTCGGGCAGGCTGCCGAGGCGGTCGGAAAAGAGCTGGGCCGAGGCCAGCATGTTGCGCAGGTCGTGGTTGATCTTGGAGACGGCCAGTCCGAGATCGGCGAGGTGGCGCTGCTCGCGCAATGTGCCCTGCAGGTCGCGCTCCATGGCCGCCAGGCGCTCTTCGGCGACGCCGACCTCGTCGCGGCGGCCGCTGGGCTGGATCACGCGGGTGACATCCTCCGGCTCTTCCGAGAAGGAGACGATGTTCGCGGTCAGGCGGCGCACGGGCCGCACCAGCAGCCGGTTGATGGTGAAATAGAGGAGACCGGCGGTGATGATCGAAATGAGCGCCGCCAGCCAGACGATGTTGACCGAATAGGCGAGCATGGCGGCGCGCAGCGGCCGGTCGCTGATGATCAGTTCGAGGGTGGCGCCGGAGCGCGCGGCGCCGATGACACGCAGTGTCCGTGGCGCTTCGGCAAACAGCGTGTCGAAGGCGTCGACGATCTCGGCGACCGGCTCCATGACCCTGAGATCGGCGGTGCGGTCGACCTGGGGCGGCATGTCGACGGTGGCGATCAGGCGACTGGTGGCGCCGGTGCGGATGACGATGGCCTTGGCGCCGACCGCGGCCAGCAGGTCCTCCTGGATGCCGCGCGGCACGTCGGAGGTGACCGACTCGGCCAGCACCGAACTCGCGGCATCGGCCATGGTCATGCGGTCGGTGAGCCAGTTGGCACGAAAGTTGGCGATCGAGGGGACGTAGATCAGCACTTCCGAGAGCATGACGTAGAGCACCGTCAGCATCAGCAGCTTCCACGACAGGCCGAAGCCGCGCCGCGCCGAAATCCTGGGAGCTGCTGCGGGAATCCTGACTTCCTCTCCGTTGCCGGGCCGGTCGTTCATGCGCTCAACCGAGCTTCCTCAGCAAATCGATGATGCGCCGGCGCCAGACGGCGGTCAAACCGGACCCTTCGGCGGCGTTGCGCTCGGAAAAGCCCGCCGCGACGCGGCGGGAGATGTCGGCGCGCGTCAGATAGGGCGCCGGCAGGGCGGCCAGCGCCGAGATCGGCAGACGCCGGGCGACGGCCAGCGACCACGGGGCGATCATCTCACCGGCGTCGTGACCGACGATGCCAGCGCCCAGCACACGGCCGCGGGGGCCCACCACCGCCTTGATCATGCCGGCCGGCATGCGCTCGATCTGGGCGCGCTCGTTCTCGGCGAAAGGGAAGCGCAGAACGCGCACGCCGTCGCGATAGCGGCTGCGCGCGGCAGCCTCGTCCAGGCCGACGGTGGCCACCGCCGGGTCGGTGAAGGCGACGAAGGGAGCCTCGTCAGACCGGTCGGCGAGCGGCAGGCGGAAAAGAATCGCCTTGACCACCTGCGCCGCCTGATAGTGGCCGCGGGCGGCATCGGCGCGTCCGGCGACGGCATCGCCGATGGCATAGACCCGCCGGTTGCCGGTCCTGAGCGTGCGGTCGACGGAGATGCCGGCGGCGTCGGCGCCGATGCCGGCGACATCGAGATCGAGGCCGTCGACATTGGGCTTGCGGCCGGCGGCGACGAGCAGGTGCGATCCGTCAATGGCAGCCGCGTCGTCCCCGGGGTCGGAGACGGTGAAGCGCACACCGCCGCGGCGGCGGCCGACCGAGACGATATCGACGCCGACGCGCACGCGGATGCCCTCGGCGCGAAGCCGGTCGACAACTATGGCGGTCAGCTCGGGATCGACGTCGGGTAGCGCCGGACCGCGATCGAGCACCGTGGTGTCGATGCCGAGGCGGTTGAACGCCTGCGCCAGTTCAAGCCCCTCGCGGCCGGCGCCGAGCACGATGAGGTGGGTCGGCTTGCGGGTGAGATCGAGGACGCCGGCCGCGCTCAGGCAATCGATGCCGTCGAGGCCGGGGATCTCGGGCGGCGCCGGCCCGGCGCCGACCGCCAGGATGGTGCGGCGGGCGCGGATGGTGACCTCGCCGGCCACGATCGTATCGCGATCGGTGAAGCGGGCGGCGGCATTGACCACACGGATGCCGAGCACGGTCAGCCGCTCGGGCGTCAGATTGGCGGCAATCGCGGCGCCGACGGTGGCCAGATGCTCGCGCACCTTGGCAAAATTGACCTGGATGGGTGCGCCGGTGACGCCGATGGCGGGGCCGCGGCGCAGCAATTCGTTAACCTCCGCCGCGGCGAGAAGCGCCTTGGAGGGAACCGCGCCGGAAACCAGGTCGTGGCCGCCCAGCGCCCCTTTTTCGACCAGAACGACGGCCACGCCCTCGCTGGCGGCCGCCAGCGCCGCGGCAAGGCCCGCCGGGCCGCCGCCGATGATGCATATGTCGGGATTAAGGGTCTCCGGCATCCGTCGTCTTCTTTCCCCGCGATTCCTGTAGCCGAAACGGTGGCAATGATAGTCGCTTTCCGGTAAAAGCCACCGCACGAGAACAACCGCCACGGCCGGAGGTGGTTCGCGTTGACTCGATTCCACCCGCTCCTTATAAGCCCGGCGCGGCCGGTCCGCGCGGAGACGACACGAAATGAAACGTACCTATCAACCGAGCAAGCTGGTCCGCAAGCGCCGCCATGGCTTCCGCGCACGCATGGCCACGACCGGCGGTCGCAAGGTGATTGCCGCCCGCCGCGCCCGCGGACGCAAGCGGCTGTCGGCCTGAGGATCGGGGCAGCCCCCCGCGGCATGGAGCGCCTGCGGCGCCACGCCGAATTCAAGGCTGTTGCCGGCGGCAGGCGGGTCGCGCGCCCCGGTTTCGTGCTGCAGGCGCTGACGGTTTCGGAGGGCGACGGGCAGAGGCCACCGCGGATTGGGTTCACGGTGACACGGAAGATCGGCAATGCGGTGGTGCGCAATCGCATCCGGCGCCGGCTGAGGGCGGCGGTCAATGCCGTCGGCGGACACCTTGAAACCGCCACGGATTATGTGCTTGTCGGCCGTCGTGCCGCCCTGACTCTTCAATTCCAGCGGCTGGTCACCGATCTAGAGACCGGGTTGGCCGCACTATCGCGCAACCGCCAAGCGCCGGACAGGTCCGTTCAATGACCGACAACAACCGTAATTTCATCCTGGCGATCGTGCTGTCGATGGTCGTGCTGTTCGGCTGGCAGTTCTTCATTGCCGGGCCGCAGATCGAACGGGCACGCAAGCAGCAGGAAACCGCCCAGCAACTGGCGGCGCAAAACCAGCAACCGGCGCCAACCAGTGGCCAGACCACGGCCGGCGGCACAAGCAGCACGCCGGCCCCGGCGGTCGGCACGGCACCAGCCGCCGCCCCGGTGCAGCCGACGGGCGAAACCCGCGCCGAGGCGCTTGCCCAGAGCAAGCGCGTGCCGATCGAGACGCCCAGCATCAGCGGCTCGATCAACCTGACCGGCGGCCGCGTCGACGACATCCGCCTGAAGCACTATCACGAGACCGTCGACAAGAAGAGCCCGACCATCATCCTGCTGTCGCCGAGCGGCGGCCCTGAGGCCTATTTCGCCGATTTCGGCTGGGTCGGCTCCGCCGATGCCGGCCCCCTGCCCGGTCCCTCGACCGAATGGACGGCGCCGGCAGGCGCCACGCTGACCCCGACGACGCCGGTGACGCTGACCTATGACAATGGTGCCGGCCTCGTCTTCAGCCGCGAGATAGCCATCGACGACAATTACATGCTGACGGTGACCGACACGGTCACCAACAAGGGAAGCGCCGCGATCGCGCTGGCGCCCTTCGGGCGGATTACCCGCGTCGGCGAACCGCCGACCTCCGGCTACTACATCCTGCATGAGGGCCTGGTCGGCGTGATCGGGGACAAGGGCCTGCAGGAATACAAGTACAAGGACATCCAGAAGGACCACGAGGTCACCTGGAGCGACAAGACCGGCGGCTGGCTCGGCATCACCGACAAGTACTGGGCGGCGACCCTGATCCCCGAGCAGACGCAGCCCTACACGGCCCACTACATCGGCAAGGAAAGCGGCACCACGCCGGTCTATCAGACCGATTTCACCGCGGCGGCGGATAGCCTGGCGCCGGGCGCGACGGTCGAGCAGACGACCCACCTGTTCGCCGGCGCCAAGCAGGTGAGCGTGCTGTCGGCCTACAGCAACAGCCTGCATATCGAGAAATTCGACCTGCTGATCGACTGGGGATGGTTCTTCTTCATCACCAAGCCGATGTTCCTGCTCATCGACTGGCTCTACCGCGTCTTCGGCAATTTCGGCGTGGCCATCCTGCTGGTAACCGTGCTGGTCAAGGCGGCCTTCTTCCCGCTGGCCAACAAGTCCTACAAGTCGATGAGCCAGATGAAGAAGCTGCAGCCGCAGATGACGGCGCTGCGCGAGCAATACAAGGACGACAAGGTCAAGCAGCAGGAAGAGCTGATGAAGCTCTACAGGACCGAGAAGATCAATCCGCTCGCCGGCTGCTGGCCGATGGTGATCCAGATCCCGGTGTTCTTCTCGCTCTACAAGGTGCTGTTCGTCACCATCGAGATGCGCCACGCGCCGTTCTTCGGCTGGATCCGCGACCTTTCGGCGCCGGACCCGACGCACATCTTCAACCTGTTCGGACTGCTGCCCTACGATCCGTCGACGGTGCCGCTGATCGGCCATTTCCTGGCGATCGGCATTTGGCCGGTGATCATGGGCATCACCATGTTCGTGCAGATGAAGCTGAACCCGACGCCGCCCGACCCCACCCAGGCGATGCTGTTCACCTGGATGCCGGTGATCTTCACCTTCATGCTGGCGTCGTTCCCGGCCGGCCTGGTGATCTATTGGGCGTGGAACAACACGCTGTCGGTGACCCAGCAATACATCATCATGAAGCGCCAGGGGGCCGACGTGGACCTGCTCGGCAATATCCTCGACACCTTCCGAAAGAAGAAGAAGGTGCCGGCGGCGAAGCCGGCAGCGGTGGCGTCGAAGGCGCCAAAGGCGGCCAACAATTCGGTGAAGCCGCAGGCCGCCACGGACAGGCCGGCAAAATCGACGGTGAAGTCGCGCCGCGCCGCAGCCAAAGCCAAGGCAAAAGCCAAGGCCGCCAAGCCTGCCGACGTGAAGAACTGAGGCCCGAGCGGGCGACCCAATGCCCGAAACACTGGACGCTCAACAAGAAGCCGAGCGCATCGAGGCCGGCCGGCTGTTCTTCGCGCGGCCTTGGCAGTTCATCGCCGGCACGCCCAAGGCCGCCGACCTGCCGGTCGCCGATGCCATCGAGGTCGCCTTCGCCGGCCGCTCCAATGTCGGCAAGTCGTCGCTGATCAACGCTCTCACCGGGCGCACCGCACTGGCGCGCACCTCCAACACGCCGGGGCGGACGCGCGAGCTCAACCTGTTCTCCGCCGAAGCCGGTGTGGCCATCGTCGACATGCCGGGCTACGGCTATGCGCGTGCCGCCAAGACGGAGGTGGCGGCGTGGACGCGCACGGTGTTCGACTATCTGCGCGGGCGGCCGCGGCTCAGGCGCGTCTACGTGCTGATCGATGCCCGCCACGGGCTGAAGCCCAATGACGCGGAGGCGCTCGATACCCTCGACAAGGCGGCGGTGTCCTACCAGATCGTGCTGACCAAGGCGGACAAGGTGAAGGCCGGTGCACTGCCGCAGGTCATTGCCGCGGTGGCGGCGGGAATCGTCAAACGGCCGGCGGCCCACCCGCACGTGCTGGCGACCTCGTCGACGACCGGCGGGGGAATCGCAGAGCTGAGAGCGGAGATCGCCGGGCTGGCCCAAGGCTGAGCGCCCGCTTGTCGTCCCTGCGAAAGCAGGGACCCAGTATTCACGAGCATTGCGGTATGGGCTTCATCAGCAGTGCCTTGGCTGGGCTCGCTTCAGCAACGAGTGTTCGCGTTTACTAGGTCCCTGCTTTCGCAGGGACGACAAGGCTAGTTTGTGGCTGCAATTGCCGGATAGAGATCGTTCCAGTTCGGATTCTGCGCTTCAATCAACTGGATTTTCCAAGCGCGCTTCCATCTCTTCAGCCGCTTCTCGCGCAGAATCGCCTGTTCGACGTCGTCGAACACCTCGAAATGGACGAGGCGACTGACGCCATAGGTACGGGTGAAGCCCGGGACGGCCTTGATCCGATGCTCAAAGACGCGGCGAACGAGATCGCCCGTCACGCCGATGTAGAGGGTTCCGCCGAGGCCGCTCGCAAGGATGTAGACGTAGTATTGCTTCGCCATATGCCACCGCAGTCTATCCCCCGTTTGTCCCCCTGTCGCAAACCCGGTATAGACCGGCCCACACCAGACGGATGACGACCATGAGCCAGACCAGCGACCAGGATACCGTCGAGGCGATCGCCCGCGCCCGGCTGATCTCGGCGGCGCTGCCCTATATGCTCGCCTATGACGGCAAGGTGGTGGTGGTGAAATATGGCGGCCACGCCATGGGCGATCCCGACCTTGCCAAGGCGTTCGCCCGCGACATCACGCTGCTTGAAACATCCGGCGCGCGGCCGGTGGTGGTCCATGGCGGCGGCCCGCAGATCGCCGACATGCTCAAGCGGCTCGACATCAAGTCCGAGTTCCGCTCCGGTCTGCGCGTCACCGACAAGAAGACGGTGGAAGTGGTCGAGATGGTGCTCGCCGGATCGATCAACAAGGAAATCGTGATGGCGATCAACGCCGAGGGGGGCAAGGCGGTCGGCCTCTCCGGCAAGGACGGCAACATGGTGTTTGCCGAGAAGGTGACGCGCAGCGAGGTCGACCCCGACTCCAACATCGAGAAGGTGGTCGATCTCGGCTTTGTCGGCGAGCCGAAGACGGTCAACCGGGCGGTGATCGACATGGTGCTGTCGGCCGAGCTGATCCCGGTGATCGCGCCGGTGGCGCCGGGCACGGACGGCGCCACCTACAACGTCAATGCCGACACCTTCGCCGGCGCCATCGCCGGGGCGCTTGGCGCGACCCGCCTGCTCTTCCTCACCGACGTGCCCGGCGTGCTCGACAAGAGCGGCAAGCTGATCAAGGAGCTGACCGTCGCCGAGGCAAAGACGCTGATCGCCGACGGCACGATTTCCGGCGGCATGATCCCCAAGGTCGAGACCTGCATGGCGGCGCTCGCGCGCGGCGTCGAGGGCGTCGTCATCCTCAACGGCAAGACGCCGCATGCGGTGCTGCTGGAGCTCTATACCGACCACGGTGCCGGCACGCTGATCCTGCCATGAGCGGGCGGCAAGATCTGGGGCGCTTCGCGACGGTCGACAGCTGGGTCTTCGACCTCGACAACACGCTCTATCCGCGTCACACGAACCTGTTCATGCAGGTCGACCAGCGCATCCGCGCCTATGTCGGGCGTTTGCTCGATATCGGCCCGGAGGAAGCCCACCGGGTGCAGAAGGACTACTACCGCCGCTACGGCACGACGCTGCGCGGGCTGATGGAGGAGCACGGCATAAGGCCCGACGATTTCCTCGAATATGTCCATGACATCGACCACTCGGTGGTCAAGGCCGATCCGCGGCTGGCGGCGGCGATCGAAAAGCTGCCGGGGCGCAAGTTCATCCTCACCAACGGCAGCCGAGCCCATGCCGAGAAGGTGGCGGCGCGGCTCGGCATTCCCGACCATTTCGAGGAGATCTTCGACATCGTCTCGTCGGCGCTCTTGCCCAAGCCGAACCGCGAGACCTATGACCGGTTCCTGGCAACCACCGGCGTCGACCCGACGCGGGCGGCAATGTTCGAGGATCTGGCGCGCAACCTGGAAGTGCCCAAGGCGCTCGGCATGGCGACCGTGCTGGTGGTGCCGCAGGGCACGCGCGAAGTGCTGACCGAGGACTGGGAGATGGAAGGCCGCGACGCGCCGCATGTCGAGTTCGTCAGTGACAACCTCGCCGGCTTCCTCGAGGCGGTGCTCAAGGCCGGCCCGGCGGGCTGAGGGCTGCGCGGCGCCCTGAGCCGCGTTGACATCCCCCCTTGCCTCACTATGGTCCGCGCCCGATCCCGCCCAGAGACGGACTTCGCGATGACCCCCGCCACCGCCGCCCTGCAAGCAACAATCGACGCCGCCTACGAAAGCCGCGACACGATCGGCCCGGAGACGACGGGCCAAGTGCGCGAGGCGGTCGATGCCACCCTCGGCCTGCTCGATTCGGGCGTCGTGCGCGTGGCCGAGAAGACCGGCGCCGGCTGGACGGTGAACCAGTGGCTCAAGAAGGCGGTGCTTCTCTCCTTCCGCCTCAACCCGATGACGATGATCCCCGGCGGCCCGGGCGACGGCGGCTGGTGGGACAAGGTGCCATCCAAGTTTGCCGGCTGGGGTCCTGCCGAGTTCACACGAGCCGGTTTCCGCGCCGTGCCCAACTGCATCGTGCGGCGCTCGGCCTATATCGCGCCGGGCGTGGTGCTGATGCCCTCCTTCGTCAATCTCGGCGCCCATGTCGATTCCGGCACCATGGTCGATACCTGGGCGACGGTCGGCTCCTGCGCGCAGATCGGCAAGAACGTCCATATCTCCGGCGGCGCCGGCATTGGCGGCGTGCTCGAGCCCCTGCAGGCGGGGCCGGTGATCATCGAGGACAACTGCTTCATCGGCGCGCGCGCCGAGGTGGCCGAGGGGGTCATCGTCGGCGAGGGCTCGGTGCTGTCGATGGGCGTCTATCTCGGCGCCTCGACCAAGATCGTCGACCGCGCGACCGGCGAAATCCACATGGGCCGCGTGCCGCCCTATTCGGTGGTCGTTTCCGGTTCGCTGCCGGGCAAGAACCTGCCCGGCGAGAATTACGGTCCGTCGCTCTATTGCGCAGTCATCGTCAAGAAAGTCGACGAGAAGACGCGCTCCAAGACGAGCGTCAACGATTTGCTCAGAGACTAGGGCCCCTTCGGACCGACGGTTTACCCGGCGGAAGCGCCGGATTCCGTGATCTGCGAAAGCATTTCGGTGATGAGCCGATTCGGCTATTCTTTGCCGGCGACGGACCCAATACGGGAGGGGCCAGAATGAATTTCGACTTCAATCATCTCTATCTGACCACCGAGGGCCGCATCGGCCGCCGGAGCTTCTGGATCGGCGCGATCGGACTCGTCATCGCCAGTATCGTTGTCAATGTGATCGTCGGCCTGATCTTCGGCTGGATCGGTTTCGCGACCCTGCTTCTCCAGTTCATCATCCAGCTCGCGCTGGCCTATCCTGGCTACGCACTGATGACGAAGCGCTTCCAGGACCGGGCCAAGCCGGGCAAGACCTATGCCGCTGTGATCGTCGGCATCAACATCGTGTACTCGCTGTTCGCGCTGATCGGCATTATCGGCCCGCCGGGTGTCCCCAACATGTTCGGGATGGTATTCGCCCTGATCATGGCGCTGATCGGGATCTGGATCCTGATCGAGCTCGGCATCCTGCGCGGCACGGTGGGCGACAACGCCTATGGTCCCGACCCGCTGCAGGGATAGGCGGGGCAGGACTCGTTCGGAGCGGGCCGAAGCGGCGACAGCGCCGCTTCCGCCGCGGCGGTGATGCAACCAGTCGGCGCCAACGAGTTCCTGCGCTTCTTCTTCACCGCCGGCGGGCGCATCGCGCGTCAGGAATACCTGCTCGGCGTCGCCTTCGTCTATATGGCGGACGCCGCCCTGATCGCCTTTGCCGTCCACCAGCCCGACCACGACCTGGCGCTCGGTCTGGCGATCATGATCTCCGCCTTTCCCTCGACCGTCGCCCAGTTCGTGCTGGCGGCCAAACGCTGCCATGATATCGGCCTGTCGGGAGCGTTCGTCCTGGTGCTGCTGCTACCCTTCGTCGGCCTTCTGTGGCTGGTCGCGCTGGCCTTCATCGCCGGCAGCGCGGGAGCGAACCTCTACGGTCCGCCGCCCCGTTTTGACCCGGTTTGACCGCCATCATTGACGGCCAGCGGCAAGCGCCGCTAAACCGCAGACGCGTCCCTCCTCCTCCGCACGCGAGCTCGATGACCAAGACCTTCGACCCGGCCGCCTTCCTGAAGGCGCTGATCGCGTGCCGCTCGGTAACCCCGGCAGAGGGCGGCGCTCAAGGCTGGATGGCCGAACAGCTCGCCAGCGCCGGCTTCGCGGTCGAGCGGCTGAAATTCTCGGCGCCCGGCACGCCGGACGTCGACAATCTGTTCGCCACCATCGGCAGCGGCACGCCGCACCTGGTGTTTGCCGGCCACAGCGACGTTGTGCCGCCGGGCGACGAGGCGCGCTGGACGCATCCGCCCTTTGTCGGCGAGACCGCCGGTGGCGCCCTCTACGGCCGCGGCGCGGTCGACATGAAGGGCGGCATCGCCTGTTTCATGGCGGCGGCGCTTGGCCGCATCGCAGAAGGCGGCCCGCCGGAGGGAACGCTGTCGCTCATCATCACCGGCGACGAGGAAGGCCCGGCGGTAAACGGCACGGTGAAGGCGCTCGCCTGGGCGCTGGATCGGGGCCATCGCTTCGATGCGGCGCTGGTCGGCGAGCCGACCTCGCGGCGGAAGCTCGGCGATACGGTGAAGGTCGGCCGGCGCGGCTCGCTCTCCGGCACTATCACGGCGAGCGGACGGCAGGGTCACGCCGCCTACCCGCATCTGGCCGACAACCCGCTGCCGCGGCTCATCCACGTGGTCGACCGGCTGGCGCGGCTGACGCTTGACGGCGGCAGCGCCGATTTCGAGCCGTCCAATCTGGAGATCACCAGCATCGATACCGGCAACCCGGCGTTCAACGTGATTCCGGCGGAGGCGAAGGCGCAATTCAATGTGCGCTTCAACGACGGCTGGACGATCGCCTCGCTGGAAGCGCATCTGAGGGCTGAGATCGACGCGGCCCTCAAGGATGCGCCGGGCACGGCCAGGGTGCGGCTGGCCATCGAGCCGGGCGCCAGCGAATCCTTCCTGACCTCTTCGGGGCCGCTCATCGACAGCCTGTCACGAGCGATCGGTTCGGTGGCCGGGATCTTCCCCTCGCCGTCCACCGGTGGCGGCACGTCGGATGCCCGTTTCTTCAAGGGTGTCTGCCCGGTGGTCGAGTTCGGCCTGGTGGGCGACACCATGCATCAGGTCGACGAGCGGGTGCCGCTTGCCGACCTCGCGCAACTCACCGCGATCTACCGCGCCTTCATCGACCGGTTCTTCGCCGCCGGCGAGGACGGCAGCTGATGGACCGCGCCGAGATCCAGCGTGCGCTCACCGGCGCGTGGCGGTTGTTTCTCGGCAAGCCGGACGCCCTGCGCTTCTTCGACAGCAGTGTTGACGGATTCTGGCGGTCGTTTCGCGCCATCATCCTGGTGGCGCCGCTTTATGCGCTGACGGCGCTGGCCGATCGCCATGACATGCTCACCGATGCCAATCCCACCGACGATTTCAGCAACGGTCAATTCTGGGCGGCAAAGGCGCTGACGCTGGCGCTGGACTGGGTGACGCTGCCGATCCTGCTCGGGCTCATCGCCGATTTCATCGGAATCCGGCGCGGCTATCCGGCCCTCATCGTGGCGCGCAACTGGGCGACGGTGCTGATGATCGTGCCGTTCGCCGCGATCGCGCTCATCGACCTGGCCGGATTGGGCGACGCCAGCACACTGGTGCTGCCGTCGCTGGTGGCGCTGGTCGCCACCTTCCGCATGAGCTACGAGATCGCGCGCAAGACGCTGGGCGCCGGCGCGGACGTCGCCGTCGCCTTCGTGGTGCTCGATTTCCTGGTCAGCCTTGCCATCATGCTGACGGCCAACCGGCTGTTCGGAATCACCGGTGTGCCATAGCCGGGTGCGACGATGACGCCCGATACATTGGGCCCGACTCCAACCAGATTCTTGCTGCGGACGGGGGTTCGGATCGTGTTGACGGCATTCGCTGTCCTGCTCGCGTTGAGTCTCGCTGCCGTGGCGGCGCTGCTGGCGCTCAGCCCCGGACGGACGGCGCAGTTCCTCGATACCAACGGCGCTCCCGTGTCGGGCAGCATCTCGCAGAAGCTCCGCGTCACCATCAATGGCGTGGATCAGGGGATGTTCATCAGAGGCAGGGACAGGACAAAGCCGGTCCTGCTTTTCGTGCATGGCGGGCCCGGCATGCCCGAATATGCCATCAGCGAACGATACCCGGCCGTTCTCGAAGAGCTTTTCATCGTCTGCTGGTGGGAGCAGCGCGGCAGCGGGCTTTCGTTCGATGCCGGCACGCCCCGCCAGACGCTGACGATTGACCAGATCATATCCGACACGGTCGCGGTGACGGACTATCTGCGCGACCGCTTCGGGCGCAAGAAGATCACCCTCATGGGGCATTCGTGGGGATCGTTCATTGCCATCCAGGCGGCGGCGCGCGCCCCCGACCGTTACGACGCCTATGTCGGCATGGCGCAGGTTTCCCGACAGATGGCGTCCGAGAAACTGGCCTACGACTACATGATCGGGCGTTATGCCGCTGCCGGAGACATGAGCATGGTCGACCGGCTGCGGCGATATCCCATTCCCGAAATGGACGTTATGCCGGCCGGATACCGCGCCCTGCGCGACGAAGCCATGCACCGCCTCGGCATCGGGACGACGCACGCAATGAAGTCGGTCGAATGGGGCATCTTCGTGCCGGTCATGCTGAGCCCAAGCTACACGCTCGGCGAAAAGATCAATCTGTGGCGCGGCAAGTGGTCCGATTACTCCACGAAGATGTGGAATCGGCTGCTGACAAGGGATTTGACCGTCGAGGTTCCGAAGCTGGAGGTGCCGACCTATTTCTTCAGCGGCATCCACGACTACACGGTGTACCACGGCCTCGCGAAAGACTATTTCAACGCGCTGCAGGCGCCGATCAAAGGCTTCTACACGTTCGCGCAATCGGCGCACAGCCCGCTGTTCGAGGAGCCGGACAAGGCGCGGCGCATCCTGGAGGAGGATGTGCTGCGCGGCCTGACCAGCCTGGCTGATCCGCCGTGAAGGGCGAGCCTCAGCGCGGGTAGTCGACCTTGACCAGATAGAGCCCGTCGGGGGGCGCCACCGGGCCGGAGCGCGTGCGGTCGGCGGCGGCCAGCGCCGCGCCGACGGCGGCAACCGGCCATTTGCCGTCGCCCACCTTCTTCAGCGTGCCGACCATCGAGCGCACCTGATTGTGCAGGAAGGAGCGCGCTTCGGCGACGACCATGATCTCGTCGCCGGCGCGCGATACGTCGAGCCGGTCGAGGGTCTTGACCGGTGACTTCGCCTGACATTCCGACGAGCGGAAGGTGGTGAAATCGTGCCTGCCGACGAGCGCCTGGGCGGCTTGATGCATGGCCCCGGCGTCGAGACGCTGGCCGACCCACCAGACGCGGCCGCGGTCGATGACCGGCGGGGCACGGCGGTCGAGCAGGCGGTAGAGATAGTGGCGCCTGACCGCCGAGAAGCGGGCGTCGAAATCCGCCGCGACGGGTTCGGCCGCAAGGATGGAGACGGTTTCCGGTCGCAGATGGGCGTTGAGGGCATCGCGCACGGTGTCGGAGGGCCAGTCGCGGGAAAGATCGATATGGGCGACCTGGCCAAGCGCGTGGACACCACTGTCCGTTCGCCCGGCGCCCTTGACCACGACCGTCTCGCCGGTGAAGGCGGTAATCGCCTCCTCGATCGCCTGCTGCACCGAGCGGCCGTTCTCCTGCCGCTGCCAGCCGACAAAGGGACGGCCGTCATATTCGATGGTCAGCTTGTAGCGCGGCATCTTTAGCTGAGGCGGGTGAGCGGGGCGTGCAGGCCACGCAGGAACTCGGCCGCACTGACGGCGCTCTTTCCGGCGCGCTGCACCTCGGTCAGGCGGACGGCGCCGGAGCCGCAGGCAATGGTGAGATGATCGTCGAGCACGGCGCCGGGCGCGCCTTCGCCCTGGACAATCGTCGAGCGCAGGACCTTCACCCGCTCCGGCCCCTTGCCGAAATCGGCAAGGCACCAGGCGCCGGGGAAAGGCGACAGGCCGCGAATGTGGTTATGGACTTGCGGCCCCGGGCGTGACCAGTCGATGCGGGTCTCTGCATTGTCGAGCTTCTTGGCATAGGTGGCGCCCTCTTCCGCCTGCGGCGTGAAGCCGAGAACACCGCGCGAGAGCGCAGCCAGCGCGCGCACCATGAGGTCGGCGCCGAGCGCAGCAAGGCTTGCCGCCACCTCGCCGGCCGTGGCGTCAGGCGCAATCGCGATGCGCTCGCTCATGGCGACCGGGCCGGTATCCAGCCCCTCCTCCATGCGCATGACCATGACGCCGGTTTCCGCGTCGCCAGCCATGATGGCGCGGGCGACGGGCGCAGCGCCGCGCCAGCGCGGCAAGAGCGAGCCGTGCAGGTTGAGGCAACCGCTGGGCGGGGCGTCGAGGAAGGATTTCGGCAGGATCTGGCCGTAGGCGACGATGACGCCGACATCGACGTTGAGCGCCGCGAAACGCTCGGCCTCTCCCTCGTTCTTCAAGCGGGTGGGCGTGGACACCGGCAAGGCGAAGCGCTCGGCGACCGCATGCACCGGCGACTTGCGCTCGGCCATGCCGCGACCGGCGGCGCGCGGCGGCTGGGTGTAGACGGCAACAACCTCGTGGCCCTGGCCGACGATCTCGGTCAGCGTCGGGACGGCGAAATCCGGTGTTCCGAAAAAGGCGATACGCATGGGCGCGGCATAGCGCCCCGTTGCGCGGGCGGCAAGCCGGCGCGCGCACGCGCCGGCGGCCGCTCAACAGCGCTCCCGCTCAGTAGCGGCAGCGATCGCGATAGGTCCTGTGGTGATAGCGATAGGTGCACCAGCCATCGTTGTAGTGGTGGACCAGCACCGCGCCGGCGAGCGCGCCGACACCGGCGCCGACGATGGCACCGCCGACCGAATTGGTGGCAACCCCGCCGAGCGCTGCGCCGAATATGCCGCCGCCGAGTGCGCCTTCACTGGTGGTGCAGCCCGCAATGCCGAGGCTGAGAGCGGATACTGCAACCACGGCCAATACCGTCTTTCTCATGTCAGCTCTCCCTGTTCGTGCGCCGCGGCCATCGCCCCGGCCAATGCCCGACAAGGCCGCCGCAATGTGGCCGAAACGTGGAAAAGGGGGGGGGCCGGCTGGCGCGCGGGATCTACAGAACCGGCGGCTTGCCGCCGATTTTCGCCTGCTTGGTGAACTTCTTGATCACCATATCGCGCTTCAGCTTCGACAGAAGGTCGATGAACAGCCTGCCCTCGAGATGGTCGATCTCGTGCTGCATGACCACGGCAAGCCAGCCGTTGGCCTCGACTTCGTGGGGCTTGCCGTCGCGGTCGAGATAGGCGACGCGCACCTGGGCCGGCCGCTCGACCTCGGCGAAATACTCCGGAATCGAAAGGCAGCCTTCCTCGGCGGACGCCATGTCGTCGGAGCGCCACAGAATCTTCGGGTTGACCAGGAAAAGCGGGTTGGGCTTGGCCTCCTCGCCGTCCTCGCGCGTGGCGACATCGATGGTGATGACGCGACGCGGCACACCGACCTGGATGGCGGCAAGCCCGATGCCGGGGGCCTCGTACATGGTCTCCAGCATGGAATCCATGAACTTGCGCAGATCGTCGTCGACCCGTTCGACGGGGTCGCTTGTCATGCGCAGCTTGCGGTCGGGCAAGGTGATGATATCGAGCTTTGACACGCGCTTCAGATATGAGAGGAACCCTTCCGGGTCAACGCTTTCGAGGCCGCCGAGGCGAATGTCATGGTCAAGAGGCGCAAGACCGCCCGGCCGCGCAAGCTGAAACGCGATCCTGTCGCCCGCGCGCTCAGCGCCCCGCTCTACCGCCAGAAGGTGGTGGAGGGCCCCGACCGGCCGCCGCGCAGGCCCAAGCACCCGAAACGGCTGGACGAGGAGGATAGCGGGAACTAGCAGCGGCTTATGTTCCTGTTTTGTACTTGCCGGCCGAATCGGGCTATGCTGGCGCGATGCTCGAGACCGCCTATCAGTTCGGCGACGTGACCGTCACCGGCGCCACTTTGCTTGCCGGCGGCGCGGCGGTGCTGTTTCTCGTGCTCGCCCGTCGTCACCTTTGTCGCCTGGCGCCGGGCGGCACGGCGCGTCGAGACGCTGGAAGAGACCCGCGACGATGGCATCGCAGCCGGGCTGGCGGAGCTTCGCCGCTATCAGGGCGAGATCACCGGCCAGGTGCGCGGCCTGTCGGACCGGCTTGACGGCTTCGGCCACCGGGTCGGCCAGTCGATGAGCGAGACGGCGCGCGGGACGCATGAGAGCCTGGCCAAGCTCGGCGAGCGGCTGGCGGTGATCGACAAGGCGCAGCGCACGATCACCGACCTGTCGAGCCAGGTGGTCGAACTGCAGCACATCCTGGCCAACAAGCAGACGCGCGGCGCCTTCGGCCAGGGGCGCATGGAGGCCATCGTACGCGACGGGCTGCCGGTACACGCATATGCGTTCCAGTACACGCTTCCAAACGGCACGCGCCCGGACTGCGTGATCTTCTTTCCCAATGGCGGGCCGAGCCTGGTGATCGACGCGAAGTTTCCGCTGGAGGCGTGGAACGCCATCCGTGCGGCTGAGACGCCAGAAGCCACTAAGGCAGCAGAAGCGCTGTTCCGTCGTGATACGCTGAAACACGTTCAGGACATCGCCGATCGTTACTTCGTACCTAGTGAAACGCAGGACACGGCCTTCATGTTCGTGCCATCGGAGTCGATCTTTGCCGACCTGCACGAGCGCTTTGAGGACGTGGTGCAGAAGGCAAGTCACGCTCGGATTATTGTCGTGTCTCCTTCTTTGTTGATGCTGTCGATCCAGCTGGTCATGTCGCTAATGCGCGACCAACGCATGCGGGAACAAGCGCACACTATCCAGCAAGAGGTTGGAAAGATGATGGGGGACGTTAGTCGCCTTGGCGATCGTGTGAAGAAGCTTCAGACACATTTCTCGCAAGCGAATGGCGACATTGAAGACATCCTGCGGTCGACCAAAGGCATTCTCAACCACGGCGCCAAGATCGCGCGGGTCGAATTTGATGGCGAGACCGAGCCGGACGCGTTGGAAGTTGAGCCGACCGCAACAAAGTCGGCACCCGTAAAAGGCGATTCACCACCGGAACTGCCCTTTTCGACGTTCGAGGAAGTGTAGGGTTTCTGCCCCCTAGAACCCCCGTCCGCCCTTGAGAAACTCGATCTCGTCGGGCGTCGACTCGCGGCCGAGGACGGCGTTGCGGTGGGGGAAGCGGGTGAACCTGCGGATGACGTCGCGGTGCTTGGTGGCGTAGTCGAGGATGGTGCGCGCGCCATCCTTCAGATCGTCGGGGGCCTGAACGGTCAGTTCGGCGAAAAGCTGAACGGCGAAATCCTGGTCGGCGACCGCCTCGGAATGCTCAAACGGCAGATAGATGAAGACCCGCTCGAACGGGAAGAAGCGTTCGCGGCCGCCCGCGACAAGCGCCTTCGCGATCGAGAGGGCCTTGCCGTCATAGGCGAAAGCCTCGCCGCTCTCGCGGTGGATCTGGCGCGGAAACTGGTCGAGAAGAACGACGAGACCGGCCTGCTGACGGCGCGTGAGGCGGTCGAGCTGCCAATCCTCGTCGCGCGCAGGATCGAGATACATCCCGAAGGTCTGCCGGATATGGTTGTCGATCTCTTCGGTCGCGCGAAACCATTCGGTGACACGATCCTGGCTCGGCCGGTCGGCAGCCGATTTCAGGTCGCCGAACCAGTAGAGATAGACGGCGTCCAGCACATTGACGTCCATGGCTTCCCCTTCCCTGGTTATTCCTGCAGTTCCGGACGGAACCGTTGGCCGACTATTCCTGGAATCACTTCTCAGAACGGCGTGCGCTGACGGATGGCGGCAGAGAGCGTGCCCTCGTCGAGATAATCAAGCTCGCCGCCGACCGGAACGCCGTGGGCAAGCCGCGAGACCTTTATGTCGAGACCAGCGAGCCGGTCCATGATGTAGTGCGCGGTGGTCTGGCCCTCGACCGTGGCGTTCACCGCCAGGATGACCTCGCGCACCGAGCCTTCGCTGACGCGGGCCACCAGCCTGTCGATGCCGAGATCGTCCGGCCCGACGCCATCCAGCGGCGACAGGGCGCCGCCGAGCACATGGTAGCGGGCGTTGAGCGCGCCGGCGCGCTCCAGCGCCCACAGGTCGGCGACATCCTCGACCACGACGATCAGGCCCTCCTCGCGGCGCGGATCGGCGCAGATGGTGCAGGGATCGGTGGTATCGATATTGCCGCAGGTGGAGCAGATCTTGACCGTCTCAAGCGCCACATCCATGGCCTTGGCCAGGGGGCTGAGCAGCTCGTCCTTCTTCTTGACCAGATGCAGCGCGGCGCGGCGGGCCGAGCGCGGGCCCAGGCCGGGCAGCTTGGCGAGAAGCTGGATCAGGCGCTCGATTTCGGGGCCGGTGACGGAACGGGGCATGAATCGGTCGACCTCGGTTCTGGTCTCTGTCACAAACGGCGGGACGAGGCCCCTGTCAACTTGGACGGCGCGCCCCATGTATGACTGCCGAGGATACCGGGGCGAACCATCCCTTTCGAGAGACACCCATGCGCAAAACGCTCACAGCCTTCGTTTGCCTTGTGGCCGCCACCTGGGCGAGCGCCGCACCGGCGGCCGCCGCCACGGCGACCGACGCGCCGATTTCCATCATGAAGCTGATGGCGCCGGGGCCCCTCCCCGACATGGCGCTCGGACAATCCACCGCGCCGGTGACCATCGTCGAATATGCCTCGATGACCTGCCCGCATTGCGGCCGGTCCTTCCGCGAAACCTTCTCCACGCTGAAGACGAAATATATCGACACCGGCAAGGTCTATTTCGTGTTCCGCGAGTTCCCGCTCGATCAGCTCGCCTTCGCCGCCTCGATGGCGGCGCGGTGCGCTCCGCAAGACAAGTTCTTCCCGATCATCGATGCGCTGTTCCAGCAGCAGGACAGCTGGGCCTATGTCAACAAGCCCGAGCCGGCGCTCGTTTCGGCGCTGAAGCCCTTCGGGTTCGACCAGGCGTCGTTTGCCGCCTGCCTGAAAAAGACGAACATCGCCGATGGCATCAACAAGATCGCCGAGACCGCGAACAAGGAGTTCGGCGTCGACGGCACCCCGACCTTCTTCATCAATGGCGAGAAACATGTCGGCGAGCTGAACGTGGCCGAGATGGAGGCGATCCTCGATCCGTTGATCGCCAAGGCGAAGAACTAGAACGGCAGGTTCATGCCGGGCGGAAGCTGAAGGCCGCCGGTCATCTCGCGCATCTTATCGGCGAGCACGGCTTCCGCCTTGGCGCGGGCGTCGTTGACCGCCGCGACGATGAGGTCCTCGACGATCTCGGCCTCTTCCGGCTTGAGCAAAGACGGGTCGATCTTCAGGCGCTTCATCTCGCTCTTGCCCGACATGACCACGGAGACCAGGCCGCCGCCGGAACTGCCCTCCACTTCAAGCGCCGCCACCTCGCCCTGCAGGGCCTGCATCTTCTCCTGAAGATCCTTGGCCTGCTTCATCATGCCCATCAGGTCGCCAAGCGCCATCGGTCAGTGCCTCGTTCTATTATGGGTTTCACGGGCCGCCACGAGCTCCCATCCCTCCCCGGTCCGAAAGCGGGTACACCCGCTTTCGATTTCTGATGATGCGAAGTCGGGTGAACCCGACTTCGCTGGAGGGTGGCTCCGAGCGAAGCGAGGAGACGGGTGGGGTTTCGGCAAGCGCGGCTCCCCACCCACCATGCTTCGCCTACGGCTTCGCATGGTCCCCCCTCCCCTTGCGGGGAGGGATGGAGCAAGCTTCCAGGTTTCGAACCTAAGCATCACCGTCGTCGATCTCGTCGCTGTCTTCGGCGGCCGGCGGAAGCGCGTCGTCCGGTGCCGGCCCGGCAACGGCTGTGCCGCGCACGCGCACATCGACAATCTCGGCGCCGGGGAATGTCTTGAGCACCGCAGCCACCAGCGGGTCGGCGCGGGCGTCATCGACCAGCCGGTCCTGGGCTTGTCTGCGCGCCTCGGCGATGGTCTGGCCGCCGCCTTCGCGGGCGACCGCGATCATCCAGCGCGTGCCGGTCCATTCTTCGAGCTTCTTCGACAGCGCGCCGGCAAGACCGGGCGAGGCATGTTCGGTGAGGGCCATTTCGATGCGACCCGGCTCGAAGCGGACGAGGCGGACGCAGGTCTCAAGCTCGTGCTTCAACTTCAGTTCACGGTGGGTACCGGCCAGCGCCACCACATCGGCGAAGGCGCCAACATGGGCGGTCGGAACGGCCCGCGGCACCGGATCAGCGGCCGGCGCGCGGGCAACACCGCCGGCGGCACTGAGGCGGGCGCGGCCGTCCTCGCCGGAAGAGGAGGGCGGCGCGCGGTCGGGCACCGGGCTCGCGCCGCCATTGCCTTTCAGCGAGCGCAACGCCTCGTCGGGCGTCGGCAGGTCGGCGGCATGGGCCAGGCGCACGATGACCATGTCGGCGGCGGCAAGCGGGCGGGAGGCTTCGCGCGTCTCCGCGATGCCCTTCAGCAGCATCTGCCAGGCGCGGGCGAGCGCGCGCAGCGACAGCTTGCCGGCGAAATCGGTGCCGCGGTCGCGCTCTTCCGCGGTCAGTGCCTCGTCCCCGGCCGCCGTCGGGCGCGAGCTTCAGCCGCGTGACCAGATGGGTGAAGGCGGCGAGATCCTCCAGCACCACGGCCGGGTCGGCGCCGACATCGAAGAGCGCCTTCAGCCGGGCAAGCGCCGCGCCGACGTCACCGCCCATGACCTCCGCGAACAGGTCGATGACCAAGGCGCGATCGGCGAGCCCGAGCATCTGGCGCACCGCCTCGGCCGAGACCTTGCCGGCGGCATGGGCAATGGCCTGATCAAGGATCGACAGCGCGTCGCGGACGGAGCCTTCGGCGGCCCGGGCGATCATGGTGAGCGCCGCGTCGTCGACGGCGACCGCCTCCTTGGCCATGATCGCCTTCATGTGGGCGATCAGGCTGCCGGGCTCGATGCGGCGCAAGTCGAAGCGCTGGCAGCGCGACAGAACCGTGACCGGCACCTTGCGCACTTCGGTGGTGGCGAAGATGAACTTGACGTGCTCGGGCGGCTCCTCGAGCGTCTTCAGCAGGCCGTTGAAGGCGGCCTTCGACAGCATGTGCACTTCGTCGATGATGTAGACCTTGTAGCGGGCGATCGCCGGCTTGTAGCGCACCGCCTCGATGATCTCGCGGATGTCGTCGATGCCGGTATGGGAGGCGGCGTCCATCTCGATGACGTCGACATGGCGGCCTTCCATGATTGCCGCGCAGTGCTCGCCCATCGCGTCCATGTCGATGGTCGGCTGATCGATCTTGCCGGGTATGGAATAATTGAGGGCGCGGGCGAGGATGCGGGCGGTGGTCGTCTTGCCCACGCCGCGCACGCCGGTGAGCATGTAGGCCTGGGCGATGCGGCCGCTATGGAAGGCGTTGGTGAGGGTACGGACCATCGGCTCCTGGCCGATGAGATCGACGAAGCTCTGCGGCCGGTACTTGCGGGCGAGCACGCGATAGGGGCCGGCGCTCGCTTGCTCCTGTCCGGTGCCGTCCATAAGCTTCCGTTCGCTTGGGCCCGGCGGGCCTCTCAGGATCAATGGAAAAGGGTGGGAGACTGGCAGGCGACCCGCGCCGAAACTCGTTAGGGCTGCTTCCTTCCGGACCTGACCCGGTTGGCGAGCGACGCGTCCACCGCCAGCCTCCCGAAGGCACCATATCATATCGACCCGCGGCCGGGGCAAGGGCTGCCGGCATATCCTTTTTGCGCCGTTTGCCTGTGACGCGCGGGCCTTGCCGGCGTATGGTCGCCGGCGTCCCACCCCAGCTGCACCCGAGCCTCCATGCCCGAAGCCTTCACAATCGACCCGCGCCTTGCTGCTGATTCGGTTCCGGTCGCCAGCCTCGGCCTCTCGGATCTGCGGCTGATGAACGATGCGCGTTTCGCCTGGCTGCTGCTGGTTCCGCGGCGGGCGGCCATGGCCGAGATCATCGATATGGAGAAGCCCGACCGGGCGCAGCTGTTCGAGGAGATCGTGGCGGTGATGGGCGCGCTGAAAGCGGCGACCGGCTGCGACAAGCTGAACGTCGCCGCACTTGGCAATCAGGTCCGCCAGCTCCATGTCCACGTCATCGCCCGCTTCCAGGGCGACGCCGCCTGGCCCGGCCCGGTGTGGGGGACCGGCTCAGCGGTTGCCTATGAAGCGGAGACACGGGATAGGTTGATCGCGGACCTCGCCGCCGCGCTTGGAAACTGACGCCACGCAAGCGAGACTTGGGACATGACCAGCCTCTTCGACGGCCTGCCTGCGGTCGAACCGAGCAGCCTGACCGGTTATGCGGTCAACCGCATCGACCGGCGGAGCGAGGCACGCGGGGCCGATTCACTTGTCCATGCGCTGGCCGACCCTGCGGCACGGTTCTATCTTTTCCGCGGCGATCCGGCGCTGGTCAGGACCGGCGACGATCCGCTGTTCACGCCGGATGAAGCCAAGGCCCTCGGCGCCGACCTGACACAGGCGGTGCTGCTCGGCTGGAGCGACAATGCCCCGAGGCTCGCTGCGGCGCTTGCCGAGGACGCGCCGATCGACGAGGCGCAGGTGGCGGCGGTGACGCTCAGGGCACTCGCCGCCTCCGCCGTTCTGGCGGCCGAGCATCTCGGCGCGCTGGCGCAGGCCCGGGCGCTTGCTCAACTGGCATGCCCGCCATGGCTTCTGCGCGGTCTGCGGCACGGCGACGACAAGCAGCATCGGCGGCCTCAGGCGCGACTGCCCGAACTGCGGCGCGCAGCATTTTGCGCGCACCGACCCGGTGGTGATCATGCTGGTGATCGACGAGAGCGGCGACGGGGAGCGGGCCCTGCTCGGTCGCTCGCCGCGCTTCAATCCGGGCATGTATTCGTGCCTCGCCGGCTTCATGGAGCCGGGCGAGACGATCGAGGATGCGGTGAGGCGCGAGACGCTGGAGGAATCCGGGATTTCGGTCGGGCGCGTGCGCTACCATGCCAGCCAGCCGTGGCCCTTCCCCTCCTCGCTGATGATCGGCTGCTATGCCGAGGCGCTGACCACCGCGATCCATCGCGACGAAAACGAACTGGAGGATTGCCGCTGGTTCGCGCGCGCCGACGTGCACCGCATGCTTGCCGGCAACCATGCGGAGGGCATCAGCGTGCCGGTGTCGATGGCAATCGCCAGCCATCTCATCCGGGGATGGGCTTATGCGTAAAAGGAGAGGCCGAGCGATGCGACGACCGATTGCCATGCTGGTCTCCGTCATGCTCTCGGCACTGGCGGTGCTGGCCGGCATCGCCCGGGCCGCGGCCGCCGACGGCGACGTTCCGGGATCGCGCGACTATCCCGGGATCGAACGCTTCGCCGACAGCATCATCACCGGCTACGACACCAGGGACCACGACGCCACACGCCTGCAGATCGCGCCCTTCGTGCTGGGCGACGCGACCGGCGACCGGCGGCCGCAGGGCCGCGTGACACGCATCGCCTACCGCATCGCCCACGGCTACGCCATGCAGCAGGTGATGAGCGCCTTCGAGAGCGAGCTCACCGGCGCCGGATTCGGGAAGGTGTTCGCCTGCGACGCCGACCTCTGCGGGCGCCTCTCCTTCAGCCAGGGGCTGGACGTTCTGTTCCTGCCGAAGATGTGGGTCGATGGCCTGCGGTACCACTATCTGGTCGGCCACAAGAGCGGCGCGGATGGCAGCGAGACCTGGGCGACCGTGCTGGTGAGCCACCACGCCGATTTCGTCACCGCCCAACTGGTGGTGACCGAGGTCGGCGCCAGCCCAACAAAGTGACGCCCCCGGTAGACGCCCCTCTGTCGAGCGAGGATGAGCGCATCATCTCATGGGGTTCGGGCACCGGGGATAGATATTTTTCGGGCAGCAGCACGGAGCCAGCGCAAGCACCAATCCCTCCCCGTTCCGGGGCGGGTGGCTCCGCGCGCAGCGAGGAGACGGGTGGGGTGTCTTTTCGCGCGTCCGGGTCGCCCCCACCCACCATGCTTCGCCTGCGGCTCGCATGGTCCCCCCTCCCCGCGCTCGCGCGGTGGAGGGATGGAGCAAGCGGCACCGGCTCACCCGGCCCCCGAGCGGGCACCCAGTAACCGCAATCGTTGGCGATTGAGGCACAAGCGTTCGTGAGTACTGGGTCCCGGCTTTCGCCGGGACGACGGGAGAATTGGGCCTACGGATCGCCAGAGCCGCCGTCGAAGTATGGGAAATCGCTCTGCGTGCCGATCACCGTTCCAAAGCGGTAGTTGCCGCCTTCGTGCGCGCTGTAATGGCACGCCTCGCAGAGAACGACGCAATTGTCCAACTCGTTCGACCCGCCGAACTTCGCGTGCACGATGTGATGCGCTTGGGCGCTTTCGCCAAACCTGTGTTGCGCTCGGCCGGCTTCACCAACCGCGTGAATCGGAGTCCCGCAGGAGGCACAAAGATTCTTCTGTCGCTCCAGCGCCTTCTGCTGGGTTGCCCGGGAAAACTCCTGGCGCAATTGCGCCCCCCTACTCCAGCCCCTCGCGCAAGGGGCTGGCCGGGTAGACGCCGAAGATGCGGACGTGGGCGGAGAAGAAGTCGAGCTCCTCCAGGGCGAGCGCCAGCGGGCGGTCGTCCGGGTGGCCTTCGACATCGGCGTAGAACTGGGTGGCGAAGAACTTGCCGTCCAACTGGTAGCTCTCCAGCTTGGTCATGTTGACGCCGTTGGTGGCGAAGCCGCCCATCGCCTTGTAGAGCGCGGCCGGAACGTTCCTCACGCGGAAGACGAAGGTGGTGATGACCTTGCCCTTGCCGCGGCTGGCGCGCTCATCGTCCTTGGACAGGATGACGAAGCGCGTTGTGTTGTGGGCGGCGTCCTCGACATTCTCCTTGAGGATGTCGAGGACGTAGATCTCGGCCGCCATGGCCGGAGCGAGCGCCGCTTGCGTGATGTCGCCAGCTTCGGCGACCTCGCGCGCCGCACCGGCGGTATCGCCGGAGACGACCGTCTTCCAGCGGTGCTGGCGGATGACGTTGCGGCACTGGCCGAGCGCGTGGATGTGGCTGTGGACGGTCTTGATCGATTTCAGCGTGGCGCCGGCGGGCGCCATCAGCTGGAAGCGGATGGGCAGAAAGTGCTCGCCGATGATGTGCAGCCGCGAATTGGGCAGCAGGTGGTGAATATCGGCGACGCGGCCGGCGACCGAATTCTCGATCGGGATCATGGCGAGATCGGCCGTGCCCTTCTCGACCGCGGCGAAGCAATCCTCAAACGTCGGGCAGGGAACGGCTTGCGCCTTGGGAAAGACCTCGCGGGCAGCGACCTCGGAATTGGCACCGGGCTCGCCCTGGAAAACGACCGTTTTCGGATTGGACATCACGCGCACCCCTTTTCGTGGGCCGTGGCTTAGCGCAAGGGCAAGGAAACGGGAAGCTTTGTCTGCCGTGTCCCGGGCGCAGTGCAGCACGCAAGTGATGCACTGCTGAACCGGGACCCACGAGCGGAATAGACCCCGGATCTGCGGTGCACCGTTTCACGATGCACCGCGTCCGGGGAACGCTAGGGCTTCATCAGTTCGCGCGCCCGCTCGAGGTCGGCGGGGGTGTCGACACCGAGCGGCACGGCATCGACGATGGCGACGTCGATGCGCAGCCCATGCTCCAGCGCGCGCAGCTGCTCCAGCCGTTCGCGCCTCTCCAGCGGGGTCGGCGGCAGGGTGACGTAACGCTCAAGGGCCGCGCGGCGATAGGCGTAAAGCCCGATGTGGTGATAGAGCGGCCCCGGCCCCGAGGGGGCGGTGGCGCGCGTGAAATAGAGCGCGCGCAGGATGCCGGCATCCTCCTCGGCCAGAGTCAGCGGGCTGCCGACCACCTTGACGACATTGGGGTCGGTCTTCTCCGCCTCGCGCGTGATGACGGCGCAGATGGTGCCGATATCGACCTCGGCCAGCGCCAGCGGCGCCAGCGCCGCCTGGACGGTGGCCGGCGTCACGGTCGGCAGGTCGCCCTGCAGGTTGACGACGATCTCCTCGTCGGAGCCGATGATGTGCAACGCCTCGTGGATGCGCTGGGTGCCGTTGACATGATCGGCGCGGGTCATCACCGCCTCGCCGCCGGCAAGCTCGATGACGCTGGCGATGGCGATGTCGTCGGTGGCGACGACCACCCGGCCGAGACCGGCCTCGACCGCGCGGCGCCAGACGTGGACGATCATCGGGTGGCCGTGGATATCGACAAGGGGCTTTCCCGGCAGGCGGGTGGAGGCCATGCGGGCGGGAATGAGGACGATGGCACGCTCGGTCACGGGCGGAATCCCGGCAAAACGGCAGAAACGGACGCGGAATCAGGACGACAATTAGTCTCAACCCCGCCGGCTTATACGTGTTGCCTCAAGCGGCGGAAAGCTTGTAGTTTCCGCGCCTGCGGGGTGGCTGGAACGATTCCAGATGCCCGTACCTTGGGGGATGTCTGCATGATCCCGGCCGCCGGAGCCCGCGGCCGACCGTCCAGGGACCATGCTGCGGAGCGGGTTGAAGATGGACTCTTTCGAACTCAACAAGATCGCCGGTGCGGTTCTCGCCACCGGCCTCGGCGTCATGGCCGTGAGCATCATTTCGGAGGCCATCTACACGCCCGCCGAACCGGCCAAGCCCGGCTATGTGATCGCGGTGAGCGAACCGAGCAGCGGAACCGGCGGCGCCACCGGCGGCAGCCAACAGGTCGCCTCGATCGCCCAGCGCCTGCAGACGGCGGACCCCAAGAAGGGCGAGGCGGCGGCGAAAAAGTGTCTGGCCTGCCATACGCTGGAAAAGGGCCAGCCGAACAAGGTCGGCCCCAATCTCTACAATGTGGTCGGCTCGCCGATCATCCATCCCGACAATGGCTTCAAATATTCCTCGGCCTTCCAGGACAAGACCAAGGAAGGCTTCACCTGGACCTTCGAGCACCTCGACAGCTTCCTGACCGACCCGCGCGGCTATATCCAGGGGACGGCGATGTCGTTCGCCGGCATCAAGAAGCCGGACGAGCGCGCCGACGTGATCGCCTATCTGCGGACGCTTTCCGACAATCCGGTGCCGCTACCCGCCGCGCCGGCCAAAAATGCCGCCGCGGCGCCCGCAGCAGGCGGCGCCGCCGGCAAGGCCGCCGAGGCACCGGCAGCCGGTGGTGGCGGTGGCGCGACGGCGGTGTCGTTCGTCGACGAGGTGAAGACGGCAAACGTCAAGAAAGGCGAGGAGACGGCGCGGAAGTGCCTGGCCTGCCATACGCTGGAAAAGGGCCAGCCGAACAAGGTCGGACCCAATCTCTACGGCGTCGTCGGCACGCCGATCATCCGCCCGGAAACCGGCTACGACTATTCCCAGGCGTTCCAGGACAAGGGCAAGACCGGCTTCACCTGGACCTATGACAACCTCAACCATTTCCTGACCAATCCGCGGGAGTTCATTCCCGGCACCAAGATGACCTTCGCCGGCATCCCGAAGGAGCAGGAGCGGGCGGACGTTGTCGCCTATCTGAGGACGCTCGCCGACACGCCGGCGCCGTTGCCGGCCACGGATGCGGCCAAGCCCGCGGCGCCCGCCGCCGGCGGCGCTGCAGCGCCTGCCCCGGCCGGCGGTGCGACGCCTTCGACAGCACCGGCCGACAGCGGGGCGGCGACGCCGGCTCCCACCGGTGCAACGCCTGCTCCTGCCGGTTCGACGCCTGCTCCCGCTGGTGCGACGCCTGCTCCCGCCGCTCCGGCGGACGGCAGCGCGACCGCGCCAGCCCCTGCGGCTCCGGCAGCGCCGGCCGACAGCGGGACGACAGCGCCGGCTCCGGCGACCGCGCAGTAGCACGGGCAGTTGCATGCCGGCGGCCAGCCGCCGGCACCGGGGCGGCGTTAAATTTCGGTCATAAATTGGCCGGCGGGCTGGTGTTTGTCTCTCCGACCGGCCTTAATGGCGTGAAATGAGGGCCGGGCCACGGAGAGCCACTGCCGCATGATGAGGATTTCGACGGCCATCGCGGCGCTTGCCATTCTTGCGGCGAGCGCAGCCGGCGCTTCCGCGCAAGATGCCAGTGCCCAGCAGGGCCCCGACGGGCTGCCACCACCGGGGCCGTGGCAACACGCGATCAGCCTGATCGGACAGCCCGGCTATCCGGCGGATTTCAAGCATTTCAACTACGTCAACCCGGACGCGCCGAAGGGCGGCGCGATCCGGATGCCGAGCTACAGCCAGACCTACGACACGCTCAACCCGATTCTCGACCGGGGCGTCCCTGCCAACGGTCTTGGACTCATCTACGAGTCGCTGATGACGCCGGCACTCGACGAGCTCGACATCTCCGCCGAATATGGCGAGATCGCCGATGCGGTCCGGTTTCCGGCCGACTTCTCCTACGTCACCTACCGCATCAACCCCAAGGCGCGCTGGCAGGACGGGCAGCCGATCACGCCGGACGACGTGGTGTGGTCGTTCGACGAAACGGTGAAGCTCAACCAGAACCAGCGCTACTACTATCAGCATGTGAAGAAGGCCGAAGTGACGGCGCCCGACCAGGTGACCTTCATCTTCGACCTCAAGGGCAATCACGAGCTGCCAAACATCGTTGGCCAACTCACGATTCTGCCCAAACACTGGTGGCAGGGCACCGACGCCAACGGCAAGCAGCGCGACATCAGCAAGGGGACGCTCGAGCCGACGCTGGGCTCCGGCCCCTACCGCATCGCCGACGTGGAGGCGGGCCGCTCGATCACCTATGAGCGCGTGCCGGACTTCTGGGGCAAGGACCTCAACGTCAATATCGGCAGCAACAACTTCGACAAGATCAGCTTCGAATATTATCGCGACCTCAACGTCGAGTTCGAGGCGTTCAAGGCCGACGACTTCGACTACTGGTGGGAGAACGCGGCCAAGCGCTGGGCGACGGCCTACGACTTCCCGGCACTCAAGGCCGGCAAGGTGCACAAGGAAGAGGTCAAGCTCGACCAGGTATCGGGCATCATGGTGGGCTTCGTGCCCAACCTGCGCCGGCCGTTCTTCCAGGACCGGCGGGTGCGCCAGGCGCTCAACGACGCCTTCGACTTCGAGACGCTCAACAAGACGATCTTCTACGACCAGTACCAGCGCATCGATTCGTTCTTCTTCGGCCTGCCGCTGGCGGCGAGCGGCCTGCCCACCGGCAAGGAGCTCGACATCCTCAACACGGTGAAGGACGAAGTGCCGCCCGATGTCTTCACCAAGCCTTATGAAAATCCGGTGGGCGGCGATGCGGAGAAGGTGCGTGCCAATCTCCGCCAAGCCTTCGATCTGCTGAAGCAGGCGGGCTACACGCTGCAGGGCAACACGCTGGTGGGCAAGGACGGCAAGCCGGTGACGATCGAGCTGCTGCTCGACGGGGCGACGATCGAGCCCGTGGCGCTGGCCTACCAGCAGTCGCTGGCGCGCATCGGCATCAAGCTCACGCTGCGCGAAGTCGATTCCAGCCAGTTCATCACGCGCTTGCGTTCACGCGATTTCGACATGGTCTATTACGCCTGGACCCAATCCAATTCGCCCGGCAACGAGCAGCTGGGCTATTGGGGCTCGCAGGCGGCCGACAGCCCGGCTTCGCAGAACTATGCCGGCATCAAGGACCCGGCGGTCGACGCGATCATCAACCGCATCATCTACGCCAAGGACCGCGAGAGCCAGGTGGCGGCGGTGCATGCGCTCGACCGGGTGATGATGGCCGAGCAATACGTCATCCCGAGCTATGCCGGCCTGACCGACCGCATCGCCTATTGGGACCGCTTCGGCCATCCCGACTTCAAGAAGCTGAAGTTCGACCTCGGCATCCCGACCACATGGTGGTGGGACGCCGACAAGGCGGCCAAGACGGGAGGCGCGCAGTGAGGCGCCGTCCGAGCGGCCTCACCCGCCGCGGCGTGCTGGCCGCCGGCGGCGCGGCGCTGGCTTCGCCGTTGCTGCCGCCTTTGGCCTGGGCCGCCGGCAAGACCGGCCTGCACGGCCTGTCGATCTTCGGCGAACTGAAATATCCGGCTGATTTCAAGCACTTCGACTACGTCAACGCCGGCGCGCCGAAGGGCGGGCGGATGAACTTCCAGCCCTCCTACTGGGTCTACAATCAGTCAACGCAGACCTTCAACACGCTCAATTCGTTCGTGCTCAGGGGCGACGCGCCGCCGCGCATGGAGATGACGTTCGACACGCTGATGGCAGGCGCGGAGGACGAACCGAACTCCTATTACGGTCTCGTCGCCGAGACCGTGGACGTCTCCGCCGACGGCAATGTCTTCACCTTCCACCTGCGTTCCGAGCCGCGCTTCCACGACGGCTCGCCGCTGACCGCCGAGGACGTCGCCTTCTCGCTGATGCTGCTCAAGGAGAAGGGGCATCCCGACATCTCGCAGGTGATCGTGCCGATGGCGAAGGCGGAGGCCAGCGACGCGCGCACCGTGATCGTGACGCTTGACGGCAAGCAGACGCGGCAGACGATCTTCACGATCGCCAGCCTGCCGATCTTCTCCAAGGCCTATTATGCGAACCGGCCCTTCGATTCGTCTTCGCTCGATGCACCGCTGGGCGCGGGCGCCTACAGGGTCGGCAACAAATCGGCGGGGCGCTTCATCGAATATGAGCGGGTCAAGGATTATTGGGGCGAGAGCCTGCCGGTGAATGTTGGCCAAGGCAATTTCGACGTCATCCGCATCGACTTCTTCCAGGAGCGAGAGGCCGCCTTCCAGGCCTTCCAGAAGGGCCTGATCACCTATCGCGAAGAGTTCACCTCGCTGACCTGGGCGACCGGATACAATTTTCCGGCGGTGAGCGAAGGCAAGGTCAAGAAGACGAAGTTTCCGGCCGAAGCCATTCCGGACTTCCAGTACTTCTTCTACAATACGCGGCGCGGAAAATTCGCCGACCCGCGCACGCGGCAGGCGATCGGCCTGGCCTTCGATTTCGAATGGTCGAACAAGAACCTGTTCTTCAGCGCCTACGAGCGCGAGGTCTCCTATTTCCAGGGCTCGGACTTCATGGCCGTGGGCAAGCCGGGGCCGGACGAGCTGAAGCTGCTCGAGCCCTACAAGGCCGACCTGCCGGCGGAGGTGTTCGGCGAAGTCTATGTACCGCCGAAGACGGACGGCTCGGGCAACGATCGCACGGTGCTGAGACAGGCGTTCAACCTGCTCAAGGCGGCGGGCTGGACGCAGAAGGGCGATAAGCTGGTCAACGCCCAGGGCGAGGCGCTCGATTTCGAATTCCTGATCAACGCCTCGGTCTTCGAGCGGGTGCTGTCGCCGTGGGTGCAGAACCTCAAGCGCATCGGCGTGACCGCAACCATCCGCCAGGTGGATTCGGCGCAATATCAATCGCGCCTCAACGACTACGAATTCGACACCATCCTGGCGCGCTTCACGCTCGGCGCGACACCGCTCGACGGCCTCAACCAGTTCTTCGGTTCCAAAGCCGCCGGTGAACCGGGATCGCATAACTATGCCGGCATCAAGTCGAAGGCGATCGACGGGCTGCTCGACCAGCTTCCCCAGGTCACCAGCCGCGCCGAGCTGGTCACGCTCCTGAAGGCGGTGGACCGGGTGCTGCGTTCAGGGCAATACGGCACGCCGAGCTGGTATCAGGCGGTCCACCGGGTCGCCCACTGGGACATTTTCGGCTGGCCGGCAAAGAAGCCGCCCTACGCCTTCACGCCCGAAGCGACGTGGTGGTTCGACACCGGCAAGGCGGCGGCGATCGGCTACAGCGGGTGATCAGGTGATGGGTGCTGTGTCGATTGCGACAGGACTCCATCCCTCCCCGGCACGGGGAGGGTGGCTCCGAGCGGAGCGAGGAGACGGGTGGGGTCAGATCGCCGCCGCCTCCCCACCCACCACGCTGCGCGTGGTCCCCCCTCCCCTTGCGGGGAGGGATTGGAGTTTGTGGCCGATGTATCAGCCCATGGCGAGCGGAGCCTGAGCTAAGCGATGGGCGCCTATATCCTCCGCCGCATCCTGCTGATCATCCCGACGATCATCGGCATCATGGCGATCAGCTTCGCCGTGGTGCAGTTCGCGCCCGGCGGGCCGATCGAGCGCATCATCGCGCAACTTCAGGGGACCGACGTCTCGGCAACGGCGCGGATCACCGGCGGCGGCGATTTCGCCGGCGCCGGCAACCAGCAGGGCGGCGGCAGCGAGGACGTCACCTCGAAATATCGCGGCGCCCAGGGGCTCGACCCGGAATTCATCAAGTCGCTGGAGAAGCAATTCGGGTTCGACAAGCCGCCGCTGGAACGCTTCGGCCTGATGCTGTGGAACTACGCGCGCTTCCAGTTTGGCCAGAGCTATTTCCGCGATATCAGCGTTCTCAAGCTGATCAGCGAGAAGCTGCCAGTTTCGATCTCGCTTGGTCTGTGGATGACGCTTCTGTCCTACGCCATCTCGATCCCGCTCGGCATCCGCAAGGCGGTCAAGGACGGCTCGCGCTTCGACATCTGGACGAGCGCGGTGATCGTGGTCGGCTACGCCATCCCCGGCTTCCTGTTCGCCATCCTCCTGATCATCCTGTTCGCCGGTGGCTCCTTCCTCGACCTGTTTCCGCTGAGGGGCCTGACCTCCGACTACTGGGCAAGCCTGCCCTGGCCGGAGAAGATCCTCGACTATTTCTGGCACCTGGCGCTGCCCTTGACCGCCATGGCGCTGTCGGCCTTCGCCACCACGACGCTACTCACCAAGAACTCGTTCCTCGACGAGATCCGCAAGCAATACGTGATGACGGCGCGCGCCAAGGGACTGACCGAACGCCAGGTGCTCTACGGCCACGTCTTCCGCAACGCCATGCTGATCGTCATCGCCGGTTTCCCCGGCGCCTTCATCAGCGCCTTCTTCACCGGCTCGCTTTTGATCGAGACGATCTTCTCGCTCGACGGGCTCGGCCTGCTATCCTTCGAATCGGTGCTCAACCGCGATTACCCGGTGGTCTTCGCCACGCTCTACATCTTCTCGCTGATGGGACTGGCGGTGAACCTGATTTCCGACCTCACCTACACCTGGATCGATCCACGAATCGATTTCGAGACGCGCGAGGTGTGATTGGACAGCAAGCTCGAGCACAGGCTGGAGAATGCCGGCTACGAGACCATCGAGCCGCTGCCCGGCGAGCCGCCGCCGCCGCCGACGCGGCTATTCACGCTGTCGCCGATCAACCGCCGGCGGCTGGCGAATTTCCGCCGTAACAAGCGCGGCTACTGGTCGTTCTGGATCTTCCTGGTGCTGTTCGGCCTGTCGCTCGCCGCCAACGTGATCGCCAACGATCGGCCGCTCATCGTCTCCTACAAGGGTGAGATCCTGTTCCCGGTGCTCACCGACTATCCGGAATCGAAATTCGGCGGGTTCCTGGCGACAACCGACTATCGCGATCCCTTCGTGCAGAAGGAGATCAACGACAACGGCTGGATGATATGGCCGCCGATCCGCTATTCCTACGGCACGGTCAACAACGAGATCCCGACGCCGGCGCCGGCACCGCCGTGGTGGACGATGTCGCTGGAGCAGCGCTGCGCGGCCTATCCGGAAGGCGTCAAGGACGCGAACTGCACGATTGGCAACTGGAACTGGCTGGGTACCGACGACCAGGCACGCGACGTGGTGGCCCGCCTCATCTACGGCTTCCGCATCTCGGTCGAATTCGGGCTGACGCTGGCGATCATCTCGTCATTCATCGGGGTCTGCGCGGGCGCCGTGCAGGGCTATTTCGGCGGCTGGATCGACCTCGGCTTCCAGCGCTTCATCGAGATCTGGACGGCGATCCCCTCGCTCTACCTGCTGCTCATCATCTCATCGGTGATCGCCCCGAGCTTCTGGGTGCTGCTCGGCATTCTGCTGCTGTTCTCCTGGGTGGCGCTGGTCGGCGTGGTGCGGGCGGAGTTCCTGCGCG
Organism: uncultured Alphaproteobacteria bacterium; assembly: GCA_963762605.1. Taxonomy (GTDB): domain Bacteria; phylum Pseudomonadota; class Alphaproteobacteria; order Rhizobiales; family Kaistiaceae; genus CAVSRC01. Next base: position 51,894 of record CAVXLJ010000006.1, on the reverse strand, counting down.
GGCGCAACTTCGAATATGTCAATGCGGCCCGCGCGCTCGGCGTCGGCAACCTGACCATCATGTTCCGCCACCTCTTGCCCAACGCGATGGTGGCGACGCTGACGTTCCTGCCCTTCATCCTCAACGGCTCGATCACGACGCTGACCTCGCTCGACTTCCTCGGCTTCGGCCTGCCGCCGGGCTCGCCGTCGCTGGGCGAACTGCTGGCGCAGGGCAAGGACAACATTCACGCGCCGTGGCTGGGCCTGACCGGCTTCATCGTCATCTCGCTGATGCTGTCGCTGCTGATCTTCGTCGGCGAGGCGGTGCGCGACGCATTCGACCCAAGGAAGACCTTCGCATGAGGACCGCGCGTTTCGCTTTCGCTGCATTGGCGCTGTCGATCATCGCCGGGCCGGCACTGGCCGCCGACGACCGCGAGAGCGCCGGCAAGGCTCCGGACGGCTACGGCGTCTGGGGCTTCGACAGCGAGGCCTCGTCGGCGTCGCTCGCTCGCGACGGCTGGAAGTTCCTCGCGCTGTCGACGCTGTCGTGGCCGGACGGACGCCAGGCGGTGGTGACGATGTGGGTGAACCAGCTTGGCGATTTCGCCCGCTGCTTCGACTATTTCGACGCCAAGATGGTGCAGACCGGCGGCAAATGCGAACACTCGGGCACGGGGCTGTGAGCGATACCCCCCTCCTCTCGGTCAAGGATCTCGGCGTCGTCTTCAGCCAGGGCGGCGTGACGACCATGGCGGTGGAAGGCGCCAGCTTCGACATCGCCAAGGGCGAGACCATGGCGCTGGTCGGCGAATCCGGTTCGGGCAAGTCGGTGACCGCGCTTTCGGTGATGCGGCTGCTGCCGCCTTCAGCGATCCATCCGGCGGGCACGATCCACTTCAAGGGCAAGGACCTGCTCAACGCTAGCGACAAGGACCTGCGCGCCGTGCGCGGCAACGATATCGGCATCATCTTCCAGGAGCCGATGACCTCGCTCAATCCGCTGCACACCATCGAGCGGCAGGTGAGCGAAGTGCTGAAGGTGCATCGCGGTTTGCACGAGACCGCGGCACGGGCGCGCACGCTGGCGCTGCTCGAACAGGTCGGCATCCGCGACGCCGAGAGCCGGCTTGGCGCTTATCCGCACCAGCTTTCCGGCGGCCAGCGCCAGCGCGTGATGATCGCCATGGCGCTTGCCAACGAGCCGGACCTGCTGATCGCCGACGAGCCGACGACGGCGCTCGACGTGACGGTGCAGGCGCAAATCCTCAAACTGCTCGCCAAGCTGCAGAAGCAGACCGGCATGGCGCTGCTGTTCATCACCCACGACCTCGGCATCGTGCGGCGCTTCGCCACCCATGTTTGCGTGATGACCGGCGGCCATATCGTCGAGCAGGGTTCCACTCAGGATATCTTCACCCACCCACAGCACGCCTATACCCGCCACCTGTTGGCGGCCGAGCCGAAGGGCGACCCGCCCAAGCCGGATGCGCAAGCGCCGGTGGTGATGGAGGCCGACAAGCTGAAAGTGTGGTTCCCGATCCGGCGCGGCTTCCTGCGCAAGACCGTCGGATACATCAAGGCGGTGGACGGCATCGACGTAACGGTGAGGCGCGGGCAGACGCTGGGCGTGGTCGGCGAATCCGGCTCCGGCAAGACGACGCTGGGTCTGGCGCTGATGCGGCTGATCTCGTCGGAGGGGCGCATCGCCTTCCTCGGCGAGGCGATCGACGGCCGCAGTTTCAAGAAGATGCGGCCGCTCAGGCGTGCCATGCAGATCGTCTTCCAGGACCCCTACGGCTCGCTGTCGCCACGCATGTCGATCGGCGACATTGTCGGCGAGGGGTTGCGGCTGCACGCCGCCAACCTCTCCGCGCGCGAACGTGACCAGCGGGTGGCGGCGGCGCTGGAAGAAGTCGGCCTCGATGCGGCGACGCGCAACCGCTACCCGCACGAATTCTCCGGTGGCCAGCGCCAGCGCGTCGCCGTCGCTCGCGCCATGGTGCTGGAGCCGGAGTTCGTCATGCTCGACGAGCCGACCTCGGCGCTCGACATGAGCGTGCAGGCGCAGGTGGTCGACCTGTTGCGCGAGCTGCAGCGCCGGCACGACCTCGCCTATCTGTTCATCAGCCACGACCTCAAGGTCGTGCGGGCGCTCGCCAACGACATCCTGGTGATGCGCAACGGCGTGGTGGTGGAACACGGCCACGCGGCGGACGTGTTCGAAAATCCCAGGACCGACTATACGCGGGCGCTGATGGCCGCCGCCTTCGATATCGAGACCGCGCCGGAAGGCATCGTGGCGCAGTAGGACAGGGCGGGGGGCGGACGATGACCAAACCCGCCATCCTCTTGGCAATCACCAGGTGGGACCCGGTGCCGTGGGCGGACGCAGTGCGGGCCGCCGACCCGACGCGGCCGGTCTTCCTCTGGCCCGATGTTCCCGACCGCGACACAGTCGCTTACGCGCTGCTGTGGAAGCCGCCGGCGGGCGCGCTTGCCGGTCTCAGGAACCTCAAGGCAATCCTCTCGCTCGGCGCCGGGGTCGACCACCTGATCTTCCGTGACGACCTGCCGGAGGTACCGATCATGCGCGTGGTCGACGACGACCTGACCGGGCGCATGGTCGAATGGGTGGTGCTGCAGGTGCTCATCCACCACCGCCGGCAGCGGCTCTACGACCGCCAGCAGCGCGAACGGGTGTGGAAGGAACGGAGACAGACGGCAGCGCATGATGTGCGGGTCGGCATCATGGGGATGGGTGTGCTCGGCCAGGCATCGGCGAAGGCACTCAGCGGACTCGGCTTCCGTGTCGCCGGCTGGAGCCGGCGCGGATCGTCTGTGCCCGGGGTCGAGAGTTTCGCCGGCGTGCAAGGGCTCGACGCTTTCCTCAAGCGCAGCGACATCCTCGTCTGTCTGCTGCCGCTGACGCCGGAGACGCGCGGCATGCTTGCGCTGCCGCTGTTCGAGAAGCTCGCCCATGACGGTCCGCGCGGCATGCCGGTGCTGATCAATGCCGGGCGCGGCGGATTGCAGGTCGAAGCCGACATCGTCGCGGCGCTAGAGAGCGGCGTCCTTGGCGGCGCAAGCCTCGACGTGTTCGAGAGCGAGCCGCTCGCTGCGGCAAGTCCGCTCTGGGGCATGGACAATGTCGTGATCACGCCGCATGTCGCCGCGGCCAGCACAGCGGAAGCGCTGGTGCCGGCCATACTGAAGCAGATCGCGAATTTCGAGGCGGGCGCGCCGCTCACCAACGTCATCGACCGCAAGGCGGGTTACTGATCAGCGGTGGCAATCGAACGCCATGCGGCATGGCGAACGCTCGGGGCGCCTGAGCGCGGGCCCGCGGCCGTCGAGAAGGCCGACATCGCGCTGCATATGATCGGAAAGTGATGCCGGATCGAGCGTGATCGGCCGCCGCCGGCGCGGACTGCGAGCAGCGAACCATGCAATAACCTGGCTGATGACGGATACACGCCACCGCCTGCCCCCGCATTCCGAGACGGCAGACATATTGACCTCACACTCTTTGAATTTCCTGCCGATCTGGCTTATCGGCTTGATCAAAATGGGAGAGAATGACCGCCTGATCCAATCAAAGTCCGATTGGTACCCATAAGGAGTCTTGATGCATGGGCCAGCGTGACCTGCCGCCGCTTGCGGCCGTGCGCGCCTTCGAGGCGGCGGCCCGCCACCTGAGCTTCACCCGCGCGGCGGAGGAGCTCGGCATGACGCAGGCCGCGGTCAGCTACCAGATCAAGGTTCTGGAGGAGCGGCTGGGCACACCGCTGTTCCTGCGGCTGACGCGCGCGGTGGCGTTGACGCCGACCGGGCGGCTGCTGGCGCCGGCGGCGAGCGATGCGCTCGACCGGTTGGCCAGTGCCTTCGCCGCGGCGCGCCAGGACACCGGCGGCGTGCTGTCGATGAGCGTCGTGCCGACCTTTGCCGCCCACTGGCTGGCACCGCGCATCGGCAGCTTCCAGATCAGGAATCCAGCGATCGCAGTGCGGATTACCGCCACCCGCGCGGTCGCCGATTTCACCCGCGATGACGTCGACCTGGCCATCCGCAGCGGCGCCGGCGACTGGCCGGGCCTTGTCGCGCACCGCCTGATCCCCATCGATTTCGCGCCGATGCTAAGCCCAAGGCTCGCTGCGCCGCGTGCGCTCGGGCAGCCCGCCGACTTGCTCAAGCTCCCGCTCATCGCGCCCGACGATCCCTGGTGGCCGGCCTGGTTTGCCGTCCACGGCATCGACGACTACACGCCGGCCGGGCGGCCGATCACGCATATGGGCGACCAGCATCTGGAGGCGCGTGCGGCGATTGGCGGACAGGGCGTGGCAATCCTGACGCCGGCCTTCTACACGGCCGAGGTCGAGAGCGGGCTTCTCGTGCAACCCTTCGAATCGGCCAGGGAAGAGGGTCGCTCATACTGGCTGTGCTATCCGGAGGGACGGCGCAACGTGCCGAAGATCCGCGCCTTCCGGGACTGGATACTGGCGGAACTGGAGGTGTGAGCATCGCTCTCGATCCTTCGCGGCCGGCCTTCGGCCGGCTCGCCCAGGATGAGGGCTGGCCTCAGAGGCGACGGACCGTGCGCACGGCGCCGATGCGGGCGACCGCGTCGGCGAGCGGCTCGATGACCACCGCCATCTGGTGGCCGCTGGCGTGGACCATGTATTCGCTGTCGATCATGATGCCGACATGGCCTCCCCAGAAGACGAGATCGCCGCGCCGCAAGGCCGCGGCACCGTCGGCGGCCGCATGGCCGATCATCGCCGCCTGCAGGTCGGTGTCGCGTGGGGCGGAATGGCCGGCGGCCATCAAAGAGATCTGCACGAGCCCCGAGCAATCGAGCCCGATCGAGGTGCGCCCGCCCCAGAGATAGGGCGTGCCGAGGAATCGTTCGGCGAGGGCGACGAAATCGCTCTCCGGCGGCGCCTCCAGCGGTACGACATGGGCGGCGACGACGGCCCCCTCCCCGCCGGCGAGGATGCGGTAGGCGGTGCCGCGCGTTTCGGCTTCGCCGGCAAGCGCCAGGCGGGCGCAAAGCGAGAGTGAGGTGCGGGCCGGCAGCTTCAGGTCGGGACCGGGGTAGAGGAAGGTGCGGAGCGCGGTGACCCGGTGGGTCGGTTCGGCTGCATCGGCGCTCAGCGCATCGGTGGGCACATAGCCGACATAGGAATCGGTCTTGAGCTGACCCCACGACCAGCCCTCGGCACCATCCTCGAAGACCGTGACGGTCTCGCCGCGGAGCGCCTCGCTCTCCAGCCCGGCATCGGACCTTGGCGTGCGCTTGATCGGCGCCGATGCCGCGACGACGCGGCGCGGCGTGCCTTCGACGAAACGCGCCGCTTCCACCCTGCCCTTGAGGCGGATGTCGGCGAGGTCGGGCCGGATGGCGTGGAGACGGGGATCAAGGGTGGTCATGTCAGATGGATCATACTCTTGTTGATCCCCTCCCATCCTCCCCTTTTCAAGGGGAGGAGGCCGTGGGGCAAGTGCACAGGCTGGCCCGACAACGCAGCACATGGTGCGGCCGATGTTCTGCGTGGCGCGACCACTTGTTCTCCCTCCCCCTGAAAGGGGGAGGATAGGTGGGGGTCACATCGCATCGCCGTCAGACTTGGCGCGCCGATCCCCTCCCATCCTCCCCTTTTCAAGGGGAGGAGTCCCGTGGGGTGGGGATTGCGCCAGACCTGCGACGCTCAAGGACCTCGAGGCGGATCGCTTCAACCACACCCGCGATGTTCTCAGCGATGTCCGAATTCCAGAAGCGCAGGACGGTGATACCGCGATTGCGCAGCCATTCATCGCGTCGGCGATCGGCAAGCTTTCCGGCGGCCATGCCGTGCTGCCCGCCGTCCACTTCGATCGCGAGGGAAACGGACGACGCGTAGAAGTCGAGGACGTAAGGTCCGATTGGATGCTGGCGACGAAAGCTGACGCCTTCGACCTGCGCCGACAGAAGGCATACCCAGAGCTTTCGCTCCCATGACGTGGTTTCGCGCCTGAGGACTCGTGCGCGGCAAGTCTTGCGTCTCGTCCGGTCGAAACGATGGGGGGCCAGTTTCACGGCGGCAGGTGGCGGTAGCGGGCGACGATGGCATCACCCAAGCGCTCGACGGCGAGCGCACCTTCGAGCGTGCGCTGGACCAGGACGTTGCGCTTGTCGGTCTCGTCGCGGCGGCGGGAAAGCAGCCCCAGGTGGCCCATGGTATCGAGGGCGCGGGTGACGACCGGCTTGGTGACGCCGAGCTTGGCGGCAAGGCCACGCACGGTGTGCGGCGGCGGCTCGAGATAGACGGTCAAAAGCACCGCCATCTGCCGCGTCGTCAGATCCCGCTCGCCATCGCGAACCAAATCGAAGACCACGTCGTGCCACAGGCGCAAAGCCTGACTCGGTCGGAACTCGGCTGGCATGGTGCTGCCCACTCCCCCGTCGCGACCAAGATCGTTACGGACCCGAACTAACCTTGACCATGACGGAGAGCAGATTCAAGCGCGCATCGCAAACTGGGTTAAGCCGTATGCTTAAGCCGGGCGCGGCCCGTCATCGCGCAGGAGCACGTAAAGAGCGCGGATCAATTGCGCCTCGCCGCCCTCCGGCTTGCCGGGCCTGGCCGACGGGGTCCAGGCGAAGATGTCGCCGTGGAGCCAGCGCCGGCTCTCCGGCACGAAGCGGGAGAGGAAGAGCGCGGCGGTGATCGAGCCGGCGTGGCCGCCGGCGCCGGCATTGTTGATGTCGGCGATCTTCGAATTCGAGCGTCCCCATGTAGGGCGCCCACAACGGCATGCGCCAGACGGGATCGGCGGTCTGCTCGCCGCAGGTGGTGAGCGCGGCGGCCAGCGCATCGTCACGCGTGTAGAAGGGCACCACATCGGGGCCGAGAGCGACGCGGGCGGCGCCGGTCAGCGTGGCGAGGTCGACAATCAGATCGGGCTCGTCTTCGCTGGCCAGCGCCAGAGCGTCGGCAAGCACCAGGCGGCCTTCGGCATCGGTATTGCCGATCTCGACGGTCAGCCGGTTGCGCGCGGTGAAGACGTCGCCGGGGCGGAAGGCGGCGCCGGCAATGGCGTTTTCGACCGCCGGGATGAGCACGCGCAGGCGGAGCGGCAGGCGAGCGTCCATGATCATGTGGGCGAGGCCCAGAACATTGGCGGCGCCGCCCATGTCCTTCTTCATCAGCAACATGCCGGAGGCCGGCTTGATGTCGAGGCCGCCCGAGTCGAAGCACACACCCTTGCCGACCAGCGTCACCGAGGGGGCTTGCATGTCGCCCCAGGTGAGGTCGATCAGGCGCGGCGCGCGCTCCGCCGTTGCCGCAGCGCCGACGGCATGGATCAGCGGGAAGCCATCGGCCAGCAGGCCCTCGCCGACGATCTCGGAGAAGACGGCGCCGTGGCGCAGCGCGAGCTTGCGGGCGGCATCGGCCAGTTCCGCAGGTCCGAGGTCGTTGGGCGCGGTGTTGACGAGATCGCGGGCGAGATAGACGCCGTCGGCGATGCGCGCGATTTCCCTCTCGTCGACATCGGCCGGCAGGACGAGGCGGCGCAGCTCGGGCGGCTTGCGGCTGTAGCGGGTGAAGCGATAGGCGCCGAGCGCCCAGGCGAGGCTGGCCAGCGCCGGATCGTCGAAGCCGGATTCGAGACGATAGGTGCCGGCGGGCAGGCTGGCGGGCAGCTTGCCGGCGATGAGTGACGGGCCGCCGCTGCCCTCGCCGAGCCCGAAGAGGACAGAGGCAGGCGCGCCATCGGCGCCTGGCACCATGCAGACCTCGCCGGCAGACGCCGTGAAGCCGGCGGCGGCGGCCCAGGCGGCGGCCCGCGGAGAAAACACCTCCCACAGGCCGGGGAGAGCGGCGGCGGTGACGGCATGAATGGGAACCGCCGGTTCACTATCGGCGGCAAGCAGGCAATCGGGCACGGGAAGATCTCCGGAAGGCAAAGCGCCCCACCATCATGGCGGGGTGACGGCGGCACCACAATCCCGCGGACCGGGCGCCGCCGGCGGCGCGCGCCACACGGTCACAGCCGCGGTCGCCGCACGGTTCATGGTCGTCAAAGGGGCGTTGCCCGTCGTCGGTCGGACGATTTCGGCGGCAAGGCACACCGAACAGCGAGCCACATCACGGGCAATGCCGAATTGTTATTCGTGCTAATCCGAGCTTGCAGACCCCGGCCGCGAGTGCACAGGTCCCGGCTCCGATCTGCTCGTCGGCCTTCAGAGTATCAACATCGACAATGCGCAGATTCAGGCGGTTTCCGCGCGGTGTGAAGCGAACGCTGCAGGTGTATGAATCCTTGCATTCGGCCGATTTGAAACCGCTCGACCTTTCGTAAACAACGATGTCGGGGGCGGGGTTGCCTTGAAACGCGGTGTCCCATGGTCCGTTGTTCGGATCGTGGTGAGCAGCGCTGACCGAGAGCGCAACACAACTCCAGTCCTGCCGCTCAGGCGGCGGATCGCCGGCCGCGCCCGAAGATTGCCCGGTCTTGGCGGTGGGGGCTGATTGCTCGGTGGCCGAGGGCGGCGACGCCTTGATGGTAGTGAGGCGGTTGCGTGCCAACGCTGCGAAGACGCCGTCCGGGAACTGGGCGAGGTACGCTTCGAAATCGGCCGGATTGCTCGAATCCTTGATCGAATTCCAGAAGACGATTTCGGTCTGCGACGCCGCGACGGCCAGGCCCTCCGGCGCCGGGACTGTCGCGGCCGTGGGCTGCCCCGCCGCCAGCGCCAGACTTTGGGCAGATCGATCAACCGCGGTCTTTGGTGGCGAAGCGAGCGCGGCGCGCTCGAGCCGGGCAGCGTGGCATTCGGCGAGGTGTTGCGGGCAGTCCCTGCCGGCCTCGCCGGCACCGCGGGTGTTGAGCGCGATAACGCGACCGCCATGCGTCGTCCCGCCGGCGTCCAGAATCCGCGCGCATGCGGCGGCGACGCCGGCGTCGGAAGAAACGCAGGCTGCCCCGTTCTTTTCGCTTGCCGCCAGACTCGGTGCCGCGACTACGGTGAGCGCAACGATGGCAACCAGCAAGATGCCATAACGCACAGAGGGTCCCGCCTCCCTATCAACAGCCGGCAAAACCATACCACCGTTGAAACGCTTCGAGTGTTGAAATTCGCGGTTGCGAATACCTCGAATTATTACTGGACGAAATCTCGACGCGTCCACCGCCATGTCGATGCTATCCTCTGACGGCGAGGCAAACCGGCGCCGTTATTTGCCATTTGGAAGCGATCGCGACGGCCGGCCTTCGTCAACCGCCCGAGCCGGCGAGAAACGTCGCAGATCCACGAATAGCGGTGGCCTGCCATTGAAGGCAGCAGCCGGCGGCGCGTTTGAACGCCGGGCGAGTGAGTGCGCCCCGCGGATACAGCCTTGCCGGAGTTCGCCGCGATCGGGCGTATTGGTCGAGCACGCAGGCCAAACGCGCCGTGAACCGGCGCTTGCCGACAACCAACACCATGGCGGCGGGCGCCATTAACCAAGCATTAGGGTTAACAGAATATTGCTTGGGCCGGTCCCGTGGAGCCTGCCCGAATGATTGTGACCGCGCGTTCCCTGCCGCTGAAGAAGCGTCGCCTTATGCAAAGCGCCATGGTCCTGCCGGTGTGCCTCATGCTGGCGCTTGCCGGTTGCGCCTCGACCAAAAAGATCGACACCACCACGACCGGCGCCATCGCCCAGCCCCGGACGCCGGCCGAATTCCAGCAGGCGGCGAGCTATTGGGGCCAGAAATACGCCGCCGATCCGAAGAACCGCGACATCGATCTCAACTACGCCACAGCCCTGCGCCAGACCGGGCGCAGCGACCAGGCGGTGGCGGTGCTGCAGAAGGCGGTGATCTACTTCCCTGACGATCGCGCGGTGCTGGCCGAATACGGCAAGGCGCTGGCGGCGGCCGGCAACTACAGCCAGGCACTCGATGCCATCCGCCGGGCCGAGATGCCGGACAATCCGAGCTGGCAACTGATCTCGGCGGAAGCGGCGATCCTCGACCAGATGGGCCATCACGATCAGGCGCGCACGCTCTACGCGCAGGCGCTGAAATATGCGCCCAACGAGCCGACGGTGCTGTCCAATTACGGCATGAGCTACGTGCTGACCGGCGAGCTGCCCAAAGCCGAAACGTTGCTGCGTCAGGCGATCGCCCAGCCCAATGCCGACAGCCGCGTGCGCCAGAACCTCGCTCTGGTGGTCGGCCTGCAGGGCCGCTTCGCGGAAGCCGAAAAGATCGCGTCCGAAGACATCTCGCCCGCCCAGGCCCAGGCCAACGTCACCTATCTCCGGCAGATGCTCACCGAGCGCAACACCTGGCAGGCGTTGAAGACCACGGGCAAGGGCCACACGCCGAGCGGCTGACTCCAGCGGTTCCTGCAAACCGGAAGCCTCACGCAGTGCGCGCGAAGCGTGCCTCGAACCATGGCACCGCTCGTTCGAAGACTGACTTCGACAGCCTCGTCCGGATGAGGTCGGGACGAAACGGATTTCTGGCGATCACAGATAACGGCGGATGGCGGGCAGTGCATCCGTGGCCGTTGTGCGGCCTTCGGCGATCGCCTCGACCGCGCGGTGATAATCCATCAGGCCGATGCCGCGCAGGCGCGGCACCAGCATGACGTGCGGCGGCTCGCCGGCCAGACGGGCGCGCGTGATGTGGTCCTGCATGATGTCGATGGCGCCAGTGAGCACGTCGAAATAGCCGGGCGCGCCCCTCTGCGCCAGCAGACGGGGCGCGATCTGCATGAGCTGGTCGCCAAGCGTTGCCGGCAACTGGCTCAGCATGCCAGCGAAGGATTCACGGGCAGGCCGCTCCGGGAGATGCGCCGCAGCCACCGGCTCATCCTTCTTCCAGCGGCCCAACTGGTCGCCGTTGAGGTTGACCGCGATAATGATGTCGGCGCCGAGCGCGCGGCACAGCGAGACGGGAACCGGATTGACCAGACCGCCATCGAGCAGCCACTGGCCACCGTGGCGGACCGGGCTGAAGAGGCCGGGCACAGCGATCGAGGCATGCACGGCCTCGAGCACCGGGCCGGACTGGAACCAGATCTCGCGGCCGGTGGTGAGTTCGGTGGCCACCGCCGCAAACGGCTTGGGGAACTTCTCGATCGGACCGGTGATACCAAGGTCACGCAGGAACTTGACCACCGTCTTGCCGCCGATGAGCCCGCCGCCGGAAAGGCTGACGTCCATCAGGCCGACAATCTGGCGCCAGGTGACGGCTTCGCCCCACTTGCGCAGCCTGTCGAGCCTGCCGGTGAGATAGGCGGCACCGACCAGAGCGCCGACCGAGGTGCCGCAGACGACGTCAGGCTCGATGCCGGCCTCGAGCAGCGCCTCGATGATGCCGACATGCGACCAGCCACGCGCCGAGCCGCTGCCGAGAGCGAGGCCGATGCGCGGACGGGTCAAGGCCGGTGGTCTCCTGGAACGACGGCGCCGGGGAGCGCCTCCCCTCTCCGCCCGATCGATCGGATCAGGGATTGGGGATGTTGGCGTGCATGATCTGGATCGCCGCCGGCCCCAGAATAACCGCCATCAGCACCGGCAGGAAGAAAAGGATCATCGGCACGGTGAGCTTGGGCGGGAGAGCGGCGGCCTTCTTCTCGGCGTCGTTCATGCGCTGGTCGCGGTTCTCCTGGGCGAGCACGCGCAGCGCGGTGCCGAGCGGTGTGCCGTAGCGTTCCGCCTGGATGAGGCTGGTCATCACCGACTTGACCGTTTCCAGGCCGGTGCGCTGGGTGAGATTCTCGAAGGCCTGGCGCCGATCGGGAAGGTAGGAAAGCTCAGCCGTGGCCAGCGCCAGCTCCTCGGCCAGCTCGACCGAGCGCTGGCCGATCTCCTCTGCCACCCTGCGAAAAGCCGCCTCGAGTGACATGCCGGCCTCCACGCAGATGAGCATCAGGTCGAGCGCATCCGGCCAGGCGCGCCTGATCGAAAGCTGGCGCTTGGAGATGGTGTTGGAGACGTAGAGGTTGGGCGCGTAGAAGCCGGCATAGGCCGCGACGATGACGATCAACGCTTTGATCATCAGCGGCTGATCCAGCTGGGCGACGACAAACGTATAGAAGAAGGCGACCGCGGCGAACAGCAGCGGCAGGGTGACACGGGCAAACAGAAAGACGACCAGCGGCGCCTGGCCGCGGAAGCCGGCCATGCGCAGCTTGGCGACCGTCTTGTCGTCGGCAAGCGCCTTGCGCAGATTGAAGCTGTCGACGACGCGCTGCATGTAGGGCTTGGCGACCTCGCGGCGCAGATTGGCGCGATTGGTTTCCGCAGCGAGACGGGCGCGCTCGCGGGCACGGATCTGCTCGCGTTCGACCGCCACGCTCCTGATGCGGGTGGCAAGCTTGTCGCGCTCGAAGAAAGGCTGGGTGAGCGTGTAGGCGGTGGCGAAGACGGCGAGCGCCGCAAAGACGGCGACCAGCGTCTGCGGGGTGGTCATGGCGTCGTAGATAAGGTGAAACACCGGCTACCCCTGTCCTAGAAATCGAAACGAATCATCTTGCGCATGACCATGATGCCGATGGCCATCCAGATGCCCGAGCAGATGAGGATCACGTGGCCAAGCGGTTGGGTAAAGAGCAGCGAAATGTAATTCGGGCTGGTCATGTAGACGAGCGTCATGACAACAACCGGCAGGGCGCCGATGATTACCGCCGAGGCCTTGGCCTCCATGCTCATGGCTTGGATCTTGCCCTTCATCTTGCGCCGCTCGCGCAGCACGCGCGACAGGTTGCCGAGCGCCTCGGCGAGGTTGCCACCGGCGCGCTGCTGAATGGCGACGACGATGGCGAAGAAGTTGGTCTCCGGCACCGGCACACGCTCGGGCAGCTTGCCGACGGCATCGGCGAGGGAGAGGCCCAATGACTGGGTCTCGGTAATGACGCGGAACTCCGACTTGACCGGCTCGGCCGCCTCATTGGCGATGATCCTGACGCAGTCGTTGAGCGGCAGGCCCGCCTTGACGCCGCGGACGATGACATCCATGGCGTTGGCGAATTCATCGACGAACTTGTTCATGCGGCGCTTGCGCAGAAAATTCACCATCCAGCGCGGCAGGCCGAGCAGCCCGGCGACGCCGATGGCGGCGGCAACGTAGATCGGCGTGCCAAAAAGCCAGGGGACGGCATAGCAGAACAGGCCGACGAGGACGCTGACGATGATGAAGGTCCGGCGCGACCAGTGAAGCCCGGCCTGCTGCATGCGCAGCGTCAGCGGCGGCGACTTGCCACGCTTGGCCTTTGCCTTCTCGCGCTGCTCGACCTCCCTGAGCGTGTCCTGGATCGACTTGCGGCGCTTGGCCGGATCGGAGGCGGCCTCGCGCGACGCCTCGATGTGGCCGGTGCCCTGGATCATGCCGATGCGGCGCGCCGTGGTGTCTTCCTTCTGGATGCGGTCGAAGAGCAGCGCGTAGGTGAGGCCACCCGCGCTCAGCGTGGCCAGGCCGCCGATCGCCAAGAGCAGGAGGAGAGACATCAGCGTACCTGTCCGACCAGATCCGGCGACGCGGCGTTGGCCGAATCGAGCGCGTTGGCGAGGCGGACATCCTCGTTGAAGTAGCGGGCGCGATCCCAGAACTTGGGCCGGCCGATGCCGGTCGAGCGATGAACGCCGGTGATCCGGCCGTTCTGGTCCTCGCCGACGATGTCGAAGACAAATATGTCCTGCGTAGTGATGACCTCACCTTCGGTGCCGACCACCTCGGTGATGTTGGTGATGCGGCGCGTGCCGTCGCGCAGGCGCTCGACCTGCAGGATGACGTCGATCGAGGTGGCGATCATCTCGCGGATGGTCTTGGCCGGCAGCGAGAAGCCTCCCATTGTGATCATCGATTCGAGACGCGACATGGCTTCGCGCGGGCTGTTGGCGTGCAGCGTACCCATCGATCCGTCGTGGCCGGTGTTCATCGCCTGCAACAGGTCGAACGCCTCGGGCCCGCGCACCTCGCCGACGATGATGCGCTCAGGACGCATGCGCAGGCAGTTTCTGACCAGGTCCCGCATGGTGATCTCGCCCTCGCCCTCGATGTTGGGCGGGCGGGTCTCGAGGCGCACGACATGCGGCTGCTGGAGCTGCAATTCGGCCGCGTCCTCGCAGGTGATGATGCGCTCGTCATGCTCGATGTAGCGGGTCAGGCAATTCAGAAGCGTCGTCTTGCCCGAGCCGGTGCCGCCGGAGACCAGGACGTTGCAGCGCGAGCGGGCGATGACCTCGAGCACGGTGGCGCCATCGCGCGTGATGGTGCCGAACCTGACCAGCTGGTCGAGAGTGAGCTTCTCCTTCTTGAATTTGCGGATGGTGAGCGCCGGCCCGTCGATCGCCAGAGGCGGCGCGATGACGTTGACGCGGCTGCCATCGGGCAGGCGGGCGTCGCAGATCGGGCTCGATTCATCGACGCGGCGGCCGACCTGGCTGACGATGCGCTGGCAGATGTTCATCAGCTGCGAATTGTCGCGAAAGCGGACGTTGGTCTCCTGAACCCTGCCTTCGACTTCGATGTAGGTGCGGAAGGCGCCATTGACCATGATGTCGGAGATGTCGTCGCGGGCGAGCAGCGGCTCAAGCGGCCCAAGACCGAGAACGTCGTTGCAGATGTCCTCGAGCAGGTCCTCCTGCTCGGCGATCGACATCACGATGTTCTTCAGCGCGATGATGTCGTTGACGATGTCGCGGATTTCCTCGCGCGCCGATTCGACGTCGAGGCGGGCGAGCTGCGACAGGTCGATGGTGTCGATCAGGGCGGCGAACACCGTCGACTTGATGTCGTAGAAATTCTCCGATCGGCGCACGCCGTCGCTGGAGGTCCGCGGGCGGGCAGATTCGGCGGCGGGACGGGGCGGCTGGGGCGCCGACGCCGGCTTCGCCGGCTCTGCCGCAACGGGCGCTTCGGCGGCCGGCGGGCGGGCGACGGCTGCCGGCGGGCGCGCGACGGCTGCCGGCGGCGGCGGCGGTGCTTCCGTGCTTCCTGTTCCCCGCTTGCCGAACATGGATACTCCTCGTCAGGCGCTCATCTTGCCGCGGAAACGGGCGAGCAGCGGCGCTAATGCGCTACGCTTCTGGCGGCGCGGTTCGGCGCGTCCGGTCACGGTGCGCGCAACCAGTTCGAACATGCCGGCAACGGGGTTCTTGGGGTCGGCTTCGGCGATCATCAGGCCGTTGTTGGCGGCGTTGCCAAACAGCGGCGCATCGAAGGGAATGACCGCGGTCGGCGTCAGTTCCAGCGCCGAGGCGAAATCCTCGACCTTGATCTCGGGGCGCTTGGCCAGCCCCGACTTGTTGATGATCAGCCGCGGCGGCGCGTCGGTTGTCCGGTTCGAGCGCAGAAGATCGACCAGGTTCTTGGCGTTGCGCAGGTTGGCGAGGTCGGGCTCGACGGTGATCACGATCTCATCGGCGGAAAGCAGCGTCTTGCGCATCCATCCCGTCCAGGCGTGCGGCAGATCGAGGATCACGCCGGGAACGCCGGCCTGGGCAACGTCGATCACCTGTTCGAACGCGGTCTCGCCGAAATCGTAGGTGCGATCCAGCGTCGCCGGTGCCGCGAGCAGCGAGACGTGGTCGGACGCCTTGGCAAGCAGACGCTCGAGGAAATTGTCGTCGAGGCGGTCTGGCGCATTGACGGCCTCGGCGATGCCCTGGGTGGGGTCCTGGTTGAAATCCAGCCCGGCGGTGCCGAAGGCGAGGTCGAAATCGGCGATGACGACGTCGCTTTCGAAGCTGCGCGCGATCGCCCAGCCGACATTGTGGGCGACGGTCGAGGAGCCGACGCCACCCTTGCCGCCGATGAAGGCGATGGTGCGACCGAGCGGCTGGGCCGAGCGCTCGATATAGAGATCGGAGATGGCGCGGATGATACCCATCTTGTCGATGGGGGCGACCAGGTATTCGCTGACACCGCGCTGAATGAGGCCGCGATACAGCTCGACATCGTTGGTATGGCCGATGACGACGACCTTGGTGCCGGGGTCGCAGACCTCGGAAAGACGTTCGAGCTCGGTTTCCAGGCGGTCGCGCTGCAGCTTGCTCTCGACGATGATCAGATTGGGTGTGGCGGCCGCCTGGTAGAACTCGGTGGCAGCACTGAGGCCGCCGGTATGAACCTTGACGTGGGCGCGGGCCATGCGGCGATCGCCGGCGGCCGATTCGATGCTGGCGGCGACATCTGGTGACTCACAGAACGCCTGAATCGAGATGCGCGGAACCGGCCGGACATCGGCACTCAGCGCGGCGGGCGCCGGCTCGGCCGGCAGCCCGGGTTCTTGTTCGCGGAAGGCTAGGTCACTCATTGGCCAACTCCCGTGGCGACGGTACCGCCGGTCTCGCGCGACAGGTCGGCGCTGAATGCCTCGCCCTTGCGGTAGTGTTCGAGGACCGTGGCGCGACGCTGCGCGTCGGCCGGCGTGAGGCCGCGCGGATAGATGAGGTCGAGGGGGCTGGCGACCATGGCGGCCAGGTTCTGCTGGGTGGCGCAGCCATAGGCGGCGTAGGCGCGGTTCTGGGGCGATTGGACGACCTGATCGGGCCAGGGGCCGCAGGGCGCGGTATGCGCGGCGATGTGGTTATAGGCGATGTGCACCGGGGCGTTGCGCTCCTCGGGACCGGCGCGATAGACGCGGTATTCGATGGCACGGGGATTGACGCCGGACTGGCGCAGCACCTGCTCGACCTCGACGGCAATGTTGGCGGCGGCGACCTGGTTTGGCGAGCCGGACGGCGCAACCACGGCAATCAACGCGGCACCGCTGGCGGCAAACGCCCTGCCGAAGCCGGAGACCGTACCCCTGACCGGCGACGACAGCCGGGCGGTGTCCTGACCCACCGGCACATCCATCGATTCCAGCATCTCCTCCACTGCAATCGGATGATTGTGGCGGTAGTCGTCGGGGATGCCGCCGGTAACGAGCGTCTTGTCGGTCGCGGAGGACGTGCAGCCGGCGAGCGCTGCCAGGAGACCGCCGACCAGCACGAGAGCCGGTGAGGTGAGTGGCGCCCAGCGACGGTGGAGTATGGACGACGCGGTGGTCATGAGGTGGCGCTCCGTTGCTGCCTGCTGGCGCTCATTGGATGATGAAACCGTAGTTGCCCTGGTAGGTGCCAGCCGGCGCCTTGGCGCCCTCGGCGCCATAGACCCGGTTGATGTCGCCGAGGAAATTCGCCTGTGCGTCGCCGGCCGTGGCGAAGCCGGAATCGGGCGTGGTCAGGGCCGAAGGCGCTACCGGCTTGACCAGATAGGGCGTGATGATGATCACCAGCTCGGTCTCGTTGCGCTGGAAGTCGCGGCTGCGGAACAACGTTCCGAGGATCGGCAGGTCGCCGAGGCCGGGGAACTTGCTGATCGACTGGCGGACGCTGTCCTGCAACATGCCGCCGAGGACCATGGCCCCGCCGGAAGGCAGCTCCAGCGTGCTCTCGGCACGACGCACCTTGAGGCCCGGGATGGTGAGGTTGTTGGTGGTGAAGGAACCATCGGAGGTGAGTTCCGACACCTCGGTCTTGACGCGCAGGCTGATGCGCCCCTCGGCAAGGACGACCGGCGTGAAGCTGAGGGCGACGCCGAAGGGCTTGAACGAGATGGCGACGTTGCCCGCCGAATCCCTGCCGGTGGGCACCGGGAACTCGCCGCCGGCGAGGAAGGATGCGGTTTCACCGGAGATGGCGGTGAGCGTCGGCTCGGCCAGCGTCCTGATCATGCCGGTCTGCTCGAGCGCCCGCAGCGTCGCCGACAGACTGTTGACGCCGTCGCTGAAGCCAAGGGTCAAAGCGTTGCTGCCCAACGCGCTGCCGTTGACGCCGAAGGGATTGCCGGTGGTGCTGCACACGCCGGCCGCCGTGCAGGTCGAGAAATTGCCGAAGCCGACATTGGCGCTCATTTCGATGCCGAGCTGCTTGGCGATGTTGCGCTGGACCTCGGCGACGGTGACCTTGAGGTGGACCTGATCCTCGCCCTCGATGGTCAGCAGATTGACCACCTGCGAGGTCGGCTTCTGGCTGGCCGAAGTCGTCGAGACGTTGACGGCGAAACCGCCGGTGCCGGAGGTTCCCGAGCCCGTGGTCTGCGACTTGGCGGCCGAGCTGTTGGCGCCGCCATTGGCGAAGATATCGGCGATGTCCTGTGCGCGGCGGGCGTCGGCGGCGTTGCGCACCGAGCCGGAGAGCACGATGTTGTCGTTGACGATCTCGATCTTGATGTCGGAATCGGGGATCAGGCGACGCAGCATCTCGGTCAGAGCCGCGGTGTCGCGCTCGACGATGAGATCAAGCGAGACGACCTGATTGCCGGCGCGGTCGAAGACAATGACGTTCGACTGGCCGACGGCGACGCCGGTTATGTAGATGCGGCGCGAGGTGCGGATGACCGCATCGGCGATCTCCGGGTTCGACACCAGGATGTCACGGGCATCGCGCGGCAGGTCGACGATCACCGACTTGTCGAGGCCGACCCGGACCGTGCGATGGATGGCGCCGTCCGTCGTCGCCGCCTGCGCTTCGGTGACAGAGAGCGAGACATCGGTTGCGGCGACAGCAACGAGCGCCAGAGCCGCCAGCGCCACCCGACGTAGGATTGCTTGCACCATCATCGCAGTTCCCTGGTTGTTGCCCGCGCGTGCCATCGGCTAGCGAACGCCTGTCACTTTTGTGGAGATGCCGTTCTTGACCAGCGTGACCGTGCCCTCGCCGTTGGGACCGCCGATCAGATTCATCGCGTCCTTGGAGGCATCGGCGGGGTTGGGTGCCGAATCGGAAACGCTGCGCAAGGCGAGGTTCAGCCGGTCGCTCATCTGCTCGGCGACGGTGATGATCTTCGCCTGCTCCGGCGTCAGTTCGAGCGTCGCGGTGCGTCCGACAACGGTGTCGCCGCCGGCACCGCCATCCTTCTTGTTCGTCTTCTCGATCGTCTGATCGATGGCCAGCACACGTACGTTGTTGAGGATCGTCTCGGTAAGGTATTCGGAGCCGGCGCTGTTGCCGTTCTGGTTGACGTGCCGGGTCATGATGACGTCGACGTGGTCGTTGGGCAGGATGAAGCCGCCGGCGCTGGTTTCGGCCGCGATCTTGATGGCGACGGCGCGCTTGCCCTCGGGCAGGATGGCCGACATGAAGCCGCGATCCGAGCGGATCAGCTTGGCGTCGCTGATCGGCTCGCCGGCGAAGAAGCCGGCGCGGGCGATGGCGCCGACCACGGCAACTTCGGAATCATGCGAGCCGCCGGTGATGAACTCGCTCGAGACGCTGTCCTTCGGCCAATCGCGCCAGGCGACATCGCCGACAGTGAAGGTCGTGCCCATCGACACGTCCTTGGTGGCGACGAGCACCTTCTCCGTATTCAGATCGACCTGTTTGGGCGGTGCGGGCGACGGCTTGGGAGGCGCGGTCAGATTGAGGGCGAGCACCATGGCAATCAAGCCGGCGCCAGCGGCAACGCCGAGAACAGCAACGCGGGAGAGCTTCATTTCACGCAACCCTTTGAAGGCCGATCCCGACCGATCGCCGCCAGTGTCGCGCAGCAATCGTGTACTTATGGTTAATCAGCGGTATGGATTCGTGATTAACAAAAGCTTGCGAGATCGGCAGTTCCCAAGGGATCGCGCCTGAGGTTGAACGCGGCCAGGAGCCCCCGGGCGCCGGTCGTGACGGGCACGGCGGCGGCGCGGGATCAAGCAGCTCTAGCCGATCGCCATGTGCATCCAGATCGTGTGCGGATACGTGACGAGCCCGGCGGCGGCCAGCGCGACCCCATATGGCACACCCTCTTTTTCATCGTGCAGCCGCTGGATCCACGGCTGGCGGATGATGAAAGCGGGCAGAACCGACCGCCGGAAGGAAAGCAGAGACAAAGTCAGCACGCCGCCGAAAATGGAGCCAATGGCGATGAATTCGATGGTGCCTTCCCAGCCCAGCCACAGCGCCGTGACGGAAGCGAGCTTGGCGTCGCCGCCACCGATCCAGCCCATGGCGAAACAGAAGAAAGCGACCGCCAGCACCGCCCCGCCGGCCGCCCAGTGCAACCCGAACGTGTGCAGGTCCATGCCGGTGGTCGGCGAAAGCACGACGAACGCCGCCACCAGGATCAGTGTCACGCGGTTCGAGATGGTCATCGTCAACAGATCCGAGATGGCGGCATAGGCCATCGCCAGCGGAAACACTGCGAAGAGAACGTACTGGTCAACAATTGTGGCCATTGCCGGCTCCGAATTGGCTGTCGAACGAAATCTAAACGTCGATGATTAAAAGGGGATTTACCCGACCGTTCGCATGGTAACGATCTCGCCAATCAGAGGCGCAAGATACGCAACCTCACCCGCCGCCCGGCGCGGATGGCGCCGATGTCCTGTCGGCAGGACGAGCCGTCGTGCAAGGGGACTGGCCAACAGCCGGCCGGAAACACGCGGCGAAATCGGGAACCGCTAGTCGAAATTGCCTGTGAGGCCGCTGAACACGCCGTTGAGGTGCACGCCGATGGCAGCCGCGGCAGCGACCAGCGTAATGCTTATCAGAGAAGCGATGATGGCGTATTCGATGGCCGTTGCGCCAGAGCCGTCACGCAGCAATCGTGCAATCGCGGTTGTCATTGCGGCACCGTTGCAAACGGCCACGCGGCCCGAGGCGTGCGATCCCGACGCGGGACGCGCACGGCTTCCGGGCCGCGGGCGATTCTTTCGTCGCGACATTCGCGACGAAGGCAGATCAGCCGCTATCCTTCAACTTGGAAGAGACGTAGTTGAAGGTGGAATTCAGCTTGCTGCCAAGGGCAGTGGCGCCGGCGATGATAGCAACGCCAATCAACGTGGCGATCAGGCCATACTCGATGGCGGTCGCGCCGGATTCGTCCTTGGCGAAACGGGAAATCAGGGTGTGCATGAGGGGCTCCTCACTCCGGGTTTTCTCTATGTCGGCTCAGCCCGGCAACGGCCGGCGTGGCCAGGTCCGCAATGTAGGACCGAAACCCTGCAGCCGAGTTAATAATCACAACGCTAATCTCTTGGTCTTATAACTAACTGGTAAGCATAATATTTGGTTTACAAAGCTAATTGCTTGCATTTTGCCACTATTTTCCCGCGCAACTCTTGGTTTACGATTCTTTACCGCAAATTCCGGTAGGAGACCGTTCACCATCGCCGAATTATGCCATTGAAGACCCGCGAACCGCTGGATCATGGTTTGCCCGGCACAGGGGGCCGGCCTTAAACCTTCGTTCACCATATCGGACGTAGGTTGGCCGCAAGCGCGTATCCCGCGGAGGTCCCATGCTTGCGTTCCCCTTCACAAAAGCGCCCGTCAGGCAAATTGCCGCTTTGACCTTCGCCGGACTGGCAGCTGCCGCGACATTCGCGGCCACCGCCGGCGCCGCAGAGCCGATCGCGGTGATCGTCGACCGTGCCAAGGTGCTGCATATCTCGCAGCCGGCGGACGTGGTCATCATCGGTAACCCGGCGATCGCCGACGCGACGATCCAGGACAACCAGACGCTCATCATCACCGGGCGCAGCTTCGGTACGACCAATCTGATCGTGCTCGACAAGCTGGGCCGGTCGATCGCCGACGACCTGGTGACGGTGACGCCATCCGACGATCAGGTGGTGACGGTCTATCGGCGCGCCTCGCGCGAGACGCTGTCATGCACGCCGCAATGTTCGCCGGTGATGGCGCTCGGTGACAATCCCGGCAGTTTCGACGCGGCCAAATCGCAGATCGAGGGGGCGCGGTCGTTGGCGGATTCGGCGGCGAAGAACTGAGGCCCCTTCCGCGCCAACGCGGTTAACGAAGGGTTGGTGCCGCAGTTCGGCTTTTCGGCAAAGCCCGCAACCGTTTCTCAATCGTTACCGGCTACGAATAGGTTCCGGACGCAAAGAAGTGTGCGCCGTCCAGGGCGGCGGGGTCGCTTGTTCATGGCATCATTCTTCACAAGCACAATGGTTTTCGCCAAGCGCGTGGCGTCACGCTGCGGACTGGCGCGCTTCCGGCGCAACCAGTCGGGCGCGACCGTGGTGGAATTCGCCCTGGTGGCGTTGCCCTTCTTCGCGCTCCTGTTCGCCATCATCGAAACGGCGCTCCTGTTCTTCGCCGACCAGACCTTCGACAGCGCCGTGACCACCGCGGCACGCCTGATCCGCACCGGCCAGGCCCAGGAAGCCGGCATGGACGCTGCCGCCTTCAAGTCCGCCATCTGCAATCCCGATCCGACGAAAGACCTAAGCGGTCTCGGGGTGCTGTTCGATTGCTCGAAGCTCAAGGTCGACGTGCGGGAATATGCCAACTTCGATGCGATCAACCTGGCGCCGCCACTCGACGCGGACGGCAATCTCAAGGTCACCGAGGACTACCCGACGACTCATGGCGGCGACATCGTGGTGGTGCGCGCCTACTACGAATGGCCGGTGTTTGTACCGCTGCTCGACAGCTATCTCGCCGACATGCCCGACGGCACCCGCCTGCTGATGGCTACGGCGGCCTTCCGCAACGAGCCCTTCTCATGGTGAAGTCCGCACGCCACCGCTGGCGGCGCCTGTTCGCCCGGCTCTCGCCCAGCCGGCTGGCGCACGACCGCACAGCGGTCTCGGCGGTCGAATTCGCGCTGATCCTGCCGCTGATGCTGACGCTTTATCTCGGCGGCATCCAGGTCACCGAGGCGCTGAGCATCAATCGCAAGGTTTCGCACGTCACCAGCACGCTCGCCGATCTGGTGACCCAGGCAAAGTCGCTGACCAATTCGGAGATGGGGAACATCCTCGACGCCTCGTCATCGGTGATGGCACCCTACTCGGCCAGTACGCTGCAGATCACGGTCGCGGAAGTCCGTATCGACGGCAGCGGCAAGGCGACGGTGGTGTGGAGCGACGCGCGCAACACGACCGCGCCGACGGTTGGTTCGAGCGTGACGCTGCCTGCTGCGATCGCTGTAGCCAACTCCTACGTGGTCGCCACCACCGCCACGTACCCCTTCACGCCGTCGATCGGCTACGTGCTGACCGGTTCTTTCAACCTGAAGAGCACATATTACCTGAAGCCGCGCCTCAGCGAGTTGATCACGCGCACGGCGAGCTGATTCAGCCGCCGTCGGCCGCGCCCGCGGCGGTGACCAGGTCCCTGATCACGGAATAGTCGCTGGCGGTCGCCGGTACGAAGCCGCCACCGCCGATGCTGGAATCGTCGACGGCGTCGAGCGCGTCGGGCGCTTCCTTGCCCATCGCCATGAGCGCGGTCGAAATCAAGGTCTTCAGTTCGGCCGGCAGGTCGCTCCGTACAACATGCGGGCCGAAGGGAATCAGCGGCGACTGCCAAACGATCTTCAGGCGATCCATCGACAGCGACCCTGCCGACACCATGCGCGTGAAGACGCCGAAGCTGTAGCCGGACGCAGCATCGCCGGCCAGACTCGACCAGGCGGCGGCGAGATCGGCCTCGTCGGTGAACAGCATGGTGACGGCCTGTTCCGGGTCGGCAGCCGCGCGGACCGACGAAAAATAGCTCTCCGCTTCGATTCCCTGGCCGGCCAGTGCCTTGAGGGGCACCAGACGGCCGGCAACCGAATCGGTGCCGGTCAAGGCCAGGCGCTTGCCGCGGGCGTCCGCGAGGCTGGCGATGGCGCCGCCGGCATGGGCGACGAGCACGGAATGGAAGCCGTGCGAGCCGTCGAAGGCGGTGGGCAGGGCGATCGGCTCGACGCAGCCGCAGAGCGCTTCGGCCGTGACATAGCTCGATGCGCTGTAGATGGCGTACTGGACGCGCGCCGAGACCTGGGCATCGATGAGGGCGTCATAGTCGGCAACGGCGACGATCTCCACCGGCAGGCCGAGGCGGTCCTGCAGGTAGGCGCGGAACGGCTCCAGACGGGCGATGTCGTAGGCGGCGCCATGGGGTGCGACCGTGCCGATGCGCAGCACGTTGACATCGTCGCGCCAGCCGGCACGCGCCGGCGCCGCCGCCGCGGCGAGCAAAGCCAGCAGCACGACCAGCGATCCCAGGAATTTCCGCATCCTTGCCCGCTCCGTCGGAAGCACGCTTGGCCTATCCTGCCCGATCGCGTGCCAAGCGGAAAGCCGGGTCAAGAGCGCGAGAAGACGTAGTGCGTCGACTGGCGGTAGGTTTCGCCGGGCCTGAGAATCGAACTCGGGAAACCGGGATGGTTGGGCGCGTCGGGGAAGAACTGCGGCTCGAAGCAACAGCCACCGTTGGCCAGGTACGTCCGCCCTTCAAGGCCGGGGACCGGGACCACCATCACGTAGCCGTCGTAGAACTGGCAGCCGGGTTCGGTCGAGGCGATGTCGAGGGCAAGACCGTTCTTCGGCGACTGGAGCTGTATATGCGGACGCGGCGCGTCGGCCTTGGCGCGGCCGATGACGAAGTTCTTGTCGAAGATCACCCGCTCGCCGCCGCGCATCTGCCGGATCGGGCGGAGAACGCGAAAATCGTAGACCGAGCCGGCGACGGCGACGATCTCGCCGGTGGGAATGTCGTCGGCGTCGGTCGGCGTGTAGGCGTCGGCGAAGATGCGCAGCTGGTGATCGAGGATGGTCGGCGAATTGTCGAGGTTGAAATAGGTGTGCTGGGCGAGATTGACCAGCGTCGGCGCATCGGTGGTCGCCTCGATTTCCATGCGCAGCGTCGCCGGCGCCTCGACGATGTAGCGCAATTCGGCGTTGACCGCGCCGGGATAGCCCTCCTCGCCGTCGGGGCTGTGGATGGCAAGCGTCACGCTGGTCGCGGTGTGATCGACCAGGCGCCAGGCGCGCTTGTCGAAACCGCGAAACCCGCCGTGCAGGTGATTGCGGCCTTTCTCGTTCAACGGCAGCTGGTAGTCGTGCCCGTCAATCGAAAAACGACCGGAGCCGATGCGGTTGGCCGAACGACCGACGACCGCCCCGAAATGCGGTGAATGCTCGAGGTAATCGTCGAGCCGGTCGAAGCCGAGCACGAGCGGATGGTCGACGCCTGCCAAGCGCACATCGCGGATGACCGCACCCAGGGTGATGACGCGGATACTCAGATCGCCGGCGGCGATCGCAATCTCGCGGATTTCATCTCCGTGCGGAGTCGTTCCAAAAACGTAGGCTGCCATCGCTCTGCCCGCTCCCCGTCTTGCGGCGCACCATCATAAACAAACTATGACAATTAGCGACATGTCAGAAGATACAAATCGCTGTGCCGGGCGCTACGCACTTATGGCAGGGTGCATGACGGGGCGGCGCTATAGCGTCTGGTTGTAGCGGCCGACGACTTTGTGCTCGCGCATGAAGCCGTCGACGACATCAAACATTTCGCGCATGCGCGCTTCCGATACAGGGCTCTCGACCACCACGACCAGTTCCGGCTTGTTGGACGATGCCCTTACCAGACCCCAGGTGCCGTCGTCTGTGACCACGCGCACACCGTTGACGGTGACCAGATCGACGATCACGTGGCCGCCGATGGTCTCGCCCGATTGCATCAGGCGACGGAAGCGCGTCGTGACCGCATCGGCAACGGCGTATTTCTCCTCGTCAGGGCACTCGGCCGACATGGTCGGCGACGACCAGGTGCGCTCGAGGCCGCCGGCGAGCGCCGACAGCGAGGTGCCTGGATTGCGGTCGAGGAGGTCGAGGATGGCGATCGCCGAGAGCAGGCCGTCGTCATAGCCGCGGCCGATCGGCGGATTGAGGAAGTAGTGGCCCGACTTCTCGAAGCCGGCGAGCGCGCCGAGATCGGCACGCGCCGCTTGATGTAGGAGTGGCCGGTCTTCCAGTAGTCGGTGGTGGCGCCGTTCCCGGCGAGCACCGGATCTGTGGCGTAGAGGCCGGTCGACTTGACGTCGACGACGAAGGTCGCCGCCTTGTGGCGCGCCGACAGGTCGCGGGCGAGCAGCACGCCAACCTTGTCGGCGAAGATCTCTTCGCCGATCTCGTCGATGACGCCGCAGCGGTCGCCGTCGCCGTCGAAACCGAGGCCGATATCGGCACCCGAGGCGCGCACGGCATCGGCGATGGCGTGCAGCATCTTGAGGTCCTCGGGATTTGGGTTGTAGCGCGGGAAGGTCCAGTCGAGTTCGGTGTCGAGCGGCACGACATCAATGCCCAGGGCGGCGAGCACGTCGGGCGCGAAGGCGCCGGCGGTGCCGTTGCCGCAGGCGACGACCGCCTTGATCTTCCGCGCAAATTTCGGCCGGCTCGTCAGGTCGGCGGTATAGCGGGCGCGCATGTCCGGCACGCGGACATAAGTGCCGCCGTCGCGCTCGGTGAACTGCGCCTCCAGCACGATCGCCTTCAGCCGCGCCATCTCGTCGGGGCCGAAGGTGAGCGGACGGGCGGCGCCCATCTTGATGCCGGTCCAGCCGTTCTCGTTGTGGGAGGCGGTGACCATGGCGACCGCCGGCACATCGAGCGCGAACTGGGCGAAGTAGGCCATCGGGGTGACGGCCAGCCCGATGTCGTGGACCCGGCAGCCGGCTGCGACCAGGCCGTTGGCGAGCGCCGCCTTGATGGCAGCCGAGTAGGAGCGGTAGTCGTGGCCGGTGACCACGTCGGGGCCGGCGCCGAGCTCGTGGAGCAGCGTGCCGAGCCCGAGGCCGAGCGCGGTGACGCCGGTCAGGTTCAATTCGCTCGGGCGCGGATCGCCGGCAATGCCGAACCACCAGCGGGCATCGTACTCGCGAAAGCCCGTCGGCTTGACCAGCGGCGTGGTCTCGAAGGCGTAGCTGTTGGGGGCGAGCGTGGGGACAGGGCGCGGAAACATCGGGACTCCTTGCGTTTCGGGTCCCTTCATAGCCCGCCGGGCGCCGGCCGATAAGGGGAGGTGCTTGCCGCTCGCGGCCCCATCACCAGCGGTATGTGTCGCGCGAAGCACAGCCTGGAGCGAATCCAGAATCTACGCAAAGAGTTCCGGCACTCCGGCCGGAGCGGTCGGCTAGGGTGGTTCCGGGCGAGCCTGCGACTTGGGGGGTTGCGTGACCGTTTCATCCTGCCGAGGAACCGCGCTCGCCACTCTGGCCTGCACGGCGTTGGCCCTGCTGCTGCCTATGGGCGCCGCCGGGGCGACGACGCCGGCCGAACAGCAAAGCCTGCTCAAGAAGAACCTGGCCAATCCGTCCGATTACAAGACGGCCCTCGCCTATGTGCGCGCCTCGGAGGAACTGGGGGACTACGAAGCGGCGATCGGCGCGCTGGAGCGGCTGCTCTTCTACAATCCGAAGCTGGCGCGGGTGAAATACGAGCTGGGCGCGCTCTATTTCCAGGCACACTCCTACCAACTGGCCGTCCACTATTTCGACGATGCGCTCGCCAGCCCGGACATCGACGCGGCCACCAAGGGGCGCATTGAGGCCATCCTGCCGGAGGCCAAGAAACAGGCCTCGCCGGTACGCTCCTGGGTCTTCGTCGAGAGCGGCCTGCGCTATCAGTCGAACGCCACCGCGACGCCAACGAGCGGCCCAATCCCCGGAACGTTCGATTTCACGCACCCGCACGGGGCCGACTGGAGCGCCTTCGGACTCATGCAATTCTCCAACGAGGCCGATTTTGGCGGCCAGTCGGACAACCGGCTCGAGACTAACGTTACCGGCTACTATTCCAAGCAGTTCAGGTTCGGCGGCCTCGACGCGGCATTCGTCAGCGGCAATATCGGACCGCGCCTGGCGTTGGCGCCGGACAAATGGGCCGGGCTGACGATCCGGCCCTACGCTACCGGCAGCGCCGCCTGGTCCGGGAGCGATCCCTACAGCGCCAATGGCGGCGCCGGCGTGTCGCTGTCGGTACCGGTCGGCAACCTCACCTTTTCGCCCTCAGTGGAATGGCAGCGCGCCACCTACAACCCGACGCCCGGCGCGACGCTGGGAACGGCAGACTGGCTGACCGCCGGCATGTCCATCGCCGCGCGCTTCTCCGATGCCTTCTCGCTCAATAGCAGCGTCTATTACCGGCGGGCCGGCGACGGCGGCCAATGCCTGGCAGGATTTCGACGCAGTATGGGGCGAGGTAAGCTTCGCCTGGCACTTTGCCCCGCCGGTCGAGACCATCGCTCAGCAATGGACGCTGGCGCCCTTCGTGCGCCTGTCGGACACGGCCTTCGATGCGTCCGCCCCGTCGTTCGCGCCGATTACCCGCCGCGACTTCGAATGGCAGTTGGGCGCGGCGCTCGACATGCCGCTCTCCGCCCATTTCGGCCTTTCGTTGGCGGCAACCTACGAGCGGGTCGATTCGACTGTCACCAACTACAGCTACGACAACTGGTCGGTCCTCTTCGGGCCGACGGCGCGATTCTAGGGGCGGGCCATGCTCGGAGACAAAAGCGGACCGATCCTGCCCACGCTCCTCGGCATTCTGTTGTCGACCGCGGCGCCGCTGTCGCGAGCCGAGGCGCAGCCGATCGGCTCGGTCGCGGCGGTCAACCAGAGCGCCACCGGCGTCGAGCCGGGCAGCGGCGGGCGCATGCTCACCCTCGGCCAGGACGTCGTCTACCGCGAGACGATCAAGACCTCGAACCTGGGCTCGGCGCAGATCGCCTTCGTCGACCGCTCGACGCTCAACGTCGGCCGCAACTCCAACGTCCTGATCGACCAGTTCGTCTACGACCCGGCCGGCGGCAAGAACGCCATGGCGCTGACCTTGACCAAGGGCATGCTGCGCTTCGTCGGCGGGCAGATCAGCCACACGGCCGGCGCCACGATCAAGACGCCGGTGGCCGTGGTCGGCGTGCGCGGCGGCTCGGCCACGGTCGGCTATTCCGCGGCCAAGGGCGGCGGCGCCTGCAAAGGCGTGATGATCATCAACCACCTCGGCAGCCTGACGCTGAAGAACAAGGTCGATTCGCTGACCATCAGCAAGCCGGGATACGGCGTCTGCGTGACCTCGGCCGACGCGCCGTTCCCGGAGCCCTTCCTGGTGCCGGATTCGCTGATCAACCAGTTCATGCAGGCGGCGACGTCCGGCGCCGGCCAGACCGGCGGCACCAACACCCCGCCCAGCAATCAGATGTTCACGCAATTCGGCTTCAACCTGCCGCGGCTCAACCCGCCCGGCAATCCGCCCGGCAGCAACCCGTTCAACGTCATCACGATCATCAATTCCGGTGACCAGAACACCGTCTCGCACGCGCAGAACGGCTACGGCTGGGATTGAGGCATCAGGCGATCTGCGGCGCCGCCGGGCGGAAGGCGACGCCGAGAAGGGCGCAGGCGCGCTCGGCAACGATGGCCATCGGGTCGATGTCGAACCAGGCGCGGAAGCGCGGCGCCGCCGCGGCAACGCGCTGTCGGAGTGCGGCATCGGCGTAGCAGCGCCCGACCGCGGCGAGCAGCCATTCGGAGGTCGCCTCGGTGATGCGCATGGTATCGCCGAGATCGTGCGCCTTGACGAAGCCGCCGGCGACGCGCGTGTCGAGCCAGGTGGACAGGATGACTTGCGGCACGCCGGCGGCAAGGCATGCCGAGGTCAACTGCTCGCCGCCCTGATGCACGACCACGCGGGAGCGGGCGAAGATGTCGTTTACCGCCACCGGCCCATCCTCGAGGACGAGGCGCGACAGCGTCTGGCGGGACGCAGCGGTGAGGCCCGGGATGTAGGCGCGGGTCCGAAACGGCAAGGCTGACAGGCCCTCAAGAACGGCCGGATAGTGCTGGGCGAGGCCATGGAGGTAGACGAAGACCTCGCCGGCATCGCTGCCTTGGCTGCGTTCGGCCAGCACCTGGCGCAGGCCTGGCACGCTCGGCGGCAGGATCGGCCCGGTGCGCAGCTCGGAATAGAAGTCGAACTCCGCCGGTCCGGACGGCATGACCGCGGCGATGCGCAGGAGATCGCCGATTTCGGTCAGCGGAAAGCGGCCGGCTCGCGCCAGACCGTCATTGATCGCCGCGAGCAGCCCGTCGACCGGAACCTCTGCCCCGGGGCGGCCCGGAAAGATTGGGAAGCCGCCGTCGACGATCGGTGGCAGGCGGACGCAGAAGCCCATGGCCACGACCGGCAGATGCTCGCGGGCGGCAAGGATGGCGCCATAGGCCTGCTCCGCGATCACCAGGTCCGGCGAGAAGACCGAGAAGAGGCCGTCATAGTGCGCGATCGCGCCGGCAACAGCGGCACTCGAATTGAGGCCGATATGGGCGAGAAAGTCGGTGAATCCGTTGATGCGGACGGTCGCCTCGACTTTGCCGCCGGCGCGCTGGCTCGGCCAGACGTAGTTCTGCACTGTGCGCACGCCGACGCGGGCGAATTCGCGGTCGGCGGCGGTGTTGTCGTAGAGCGTCGCCAGGCAATCCACGCCGGAGGCGCGCAGGTGGCCGGCGACGGCACAGAGATTGGAATAGTGGGTGCGCCCTGCGCCGTATTCCCATGCGAGCAGAACGCGCTTCCGGCTTGCAGCGGCCGGCCTATCGGTGAAACTCATGATGACAAAGCTAGCCGGACAGGGCGTCGTCGGCTACTGCGAGAGAACAAGCTGACGGCCGGCGATCTCGAATTTCGACAGGCGGCCGAGGAAGCTCATGCCGAGAAGATCGACCGGCAGCGCGCTGCCGGGCACGATGACCGCCTCAACGTCGCGCAGGAAGACATCGCCGAGGCGGATGTCATCAAGGGTGACGCGCGCCGCCATGACCACGCCATTGGCCGTCGAAAGACGCTCGCGATAGTCGCTTCGCACGGGGTGGATGCCGAGCCGGCGCGCGGTGGCTTCGGTGAGTGCGACCAGGGTGGCGCCGGTATCGACCATGACGGTGACCGTGCGGCCGTCGATGACCGCTTCGGCGATGAAATGGCCCTCGGCATCGGCGCTGAGCGTCACCCGCCGGCGGTCGGGTGGCGCCGGCTGCACGGCGTTGGCGACCGGCACCGGGCTCACCGCAGTTGCAGCATCGCCTCGGTGCAAGACGGCCGACAGCAGCCCCGGCGCCAGCCGCGGCGCGGTGACGGCGATGGCCGACAGGACCATGGCGAAGATGACAAGCCGACCGAGCACGCGACAGGTTCCGTTCCATCAATGAACCGGCCGATGATGGCGAGGAACGCTTAAGAAACGGCGAGCGGTTGCCCGGCTTTTGATGAAAGCTTTAGCGAGCCCGCGAAGAGGATCAATCCAGCCCCAAGAGCCGCCGTATGCGTCCCTCTCCCCGGCGGGGAGAGGTGACCGTGTCGCCAGCACTGCGGCTAATCCCATCTTTCGAGGGTCGCCTGCGGCGACCGCCTCAGGATGAGGCTCGGCCCTACAGCCAGCCGCCGTCGAAAACGAAGGTCTGGTTTGTCGCCGCGGAGCTTTCGTCGGAGGCGAAAAAGAGCACGGCGCGGGCGATGTCGTCGCCCTTCAGCTGGCGTTGCAGGCACTGGTCCTGCATGAGCTTGGCGAGCGACTCCGGCGTCGCCCACAGCTTGAGCTGGCGCGGGGTCAGGATCCAGCCGGGGGAGACGTGGTTGATGCGGA
This sequence comes from uncultured Alphaproteobacteria bacterium, assembly GCA_963762605.1. GTDB lineage: Bacteria > Pseudomonadota > Alphaproteobacteria > Rhizobiales > Kaistiaceae > CAVSRC01. The sequence goes on along the minus strand of CAVXLJ010000006.1, from coordinate 20,528 downwards.
CGTTGTACTTGCCGAGCTTGCGGGCAAGGCCGCGCGTCAGGCCCATGACGCCGGCCTTGGCGGTCGTATAGACCGGCAGGTCGCCGTGGGCGATCATCCACGAATTGGAGCCGATATTCACGATCGAGCCGTTGCGCGCCTTCTTCATGTCCGGCGCCACGGCCTGGATGGTGAAGAACTGGTGCTTCAGGTTCACCGCGATGCGGTCGTCGAAATATTCCGGCGTGACCTCCTCAAGCGTGTGGCGCTCGTCATGGGCGGCATTGTTGACCAGGATGGTGATCGGCCCGAAGACCTTGCGCACATTGACGATGGCCTGCCTGAGCGCCGCGATGTCGGTGAGGTCGCAGTGCTCGTAGTGAACCTTCTGGCGCTTGCGCTTCAGCCGCGCCACCAGGGCCTTCGACGCCTTGTCCTGAATATCGATGAAGGCGACCTTCGAGCCTTGCGCGGCGAAATGCTCGACGATTGATTCGCCGATGCCCGAGCCGCCGCCGGTGACCAGGACGGTGCGACCCTTGAGGCTCGGATAAATGGCGCCGTATTTCATGGACGTTCCCCCCGAATGCGACGATTGGTTTGGATTCTACCCTTTCCACCGAAGGCGGCCGGCGATCAAGTCATCTGCGCGGGAAAAAAGCGGCCGCCACCCTGGCTGTGCTCGAAGATGCACCACCCCTGCGGCCGGCCGTGATAATATGATTCATTCCATGTCGAATGTGCAGTGAGCCGTTCGTCGTCATCCCAGTGATGGTCGGACCGAACGCCAGGGAGGGAGCCGGACATGGCCGCAAAAGTGCTGATTCTGCTTGGAACGAAGAAGGGCGTGTTCATCGCGACAAGCGCCGACGGGCGGCGCTCGTGGTCGCTGGCGGGGCCATTCTGCGAGACTTGGCCAATGAACCACGTGGTTGGCGACGAGGCGACCGGCACGATTTACGGCACCGGCGGCAATGCCTGGTTTGGGCCAGCGGTGTGGAAATCGACCGATCTCGGCGCCACGTGGAGCCATTCGAGCGAAGGGCTCGCCTACGCGGAGGGCGAGGACCCGATCGTCTCGGGATGGAGCCTCGGCGTCGCCAACGGCTTCGTCTATGCCGGCGTGCAACCGGCCGGCCTGTTCTTGTCGGGCGATGCCGGCCAGAGCTGGGAGCAGGTCAAGGGCCTGCGCGACCACCCGACGCGGCCCGAGTGGCACCCCGGCGGCGCCGGGCTGATCCTGCATTCGCTGGTCATCGACCCCGACGACCACGACCGCTTGTGGGTGGGTATCTCGGCGGCCGGGGTCTTCCATTCCGCCGACGGCGGCAAGACCTGGGAGCCGCGCAACAAGGGCACGCGCGCCGATTACAATCCGGACGACCAGCGCTATCCCGAGTTCGGGCAATGCGTGCACTGCGTGGTCAAGGCGCCGGGATCGCGCGACCGGCTCTACCAGCAGAACCATTGTGGCATGTATCGCAGCGACGATGCGGGCAAGAGCTGGCAGAGCATCGAGGCCGGCCTGCCCTCTTCCTTTGGTTTCCCGGCCGCCGTGCATCCGCGCGATGCGGAGACCCTGTTCCTGATCCCGCTCAACGGCGACATCCGCGGCCGCTATATGCCGGAGGCGCAAGCGGCGGTGTGGAAGACGCAGGACGGCGGCTTGAACTGGCAGGCCAAACGCCAGGGCCTGCCGCAGGAGAACGTGTTCTACGGCGTGCTGCGCCAGGCGATGGCGACCGACCGGCTGTCGCCCGCAGGCGTCTATTTCGGCACCTCATCGGGCACCCTCTATGCCAGCGCCGACGAGGGCGAGAGCTGGGCGACGGTGGCCGAGCACCTGCCGACCATCCTCTCGGTCGAGACGATGATGGTGGAGTAGGCGCGATGGACGCGCCGGGCGCCAAGGCGGCGACAGAGGGTGCTTCGGCCAGCGTGACGGTGACGCTGGCAGGGGCCTTGACCTATCTGTTTCCGGGCGCACCGCGGCGGCTGACGGTATCGGCGTCAAGCGTGCGCGAGATGGTGGCGGCGCTCGACCAGGACTGGCCGGGCATGGGCGACCGCATTGTCGATTCGACCCCGGCCATCCGCCGCCACATGAATGTCTTCGTCGACGGGCAACGGGCGGCGCTCGACACGCCGCTATCGCCCGGCGCGGAAGTCTTCGTTCTGACCGCGATCAGCGGGGGGTGAGGCTCTTATTTCGGGACAGAGATTTCGCAGCATGGCCAAGTTCGTCTTCGGAATGATGCAGTCCCTGGATGGCTACGTCGACCATCAGGCATTTGCGCCAGGCCCGGCGCTCTTTGGTTACTGGATAGAGCATGTGCGCGGCCTCGCCGGCAGTGTCTACGGTCGCCGCATCTATGAGGTCATGCGCTATTGGGACGACGACCTTTCGGAATGGGACGCGCCGGAACGCGAATTCGCGGCGGCGTGGCGAAGCCAACCGAAATGGGTCGTGTCGCGCTCGCTGACGTCGGTCGGCCCCAATGCCACGCTGGTTTCGGATGACATCGAGGCGGTGATGCGGGGGCTGAAGGCCGAGCGCGCTGGCGAGATTGACGTGGCCGGGCCAGACCTGGCGCGCAGCCTGACCGACCTCGGCCTCATCGACGAGTATCGGCTCTTCCTCCTGCCGGTCGTGCTCGGCCGCGGCACGCCATTCTTCGCCGCAGCCCGGCCGCCGCTCCGTCTCGTCGCCAGCGATCGCATCGTCGAGGACGTGGTCAGGCTGACCTACGTTCCGGCCTGATCGCGCGCCTCGCCCGACAGCTGGCGTGAGGCTGCCGCGTCAGTTGCGACGCAGGAAGCTCATGCGCAGAAGACAGATGCTGCCGATGCGGAAGGCCATCGCCGAGACCTTCAGGTAGCGCTGGAAGCGGGCCACGCCCTCCTCGCCGACGAGCGCAACCGCCTCGGCGTGGCGTTCGGTGAGGGTGTGCTGCCAGATCCGCAGCGTGCGCTCATAGTGCTCGCGGTCGTTGCGCAGCGCGAGCAGCTCGAAGGCGTTTTCGGCGGCGGCCATCGGCTCCCAGATACGCGGCAGCTCCGACTCCGGAAAGATCTCGGAGGCAAAGAAAGGCGGCACGGCGCCGATGCTGTCGACAAAAGCGATGGTCTGCAGCGACAGGCGGCCGCCGGGCTTCAAATGCGACCGGCACCAGGCGAAGAACTCGCGATAGGCGGCGAGCTTCGCCTCCGGCGCCATGCCGGGATGGGCGAAATGCTCGAAGGCACCGACCGAGACGATGGCGTCGTACGGTGCATCGGACCGATGGTCGCGCCAGTGCTCTTCGCGCACTTCGACATTTGGCAGATGGCGCCCTTGGATCCACTCCGCCTGCGCCGTGCTGAGCGTGAGGCCAACGGCACTGCCGGCGCCGGCGTGGCTGGTCAGGCGGCGGAGCATGGCGCCCCAGCCGCAGCCGACATCGAGCACGCGATCGCCAGGCGCAACGCCAGCGGCAGCAATATGATGATCGAGCTTGCGGTTCTGCGCGGCGACGAGATCGTCGCCATCGGCGAAGAGCGCGGCGGAATATACGAGATCATCGCCGAGCCAGAGGCGGAAGAACTCGGTGGGGGTGTCGTAGTGCGCCCGGATGGCCTCCGCAGAGGCGCCGATGGCGCCTTCCGTTGTCGCTTCCAGTGGCATGCGCGCTGCGCCTCGATCCGCGGCTCAGGTCCGGTCGATGCTACCACAACCGAGCGCTGTCGAATCGGACTTTCGCCTATTTCGTCCCGTACAAGCGGTCGCCGGCGTCGCCGAGGCCGGGGACGATGTAGCCGTGGTCGTTGAGGTGCTCGTCGATTGCCGCGGTGTAGATCGGGATGCCGGGCTGGGCCTTCTGGAAGCGGGCGATGCCCTCCGGAGCGGCGAGCAGGCAGACGAAGCGGATGTCCTTCGCCCCGCGTGCCTTCAGCCGGTTGATGGCGGCGGAGGCGGAATTGGCGGTGGCCAGCATCGGATCGACGACGATGGTCAGGCGGTCGGCGATGTCGTCGGGCGCCTTGAAATAATATTCGTGCGGCTCGAGCGTCTTGGGGTCGCGGTAGATGCCGATATGGGCGACGCGGGCCGAGGGTACGAGATCGAGCATGCCTTCGAGCAGACCGTTGCCGGCCCTGAGGATCGAGGCGAAGACCGGCTTCTTGCCCTGCAGGATGGGAGATTCCATCTTGGCCAGCGGCGTTTCGATGGTCATGGTGGTGAGCGGCAGGTCGCGGGTCACTTCATAGGTCAGGAGCAGGGCGATCTCGCGCAGGAGCTGGCGAAAATGGGCCGTCGGCGCATTCTTGTCGCGCATCAGCGTGAGTTTGTGCTGCACGAGGGGGTGGTTGACTATGGTGACGCCTTCCATGGCGGATTTCCTCCTCTCGCGCGACCGTCTACAGGACCTGTCTTAGCTCCGGATCGCCGCCAGCGGCAACGAAACGGCTCGCATCCACCGGTTTTCCCCCATTGAATCGGCCTCTTTTTGCGCATACCCCTCACAACCCATGAAACGCGCTTTCCTGCTGGTGATGGATTCCTTCGGGATCGGCGGTGCCGAGGACGCCTTGTCCTTCGGCGACGCGGGCTCCGATACGCTTGGCCATATCGCGGCGGCCTGCGCCGCGGGACGGGCAGACCGGGACGGCCTCCGCTCCGGACCGCTCAATCTGCCCAATCTGACGCGGCTGGGCCTGGGCGCCGCTGCCAAAGCCTCGACCGGCAGACTGCCGCCGGGCCTGGAGGGCGAGCCGGGGTCGGAGGCCATCTTCGGCTATGGCGTGGAGAGTTCGACCGGCAAGGACACGCCGTCCGGCCACTGGGAGATCGCCGGCGTGCCGGTCGCCTTCGCTTGGACCTATTTTCCCGAGACTGTGCCGGCCTTTCCGCCGGCGCTGACCGACGCGCTGATCGAGCAAGCCAAGCTTCCCGGCATCCTCGGCAACAAGCACGCTTCGGGTATTCCGGTCCTGCAGGAGCTCGGCGCCGAGCACATCAAGACCGGCAAGCCGATCTGCTACACCTCGGCCGATTCGGTCTTCCAGATCGCAGCGCATGAGGACCATTTTGGCCTCGATCGGCTTTACGAGGTGTGCGCGGTCGCGCGGCGGCTGTGCGACCCGCTCAATATCGGGCGGGTGATCGCGCGGCCCTTCGTCGGCGAGACGCCGGAGACCTTCAAGCGCACCGCCAACCGGCGCGACTATGCCGTGCCGCCGCCGGAGCCGACCCTGCTCGACCGCCTGACAGAGGCGGGCCGTACGGTGCTCTCGGTCGGCAAGATCGGCGACATCTTCGCCCATCACGGCACCGGCACGATCCTGAAAGCGCCGAACGACAGCGCGCTGGTCGACCGCACACTGGAAGCGGCGTCGCTGGCGAAGGATGGCGACTTCGTCTTTGCCAACTACGTTGATTTCGACACGCTCTACGGCCACCGCCGCGACGTCGCCGGCTATGCGGCGGCGCTGGAAGCCTTTGACGCCCGTGTGCCGGACCTTCTCGCGGCGATGCAGGACGGCGACCTGATGCTGTTTACCGCCGACCACGGCAACGACCCGACCTGGACGGGCACCGACCACACGCGCGAACATGTGCCCATCGTCGGCGTGCGACACGGGCTTCCGGGCAAGGCGATCGGCCGGCGGGCTTTCTCCGATATCGGCGAGACGATCGCCGCGCATCTCGGGCTCGCGCCGGGGCGGCACGGGACAAGCTTTCTCTAGGTCCCTCAGGGACCGATTCGCTCGTACACGGTCTTGCCGGGTGCAGGGGCCGTGTCGCCGATTGTGTAAGCGGCGCGGAGCGCCGCTTCCGCCTGGTCGGCGGCCGCCGCGTCGCGGGCATGGACCAGCGCCAGCGGCGCGTCGGGGCCGACTTCGGCACCGAGGCCGGCAAGCCGCGTGAAGCCGACGGAATGATCGATGGAGTCCTCGGGCTTCATGCGCCCGCCGCCAAGCGTGACCACGGCGATGCCGATGGCGCGGGTGTTGATCGCGCTGACCGTGCCGGCGCGCTCCGCCATGACCGGACGAACCAGCGGCGCCGCTTTCAGGTGCTTCTCCGGCCTCTCCATGAAATCGGCGGGGCCGCCGAGGGCGGCGACCATGCGCCCGAAGATTTCCGCCGCGCGGCCGGAAGCAAAGGCGGCTCTGATCTTCGCGCGGCCGTCGGCGTCGTCATTGGCGAGGCCGCCGGAGGCGAGCAGCTCGCCGCCGAGCGCGACGGTGACGTCGTAGAGGCGCTGGTCGGCCTCGCCCTTGAGGAAATCGACCGCGTTCATGACCTCGACCGCATTGCCGGCGGCGGAGGCGAGCGGCTGGTTCATGTCGGTAATGAGGGCGCTGGTCTTCATGCCGGCGCCATTGGCGACGGCGACCAGGCTTTCCGCGAGGCCCACCGAGTCCTCCATCTTCGCCATGAAGGCGCCGTTGCCGGTCTTCACGTCAAGGACGAGGCCGGCAAGACCGGCGGCGAGCTTCTTTGACAGGATCGAGGCGGTAATCAGCGGGATCGATTCCACCGTCGCGGTGACGTCGCGGATGGCGTAGAGGCGCTTGTCGGCCGGCGCCAGATCGGCGGTCTGGCCGATGACGGCGCAGCCGACCTCGCCGACGACCTTCCTGAGCAGATCGAGGTCCGGCTGGGTGCGGTAGCCGGGGATCGCATCGAGCTTGTCGAGCGTACCGCCGGTGTGGCCGAGGCCGCGGCCGGAGATCATCGGCACATAGGCCCCGCAGGCGGCGAGCGCCGGGGCGAGCATCAGCGAGACGTTGTCGCCGATGCCGCCGGTGGAATGCTTGTCGAGCGCCGGGCCGTTGAGGCCCGACCAGTCGAGCACCGCGCCGGAATCGCGCATGGCAATCGTCAGCGCCACCGCCTCGTCGCGGCTCATGCCCCTGAAGAACACCGCCATGGCGAAGGCGGCGACCTGGCCCTCGCTCACCCGGCCCGCGGTGAGGCCGGTGACGATTGATGCGATCTCCTCGGCGGTGAGCGTGTCGCCGTCGCGCTTTCGGCGGATGATTTCCTGGGGAAGAAACTGAGCCACGGGCGCCTACCTCCCCTCCATGTCGAAGGCCGAGGGGAGCAGCTCACGCAGCGTGAACGTCCGGCCCTCGCCGGAGGGGTCGATCACGTCGACAGGCGTATCGGGACCGGCGAACTCGGCCAGGCGCTGGCGGCAGCCACCGCAGGGCGTGGTCAGCCTTCCATCGATACGATCGGCGACCACCGAGACGGCGACGATGCGCCGCGCCGGACCTGTGCCGCCGGCCGCGACCATCTGGGCGATGGCCGAGGTTTCGGCGCACCAGCCTTCCGGATAGGAGGCGTTCTCGACATTGGCGCCGGCGTAAACGGTGCCGGCCTCGGTGCGCAGGGCGGCGCCGACATGGAACCGGGAATAAGGCGCATGGGCGCGTTCGCGCACTTCCTTGGCCGCGGCAAACAGCTCCTTGTCCATCAGTGCCCCTTTCCCGGTGCCCTCAGGGCGGGCATGTGCCGGTTTTCTAGCGCCTTTGCCGCAGTGCGTCACGTCGCAGCGAGGCGGCTTGGCGAGGCGGCTTGGCGAGGGCAATTGAAAATGCGAGAGTTGCCTCATGCCCTTGTCGGGAAGGGCACCGGCGGTTCCTGCCGGCGCGACCCGGAGGGAAGGGCGGTCACACCGCCAATGTGCCGTCGTCAACATGAAGGAGGGTCAGTTGAACCGCAGGATCATCACCACGTCCCTTGCCGCTCTTGCCACCGTCGCCTGGTTCGGCGCGATGAGCGCGCCGGCCTTTGCGTTCCTCGCCTGCGCCGTCACCGATACCGGCGGCGTCGACGACAAGGGCTTCAACCAGTACACTTGGCAGGGCGTCCAGGACGCCGCCAAGGCGGGCGGCTTCCAGACCAAGCTGCTCGAGTCCAAGGCCGAAACCGACTACGTGCCGAACCTGCAGTCGTTCGTGCAGGCCAAGTGCGACGTGATCGTCACCGTCGGCTTCCTGCTCGGCGATGCGACCAAGGCGTCGGCCGAGGCCAACCCGAACATCAAATACACCATCGTCGACTACGCCTATGACCCGACGATCCCGAACGTGCTCGGCCAGGTCTACTCGACCAACCAGGCCGCGTTCCTCGCCGGCTATCTGGCGGCCGGCATGACCAAGACCGGCGTGCTCGGCACCTTCGGCGGCATCAATATCGGCCCGCCGGTGACCGACTTCATGGACGGCTTCGTGTGGGGCGCCGACTACTACAACAAGGTGAAGGGCACCAAGGTGAAGGTGCTCGGCTGGGATCCGGCCAAGAAGGACGGCGTGTTCGTCGGCGACTTCAACTCGATCGACAAGGGCAAGGACATCGCCAAGAGCATGTATGACGAGGGTGCCGACATCATCCTGCCGGTCGCCGGCAAGGTCGGCCAAGGCCCGGCGGCGCTCGCCCAGGAGCTCGGCCCCGACAAGCTGAAGATCATCGGCGTCGACACCGACCAGTACGCCACCGATCCGGACCACAAGAGCGTGTTCCTGTCGTCGGTGCTCAAGAAGGTCGACTCGACCACCAAGGAAGCGGTGACCGAAGCCTTCAAGGGCACCTTCAAGGGCGGCGTCATCGTCGGCGACCTGAAGAACGGCGGCGTCGACCTGGCACCGTTCCACGACTTCGCCTCCGCGGTTCCGGCCACGCTCAACGACGAGATCACCAAGATCAAGGCGGGGATCATCGACGGGTCGATCAAGGTCGGCGGCATGTAGGCTGCTGGTCGTCGTCACCATCATTGCCCGTCGCGTCCTTCGGGACGCGACGGGTGCATTCGCAAGTCGGCGGGTTCGGGGCGCACGGGACCGGCCGCGAGGCGGGGGTGCTGAAGCTTGGATATCGAACTACGCGGCATCACCAAGCGCTTCGGTGATCTGGTCGCCAACGACTCCATCAACCTCTCCATCCGCGCGGGCGAGGTGCTTGGCCTGCTCGGCGAGAACGGCGCCGGCAAGACGACGCTGATGAACGTGCTCTCCGGTCTCTACCGGCCGGACGAGGGCGAAATCCTCATCGACGGCCAGCCCACCCAATTCAGCGGCGCCGGCGACGCCATCCGTGCCGGTATTGGCATGGTGCACCAGCACTTCATGCTGGTGCCGGTCTTCTCCGTGGCGGAAAACGTCGTGCTCGGCGTTGAGCCGGTGGGCGCATTCGACCGCCTCGACATCGCCAAGGCGCGCGAACAGGTAACTAGGATCAGCGCCCAGCACGGGCTCAACGTCGACCCCAACGCCATCATCGAGGAGATCCCGGTCGGCATCCAGCAGCGCGTCGAGATCATCAAGGTGCTGTTCCGCTCGGCCAATGTGCTCATCTTCGACGAGCCGACGGCGGTGCTCACCCCGCAGGAAGTGACCGAATTCTTCGGCATCGTGCGGTCGCTGCGCGACGCCGGCGAGGCGCTGGTGTTCATCACCCACAAGCTGCATGAGGTGATCGAGGTCGCCGACCGGATCAATGTGCTCAGGGCCGGCAAGGTGGTCGGCGAGCGCGATCCGAAGACGGCGACCGAGGCAGAGCTGGCCGAGATGATGGTCGGCCGCGCCGTTACCTTCAAGGTGGAGAAGCAGGCGGCCAAGCCCGGCCGTGCCCTGCTCCAGGTCAGCGGGCTGACTACCATGAACGAGCGCCAGGAGGTCGCCGTCGACGGCGTCGACTTCGCGGTGCGCGAGGGCGAGGTGGTCGGCATCGCCGGCGTGCAGGGCAACGGCCAGACCGAACTGGTCGAGGCGTTGACCGGCCTGAGGATGCCGGTGGGCGGCACGGTGTCGTTCCTGGGCAAGGACATCACGCGGATGTCGGCGCGCCAGCGGCACCTGTCCGGCATCGCCCACATCCCCGAGGACCGGCAGCGCGACGGCATGATCGGCGAGTTCGACATTGCCGAGAACATGGTGCTGGACAGCTATTACGACCGGCCCTACTCGCACGGCGTGGCCATGGACTGGGCGGCCGTGCACAATGTGTGCGTCAAGAACGTCATCGATTTCGACGTGCGCACGCCGTCCATCTACAGCCTTGCCGACCATCTGTCGGGCGGCAACCAGCAGAAGCTGATCGTGGCGCGCGAGCTGTCGCGCGAGGTCAAGCTGGTGATCGCCTCGCAGCCGACGCGCGGCCTCGACGTCGGCTCAATCGAATATATCCACGGACGCATCATCGAGGCCCGCGACCGCGGCGTCGGCGTGCTGATCGTGTCGACCGAGCTCGACGAGATCCTCGCATTGTCGGACCGCATCCTGGTGATGTTCCGCGGGCGGGTGGTTGCGGAGTTCTCCGCAGCGGAGGCGGAAATCGCACAGATCGGCCTGGCGATGGCCGGCGCGGGAGCGGCGGCATGAGCGACTATATGCGCCAGGAAACGCAGTCCGAGGAGGCGCTGAGGCGCAGCGCCGCGGCGGGTTTCGACTTCGAGCAGCTGATCATCGTACCGGTGCTGGCGGTGGTGGTGGCGATGGCGCTGGGCGCTGTCGTCATGCTGTTGACCGGCGTCAATCTGCCGACTGTCGGCCAGGCCTATGCCGCGCTGTTCAACGGTTCGTTCGGCTCGATATCGGCCGTCTCCGAGACGCTGACGGCGGCGGCGCCGGTGACGATCGCCGCGCTCGGCGTGGCGCTCGGCTTCCGCGCCGGGCTGTTCAACATCGGCGCGGAAGGCCAGATGATTGCGGGCGGCATGGCGGCGGTGGTGGTCGGTTTCTCCTTCGCCGGCCTGCCGATCTGGATCCATCTGCCGCTGGCGCTTCTCGCCGGCATCATCGGCGGCGCCATCTGGGGGGCGATCCCCGGCTGGCTCAAGGCGGCGACGGGGGCGCACGAGGTCATCACCACGATCATGCTCAATCTGAGCGCGGTGCAGCTCACCTACTATCTGCTGCGCAACCCGCCGATCCAGAAGGCGGGCCGTCACGATCCGGTCTCCGCAACGGTCCTGCAGAGCGCCGAGCTGCCCAAGCTCCTGACCTGGATCGACCCCAATCTGAGGCTCAATGCCGGCATCATCATCGCCATCCTCATGGTGATCTTCGTCTACTGGCTGCTGTTCCGCACGACGCTCGGCTTCGAGTTCCGCGCCAGCGGCCTCAATCCCTTCGCGGCGCGCTATGCCGGCATGCGCTCCGGGCTCATCATCGTCGTGGTCATGGCGATCTCCGGCGGGCTGGCGGGGCTGGCCGGCGCCAACCAGGTGCTCGGCGTGCTCGGTCGGGCGACGCCGGGCTTCACCGCCGGCGTCGGCTTCAACTCGATCGCGGTGGCGCTCCTCGGGCGATCGCATCCGGTGGGCGTGCTGCTTGCCGGCATATTGTTCGGGGCGCTCGATGCCGGCGGCCGGCAGATGCAGGTAACTGCGGGCGTGCGCATCGACCTGATCGCCATCATCCAGTCGCTGATCATCGTGTTCGTGGCGGCGCCGCTGCTCATGAAGGCGGCCTTCCCGTGGGCATTCCGCAAGCGCAAGACGGCGGGGAGCTGAGACCATGGCGGTTACCGACACGATGGCCGGCCGTCCCGACCTCGATATCGCCCAGCGCCGCCAGACGCTGATCATCGGCTGGCTGTTGCTGGCGCTGGCGGTGTTCGTGGCGGCGGTCTTCGGCGCCGAATCGTCCGGCGATGCGACGTTCCGCCTGGCGCTGAGGGGCGATCTGTTCGCCCTGCCCAGCCTCACCGTGCCGGCCTCGCCCTACAGCTACGTTGTGGCCGCGATCCTCGCCTTCCTCGGCGCGCGCCAGTTCATGCGTGGCGCCGCCCGGCGCTCCAGCCTGTTTCTGGGCATTGGCCTCGCCCTGGCGGTGACGGCGTTCCTGGTGTGGGCGACGGCCGGCAAGGAATTCAACCTGACCGGCATGCTGGAGGCGACGGTCGTGCGCGCCGTGCCGATCGCGCTCGGCGGCCTGGTCGGCACGCTGTCGGAGCGGGTCGCCGTGGTCAACATCGGCATCGAGGGCATGCTGCTGTCCGGCGCGTTCACCGGCGCCATCGTCGGCTCGCTCGCCGGCGGGTGGATCGGCCTCGTCGCAGCAATCCTGGTCGGCGGCATCATGGGGCTGGCGCTCGGCGTGCTGGTGATCACCTACCGGGTCGACCAGATCATCGCCGGCGTGGCGGTCAACCTGTTCGCCCTCGGCGTGACCTCCTACGTCGCCAGCCAGGTGCTGACCGTCCACAAGGAACTGAACAACGCGCCGATCTTCCGCGGCATCGACATACCGTTCCTCGCCAACCTGCCGATTATCGGCCGCGTCTTCTTTCAGCAGAACATCTTCGTCTACGGCGCCGCCATCCTGATCGCCGGCGCCACCTACTACCTGTTCCACACGCGCTGGGGCCTGCGCGCCCGCGCTGTCGGCGAGCACCCGGAGGCGGCCGACACGCTGGGCATCAACGTCTACCGCGTGCGCTTCATCAACCTGACGGTCGGCGGCATGATCGCCGGTTTCGCCGGCGCCTGGTTCACGCTCGGCTCGGTCGGCCGCTTCGACATCAACATGACCAACGGGCGCGGATTCATCGGCCTGGCCGCAATGATCTTCGGCCGCTGGCATCCGGTCGGCGCGCTGATGGCGGCGCTGGTGTTTGGCTTCGCCGATTCGCTTCAGCAGAAGCTGGCGATCCTGCAGACGCCGATCCCCTCCGAGTTCCTGGCCATGGCGCCCTATATCGCGACCATCGTCCTGGTCGCCGGCATCGTCGGCAAGGCGCGACCGCCGGCCGCCGACGGCAAGCCCTACATCAAGGAGTAGGGCCATGGCGGAAGATGGCCTCGCCGGACGGACGGCCCACTCCCTGAAGAAGTCGATGCGCAATCCGGAGACCGCATGAGCCAAGCTGACGGCACGATCGGCCGGCACCTCGACCACCTGCCCTTTCCCGTGCTGATCGGCGATATCGGCGGCACCAACGCGCGCTTCTCGCTGGTTCCCGGCGAGACCGGCGAAGCCATCCGCTACCCCAACGTCCACACCGCCGACTTCGCCTCGATCGACGACGCCATCGAGGCGGTGGTGATCGAGGCGGGCGGCGCGGCACCGCAATCGGCGATGCTGGCGCTGGCGGGGCCGATTTCCGGCGACAGCGTGCCGCTGACCAACTGTCCGTGGGTAGTGGAGCCGAAGAAGACGGTCGCCCGTTTCGACCTGACGGAAATGGTGCTGCTCAACGATTTCGAGGCGCAGTCGCTGGCCCTGCCGGGATTGACGGAACGCGACATCGAGCCGATCGGCGGCGGCACGATGAGCGAAGACGGCGCCCGCGTGGTGCTCGGCCCAGGCACCGGCTTGGGCGCCGGAGCACTGATCCCGGCGCGCGGCATCTGGGTGCCGGTGCCGGGCGAAGGCGGGCACATCGACCTTTCGCCGGTGAGCGCACGCGACTTCGCCATCTGGCCGCATGTCGAGCGCACCGGCGGGCGCATCGGCGCCGAGACGCTTCTCTGCGGTTCGGGCATGGTGCGCCTCTACCGGGCAATTTCAGCCAGCGACGGCGTGACGCCCACGTTGACGACGCCGAAGGCGGTGACCGAAGCGGGGCTTTCGGGTTCCAGCCCTCAGGCGGTCGAAACGCTGTCGCTGTTCGCCACCCATCTCGGCCGGGTGGCCGGCAACCTGGCGCTGGTCTTCATGGCGACCGGCGGCGTGTTCCTGGCCGGCGGCATCAGCGGCAAGATCGCCCCGGTGCTGAAATCGGGCGTCTTCCGCGATGCGTTCCTGGCCAAATGGCCGCATACGCGGCTGCTCGACCGCATGGCGACCTCGATTGTGGTCAAAGAAGACGCGGCGCTCGCCGGCATCGCGGCCTTCGCGCGGGCACCGGCAAGCTTCGCCGTCAACCTCACCGGCCGCCGCTGGCAGGGCTGACCTATTTCAGCGACTGGCCAAGGCCAGCTTGAAGCCCAGCGCCACGAAGGCGGCGGCAAAGGTGCGGCGCATCCAGGTCATCACGCGCGGACGCGAGATGACGTGATCGCGCACAGCCGCGGCGAACAGGCCGTAGCCGACGAAGACGACGAAGGTCATGGCCATGAACACCGCGCTGAGCTCGCCCATGCGCAGCACAGGATGAACTTCGCCGGCATCGATGAACTGCGGCAGGAAGGCCATGAAGAAGATCGACAGCTTGGGATTGAGGAAGTTGATCAGGATGGCGGTGACGACGACCTGAAGCGACGACCGTTTGCCGGTGTCCTTCTCCACCTTGAGGGCGCCATGTTCATGAAGCGTGTTCCAGGCGAGGTAGAGCAGATAGGCGACGCCGACATATTTGAAGATCTGGAAAGCGACGGCGCTGGCATGAAGCAGCGCGGCCAAGCCGAGGATGGCGGCGGCCATGTGCGGGATGATGCCGAGCGTGCAGCCGAAGGCGGCGACGATGCTGGCGCGGCTGCCGCGCGAAAGGCCGGCGGCGAGCGTGTAGATGACGCCGGTGCCGGGCGCGGCGACGACGATGAGCGAGGTGATGAGGAATTCCGGGCGCATGGGCGGTCTCTTTGCGGCAATGGCCTTCGGCAAGCATAGCTGCGCCCGCGCACTTCCGCGAGCCACCCGAAAAGCGCACCCGGTCGCGATCAGTCGCCGGCCAAACTCAAACCACATTTGTCGGCTGCATTGGCGCCATGGAAGCACCGCGAACGACCACGACAAGGCCTCGTCTCGGCCTCAGCGCGGCGGCGGCAACGCTGCTGATTGTTCCACCGCTCGCCATCCTTGCGGCCGACATCGTGCGGCATCTGCAGCCGGCCCAGTTCGAGCCGGCGCGCACGGCGACGATGCTGTTCGCCTGGATCAGCGGCTGGATGACCCAGCCTCTGGCGGCGGTCCTGTTTCTTCTGCTGCCGTTGGTCGCCCTGGCCATGGGCGCGGCCATGCTGAGGGCGCATTGGAGCGCGACGCCCGGTCTCCGGGCCGACGCCCTGGCGACAGCGGTGGCGGTCCGGCGCCATCTGGCGGCGATCACCCTGGCAGCGGCGACCGCGCTGGCCGCGCTGATTCTGAGCCTCTCGGTCTGGCACTTGATCGTCGGCTGACGGCGCGGAGGCGCAATCGCCTCCGTCAGGCGATCGCCACGACCGCGCGCTTGGCCATCACCTTGACCAGGTTGGCACGATAGGCGGCCGAGGCGTGAATGTCGGACAGCATGCCGGCCGGATCGACGGCCACCGCATCGATCGCCTCCGGTGACCAGGATGCAGCAAGCGCCTGCTCTATTCGCTCAGCCCGGAAGACGCCATTCGAGCCGGCGCCGGTGACGCCGACGCGCACCGCGCCATCCTTCATGCGGGCGACGAAGACGCCGGCCATGGCATAGCGCGAAGCCGGGTTGCGGAACTTGGCGTAGGCGGCTTTTGCCGGAACGGGCAAGGCGACGCGGGTGACGATCTCGCCTTCTTCGAGAGCGGTCGAAAAGAGGCCGGTGAAGAAATCTTCCGCGGCAAGCCGGCGCTTGGTCGTGTGAATGGCAGCGCCGAGCGCCAGGACGGCGGCCGGATAGTCGGCGGCGGGATCGTTGTTGGCCAGCGACCCGCCGATGGTGCCCATTTCGCGCACCGCCGGATCGCCGATCATGCCGGCAAGCTCGGCAAGGGCGGGAAACGCCTCCCTCACCGCGTCGGAGCGGTGGACCTCGGCATGGGTCGTCGCGGCACCGATCACGACTTCATCGCTGGTGGCGGTGATGCCCTTGAGCTCGGCGATGCCGGTAATATCGACGACGTCGCTGGGCGCCGCCAGCCGCTGCTTCATGGTGGGAATGAGCGTCTGCCCGCCGGAGAGATAGCGCCCTTCGGCGGCTTGCGCGAAAAGGGCCTGGGCTTCAGCCACGCTGTCAGGCTTGTGATAGCGGGTTTCGTACATGACGGTCCCCCTGCCGCGTCGCTAGACCGCGCTCGCCATCGCCGCCGCGCCGGCGGCGATCGACTTGACGATGTTCTGATAGCCGGTGCAGCGGCAGATGTTGCCTTCCAGCTCGCGCCGGATGGTCGCCTCGTCGAGGCTGAAGCCGAGGCGGCGGACCATGTCGATGGCGCTGATGATCATGCCTGGCGTGCAGAAGCCGCATTGCAGGCCGTGGTTCTCGTGAAACGCCTGCTGCATGGGATGCAGCGTCGGGCCGGAGGACAGCCCCTCGATGGTGGTGACGCGGACGCCGGCGGCGCGGCCCGCCAGCATGGTGCATGACTTGACCGCGACACCATCGACCAGCACCAGGCAGGCACCGCATTGCGAGGTGTCGCAGCCGACATGGGTGCCGGTGAGGCGAAGGTGGTCGCGCAGAAACTCAACCAGAAGCGTCCGGTCCTCGACATCGGCCGATACGGGATTGCCGTTGACGGTCATTTGCACGAGGGACACGCGCGTCTCCCCTTCAACGGACGAAGAAGACCAGCAGGATGACGATGAGGACGCCAAGCGCGACCAGCCCCCACATCTGCGGGCCGCCGAGGAAATCGCGGGCAGCCGCGCCCTCGGCACGTTCCTCGGCAATCTTGATGACTTCCTCGACCTCGTGTTCGACCGCGGCGAATCCGTCCTCGCTGCTGACCTTTTCGGCAAAAGCGGTGAAGAACTGGTCCGCCATCTGCTTGGCGGCGGCGTCGATCAGGCGGGCGCCGACCTGGGCGAGCTTGCCGCCGACCTGGGCGTTGGCCGTGTAGGTGAGCAGCGTCATGCCGTCGTCGTCGGTAAGCGCCACTTTGGCGCCACCCTTGGCGAAGCCGGCGGCGCCGCCCTTACCCTCGCCGGTGATGGTGTAGCCGTTGGGCGGGTCGATCTGCGCCAGCGTGACCGTGCCGTTGAAGGTCGCCGAGACCGGGCCGACCTTGGCTTTGACGGTCGCCGTCATCTCGCTGTCGGAGACCTTCTCCAGCATCTCGCAGCCGGGAATGCACGCCTTGAGCACGACCGGGTCATTGAGGGCGGCCCAGACCTTCTCGCGCGGCGCCGGGATCTGGTAACTGCCAGTCATTTCCATGCGTCTGCACTCCCCCGGAAAGGTCGCGGCAAGCGGTTCCGCTGATGTTGGGCTGGTATTGGACCGCAGCCGCAACCGGCGGCCTACGCGCGGGCCCGCGCGTTCCATTTGGCGCGACCCTAACGTGGCGGCGGGAAGGCGGCAAGCGCGTGTTTTGGCCTTCAGCGCCAGGCGAAGGGATGGCCGGCGAGCGCCCGGTCGGCGGTCAACAGGCGCAGGCCTTCGACCTGACATTGGGCAAGCAGCAGCCGGTCGAAGGGATCGCGGGTCGCCGGCTCCGGCGCGACCTCGGCGAGAACGTGGTGCTCGTCGATGACGAGGAGATCGAGGCCCAGCGTGCGCAGCGATTCGGGGACTGCAGTGAGCGGTGTCCTGAGTTCGAGCTTTCGCAGCCGGACCTTGATGGCAATCTCCCAAACGCTGACGATGCTGGCGACGAGGCTCGTGTCAGGATCTTCGAACACCCGCCGGAAGCGCGCGTCGATAGTCTTCCAGCCATCGTCGACAAGCCAGATCAGGAAATGCGTGTCGAGCAACAGCCGCATCGCGTCACGGCAAGGGCTTCAGGAGGAAATCCTCCGGCAGGGGCTCGTCGAAATCCTCGGCGACGTGGCCAAAGATCCGATCGATGCCGCGCCCGCGCTTGAATTCCTCAAGCGCCTGGAAATCGAGCCCTGCCTTCTTCTTGTGGGGCACCAGGTCGAGGACCGGCTGGCCGTTGCGCGTGATGGTCACGGTCTCGCCCTTCTCGACCAGGCGGGCGAGCGCGGTGAGGCGGTTCTTGGCTTCCTTCATGGATACCGTGGTCATGGCCTAAATATAGCTACCGGTAGCTACCTCAGCAAGGCGGTGCCTGCGGGCCGCGACATCGGCCCAGAACTTCGGCTAGAACGCGTAAGTGACCGCCACCAATTCCACCCCGCCCCGCCCCCGAGCCGGAACGCTTGCCCGCCGGGCACCCGTGATGCTGGAGACCGAGGGCTGGGCCGACTATGCCCTCATCGATTCGGGCAATGGCGAAAAGCTGGAGCGTTACGGCCCCTACCGTATCGTGCGGCCGGAGGCGCAGGCGCTGTGGACACCGCGCCGACCGCAAGCCGAATGGGAGCGCGCCGACGCCAAGTTCGTCGGAATCGGCGAGGAGGAGGCGGACGGGCGCTGGCGCTACGCCAGACCACTGGGCGAAACGTGGCCGTTGGCCTGGGACGGCATCCCCTTCTTCGGCCGCTTCACCAATTTCCGCCATGTCGGCGTGTTTCCCGAGCAGGCGACCCATTGGGAATGGATCAAGGACAAGATCACGCAAGCGGGGCGGCCGGTGAAGGTGCTGAACCTGTTCGGCTATACCGGAGTCGCCTCGCTGGTGGCGGCCAAGGCCGGCGCCGAGGTGACCCACATCGACGCCTCCAAGAAGGCGATCGGCTGGGCGCGCGAGAACCAGGCGCTGGGCGGGCTGGAGGCGCTGAAGATCCGCTGGATCTGCGAGGATGCGGTGAAATTCGTCGAGCGCGAGGGCCGGCGCGGCAACCGCTATGACGGCATTATCCTCGACCCGCCGAAATTCGGCCGCGGACCGAAGGGCGAGGTGTGGGACATCTTCACGCATCTCCGGCCGACGATGGCAGCCTGCCGCGACCTCCTCTCCGACGATCCGCTGTTCCTCATCCTCACCGCCTATTCGATCCGCGCCTCGTTCTATTCGATCGACGAGGTGGCAGCCGAAACGATTTCCGGCATGGGGGGATTGCTCGAATCGGGCGAACTGGTCCTGCGCGAGGAAGGCGGCGGACGGGCACTCTCCACTTCGCTGTTCAGCCGGTGGTCGGCATGAGCGCGCAGGACGCTGCAGTGAAGACGATCACCAGCCTGACCAACCCGATCGTCAAGGAGATCCGCGGGCTGGCGCTGGCCAAGAACCGCAAGGAGAGCGGGCTGTTCCTGGCCGAGGGGCTGAAGCTGGTGGCCGACGCGGTGGAGGCCGGCTGGACCTTGCGCACGCTGGTTCATGCCAGCGCCGCCGCTACCCAGCCGCTGGTGCAGAAGCTCTCGGCGACGGCCCGGACCAAAGGCGGCAGCGTGATAGCGGTCAGCGCGGCGGTGCTGGAAAAGATCAGCCGACGCGACAATCCGCAGACCGTGCTCGGCGTCTTCGAGCAGAAGCTGACGCCAGTCGATTCGATTCGGGCCTCCGGCAACGACGTCTGGGTGGCGCTGGAAGCGGTGCGTGACCCCGGCAATCTCGGCACCATCGTGCGCACCGCAGACGCGGTCGGCGCCAAAGGCGTGATCCTGGTCGGCAACACGGTCGACCCGTTCTCGGTGGAAGCGGCGCGCGCCACCATGGGCTCGATCTTCGCGGTGCCGCTGGCGCGCGCCACCATTGCGGACTTCGCGAAACTCGCCCGGCGCTGGCCGGGTCCGGTGGTCGGCACGCATCTCTCCGGCAAGATCGACTATCGCACGGTCGATTATCGCGGGCCGGTGCTCTTGGTGATGGGCGGCGAGCAGGCCGGGCTGACGAGCGATGCGGCGGGCCTGTGCAAGACGCTCACCAAGATCCCGATGGCGGGCAAGGCCGATTCGCTCAACCTTGCCATCGCGACCGCCATCATGCTGTTCGAGATCCGGCGCGGGGCACTGAAGCTCGATGCCTGAGATTCACTCACATGCGCGCCCGCCGGGACCGCTCTCCGCCTTCGGCATCAGCATCGTCGTGGCCGTGGTCGTCATCGACCAGCTCAGCAAGCTGATCGTCCAGGCGCGGCTGCCGGTGAATCATCCGCCCGTCGACGTGCTCCCCATCCTCTCTTTGCTGCATGTCCACAACACCGGCATCGCCTTCTCAATGCTGGCAAATTCCGGCGTTTCCCTGATCGCGCTACCGCTGGCGGTCACCGCCATCGTGCTCGCCTTCTGGGCGCACAATCACGAGGGCGGCAAGCCGGCGGCCGCCGGCTTCGCGCTGATCCTCGGCGGCGCCATCGGCAATCTGATCGACCGGCTGCGGCTCGGTTACGTCACCGATTTCCTGCTCCTGCATTTCGGCAACTGGACGCTGTTCATCTTCAACCTCGCCGATGCGGCACTGACGCTCGGGCCAATGCTGTTGCTGCTCGTCTATCTTTGGCCGGCAAAGAAAGACGCCTGACCCGCAACACCGGCGACGACCGCGTGGTAGAGTCGGTGCGGGAGGTATGCGATGGCCGGTCCTGCCGATCTCGATCTCATCCGCCAGCTTGAGCGGAAGGTTCTGTGGCTCTCCGCGTGGATGATCCACAACGCCAACCACCTGCGCGAGAACGATGACGGGCTGAAGGTCGGCGGCCACCAGGCCTCGTCGGCATCGCTCACCACCATCATGACGGCGCTCTATTTCGCGGCGCTGCGCCCCGAGGACCGGGTTGCGGTCAAGCCGCATGCCAGCCCCGTCTTCCACGCCATCCAGTATCTCCTCGGCAACCAGACGCGCGACAAGCTGATGAACTTCCGCGCCTTCGGCGGCGCGCAGTCCTATCCGTCGCGCACCAAGGACACCGACGACGTCGATTTCTCG
>CAVXLJ010000005.1:0-42117 GCA_963762605.1 uncultured Alphaproteobacteria bacterium | reverse complement strand
CATGCGGCAGGACGATATCGGGATCGTGGCCCATCCAGCCGTGCCAGTCGCTGCGGCAGATGCCGCTCGCTTCGACCTTGATGACGGCGCCGTGGGGCTCGGGTGCCGGATCGGGGACGGTGGTCAGCTTCGGGGTCTGGCCGAACGCCTCGTAGAGCACGGCTTTCAATTGCGTCTCTCCCCGGCGCTAGAAGATATAGGGCACGAAGCGCTTGGTCGTCTTCATGTAGTCGCGATAGCGCTGGCCGAACGCCGCGATCATGTCCTGCTCCTCCGCCTTGGTGGTGACGAAGAGCGCCACGACCACGATCACGAAGACGATCGCTGCCGGCCAATAGAGCGGCTGCTTCAGCCAGGCGCCGATGGCGAGGAAGAGCAGCGAGCCGTACATCGGGTGGCGGATCCAGCGGTAGAGATTGGTGGTCACCAGCTCGGTCGTGTACTCGAAGTGCCCGTCCGGCTTGCCCTGCAGCTTGAGCTGGACGTAGCTGACGAGCGCGAGGCAAACCGAAATCGCCAGGGCGGCGAACGAAATGATCTGCAGCGGAGACCAGACGTCGACGAACCACTGCGGATAATTGATGAGGACGATGGCGGTGATGCCCTCGAAGGCGACGAAGCGGTAGGGCCCCTGCCGGCGCGGCACCACGATGGCGTAGCGCCACGTGTAATAGGCGAAGACGAGGGTTGCGACGAAGAACAGCAGAATGAGCATGCATCGATGCTAGCACGGCGCGCCCCGACCGGGACCGCTTTCGACCTCGCTTCAGCCTGGCGTCCGCGCCGCACGGAGTTCGGATGAGATGCAGGGTGCGCGGGCGGGCGACGCCGGAACTGGATTCAAACGTCGGGAAACCGCGACATCGGCAAGCCTTCCCCTCCCCTGCCCTGTGTTGTCCCTGTCGCGGTTGTGGCCCTGGCGTCTCTCCGGCTAGGGCGTGGACTCATAAGCTCTGAGCCAAAGCCTTGTTGACGCCATGAGGACGGCGGCGAGGAAGTTCCTGGCAAGCTTGTCGAAGCGGGTTGCGATACGCCGGAACTGCTTGAGTTTGCAGAAGAAGCGCTCGATGAGGTTGCGTTGTCGATAGATGGCGGGGTCGACGGAGCGGCGGACGATGCGGCGGGAGCAGCTGGGTATGTTGGGCTTGGCGCCGGAGGCAGCGATGAGGTCGAGAACGGCGTTGCTGTCGTAACCTCTGTCGGCGACCACGGTAGCCGGCGTGGGCAGACCAGCGAGGAGTTGCGGGACGGCAGCCATGTCCGAAGCTTGGCCGGCCGATAGCAGGAGCCGCACTGGCAGGCCATCCTGATCCACCACGGCGTGGATCTTGGTGCTCAGTCCTCCACGAGAACGGCCAATGGCGTGATCCGGGCCCCCTTTTTTCCACCGGCGGCGTGCTGGTGGGCCCGGACGATCGAGCTGTCGATCAACTGCATCGACTGGGGGGATTGGGCCGCCAAGGTCTCGAACACCTTCAACCACACACCCGCCTTGGCCCACCGGTTGTAGCGATTGTAGGCCGTCGTGTAGGGACCATAGCGTTCCGGCAGATCGCGCCAGGGCGAGCCCGTCCGCAGTACATAGAAGATCGCATTGATCACCCGCCGGTCATCAACGCGAGCGACCCCGCGCGGCTTATTGGGAAGAAGCGGAGCAATCAGCCGCCACTCCGCCTCCGACAGATCGTATCGAGCCATGATCCAAGTCCTCCCCGGACCTTGAATCACTCTCCCTCAACAACCGCAAACCTTTTATGGGTACAGAACCTAGGCGAGCCCGTGATATGCGCGGTACCAGGCAACGAAGCGCCGGATGCCTTCGTCGATCGGCGTCGCCGGCTGGATACCCACCGCAGCGGCAAGATCGGCCGCGTCGGCGCGGGTTTCCGGTACGTCGCCGGGCTGCATGGGCAGGTATTCGCGGATCGCCTTGCGACCGAGCGCCGCCTCCAGCAGCTCCACCACGCGGCCAACCTCGACCGCGCGGTTACCGCCGATGTTGTAGATGCGCCAGGGCGCCGGGCCGGTCGCCGGGTCCGGCGCCATGCCGTTCCAGTCCGGATCGGCGGCCGGCACACGTTCGATCAGGCGCTCCATGGCCTCGGTCACATCATCGATATAGGTGAAGTCGCGGCGCATCTCACCGCGGTTGAAGAGCGGGATCGGCTTTCCTGCCGCGATCGCCTTGGCGAATATCGCCATGGCCATGTCGGGACGACCCCACGGCCCGTAGACGGTGAAGAAGCGCAGGCCCGTCATCGGGACGCGATAAAGCCAGGCGTAGGAATGGGCCATCAGCTCGTTGGCCCGCTTGGTGGCGGCATAAAGGCTGATCGGATGGTCGGCGGGATGGTGCTCGGAGAAGGGTACGGCGGTGTTGGCGCCGTAGACCGAGCTCGACGAGGCGAAGATCAGGTGCGGGACCGCACGCTGTCGGCAGCCCTCCAGCACGTTGAGGAAGCCGGCAAGATTGGCATCCAGATAGGCGTGCGGGTTTTCCAGCGAATAGCGAACGCCGGCCTGGGCGGCCAGATGCACCACCGGACCGAAGGCGCCGGTGCGGAACAGCTCTTCGCTGGCCGCGCGATCGGCGAGATCGAGGCGGTGGAAGGTGAAGCCATCGAGCCGCTGCAGCACCGCCAGCCGCGCTTCCTTGAGCGCCGGATCGTAATAGGCGTTGAGGCTGTCGACACCGACGACCGGCCGGCCGGAGCGGAGCAGGCGCTCGGCCAGGCTGAAGCCGATGAAGCCGGCAGCACCGGTGACCAGGACGGGATCGGACATGGGATGCCTCTGCTGAGTGGGTCAGAGAATTCTGCGCCTGCGTCGCGGTTGCCTGCTCGACCGCGCCCGGCATCGTCGACTATCCCGTCGGCCCGTCCTTGTCACCGGCAGAGTGCCGCGTGGCCACCGCCGAACGCGCCGACGACGCAGCCGGAAAGAGCGGGCAGATTTGACCGACAGGTCGGCAACGCTTCATTGCCACACGCCTTGCGACGGCGGCCGTTCTGCACCGGCGTTGGCAGTCCGGGCGGCCCGGGCCGGGCAACCATAACCGCCGATTCCGCTGGAATGGGCCGGAACGCTGGCCTAATCGTCACATTGATGATCTACAAATTGTTGAAATCTGTACGCGGAAGCACCTCATGAAGATCACGATGATCGGCGCCGGCTATGTCGGACTGGTGAGCGGCGCCTGCTTCTCCGACTTCGGTCATGAGGTGATCGTCGTCGACAAGGATGAGAGCAAGCTTGACCGTCTGGCCCACGGGGTGATGCCGATCTACGAGCCCGGCCTGGCGGAACTGGTCAAGCGCAACGAGGCAGCGGGCCGCCTGTCTTATGCCAGCGATCTTTCTCAGGCAGTGGAAGACGCCGACGCGATCTTCATCGCGGTGGGTACGCCAACCCGGCGCGGCGACGGTTTCGCCGACCTCACCTTCGTCTTTGAAGCGGCCGACACCATTGCCGCCGTGGTCAAGCATCGTTGCGTGGTGGTGTGCAAGTCGACGGTGCCGGTGGGCACCAGCCGGGCAGTGCGCGAACGCATACACAAGGGATCGGGCCACGATCTGATCGATGTCGTCTCCAATCCGGAATTCTTGCGCGAGGGTTCCGCGATCGACGATTTCAAGCGGCCGGATCGGGTCATCGTCGGTGCCGAGACGGAGCACGCCCGCGAGACGATGAAGTCGATCTACCGGCCGCTCGCCCTCAACCGGATTTCGATGCTGATCACCGGGCTGGAGACGGCCGAGTTGATCAAATATGCCAGCAATGCGTTCCTGGCGACCAAGATCACCTTCATCAACGAGATCGCCGACCTGTGCGAGCGCGTGGGCGCCGACGTCCAGGACGTGGCGCAGGGGATCGGGCTCGACCGGCGCATCGGGCCGAAGTTCCTGCATGCCGGGCCGGGCTATGGCGGCTCGTGCTTCCCCAAGGACACACTGGCGCTGCTCGAGACGGCACGGGCAGCCGGCGCGCCGCTTTCGATCGTGCAGGCGACGGTCAATGCCAACGACGCTCGCAAGCGCGCCATGGCCGAACGCATCGTGGCGGCGGCCGGAGGCGCCATCGCCGGCAAGACCGTCGGCTTCCTCGGCGTGACCTTCAAGCCCAATACCGACGACATGCGCGATTCGCCGGCGCTGACCATCGTTCCCGCGCTGCAGGAGGCGGGCGCCCATGTCCGCGCCCACGATCCGGAGGGCATGGCGATTGCGGGCGCGCTGCTTGCCGATGTGCTGTGGTGCGATGGGCCCTATCACGTTGCGGAGGGTTCGGACGTGCTTGTCATCCTCACCGAATGGGACGCCTACCGGGCGCTCGATCTGGACCGCATAAGGAGCCTGATGCGCGGCAGCGTCGTCGTCGACCTGCGCAACGTCTATCGTCCGGACGAGGTCGAACAGGCGGGGCTGAGCTATCTCGGCATCGGCCGCGGCGCCGGCAAGATGGCGGCAAGCGCGGACCTCGAAACGGCGGAGGCGTAGCCATGGCGCACCTCTACGACAGCCGCAAGCGCATCGTGGTGACCGGCGGTGCCGGTTTCCTCGGCTCGCATCTGATCGACCGGCTTCTGGCCGAAGGCCACGAGGTGCTCTGCGTCGACAACCTGTTCACGGGCTCGAAGCGCAATATCGAGCATCTCATCGGCAATCCGCTGTTCGAGTTCATGCGCCACGACGTGACCTTCCCGCTCTATGTGGAAGCCGATGAGATCTACAATCTCGCCTGTCCCGCCTCGCCGGTGCACTACCAGCACGATCCGGTGCAGACGACCAAGACCTCGGTGCATGGCGCCATCAACATGCTGGGGCTGGCCAAGCGGCTGAGGTGCCGCATCCTGCAAGCCTCGACCAGCGAGGTCTACGGCGACCCGGAAATCCATCCGCAGCGCGAGGACTATTGGGGCAAGGTCAACCCGATCGGCCCGCGCGCCTGCTACGACGAAGGCAAGCGCTGCGCCGAGACGCTGTTCTTCGACTATCACCGGCAGAACGGGCTGGAGATCAAGGTCGCGCGCATCTTCAACACCTACGGGCCGCGCATGCACCCGGCCGACGGGCGGGTGGTGTCCAATTTCATCGTCCAGGCGCTGAAGAACGAGCCGATCACCCTCTACGGCGATGGCAAGCAGACGCGCTCCTTCTGCTACGTCGACGATCTCATCGACGGCCTGGTCAGGTTGATGGCGAGCGCGCCGGATTTCACCGGCCCGGTCAATATCGGCAATCCCCACGAGTTCACCATCCGCCAGCTCGCCGAGAAGGTGATCGCCATGACCGGCAGCTCAGGCGGCCTTATCGAAAAGCCCCTGCCCCAGGACGATCCGCGCCAGCGCCAGCCCGACATCACCCTTGCCCGCGACAAGCTCGGCTGGGAGCCGCAAACCCAACTTGATCAGGGGCTGGAGGCGACCATCGCGTATTTCCGGTCGATCGTGTAGCGGCCACGCCTGGCTGGCGCGGGAGCCCGTGCCGTCAGGTGAGGCTTCGCCTGTGCCAGGTGAACAGGCTCGACATGGTGTAGTTCCACACCACGCCGACCAGAGCGCCTGCGATCCCCGCCATCCACCAGCCGCTGCCCTGGCTGAACATCGCGCCGATGACGCCGATATTGGCGACCGCACCCACCGCGCCGATCGCATAGAACGACAGCAGGCCAAGGACAAAGGCCCGCCCGCGCAGGCGCTCGTTACGGTAGGTGATGAGATTGTTGAGGATGAAGTTCCAGGTCATCGCCAGAATGACGGCGGCGGACTGCGCCACGTCGAACGAGAATCCCGCCAGCCCGACCAGCCCGAGGGTGGCAAGATGGACGGCGACGCCGGTCACCCCCACCGCGGCGAAGACGACGAAATGGAGCGGCAGGTAGCGGCCGACGAGCTTGTCGAGCAGGAGCAGGCCGAACTCCCACGCCACCATCGTATCGAGCTTGCTCTCGCCGCTTTGCCGCGGGTTGAAGCGGCACGGCAGTTCGCGGAAGCGCAACGGGCGCGCCGATGAAGCGAAGATGTCCAGCAGGATCTTGAAGCCGCGCTGCGACAGGGCGTGCACCTCCGCATCGAAGGCGGCGCGCGACATGACGAAGAAGCCGCTCATCGGATCGGTCAGCTCGGCCTTGAGCAGGGTCTGCGCCATGCGCGTGCCGGCGCGGCTGACGAATTGGCGCCACGGATTTGCCAGACCGCCGCTGTCGCCGCCACTGACGTAGCGGCTGCCGACGACGATATCGAGCCTCTCCGCCTTGAGCGTGGCGAGCATCGCGGCGAGCATGCTGTCGTCATGCTGCAGGTCGCCGTCCATGACGGCGAAATAGGGGGCCGCTGACGACATGACACCTTCAACGCAGGCGGTGGACAGGCCGCGGCGGCCGAGCCGGCGGATCACCCGCACCCGGCGGTCGCGACGCGCGATCTCGCGGGCAATATCGGCCGTGCCGTCGGGCGAATCGTCGTCGACAAAGACCACCTCCCAGGCGACACCGGCAAGCACGGCGGCCACGCGCTCGATGAGGAGCGCAACGTTGCCGGCCTCGTTGAAGGTCGGCACCACCACGGTCAGCTCAATGGCGCCGTCGGGGGACGCCGACGGCGTCTCGTGGCGCACGGTATCGGGGGCGTGATCAATGAGGGAACCGGCCATCGCTGATTCGCATCTCCAGGAGCGGCGGGACGACTCGTCCCGCACTGCCAAAGCGGATGCGTCGATCTACACCGTTTCGGCGGCCGGTGCGAACCTTGCGCGGCAGCGCCCGCCGCTCGGTTCGCCGCGGCAATCCACCTGGCCATGAGCGGGTGATCGACGTAGCCGAGGGCCGGCCCGCGCGCGATCAGGAGAAGGCCGGAAGGTCAGTCATGGCACGGCCCAGGATGAGGGCATGAACGTCATGCGTTCCCTCATAGGTGTTGACCGTCTCGAGATTCTGGGCGTGGCGCATGACGTGATAGCCGACCTGGATACCGTTGCCGCCGTGCATGTCACGGGCCGCCCGTGCAATGTCGAGCGCCTTGCCGCTGTTGTTGCGCTTGATGAGCGACACCATCTCGGGCGCCATCCTGCCTTCGTCGAACAGGCGGCCGACGCGCAGGGCCGCCTGCAGGCCAAGCGCGATCTCGGTCTGCATGTCGGCGAGCTTCTTCTGGTAGAGCTGGGTGGCGGCGAGCGGCCGGCCGAACTGCTTGCGGTCGAGGCCGTATTGGCGGGCGCGCAGCCAGCAGTCCTCGGCCGCCCCCATCACTCCCCAGGCAATGCCGTAGCGGGCACGGTTGAGGCAGCCGAAGGCGGCGGAGAGGCCGGAGGCGCCGGGTAGCAAGGCGTCCTCGCCGACCTCAACGTCCTGCATGACGATCTCGCCGGTGACCGAGGTGCGCAAGGACAGCTTGCCCATGATCTTCGGTGCCGTGAGCCCCTTGGTGCCCTTGTCGAGCACGAAGCCGCGCACCTTGCCGCCATGGGCTTGCGAGCGCGCCCAGACGATGAAGACGTCGGCGATCGGCGAATTGGAGATCCAGGTCTTGGCGCCATTCAGGCGATAGCCATCGGCGGTTTTTGCCGCCACCGCCGTCATGGCGGCGGGATCTGAACCGGCGTCCGGCTCGGTCAGCCCGAAGCAGCCGATCCATTCGCCGGTGGCGAGCCTGGGCAGATAGCGCTGCTTCTGCTCTTCCGAGCCGTAGGCGTGGATCGGATGCATCACCAGCGACGATTGAACGCTCAGCATGGAGCGGAAGCCGGAATCGACGCGCTCGATCTCGCGCGCGATGAGGCCATAGGCGACGTAGCCGAGGCCCAGTCCGCCGTATTCTTCCGCAATGGTGACGCCGAGCAGGCCGGCCTCGCCCATTTCGCGGAAGACCGCCGGATCGCTCGTCTCGTTGAGATAGGCGTCCTCGACCCGCGGCACCAGCGAGCGCCGCGCAAACTCCGCCGCCGACGCAGCGACCATCCGCTCGTCCCCGGAGAGCTGATCGCCGAACAGGAACGGATCCTGCCAGTCGAACCTCGCCTCATCAGCCATTTCCAAACCTCACGCCTGCTGCCTGCCCGAACCGGCCCGTGATTATTGACCGATCCTGCCGGTGATCAACTGGCCGGTGCAGCGGGCCGGACTATCCCAACCGGTGACCCGCCGCACAGAAGTGGGATTCTGCGGCATTCTTCGATGATGATCGCGTCCCGGGGCGTGGTGTGGCTGAGCAGGTGGCCGGCACGGCTTGCGCTGGTCGGCCGGCGAGCGCCTGGAGCGGCGCGCCGGTGACGCGGCCAGCCCGTCACCGTGAGGATGGCCCGGAAACTCTACCCTCCGGTGCTCCAACGTTGGGGTTCGGACCAAATATAGACTGGATTGGCGCCACGCTGCGCAGCATGCGCCTGAACAGCGGCTTTCATTGGCTCATTCCCACGGACCAGCCTGCGCCGCCTGAGGTAGTGCGACTTCCGAATGTGCGTTGGCTTGCGATGTCGCTCGACGACTTCCTCGACCGTGCCGTGACATGCCTCGGATCGATCGACCGCCGTTCCTGGGCGGCCAAGAAGATTGCCGATTTCAGACCTGCCTTTGCGGAGATGTTTGCAGACTTCATCAAGCCCTATGAGTTTTGGGGTCATACTGATCACGATATCTTCTTTGGCGATCTCGCGGGCAATATCCCCAGAGAGAGTTTCGACCGATACGATGTCATCGGCTCTAGCAAGCGCCGGATTTGCGGCCCGTTTACGATGTACCGCAACACCCCAAAGCTCAACGGCCTTTGGCGCGAAGACCCCCAGCTCGTGACGCTGATGAAGGACGTCTCGACCCAATGTTTTCTCGAGGAGGACGCATTCTCAAAGATCATATCCCTGAATCATACGGGGGGACATCTTCGATGGCTGCCTCGCGTCGCACGACATGGCCACCCCGGAGATAAGCTCCGATATTCCTTCGTCGACGGCAGGATCCTCGTTCACGGTGCCACCGATCGCTTGCGGGCGCTGGCCCGGCTTCGATCAACCGAGCGGCTCCTTTGCCACTTCAGGACTTGGGCGCCGCGAGTCTCCTTCGATCCATTCGAAGTCCGAGGATGGGTCATCGGCGAGAAGAACTGCACACCGTTCTGATCTGCGATGCTGCAAGCCGTCAAATCGTTCTCGCAACCGGTGTATTTGAAATTTGGCATATGTCGGGGGCTATATGCCGGGCTATTGCAATGAAGTAACTTGGTCGCAGTCAATTGCGCTCTTCGGGTTGTACGTGCTTGAGTAGACAATATCACCATGTGACCTTCGCCACGTCCCGCTATCGCTGGGGCGCGGGGCTGCTTGGGCGAACTGCGCGCAGGTACGGCCTTGCGACGCGGATCTTTGGTCCCTCGGATGCGGTTGTCGTTGAACTCGCACAGCGCTTTCCGGAGATCATGAGCGCGCAGCGTGGCGCCGGCTATTGGCTGTGGAAGCCGTATATCATTCGCGAGGCCATGCGGAACCTTCGCGAAGGCGACACGCTTCTCTACACCGATGCCGCCATGGTGTTCGTTGCCGACCCGGAGCCGCTACTGTCTTTGGCAAACGAGCATCCTATTGCTCTGTTCGAACATGTGCCGGTGGCCGCGCAGAGTGAATGGACCAAGCGCGATTGCTTTGTCATGCTCGATGCGGACACGCCTGCGATGTGGGAGACGCCTCAGCTCTGGGCGGGCTGTCAGCTCTATCGGGTCGGCTCGGAGGCTAGAATCTTTGTCGATGAGCTGTGCGCGGCGATGTCCAACGCACAGACACTGACCGATGCGCCCAATGTTCACGGCCTTCCGGATCTTCCCGGCTTCAAGGTGCATCGCCACGATCAATCGATCCTGACCATTCTCGCGCGCAAGGCCGGCCTTCCGTTCTTTCCAGACCCATCGCAGTGGGGTTTGCGGGCGCCGCGCGGCGAACAACCTGTCGGTGCCGATGGTATCGTGCGCCCGGCCGCGCCCTACGGCCAGGTGCTCCACGTTCACCGCAAGAAGAACAACGTGCTGCCGTTCTGGTATCTGCGCCATCTGCTCCGTCGCCTGGTTCGTCGCGAGTCCGCGGGGGGCCCCGGGTGGTAGCTGTAGGATGTAGTCGTAGTCCTGGAAACGCTTCGCGGCATAGCGCGCGAAGAGAACGAAGCGCCACATATGCGCGGGTTCGTTCCACGAGCGGATGATCCGGAACGGTGTGCGCCGCGCGACAGGAGATTGGCTTCCGTCTTCGGGTCAATGTCGCAGGTGAAGCCCACCAGGTCGGCATTGGCGCCCGAGGCGATCAGCGATTGCACGAAGAGGCCGGGACAGCCGACTACGGCGGGCTGCGAAAAGCGCCCAGCACCAGCGCCTTGCCGCTGCTGATCGATCCTGCCGCAGCCATCAGCCGGGCCTCCGCGCAAACGCCGCTTTCCTGATGCGTCGGATGCCGCGTTCGATGCGCCTGCCGACGCGCACTTTGTCGATCAACATGTTCGCCAGCTGCTGCGGCACACGGACATCCGCCGCGCCCGACAGCGCTTCGGCTATGCGGTCTGCGAAGAAGCCCGGCGTGTGCTCCTCCGGAATTCTGCCATCGCGAAATGGCGGGGCGCTCATCAGCGCCGTCCGCGCCTCCGCCGAATCGGCGACCCGCAGGACATGGCGCACGAGGTCATCGATGCCGCCATGATCGTCGGCGAAGATGAAGGCGCCCGGGTTGAAGTCGCTTCTCGCTTCGGCCGCGCCCCAATAGATGGGTATGGAGCCGGCAAGCAGCGGCTCCACCAGCTTCTCGGTGACATAGCCCGGCGCGACCTGGTTCTCAAAGGCGATGGTGAACTGCGATTGTTCAAGGACCCGCATCTTGCCCTCCAGCCCGATCGCACGTGGACCGTTGGCGAGGACGCGCCCGCGGCTGTCGACATGCCGGGCCTCGTTCAGCCGCAGGAAGAACTCGGTGCGGATCGAGGTTGCGTGGCCATAGATGAAGTTGCAGAAGCGCGGCCGATCCGTGGCCACCCGCGGCACCAGCAGACGGTCGACGTGGTAGGGCGACTGCGGATTCCACCAGTCAAGATAATTGATCCACAGCGGAAAGCGGTGCCAGCGGCGGCCGAGCAGCGGTGTCCGCCGGAACCCGAAATGGAGGTCATATAGGTTGTCTTGCGGCTCCTTGGCTTCGCCGGTCCACCAGACGCGCAGCGGGCGTCCGTCGCGCACGTTCGGCAGCTGGTCGTCGCCGAACACGCTGCCGATCTGCACATCCCGCCCAACCCGCTCTACAGAAACCGAGAAGCGCTCGGCCAATGCTTTCACGAAGAACGAGTTCTTTGCGTCAAACCGCCGCCAGAAATTGTGGAAGCTGACCGACAGCGCCGGCTTGGTCGGGGAATCGGTCATGCGGTCTGCCGGAGGTCGCGCACAGCCGCCTCCCGCGTGGCCTGAAGCGGGCCGGCGGAAAAGGGAACCTTGGTCCAATAGACCTCATTGCCCGCAGCCGCGCCGAGGCGCCGGGACAGCTTGATGAAGGGGTTGCTGATTTCGCGGCCGATCTTGGCCAGGACATTGGCGGCGCCCCGTCGCCGTGCCACTTGACGCTCCGTCTGCAGGTCGCTGCCGAAATGCAGCATCTGCTCGTCCTGCGGCAGGAAAGAGTCCTGGACGCAGAGAGCCGGCTCGACCTGATAGACCGCCAGTGGGGTGCCGCTCATGGGCCAGGTGTCGTAGAGGACGGCGTCCGAGGGACGCCGACGGTCCTCCGAACGACCGAGCAGAACCTGCGCCGCGCGATTCGATATGACGTAAGCAGCAGAGCCCGAATGCGGTGATTGGAGCCGCCGGATGCGGCGCCCAGCATGTTCTGCCGTGGGCACAACGCCAAGCGCGACCGGCTTGCGTGCGGCCTCGAGCGTAATGGCATCCGCCCCCGGCGGTATCCAGTTTCCATCGCCGACGAACAACGCCAATTCGGGCGAGACATGGATGTCGTCCTCGAGGACGACTCCGTAGGCTGCGCCGGAGGCTGCAATCTGCTGCCAGGCGATGCGGTGGCTCAGCAGGCAGCCCATCTCGCCGCGCGACAGCGCCGTCCCGACAGGCAAATCGGCATCTGGAAGCAGATTGCCGTCTACCGCCGCGACCCGCTCAAAGGAACTGCCGAGGCGCTGAAGCACGCCGGCCATGTGGGAGAGTCTGTCCGGCCGACGGTCCAGATTGATGAGATAGATATTCACGCCTCGGGTGCCCCAGCTGAACTGCGCTTCATCATATGCATTTTCATAGAAAAACAAGATGGAACAATACGCTAAACAGGCGGTGTGTCGGTTGCACAGGAATTGTCAGGCGGTGCCCGGTTCCGTCGACCGGGACAGGTGGACCGATGAACCGACGGGGTCGCTACGGGAGCGCAGGATGCAGATGCCCAGGGCCATCGAGCCATCCGCTTGACGGCGGGGCAGAACCTATCCCAATGATGCGCCACTAGGAACCACCTGTGGAGATCGACGCGGTCCCACCCCGGATGAGGCAGGTGGCCTGCTGCGCGGGGATGCGCCGGGCCATGAACGGAAGACCAGAACGATGGCGGAACGCTATGCGCTGGACGGTAGGAGAGTGTGGGTCGCCGGCCATCGCGGCATGGTCGGCTCGGCAGTGGTCCGCCGACTGGCCGGAGAGGGGTGCAGTATCCTCTCCGCGCCACACAACGAAGTCGATCTGCGCGACCAGGCGGCGGTCAATCGCTGGGTGAAGGCCAATCGCCCCGACACCGCAATCATCTGCGCCGCGACGGTCGGCGGCATTCTGGCCAATTCCACGCGCCCGGCGGAATTCCTCTACGACAACCTGATGATCGAGGCCAACACGATCCAGGCCGCCCTGGAGAATGGCGTCGAGAAGCTGCTCTTTCTCGGATCGTCCTGCATCTATCCCAAATTGGCGCCGCAGCCGATCCCGGAATCGGCGCTGCTCAGCGGTCCGCTTGAGCCGACCAATCAATGGTATGCCATTGCCAAGATCGCCGGCCTCAAGCTGTGCGAGGCCTATCGGCAGCAGTACGGCGTCGATTTCATCTCCGCCATGCCCACCAGCCTCTACGGACCGGGCGACAATTTCCGTTCGACCGGCAGTCATGTCATTCCGGCCCTGATTCGACGCGCTCATGAAGCGCGCCAGTCCGGCGCAGCGCAGCTGGTCGTGTGGGGCACGGGAAAGCCGCGCCGCGAATTCCTGCATGTCGACGATCTGGCTGACGCTCTTGTCTTCATCGTCAAGACCTATTCCGATGCCGAGACGATCAATGTCGGCGTCGGTTCCGACATGACGATTGCCGAAGTCGCGCGCGCCGTCTGTGACGTTGTCGGGTTCTCCGGCGGCCTCGTCTTCGACGCCTCCAAGCTGGATGGCACGCCGCGCAAGCTCCTGGACATGACCAAGCTTGCGGCCATGGGATGGCGTCCGAGAATTGAATTCCATCGCGGTCTGGGGACCACATACGAATGGTTTCTGGCCAACGTCGCGGCTGCGGCCTGACGCGGATAATGGCGCGCTGCCGCTTTTTCCGGCAGGTGTGCGGGACGCCGACGGTGGTGGGATGATCGGCTGCGCGGCCACAGCCGTTGGTCGCCAGATGGAGCCGTTGAGGGCTCCTTAACCCTGTTCCGGCAAGTTTGGCAGCGGGCACGACAGCGTTGCATTTGGGGTAGCGACATGCGGATGCGCATGCCCTGGTCGACGGGGACCAGGGCCTTTCAATTCCTTTCCCGCCTT
Source organism: uncultured Alphaproteobacteria bacterium (assembly GCA_963762605.1). Taxonomy (GTDB): domain Bacteria; phylum Pseudomonadota; class Alphaproteobacteria; order Rhizobiales; family Kaistiaceae; genus CAVSRC01. The sequence goes on along the minus strand of CAVXLJ010000005.1, from coordinate 28,376 downwards.
CTTGCGCTTTGCGTCATGGGCGTGCTTCTCGTGGCGGCCGGTGAATTCATCCATTCCTCGCCGCTGCACGCCGCCGGCGTCGTCGGCAAGAGTGGCCTGCAGGTGCCGCGCTTCGTCAGCCTCAAGGCCAGCCGGGTCAACGTCCGCGTCGGCCCCGGCGAGGACTACAAGATCGCCTGGGTGTTCACCCGCACCGGCCTGCCGATCGAGGTCATTCAGGAATACGACACCTGGCGGCGCATCCGCGATTCCGACGGCGCCGTCGGCTGGGTGTTCAACAGCCTGCTGTCGGGCAAGCGCACGGCGGTGGTGACGCCGTGGACCAAGGGCGAGCCGCAGCCGATCCACGCCGATGCGACGACAAGCGCGGCGATCACCGCCTATCTCCAACCGGGCGTCATGGCCGCGGTCGAGCGCTGCCACGGCGGTTGGTGCCGGATCAGCGGCAAGGGCTTCGACGGCTGGATCGAGCAGAACCGCCTGTGGGGCGTCTATCCCAACGAGGACATCGACTAGCCGGACCCGACCGCCCTAACATCCGGTCCATGATCTGCCGCATCGGCCTCACCGCACGCTATGAGGCGGCGCTCGCCGGCCCTTCGGTTCCGGTGAAACGGGGCGGGGGCGCCGACTATGCCGGCGGCTGGGTATGGGAGACGGTCGCCGGAGCCGAGCGGTTCATCGCCCTGAACGGCCTGACGGCAACCCATTCTGTCTATGGCGTCAACGCCGATTGGGGCCGCGATACGACGGCCGTGGCCGGCGGATCCTACCGGCGCCTGTCGCGCGACGCCGCGGTCGTCCGCATTCCACGATCCTGACGGAAAGGAATTTGAGACCCGGCGCGCCAAACCCCCGCGCGCCGGGCCTCTTTCACCCGGGCGCCACCAAATGCCGTCGTCGCGACGCCGGCATCGGCAGACAGCTTGGCAAGATGGCAGGACTCCAACAGTCCCCTGCCCTCCCTAAAAAAGCCCTGCCCCGTCTGCCGGGTTGCAGGCGCTCCAGGCGGCCGACGGCTCTCTCGGGGCTGCAAAACAGCATCCCGGCAATGAGGGGACCGACGGCCAAGACAAGATTGAAGAAAGCGTGGGTGTACTGGCGAGCGGAAAATGGAGCCCGCCTCTCCAGCCTCGGCCCACAGGCAGAGGCGGATTCAGCAGATCCAACCGACGCGATACGCCAAACCATACCGGACCCAAAGCGGTCCGCCGCAATTCCCGAGTGCACCCGAGAACGGGGCCTTTGTCAACAGGCCGGCTTAACCACCGCCGGCCTGCCCAACGGGTCGGTCAGTCGATGCGGCGCAGCCGCACCACCACGTCCACCCGGCTAATGGCGAAGCCAGGCGGCGGTTCCGGCACCCGGCCGACACCGATCGTGCCGGTGGGAATGTCGACCACCTCATTATCGTCTTCGATGAAGAAATGGTGGTGGTCGGAGGTGTTGGTGTCGAAATAGGTCCGTGACCCGTCGACCGCCACCTCGCGCAGCAACCCGGCGCCGGTGAACTGATGGAGCGTGTTGTAGATGGTCGCCAGGGATACCGGAACGTGGGCGAGCAGGGCTTCCTGCTGCAGGGTTTCCGCCGACAGGTGGCGATGGCCCCCGCCGAACAGCAACTCCGCCAAAGCCAGCCGCTGTCGCGTCGGACGGAGGCTGGCCTGCCGCAACATAGCGCGAATTCTCGGACGGCTCATCGTCGCCGCTTCGTGCCCGTCATGCGTGTGCTCGTGGCCGTGCATTTTTCCTAATCGGCGCTTGCCGATTCCTACCTCTACATCAAGATGGACTTAATATAAGTCGTTCCTGGCACTGCCGCAATGCAACCTCGCGCCGCATGGCGCTGCGCACCTGCAAAAGGCCGCCCCGAAGTGCACGCGGGGCCTTGTAGCGGCACCGGCAATGCTATGTTAAGACGGCATCCAAGTTCCGGCGCGGGGCCAGCGGCCGGGCAAATGCGGCCAGTCACGAGACGGATAAGCCATGACGTCAGCCATGCCTGCAACCACCGACGACCGCCCGTCGAGCTACGACTACGAAGACCTGCTTGCGTGCGGCCGCGGTGAGCTTTTTGGACCGGGCAACGCCCAGCTGCCACTGCCGCCCATGCTCATGTTCGACCGAATCACGACGATCAGCGAACAGGGCGGCGAGCACGGCAAAGGCCAGATGCGTGCCGAACTGGACGTGAAACCCGACCTCTGGTTCTTCGGATGCCATTTCAAGGGCGATCCGGTCATGCCCGGCTGCCTGGGCCTCGATGCGCTCTGGCAAATGCTGGGCTTCTTCCTCGGCTGGCTCGGCCAGCCGGGCCGCGGCCGGGCGCTGTCGCTCGGCGAACTGAAATTTTCGGGCATGGTGCTGCCGACCGCCCGGCTGGTGGAATACGGTATCGAGATCAAGCGCGTCCTGCGCTCCAGGCTGGTGCTCGGCGTCGCCGACGGCTGGCTCAAGGTCGACGGCAATCCGATCTACCTTGCCAGGGACCTCAGGGTCGGCCTCTTCCAGAGCGAGGCGGAACCGGCGGTCGGCTAGAGCCGCGCCCGTCGTTCGACAGCCGCGTTCCGGGATGATGCGACAGCGGGCCGCCAGGCGACAAATGCAACGAGGTATGCCGATATGAGACGTGTCGTCGTCACAGGCATGGGTATCGTATCCCCGATCGGGAATTCGACCCAGGAGGTGATGGCCAGCCTGCATGAGGCGAAATCGGGGATTTCGCACGCGCAGGAATATGCCGACCTCGGCTTCCGCTGCCACGTGCACGGCGCGCCGAGCCTCGACCCCGCCGAGATGCTCGACCGCCGGGCGTTGCGCTTTCACGGGCGCGGTACCGCCTGGAACCACGTCGCCATGGACCAGGCGATCCAGGATTCTGGCCTTGCGCCGGACGAAGTGTCGCATGAGCGCACCGGCCTGGTGATGGGCTCCGGCGGCCCATCGACGCGGGCCATCGTCGAGGCCGCCGATACGACGCGCAGCAAGGGGCCGAAGCGGGTCGGCCCCTTTGTGGTTCCCAAGGCGATGTCGTCCACCGCCTCGGCAACGCTGTCCACCTGGTTCAAGATCAAGGGCCTCAGCTACTCGATCTCGTCGGCCTGCTCGACCTCGTCGCACTGCATCGGCAACGGCAGCGAACTCATCCAGATGGGCAAGCAGGACATCGTGTTCGCCGGCGGCTGCGAGGATCTCGACTGGACGATGTCGGTCATGTTCGACGCCATGGGCGCCCTCTCCAGCCGCTACAACGACACCCCGGAGATCGCCTCGCGCGCCTATGACAAGAACCGCGACGGTTTCGTCATCTCCGGCGGCGCCGGGGTGCTGGTGCTGGAGGAGCTTGAACACGCCAAGGCGCGGGGCGCGCGCATCTATGGCGAGGTCACCGGCTATGGCGCCACCTCGGACGGCTACGACATGGTGCAGCCGTCGGGCGAGGGCGCCGTGCGCTGCATGAAGCTGGCGCTGGCAAACGTCGGCGACAAGGTCGACTACATCAATCCCCACGCCACCTCGACGCCGGCCGGCGACGGGCCGGAGATCGAAGCCCTCCGCGAGGTGTTCGGCGGCGCCGACAAGTGCCCGCCGATTTCGGCGACCAAGTCGCTGACCGGCCATTCTCTCGGCGCCACCGGCGTGCATGAGGCAATCTATTCGCTGCTGATGATGAACAACGGCTTCATCTGCAAATCCGCCCATATCGACGAGATCGATCCGGCATTCGCCGACATGCCCATCGTCCGCGAGCGTATGGACAATGTTGAGATCAACACCGTGCTGTCCAATTCCTTCGGCTTCGGCGGCACCAACGCGACGCTCGTTTTGCAACGCTACAACGGCTGACAGGCCGGAACGGCAAGGGGGGAACGATGGCGACCGGCATGATGAGCGGCAAGCGCGGCCTGGTGATGGGCGTCGCCAACGATCATTCGATCGCCTGGGGGATCGCCAAGCAGCTGGCCGATCACGGCGCCGAACTCGCCTTCACCTATCAGACGCCGGCGCTGGGCAAGCGCGTGCTGCCGCTGGCACAATCGCTCGGCTCCGACTTCGTGATCCCCTGCGATGTCGGGCTGGCGCCGGACGCCGACGCGCCGAATTCGCTCGATTCGACCTTTGCGGCGCTGGCCAAGCGCTGGCCGACCATCGACTTCCTCGTCCACGCCGTCGCCTTCTCCGACAAACGCGAGCTGCGCGGCCGTTACGCCGATACCAGCCGCACCAATTTCATCAACACCATGCTGGTTTCGTGCTTCTCCTTCACCGAGGTGGCGCGGCGCGCGGCAAGCCTGATGCAGAATGGCGGCGCCATGGTGACGCTGACCTTCGGCGGTTCGACCCGGGTGATGCCCAACTACAACGTGATGGGCGTCGCCAAGGCGGCGCTGGAGGCTTCGGTGCGCTACCTTGCCGTCGACTTCGGAGCGAGCGCCATCCGCGTCAACGCGATTTCGGCCGGCCCGGTGCGCACGCTCGCCGGCGCCGGGATCACCGATGCGCGGATCATGTTCAGTCATCAGAAGGACAACGCGCCGCTACGCCGCAACGTCGGCATCGAGGAGATCGGCAACACGGCGGTCTACCTGCTTTCCGACCTTGGATCGGCGGTGACCGGCGAGGTGCATTTCGTCGACGCCGGCTACAACATCACCGCCATGCCGCGGCTCGACGCGCTGAAGGCCGCCGACACCGGCGAGAACGGCGAGGAAGCCGCCACGGAAGCGGCGGAATAGGCCGCCTGGCCGGCCGCTACAGTCTCTTCTGCATCAGCACGAGATCGAGCCAGCGGCCGAACTTGAAGCCGACCTCGCTCATGCGGCCGGTCTCGACGAAGCCTGGCCGCTCGTGCAGGCGCAGCGAGGCCTCGTTGTCCGATGCGATCCCGCCAACCATGACGTGCTTGCCCATGTCGCGCGCGCGCTCCTCCAGCGCGGCGATGAGCGCCGAAGCGATGCCGCGCCGGCGCACGCCCTCGGCGACATAGACCGAATGCTCGACGGTGAAGCGGTAGCCCTCGAAGGGGCGGAAATCGCCGAAGGAGCCGTAGCCGACGATGATCGCCTCGTCCTCGGCGACCAGGACCGGATAGTTCTGGGTCGCGCGGGCGTAGAACCAGGCCCGGCGATTGGCCAGATCGACCGGCTGATCGTTCCAGATCGCCGTCGTTTTCGCCACGGCGTCGTTGTAGATCGCCAGGATCGCGGGCAAGTCGGCTTCGGCGGCCGGGCGGATGATCGTGGTCATGAAGGCGCCTGACGACGTTTCGGCGTTTGGGTAAGAAGCTGGCCGCGCGCCGAATATCCTTCCCGCTGCCGGATGACAAGCCGCCTGCCGCGCAGATCGCCGGCCAGGCCGGACTCTTGGCTTCCGGCGCTTGCCCCTTCCTGCTAAGAGCCCGCTCCATGACCGCCATCCCGCAGAGCAATATCCGCAACTTCGCCATCATCGCCCATATCGACCACGGCAAGTCGACGCTCGCCGACCGGCTCATCCAGATGACCGGCGGCCTGACCCAGCGGGAGATGAAGGCGCAAGTGCTCGATTCGATGGATATCGAGCGCGAGCGCGGCATCACAATCAAGGCGCAGACCGTGCGCCTCAACTACCGCGCCAAGGACGGGCAGGACTACATCCTCAACCTGATCGACACGCCCGGCCACGTCGATTTCGCCTATGAGGTGAACCGGTCGCTGGCCGCCTGCGAGGGCTCGCTGCTGGTGGTCGACGCTAGCCAAGGCGTCGAGGCGCAGACGCTGGCCAATGTCTATCAGGCGATCGAGAACGACCATGAGATCGTGCCCGTCCTCAACAAGGTCGACCTGCCAGCGGCCGAGCCGGAGCGCGTCAAGCAGCAGATCGAGGACGTGATCGGGCTGGACGCTTCCAACGCGATTGCCATCTCCGCCAAGACCGGCGAGGGCGTCGACGCAGTGCTGGAAGCCATCGTCACGCGGCTGCCCGCCCCCACCGGCGATGCAGACGCGCCGCTGAAGGCGCTCCTGGTCGATTCCTGGTACGACGCCTATCTCGGCGTCGTCGTTCTGGTGCGCATCATCGACGGCAAGCTGAAGAAGGGCATGAAGATCCGCATGATGCGGACCGCCGCCGTCCACGAAGTGGACACGGTCGGCATCTTCACGCCCAAGCTGGTGAGTTGGGGCGAACTGGGGCCGGGCGAGCTTGGCTTCTTCACCGGCTCGATCAAGGAGGTCGCCGACACCGCCGTCGGCGACACCATCACCGAGGATCGTCATCCGACCGCGGCGCCGCTGCCGGGCTTTCGCCCGGCGGTGCCGGTGGTGTTCTGCGGCATCTTCCCGGTCGATGCGGCGGATTTCGAGAATCTCAGGGCGGCGATCGGCAAGCTCAGGCTCAACGATGCCGCCTTCAGCTACGAGACGGAGACCTCGGCCGCGCTCGGTTTCGGCTTCCGCTGCGGCTTCCTCGGGCTCCTGCATCTGGAGATCGTGCAGGAGCGGCTGACCCGCGAGTTCGACCTCGACCTCATCGCAACCGCCCCCTCAGTCGTTTATCGCATCCAGCTCACCGACGGCAGCACGCTGGAACTGCACAATCCCGCCGACATGCCGGACCTGGTGCGCATCACCGAAATCTCCGAGCCGTGGCTGAGGGCCACCATTCTCACCCCCGACGACTATCTCGGCTCGATCCTCAAGCTCTGCCAGGAGCGCCGCGGCGTGCAGGTCGACCTCTCCTATGCCGGCAACCGCGCCATGGTGCAGTACGACCTGCCGCTCAACGAAGTCGTCTTCGATTTCTACGACCGGCTGAAATCCATCTCCAAGGGCTACGCCTCCTTCGACTATCACCTCACTGACTATCGCCCCGGCGACCTGGTCAAGATGCAGATCCTGGTCAATGGCGAGCCGGTCGATGCGCTCTCGGTCATGGTCCACCGCTCCAATGCCGAGCGGCGTGGGCGGGCCATGTGCGAGAAGCTCAAGGATTTGATCCCGCAGCACATGTTCCAGATCCCGATCCAGGCGGCGCTCGGCGGACGCATCATCGCGCGCGAGACCATCAGGGCGCTGCGCAAGGACGTGCTGGCGAAGTGCTATGGCGGCGACGTGACGCGCAAGCGCAAGCTTCTGGAGAAGCAGAAGGAAGGCAAGAAGAAGATGCGCCAGTTCGGCAAGGTCGACATCCCGCAGGAGGCCTTCATCGCGGCGCTGAAGATGGAGGACTAGGCGGGGCGGGGTTCAGTTTCGCACGCCGATCGTTTCTAATCGCGGCATGATTCCCACCAACGACCTTCCCGCCTCTGCCGATGGCTGGGCCTTCTTCCTCGACCTCGACGGCACGCTGATCGACATCGCCGCCACGCCGGAAGCCGTGGTCATCCCACCGGAGCTTGCCGGCATGCTGATGCGGCTGTCGGAGCGCGCCGGTGGCGCGCTGGCGCTGGTCTCCGGCCGGCCGATCGCTTCGCTCGACCGCTTCGTCGCGCCGGCGCTTCTGCCGGCGGCCGGCATCCACGGCGCCGAGATGCGCTTTCCCGACGGCCATGTGGAGAGCCGCGCCGCACCGGAACTCGAAGCGGTGCGCGGGCGAATTGCCGCCTTTGCCGCGCACCATCCCGAACTGCTCGTCGAACAGAAGAGCGTCTCGATCACCATCCATTACCGCGCCCGCCCGGAACTCGAACCGACCGTCGCGGCAGCAATCGGTGCGATCGTTTCCGGCATCCCCGGCCTCGCCTTGCAGCCGGGCAAGATGATGCTCGAGGTGCGGCCGGCGGGAATCGACAAGGGGCGCGCGCTCGCGCGCTTCATGGACGGGCCGCCGTTCGCCGGCCGCCGGCCGCTGGCCGTCGGCGACGATCTCACCGACGAGCATATGTTCCAGGTGGCCGTGGAGATGGGCGGTCTGGCGGCGCGGGTTGGCACCGACGACCGGCAAACGGCCGCAAAAGCGCGCTTCGATGGGCCGCAGTCGGTGCGTTCGTGGTTGTCAAATCTCGCCGCAAAGCCCAAATAGAAAGGACATCTCAGCGTTTCTGGCGGTCGCGCGCGACATGTCTGCGGCGCGGCGTGTGGTCGTTTTTGCGGACCGGCAGGCAACCAACCGTCGTCGTGCGCGTTGTATTGCGCCCTCGCGGCGCACCAAGAACGGGGAGATTCAGAAGCTTGCCGACAACCTGGAGAGCGAGATGAGCCGCCTGGTGGTGATTTCCAACCGCGTGCCGCCGCCCGGCGGTTCCGGGGCGGAAGCGGGCGGGCTGGCGGTGGCGCTGAAGGCGGTGCTGCGCCAGCGCGGCGGTCTTTGGCTCGGCTGGTCCGGCAAGACAGCCGAAGACGACGAGCCCGACCGGGTCAAGATTCATTTTCGCGACGAGGGCAACATCCTGTTCGCCCTGGTCGACCTGACGCAGCGCGACCTCGACGAATATTACAATGGCTTCGCCAACCGGGCGCTGTGGCCGCTGCTTCATTACCGTCTCGACCTTGCCGATTTCGATCGCCAGGACCTGTCCGGCTACATGCGCGTCAACGCCTTCTTCGCCAAGGTGCTGGCCGAGCGGCTGGAGCCCACCGACACCGTCTGGGTGCAGGACTATCACCTGATCCCGCTGGCCGCGGAGCTGCGCGCCCGCGGCGCCAGGAACCGTATCGGATTCTTCCTGCACATCCCGTGGCCGCCGCCCGATGTGTGGTACGCCATGCCGGCGCATTACCGGCTGCTGGAAGCCTTCACTGCCTACGACCTGATCGGCTTCCAGACCGAATGGGACGCGGAGAACTTCGCCCTCTGCCTGAAGCGCGAGGGGCTGGCGAAGGAGCTCGCCCCCGGCCGCTTCCAGGCCGGCTCGCGCGAATTCTCGCTCGGCGCCTTTCCGATCGGCATCGAGACCAAGGAATTCGCCGAAGAGGCGCACAAGGCGCGTAGCAATGCGCTGGTCAAGCGCATGGTCGCCAGCCTCGAGGACCGCCACATGGTCATCGGCGTCGACCGCCTGGACTATTCCAAGGGCATCGACCACCGCATGCTCGCCTATGAGCGCTTCCTGCAGAACAACCCCGCCTACCACAACAAGGTGACCTATCTGCAGATCACGCCGAAGTCGCGCTCCGACGTTCCCGAATACGCCACGATGCAGGCGGAGGTCGCCGGCACCGCCGGGCGCATCAACGGCGCCTTCGGCCATCTCGACTGGACGCCGATCCGCTACATCAACCGCACGATCAAGCGGGCGACGCTCGCCGGCCTTTACCGCATGAGCGATGTCGGACTGGTGACGCCGCTGCGCGACGGCATGAACCTGGTCGCCAAGGAGTTCGTCGCGGCGCAGGACGGCGACGATCCCGGCGTGCTGGTGCTGTCGCGCTTCGCCGGCGCCGCGGCGGAGCTCACCGGCGCGCTCATCGTCAACCCCTACGATCTCGACAGCACGGGCAATGCGATCGCCCGCGCGCATCTCCATGTCGCGCGCGGACCGCGTTGCGCGCTGGCGCGACATGTTCGACTGGCTCCTGAAGAACGACGTCTCGACCTGGGCCGACGGTTTCCTCACGGCGCTCGAGCAAAAACCGCGGAACGCGGCCCTCAAGGCAGCGAGCTAACCGCCGCTCGCCTTCAGCCATTCGCGCGCCTGGGCGATCTCGCTCGGATGAAAGACCCTGAGGCGCGCCGGCATCAGACCATTCATGGCCAGCACCGCGCGCTGATACGGCCCGTCATTGACGACGAAGGCGATCCTGTCGAAGTGGTTGAAGTGGCGCGTGCCGAAGACCGCGTCGTCATAGAGCCCGCCGCGGTCATAGCCGGCGAAATCGGAACCCGCGACATAAAGCAGACGCGCGCGCCCGGTCGTCTCGACCGCGCCGGCGATGAACGGCTCCAATATCCGCAGCCGATCGTCGGCGGTGACCTTGCCGCTTGCCACCACGCCGACGACGCCCGCCGGCAGGTTGTCGATCCGCGTGAACATCTTCCCCTCCTTCGCATGCACTGGCCCTGGCGCATTCGATAGAGGAGGGATGCGATGGATTGTTGGCCGCGCGGTGATGTTTTTGTGGCCGAGAGGTTAACGCGCTACGCGGCAAGCCACGCTTTCGCCTTATCCATTTCCGCGAACGGGAAGCTGCGCACTTCGGCAGGCATCATCAGGCCGAAGCCCGCGACCATCTGGCGGTAGGCGGAATGGTCCGAGACGAAAGCGATCTTCTCGAAATCGAAGAAGTGACGGAAGCCGAAGGTGGCATCGTCGACCATGGCGCCGACCTCGAAGCCCTCGAATTCCGGCCCGAGCACGTAGAGGAAGCGCAGCTTGCCGCCTTCGGCAATCCTTGCCTCCATCTCGGGGATCAGCACCTTGCCGTAATCGTCGGCGGTGATCTTGCCGACCGCGGAATAGCCGATGACGCCCGGCGGCAGGTCGAAGATCGGTCGCAACATGGTCAACCTCCTCAAGGAATCAGAACTGCAGCGCCGACGAGGCGCCCTTGGCGCAAGGCGGAGAGAGCCTCGTTCGCTTCTTCCAGCGGGAATGGCGTGACGCTGATCTCGATCGGCGCTTCGGCCGCTATTGCCATGAATTCCTCGCCGTCGGCGCGCGTCAGGTTGGCGACCGAGCGCACCACCCGCTCGCCCCACAATATGTCATAGGGAAAAGACGGGATGTCGCTCATGTGGATGCCGGCGGCGACCACGATGCCGCCCTTGCGCACGGCTCTCAGGCCGGCGGGCACCAATGCGCCGACGGGGGCGAAGAGGATCGCCGCGTCGAGCTCCTCCGGCGGCGCCTCGTCCGAGCCGCCGGCCCAGACGGCGCCGAGCTTGCGGGCGAAATCCTGGGCCTGTCCGTCGCCGGGGCGCGTGAAGGCATACACCCGCTTGCCCTGGTGGCGGGCGACCTGGGCGATGATGTGGGCGGCAGCGCCGAAGCCGTAGAGGCCGAGCGCCTTGCCGTCGCCGGCCATGCGGTGGGCGCGGTGGCCGATGAGACCGGCGCAGAGCAGCGGCGCGGCTTCGGCATCGCCGTATTTGGCCGGCAGGTGGAAGCAATAGCGGCGGTCGGCAACGACGAATTCGGCATAACCGCCGTCAATGTCACAGCCGGTGAAGTGCGCCGTGTCGCAGAGATTCTCCATGCCCGACAGGCAATAGCGGCAATGGCCGCAGGTCCAGCCGAGCCAGGGCACGCCGATACGCTCGCCGACGGCGAGGTCGTCGACGCCCTCGCCCAGCGCCGCCACCCGGCCGACGATCTCGTGTCCGGGCACGATCGGATAACGCGCTTGCGGCAATTCGCCATCGGCGACGTGCAGGTCCGTGCGGCACACGCCGCAGGCGAGAACACGAATCAGGACCTGGCCGGTACCCGGCTCCGGTCGCGGCCGGTCCACCAGCCGCAAGGGCCGCCCCGGCCGATCGAGAAGCATCGCACGCATAAGGTGGATATCGACCAGTCGCGCCGTGCTATCAAGCCCTTGAAACGCAAAAGCCGGCCGCCCTAAAGCGACCGGCTCTTGCGTGTCGGAGGCAATCGATCAAGGGGGGGAAGGAGCAGATCGACTGCTTCGGCGCAATGCTCGCGAACTGTTTATCGCGCGGGCGCGGCGGGCGCGCTTTGATACAGCGCAAAAGTCCCTAATCCTTCGGTTTGTGGCCGTGACGATCCTGCGATATGGTTTGAGATCAAACGGTATCCGGCCGCAGAACGGGTGGACTCGCATGGCGCAACAGCAGGCAACAGCCCGGCGGAGGACGACGGAATGGCGAAATTGACCGGAACGCAAACGCCCGGCGCAAAGGGCAAGACCGGCCGGCCGGTCTCGCCACCGGCGAAAGACAGCGGCGCCGACGGCATTCGCCTGGGCGTCCTCAGCGACTATGTCGGCTTTCATCTGCGCATGGCACAGGACGCCTCGTTTCGCGCCTTCGCCCGCCATGTCGGCATGCGTGACCTGAAGCCCGGCCGCTTCGCGGCCATGACGGTCATCTTCAACAATCCCGGCATTACCCAGGCCGCGCTCGGCCGCGCCATCGCGCGCGACAAATCGTCGGTGACGCCACTGATCCAGGAGCTGGAGAGCCGCGGTCTGGTCGAGCGACAGCGCTCGGCCACCGATCGGCGCTCGATTGCCCTGTCGCTCACCACCACCGGCGAGGAGACGCTCGGCCGGCTCATGGCTCATGCCGTCGAGCACGATCGCAAGCTCGACGAGATCGTCGGCCCACACAAGGTGGAATTCATAAACCTGCTCAAGAAGATCGCCGACGATCTGGCATAGCGCGGCAAGTGTCCCGGGGGAGTAACGCAGCAATGGCTACGGCAGGCATGGCGCTGTTCGACGCGCTGCGAGAAGCTGGCGTGTCGCATGTCTTCGCGAATTTTGGCAGCGACCACCCGGCGCTGATCGAAGCGATCGCCGAAGCACAGGCGACCGGGCGCACCATCCCGACGGTCATCACCTGCCCCAACGAGATGGTGGCGCTCTCCTGTGCCCACGGCTTCGCCCAGGTCAGTGGACGGGCGCAAGCGGTCATCGTTCATGTCGACTGCGGCACCCAGGCGCTTGCCGGCGCGCTTCACAATGCCGCCCGCGGCCGCGTGCCGGTGCTGATCTTCGCCGGCCTGTCGCCAGCCACCCAGGAGGGCGAAGCGGCCGGCAGCCGCAACGAATTCATCCACTGGCTGCAGGACGTTCCCGACCAGCGCGGCATCGTGCGCCAATACGTCAAATACGAGAACGAGATCCGCAGCCCCGCCAATATCAAGCAGATCGTCCATCGCGCCCTGCAGATCGCGACAAGCGAGCCCAAGGGTCCGGTCTACCTGACCGCCGCACGCGAGATCCTGGAAGCGGAAGCGCCGTCACGGCCGATAGACCGCGCCCGCTGGCAGCCGACCGGCGCGGCGGCGCTCGCGCCGGACGTCGTGGCGATGCTGGTGGACAAGCTCGCAGGCGCCCATCGGCCGCTGGTGGTCACCTCCTATCTCGGGCGCCAGCCGGCGGCCGTCGATGAACTGGTGAAGCTCGCCACCCGCCTGGGGATCGGCGTGCTCGAATCGGTGCCGAGTTCCATGAACTACCCGCCGTCAGATCCGCTGCACCAGGGCAGCCAGTGGAACCAGCCGGTGCAGAACGTGGCGCTGGCCGAGACGGACGTGGTGCTGGTCATCGACAGCGACGTGCCGTGGGTGCCCACGGTCAACCGGCCGCCGGCAAACGCCGAGATCTTCCACATCGATACCGACCCGCTGAAGCCGTCGATGCCGCTCTGGTACATCGAGGCGCACGGCGCCTTCCGGGCCGACGCGTTGACGGCGCTCAGACAGATGAACGCCCTTCTCGACACGGCTGCGATCGACCGCGAGGCGGCTGAGGCACGCCGCCGCCACTATGCGCGGCGTCACGCGGCGCTCACCGCGGCGCGGCTGCAGCGCACGAACGGCACCGGCGGGACGATCACGGCCGAGTTCCTCACCGCCGCCTTGCGCAATGCCGTCGGCGAGGACGCCATCGTGCTCAACGAGGGCATCACCAATTACGACGTCATCTTCGACCAGATGGCGCGGGGAAAGCCGGGAACGATCTTCGCCAGCGGCGGATCGTCGCTCGGCTGGCACGGCGGTGCGGCGATTGGCGCCAAGCTGGCCGCGCCGGAGCGCACGGTGGTGTCGCTTACCGGCGACGGCTCCTACCTGTTTTCGGTTCCCTCGACGGTGCACTGGATGGCGCGGCGCTATCGCACGCCCTTCCTGACGGTGGTCTACAACAATGGCGGCTGGCGGGCGCCGAAGTTCTCCGCCCTTGCCGTCCATCCGAACGGCTATGCAGCCCGCGCCGGGGACCTTGGCCTCGATTTCGCGCCGGCTCCCGACTATGGCGGCATTGCCGCGGCAGCCGGCGGCGCCTTCGCCCGCAAGGTCGTGCGCCCGGAGGATGTTGATGGTGCCATCGCCGAGGCCCTCGATGCCGTGCGCGGGCAGAAACGGGCGGCGGTTCTCGATGTCATGTTGCCGCACCTCTAGGGAGCGCGATCGGGCTTGCCCGCTTGGCTCACCTCGACTTTCGCGGCTCCGGATCGATGGGTGAACTAGAATCGCTTTAACCTTCCATTGACAGTGGCGATCCCCTTGCCGAAACTGATCGCATAACGAACAACTGTTCGATATGCGAACTGTTCAGCGCATTCGTCCGATTGGCGGGGCGCGTGAACGGCATCAAAAAGCCAACAGGACCGGAAGGCGCAGCCGTCAATGCGTCCCCAACCGGCCCGCCGACGCGGCCCGACTGGTGGCCAATTTGGAGGAAACTCGAATGATCGATCGCAGGAAATTTCTGGCCGGGGCCGCCACCGTGGCCGTGGCATCGCCGTTCGTCTTGCGCCGCGCATGGGCGGCCAACCCCGAGTTCACGCTGAGGCTGCATCATCTGCTCGGTCCGAAATCCCCGGCACAGGTGATGATGCTGCAGCCCTTCGCCGACCGCATCTTCAAGGACTCGGAAGGCCGGGTGAAGATCGACATCTATCCCTCGATGTCGCTCGGCGGCGCCCCGCCGCAGCTCGTCCGCCAGGTCGCCGACGGCGTCGTCGACATCATCTGGACGGTCAACGGCTATACGCCCGGCCTCTTCCCGCGCTCGGAGGTGTTCGAGCTGCCAGGCATTTTCACCGGCGACATTTCGGCGACCAACCTGGCCATGCACGACATGTTCGACCAGTACCTCGCCGACGAATACAAGAACGTCCACGTCCTGTGGCTGCACGTCCATGCCGGCCAGGCGATCCAGATGGCCGAGAAGCTGGTGCGCAAGCCGGAGGACTTCAAAGGGCTCAAGATCCGCGTGCCCGGCCCGACCGGCACCGACGTGCTGACAACGCTCGGCGCGACGCCGGTCGACATGCCGGTGCCCAGCCTGCCGCAGGCGCTCAGCACCCACGTGGTCGACGGCGCTCTGATCCCCTGGGAAATCGCCCCGGCGCTCAAGCTGCAGGACGTCACCAAGTACGACATCGAGGGCGCCAACAAGTGGCGCCTGGGCACCACCACCTTCCAGGTGTCGATGTATCCGGGGACCTGGAACAAGCTGCCCGACGACCTCAAGGCGGTGTTCAACACGGCGGCCACCGACATGTGGACCAAGGAAGTCGGCGACATCTGGCGCCGCGACGACGACGGCGCCATCAAGGTGCTGATCGACGCCGGCAACCAGTATATCGAGCTGACCCAGGCGGAGACCGACGCCTTCAAGACGGCGCTGGCGCCGGTGGTCGACGACTGGATCAAGCAGCGCTCGGGTCAGATTGACGCAAAGGCACTGGTTGACGCTGCCAAGGCGGCCATCGCAAAACACAGCGCATGAGCTTCGCCTACACCGAAGATGAGGGCGGGGTCTCGGGATCCCGCCCGTCCGATGAGTGGCAGCCTGGCTGGCTCCGCCTGCTGGCGGCCGTCATCCGCGGCTGGGCGTTGATCGGCGGGCTTATCCTCGTCGCGCTGATGGTCGAGACGGCGATGAGCGCCGCCTCCAACCTGTTCTTCAACAAGCCGTTCGAGGGCGACTACGAGGTGATGAAACATTTCGTCGCCGTCGCCGTCTTCTGCTTCCTGCCCTACTGCCAGCTCACCGGCGCGAACGTCACCGTCGACATCTTTACCGAGAACGTGAGCGAACGGGCCAAGGCGGCGATGCTCGCCTTCTCCTCTGTCTTCGCCATCATCTTTTCGGCGGTGATGCTGCGCCAGATGTCGCTCGGCTTCGTCTCCTATATCCAGTATCCGGAGACCACGGCGGCCCTGCACATTCCGCTGTGGACGGCGTTCCCGCCCGCGCTCCTGTCGCTGGCGCTGTTGCTGGCCGCTGCCGTGGTCACCCTGATCCAGGGCATTCGCGGCGTCCGCCGTCCGGCATCGCCCGGCTAGCCGACGGCGGGGGGAGGGAAATGGAGGTCACATTCCTCGTCGGTCTTGCCGGGCTGATCGCGCTTCTGGCGCTGATCGTCGTCCGCGTGCCGATCGCCTACACCATGATCCTGGTTGGCGCCGTCGGTGCAGCCATCGAATCCGGGCCGACGGTCGTCCTCTACCAGCTCAAGGATCTGGCCTACTCGCAGTTCTCGAACTACGACCTGTCGGTGCTGCCCATGTTCATTCTCATGGGCTCATTGGCGGCACGCTGCGGCCTCAGCAGCGACCTGTTCCGCGGCGCCGACGCCTGGTTCGGGCGCTTTCGCGGCGGCGTCGCCATGGCGGCAGTCGCCGCCTGCGGCGGTTTCGGCGCGGTATGCGGCTCGTCCACCGCAACCGCCTCGACCATGGGTATCGTCGCCCTGCCAGAGCTGCGTCGCTACAAATACGCGCCGTCGCTGGCCACCGGCACGATTGCCGCCGGCGGCACGCTTGGCATCCTCATCCCGCCGTCCGTCGTCCTGATCGTCTACGCCATCATCGTCCAGACCAACATCGTCACCCTGTTCGAGGCGGCGCTGGTGCCCGGCCTGCTCGCGGTGGCCATGTTCCTGATCACGGTGGCGATCTATGTGCGGCTGGTGCCGGGCGCCGGACCGCAGGGCGAGGCGGTGTCACGCGACGAGTTCATGTCCGCCACCCTGGCGATGCTGCCGATCGCCGTCATCTTCGTCATCGTCATCGGCGGCATCTATGGCGGGCTGTACAATCCGACGCCGGCCGGCGCCATCGGCGTGTTCCTGGTGGCCGTCTACGGCTTTGCCCGCCGGCGGCTGACCCGGCGCGCGACGATCGAGGCGCTGCTGGAGACGGCGCGCACCACCGGCATGATCTATCTGATCCTGCTCGGCGCCGCGCTCCTGTCGATCTTCATGGCGCGTGCCGGCGTGCCCCAGGCGGCCGCCGCGCTCCTGCAGAACAGCGGCCTGCCGCCGCTCATGATCATGGTGATCATCATCGTGATCTTCATCGTGCTCGGCATGCTCATGGACAGCCTGTCCATGATCATCCTGGCGATCCCCTTCTTCTGGCCGATGGTTTCCGGCCTCGATTTCGGCCTGTCGGCAGACGATGTGAAGATCTGGTTCGGCATCATCGCGCTGGTCGTGGTCGAACTCGGCCTGATCACGCCGCCGGTTGGCCTCAACGTGTTCATCATCAACTCGCTGGCACCGGACGTGCCGATGCGCGAGACCTTCAAGGGCGTCATTCCCTTCTTCCTGTCGGAGATCATCCGGGTAACGCTGCTGGTCCTGTTTCCGGCAATCTCGCTCACCCTGCCGCATTTGCTGCGCTAGCGACGCGTCCCGCGGCGTTTTTGCACGCCATGCGAGTTCTCGTTGACTCCGGCGACCGGTTCGCGGAAAATGACCGCATAACGAACATATGTTCGCATTCCGAACATATTTCGGTTGGCTCCGGTGGGCATGGTTTGGAGCCAAACAAAATACTCGGCGGGGCGACGCCCCGTCCAACACGGTGGAGCACGCTGGCGGCCGTCCGGGAGGGACATCTTCACCGCCGACAGCGCCAAGGGAGGAAAACGCAATGAAGAACTACGCAGGGACGATTGCAGCCGGCCTCCTCGCCGGCCTGCTCATCGCCAGTGGCGCGCAGGCGCAGGACAAGATCAAGATCGGCTATGCCGTTTCGATGTCCGGCCCCAACGCCGCCGGTGCCGCCATCACCACGATCCCCAACTACAAGCTGTGGTTCCACGACATCGAGGCCGCCGGCGGCATCAAGCTCGGCGACAAGCGGGTGCCCATCGAGGTGGTTGCCTATGACGACCAGTCGAGCAACGAAGAGCTGATCAAGGCGGTCGAACGCCTCGTCAACCAGGACAAGGTCGACATCCTGCTGCCGCCGTGGGGCACCGGCATGAACCTCGCCGTCGGCCCGACTTTCGCCAAATACGGCTATCCGCAGATCTGCGCGACCTGCGCCACCGACCACGCCTACGAGCTGACCAAGCGCTGGCCGAATTCGTTCTGGATGCTCGGCACCTCCACCATGGGCGCCAACGCCCTGGTCGAAGTCCTCGACAAGCTCCACAAGGCCGGCAAGATCAACGACAAGATCGCCATGGTCAGCGTCGCCGACGCCTTCGGCGTCGAGCTTGCCAATGCGGCGCGCCCGGTGCTTGCCAAGGCCGGCTTCAAGCTGGTGATGGACGAAAGCTATCCGATCACCACGCAGGACTTCTCGCAGATCATCAACCAGGCCAAGGGCTCGGGCGCCGATACCTTCGTCGCCTTCTCCTATCCCCCGGATACCTTCGGCCTGTCGGGCACCGCCGTGGCGCTGCAATACAATCCGCCGGCCTTCTACACCGCCGTCGGCACCGCCTTCCCGGTCTATCGCGACCAGATCATGAAGGGCAACGAAGAGGGCGTTCTCGGCATCGGCGGCGTCAACCCGGACGATCCGAAGTATCAGGAATACGCCAAGCGCCATATGGAAGTGACCGGCCAGCAGCCGGACCGCTGGGCAAGCCCGGTGACCTATGCCAGCCTGCAGATGCTGCAGCAGGCGATCGAGCGGGTCGGCAAGATCGACCGCCCGGCGATCATCAAGGAGCTGCAGACCGGGACCTTCGACACCGTGGCGGGCACCATCAAGCTCGACCACAACGTCAACACCCATGTCTGGTGGGCCGGTCAGTGGCAGAATGGCGAGTTCTATGGCCTGGCGCCGGCCTCGATGGGGCCGACGCACGAGCCGATCGCGCCCAAGCCGGCCTGGAAGCCGGCGAAGTAGCGGCCTGACGCTTCAGAGCCGGCGAGGAAGCACGTGATCGCCGTAGACATCATCGTCTCCGGATTCATTCTGGGAGGCATGTACGCGATGGTCGCACTGGGGCTCACGCTCCAGTACGGCGTCGCGCGCATCATGAACCTTGCCTACGGCGAGTTCCTTCTCGCCGGCGCCTTCGGCGCCTGGTGGCTCTATGCCGCCCATGCGGTGAGCCCGCTGGTCGGGCTCATCGTCATCGTGCCGGTCGCCTTCGTGGCGAACTGGCTGGTCTACGAACTTCTCCTGATGCCGCTGGTGCGCCGGGCGAAGCACCGCGAGCAGCTTGAGGCCGAACTCCATCCTGTTCACCTTCGGCCTGCTCTTCGTCCTGCAGGGGATCGGGCTCGCCGTCTTCGGCAACCAGCTCTACAGCTACGCCTATCTCGCCATCCCGGCCGATATCCTCGGGCTGACCGTGCCGGCCAACCGGCTGGTCGCCGCCGGCTTCGCCCTGGTGATCGGCATCGGCCTCTACGTCTTTCTCACCCACACCCGTTTCGGCAGCGCGGTGCGCGCGGTCGCCGTCGATCCGCGCGCGGCGCGTCTGGTCGCCATCGATGTCACCCGCGTCTCGGGGCTGGCTTTCGCGGCCGGCGGCGCGCTCTCGGCCGCGGGCGGGGCGCTGGTTTCCATGTTCCTCACTTTCAGCGTGTCGGGCGGCGTCATCTTCACCATGAAGGCGCTGGTCGTCGTCATCCTCGGCGGCGCCGGCAACCTGATGGGCACGCTCGTCGCCGGCCTGATCCTCGGCCTTGCCGAGATCACGGTGGCGCGGCTGGTCGATCCCGGCCTGACGCTTGCCGCCAATTTCGCCATCTTCCTCGCCGTGCTGCTCATCCGGCCGACAGGGCTGTTCGGACATTCGGCGTGAACCGGCAGCGCCTCTGGCAGGTGCCGTCGCTGGTCGTCGCGATTGCGGCGCTGGCCACCTTCCCGCTGTACGCCAACGGCTATTACGTCTCGTTCGGCATCAACCTCATGCAATTCGTGGTGCTGGCGACGGCGTGGACGCTGTTCTCCGGCCCGACGCGCTACATTTCTCTGGCGACCGCCGCCTTCTTCGGCATCGGCGCCTACACCATGGCGGTGCTCGCCGACTCCTTGCCGCTTTACGCCGTCATTGGCGTCGCGGCCCTGGTCGGCGTCGGCGTGGCGCTGGTCGTCGGACTGTCGACGCTGCGCCTGCGCGGCATCTTCTTCGTCATCTTCACCTTCGGCCTGGCGGAACTGATCCGCCAGCTCGTCGCCTGGTACGAGATCAAGGTCTCGCACACCGTCGGCCGCTACATCTTTCTCGACGTCGGCCAGGAGCAGATCTTCTGGGAGCTGCTGGCGCTTGCGGTGCTGGTATTCATCGTCGGCTGGCTGGTCGGCCGATCGCGCCTGGGGCTGGCCTTGAACGTCATCGGCAATGACGAGACGGTGGCCCGCCACGTCGCCATCAACACCACCGCCGCCAAGCTGGTGCTGTTCGCCGTCAGCGCCGCCTTCATGAGCGCCACCGGCGCCATCATGGCGCCGCGCTACACCTATATCGACCCGGCGCTCGCCTTCAATCCGATGCTCTCCTTCCAGGTGGTCATCATGGCGCTCTTGGGCGGCACCGGGCGCCTCTACGGGCCGCTCTTCGGCGTGGTGCCGCTGGCCATCCTGCTGGAGACGATCGCCGTCAACTTCCCCAATCACTTCAACATCGTGCTCGGCGTCGTCTTCATCGTCATCGTCTATTTCCTGCCCAACGGGGTCATCGGCCTTGCCGACCGTTGGAGGGGGGGAGGCCTGCGGGCGCTGGTGCCGCTTCGCGCTATCCAGCGCCCGCAGGTCGTGACCGGCGGAGCGTTGCTCGAGATCGACCGGCTGACCAAGACCTTCGGCGGCCTGACCGCGGTCAGCAATCTCACCATGACCGTCAACGAGGGCGAGATCGTCGGTCTCATCGGGCCGAACGGCTCGGGCAAGACGACGGCGCTCAACCTCATCTCCGGCGCGCTGAGGGCCGACGCCGGCGAGATCCGTCTCGGCGGACACGACATTTCCCGCCTGCCGGCCAACCAGATCGCCCGCCTCGGCATTGCCCGCACCTTCCAGCTCGTGCGCGTACTGGAATCCCTGAACTGCCGCGACAATGTCATCGCCGGCGTCGCCTTCCGCCACAATCCGCTGTGGGGAGCGGCGGCGAAGAAGCGCGCCGAGGCGCTGCTCGACCGCGTCGGGCTGGCAACCCGTGCCGATGTTCCCGCCGGCCAGCTGACCTATATCGACCAGAAGCGGCTGGAGCTCGCCCGCGCCCTGGCGCTCGATCCGCAGGTCCTGCTGCTCGACGAGTGGCTCGCGGGCCTGAACCCGCGCGAACTCGGGATCGGCGTCGAGCTCATCCGCTCGCTGCGTGGGGAGGGCCTGACGATTATCCTGGTCGAGCATGTCATGGACGCCATCCGGTCGCTGTGCGACCGCTGCGTGGTGATGAACGCCGGCCAGAAGCTCGCCGACGGCACGCCCGAAACCGTGCTCTCCGACCGCGAGGTGATCGCCGCCTATATTGGAGACGCCGTTGCTTAGGGTCTCCAACGCCGCCGCCGCCTACGGCAAGCACATGGCGCTTGCCGACGTCGACATCGAGATCGACGGCGGCGAGATCGTGGTCATTCTCGGCGCCAACGGCGCGGGAAAAAGCACGCTGCTGCGCGTCATTGCCGGCCTGGTGCCGTTGCTCCCCGGCGGCTCGGTGGCGTTGGGCAGCCGCGAGCTTGCCGCGATGCCGCCGCACGAAATCGTCGAGGCCGGCGTCGCGATGGTGCCCGAGGGGCGCGGCATCTTCGGCGACCTGACCGTGCGCGAGAACCTCGAACTCGGCGCCTATGCCCGCCGCGCCCGCCACAGCGCCAAGCGCAACCTGGAACGCGTGCTGGCGCTGTTCCCGCGTCTTCACGAGCGCTTCAAGCAGCCGGCGCGCACCATGAGCGGCGGCGAGCAGCAGATGGTGGCGATCGGTCGCGCCATGATGTCGGCGCCCGAGTTCCTGCTGCTCGACGAGCCCTCTCTCGGCCTGTCGCCGCTTCTGGCGCACGAACTGTTCGAATCGCTTGCCGCGGTGCGCAAGACCGGCGTCGGCATCCTGCTGGTCGAGCAGAACGCCAGGCAGAGCCTGCGCATTGCCGATCGCGGCTATCTGATCGAGACTGGCCGCATCGTCGGCCATGGCTTTGCCAGCGATCTCAGCGCCGACCCCGCCGTGCGTGAAGCCTATCTCGGCGTCGGCGGCATACACGAACCGATCCTGATCGAAGACGCAGACCATCGCCTTTCGCCCCCGGATACCGAGACCAGCGACCAGGCACAGAAAATCGAGGCGACGACCACAGCAGTACCCGCAAGGGTGACGATGTCGGCCACGCCGGCGGCCCTGCCGCCGTCGCGGCGCACGAGAATGGAGAGGAACCCCATGTTTCAGACCAGACTGATTATCGGCGACCGCGATGTCGCCGCCGGCGGCGAGCGCACGTTCGACCGGCTCGACCCGGTCACTGGCGATGTCGCCACACGCGCGGCGGCAGCTTCGGTGAGCGATGCCAGCCATGCCGCCGACGCCGCCGCAGCGGCCTTTCCCGAATGGTCGGCCAAGAATGCCGGCGAGCGCCGCGCCGTGCTGATGAAGGCCGCCGACATCCTGCAGTCGAAGGCCGAGGACTTCGCCGCCGCGGTCGTTGCCGAAACCGGCAGCCCGGCGCACTGGTCGCACTTCAACGTGGCGCTGGCCGCCGACATGATCCGCGAAGCCGCGTCGATGACCACCCAGATCACCGGCGAGGTGATCCCCTCCAACCGGCCGGGCACCATGGCCTTTGCCATCCGCCAGCCGGTCGGCGTGTGCCTGGCGATCGCGCCGTGGAACGCGCCGATCATCCTCGGCG
The DNA here is from genome assembly GCA_963762605.1 of uncultured Alphaproteobacteria bacterium. Lineage (GTDB taxonomy): Bacteria > Pseudomonadota > Alphaproteobacteria > Rhizobiales > Kaistiaceae > CAVSRC01. The sequence continues at coordinate 5,726 of CAVXLJ010000005.1, read as the reverse complement.
TGCGCTCGATCGCCATGCCGCTGGCCTGCGGCAACACGGTCGTCTTCAAGTCGTCGGAGCGCTGCCCGCGCACCCATGCGCTGATCGTCGAGGCCTTCCGCGAGGCCGGCCTGCCCAAGGGCACCATCAATCTGGTCTCGAACGCGCCCCAGGACGCCGCCCAGGTGGTCGAGGCCCTGATCGCCCATCCCAAGGTCCGCCGCATCAACTTCACCGGCGCCACCCGCATCGGCCGCATCATCGCCGAGACCGCCGGGCGCTATCTGAAGCCGGTGCTGCTCGAGCTCGGCGGCAAGGCGCCGCTCATCATCCTCGACGATGCCGACATCGACGAGGCGGTCAACGCCGCTGCCTTCGGCGCCTTCGCCAATGCCGGACAGATCTGCATGTCGACCGAGAAGATCGTCATCGACAACCGCGTCGCCGATGCGTTCCTGGCCAAGTTCGCGGCCAAGGCGAGCGCCCTGCCGGCCGGTGATCCGCGTGGGGCTGTGGTACTCGGCTCGTGCATCACCGCGGAAGCGGCGGCGCGCGTCGGCGATCTCATCAGGGACGCCGTTTCCAAGGGCGCCAAGGTGCTCTCCGGCGGCCCCAGCACCAATGCCATCATGCAGGCGACGGTGGTCGACGGCGTCACCCCGGCCATGCGCCTCTACGAGGAGGAATCCTTCGGCCCGGTGGTCAGCGTCATCCGCGTCAACGGCGACGAAGAGGCCATCAAGGTCGCCAACGACACCGAATACGGGCTTTCCTCGGCGGTCTATTCGAAGGATATCGCCCGGGCGCTCAAGGTCGCCAAGCGCATCGAATCGGGCATCTGCCACATCAACGGCCCGACCGTGCACGACGAGGCGCAGATGCCCTTCGGCGGCACCAAGGCGAGCGGCTATGGCCGCTTCGGCGGCAAGGCGGCCATCGACGAGTTCACCGAGCTGCGCTGGATCACGATCCAGACGGAGCCGATGCACTATCCGTTCTGATGGCGACGCGAACCCAGGTCGGGATCATCGGAGCAGGCCCGGCGGGCCTGCTCCTCTCCCATCTCCTGGCGCAAGCCGGGATCGAGTTGATCGTGCTCGAAGACCGCAGCCGCGATTATGTCGAGAACCGCGTCCGTGCCGGCGTTCTCGAACAGGGCAGCGTCGACATGCTCAACGAGGCGGGCCTTGGCGAGCGGATGCGCGCCGAAGGGCAGATCCACGCCGGCGTCGAGATCCGCTTCCAGGGCCGCGGCCACCGCATCGACTTCCCCTCGCTCACCGGCGGCAAGCAGATAACCGTCTATGGCCAGCAGGAGTCGGTGAAGGACATCATCGCCGCGCGTCTGGCCGCCGGCGGGGCGATTCATTTCGAAGTGAGCGACGTTGCCGTCCGCGATGTGGAAAGCGCCCGGCCGCGCATCACCTTCACCCGCGATGGCAGCCCGCAAGAAATCCAGTGCGATTTCATCGCCGGCTGCGACGGCTTCCATGGCATCACGCGGCCGTCGGTCCCCGACGGGGTGCTGTCCTTCTTCGACCGCACCTACCCCTTTGCCTGGCTCGGCATCCTGGCGGAGGCACCGCAGGCCTCGCCCGAGCTGATCTATACCCACACCGATGAGGGCTTCGCGCTTCTTTCGACGCGCTCGCCGAATCTGCAGCGCTACTATCTCCAGGTGGCGCCCGACGAGGACATCGGCAACTGGTCCGACGCGCGCATCTGGGAGACCCTGCAGAAGCGCACGGCGCTCGGCGACGGCGGCTTCCGCATCGCCGAAGGGCCGATCCTGCAGAAGGGCATCACGCCCATGCGCTCGTTCGTCACCGAGCCGATGCAGTTCGGCCGGCTGTATCTGGCCGGCGATTCCGCCCATATCGTGCCGCCGACCGGCGCCAAGGGCATGAACCTTGCGGTCGCCGACGTGCGCTATCTCAACGAAGCGCTCGCGGCCTTCTACGCACACGGCGACGAGGCGCTGCTTGCCGCCTATTCGGCGCGCTGCCTGCGCCGGGTGTGGAAGGCACAGCGCTTCTCGTGGTGGATGACCACGCTCTTGCATGTCGACAGCCAGGCGCTGGCCTTCGACCGGCGCCGGCAGGTGGCCGAACTCGACTACGTGACCGGCTCGCGGGCTGCCATGACGTCGCTGGCCGAGAACTATGTCGGCCTGCCCTTCGATTAGGACCGGCTGAGCGCCGGGCGTGATCGGCCGGCAACGGCGTCCGCAAGAAGCGAGGCGCCCGGTCGTCGCGCCGGCTTGCCGGGCGCCGCGGTAACGCCATAATCGGCCCGGACAAGCGGGAGGGAAGGTTAGCTCTCCGTTAACGCCTTGCACCGACTCTCATGCCGGAAGGTTGGCCGATGCGCGTCGTCACGCTCTCTCTGTTGCTTGCCGCTGCCGCCATGGCGGTCCCCGGCGCCCATGCGGCGTCGCTGTCGGCAAAGACACCGGCCAAGGTGCTGTTTTCAGAAAGCGGAACTGCCGGCGCCCGGCGAGCCGCGGCCGATCGGCTCCTATGCCGACGGCTGCATGGCCGGCGGCGAGGCGCTGCCCATCACCGGCCCGCATTGGCAGGTGATGCGCCTGTCGCGCAACCGCAACTGGGGCCAGCCGGAGCTTGTCCAATACATCGAGAAGTTCTCGGCGGACGTCGCCAAGCAGGGCTGGCCCGGCCTGCTCATCGGCGACATGGCCCAGCCGCGCGGCGGACCGATGATCAGCGGCCATGCCAGTCACCAGATCGGACTCGACGTCGACATCTGGCTGACGCCGATGCCCGACCACGTCATGAGCGCCAAGGAACGCGAGACGAAGGCGGCCCAATCGCTGCTGGTCAGGGGCAAGCGGCTGATGCTCGACACGCACAAATGGTCGGACGTCGACCTGCGGCTCTACAAGCAGGCGGCGTCCTATCCGGACGTGGTGCGCATCTTTGCCAGCCCGGCGATCAAGCAGCAGCTCTGCGAGACCGCCGGCACGGATCGCGCCTGGCTGAGGAAGATCCGCCCGTGGTACGGCCACGACGACCACATGCATATCCGCCTCGCCTGCCCGCCCGGCATTTCCGGCTGCATCGATCAGGCGGCACCGCCGCCCGGCGACGGCTGCGGCAAGGACCTCGCCTGGTGGTTCCGTCCGCCCCCTCCGCCGCCCAAGCATCCGGTGAAGCCGAAACCGCCGCCGCCGGAGAAGACGCTTGCCGATCTGCCGGCGGCCTGCCGACAAGTGCTGACCGAAGGGCCCGGTGGCGTGGCACTGACGGCCGGTATTCCGCTGCCGGAACCGCGGCCGGGAACCCTGGCCAACTAGAGCGGCGCTCCGCGCGCAGAAAGACGACGGCCCGCCCTCACCTCTCGTCACAGGTGAGACGTGGCATTGCAAACCGCGCGGCAAGCGGATCAGCGGAGCAGCAGGCCGCGGACAAAGGCCTTGGGCGGTTCGCCATAGACCTCCTCGCCGAGTTCGAAGGCTTCCGCTTCGAGCTCGCGCCGTCGGTCGGCGATCAGAGAAAGCTGCGCCATCAACGCCAGATCGCCGGTCGGAGACAGGGCCAGCTTCTCGGCGAGCACCGCATGGTCGTGGTCGAGGCCGAGCAGGTTCGCCAGCCGTTCCAGCACCGGCGCGAGCTTCTGGCCCTTGCGGCTGATGCGCTGGCGGGTCAGCGACAGGAGGTGCCAGAGGTCCTTTGCGGCCTTGCGCCAGCTGTGCAACTCGGCAGTCGCCAGGCTCAAGCGCGCCCGGCGCATCCAGCGGCGCCCCCGGCGATAGGCCTGCTCGAGACCCTCGTCGAGCAGCGCCGGGCCGTCCGAGAGGCCGTCGGCGAGAGACGCCACCTCGCCGGCCAGCGAAACCAGAAGCCGATCGACCTCCGCCAGCGGCGTCCTGTCACGGTGTGCGCGCACGGCTTCCTGCTCGAGGTCCGCCACGATGCGATCGAAGCCGAGTTCGACGGCGCGCGGGGTCATGGCGGCAAGCTCGCGGGCGCTAGCGGCGGCGACGTCGGCATCGCGGGCGCCGGCGAGCATCCGCGCGATACGGGTCAGGGACTGACGCGCCTCGCGGGCACGCCCGCCAGGACCGGCTTCAAGCACGCGCAAAAGCGAGCGCACCCGTTTCAGGCGCTGGCGGGCGCCGTGGATACGCCTGGCGCGCGCCGCATCGCCACTGAGCTCGCGCCGCGCCGCGGCAAGATCGTCTGCGGCCAGGCGCAACAGCGCCACCGCGAGGTCTTCGTCCCTTTCAATGTGATCCGGCACGTGGAGTCCTTCTGCCGGCGGCGCATTATGCACAGGCGTATCCATCGGTCGAGGTACCCCCCAGTCGGTCAATCTGCCACGACGCCAAGGCCGATCGGGCAGGCGACGCCGGTGCCGCCGAGACCGCAGTAGCCGCCCGGATTCTTGGCGAGATACTGCTGGTGATAGTCTTCGGCAAAATAGAACGCGGGCCGGTCGGCGATCTCGGTCGTCACCGGTCTATAGCCCTTGGCCTCCAGGGCTTTGCCATAGGTCAATTTGGCGCTTGTCGCGATTCGACGCTGGTCCGCATCGGCAACGTAGATCGCCGAGCGGTATTGCGTTCCGATGTCGTTGCCCTGGCGCATGCCCTGGGTCGGATCGTGGCTTTCGAAAAACGCCTTGACCAGCGTCTCGTAGCTGACTGCGGCGGGATCGAAGACGACCTCAACCACCTCGGCGTGGCCGGTGCGGCCGGTACAGACTTCCTGATAGGTGGGATTGGGCGTGGTGCCGCCGGCATAGCCGACCGCGGTGACCCAGACGCCCGGGATCTGCCAGAAGACGCGCTCCGCCCCCCAGAAGCAGCCAAGGCCGAAAAGCGCCACCTGGCTGCCCTGCGGGTAGGGCCCCTTGAGCGGGCGGTGATTGACGAAATGGGTGGCGGCGGTGGGAATTGGCGATTCGCGGCCGGGAAGTACCTCCGCCGGTTCGGGCATGGTCTTCTTGCGGCCCATCAGGTCGAGGATGTTCATGGCAAGTCCTCCTTCCCGGCCTCATAGCCGGTGCCGGTGATTTGGCGATGGTCTTTTTGGCTCAGCCGTAGGCGGCTTTGCGCCGCCGGCGGCGGCCGAGCCAGGTGAGCAGGAAACCGGCCGCTCCCAGGACCGCCCAGGTTGGCAGCAGCAGGATCGACTGGATCAGCGGGTCCCAGAGCCAGTGGCCGACATAGGCCTCGACGTGCTGCTGGACGAACCGCTGTACCGAAAGCAGCGAGGCCAGATTGATGCTGCTCCAGGCAAGGCCAACCGGGGTGACGGTCAAGGTCGACGCGGCAATGGTCTTGGTGGCGTCGACCACGAGCGCGACAAGAGCGCCGGCAATCAGCCACAGGCCGACGAAACGCGAGAAGAAACCGATCATGCCGCCGGCCGCCTTGCTTCTGGAATGGCGCCGTCCCTTTCGACGCCGCGAAATAGGCACGCTGAGTGCCGCCTGCAACCGTTAGCGAGGTCAACTCCCGGCGACAAGGGCGTGATCGCCCGGGGGCCCAAACCCTTCGCCCGACACCCCCTCACGCGCCGTCGGGCGCGAGTGCGGTTCACGGCGCGCCGGGCGGGTGGCAGACGCCTTGCACGGCGCCTTGTCGCGACTATAGTGCGCGCCGAAAGCTGACAGGCGCCCTTATCCGGCGCCCTCCCGGAGGGGTGGCCGAGTGGCTGAAGGCGCACGCTTGGAAAGCGTGTTTGCGGGTAACCGTAACGGGGGTTCGAATCCCCCTCCCTCCG
>CAVXLJ010000004.1:0-18707 GCA_963762605.1 uncultured Alphaproteobacteria bacterium | reverse complement strand
CTCGCGCCCGGCGGCCACCACGCCGCCCTCCGCCTTGCCCCGACCAGCGTGTTGGCGTCGAGGCCCCATTCCTCGGCGAGCGTGCGGATCATCGCCTTGGACAGGTCGCGCTTGCCGCCGAGCACCTCGGCGGCGCGGCTGCTGGAGCCGAGCAGGCGGGCGAGATCGGACTGGGTGAGGCCGCGATTGTCCATCGAAGCCTTGAGGTGTGCGACCGGCTCCATCGGCAGGTCCGGAACGTGCTCGGCCTCATAGGCCATGACCAGGATGGTCAGCAGCTCAAGTTCCTCGGTGGTCTCGGCGTCCGGCTGCACGACCAGCTCGTCGATGCGTTTGGCCGCGGCGCGGTAGCCGCGCGCCGTCCTGATCGGCTTGGGCGGTTTCATCGGTCAAATCCTTCCTCGCATCATACCCGTGAAGAGGGCAGAGGGCGTCATCGCCCTTCGTCGCTTTATTCGTGCTGCAAATTCGCGGTTGCGTGCTACAGGTGCTGCCAGCCCAGCGACCTGACGCGGCACAGATGGCCCGCGAGAACCGCTGCTTTTCGCAGTCGCACTCTCGTAACCGGCAATCCTGTGAGGTCGCTCGCGTGGCCGTTTCGTCGAAATCCGATTGGTTGATTCCGGCTGGTTTGATCGCTCTCGCGTTCATTCCGGTGGCGGCGGGCACGGCCCGCCTCGTGATGCTGGCCGGCGGCGCCGCGGTCACGCCCGAAAATGCCCGCTTCATTGCTGCGCCCGTGCCGGTGGCGCTGCACATCGTCTCGGTCACGATCTATTGCGTGATCGGCGCCTTCCAGTTTGCGCCGGGCTTGCGCCGGCTTCACCCGCGCTGGCATCGCATCGCGGGTCGGATACTGGTTCCGGTGGGTCTGGTTGCGGCGCTGTCGGGACTGTGGATGGCAATGACCTACGCCATCGTGCCGCCGGACAACGCGTTGCTGCATGCCTTCCGGCTGCTGGCCGGTTCGGGGATGGCGGTGTCGCTGATGATCGGCTTCGTCGCCATCCGGCGGCGGGACGTCGAACGCCACCAGGGCTGGATGCGCCGCGCTTACGCAATCGGTCAGGGCGCCGGCACCCAGGCAATCACCCAGCTCCCCGTGATTCTGCTCTTCGGCCCGATGGACGACATGGCCAAGGCGCTGGCGATGGGCGGGGCCTGGGTACTCAATCTCGCCGTGGCCGAGTGGCTGATCGGCCGGCGGCGCCGCGGCAAGCGATTGGTGCCTGTGGCCGCCTGAGGCGTACGGCAAGCGTGTCGGCCCGATTTCTGCGACGCGGGAATTCGGATGAGGTCACTTATCGAATTGGGGCCGCGAGGTTTCCCCTCGCAAAGGAGCGCAAGGTGCAGATAACGACCGACGATCTCACCCGTTGGGCAGGCGTGTCAGCCGTGTTGGCGGGCGTATTCTACATGCTCGTTGGAGCGTTCCATCCGCTCAACATTGCCTCGTCGGTTACGACCCCTCGCTGGATGATCGTTCACATCCTTGCCTGCGCCATGTCCTTCTTCGGGCTGATCGGCATGGCGGGGCTCTACGCCCGGCAAGCGGAAAAGGCCGGATGGCTGGGTCTGGCCGGCTACGTCCTGTTCAGCCTCTGGCTGGCGCTTATCCTGGGCTTCACTTTCGTCGAGGTGTTCATCCTGCCGGCGCTGGCGACCGTGGCGCCGACGTTCGTGGACGGCTGGCTGGGGATGTTCACCGGCTCGGCCAGCGCGGTTGATCTCGGAGCCCTTCCGTTGCTTTGGACCCTGACGGGACCGATCTACATCCTTGGCGGACTCCTGTTTGGGATTGCCACGTTTCGCGCCGGCATCCTGCCGCGCTGGGCAGGTATCCTGCTCGCCGTCGGGACCGTGCTCGGCCCGGCAGCTATTTTGTTCCCACCCGAGTATCAGCCCAAGGTGGCGGTGCCGGTGGGATTGGCTCTGGCCTGGCTGGGCTATGCGCTTTGGTCGGAGCGGCGGGCGCAGGTCGCGCAACCGGCGCCTGCGAGATGACGGGACGGTGGCCTTAGTGCCACCCCGCATCACGCGACATAGGCGATGCGGTTGTCGGCCGGCGCCGGGAAGCCGGGAAAGCGTTCGATGCGGTTGCGGCCGTTCTGCTTGGCCAGATAGAGCGCCGCGTCGGCTTCGCGCATCAGCATTTCAAGCGTGGTGCCCGGCAGGAAGGCGGCGACGCCGCCAGAAAGCGTGGCATGCACCGGAACGCCGTTGATGTCCTCGGCCGCAGCCTGGAAGGCCTTGCGCATGCGCTCGGCGATCGCCAGCGATGCTTCGATGTCGCTGCCCGGCAGAATGGCCGCGAATTCTTCGCCGCCGATGCGGCCGAGAATGTCGCCGGGACGCAGCGCCTTGCGCGCCGACTCGGCGAAGACACGCAGCACGTCGTCGCCAGTGGCGTGACCGTGGTGGTCATTGATCCATTTGAAGTTGTCGAGGTCGACCATCAGCACGCCGCAGCGCGTGCCGGCGATGCGGCTGCGTTTGACCTGCTTTTCGGCAATCTCGAAGAAGCTGCGGCGGTTGGCCAGCCCGGTCAGCGGATCGACCGCGGCGGCGTTGTGGCTGACGAATTCCTTGCGCTCGCGGACGGCGGCCACGATGAAGATCGTGGTGCCGATCACGAAGATCTGGGCCTCGAGATAGATGAACCCGCCAATGCTGAGGATGGACGGCAATCCGCTCTCAGTGCTTCCCAGCCCACCGAACGGCCCCAGGCCGATGGCAACGATGTTGGCAACGAAAAGCGCGGCGAGCGGCTTGTATGCGGCGAGCGATCCGGCCGGTGGCCGCAGCAGCACGGTGAGAGCGCCGGCGAAGTAGGTGACGTTGAGAATGCTCGCGGTGATTCCGCGGATTGCGGGCAGGGTTGACCCGACCGGCAACAGATTGACCAAGGCGATGACGACAGGCCCCACCAAAATCAGCGGCAGGTAGGGACGAGCTCCGGTCAGCAGGCGGGTTCCATGCCATTGCACCGCCGCGCAGGTCAGAAAGACGACGAAGGCGAGAGCGGTGATGCGGTCGTCCCCGGCAATGCCGCCGGCCATCGACAACACGACGCCGCCGGCGAGGATGATATGGGAGACGCCCCACCAGGTCGCGGCCGGCGCGTCATGATAATGAAAGGCCGCATAGATCAGCAGGCTGCCGCACAGCAGCTCCATCACCGCGACCATCAGGACCATGGTCGGAATGTCGATCGACACCGGCACCTCGCGGCAGAACGCATCTGCCTTTCTGCCCATGGTAATAATCCTGATCCGATGTGCGGGCCGTTAGCCGAGTAGATAAAATTGTATCGATCGGCGGCTTTGGCCGTCGTTTCGTTATGTCCGAAGGAAAGCCCATGTCCGCCTGGTCCCCCGCCCAATATCTGAAATTCGCCGACGAACGCTCGCGCCCGGCGCGCGACCTCATCGCTGCGATGCCGCTCACGGCGGTGCGGCATGCGGTCGATATCGGCTGCGGGCCGGGCAATTCGACCGAGCTCCTGGTCGAGCGCTTCCCGGACGCGGAGATCGTCGGCCTCGATTCCTCCCCGGAGATGCTGGTGGCGGCGCGTGAGCGCCTGCCCAATGTCACCTTCGTCGAGGCGGACGTGGCGACGTGGAATCCGGAGGCGCCGGTCGATCTCCTCTATGCCAACGCCACCTTCCAGTGGGTGCCGGACCACCGGCACGTCTTGCAGCGTCTGTTCGCGGCGCTGCCGGCCGGCGGCGTGCTGGCGGTGCAAATGCCGGACAACGTGGCCAGCGAGCCGTCGCACACGCTGATGCGGGCGGTGGCGGCGGAAGCGCCATGGGCGCCGAAGTTCCGCGTGCCCATCGCGCGCGAGACGATCGGCACGCCGGCCGATTATTACAATCTTCTCCAGCCGGCCGCGGCGCGCATCGATATCTGGCACACGCTCTATAATCATCCGCTGGCCAATGCCGGGGCAATCGTCGAGATGGTGCGCTCGACCGGCCTGCGCCCCTATCTGGCGCGCCTGGATACGCACGAACAGGCCGAGTTCCTGGCGCGCTACACCGAAAGGTTGGCCGAGGCCTATCCGCCGCTTGCCGACGGGCGCGTGCTGTTTCGCTTTCCCCGCCTGTTTATCATCGCGGTGCGGGCGTAAGGCGCATCAATCGGCCAGAAGCTGCACCAGCCGGTTGGTGCGGGTCAGGCGGTCGGCGAGCATGGCGGCGATGCCCTGGTGGAAGCGCACGGCGATCTCGGGCTCCGCCGCGCTCAGCCGTTCCAGGTTGGCGCGGCTGAAGCGCCACGCCACCAGGGGGCTTTCGGCGACCACCGAGGCGGAACGCGGCACGGAGAGATAGAAGGCGATCTCGCCGACGATGGCGCCGTGGGCAAGCGTCGTCAAGCGGATGGTCTGGTTGCCGCTGGCCAGTTCCACCGCGGCGCGGCCGGCCTCGATGAAAAAGATGTCGTCGGAGGGCTTGCCCTGGCTGATCAGCGGTTTGCCCGCGTCGATCTCGATACGCTCGCAATAGGGGATGAGGGCCTCGGCGAAGGCCGCATCGCCGACCACACCGGCAAGGATGTCGCGGGCCGGCCGGCTGTGCGCCGTCGCCAGCGTCGGCGCCACGTCCGAAAGCAGGGCGTTTTCGCACCACTCCACCCCGTGGTCGAAGCTCGGCTCGATGCGCACGCGGCTGTCGTCGCCATGCACCAGTCCGCCGCGCAGCATCGCCTTCTTGACCGCGCCTGACATGCCGGTCAGCACCAGCACGAAGCCCGCCGGTGCGGCTGCCTGCGACAGACGGATGAAGGACAGGACCGCCGAGGAATCGAGACCGCTGACGCGCTCGAAGTCGATGACCAGAAACTGGATGCCCTCGGCAGTGGTGTCAGCCAGACGCTCCAGGATGCGCTTGCGCAGCCGCTCTGCGGTGCCGAAGAACAGGTAGCCCTGCAGGCGCAACAGCAGGATCGCCTCGCCATTGGTGCGCAATGCCGCCAGCCGCTCGTCCGAAGAATCGGTACTGGTCTGGTAGTCGCGGCCGGTCAGCGTGTAGCGGACGATATCGACGCGGCCGTAATCGACGGCGAAGAGCACCGCGGCGGCGAGCAGGCCGACCAGGATGCCCCAGGCGAAGCCGACGAAGGCGATGATCGCGAAGATGAGCACGACGACGGCGTATTCGGCACGGGCGAGACGGGCGCGAGCGCGGATCAGCCATTCGTTCACCAGCCCGCCGCCGATCCACAGCAGCACGCCGCCGAGCAGCGGGGTCGGCACCAGCGACAGGATCTGCGGGCCGAAGGCGGCGGCGGTTGCGCAACAGACGGCGATCGTGAGGCCCACGGTCGCATCGGTGGCTCCCAGACGCGAGGCGAGGGCGGTGCCCGACAGGGAGTGGTAGCCCGGAATACCGGCGCCGAGGCCGGCGATGAGGTTGCCGATGCCGACGGCGCGCAGTTCCCGATCGAGATCGAGATCGCGGCGTGCATCGAGTTCGATGCCGGTGGCGTTCATCAGCACGGCGATGACGGCAAGCAGGGGAACCGTCGCAAGTGCCAGCGTCTGGCCGGCAATCGCCGGCCACTCGATCAGCTTGAGATCGGCCGGCAGCAGAGGCGGCCACAGGGCATGGCCTTCCGGCAGGGCCATGAGCCAGTGATCGGCGCGCAGCACGGCGTGCGGGATTCCCGTCAGCCAGACGACGAGATTGAAGAGCACGAGGGTTGCCGCCAGGGTCGCCGGCAGAGCCAGCCGCCAGCCGCCGCTCAGTCGCCGCACGAGGACGACGGCGAGGATCAGGCCGGCGGCCGATAGCAGGCGGCCGAGCATGGCCGGTTCGGCGAGCAGGTCCAGCGGCGCACTGAAGAAGTGGGCGCCGGCGATTGCGTCGGTGCCGCCAACCAGGACCAGCCAGCCGGAACCGGCAAGGAACCCGCCGACGACCGGGAAGGGGATGAAGCGGATGAAGCGGCTGAGGTGAAAGAAGCCGAGCAACCAGGTGCCGGCGCCGATGGTGAGGCTGGTCAGCGCGACGGCTGCGACGATCGTCGCGAGCACGGCGCGGTCATTGCCCGGCGCAATATGGGCGGCGATGGCGCCGACGATGCCGGCCATGGCGGCGACGGGAACGCTCTGGGCGACGGCGACCACGCCGCGCGTCGAACTGAGGAACGGCACCAGCGCCGCGAGAACGGCACTGGCGAACAGCGCCATGCCGGCGCCGTTCGAAGACAGCGAGCCGGGAAGCGCGGAAAAAAGCAGCGTGCCGAAGCCGATCGACTGGACGATCGCCAGCAGGCCGCAGACGAGGCCGACGGCAATACTGTAGGAAACGCGGCGACCGGTCCCGCCGGCCGCTGGCGAACGCGAGACGGTGTCCATTGCCCCCCGCCGGGTCCTGGTGCGACGGTCGCAAGGCCCGCCGTCCCCTCGATTGTCTCTTGGCCAAGTCTTCCCGCTTGGCCGGGGTCCGTCAATGGCGAGGCGTGACAATTCCTCCTTCTCGGGTTTTGCTCAAACCGCCTGGTCGATCGTCTTCGATTACGTCTTCTTCATCTTGTCGAAATGCCGCAGCGCCGCCGGTGGCGATCACCGAGCGTGGCCCTATCTGCCGCTTTCGAAACCGCAGAGCCCGAGCGTTGGTGAAGAACGATGCACTTCAGGCGCATCGCCGTCCTTGCTGCAATTATCGTGGGTGCATCGTCCCTTGGCGGCTGCACGCTCGCAGATTTTCCCATCATCGATGCGGGTGGCCCGGTCACCTCCATCGAGCGCGATCTGCTGTTCCACGCACTCGCGATCATGATGATCGTGGTCGTGCCGGTCTTCGTGCTTACCTTCTGGTTTTCGTGGCGATACCGCGCGTCCAGCGCGCGCGCCGGCTATCAGCCGAATTGGATGTCGAACACGGTCGATACCGTCATTTGGGTCGTGCCGGCGATCATCGTGATGGTGCTGGGGGTCTATGTGTGGACCTACACGCACCAGCTCGATCCCTACACGGCGCTGGATCCGGCCACCAAACCGCTGAAGGTCGACGTGGTGGCCGAGGACTGGAAGTGGCTGTTCATCTATCCGCAGCAGGGCATCGCGACGGTCAACCAACTGGCCTTCCCGAGCGGCGTGCCGCTCAGCCTGACGATCACGTCCGATACGGTGATGAATGCCTTCTTCATCCCGGCGCTGGGCAGCCAGATCTACGCGATGGCCGGGATGAAGACGCACCTCAACCTGCTTGCCAATGCACCGGGCCATTTCGTCGGCCGCAACACGATGTATAGCGGCGCCGGCTTCGCCTTCCAGCGCTTCGCCGCCGTCGCGATGTCGAAAGCGGATTTCAACGCGTGGGTGGCGGAGGTGCGCAAGTCGCCGAAGGCTCTCGACGCGGCGGCCTATGCCGAGCTTGCCAAGCCGAGCGCGCCCTATCCGATGACCTACTACGCGAGCGTCGAACCGGGGCTGTTCGACCGCATCATCCAGAAATATCGCGGCGGCGCGGCGACGCATGCCGCCTTGGCTGCCGCGATGCCCCGGGGCATGGCGACGCGGAGGAAATCCTGATGCTGGGACGGCTGACCGTCGACGCGCTTCCTCTATACAGCCCGGTCGCCTTCGGCGGCGCCGTGTTCACGATCGTCGGCGCCCTGGCCATCGTCGGCTTCATCACCTGGCGACGGGCGTGGGGCACTCTGTGGAAGGAGTGGCTGACCAGCGTCGATCACAAGCGCATCGGCATCATGTACATCATCCTGTCGCTGGTCATGCTCATGCGCGGCTTCATCGACGCGCTGATGATGCGCGCCCAGCAGGCGATGGCCTACAATTCGATGGGCTATCTGAAGCCGGAGCACTTCAACCAGATCTTCAGCTCGCACGGCACCATCATGATCTTCTTCATGGCGATGCCGTTTCTCACCGGGCTGATCAACCTCATCGTGCCGCAACAGATCGGCGCCCGCGACGTCGCCTTTCCCTACATGAACGCGATGAGCCTGTGGCTGACGGTGGCCGGCGCAGGTCTGGTCCTCATATCGCTGGTCTTCGGCAAGTTCTCGACGGCCGGCTGGACTGCCTATCCGCCCTATTCCGAGGCGGCTTACAGCCCCGGCACCGGCGTCGATTACTGGGTCTGGTCGGTCCTGATATCCGGCATCGGCTCGACGCTCACCGGCATCAATTTCATCGTCACCATCCTCAAGGAGCGGGCGCCGGGCATGACGCTGATGCGCATGCCGCTGTTCACCTGGACGGCGCTGTGCACCAGCGTCCTGATGGCCTTCGCGTTTCCGGCGCTGACCGACGTGGTGTCGATGCTCGAACTCGATCGTGTGGCCGGCATGCACTTCTTCACCAACGGGCAGGGGGGCAACATGATGAACTTTGCCAACCTGATCTGGATGTGGGGTCACCCTGAGGTCTACATCGTGATCCTGCCGGCCTTCGGCATCTATTCGGAAATCGTGTCGACCTTCTCCGGGCGGCGGCTATTCGGCTACGCCTCGCTGGTCTACGCCACGGCGGCGATTGCCGTTCTGTCCTTCACGGTGTGGCTGCATCACTTCTTCACGATGGGGGCCGATGCCAACGTCAACGCGGCCTTCGGCATCGCCACGATGATCATTGCGGTGCCGACCGGCGTGAAGATTTTCGACTGGCTGTTCACCATGTATCGCGGCCGCATCCGCTTCGAAGTGCCGATGCTGTACACGATCGCGTTCCTCGTCACCTTTGTGATCGGCGGCGTCGCCGGCGTGCTGCTCGCTTTGCCGCCCGCCGACTACCTCATGCACAACACGACTTTTCTGGTGGCGCACTTCCACAACATGCTTATCCCCGGCGCATTGTTCGGCTACCTCGCCGGCTTGAACCTGTGGTTTCCGAAGGCCTTCGGCTTCCGTCTCGATCCGAAGTGGGGCAGGCGGTCGTTCTGGGGCTGGGCGATCGGCTTCTACGTCGCCTTCATGCCGCTCTACGTGCTGGGCTTCATGGGCATGCCGCGGCGCATGGCGCACTACGCCACGGCCGCATGGCAGCCTTGGCTCATCGTTGCCGGGATCGGCGCGCTGATCATCTTGTATGGCGTGGTCGCGTTCGCCATCCAGATCGTGGTCAGCTTCCAGAGAAAAGAAGAACTGCGCGACCTGACCGGCGACCCCTGGGACGGGCGCACGCTCGAATGGACCACGGCGTCGCCGCCGGCGCCCTACAATTTCGCCGTCATCCCGCACGTGCACGGCCTGGACCCGCTCAGCGATGCGAAGAGGCTGGGCATCGCCCGGCAGCGGCCCGCCGCCTATGCCGACATCATCATGCCGAAGAACAGCGCGTTCGGCATCACAGTCGGCATTCTGGCCGGCGTCCTCGGCTTCGCGGCGATCTGGTACATCTGGTGGCTGGTGGCATTGAGCGCGGGCGCGATTGCGCTCGCCGTCATCGTGCGCAGCAGCGAAGACGACACGGACAGGATCATTCCGGCAGCGGAGGTGAAAGAAATCGAGGACCGCCGCTTCGCCGATATGGCCCGGGGGCTGGCCCAGGCACGCGAAGAGGATCTGGCCCGGGTACGTGATGCGACACCGGAGGTGGCGAAATGACCATCGCGATCGACGAACTGCCGGTGCTGGGGGCCGACGACGCGGAGAGCGAAAGGGCGGAGACCAAGGCGCTCGGCTTCTGGCTCTACCTGATGACCGACGCGGTCATCTTCGCGCTTCTCTTCGCCACCTATGTCGTCATGCTGCGCGGCACCGCCGGCGGCCCGACCGGCCGCGACCTGTTTGACCTTCCGCACACATTCGGCGAGACCCTGTTGCTTCTGTTCAGCAGCACGACGTTCGGTCTGGCCATGGTGGCGGCGCACGGCGGCGCCCGGCGCAGCGTCGTGCTGTGGCTGGCGGTGACGCTGGCGCTCGGCCTCGGCTTCGTTTCGATGGAATTCAGCGAATTTGCCGGCATGATCGCCGTGCACGCCGGCCCTCAGCGCAGCGGCTTCCTCACCGCGTTCTTCACGCTGGTGGCCACTCACGGCCTCCATGTCAGCATCGGCATGCTGGCGATCCTCGTCATGATCGGCCAGATCGCGGTCAAGGGGCTGACCGAGCCGGTCACCTCGCGCCTCTACCGCTTGAGCCTGTTCTGGCACTTCCTCGACATCGTCTGGGTCGGCATCTTCTCGATCGTCTACCTCACGGGAGTGCTGTAGATGCCCGCCACGCTCAGAACCTATCTGACCGGCCTTGCCCTCGCGCTGGCCCTGACCGTCATTCCCTTCGGCCTCGTCTTCTACCGGCTGCTACCCGCCGGACCGTCGGTCGTCCTGATCGCAGCGGCGGCGGTCGTCCAGGTCCTCGTCCATTTCCGCTACTTCCTGCACATCGACCTTACGCACACCAATCCCGACTGGCTGGTGATGCTGGCTTTCGCCGCGGTGCTGCTGTTCATCATGATCGGCGGCACCTTGTGGGTCATGTTCGACCTCAACATGCGCATGATGTGACGGCGGCGCGCCGAAGCCCGTTCAGGGGCCGGCGGCGGCCAATCCGTCCATCGCGCCAAACGCCTCCGCGGTCTGCCGCCGCCTCTCCGCGACCGCCGTGGCCAGCCGTTCGAGCACCGCAACCGTGGTGTCCCAGCCGATGCAGCCGTCGGTGATGCTCTGGCCATAGGTCAGTGGCCTGCCCGGCACGAGGTCCTGGCGGCCGGCGACGAGGTTGCTCTCGATCATCACGCCGACGATGCGACGGTCGCCGTCTCCGATCTGGCGGGCGATGTCGGCGACCACCGTCGGCTGGTTCTCCGGCTTCTTGGCACTGTTGGCGTGGCTGGTGTCGATCATCACCACCGGCACCAGTCCCGACCTCTCCAGCACGCTGCAGGCGGCGTCGACCGAGCCGGCATCGTAGTTCGGCACCTTGCCGCCGCGCAGGATGATATGGCAGTCGCCGTTTCCGGCGGTGGCGGCGATCGCCGCGCGGCCGGTCTTGGTGACGGCCAGGAAATGGTGCGACTGCGCGGCCGCCTTCACCGCATCGATCGCTATTTTCACGTTGCCATCGGTGCCGTTCTTGAAGCCGACGGGGCAGGAGAGGCCGGAGGCCAGTTCGCGATGCACCTGGCTTTCGGTGGTGCGGGCGCCGATGGCGCCCCAGGCGACCAGGTCGGCGAAGTATTGCGGCGTGGTCATGTCGAGGTACTCGCAGCCGGCGGGCAGGCCCAGCGTGTTGATCTCGAGCAGCAGCTTGCGGGCGGTGCGCAGGCCCTTGTCGATCCGGAAGGAGCCGTCGAGGTCGGGATCGTTGATCAGGCCTTTCCAGCCGACCGTGGTGCGCGGCTTTTCGAAATAGACGCGCATGACGATCTCGAGCGTACCGCGCAGTCGATTGCGGAGCTTGGCAAGCCGGGCGGCGTAGTCGAGCGCCGCCGCAGGATCGTGCACGGAGCAGGGCCCGACAATGACCACGAGACGATCGTCGTCTTGCGTGAGAATGTCGTGGATAGCCCGGCGGGCGCGGGTCACCGTGCGGCTTGCCGCATCGACGCGCGGGAACTCGCGCATCACCTCGTCGGGCGTGCTCAGCTCCCTGATTTCGCGGATGCGGAGATCGTCGGTGTCGGTCGGCATTGGTCTGGCTCCTTGGATCGGATCCGCCGGCGGCAACAAAAAAGCCGCCAGTCGGTCTGGCGGCTCTCGGGAATTCGCTTGTTCAGTGCTTCAGATCGAACGCGCCCCTGCCTCCGCCAGTGTGTGCGGATAGCTAAACCAGTAGCCAAAATAGGTGGCGGCTGCGCGGATCATGATTTCCTCATAGGCGAGAACCGCGTCCATGTCACGCGGCTTGTTCGCCCGCGTCACCGACCGGCGCTGTCGTCGCTGCCGTCGTCGATCGGCGGCGCCCAGAAGACGCGGTGGTGCGCGACCCAGCGATCGACGGCGCGAATCGTCTCGATACGCACGCGCACCATCCGCCACTGCCGTTCGATCCGCCGCTCGATCAGCCCGGCATTCTCCAGCACGCGCAAGTGCTTTGAGATCGCCGGCTTGGACATGGGGAAGGGCGCGGCGATCTCGCCGGCGGAGCGTTCGCCTTCGATGAGCAGGCGCTCGACGATGGCCAGGCGGGTGGGGTCGGAGAGGGCGCCGAAGACGGCGGGAAGCGATGTCCTTGTCATTTCACCGGTTTCAGCTTCGCTGTCTCACTCATTGGTTGATGGATCGCCAAAATTGTCAATGGCTGATGGCCGCCGGTTCGCCGTCTTGCTCCCGGCCCATTGCACGCGGCTCATTTAACGTATAAGGATATCTTTATGTCTAGCGCGAAAGGACCGCGCCCATGTCCAAACCGGCTCCGCTTGCGGTCGATACCGCCATTACCGCTCTGAAAGCCGCCGGCGAAAGCACCCGCCTGCGCATCCTGGCGCTGCTCGGCCAGGCCGAACTGACGGTGAAGGACCTGACCGCCATTCTCGGCCAGTCGCAGCCGCGCATTTCGCGCCACCTCAAGCTCCTGGCGGAGGCCGGCCTGATCGATCGTCACCCGGAAGGGGCGTGGGTCTTCTATCGGCTGACCGATCAGGGGCCGGCGCGGCGCTTTGCCGGCGATCTGTTGGGGCTCATCGATGCCGGTGACCCGGTGCTGGCGCGTGATCGCGAGTTTCTGGCGGCGGTCAAGCACGAGCATGCGGAGGCGGCGCGGCGCTATTTCGCCGACCATGCCGGCGAATGGGACACGATCCGTGCGCTGCACGTTGCCGAGGCGGCGGTCGAGGCGGCGATGCTGGCGGCGGTCGGCGCGCGCCCGTTCGAGAGCATGCTCGATCTTGGCACCGGCACCGGCCGGATGCTGGAGCTGTTTGCGCCGCTCTACAACCGTTCCGTCGGCATCGATGCGTCTGCCGACATGCTGGCGGTCGCGCGTGCCAATCTCGACCGCGCCGGCATCGGAAAAGCCCAGGTGCGCCTCGGCGATATCCAGCACCTGCCGTTTCAGCGCGACAGCTTCGATCTGGTGACCGTCCATCAGGTGCTGCACTTTCTCAACGATCCGGAGCGGGCGATCGCGGAGGCCGCGCGCGTGCTCAGGCCCGGTGGCCGGCTGCTGATCGTTGATTTCGCGTCGCACGATCTGGAATTCCTGCGCGAGCGCCACGCCCATCGCCGCCTCGGCTTTGCGCCGTCGGCCATGCGCCAATGGATCGAGGCAGCCGACCTGTCGCTGGTGACGGCCAGCAAGCTCGCCACCAGCGACGATGCCGCGGCCAGGTTGACGGTGACACTGCTGCTTGCCCGCGACCGGCGCGTGGCGATGGCCGAAGAACCGGCCGCCAGCCGCGAGGTGGCGTGATGACCCAGATCAAGCACAACGCCCAGGGCGAGACCGGGCTCAACGTCTCGTTCGAGTTCTTCCCGCCGAAGACCGAGCAGATGGAGACCACGTTGTGGAACTCCATAGGCCGGCTGGCGCCGCTTGAACCCCATTTCGTTTCGGTGACCTATGGTGCCGGCGGCTCGACCCGCGAGCGCACCCACGCGACGCTCAAGCGCATTCTCACCGAGACCCATCTGCACCCGGCGGCACATCTCACCTGCGTCGGCGCGACGCAAGAGGACCTCGACGCGGTTGTCGACCGCTACGCGGAGATCGGGGTGAGCCACATCGTGGCGCTGCGCGGCGATCCCGAAGGCGGGCTCGGCACGCCCTACGTGCCCACCCCGGGCGGCTATGGCCATGCCGGCGATCTGGTGGAGGCGATCAAACGCCGCCATCCGGCGCTGGAAGTGTCGGTGTCGGCCTATGTCGAGCGCCATCCGGAGAGCGCCGACTGGCGCACCGAGCTCGACAATCTCAAGCGCAAGGTCGATGCCGGCGCCGACCGGGCGATCACCCAGTTCTTCTTCGACAACGATCTGTTCGATGCCTTCCGCGACCGCCTGGCGGCGGCGCATATCGACATCCCGCTGGTGCCGGGCATCGTGCCGGTCACCAACTTCACCCAGACGGCGCGCTTCGCCGTCAAGGCCGGGGCGAGCGTGCCGGCCTGGCTGGCGGAGCGTTTCGCCGGCCTTGAAGACGATCCCGGCACCCGCCAGCTGATCGCGGCAGCGGTGGCCTCCGAGCAGGTGCTCGATCTGGTCGAGCGCGGCGTCTCCGACTTCCATTTCTACACCATGAACCGCGCCGACCTGGTCTATGCCATCTGCCACCTGCTCGGCATCAGGCCGCCCAAACCGACGCCAGCGGAGGCGGCGGCATGACGACTCCGCAGATGGATATTCTGGTCAGAACGACCTATATTATGGTCAGTCTGACCAGAATTGGAGATGTGCCATGACAACCTGGCAGGTGCAGCAGGCCAAGACGCATTTCAGCGAGGTGATCGAGCGCGCCCAGAGCGAGGGGCCGCAGACCATCACCAAGCACGGCAGGCCGCGCGCCGTGGTGCTTTCGACGGCCGAATACGAGGCGCTCAGCAACGGCAAGGCGAAGCCGAAGAAGAGCTTTGTCGAATTCCTGTTGAGTAGCGGCCCGATTCTGGAAGGCGTCGACCTCGAGCGCGACAAGAGCGACATGGGACGCGAGATTGACCTTGAGTGATATCGGCTACCTCTTCGACACCAACGTGCTGTCGGAAGTGAACCGCCGACAGCCCGACGCGCGCGTGCTCGCCTTCGTTCGCGGGATCAGCAACGAGGACACGTTCATCAGCGCGTTGACCGTCGGTGAACTGCGCAGGGGAGCGGTGCTCAGGCGGCGGACGGATGTCGACCATGCCGATCGGCTGGACGCATGGATCGCGTCGATCGAGGCCGACTACGGTCCGCGCATTCTGCCTGTCGATCTGCCGACCGCGCGGCTGTGGGGCGAACTCGCCAGCGACAGGCCGCGGCCCGCGGTTGATGCGCTCATCGCCGCCACCGCCATGGTCCACGACCTGACGCTGGTCACACGCAACACGCGCGATTTCGCCGATACCGGCGTCGCGCTCGTCAATCCGTGGGAGTGAGTATCATGTCCGCCCCGCCCGACATCGAAGCCAAGTTCCGCGCCGAAGCGGCCAAGCGCATCCTGGTGCTCGACGGCGCCATGGGGACGATGATCCAGGCGCACCGGTTTACCGAGGCCCAGTTCCGCGGCGAGCGCTTCAAGGACTGGCCGAAGGATCTGCGCGGCAACAACGACTTGTTGGTGCTGACGCAGCCCGACATCATCCGCGACATCCACCGCGACTATCTGCGCGCCGGCGCCGACATCGTCGAGACCAACACCTTCTCGTCGACGCGCGTGGCGCAGGCCGACTACGGCATGGGGGATCTGGCCTTCGAGATGAACCGCGAAGGCGCCCGGCTGGCACGCGAGGCCGCGGACGCGATGACGGCGGAGACGCCGGACAGGCCGCGCTTCGTCGCCGGTGCCATCGGGCCGACCAATCGCTCGGCCTCGATCTCGCCGGACGTCAACAATCCCGGCTTCCGCAACATCACCTTCGACGATCTGGTCGCGGCCTACGGCGAAGCGGCGCGGGGGCTGGCCGAAGGCGGCGCCGATCTCATCCTGTTCGAGACCGTCTTCGATACCCTCAACGTCAAGGCGGGGATCGTCGCCGTCGAACAGCTCGCCGCCGAGACCGGCAGGCGGCTGCCGATCATGATCTCGGGCACCATCACCGACCTGTCGGGACGCACGCTCTCCGGCCAGACGCCGACCGCCTTCTGGTATTCGGTGCGCCACGGCCGTCCGCTCACCATCGGTCTCAACTGCGCGCTCGGCGCGCGCGAGATGCGCGCCCACATCGCCGAGATCGCGCGCGTCGCCGATGCGCTCACCTGTGCTTATCCCAATGCCGGGCTCCCCAACGAGTTCGGCGAATACGACGAGAGCCCCGCGGCGATGAGCGCCATGCTCGGCGAATTCGCCCGTGCCGGCTTCGTCAATGTCGTCGGCGGCTGCTGCGGCACCACGCCCGAGCACATCCGCGCCATCGCTGCCGCGGTCGAGGGCGTTCCGCCGCGCGTCCTTCCCCATCCGCCGGCGGCCATGCGCCTGTCCGGCCTCGAACCTTTCGAGTTGGCCTCATGAATTCTTCCGCCGCCACCGGCTTCGTCAATGTCGGCGAGCGCACCAACGTCACCGGATCGGCCCGCTTCCGCAAGCTGATCACCAGCGGCGACTATGCCGCCGCGCTCGACGTTGCCCGCGACCAGGTCGCCAACGGCGCCCAGGTGCTCGACGTCAACATGGACGAGGGCCTGCTCGATTCGGAAGCGGCGATGGTGACCTTCCTCAATCTGATCGCCGCCGAGCCGGACATCGCCCGCGTGCCGATCATGATCGACTCGTCGAAATGGTCGGTCATCGAGGCCGGCCTGAAATGCGTTCAGGGCAAGGGAATCGTCAATTCGATCTCGATGAAGGAGGGCGAGGACGCCTTCCGCGAGCGCGCCGAGACGGTGCGCCGCTACGGCGCCGCCGTGGTGGTCATGGCCTTCGACGAGAAAGGCCAGGCCGACACGCTCAAGCGCAAGACCGAGATCTGCGCCCGCGCCTACAGGATCCTGACCGAGGAGATCGGCTTTCCGCCGGAGGACATCATCTTCGATCCGAACGTCTTCGCGGTCGCCACCGGCATCGAGGAGCACAACAATTACGGCGTCGATTTCATCGAGGCGGTGCGCTGGATCAGAGCAGAACCTGCCGCACGCCCATGTCTCCGGCGGCATCTCCAACCTGTCCTTCTCATTCCGCGGCAACGAGACCGTGCGCGGCGCCATGCACGCGGTCTTCCTCTATCACGCCATCGCCGCCGGCATGGACATGGGCATCGTCAATGCCGGCGCGCTGCCGGTCTATGACGAGATCGAGCCGGAGCTGCGCGCGCTGTGTGAGGACGTCGTACTCAACCGGCGAGCGGATTCCACGGAGCGCCTGCTGGAGGCGGCGGAGCGCTATCGTTCCGATGGCGGCGAGAAGCCGGTGGCCGACGCCGCCTGGCGTTCGCTGCCGGTCGACAAGCGGCTGGAGCACGCACTCGTCCACGGCATCACCCAGTACATCGTCGAGGACACCGAGGCGGCGCGAAAGGCGTCCGACCGGCCCCTCGATGTGATCGAAGGGCCGCTGATGGCCGGCATGAACGTGGTCGGCGACCTGTTCGGAGCGGGCAAGATGTTCCTGCCGCAGGTGGTCAAGTCGGCGCGCGTGATGAAGCAGGCGGTCGCCCATCTGCTGCCTTACATGGAGGAGGACAAGCGCCGCCATGGCGTTGCCGACCGGCCGGTGGCGCGCATCCTGCTCGCCACCGTCAAGGGCGACGTCCACGACATCGGCAAGAACATCGTCGGCGTCGTACTGGCTTCCAACAATTACGAGGTGATCGACCTCGGCGTCATGGTGCCGGCGGCCAAGATTCTGGCCACGGCGCGCGAGCGGCGTGTCGATATTATCGGCCTCTCCGGCCTGATCACGCCGTCGCTCGACGAGATGTGCAATGTGGCGGCGGAATTGGAGCGCGAAGGCTTCGACGTGCCGCTGTTGATCGGCGGGGCGACGACCAGTCGCGTCCACACCGCGGTGAAGATCCTGCCAAACTACGTGCGCGGCGCCACCGTGCATGTGCTCGATGCCAGCCGCGCCGTCGGCGTTGCTTCCAGCCTGCTCGGTGCGGGCCGGGCGGGCTACGTCGAACAGATGCGCGACGAATACCGCAAGGTCGCCGAGGCCCATGCGCGCGGCCAGGAGGAGAAGCGGCGGATCACGCTGCGCGAGGCGCGCGCCGACCGCTTCGCCATCGACTGGACCGGCTTCAAGCCGGTCAAGCCCGGCTTCCTCGGCACGCGCGCGCTCACCAACTACCCGGTTGCCGAGCTGGTCCCCTATATCGACTGGACGCCCTTTTTCGCCACCTGGGAGATGAAAGGCACCTTCCCGTTGATCCTCAGCGACCCGAAGATCGGCGAGGCGGCGCGCTCTCTTTATGACGACGCGCAGGCGATGCTGAAGCAGATGGTCGCCGAGAACTGGCTGACCGCCAACGGCGTCATCGGCTTCTGGCCGGCCAATGCTGAAGGCGACGACATCATCGTTTATGACGAGGAGACACGGGAAAAGGAGAGGGCGCGGCTGTTCACGCTGCGCCAGCAGATCGCCCGCTCCGGCACCAGCAGCCGTGCCCATGTGGCGCTTGCCGATTTCATCGCGCCGCGTGAGACCGGCCTTGGCGACTATATCGGCGGTTTCGCCGTCACCGCCGGCATCGGCGAGGAGGCGGTGGCCGAGCGCTTCACCCGCGCCAACGACGATTATTCCAAGATCCTCAGCCAGGCGCTTGCCGACCGTCTCGCCGAGGCCTTCGCCGAGCGGCTGCACCAGCGCGTGCGCCGCGAGTTCTGGGCCTATGCGCCGGACGAGGCGCTCTCGCCGCAAGAGCTGATCGGCGAAGCCTATGACGGCATCCGGCCGGCGCCGGGCTATCCCGCCCAGCCCGACCACACCGAGAAGGGCACCTTGTTTTCGCTCCTCGACGCGGAGGCCGCCACCGGCATCAAGCTCACCGAAAGCTATGCCATGTGGCCGGGCTCATCGGTGTCGGGGCTCTATTTCGCCCACCCGCAAAGCCACTATTTCGGCGTCGGCAGAATCGAACGCGACCAGGTCGCCGACTATGCCGAGCGCAAGGGCTGGACGCTGACCGAAGCCGAACGCTGGCTCGCCCCGATCCTCAACTACGAGCCGGC
>CAVXLJ010000003.1:0-216629 GCA_963762605.1 uncultured Alphaproteobacteria bacterium | reverse complement strand
CTTTCGATATGTCCGCCGAAATCGTGCTGGCGCGCCTCCCTGGAACGACACCGCACCGATAAGAGAAGAACTCTTCGGTGTCGAACGGCTCGAGCGCCATGCGGAAAGCCTCGCGGCGGCGCAGTCGGTCACACCGACACCGCCAAATGTCCCGGCCCTCCACAAACGCTTCAACGAGAATGCCACGGTCCTGCTCGCAGCCTATCGCGCGAGTGCCGCGGAGCTGGAGAACGGCCGCAGCGTCGTGCCGGCGGCGGAGTGGCTCCTCGACAACTACCATCTCGTGCAAGAGCAGATTCGCGAGATCAGGGACGATCTGCCGCCCGGCTATTATCGCCAATTACCAAAACTGGCAGACGGGCCGTTTGCCGGCTATCCGAGGGTCTTTGGCCTTTCCTGGGCTCTTGTCGCCCATACCGACAGCCGCGTGGATCCCGAATCCTTGCGTCGATTTATCGTCGCCTATCAGCGGGTCCAGCCGCTGACCATCGGCGAACTGTGGGCGATGATCGTCACGCTGCGCATCGTGCTGGTCGAAAATCTGCGCCGGCTCGCCGATCAGATGACGGCCGGACGGAAAGAGCGCAGAGACGCTGACGCATTGGCTGACCTGCTGCTGGCGCACGGCAGCGCCCAGTCTGACTTGCAGGCCGGTACTGCCGCGCATGCTTCGGAGCCGCTATCGGAACCCTTTGCCGGACAATTGGCCAAACGACTGAGAGATCTTGATCCGACGACGACGCCCGCTCTCGGTTGGCTTGAAGAGCGGCTGGCACGCCAAGGCGGCTCGATCGAGGAGATGGTCCAGAACGTCCAGCGGAGGCAGGGCGCATCGAACGTCACCGTGCGCAACATCATCACCAGCATGCGACTGATGTCGAACGTCGATTGGGCGGAGCTGGTGGAAAGCGTCAGCCTCGTCGATCAACGGTTGCGTGCGGCAAGCGCCTTTGCGGCGATGGATTTCGCGACGCGTGACACTTATCGCGGTGCGATCGAGCAATTGTCCCGGGGCTCGTCTCGATCGGAGATCGATATCGCCGACCAAGCCTTGCAGGCGGCACACGCGGCGGCCGCACAGGCGACCGACCCCGCGGAGGCCGATCGCGTGGGCGATCCGGGATATCACCTGATCGCCGGGGGGCGGCGCGCCCTCGAAGGATCGATCGGGTTCCGCGCGCCGGCCAGACTTTGGATCAGCCGCTTCAGCGTTCGCCTGGGTATTGGCGGCTATGTCGGCACGATTCTCGGCGTCACGATGATGGTGATGGCGCTGGCGTTGTGGGCGCTCGCCGGCGTCGGCACCGGCTGGCTGGCGCTCTTCGCCCTGGTCGCGCTGCTTCCGGCGACCGAGATCGCGACGACGCTGGTCAATCGCGGCATCACATGGACCTTCGGCGCGGTTACGCTGCCCGGGCTCGACCTCAAGGCGGGCGTGCCCCCCTCCTTGCGCACCCTGGTCGTTGTGCCGACGCTGCTGACCAATGCGGCCGATCTCCTGGAACAGGTTGAACGCCTGGAGGTCCACTACCTCAGCAGCGCCGGCGGCGATCTCACTTTTGCGCTGCTGTCGGACGGCGTCGACGCGGACGAGGAGTTGCTGGTAGGTGACGCACATCTGCTCACCACTGCCGCAGAAGCGGTCGACCGCCTGAACCGTCGGCACGGACCCGGCCCCGACGGCGATCGCTTTCTTCTGCTGCACCGGCGCCGCGTCTTCAATGCCGGCGAGAAGAAGTGGATGGGATGGGAGCGCAAGCGGGGCAAGCTGTGCGAACTCAACCGGCTTCTCCGCGGCGCGACCGATACCACGTTCATGTCAGTTGGCGGTCGACCGCTGCAAGTGCCCGGCAGCGTCCGCTACGTCATCACGCTCGATGCCGACACCAGACTGCCGCGCGACGCCGTCCCGCGGCTGATCGGCAAGATGGCTCACCCGCTGAACCGGCCGAAATTCGATGGCACCAAACAGCGTGTCGTCGATGGCTACGGCATTCTTCAGCCGCGCGTCACACCCTCTCTGCCGACTGGCCGCGAGGGCTCGCTCTTTCAGCGGGTCTTTTCCGGCCCCGGGGGCATGGATCCCTACGCGGCGGCCGTCTCGGATGTCTATCAGGACCTCTTCGGCGAGGGGTCGTACACCGGCAAGGGAATCTATGACGTCGACGCCTTCGAGGCGGCACTTACCGGGCGGGTGCCGGAAAACGTGCTTCTCAGCCACGATCTCCTGGAGGGTCTCTTCGCCCGTGCCGGTCTCGCCTCGGATGTCGAGGTGGTCGAAGAGTTCCCGTCCCGCTACGACGTCGCCGCCCGGCGACAGCATCGCTGGACACGGGGCGACTGGCAGCTTCTGCCCTGGGCCCTGGGGCGGGTGAGCGGACTACAGGCGGTTCCCCCGGTCGGCCGCGGCAAGATACTGGACAATCTTCGGCGATCGCTGTTTGCGCCCTTCACATTGGCGACCATCGCTGTCAGCTGGCTGCTGCCGCTGTCTTCAGGCTCCAGGGGGATGCTGTTCGCCATGGCGGCGATAGCGATCCCGGCGTTCCTTCCGACCCTGTTTGCCATCATCCCGCGCCGCACAGGCGTTCGCCTCGCAAGTCACCTCCGCGCGCTTGGCGGCGACTTGCGGCTCGCGGGCGTCCAGACCGTTCTTTCGATCGCGTTCCTGCCCGACCAGGCTTGGCGAATGGGCGACGCGATCGCGCGAACGATGGTGCGGCTGTTTCTGACCCGCCGCCATCTTCTCGAATGGACGACGGCGGCCCAATCCGCGGCTGGCCCGCGGCTGGATTTGCTTGGCTTCTATCGAGGAATGGCGCGCGGGACGTTGCTTGGGCTGTTGGTGGCGGCCGGCGCGCTGACGCTGGCGCCGTCATCGTGGCCGATTGCCCTTCCGATCGCATGCCTCTGGTTGACGGCGCCGCTACTGGCTTCGCGTGCCAGCCGCTGGCCGACTGTCGCAGCGAGCCACGCGGTTTCCGAATCCGAGAGGCGCGATCTGCGCCTCATCGCTCGGCGGACATGGCGCTTTTTCGAGACGTTCGTCACTCCCTCGGACAACATGCTGCCACCGGACAATTTCCAGGTGGCGCCAAAGCCGGTCGTCGCGCATCGAACATCGCCGACCAACATCGGTCTCTACCTGCTCGCCGCCATCGCTGCGCGCGACTTCGGCTGGGCGGGAACCAGCGAGACCGTCGAACGTCTGGAGGCGACGTTCGCATCGATGCAGAAGCTCCAGCGATTCAAGGGTCATTTTCTCAATTGGTACGGGACGCTCGATCTGCGCCCGCTCAATCCTGCCTACGTGTCGTCCGTCGACAGCGGCAATCTGGCGGGTCACCTGATTGCTGTTGCCAACGCCTGCGAGGAGTGGATCAGCGAACCCATCGCGCCAGAGACGCGCCGCGGCATGGCGGACAACCTCGCGCTGGCGCGCGAAGCCGTCGGCGGCGTGCTCGCCACGAGCGGCCAGGGCGGGCAGCAGCTCGTCGCGATCCTTGATGAGATTGGCGGCCAGTTGGCAGGCGCACAGACGATCGAAGCCATTTCACCGATCCTCAAGCGGCTGACGGACAAGGCCGCCACGACCTCCCGCGCAATCCTGCCGGCCGCCGTCGACGACGGGATCCCGGATCACGTGTTCTGGACCGAAGCATTGCGCAGGGCTTTCGCCGAACACGAAGGCGACCGCTTCGCACCCGGCCTCGCGGCCCGGCTGACGGCTCTCGCGGGTGCCGCCCGCCAAATGGCACTGGCGATGGATTTTGCGTTCCTCCTCGATCCGGAGCGGAAGCTGCTGTCGATCGGCTATTCGATCGCCGACAAGCTCCTCGACCCGAGCTGTTACGATCTGCTCGCCTCGGAAGCGCGCCTGGCCAGCCTGTTTGCGATCGCCAAAGGCGACGTCACGACACGGCATTGGTTCCGCCTCGGCCGCGCGGCGACGCCGCTCGGCAGCGGATCGGCGCTGATCTCGTGGTCGGGATCCATGTTCGAATATCTGATGCCGTCGCTGGTGATGCGCGCGCCGGTGGGCAGCCTGCTCGAGCAGACCAATCGATTGGTGGTCGAGCGCCAGCAGTCCTACGGACGGTCGCTCGGCGTTCCCTGGGGAATCTCCGAGTCGGCCTACAACGCCCGCGATCTCGAATTCACCTACCAATATTCGAACTTCGGCGTTCCCGGTCTTGGCCTGAAGCGGGGCCTCTCCGACGACATCGTCATCGCACCCTACGCCACCGGTCTGGCAACCATGGTCAACCCGCGGGACGCCGCGAAGAACTTCGCCCATCTTGCCGATATCGGCGCGCGCGGCCGCTACGGCTTCTATGAGGCCGTCGATTTCACGCGCGCGCGCCTGCCCGACGATGAAAGTCTTGCGGTCATCCGCAGCTTCATGGCGCATCACCAGGGCATGACGGTCGTCGCCATCGCCAACACCCTGCTCGACGGCCGGATGCGTAGCCGGTTTCATCGCGAACCGATGATCCAGGCAACCGAACTGCTGCTCCAGGAACGTATGCCCCGTGATGTCGCGGTCGTGCCTCCCCAGGCGGCGGAGGCGCGGGCGACGCCGGTCGGAACGATGGGCATTGCGCCGACGGTGCGCCGTCTCAAGGCAATCGCCGGGCGCGCCCCGATAACGCATTTGCTGTCGAACGGCCGTTATACGGTCATGCTGACCACGGCGGGGGCGGGTTTCAGCCGCTGGCGCGACATTGCGGTGACGCGTTGGCGGGAGGACGCGACCCTCGACGACTGGGGTTCCTTCATTTTCCTGCGCGATACCCAGCGCGGCGACATTTGGTCAGCCGGAGCGCAGCCGTTGGGAGCTGACGGGAGGGGCGACGACGTTGTCTTCGGCGAGGATCGCGCGGAATTCGTCCACGCCGACGGCTCGTTGATGACCACAATGGAGGTGCAGGTCTCGGGCGAGGACGACGGCGAGGTCAGACGCGTGTCTCTGACCAACAGCGGTCGCCATTCGCGCGAGATCGAGCTCACCTCCTACGCCGAATTGGTCCTCACGACGCCTGCCGCCGATGACGCCCATCCCGCTTTTGCCAAGATGTTCGTCGAGACCGAATATGTTGCTGAATTCGGCGCTCTGGTCGCCACGCGCCGGACACGCTCGCGCGACGAGGCGCAGGTATGGGCGGCGCACTTCGCCGTGGTTGAAGGCGAGATCCTCGCCGATCCGCAATACGAGAGCGACCGGTCGCGCTTCGTCGGCCGCGGCCGCACCATCGGAACCGCCGCGGCGATCGTCGGCGGCCAGCCGCTGACGAATACGGTCGGGGCCGTCCTCGACCCGATCTTTTCGCTGAGGCACCGGGTGAAAGTTCCGCCGGGGCAAGTCGTCCGGGTCGCCTTCTGGACCGTGGCTGCGTCGTCTCGTACCGAAGTGCTGGGTCTCGTCGACCGGCATAACGATCGCAGCGCCTTCGAGCGGGCGAAAACCCTCGCCTGGACCCAGGCCCAGGTGCAACTGCGCCATCTCGACGTAGAGGCGAAGGAGGCGGCGGACTTCCAGCGCCTGGCGGCTCCGATCCTCTATTGCGACCCGCGCTTCCGGGCAACCTCCGAAGCCATTGTCCGCGGGGCAGGGCCGCAATCGGGCCTGTGGCCGCACGCCATATCCGGTGACCTGCCGATCGTCCTCCTGCGTATCGATCAGGTCGAGGACATGGCCCTGGTCCGCCAGCTCCTGCGGGCTCACGAATATTGGCGGGTGAAACGCCTGGGCGTCGATCTCGTCATCGTCAATGAGCGGGCTTCGTCCTACGTCCAGGATCTTCAGATCGCCATCGAAACTGCGGTCCGCAGCAGCCGGTCGGGGCCGCGACTCGGCGACGAGCATGCGCAGGGTTCGGTCTTCATGCTCCGTGCCGACCTGATGAGTGAGGGCGCGCGCGCCTTGCTTCAGTCGGCCGCCCGGATCGTGCTCGTGGCCCACCGGGGAACGATCGCTGACCAGATCGCCTGGCTGACCAGAGCCGAGCCGCCGCAGCAATCGCCGCCCGTCAGGACCATAGACTATCCAGTTCCGTCGCTGCCAACGGCATCGGCATTGCCATCGCTCGAGTTCTTCAACGGCCTCGGCGGTTTCGACAAGGATGGCCGCGAGTATGTGACGCGGCTCCAGGCGGGCGCCACGACACCGGCACCCTGGATCAACGTGATCGCCAATCGCGGCTTTGGCTTTCAGGTATCGACCGAGGGAAGCGGCTACACCTGGGCCGAAAACAGCCGCGAAAACCGGCTCACGCCCTGGTCGAACGACCCGGTCGCCGACCCGACGGCGGAAGCCCTCTACGTCCGAGACGAAATGACCGGCGTTTTGTCGAGCCCGACCGCGCTGCCCATTCGTGACCGCGGGTCCTATGTCGCGCGCCACGGCTTCGGCTACTGCCGGTTCGAGCACGAGGCGGACGGCATTTCTTTCGATTTGCTGCAATACGTCCCGCTTGCCGATCCGATCAAGATTTCACGGTTGACGCTGCGCAATGTCTCCGGCCGGCGACGCAGGCTGTCAGTGACCGGCTATGCCGAATGGGTGCTCGGCACCTCCCGCGGCGCTTCGGGACCGTTCATCGCGACCGACGTCGACCGTACCACCGGAGCGATCCTGGCCCGCAACCCATGGAGCATCGGGTTTTCTGACCGTGTGGCCTTTGCCGATCTCGGTGGACGGCAGACGGCGTGGACCACCGATCGCAACGAGTTCCTCGGCCGCAACGGCAGGCACGCAGCACCGGCCGGGTTGGTCGGAAGGACTCCGCTATCCGGCACGACGGGCGCCGGACTCGACCCCTGTGCCGCCCTGCAGTGCGTCGTGGACCTTGCCGCGGGCGAGGCGACCGAAGTCGTCTGGCTCCTCGGACAATGCGGCACAGTCGGCGACGCTTCCGCCCTCATCGGCCGCTACCGGGCGGCCGATCTCGACGCCGTTCTGGACGAGGTAACGCAGCATTGGCGAACATTGCTCGGCGCCGTTCAGATCAGGACCCCCGATCGCGCGATGGATATCCTGTTGAACGGCTGGCTGCTCTATCAGACGCTGGCCTGCCGCATCATGGCACGCTCCGCGTTCTATCAAGCAAGCGGCGCATACGGCTTCCGCGACCAGCTTCAGGATGGTACGGCGCTGGCATTCACCGACCCTCACGAGACTCGACGCCATCTCCTGCGCGCCGCCGCACGGCAGTTCGTCGAAGGCGACGTTCAACATTGGTGGCTGCCATATTCCGGCAGGGGCGTGCGGACACGCATCTCTGACGACCGGGCCTGGCTGGCCTTTGCCACCGCCGAGTATGTCGCCACCTCGGGCGAGGTTGCAGTTCTCGATGAGAACGTGCCGTTTCTCGGCGGGCCTACCTTGCGTGACGGTGAGAGCGACGCGTTCTTCCGGCCTTCCGATGCGGACGAATCGGCCTCCCTGTTCGAGCACTGCGCCCGCGCGCTCGATCAATGTGTCCAGCGCACCGGTGTTCATGGCCTGCCGCTCATCGAAGGGGGCGATTGGAACGACGGGATGAACCGGGTCGGCGACGGCGGCAAGGGCGAGAGTGTGTGGCTTGGCTGGCTTCTGGTCAGGACCATCGACATGTTTGCGCCAATTGCAGAAGACCGCGATCCCGCCCGTGCCAGGCGCTGGCGCACTCACGCGGCCTCGCTGCGGGAAGCACTGGATCGGGAGGCCTGGGACGGCCAATGGTATCGCCGCGCGACGTTCGACGACGGCACCTGGCTCGGCTCGCAAGAAAACCAGGAATGCCGGATCGACTCGATCGCCCAGTCGTGGGCGGTGCTGGCGGGCGGCGCTGATCCGGCGCGCGCGGCGCTGGCGATGGCCTCTCTGGAGGATCACCTGGTTCGCCATGACGATGCCCTTGCGCTTCTGTTCTGGCCGCCCTTCGACAAGACGCGGCTCGATCCGGGCTACATCAAAGGCTATCCACCGGGCCTGCGCGAAAACGGCGGACAATACAGCCACGCCGCAATGTGGGCCATCCTGGCTTTGGCAAAGCTCGGCGAAGGCGATCGGGCCGGCGGTCTGTTCGCCCTCATCAACCCGATCAACCACGCACGCACGCCGGAGCAGATATCGCGCTACAAGGTCGAACCCTATGTCGTGGCGGCCGATGTCTATTCGGTACCGCCGCATGTCGGACGGGGCGGATGGACCTGGTACACGGGTTCGGCCGCGTGGATGTATCGCGCTGGCGTCGAAGGCATTCTCGGAATTCGCCGGGAGGGAACCTCGGTCCTCGTCGATCCGTGCATTCCGGCCGCATGGCCAGGATTCGAGGCGAGGATCAGACTGGGCACGACCCAATACGACATTCGCGTCGACAACCCGTCCCACCGATGTCGCGGCGTTTCCAACGCTGCCCTCGACGACATGCCGATGCAATATGCCGACGGGCCAGTGCGCGCTCCGCTGGATGGGCACGCCCACAGACTTCTTATATCCATGTAGGTTTGGATCAGGGAACGCTCGGACAGATTGGCCATTTGGTGACGGAGCGAATTCATTTCCCTCTCTCGCCAAAGTTCGCAGCCACTAAACCCGCAAGGCATATCGGCTCCAACTCAAGTGCTCCTGAAGTCATCGATTTCGAGACACCGCGGTGTCCGGTCGGTGCCGACACTGGTTTCGTCCTGTCGCCTGACGCGCATCCATCATTTTCTCCGAGGCGCGTTATCGATTAGGGCGACACGCGAACCGTTTCGCGGCCGACGGTGACGCCGAGCAAGCGGTCGTGCGAAGGCATGGCCATCCCATTCGCGGACAGAGGGAAGCCTTTGCCGTGAACCCTAGATCGAACGCTAACTCCGGCGGTGCGGCGGCCAGATCAAGACGATGCCGTTCGTCGTCACGATGACTTTTGCATGTGTCAACTGCGGCCACGCCAGCACAATCGGCGTCGCTCACCGCAAGGCGCCACGTTGTCCGAAGTGTCGGAAGCCGTTGCGATAGGTCTCATGTGCGCCGCATCCCGAGAAATATCCAATCCTCCACCGGCAATCGCGAGCCATCGGGTGCCTCCGGCGAAGGACAGCGTACGGACGACCGTCCCTTTAGGCAGCACACCGAACGACGCGCTCCAGCCTGGACGATGGCTTGAGGCCGGACAGAGCGGCGCACTGAAAGGTCCAGGCAATTGTCCTCAGTGCCGGCCGTCGGACTAGAACTGACGACCTCGACCAGCTTGTTCCTCCCTTCACAATTTCTCAATCCTCTGAGCCTGCGCGGCTGCGCTCACATCTCGCTCGGGGAGCTTTCCTTAGCCACGACCTGTCATCAACCAGCCGAGAACGACGCAATTCGCCCCGGAGCGACACGCGGAAGTTCTCACCCTTGGGGGAAAGGGCGCGTGGAGAATGTTGGAGCCGGGTTTCTCTCCCTGCACCAATACCCATCCAGACCGAATCCCCGAGTTGCCGACAACTAGCGCTCAAACGGCGCAGCATTTGGCCATTCCGTGCGGCGGCTCTGACGATCAGACAAGCCCAATCACGCCGCTCTGTCCTTCTCTTACTGCAGATATTCTCCAAGGCTCGGGACTTCGCCGTTTGATACCCGAGGTTTGAAATGGCACAAAACATAGGTTTTCAGAGGGCGCCGAGATCCGGAAGTTGGCGTCCGTCTCGCTCGCCAATGTCAAGGCATTCGGTTCAGCTTGTTCCGCTGGGTCTCGAGATCGGCAAGAACGACATTCGCCAGCGGATCGGCTTCGACGAGCCAGAGAAAGGGGACGAGGTGCTGCGCCCGGCCGCGGCGGCATCGGCAACGCCGCCGGATGAACAGACCGACAAGACCGACCCGAAGAAGGCGAGGGCGGGGGTACCCCTGAGCCCGCGATACCCGATTGCCCGCCCGAACTGAGCCCGGCCGCCCAGACCGAGTGGCACCGCCTAGGTTCTGTACCCATAAAAGGTTTGCGGTTGTTGAGGGAGAGTGATTCAAGGTCCGGGGAGGACTTGGATCATGGCTCGATACGATCTGTCGGAGGCGGAGTGGCGGCTGATTGCTCCGCTTCTTCCCAATAAGCCGCGCGGGGTCGCTCGCGTTGATGACCGGCGGGTGATCAATGCGATCTTCTATGTACTGCGGACGGGCTCGCCCTGGCGCGATCTGCCGGAACGCTATGGTCCCTACACGACGGCCTACAATCGCTACAACCGGTGGGCCAAGGCGGGTGTGTGGTTGAAGGTGTTCGAGACCTTGGCGGCCCAATCCCCCCAGTCGATGCAGTTGATCGACAGCTCGATCGTCCGGGCCCACCAGCACGCCGCCGGTGGAAAAAAGGGGGCCCGGATCACGCCATTGGCCGTTCTCGTGGAGGACTGAGCACCAAGATCCACGCCGTGGTGGATCAGGATGGCCTGCCAGTGCGGCTCCTGCTATCGGCCGGCCAAGCTTCGGACATGGCTGCCGTCCCGCAACTCCTCGCTGGTCTGCCCACGCCGGCTACCGTGGTCGCCGACAGAGGTTACGACAGCAACGCCGTTCTCGACCTCATCGCTGCCTCCGGCGCCAAGCCCAACATACCCAGCTGCTCCCGCCGCATCGTCCGCCGCTCCGTCGACCCCGCCATCTATCGACAACGCAACCTCATCGAGCGCTTCTTCTGCAAACTCAAGCAGTTCCGGCGTATCGCAACCCGCTTCGACAAGCTTGCCAGGAACTTCCTCGCCGCCGTCCTCATGGCGTCAACAAGGCTTTGGCTCAGAGCTTATGAGTCCACGCCCTAGCCGGTGAACTCGGCAAGCTTCGGGTCCTGACCAACCTCGATCGCGGTGCACTCGCCGCCAACTGCAGCGCCTATGCGCTGTGGGCCGAGGCGACGGAGGCCATCCAGAAGTTCGGTGTCATGGTCAAATCGCCGACCGGCTTCCCCATCCAGTCGCCCTACGTCTCGATCGCCAACCGTCAGGCCGAGATCATGCTTCGCATCGCCTCAGAGTTCGGATTCACGCCGGCAAGCCGCGGGCGCATCTCCATGCCATCCCAAGTCGAGCCCGACCTGTTCGATCCAGCACCTCGCGCGCATCCCCGCCCCGACTAGGAAAGTGTTCAGGACAGGGAGCAGACGGCGGCAGTACGGGAATGACTAGCGATGCTTGCCGGGCAAGGGCAGAAGCTTATGCATTGAGCGATGGGGGTTTCTTGCCTGACGTACAACTACCCATGATAAAGCCGCACTTGCCCTGAAATAATTCCTAGCTCAATCTGGAAAAAGAGTTGTGCTTACGAGAACCTGCAATAGACCGTCGAAGAGTGGGTCACTTGCACCACCGAGCCTGAATGGCTCAAATGAGAACGGACCACGCCTCCAGTTGGACGAAAGAAGGGCTAAGGCCAAAATCGGAGAGAGTGCTCGGGAGACTCACCAATTTGGGATGCGATTCTCGAAAGTGCGAAATGGAAGCATTGCTTGTAACCTCCTTTTTCGACATCGGGCGAGGTTCGTGGCAGAGCCTAAGTCGGTCCCAAGAGAAATATTTCAATTTCTATCGGCATTATTTGGCCCGGCTTCCGGCGCCCCGGTATTTTCTCGCTGACGCCATATCTCATGAGAAAATAGCCGAAACGATCGACTTTGCCGATGTCGCGGAGTTTGATGAAATCTACTGCTATAGGTTTTTGGAGCCCACCCGGGCAGCGATGAATTCTGCGCACTTTCGGTCAATGTTTTGTAGTTCCGATGATCTCCATCACATTGAACACATTCTTCCGCAATACAACGTGGCGATGATGGCCAAGTGGGACGCACTT
Organism: uncultured Alphaproteobacteria bacterium; assembly: GCA_963762605.1. GTDB lineage: Bacteria > Pseudomonadota > Alphaproteobacteria > Rhizobiales > Kaistiaceae > CAVSRC01. The sequence continues at coordinate 204,838 of CAVXLJ010000003.1, read as the reverse complement.
GAACGTGCTGCCGCCATGACGAACAACACGTTCTCTCACTACGTTTGGATCGATTTCGGTATTGGCGGGGGGGCCGGCGGTTGGCTGCCGGAACCGTCTGGCTTTTCGCCAATCGTCCGCGACAAAATCGTCTTCAGCGCCCAGCGGTTGAACCGCAGACCACCGCTTTACGAGTTCGAGATACGATATCGTATTCAACACTTCATCGAGCAGGTCGCAGGCGGGATGATGATTGTGCCGGCGAGCTTGTTGTCCACCTTTGCGTCCATGGCTCGACGTAATTATAAAGCGCTGCTCGACATGAACCTTGCGACAGATGATCAAGTTATTTCAGATATGTGTATTGCGGAGAGGCCGGAACTATTTCATCTTTCTTATGCGCCACGCGGTTTAACTAAATTTAACCACATACACAATGTCATAAACGGCCTCGATGCCAAACAACCTCGTGCATGGGAAATACCTATCTTCGACCGGTTGACCAGGAAACGTGCCGCCAGAAAGGCGCGGGAAATGCTCGGCCTTTAGTCGATCGCGGCGTAATTTGAATCTGGACCTTTAAAGGCGAATGAGGATCAACATGCACGATTGCACCCACACCGGCGACCTGAGAACCGGGCGAGAAACGCTGCAATCGGCTTACTCGATGGGTTGCGATGGGCGTTTCGGTTATCGACACCTTCGATGCAATAGCCGCGGTTAGCAGCCAAATGACAAAGTCGCCGGTCGGCTCATCGGCGATGAGGGGGCATCGTTGCGCCGCTGGTGGGAAAGCGGGTAGCGCAATCGCGCGATTGGCCGATCGCGCGATGGACTTACGATCAAAATCCACGCCCCATCGAATTCTCCGACCATTCATATTCTTTTAAACAACTTTAAAGTCGACCCGATGAATGCCTTCTACCTAATCGCGGATGCCAAAGCACTTTGGCCGGCACTTGTAGTCGGCAATCGGCTGGCCAGCCTTTGGGAGTGTGACACCCACATTTTTTTCGAGGATTCAATTCATGCGGACTTGGCAATACCGCAAGTGAGCCCGCTGGTTATCGTTCACCGGAATTGGCTTTCGCCGCATTTGCCAAAAGACCTTCCGACCAGCACTGCTCTGCCAACTGTCGTATATCTCCGCCTTTTTGCACCTTTGTATTTGTCGCAATACAAACGAGTCCTCTATGTCGATGCCGATACAATACCGGTCCGTCGGGACGACATTGTGTGGCAAATCGAACTGCCCGGTGGGCTTGCTGCTGTGAGGGATTATGGGTTGATCGGAAGGTCGCCGGTGTTGGGCCTTTCGTGGGAAGGGTGGCTTCGCAGCATCGGTAAGACCGACGACGACTACTTTAATGCAGGCATTCTGCTAATTGATGTAGATAAATGGCGACACATCGATTTTCTTCTTGAGTTACGAAATTACGTAGGCCAGTATCGCAGCGCCATGAGATTTCAAGAACAAGATTTTTTGAATTATTTCTTTCAAAATCGTTGGACAGAAATGTCTCCTGCCTTCAATTTTCAATATCGGCTGTGGAATTTCGGAATTGAAGAGTATTTTATGCCAATATTTTTGCATACAACGAAGGCGGAGAAGCCTTGGATGTCTATATTCTATAATAAATGCGAAGATTTAGAAAAATCTGCTTGTTTGTCTTTCAAGAAAATGGCAGACAACGCAGGGATTGGGGCGCATAAACTACAAGATTACGCGTCAAAATCTGAGAAACCATTTTGGTCAAAAATAGAAAACGAGTTGCTGCGTATCTCTAGTCTCTTTGGCTTTGCTTCGTCTAGAGAAAGACGATTGCGTCAGCAATGGAGCGAAGACCGTCTACAATTTGAGCGATTCTTCTCACGCGCCATTACCGGACGATATTTCGCAGACTTGCCTGATTTCCCGCGACCGGTGTTCGTGACAACAAATGTTCTCTTCGATGGCAAGTATCTTCGGGCTCCGCTTGGTCCAAGGGCGTCACAGGCAATATCAATCGCCGATCAGGGGACGACGGCCGACGCTCATTGAGCACGGTCGGCAGACCGCAATACGGAAGCCTCAAAACTGCCGCCCTGGATAATAACGCCCGGCTGACTTTCGAGACCGCTCGCATCCGGGCCCGTAGTGGCCGCCCGGAGCACGCGATTGCGAGGCTCACGCAGCCGTCGGTACCACGCGGCCGTGCGTTCTCCACGTCCGACGTAATCTGATATGCGGTAGCGCCAGCTGAGCCACCGGCGAAGCCAAGCTGCCCTGGCAACCTTCACCGACAGCCAAAGTTCATCGATTCCGCGTCCCACGACCAGCGCGCCGTCGATTTCCCCGACAATTTCCAGAGCTCCACCGCCCTTGGAACGCACACGCAGGCGGCCCAGCTCAATCGAGCTGTCGAAGCATCCCAGCCTCACGAGCAGCGACTTGCCCAAGGTCAGAGCAGATACGCTGCGCCAATCGTCCGCGATATCGAGGCGAAGTCGGAATTGCACACGATCCGTTGGGTTGATCCCGGACGGCATGGGCAGAGCAAATTTTTGGTCGAGCTTGACCTGGCCGATGGTGGCATCGACTTGTTTGCGTCCCTGGGGCGTCGAGCGCTGAATTGCCACTCGCCCCAGGAAGTGGCGCGAACGAATACACTCCGCCTCATAGATCGCTTGGCATTCTTGCGCGTCGTCCGGTACGTAAGTGCGGTAGCTTGTGGCAAACTCACTGAGAAACGGTTCACGGATGTGCGTGGCGATTGCCTGCTTCGCCGCCTCCGGAATCTTGCACTGGAGTTCTTCGGCCAGGTAGGTCAGCGCCACGCCGGCATGAACGGCAAGCTCACGATCGATGATCACTTCGCTGAACAGGTCCCAGTCGAAGCCCGGAGCCGAGATCGTCGCGAACGCATCCGCCACCCAGTCATACGACCTCGGATCTCCAGAGAAGAAGGCGTGCCCGAAGGTGATTGCGAGTTGATCCGAGGGGTGTGGCAGCAGTACGGAAACCCCGTTTAATGTCCCTTTCCCGGCGCGCCGCCACAACAAGACGTCGGCGCCAAGCTGCCGATTGAGCAACAGACTAAACTGATGCAGGTCGACCGATCCATGCGTGCCACACGTCACTTCAAGCGAATGGTGCCTCTGTCGCATGCGGTAAATGACTACGTCCGGCTCCATCTCCCGCGGCACAGCCCACCCTTGCTCGAGGGCGATCGTGACGGCGTTCTCCCAGTGCGCGGGATCGATCAAGACGTCGATATCGGCAAGGAACCGATCGGACACGGCTCGCGAATTGCGGGCAAGCAAGACCGCCCCCTTGATCGGCATGAATGTGATGTTACCCTTCGCAAATTCCCTGAGTAGCGGCGTCGCCGCGTCGATCCGCATCCGTCCTGACGACCAGATGTAGCGTCGCAACCCCACGAGACGCGGTTCCAGTGCCCCTGCATCGGCCAAATGCCCCAGACGCCTGTGCGCGAGCGACGCGACCCGAAGGTCGTTCCAAGGTGCCGTTTCGAAATCGCAGACGACCAGCCAGCGGCGCCATGATTTACGTGCGACCTGAATGTCGGAATGAAATGCCGCCTTCAGCAAGAGAGCGGTTTGGCCGCCGGGCCAGTAGCGCCTCAAGTCACGCCTCATGGTTGGCACCGACGCCGGCTCGCCGTCGCACGATCGCCCTGCGCGCCATTTCCACCATGGATACGTCGCGCTGGCGCGAGCGATGACTTAGGCTGCCGGGATGAATGCGCCGGTGCAGCACGATGTTCGGGATCATGCCTATTACGGCACCAGCCGCACGTGTGCGGTCGTACCAATCGATGTGATACCCGGCCGTCAAGTTCTCAGCGAACGGCTTCATGCCCACGAAGCAATGCCGCCGCAGCAGCATCGCTCCCAAAAGCCAACATGGCTCGGGGCCGTCGGGAATGCGGTATCTTCTGTTGGTTTCCTCGTCGTTGGTCGGGCAAAGAAACGTGCGGAAATGACCCGTCACGCCGTCTAGTTCGGGCTTTTCAGCCAGAACCTGGGCTTGCGCAGCGAGTTTGTCGTGTTCCCACAGGTCGTCAGCATCGACAAAGGCGAGCAGATCGCCTCTCGCGTGCTGAATCCCGACATTGAGGGCCGCGGCAGCTCCTCGATTGGCTTGCCTGATGAGCTGGATCGATTTCGACGCAGCGGTCACGACCTCTGCCGTGCGGTCGGTCGAGCCGTCGTCGACAACGATAACTTCATCGGGCGGCTGCGTTTGACCGAGCACGCTCGCCAGGGTCTCAGCAAGCGTGCGCTCTGCGTTATATGCGGGAATCAGCACCGAGATGGTCATCGCGGCGGCGCCTCAAAATGGCGATCAAATGATACTGGCGCGACTGTCAGACCGAGCTTGCGGCGGCGCGCCAGCGACAGCGCGAATGCCCGCGCAAGATCGCTCTTCTTGCGCGGATCGTCACGCGCCATCATGGAATCAGCGTGCCGGCGGTAATAGAGGGTCGGCGTATTGAGAATGACAAAAGAGACATCTGCCTCGACGATCCGCAGCATCAAGTCCCAATCCTCCGCGTACCTCAACGATTCATCGAACAGCCCGATGCGATCGAACACGGAGCGGTGAAAGATCGAGGTGCCGACGTTGTGTGCAAATTGCGTTTCGACACGGGAGCCCTCTGTGGGAGCAAGAGTGCTGCGATCGAGCTCCGCGAAGGAGGTCACCAACCCCGACACAACGTCAAATCGCGGTTCGCCGTCGAGCCGCGCGAGTTGCAGGGCAAGCTTGCCCTGCGGCCAGACGTCATCGGCATCGTTGAACGCGATGACATCTCCTGTCGCCTGACGCAGTCCGACATTTCGCGCAATCGCCGGCCCTCTATTTGGAACCGACGACACACGGATGTCTCTGCGCTTTGCGGCAAGCCCCTCGGCGACCGCCAATGTATTGTCGTCCGACTCGCCCACTACAATAAGAATCTCGTGAACCGGCGGAATAGAAGCAACCGAGTCAGGCAAAAACCGCGCCATGTTCCACGCCGGAACTATGACTGAAACGCTGTGGCTCATTGCTCGAGCCCATTCATGAACCCGGCAAGCTCGGCGACCGCCACATCGACATCCGTGCCAATCTCGAACGTGTACGTCGCCAAGCGTTCGACCAGTTTCGCGCAGTTGGCTGAGACCTGCCTGCCCTGAGAGCGTAGCAACTTGAGGGTAGACGGCGCCAGAGCGCGGAAGACCTGCACAGGTGCGGCCCTGACGATGCGGCTTGACTGGCGGCCGGTCAGACACGCATGCAAAATCGCGTGCAAAGGAAAATTCGTGGCGATCCGATCGCGGCTTCCCGTGTCAGACAGGTGGACGATGCCCTTGTCATCGGCTCGCTGCGATGCCCTGATTGATGGTCGGAATTGCGGGACGCGCGCCAAGCTGCCCTCATCGAGCTTGACCGTGTCGAACACGGCATGCACGCGCGGCACCGGCGTGGTTTCGACCAAAACGAAATCGTCGCCTGCGGTATCGAACCCGGCGGCGACAGCCACCGCGGTCAAGGTTGACTTGCCCGATCCGCTCTTGCCGGTAATCAAGCAACCGACGCCGCCCAGCTTTAGTGCGGCGGCGTGAAACAGACCGAAAGCCCGTTCGTAGGAGAGCCAGTGCAGGGCATTGCGAATCTGGTCGTATACGACCCACTCCGGAACCGCGGTCGCATCATCAAACCAGACAATGATCTCACGCGCATCCGCATCGATGAAACAGCAAGTCCTCAACGCCTCATGGATCGTCAACCTGGATCGGCGCCCGTCGTTGGCTGGGGGCTGGCCGCTCCCATTCAGCGCCGCCAAGCTCTCAAGCGTGGGACCGCCAATGCAGGTCTCGCGACTATCGATCATTACCAGATGGAGATCAGCAGGCGCTGCTGCATCGACCGTGGCGTGACGGAGCGGATCGAGGGCGACACCGCTAAGTACGCTGCCGCAGACTTCAATCTCCAGCCGCACCGGTCCGAAATCAGTGGTGGCGCGTCGCGTCCCATGCTGTCGCGCGTAGGCGAGCGCTCGTGCAACGAGGGTGCCGATGTTGGGAGATTGCGGGTGAGCGCCGGATTTGCCGAGCTGCGAGGAGTTCATCGCCCAGTTACCGTTACTTCCCTTCTCTCGGCGGAGCCGGCCACCCGGTCAAAACGTCAATCTCATGCACCGGGTCCATGGTGATGAGCTCGGAAAGGTCGGTATAGATTTCGAGGTTTGGGGGCTCCGCCAAGCTGGCAATTGCGTCAGCCGACAGGACGAGTGCTTTTTCCGGCCCCGGCGAGCCAGTGACTAGGTCGTGTTCGATCAGCTTTCCAACAAAAGACGACAGCGTGGCCTCGAAATCGCTCGGCAACGAACCACCGAGTGCCCGCGAGACCGCGATGATCGCGCTGACACTTGTCGGCTCTTGCAGAAGCGACCAAATCGTCCCGGCGCTGCCGCGCAAGGAAAAATACGTCCCATGGTCGAAATGGAGGATGACCGTTTCGCCTGCGAAGTCTTCCGACGCAGTCACTCGCAAATTGGCAACAATTATCCCGTCAGACTGAAACATCACGTATCATCAATCCCTTACCAAGGATCCTGCAACCCTTAATAGTCGCACGATCGCGGTCTCAAAAGCAAGGCGTTAGCAGGCTGTTGAACAAGGTGCTCGCGGCCGCGGGCTGGGGATGATTTATTGGCTTCCGAAGAGATTCGGAGGCGACAAGTGTCAATCGGCGTTGGAACGGGACCCCTGTGTGTCGAGGATGTGCCAAGATGAGGGTGCGGGCGGGAGATCGTTGGACCCCTGGTCTTTGAAGACCGCGATCCGGTCTTGATCCCCGCCCGCCCTTGAACACCCAACCTGGACAGTTGACCGAGGCCGGTTGCAACGGACCTCGCAGCACAGGGATAGGCACCATGATCATAGCCCCTGGCTTCATCGGAATCGATGTCTCCAAAAGGCATCTCGACATCTTCGACCCCACCGCAATGCCGCAGCAACTCGATAACACTGCTGCAGCGCTCGCCGGCCTCATCGAAGGCTGGGCGCAGCGTGACGCCTTCGTGCTGTTCGAGGCAACCGGCCACTACGACCGTGTCCTCAGACAGGCTCTCGCCGCCGCCGGCGTTCGCTTCGCCCGCGTCAATCCCAGCCGAGCCCGCGACTTCGCCCGCGCCGCCGGCTTCCTTGCCAAGACCGACGCCGTCGACGCCCGCATGCTGGCGGTCATGGCCCAATCCCTGTGCCCGCCGCCGCAGGACGACAGGGACGAGGAGCGCGAACGCCTCGCCCTTCTCAGCAAGCGCCGCGACCAGCTCGTCGCCATCCGCCAGCAGGAACGCACCCGCCGCAGCGAATGCTCCGATCCCGTCGCGCTCGACAGCATCGCTGACCACATCGCCTGGCTCGATGCGGCGATCGAAGCCCTCAATGCGAAGATCGCCGCGGCCATTGCCGCCGCCGCCGATCTCGACCGCGACCGCCGCCTGCTTGTCTCCGTCCCCGGCGTCGGCCCGGTCACCGCCACCGTCCTCCTCGCCCTGCTGCCCGAACTCGGCCGGCGTCCGCCCCGCCAACTGACCGCTCTCGCTGGCCTGGCGCCCTTCAACAATGACAGCGGCACCCGTCGCGGCCAGCGCTCTATCCACGGCGGTCGCAAGCGCGTCCGCAACGCCCTCTACGTCGCCGCCTTCAGTGCCGTCCACCACGCTCCACGCTTCATCGCCTTCTACAAACGCCTCATCGACGCCGGAAAACCCGCCAAGGTCGCCATCATTGCCGTTGCCCGCAAACTCCTCACCATCCTCAACGCCGTCATCAGGGATCAACAGCCCTTCCGAGCTTGACCGCAAAACACAGTTGCCGGATCTGCGCCCAATTCTGACCCCTTGGTAGCAGCCGCGAGCGAGCGGCTGCGGATGGATCAGGCGCGGTTTTTGAAGCGCCGGCTTTCGTTGCCGGTCTCGACGATGTCGCAGTGATGAGTGAGGCGCTCGAGGAGCGCGGTCGTCATCTTGGCGTCACCGAAAACGCTGGGCCATTCGCCGAAGGCGAGGTTGGTGGTGACGATGACGGAGGACTGCTCGTAGAGCCGGCTGATCAGGTGGAAGAGGAGCTGGCCGCCGGACTGGGCAAAAGGCAGATAGCCGAGCTCGTCGAGGATGATGAAGTTCTTTCGGGACAGGTAGTCGGCCATACGGCCCTGGCGGCCGGCCCGGCCTTCGGCCTCGAGCTTGTTGACGAGGTCGACAACATTGAAGAAGCGGCCACGGGCACCGTCACGGATGCAGGCACGGGCAATGGCGATGGCGAGGTGGGTCTTTCCGGTGCCAGTACCGCCGACCAGGACGACGTTGCGCTGGTGAGCGAGGAACTCGCCGCCGGCGAGGTCGCGGACCAGGGTCTCATTGATTGGGGCGCCGTCGAAGACGAAGTCTTCGAGGTCCTTGGCCAACGGCAGCTTGGCTGTGGTGATCTGGTACTTGATCGAACGGGCCTGCTTCTCGGCGATCTCGGCGGTGAGCAGGTCACCGACGATGCGCTGGGGCTCGTGCTGGCGCTTGACGGCAGTGGCGATGATCTCGTCGAAGGCAGCCTTCATGCCGTAGAGCTTGAGTTCGCCCATGGTGGTCAGGATATCGGAACGCTCCATCAAACGACCCTCTGGAGCCGGTCCATCGGCCTCAGCTCGAAGAGCACCAATGCCGCCGACAATTGGCAGACCCGTGGTGCCGCTTGCGATAGGTGATGTCAGAGGTCCCGCCGAGACCGGACGTGACCGCCGTGGAACTTCACTTCTCAGGTTGATCCTGAGCTGACGTCGGAGGTTGACCGACTCATGGCTGACTCAGCCGGGGGGAGCTGAGCCGGAAGCGACCATCCGCCTTCGCCAGGCGCGAAGGGCGACCGCGCGGCCGCCCTTCGTCAGTTCCGTCTATGTCCGCCGGATTACCTGATGGTCGGCGGCCGCGTCGGCGGGACCAGCAGCTTCAGATTCGGATTGATCTGGAGCGTTGGACCCGGCACCGGCCGCTTCACGCAATGCGGATAGCGGCCATAGGTCCCCTTCGGGCAGACGAGTTTCGGCACCCGGTTGATCGTTGGCCGCTTCACACAATGCGGGTACGTGCCGTAGGTCCCCAGCGGACACACGTTGCGCACGCAGTTCGGGTACGTGCCGTGGGTTCCGCGCGGGCACAGCCCATGGACCGGCGGGGTCCGCGACACGCAATGCGGATAGCGGCCGTAGGTCCCCTTCGGGCACACGTTGGGCTGGCAGTTCGGGTAACGCCCGTGCGTGCCTTGCGGGCAGAGATTGCGCACGCAGTTCGGTGGCGTGCCATGGGTGCCCGTCGGGCACTTGGGCGCGACCCGCAGCGGCGGCGGCGCAGCGGACTTCGGGCCCGAGCAGGCACGCCCGTTCCACGTCTCGCCGTTCGGGCAGCATTCTCCACCCGGCATGCGGCTCTGCACCGGACACACCTGGATCTGCTGCGGCTGCGCGCATTTCGTCGAGGGCACGTGCAGGCTCGCCTGTGCCGTGTCGTTGCCCGCGTTGGTATTCTGCGGCGAGCCGCCAACCGGCAGGGTAATCGACGCCTGGTTGGTGATGTTGCATGTCTGTCCGTCGTCGGGCACCAGCACGCCGACCACCAGTGGCGGCGTGGTCTGGCCGCTAGCGATGGTCCCGGCCACCGCGCAATCGTAGCCACCGCTGCCGTCAGGCGTGCAGACTGGCGGTGCGAAGATTGGCGAAGGCGGCAGTGGCGTGAACCCGACGAAGTGGTCCTTGATCTTCAAGGCGCCGGAGTAGGCGTCGGGTCCGTTGTTGTGGACGGTGATCGCGAACAGGCACGCCAAGGATTGCCTGCTGACGGCAAGCCCGGCTTGCCCGGACTGTGGCGTCGGCCCGGCATAGGGCTGGCAGGAGAGACCACGCTTGGTGATCGACAGGTCGGACTGCTTGCCGAGAGGCTCGCAGTTCCGTCCCGGTGTCGCCGATTCGACCACGGCGGAGACATCGTCGCCGGGGTTGACGTTCATCGGGGACCCGCCGGGCGCCTGGGTGATCTTTGCCTGGTTGCTCACCGTGCATGCCTCGGCCTTGACCTGCGCCGCCTTGGGCACCAGCACGCCGATCACAAGGCCCACGCTGTGGCCCGGATCGAGATGACCGCCGCCGCCGTCGGGCAAAGCCGCCTGCGGCAAGGTGCAGGTGTGCCCGGGTCCGGGATTCGTGCAGCTCCACGGGGCGGGCGCGAAGGCGATCGGGTCCGCGACCGACATCGTATCACCGACGACGATGTCGCCAGTGTACTCTCCGGGGCCGGTATTGGTCACGGTGATCGCGTACAGGCACGCCCAGTTGCTTCCCTGGTCCTTGCAGACCTTCAGGCCACGCTTCTCGATCTTCAGATTGGTCCTGTCGCCACGCGGCGGCTCGCACCGGCGGTTCGGGACCAGCGCGGTGGCATAGGCCGCGTCGTCGGACGGATTAGCGTCGCCCCACCCCGGCGCCCAGTCGAGCTGAGCGACATTGGGCAGGTTGCACAGATTGGCGTCCGCCGGCAGGTCGACGTTGACGTGCAGGTCGACGCTGTCGCCCGGCCATAGCGGCACGGCAGGATAGCTGCACGCATATTGCGACGGGCCGGTAGCACCGCAGGTCCAGGGTGGCGACGGGTTGAAGGTCACCGACGCGCCGGATGGGCTGGTCGGGAACCAGTCGTCGACTGTGATCGGTCCCCAATAGAAGCCGGGGCCGGTGTTGGTGACACGGATCGTGTAGTGGCAGTCGAAGCCCGTGCCGGTCACGTCGCAGGTCTTCGGATCAGCCCGCTTATCGAGCCTCAGGTTGAAGCCGTCTGGCGGCGGCGGGCCGTAGCCCGGCGGCGGGAAGTACGGCGGAATGTAGCCGTAGCCGCCCTGGCAGGGCTGCAGGATCGCGACGTCGCCCATATGGCCCTGGGTCTGGGAATCGGTGAACTGGCCGTCATAGTCGGTGAAGTAGGACTGGAACGGCGGGTCGTTCGCCGGGCGCACGAGCGAGATGTCATTGCCCTGCAGGCCGTCCACCTTGGCCGGCCCGCCGGCGGCAAGCTCAGCGGCAAGCGCCGGGTCGTCGCGCAGCGATTCTCCGGTCGTCCACAGATACTGGCCGCAGGAATCCTGGCGCGGCAGGCCCTGGCTATCGAAGGCGTAGCCGAGCGCCACGCCACCGTCGGTGTTCAGCCCGTCGGGGCGGAAGCCGATGGCGTACTGGTCGGGCACTTGGACCCATGTGCTGGGTGTCGAAGGATCGTCAGGCACCTCGCGCGTGTAGCGCACCACCGACGACTTCATCGGATCGGCGAAGACCGAGTAGTCGTAGCTGCCGCGCTGCTCGCCGCGCTGGGCAAGCACCATCCTGCCCTGCCCGTCGAAGAGCATGCTGGCGATCGGGTTGTCGCTGGCCAGACCGGTGACGTCGAGCTCCCAGCGCGCATCGTTGGCGAACGAACCGTCAAGGTTGATGCCGACGGACCAGATCTGCAGCGGCTTGGCGACGGCATAGTAGAGGCGCCCGCCGTGGATGGCCATGGCGCCCACCCGCCGCTCGGGCTGGGTGAAGCCCCAGGTCGCTGGGTTCGTCGAATCGAACGCCGGCGAGGTGATGTCCATCGTGCTGCCGTCGTCGGCGACCGGCGCCAGCCCGTCATTGGGTCGGCCGTTGAGGCCGTGATCGAATGTGTCGATGATCAGGCCGGTCGAATCAAGACGATAGATCAGCCCGGTATCCAGATCGGACACGAAGAACTGCTGACTCACCCGGTCGTAGACGATGTCGCCGAGGCCGGGCCCGGCATTGGCGCCGATGGTGGTGAACAGGGTGATGTCGCCGGACGTGCCGTCGACGCGATAGATGCTGCCCGGCGCGCCGCCCTGGCCCCACTGGCCGTCCATGAATCTGGCATCAGGCTCGCCGTGCGTGATGCGCTCGGGTCGGCCGTCGCCGTCCTTGTCCGGCGCGACGATCTGGATGCCGAAGGCGGATGTGGCGCCGAGATAGATGTCCGGCGCCGGCAGATCGTCGAGGGCGATGGGGAAGACTTCGCCGACCGCGCCGGCCGGCGCCGAAAAGACTGTAGGCGAATCGATCAACTGTCCGCTCGGCGGTCCTGCAGGCTGCGGCCGCTGGATCTGCATCGATGGCCCGTTGACGTCGATGAAGGTCTCATCGATAGGGTTGCCGGATGGAAACGGCGGCGTCGGCGTCGTGATACCGGGAAAGCCGGTCACGATCGTGTCGCCCGGCGCCATGATCGATGATGTCTGGGCGGTGGCCGCATCCGCCAGGCCGCTCAGCATGAGCGCCGCGAACGCAAGTATTGCCACGCATTTCGGGTTTGCTCTGGATCGAGCCGGGTGCAGCAGCATCGAATCCTCCTTCGATGTCTGCGCGATCGCCGCATGCTTCCGCGCCATCGCGCTTCAGCCCCTGCCTCACGGCTCAGGTAACACCGATCGACCCAGACTCCTGTAATGCGCGTCACACCCAGGTGCGAATCGCACGCTGACCGCGACAAATCCGCTCGCGCGATCCCGACAGCGGACAGCCTTTCCAATTCAACAACGCTATTGCGCAGATTGTCTGCAAATGAACACTCGCCCGGTCGCGATCCTTCGGCGCCGGCAACAGCCGGCAGGCGTGCTTTCTGGTGCGTCGGCGGCCTTGGCTGCCCGGAGGGCCCAAGGCGCGAGGCCTGGCAATCAGCGCAATCCGGCAGAGGCGGCGGCCGGAGCGCTGTGCTCTCTCGGTCGAAGCGGATGTGTTTGCGGCCGATGTCCTGCCGATCGTGAATTCACTGCGAGCCACCGAAGTGACCGACCTCCGCGGCTTGGCAGGTGCCCTCAATGATCGCGGAGTCAGGACTGCTCGCGGTCGGCGATGGCATGGATCCGATGTCTACAATCTCTTGAGACGGGCGGCCCTTTTACCGGCGGGAAATTGCCGGGCTACACGCGCGAAGGACTGCAACGGCGCGAACCGCCTCTGGGTTCGCGAGGGCAGCGACGTGCCCGAGGCGTCGCGCACTAGAATCATCGTCGGGAAATTCAGCATCACCGATGGCAGCATGACCGTGAACTTGTCCCTGAACTCATCCGCCGCCTTGAGGACGAAAAATGGCTCGGCTGGATTTCAAACGGTTGGAGGCCGACTGACGCTGGCCGGGTCCTATGACGGCGGCGACGACCCGTAAGATCGTCTGGAACGCTCGGCCTCGCCTACCGTCCAACTATCTCCTGAGTCAGACGGAGAGCCAGTACCGGCATTCTGTCCAGCATATCCGCCTCCTCGCGCGGAGCCGGCGGCTTAATAACGGCAAGCCGTTGACCATCAGCAGAGTTACTTGTAGGCTACATTTTATAGGCTATGGGGAAGGAAGCATGGCTTTAGGGGAAGGAACCGCGGTCGGCGGCCAGTCCGCGCTTGACCGCCTGCACACCAGTTTCGCCCGTTTTCCCGAAGCCGGCATGCTGATCGCCGTCATTGTCACGGCGATCATCTTCACCGTGCTCGATCCGCGCTTTGCCAGCATCCGCAACGTCGCCAACATCGCGTCGCAGATCTCGTTCCTGGCCGTGCTGGCGGTCTCGATGACCTACGTCATCATCTGCGGCGAGATTGATCTGTCGATCGGATCGATGGTCGGCCTGTGCGGCGTGCTGTTCGGCCTGCTCACCAGAAGCGGCGTCGAGATCTGGGCGGCGATCGCGCTGACGCTGGTGCTCGGGGCCGGACTCGGCGCCATCAACGGCATCCTCAGCGTGCTGCTCAGGGTGCCGACAATCATCATCACGCTCGGCATGCTCAACGCCTATCGCGGCGCCGCCTACTACCTGTCGGACGGCTACCCGATCTCGGGCTTCGCCAACGATTCGGTCTTCCTGGCCATTGGCCAGAGCCGCCTGTGGGGCGTGGTGCCCTACAACGCCATCGTCCTCGTCGTCTTCGCGGTCGTCAGCGCCATCGTGCTGAGGCGGACCGTGTTCGGCCACCGGCTCTACGCCATGGGCAGCAACCTGCGCGCCGCCCGCCTCGCCGGCATCAATACCGAACGCATCAAGGTGATCGTGCTGGCATTCAACGGCGTTGCCGCGGCAATCGCGGCGCTGCTCACCACCGCGCAGACCGGAACCGCCGACCCCAATGTCGGTATCGGCTATGAACTCGACGCCATCGCCGCCGTCATCATAGGCGGTGCACAGCTCACCGGCGGCGCCGGCACCATCCTCGGCTCGGTGCTCGGCATGCTGCTCATCGGCATGATCCGCAACGGCCTCGTGATCGTCGGGGTGTCGATCTACCTGCTCATCGTCGTCAGCGGCCTAATCGTGATCGCGGCCGTCGCCGTCAACCTTCTCGTCGACCGTAACCGCCGAGGCGGTGAGCGACGATGAGGTGTGCGCCCGACGCACATCTCGGCCCGCCGGGCACGCCAGGAAGGAGAGCTTCCGGAGCAGGCCAGGCAACACCCGACTCGTCCGCCGGACCGCGGAAGGGGAACAGTGACCGTAAGGAGGAGTGGACATGACAGTGCAGACCGCAAGATCCGATACACGGCGCGGGTTCGCCCGCAAGCTGGCGCTGGCAGGCACGGCCGTGCTCGCCGCGGGCATCTTGGCGCCGTGGAACGTGGCGACCGCCAAGGAAGCCAAGAACATCACCATCGCGCTGGTGCTGAACGATCTCACTAACCCGGTGTCGCTGCCCCTGCGCAAGGGCGCCGAGGACGCCGCCAAGGAGCTCGGCTTCAAGCTGATCATCGTCGGGCCGCAGCCCTCGACGGCGCAGTCGCAGATCGCCCTGCTGCAGACCATGCCGACCCAGAACGTCAACGGCGTCGTGCTGCTGCCGGTCGATTCCAAGGCGCTGGTGCCAGCGATTAACCAGACGGTCGACAGCGGCATTCCGGTGGTGACCACCGAGCTCGACGCACCCGGATCGAAGCGGTCGTTCTTCTACTTCGGCGGCGCCAGTCCGCTCGACCAGGGCACGGTCTCGGCGGATCGCGTCTTCAAGCACTACAAGGACGCCGGCGCGACCGGGACGATCAACTACGTCATCACCTCGTGCCTGCCGACGGTGACCGGCCAGCAGGACCGCATGAAGGGCTTCGTTGACCGCGTGACCGAGCTCAACAAGGGCAGCCCCTTCCATCTGCAGCAGGTCGGCTTCTACAACACCACCACCGACCCGGCGAAGAACTTCGCCAACATCCAGAACATCTACACCGCCGCCGGCTCGAACATCGGCCTGGCATACGCCATGTGCGGACCGGATACCCAAAACTGGGGCCAAGTGCTCAAGCAGAACAACGACCACAACATCCTCGTGGCCGGATACGACTGGCTGCCCGCCACGCTCGATCTGATCGAACAGGGCTGGGTCGCCTGGGCGCAGGGATCGAGCCTCTACAACGAGGGCAATCACACGGTGAAGGTCCTGTTCGACCATCTCGCCAACGGCACGCCGCTGCCCACCGGCGAGCAGCACGGCAAGGCGGTCTGGGCCGACAAGGCCAACATCGCCCAGGTACGCGAGAGCCCGGACGTCAAGATGAGCAAGTAAGACAAGGCCCTCAACAAAAAGACGATGACAGGGGCGGTTCCCGCATGCCAACGACCGAGCTGAAGTCAGGGTTACAGGTGCCGGCCGTCGCCGCGCGGAGCATATCCAAGCGGTACGGCGGCATCCGTGCGCTCGACGATGTCAGCCTTGAGATCTGGCCGGGGACCGTCCAAGCACTGCTTGGCGAAAACGGTGCCGGCAAGAGCACCCTCGTCAAGATCCTTTCCGGCGCCGTTCGTCCCGACGGGGGCACGGTCGAGGTGGCCGGGCACGCCCTGGCGCTCGCCTCGCCGGCCGAGGCGCGGCGCGCCGGCATCGCCGTCGTCCATCAGGAACTCAGCCTCTTCCCGCACATGAAGGTCGTCTCCAACGTGTATGCCGGCAGCGAGAGCCGCGGGGCGCTCGGCTGGATGCACATGGACGAGATGCATGACGATCTCAGCCGGACGATGGCGGAGATCGGCTGGACGATTCCGCTCGATCGCGAGATCGGCGAACTGCCGCTCGCCGAGCAGCAGATGGTCGAGATCATCCGGGCGTTCCACTTCAAGGCCGATCTCGTTCTGCTCGACGAGCCGAACTCGTCCTTCACCGACGTGGAAACCAAAGCGCTTTTCGATGCGGTCCGTCGCCTTCGCATGCGCGGACAGGCCTTCCTTCTGGTCTCGCACCGCATCGACGAGGTGCTGTCTGTCGCCGATCACGTGACCATCATCCGCGACGGCCATGTGGTTCATTCGGCCCCGGCCGAGACGCTCACCGTGCGCGACTGCGTCCACCACATGGTCGGCAGCGCCGAAGAGCAGATGTCGGCCAGACGGGAGAAGCCGCCCGTCGGTGGTCCCGTGAGGCTCGTTGCCTCCGGCGTGACCACCGGGCGGCTTCACGATTTCTCCCTTTCCGTCGGCCGGGGTGAGATCGTCGGCATCGCCGGTCTCGACGGATCCGGCGTCCAGGAATTCTTCGACGCCGTTTTCGGCACGCGCCAGCCCGAAGGCGGCAGTTTCAGCCTCGACGGCAACGCCTATCGTCCGAGGTCGCCGGCCGACGCCATCCGTTTCGGCGTCGCGTCGATTCCCGCCGACCGCCGCACCGACGGGCTGATGATGAACCGGGCGGTGGCGGAGAACATCGTTCTCGTCATTCTCGGCCGCCTGCGGTCTTCCCTCGGCGCGCTGCGCGATTCCGTCATCCACCAGACTGCGCAGGCCTTCGTCGAGCGCTTCAGCATCCGTGTCGCCAACGCCGACGTCGAAGCCGCCACACTGAGCGGCGGCAACCAGCAGAAGGTCGTGCTGGCTAAGTGGCTCGCCCTAAAGCCCGTCGTTCTGCTTCTCAACGATCCGACGCGCGGCATCGACGTCGGCGCCAAGGCCGAGGTCCACGACGTCGTGCGCGAGCTGGCCGGCGAAGGCGTCGCCATCCTGGTCTGGTCGTCGGAGTCGGAAGAACTGCTCAGTCTGTGCGACCGCATCATCGTATTGAACAAGGGCGCCGAGGCGACCGAACTCGACCCGGCGACGACCGATCGGCGCACCATGGCGCTCGCCATCGTGGGAGAGGAGGCGTGAGCGCAGCCATGCAGGACGGGACGGAAGCAGCGGCACGCTGGCTGATGGTCGGGCACGGCTCGGTCGGGTCGGCGCTGGTGCGCCGGCTGCAGCGCAGCGGCGTCCGTCCGAGCGTCTACGATCCCGCGCCGCGCGTGCCGATCGCCGGTGCCGATCATCTCGCCACCGTCGCGCCTGGTTCCGAAGCCTTCGACATCATCGTCAGCTGCGTCGTGCCGTCCGCGGCGGAAGCGGCGCTCGAAGCCGTCCGCCCGTTGCTCCATGCGCAGACCCTGTATCTCGAATGGAACACGGTCACGCCCGCCGTAAAGCGGGCGGTGGCCGTGGCGGCCCCGTGCGCGGTCGTCGATGTCGCGCTGATGGACACGCTTGACGACGAATCGGCAACTCCGAGTCTCGCCGTGAGCGGGCAGGAATCTGCGCGCGCGATGGAACTTCTGCGGGGCCTAGGTTTCCGTGTGGACGGGGTCGGCGGCGCGTGCGGCGACGCCGCGCTGTTGAAGCTCGCACGTTCGTTGTTCATGAAGAGCCTCGAGGCGCTGATTGTGGAATTTGAGGCGGCGCTGGCGCCGCTTGCCGGCCGCGACGTGGTCGTTGGCTCGATCGAGCGGAACCTGGGAGAGCGCTTTACGTCGTTCGCGCGCCTATTGATCGAAACCGACCGCGTCCACGCCGAGCGGCGGTCGCGCGAACTTGCCGAGGCGGTGGCGGTGTTCAGGGAGAGCGGCGCCTCGGTCAGGGTGGCCGAGGCTTCGATCGACGTTTTACAGGCGGCCGCAAATGTCTGGCGCATTCCGAACGCACCCAACGTGCACGCCGGCGCGCCCGACCTGGCACGCTTCCTCGCCCGGGAACTCGAAACGAGTCTGCGCAATCATGCCGCTGATTGATATCAATGCTCCGCTTCATCGCCCGCTCGGTGAGACGGTCACCGAAGCCTGGGTCGTGGATGCGCCGGCCGCATCTTTCGGTGCCGCCGTCGCCGGGGCGAAAGACACGCGGGTAAAGGACTATTTGGTGGGGGTGCCCGGACGGCTTTCCGATCTAGATCGACGCGTTGCCGCGCATCGCGCTGCCGGAGGACGGGCGGTCGTTCGTATCCACCCCGGACCGGATGATCACGGCTATCCGCTGACGCCTTGGGCGCTCAGACCAATTCCGGAGTACTGCGCGCGCGAGGAATTTGCACTGGTCGTCGATCCACGGGCGCAACATGAACCCTATCCCTGGGCGGAAATCGTCGCGGTTGCCCGCGGGTGGCCTCGTCTTGCCGTCGTCGCTCTTGGCGCGCCGCTGGGCGGGTTCGCTGCGCGGAGGGCGCTGGACGTGACTGCCAATCTGATCCTGGAAACATCCGCGGTGACCCCCGACGACGCCGAGGCCCTTGCCGAACTCGCGGCAACCCGTGGCGGCTATCGGCTGGCGTTCGGCAGCGGCACGCGGGGCGTCGACCCCTCCGTGGTCGGCACTTGCTTAACCGCGTCCGACGCGGACGCGGTGTTTTCGGGAACCGCGATCCATCTCGGCAGCGGCACGTGGAGCGCGACCTACCTGTGAACATGGACCGCACCCTGATGATCCTTGACAACCTCCTCGGCGATCTCGCGGTTGAGTCGGCGACCGCCGAGTCGCGCGACTGGCACGTCTGCCACTGGGACGGCTCAGCCGCGAGCCTGAAGGAGGCCGTCGTGGTCGCCCATGTGCGCACGCGCGTGGACGAAGCGCTGCTTGAGCAGATGCCGGCCTGCCGCGTGGTCGCTCGTTTCGGAACCGGGCTGGATACCGTCGATCTGGCCGCCGCCGGGAAGCGGGGCATCCGCGTCGTCGCGGTCCGCGATTACTGTATCCCCGAACTTGCCAGCCATACGCTCGGCCTGGCCTTCGCCCTCGACCGGCGCGTCGACGCGGTCCGCTCGGGGGCACTGTCTGCCGACGATGGTTGGGAAACGGTTGCCGCGCAGGGCTTCTTTCCGGGCCGCCGCAGTGCGACTGTGATCGGGTTCGGGTCGATCGGTTCGGCGGTGACACGGGCACTGGTCGCGATAGGCGTTCGCACGCGGGTCGTGACGGCTCACGGCGCGACGGCCGTTCGTGCCGCCGGTGCCGAGCCGGTGAGTTTCGACGAGGGCTTCTCCGACTCGGGGTTCGTGCTCCTCCACTGTGCTCTGACGCAACAAACTGCCGGGATGATCAACGGGGCAGCAATCGCGCGGATGTCGCCCGGAACGATCCTCGTCAACACTGCGCGCATTGGTCTGATGGATGAGGCGGCGGTCGCCACGGCGCTGGCTTCGGGCGAGTTAGGCGGACTCGGGCTCGATGCGCGACTGGCGCCGGAGAGCCCGCTCGGCGCGCTCGTTGACCACCAGCACGCTCTGCTGACGCCACACATCGGCTGGTACAGCGAGCGCTCCGCACGCGATCTTCGTCAGCGAACGATTCTCGCCGCCATCGACGCTTTGGGATAACTGGAAACCTGCGCACCATCGGAGAGGAACATATGAACGCATCGGACAAGCGTGTTGTGATCGTCACCGGAGCCGCGCAGGGGATCGGCAGGGCGACGGCTGCGCGTCTGGCACGCGACGGTTGGACGGTTGCCGCAACAGATATCGCCGATGGGCCGGATATCATCCACTGCGACGTCACCGACGACGCAGAGGTGAAGGCGGTCGTTGCCGAGATCGCGAATCGCCACGGACGGGTGGACGGGCTGGTCAACGCCGCCGGTGCCGGCTGGCGAACCGACTTCCTGTCTGCCTCAGACGAGCTCTGGTCGCGGCACATGGAGGTCAACCTAATGGGGACGGTGCGCATGTGCCGAGCGGTCATCCCGGAAATGCGCAAGTCTGAACACCCGCTCCGCGGTATCGTCAATTTCACGTCCCAGGCGGCGAAGACCGGCGGCATCGTCATCGGCGCTCCCTATTCGGTAGCGAAGGCCGCCGTGCTTTGCCTGACCAAGTCGCTCGCCGGCGAATTCAGTCCGGAAGGCATCCGCGTCAATGCGATCGCGCCCGGCGTCATCGATACGGCGTTCCTCGATGGCGTGCCGGGGATGCGCGATCGCGGCAGCACGTTTCCAATACGCCGCATCGGGCGGCCGGAAGAGGCGGCCTCGGTGGTTGCCTTCCTGATGTCGGAGGATGCCAGCTACCTGACCGGCGAGATTGTCGACGTGAACGGCGGCCTGTTGATGGACTAGCGGCGACGATGCAGCTCTCCTGGGACCTCCACGTTCATCCCGGCCCGTCGTCGGTGCCCCGTTGGGGCGGCGGCAACGAGATCCAGGCTGCCGCGGCGCGCGGCGGGCTGAAGGGCTTCGTGTGGAAATCGCACAACCGGCACACGGCCAAAGCGTGCGCTGCGCTGGCGCCGGCGCCGCGGGCGATCGGCTCCGCGAGCCTGAATGCGTGGGCGACGCCCAATTCGGTCGCCCAGTCGATCACCGAGGGAGCCCGCTGGGTGTGGGGCCCGACCCTCGACCAGGGCCATGTCGGCTGGGACCGGCCGCTGCCGGAGATGTGGACCGCATTTCGCAACCTGCTACTTCGGACAGACGCTACGCTCGTGCTCGGCACGGGCCATCTGGACCGCGCCGGGCGTCGTGCCTTCGCGGAGCTCGCGGCGGCGACGCCACGGCTCCTGTGCAGCATCACCCATTCCCTCTATCTCGCCGCCAACGATGTGGCCGAACTAAAGGCGCTGGGTTGCATGTTCGAGATTGACCTCTACACTGCGACCCGGGAAATCACGGGGCGCCCGCGCGTCGACCTTGCATCGGGCATCCGGCGGCTGCGCGATGCCGGGGCGACGGTGTACCTGACCACCGATTGCGGCCAACCCGAAATCGGCGATCCCTACATCTTCTCCGCGGCGACGCTCACAGCGCTCGCCGAGGCGCTCGGAAACGAGACGCTCAAAGAAATCGCTGTCGTCAACCCTGGCCGCATGGCGGCCCATGCCCTCGGAGCACCAGCATGAGCGCGGGTCTCGTGATCGGCGCGGGCGGCGGAATCGGCGGCGCTTGTGTTGCCGCGCTCGCTAGCTCGGCCGCGCCCATGATTGTCGTCGATCGCGACGATGACCGCCTCGGCGCCGCCACCGCGGCGGCCGGAGAAGGTGCGGTGCGGCTGTGCGCCGATATCGCGCGGCCCGAAGGGCGCGCGGCGATCCTCGCTGCGCTGAAGGACGCTGCACCGCTTCGCTGGGCGGTACTTGCGTCCGGCCTGCCGCTTCGCGGCAAACTCGCCAATCTCGATCCTGACGATATCGTCGAGGTCTTCGAGGCCAACCTCATCGGACCGACGCTTCTTCTGCGCGCCCTCTCTGACATGCGCTGGGCAACGCCCGCGTCGGTGGTGGTGATCGGCTCGGTCTCGGCGTCGCGCTCGCTCGTCGCCCGCTCGGCCTATGCCGCCTCCAAGGCTGGCCTGGAGCGTCTGGCCATGTCGCTTGGGGCGGAGTGGGCAGCGCGCGGTATCCGGGTTAACGTGGTTGCGCCCGGCGTGATTGGCACTTCCTTCCTCGGCCCCGACAGCGCTCGGCTGGGGGCGTGGGTCGCCGACCGGGTGCCGGCAGCGCGCACCGGCACGCCAGCCGAAGTTGCGGCGCTTGTGCGCTACCTCGTGCTCGACGCTCCCAACTACATTGTCGGTGCGCGAATTTCGATCGATGGCGGCATGGAGGCGACTGCTTGAGCGAACATCCCGGAACACCTTTCAACGGACCGCTGGTGCATGTGCAGACCAAGGCCGTGGCGGTCTATGAAGCGGTGGCGGCGCGCATCCTGGACGGTTCCATGGAGCCCGGTTCGACGGTGAATCAGGAGGGCCTGGCCGCGTCGCTTGGCGTTTCCATCACGCCGTTGAGGGAGGCGCTTCGGCGTCTCGAGTCCGACGGGCTGGTCATTCTGGAAGCACACCGTACCGTCACCGTGGCACCGCTGTCGCTGGCCGAGGTGCGCGAGCTTTATGCCGTCCGCCTCCAGCTCGATCCGTTCGCCGCCGGGCTTGCCGCCACTGAGGCTTCGCCCGAGGCGCTCGATCGGATCGAGGCGCGGGCCGGGCGCAGGCCAGAACGCAGCGCACGCGGCAGGCTGCGCGCCAATCGCGAGTTTCATCGCGCCATCTATCGCGCATCCGGTAACGCGACGCTCGCCAGCATTCTCGATCGGCTGTGGGACCGTACCGACAGGTATCGCCTGATCGTGCTGCAGGTCGGCAACCAGGAGCGTCAGGTCGAGCGCGAGCACCGCGAGATCGCCGCGGCCATCCGCTCCCGCGACGCGGCGCGGGCAACACGGCTGATGCGCGATCATGTGGCAACGACATTGAAGCTGTTGGAAGAGTATGACGCACTCCACTGATCCCACATGGGCGTCAGAGACCGCCAGGGCGCTCGTCGGCTTCGGCGTCGCGACGATCCACGAAGCCCTCGGCCGGCGCGGGCTTGCGGCCGGCGTGCGCCTTATGATCGGACCCGCCTTCGCCGGTCCGGCGGTGACAGTGGCGCTGCCGGCCGGCGACAATCTCGGTATTCACGCCCTGTTCAGCGAGGCGCCGGCCGGCGCTGTCGCCTGCATCGCCAGTGCCGGCGAAGGCATCTACGGCGTCTTCGGCGACCTCCTGGCGCTGGCCGCCAGGACACGCGGCCTCGCCGGCGTGCTGATCGACGACGGCATCCGCGATCTCGCCGCGCTCGAGGCGCCGCCATCGGTTGCCGCGCGTGGCGTGTCGGCCTTCGGCACGCGCAAACGGCGCTACCTGTCGCTGGGCGAGCCGGTCGCGCTGGCCGGTGTGCTGATCCGGCCGGGCGATTGGGTCGTCTGCGATGTTGATGGCGTGTGCATCGTGCCGGCCGACAAGCTCGACGGGCTTCTGTCGGATGCCGCGGCGCGCACGGCCAAGGAAGACGACGCCCGCGTCGCGCTCGTCGCCGGGCGGACGACGGCGGAAGTGTTCGCATTAACCGACCTGATCGACGCAGGGAGGGGCGCCCATGAGGATCGCTGACGTCGAGGTCGTCAATCTGCGTTTCGAGTATCCGCCGGGGGAGGGATTCGTCTACGCCGGCGGCCGTGTCACGGCTCGCGTCACCTCGCTGATGCTGGTCCATACCGACACCGGCGAGACCGGCGTGGGTGCCGCCTACAGCCACCCCGATCTCGTGCGCACGATCGTCGAGGGTAATCTGCGCGCCCACCTGATCGGCATGGACCCCGCCGAGATCGACGGCATCTGGGACAAGCTCTACGGATTGACGCGCTGGTATGGACGCAAGGGCGCGGCAATGAGCGCGATCGGCGGCATTGATATCGCGCTCTGGGACCTGCGCGGCAAGGCTGCCGGTACGCCGGTCTGGAAGCTTCTTGGGGGCAAGCAGGGAAAGGCCGCGGCCTATGCCAGCGGCCTGTTCTGGCATGACGATATCGCGGCGATCGAGCGCGAGGCAGCGCGCCACCGTCAGCGCGGTTTCCGCCGAGTCAAGATGCGCCTCGGGCGGTCGTGGGACTACGATACCGAGGCGTTCCGAGCCGCCGTGCGCGGGGTCGGCGAAGGCGGACTGGTCCATGTCGACGGGTCACATCGCTACGACATGGAAACAGCGTTGCGCCTCGGCGCGATTCTCGCCGAAGCGGACGCTGCCTGGTTCGAGGAGCCGTTTCCGCCCGAGGATATCGACCGCTACGTGGCGCTCAGGCGCGACCTCAGAGTACCACTGGCGGCGGGAGAGAACGAGTTCGGCGTGCAGGGTTTTCGCGAACTGATCCGCGCCAGCGCGGTCGACATCGCCCAGGCGGATGCCTGCCGCACGGGCGGTATCTCTGAGGTGCTGCGCATCGCCGAAATGGCATCCGCCGCCGGCCTCCGCGTCGCGCCCCACACCTGGAGCGACGCCGTAGCCCTTATTGCCAACGCCCATGTTGTCGCCGCGCTGCCGCATGCCATTACTGTCGAGGTCGACCAGACCGGCAACCCATTCATCGAGGAGCTGCTGACCGAGCCGCTGGCGATCGAGGATGGTTTCCTACAGCTCAACGACGCACCTGGCCTCGGCATCGCGCTTGACCCTGCGGCGCTGAAAAGGCTCGCCGTTCCGCGCGACCAAACCGTGGCCGACGGCAACTATTCGGACCTCGTTTTCGGCGCGACGCACTATGCGGTCGCTCCGCCATACAGGTAGCCGGCCATGCGCATCGCCATCGCCCAGATGTCCTGCGAATCGAATACATTCGCGACGTTCACGTGCGATCTGGAGACCGTGAAAGCGACCGGCTATCTGCTCGAGGGAGCGGACATGCTGACGCTTCGCGGCACCGACAACGAGATCGCCGGCGCTCTCTCGGTCCTCGACGCGACCGACGACGTCGAGATCGCGCCGCTTGCGGCGACGCGGTGGAACTCTTCCTCCGTCCTGCAAGCCGAGGCACACGCCGCGCTGCGCGTCAGCATCCTTGGCGCACTCGGCTCTGCCGGGCCGATCGACGGGGTCTATCTGTCCTGCCACGGATCAATGGTTGCAACCGATGCCGATGACCCGGAAGGCAAGCTCGCCGAAAGCGTCCGCGAGATCGTGGGACCGTGGGTGCCGGTGGTCATGACCCTCGACCTCCACGGTAATGTCACCGACCTGATGGTGGCAAACCTCGATGGGATCATCGGCTACGAGCATTATCCCCACGATGATGCGCGCCAGACCGGCGAGCGCGGCGCGCGCCTGTTGCTGAAGATCGTCCGCGGCGAGGTTCGTCCCGCCATGTGCCGCGTGCGACTCCCGATGATCTTGACTGCCTTCCACGCCTCCACGTTCGGGGGTGGGCCGTTTGCGCGCATGGAGCAGGCGGCGCGTGCCACGGAGAAGAGGTCCGGTATCCTTTCGGTGTCGAACTTCTTCGTCGGTTCCTACATCGACATCGCCGAGATCGGATCGGGCACGCTGGTGATCGCGGATGGCGACGCTTCCCAGGCGCGCCGCGAGGCGGAGCGTCTTGCGCAATCCTACTGGGCGGATCGCGAGGAATACATTGTCGAGAGCATTCCGGTGGCCGAGGCCGTGCGCCGCGGCCGCGAGGTCGCGGGCGGTCCGGTGCTCCTCCTCAACACCGCGGACACCACCGGCGGCGGTGCGGCCGGCGACAGTATCGACGTGGCCGCCGGCCTGATCGCCACCGGCGTCACCGAACCCGCCCTGGCGATGGTCGTGGACCCACAAGCGGCCACCGCGTGCCACGCGGCCGGCGTCGGCGCGTCCCTGTCGCTGAAGATCGGCCACCGCGTCGACCCGCGCTGGGGCAAGCCGTTCCGTTTCGACGGCAAGGTCGCGCGCCTCAGCGACGGCAGGTTCCGCTATACAGGCGGAATATTCGGCGGGACCGAGGCGTCGATGGGGCTCTCGGCGGTGCTCGCGGTGGGCCCGCTCAGCCTGCTGATCATGTCGCGCTCATCCTACGACTGGGCCGACGAGCAGTATCGCGCGATGGGGCTCGCCGCGGCCGAGGCCAAATGGGTCGAGGCCAAGAACATGATGAACTTCCGCCGCGCTTACGGCGACATGCTCCGCGCCGCCTTCGTGCTCGACGCGCCCGGCCCGACGCCGCCAGACATGCGCGCCCTCCCCTTCCGGCGCGCGCGCCGTCCGTGGTTTCCGCTCGACGACATCGCCGAACCGCCGATCGACATTGCCGAGCACCTATTCCGCGTCTGATGCGGATCGTCGACGCCCATTATCACCTGTGGGACCCTGGCGCCGTACGCTATCAACTGCTGGCCGCGCACGGGCCACTCGCTGCTCTGGCACGGCCGTTCACGGCGGCGACCTACGACGCCGTCGCCCTCGAGCTCGGCATCGCCGATGCAATCGCCGTCGAAGCCGCATCGGCCGGTGCCGATATCGCAGAAGAGACCAGTTGGCTCCTCGGACAGGTCGGCAAATCGACGGTGACGCGCCGCGCTGTGGTCTGTGCCGCCATCGAACGGGCGGACGTCGGAACCCACCTCGACCGTCTGCTAGATGGCGGTGCGCCGGTCGTCGGCATCAGGCGGTCGTTCGAATCGGCGGCGCCCGGCTACGCCAGTTCGCCCGCCATACTCGCTGGCGTCCGCGCCGTCGCCTCGCGGGGGCTCGTCTTCGATCTCGTTCTCTTCGGCGAGCGGCTCGGCGACATGGCCGAACTTGTGCGGCGCGTGCCCGAGGCAACATTCGTCCTCGATCACCTCGGCAAACCGAAGATCGATGGTGCTCCGTCGGCGGCCTGGAAGCACCAGCTCGCGGACCTGGCCCGCCTACCGAACGTCGTGGCGAAAGTCTCGGGGCTGGTCACCGAATCTAGGGGGCGTCGATGGAACGCCGAACTCATTCGCCCCTACGTCGACCACGCTGCCGCCTGCTTCGGCTGGAATCGCCTGATGTTCGCCAGCGACTGGCCGATCTGCGATCTCGCCGGCGGCTATGGCCGCTGGCTCGACTTCATCCTCGCAATCGCCGACGAACAGAGCAAAGCGGACCGCACCGCCTTTCTCTCCGGCACCGCCAACGAAATATACAAACCGCCTGCTGAGC
The DNA here is from genome assembly GCA_963762605.1 of uncultured Alphaproteobacteria bacterium. GTDB lineage: Bacteria > Pseudomonadota > Alphaproteobacteria > Rhizobiales > Kaistiaceae > CAVSRC01. Next base: position 178,108 of record CAVXLJ010000003.1, on the reverse strand, counting down.
GCGTACCTAAGTAGTCCACTGGCCGACATCAAATCCGTTTACACACCTGTGGTTGTATTTCTGCAAAATAGTATTGAAACCGGTATCCGTCCCTCCGCCGAAGTAACCAGCTTGCCTCAGAGAATTTTTGCGAATTGTCATTCTCGCTGCACCAATACCCATCCCGACCGAATCCCCGAGTTGCCGACAACGAGCGCTCAAACGGCGCAGCATTTGGCCATTCCGTGCCGCGGCTCTGACGATCAGACAAGCCCAATCACGCCGCTCGGTCCTTCTCTTCTACAGATATTCTCCAAGGCTCGGGACTTCGCCGTTTGATACCCGAGGTTTGAAATGGCACAAAACATAGGTTTCCGGAGGACACCGAGATCCGGAAGTTGGCGTCCGTCTCGCTCGCCAATGTCAAGGCATTCGGTTCGCCTAGTTCCGGCCTGCATCGCAAACCGCCCGTCGGCACCACGAGGCCGAACGCCGCGGCTACGATCCCAACAAGCCCGCTCCCACGATCGAAATGCGCCCCTGGCGCAACAAGCGCACCGGCGAAACCGTCTGGGTGCCGAAGGGCATCGATCCCGGCTGGGACACCAATCCGATAGGCCAGCCGGCTCTCCAGGTAGCGCCTGTTGAACACCGGCGGCTCGGTCTCAAAAAGGTCCCGCCATTGCTGCTTCAAATCGCCGATCGGCGCCGTTTTGAGGGCCGCGAGCCGGGCCAATACGGTCTCCGCCATCACCCATTCCCCATCCTCTCCGGGTTGGCATCACCGCTCTGGTGGGCGACAGGTTCAAGCGAGCTTTCTCCGTCGGGAATGGTGGTTTTGCTTGACTTCCGTGCCTTCAGCCGGACCAGCCCCAGCGCCAGGATCTCTCCGATCTCGGCGATCCCGTCGCGGGCGTCCGTGGCACGCGTTATGTGGCTTTGAGCGCTCACACGCCCGTCGCCTTTATGCTCTTGGTGCTGCCGCCACGCAGCTGGGCCTCCTCCCAGGCCTCCACATCCGCCAGGCGATAGACAACCCGCCCGCCGAGTTTGAGATAGCGTGGGCCGAGACCCTGCCACCGCCAGCGCTGCAACGTGCGAACGCTCAGGCAGACCCGCTCCGAGAGTTCGACTTCATTGATATGGCGGTTCACGGGTTCGCTCCAATGCTCCGGTGTACTCGGTGGAGCTTCGGCGCCAGCGCAGTGGCTGTCGTCCGGCTGGGGTCGGGCTTTGGTCAGCGTTCGTGGAATCGCGCGATGTGGATGTCCGCGGCCCCAGTGTCGGATCAGGTGCGGACGGAATGCGGATCAGTCAGTCGGTAAGGTTAGGCCGATATCGACCCTGCCTGTCCGAATCGATTAACTCACGCCAGTCGGGTTGGGACTTGAAGAGATCGCCAATGGTCCTGGACTTTGATCCTGCCTCCGCGAGCAGGGTTTTGCCATGCACCCAGGGGAAACCGGCTTTCTGCGCTCGGTGCAGAGCGCCGACCACCTTCGCCTGGGTATCGCCAAGGGTGAAGGAGCGTCCATTCAGCGTAAGGTGCCTGTAGTCGGCGTCAGGCTGGAACTCGGCGCGCGCGCCCTTAAGCAGCATCGTCAGCCACCCAGGCACTTTGCGGATATTTGCGGGCACGCTGGTGGGTTCGAATATCTCCGGTGCTTTGTAACTACGACCCAAGCCGACGACTTCTTCGAATTCATAGTTGATATGCATCACGTCGAAGAGCGACGGATCAAGAACCACGCGCCGCTCGACGTACTCAGGGACTGCGCTTGCAATGAGATCCGCCTTCCTTAATTGGGCAAGAAGCGAATCCTCCGCTGCCCCTCTGGCAATCATGTATTCCGTCACAGGTCCCATGTTGCTAGCCGGCTGAGGCAACCACGGATTCCCGTCCGCATATTCCCTCATCGCCGCGAGCGCGTTGGCATCTCCCCACCTCCTGAGCGCTCGCTCGGGAGATAACCCGCGAGGCGGTCGCGAAGAGTCGTTTGGCAGGACGATGTTGAATTCCAGCGAGAAGTGACCCGTAGTTGAGGGATATTTCCGGCGAGAAGTGACCCATGTTTGAACCCCACCCTGCTTGTCTTGAGCGGGGGCTATGGAGTGATCGACATGGCGTTATTGAGCGTTATCCGACGCTGGTATTTTCGAGAGCATCTATCGATCCTGGCGATCTCGCGCCGGACTGGCCTATCCCGGAACACGGTCCGCAAATATCTGCGCTCCGAAGACGTGGAGCCGAAGTTCAAGGTTCCCGACCGGCCCAGCAAGCTCGACCCCTTCGCCGACCGGTTGTCGGTCTGGCTGAAGGCGGAAGTCAACAAACCCCGCAAGCAGAGGCGGACCGTCAAGCAGTTGCATGCCGACCTGGTGAGCCTCGGCTATGACGGCTCCTACAATCGTGTCGCGGCGTTTGCCCGGGATTGGAAAGCCGATCGGCAAAGAGAGTTGCAGACGTCGGGCCGGGGGACATTCGTTCCGCTTGCCTTTGAACCCGGCGAAGCGTTCCAGTTCGACTGGTCCGAGGACTGGGCGATCGTCGGCAACGAGCGCGTCAAGCTGCAGGTGGCCCATACGAAGCTGAGCTACAGCCGCGCCTTCATCGTGCGGGCTTATCCTCTACAGACGCATGAGATGCTGTTCGACGCCCACAATCACGCCTTCCGCGTCTTTGGTGGCGTTCCCCGCCGCGGCATCTACGACAACATGAAGACCGCCATCGACAGGGTCGGGCACGGCAAGGAGCGCGATGTCAACGCTCGCTTCCTGGCAATGGCCAGCCACTACCTCTTCGAGCCTGAGTTCTGCAATCCGGCATCCGGTTGGGAGAAGGGACAGGTCGAGAAGAACGTCCAGGATGCTCGCCACCGGCTCTGGCAGCCGATGCCGCGCGTTCCTTCTCTGGAAGCCCTGAACGAATGGCTGGAGAGCCGCTGCCTTGAGCTTTGGCGGCAGACGTTGCATGGGCAAATGCGTGGGACCATCGCTGATGTCTGGGCCGAGGAAGCTCAGGCCCTCATGCCGGCATCACGTCCATTCGACGGCTTTGTGGAATACACCAAACGGGTCTCTCCGACCTGCCTCGTCCATCTGGAGCGCAACCGCTACAGCGTTCCGGCGTCGTTCGCCAACCGGCCGGTGAGCCTGCGTGTCTATCCGGAGAGGATCGTCGTCGCGGCAGAAGGCCAGATGATCTGCGAGCACCGGCGCATCATCGACCGGTCTCATGATCGGCCCGGACAGACGGTTTACGACTGGCGGCATTACCTGGCGGTCGTTCAGCGCAAGCCTGGCGCTCTTCGCAACGGTGCACCCTTTGCCGAACTCCCCGACGCCTTCAGGACGTTGCAGCAGCATCTCCTCAGGAAGCCAGGCGGCGATCGCGAAATGGTCGATATCCTGGCGCTCGTCCTCCAGCACAATGAACAGGCTGTCCTCTCGGCCGTCGAGTTGGCGCTCGAGGCAGGCGTTCCGACAAAGATGCATGTGCTCAACCTGCTTCACAGGCTGGTTGACGGCAAACCCCTCCTGCCGCCGACCGTCGATGCGCCTCAGGCTTTGACGCTCACCAATGAGCCGCAGGCCAATGTCGAGCGCTACGACGCCCTGAGGAAGACGGCGGAGGCGCGTCATGGCTCATGATCCCGCCAGCGGCGCCATCGTCATCATGCTCAGGAGCCTCAAGATGCACGGCATGGCCCAGGCCGTTGGCGAGTTGACCGAACAAGGCTCCCCCGCCTTTGCAGCCGCCATTCCGATCCTGTCCCAGCTCCTCAAGGCCGAAACGGCTGAACGGGAGGTCAGGTCGGTGGCCTACCAGCTCAAGGCGGCGCGCTTCCCGGCCTACCGCGATCTGAACGGCTTCGACTTCTCAAGCAGCGAGATCAACGAGGCGCTCGTGCGCCAGCTCCATCGCTGCGAGTTTATCGACGAGGCCAACAACATCGTCTTGGTCGGCGGGCCCGGCACGGGAAAGACCCACGTCGCGACCGCCATCAGCGTGCAGGCCATTGAGCACCACCGCAGGCGAGTCCGCTTCTTCTCGACAGTCGACCTCGTCAACGCGCTCGAGCAGGAGAAGGCACAAGGCAGATCCGGACAGATCGCCAACCGTCTCGTCCACTCCGATCTCGTCATCCTCGACGAACTCGGCTACCTGCCGTTCAGTGCATCCGGCGGCGCTCTCCTGTTCCATCTCCTAAGCAAGCTCTACGAGCGCACCAGCGTCATCATCACCACCAACTTGAGCTTCAGCGAATGGGCCAGCGTGTTCGGCGATGCCAAGATGACGACCGCATTGCTCGACCGGCTGACCCACCACTGCCACATCCTCGAGACCGGAAACGACAGCTTCCGGTTCAAAAACAGTTCGGCCCACCACGCTAAAACCAGGAAGGAGAAAAACAGGGCATCGACCGTCGCACCACAGCCGAAAGATACATGACAGGCGGGTCACTTCTCGGCGGAAATGCCGGGTCACTTCTCAACGGAAATCAACACGTGCTCTCCAGCAGCACTGAATCAGCGAGACTCAGCCACTTCAACCACCGCCTTTTTCAACAAAATCCGCCAATAGCGGACGAGACCGATCGCATCTGACCAGCTCGCGTTATGTGAGGCCGATGGACTTGAAAAACCCGGCGAGGTCTCCTCGTCGGAGGAGCGGCTTGAGGATGTTGTGTTCCGCGAGATTGGGGACCGGCATGAGGGTCAGGTCGACCAGGCGCGCCAGACCGCGAGCTTTGATCGCGTCACCGCTATGGTTTTCTGCGAAAGCAGCAATCGTTCGTACTGGATCGGTGACGCAGTTTCGAAGAGCGCGCTCCAAGTCCAGGGAGCCCGGCGTCTTCCCGCGTGGTCCAGACGCGGGTGGTCCCCCGCAAATGGACACGGACCGTTGCGCTCCAAGGAGCGTACCGGTCAATAAGGCCGGGGCTCCGCCGCCACTGGTGCCAAAGCATCGGATTCCCGCATAGCTGTCCGTGCTAAAATCCACCCGTAAACGATCAATCGCAGCAGTGAGCGGACTTGCATATCCCGGAACACCCTCGGTGAAGCCAACAGCCTTCGCATCACGAATCACGAGCACATCGTGCGTGATCTCCGAAAAATATTGAAGCACCAGTGAGGTCGGAGCACTGAGGTCATACGTCCCTGTGCAAAAAGCGATGATAAGGGTTTTGCTCTTGTTCGGGCTACCACCGGTGTAGAACGACAGGCCACCTGGAATCAAATGATGGTCAAACCGCGCAAGCCGGGGATTGTCCTGCGTCAGATCGGCATAAAGCCTCGAAAGCCAGTCTTTGAACGGCTCGTAAGTGACTGCGCTGTCGTCCACAAGTGCGGCAATTTCGAGTGGTGCGGCATAACGGATCAACTTGAGAGCGATGTCATAGTAGTCTTTCTCGCTTCGGGCCTTGGAAATCGCGTCAAGAGTCGAAAGCACATCAAGCATGGCTTCAACTTTCATAAGCGGTATCCAGACGCAAACTGGATCGCGAGGCGCATCGGTTGTCTGGCCCGCGAACGATTTCGGAAGAAAGAAAGGCCTCGGTTCCTCGTCGGTGGGCGGGTCCGGCGTTGCGCTCTGGCGCGTCTGGAGAGTCTACCATGTGTTGAGCGAGGCCAACTTCGGCTCCGCGCAACACACCGGGCGCATATCAACAATTGAAACAGGTTTCCTTGACGGCGGTCAACATGTACTATCTTCCATTGGGCGTCTGGTGATCCTGCAAGATCTAGTGGAGGAGATAGAATGGGCAAATCCGTACCCAGGATTGGTCTGCTGGCATTGGTCGTTTCCTTGGCTTCGGCGCTATCGGCACACGCTTTCGATGCGAAACAGATCACGCTGAAGGTCGGGTACGGCGCGGGTGGCACCTACGACGTGTCATCCCGCCTGATCGCCCAGTATCTCGGGAAGTTTCTTCCCGGCAACCCGGAAATCATCGTTCAGAACGTTCCCGGCGGAGGCAGTCTCAAGCTTGCCAAGCTGATGATGGGCGACGAGCCGGCCGACGGCAGCGTCATAGCATCCATCAGCCAGAACATTGCGTTTGCCAAGGTGCTGAACCCCAACAATGTCGATTTTGATCCGTCGACAATCGTATGGCTTGGCGCGCTCTCAAGCGAGCCCGGTTATTGTGCAACCAGCAAGGCTTCCGGCATCGACACGATGGAGAAGTTCCTCAACAGCGACTTCCACATCGGGGCGTCGTCGAAGAACAGCCAGACTTACCAACTCGCAGCCATTGTCAAGAACGGCCTCAAGGCCAAGTTCGATATCGTGACTGGTTTCTCCGGAGTAGCAGAGATCGAGCTTGCGATGGCGAGGGGTGAGATCGCTGGTCACTGCTCGGCATCAATTACCGATCTGAAAAGGCGCAACATGCTGGATGGCGTCAACATAATCGGGCGCCTTGGTTCCAATACGCCCCCGGAGGCAGCCGATGTTCCCCGGTTTTCGGCCATGATAAAGGATCCTGTCACCCGCAAAGCCGCCGAGTTCGTTGAGGCGGCGCGCGACATCGGTTATCCGCTGATGGTTCCGCCGAAGACGCCAGAGGAGACTGTCGATATTCTTCGCAAGGCCTACAGCGCGATGACTGCGGATCCGGGCTTCGTCGCCGCCGCCAATGCCTTGGGCGAGTTTTCCCTGTCGCCGACCGGCGGCGCTGAAATGACCGAAATCGTGAAGGAGCAACTGAACGCCAGCGACGCCGTTCTGGCAGCCGCGCAAGCGATCGCGAAATAGAAGGCCACGGTCGGAAACAGGCGTGCACGAGTTCGTCACTGCGCTCGTCGAGGTCGGGCAACCCTTCCATCTCCTGATGGTGACGTGCGGGGTCCTCTCCGGCCTGATTGTAGGCGTGATCCCCGGGATCGGTGGCATCTTTGGCATGGCGCTGCTGATCCCGCTGACCTACCACCTAGATCCCTACGCGGCGTTTGCCCTGCTGCTTGGCATGGGCTCGGTGACGACAACCTCCGACACGATCCCGGCGGTTCTTTTCGGCCTTCCTGGGACTGTCGGCGCGGCCGCGACGGTCCTCGACGGGCACGCCATGGCCAAGAAGGGCGAAGCGGCACGGGCTCTGGGGGCCGCCTACTCGGCGTCTCTGATCGGTGGTGTATTTGGCGCCTTTGTGCTGGCCGCAACGATACCGGTCATGCGGCCGTTGGTCCTCCTTCTGAAGACGCCAGACTTCTTCGCCATCAGCGCATTTGGCCTTTCGATCGTTGCCATGATCGCGGGCAGCCAACCGGCGAAGGGCTTTGCCGCAGCGATGCTGGGGCTACTCCTGTCCTTCGTCGGCATCGGCGATCAGACCGGCTTCGACCGGTGGACCTTTGGGCAGGTCTATTTCTGGCAGGGACTGCCGATTGTTGTTGTCTTTCTTGGCCTGTTCGGCTTGCCTGAGTTGGGGGCGCTTCTCGTCCGCGGCTCCGTGCAAGGCAATTCTACGCCACCGAGCGTATCGGGTATGTGGCACGGCATGACCGACACCTTGCGGCAACTGCCACTGGTACTGCGCTGCAGTTCGATGGGCGCATTTCTCGGCGCTGTTCCGGGCGTCGGCGTGGCCGTTGTCGACTGGATCGCATACGGTCACGCCGCGCGCCGTCCCGGCGGCGGACCGCCCTTTGGTCAGGGCAATGTTCGCGGCGTCATCGCTCCGGAGAGTGCCAACAACGCCAAAGAAGGCGGCTCGCTCATCCCGACGATCGCTTTCGGCGTTCCCGGCTCGGCATCGATGGCGCTGCTGCTCGGCGCTTTCGTCATCCAGGGCCTCGTCCCTGGTCCCGACATGCTCGGCAAGAACGCTTCAATCACCATCGCCATGGTGTTCACCATTGCAGTCGCCAACGTTCTCGGCGCAGCCATCTGCCTTGTTCTGACGCGGCCGCTGGCCGGGGTTGCGCGCGTGCCCGCCGGCATAGTGGTGCCGGTGGTCGTGACGTTCATCGTCGTCGGCTCTTTCCAAAACAACATGAGTGCCTTCGATTTTGTCGTGCTGATCACACTCGGAGTGCTCGGCATGGCGATGAAGGAGCTTAACTGGCCGCGCGCGGCTTTTGCCCTCGGGTTCGTGCTCGGGCCGAGCCTGGAGAAGTACTTTTTCCTTTCCTATCAAATCGCCGGTTGGAGCTGGCTGGCTCGTCCGCTGGTCATTGCGATCCTCGGCGTCGGCTTGATCAACATGCTGCGGCAGGTGAGCCATTGGCGACGCGCACGCGGGCAATCGATGGTGCAGCCGAAGCCGCTACCCGATGCGCTCTTTGCCGGAGCGGTCGCAGTCGTTGCCATGGCTGCCCTTGTGACGGCCACGCAGTTTCCGACCGGTGCCGGTTTGTTCCCGTCGATCGCGGCTGGCTTGTTGGCCCTCTTCTGCCTGTTCATCGTAGTCCGCAGCGGCTGGTGCATCTGGCACCCGGAAGTCAGTACCACTCCCCGCGGCGTGGCTGTCGTGCCGCCCGGTGAATGGACACCGTCGTCCGTGCCCGTCTTCCGCGCCTACGCAATAATTGTCGCTGCCTGTGTCGCGCTCGCTTTTGCCATCCTCGGCGGTGGGCACATTGTCGGAAGCGTCGTCTTCCTGATAGCCGCCCTGGTCGTTGCGGGCGAGCGACGTCCGGCCACGACCCTGGCGGTCGCCGCCGGCGTCGCGTTGGTGATCGCGGGGGTCTTTGACGTGCTGGTGTCACAGCCGTGGCCGCGGCCATGGCTGGGGGCACTAACCGGTTTCGCTTGGCTCTGAGCGCGGCGAAAGCGTCGCGGCGAGCCGGCGCCGCATGAGCTTCCCGTGTTCGTTGTAGGGAAGCGATGGAACCAGTCTGACTTCGCGTGGCCTTCGGTCGGGCGCAATGGCTAAACGCATGAAATGCTTGAATTCGTCGACCGTTGCGCCGTCGGTGACGATGAATGCCGCGATCTCCTGACCCATCGTGTCATCCGGAAAGCCGACCACCGCGACTTCGACGACGCGCGGATGGCGGGCAATCAGCTTCTCAAGTTCCTGCGGCGCCACGTTGACGCCGCCCCGGACAATGACGTCCGCCTGCCGGTCGACGAGCGTCAGAAACGATTCGCTGTCGAGGAAACCGAGGTCACCCGGGATACCCCAGCCATCGCCCATGGTTCCCTGGTCGACGGTGGTCTGTCCTCCGAGTGTCACGACCATCGGTGCGACGCTGGGTGTCCACGCCTTTATCCGGCCGGTCTCGCCCGGTGGCAGGGTCGCTCCATCGTCGTCAATGACCGCGATCCGTACACCCGGGGCAGTCTGTCCGGTCGTCTCCGGCTTCCTGAGGACGTCGGGCCCAGACAGGATCGCGATCATCCCTGTGAGGCTGGAGGCATATGCCATTCTGTAGCCCGGGCTCAGGTTCAGATACGCGGCCACCTTGTCGTCGGCCCGGGCAGGACCGCCAAAACTGGCGAGAACGGTGAGCTTTGCAAAGAGCGGCTCCTGCCTCGTACCGGCCTCGCGGACAAGGCGGGCAATAACCGGCGGCGGCAGCGCCGTCCCGGACGCGCCGAACCCGAGCAGCTCCTCTGCCAGCTCGGACGGTGAAAACAGCGGAGGCACCAGACGGACCGTCCCGCCACGCATCAGGTAACCGAAAATCTGATGGCGGGTCGCCGAATAGGTCAACGCCATCGGCGTCAGGAAGCGCATCGCACCGGAGTCGATGAAGATCCGTCGTTCCGCAATGCGCGCCGCGAGCACATCGTACGTCTGGACGTAGGCTTTTGGCATGCCGGTGGTACCGGACGTGGTGAGAAGAAACGCGGGGTGTCGATCGTCGCTCGGTGGCGGAAGATCCCCGGGGGGACCCGACACACGCCATTCGCGGGCAAAAACGGCGCTCGGATAGGTACTGTCTCCGGGCACAAGCGCGCTCTCGAAGACGATCGCCAGATTGAAGTCACGCGCCAAGGATTGCCGCCGGTCTCGCGGCGTCCGGAAATCGATCATTGCGGCGGTCGCCGACAATCGCCAGCAAGCTAAGATGGCAAGGAGACCTTCGACCGAATCCTGCAAAGCCAGACCAACAAGACTGCCGGCGGTCACGCCTGTTGCGCGGAAATTGGCCGCGACGAACGCAACCTCCTGGAGCAGGCGGCTATAGGTGATTGTTTCACGGTCGGTCACGATTGCAACGCGATCACCGTGAACCCGACACGCCGCAAAGAAGTCGCGTCCGAAACCCACTTGTTACCTGCCTGGTGCAGCGAAAAACATGACCTTGCGGTGCCCAGAACCTAGAGAGACTGATCCTCGGGCAGTCTGCTCATGACCACTCGAGCAAGGGCCCTCGGTGTCGGCGCATCGAGCAAGACTGCTGTCTTCAGGCGAACACCGAACGCGCTTGAGACCGCCGTCATCAGGCTCTCGGCATTCATTGAATCACCACCCGTGAAAATGAAATGCGTATCCAGGCCAACTTCGGGCACGTCCAGCTCTTGTGCAAACAGATGCGCGATCTCGTTGGCAATCTCATCTTCCGAAGGCACGACGGTCACCCCAGCGATACCAAGAAGCAAATTACTTTTGACAACCAACAGGCACAATCCTCACACCGTATGATTGAAGATCGGGGACGCATGTCTCCATCAGATTTCCGGGGGTGCATGGTTGCGTTGGGTAACCCTGTAGCGAAGTCCATATCCATAAGACAAGTCCCCCCGGGGTTCGTCGTGGTCGCGTCGGCACCAACTTTGACAGTCCCATGATGGCAACGAAAGGCAGAATTGGGAGAGCCCGGCTGCCGCACGGCTAAGCATTGGTCTGATTGCTGTTCCCGGGCAGCTTATTGGATCGTTGATGTCCGCATTGGGTCGTAAGCAGACTTGCGTCCCTCTTTATCCTAGGAACCCGGCTCTCTGCCGCCACCATTCGATCGCGAAGGGTGCGAACAGCTGATCGAGGGTCATCGTCTCCGGCTCAGTCCCGTCGAGGATGGCTTCGATCAGGTCGGGAGCGAGCAGGATGAGGCGTATGATTTTACCGACGCGCGAGCGATCGACACCTTCGGTGGCAGCGAGTTCGTTGAGGGAGTTGTGCGTGCCGTTGTCGACCAGGCGCTGCCAGCGGTAGGCTCGGGCAAGCGCCGCGAGCAGCGGATCGTTGTCAGTCCGTTTGGAAGGTTGCGCCGCATCTGTCAATCAGCGTCCAAAATTGACCCCTGATCGGCTTCCAATGTTGACCCCTTGGTAGCAGCCGCGAGCGAGCGCGCCGTCACGAGCGCCGTAGCGAGCGAGCGGCTGCAGATGGTCAGGCGCGGTTCTTGAAGCGCCAACTTTCGTTGCCAGTCTCGACGATGTCGCAGGGCTGGTGCTTGCCCTCGGCGTGCTGGACCGGCGACGCAGCTTTGCCATCATGACGGCGCTAGGGGCACGGCGGCATCAGCTGTTTGCATTCCTAAGAGGCGAAGCAGCACTGATCCTCATCGCAGGCGCAATAAGCGGCGCCATAACGGGCTCGGTGGTCGCATGGATGCTCGTCAAGCTGCTCACCGGCGTCTTCGATCCGCCTCCGGAAGGCCTCTCGGTTCCGTGGTTCTATATCAGTGTGTTGATCGTGACGACTCTCGTCTCTGTCATTGTCGCCGTTGCTGTTGCTGGTCGTCGCGTCGAGCGTTCGCCGATCGCCGTGCTGCGAGAGACCGCGTGAGCAATGTGATCACAATTCACACCACATCTCAGATGTGGTGCCAAGCTGCTTGCCGGTCGCTTTTCGCCGCCGTCTTGGTCGTCATCATGTTCACGGCTCCGGGCTCTTCGGCGGCCGAGGCACAAACTTCGCCGGTATTGAGTTCTATGTCCGACCACCGTCGTCAACACCTGCGTGATCGGTTACGTCTCGGCGCCGAATAGGCTGGTCATCATGCTCTCATCGATGGACAACGATCCTCTTGTGGGAGGCGAGGTTGAAGTTGCCGCCACATCGCCCAATGACGCGGTAAAGATGCTGGACCTGTCCGCGCACGTCGGTAGCGTCGTGATGCTTGACGCGATCGGTTCCGACCGGCTTTACGCCGCAAAGTTGGTATCCGTTGCTTATCCGCTGCTCACCGCGCTGTATCTGAGTATGTACATGCAGCCGTTTCCGAATGGTGCAGCCCCGCAGTGAGGAGTGCCAAGGTCCATATGAAGTGACGAAGGCCAGTCTAGGCACCCTGGATCACCGAATGGCTGATGAACAGGAACCGTTGCTCCGGCAATGGCTTTATCTGATTGCATTACTAGTTCTTTTCCTGGTCCTGTTCGGTGCATTGTCCCGCCTTGACCATTCCGGACCGCTGGTCGGGACTTTCGCTCCTATCAGCAGCTTCCTGCCGCCGCTCTCGACACACGATTGGCAGATGCTTTTCGAGCGGTTCCGACAGATTCCGGGCTTTAGCGTCGACGAGGACGCCGGCATGACCTTCATTCAATTCGAACATGCTTACCTGTTGGAGTGGGCGCGTCTGCTCGCCGTGCATGTGATCGATATTTTTCTGGTGATCGGGTTAGCCGTCCTGATCACACGCAGTCACGGAGCACAGCAAATCGGACGTGGGTTCTGGGTCTTGATTCTTCTTGGTGCGTTTCACGCACTTCTGGGATGGTGGCTGGGTTGGTCCGGGCTTAGCCACCGCAAAGATCTGGGGCAATTCGTCGTCGCCGCAAGGCTAGCCTCGGCTTGCCTCCTGTTTGCGTGGAGCATCTGGCTTGCCAGGAGCACCACGGCGGGGCGGCGGCGGGACTGCCCGCGTCTGCCCGCTGGCTCTGGGCTGTTGCCGGCCTCGCTGCCCTCGTCTTCGTTCAGGTGATTGGTGGCGCGTTCGTCGCGGGCCTTCGAGCCGGCACCGTCTTCAACACCTGGCCGCTGATGGATGGCGCGTTGGTTCCCGAGGGTCTTTGGTTCTTTTCACCGTGGTGGAAGAACCTGGTTGAGAATGCACTGAGCGTGCAATTCGCGCATAGGCTGCTTGGCTACGTGATTCTGCTGTATGCAGCTGGCCTCGTGATCGTCAGTCGCCATCCGTCGTTCGCTCAAAGCGACATACGACGCGCGGCAGCATGGACAGCCGCCCTTGTGCTGGCGCAAGCTTGTCTCGGCGTCGCAACAATCCTGTCGGCGGCTATGCTTCCTCTGGCCGTTTGCCACCTGGTGATCTCATTCGCCATGGTCGGGTTGCTGATTGCGCATCTCGCTGACCTGTCGATAGCCACCTCACACGCTGCTGCACCAGAACCCGCGCCAAACGCCGCAGAGTGAAGTTCGAATGTGCGGCCAGGGATTTCCCGTGAGCGATGAGTATCGCATGCTCCACAATCCCTACCTGGTTCTTGAATTTAGCAAGGCTTTCCGGGGCGTTGCGCAGCGGTCCCGACCGCGGTGTTTTTGGCGGCTCGAGCCTGCTCGGCGGTGACGTAGCCGTCCTCGGCCATCAGGTCGAGGACGTGATTGCGTCGTTCTTTCGAAAGCAGGGGAAAGTGCCGCGGATTGTAGGCGCTCGGTGCCTGCGGCAGGCCGGCAATCAGGGCAGCCTGCGCAAGCGTCAGCTTGCCGACGGGCTCGTCAAAATAGTCCTTCGCGGCTTCTGCGACGCCCCAGCTGCGGCAGCCGAGATAGGTCGTATTGACGTAGAGCTCCAGGATTCGGTCCTTGGACAGGACGCGTTCGACCCGCAGTGCCAGCAGGATCTCCTCGATCTTTCGTCGCAGCGTCGGCTTGTCAGAGAGCAGAAAGTGCCTGACGACCTGCTGGGTGATCGTCGATGCACCGATCGGCCTTTGACCGGATGCGACTCTGAAGACGTCGACGAACATTGCGCGCACGATGGCCACGACGTCGATGCCAGGATGGGAGAAGAAGTTGCGATCCTCGGCCGACAGAAAGGCGTGAATGAGCACGGGCGGCAGGTCGCCGATCGCGACGAACGGTTGGCCTGCAGGCGGATGGTATTCGGTTATCTTGCGATCATCGGGAAGGTTGCGACCGTAATACCAGGCAACGGCCGAAACGGAGCCGACCACGACCACGGCTGAAGCCACCAAGACTTTAAGGGCGATCCCGATCCAACGAGCCAAGGCCAACGTGTGCGCGTCCGGGATCGTGGACATGTCACCGCCTGTTCGCGACGTTGTGACGTCCTGACCTCTCATCGCAAGTCGATCGCACAGTCATGGTTGCCGGGCTCGGGAACACGCTAGAACCGTTCTCCTGGATATGCGCCCCACAACCACACTTCCCTTATGAAGCCATTGATGGAGCGAACGCTCGATCGGCACCACTTCCCGTCGCAGCCCGCGAGTTGGACCTTCACGCCGGGCTTCAGCCACGCAAGAACGCGGCCCTTTGCGCTTGGCCGATCACGAAGCGATACGTTGGGTCCGTGACTCCACGGAGTCACCAGCGCGGTTCGGCGACGTTGTGACAGGAGCGCTTCGAGCATCCAGCCGGTGTTTCCCTGCCAGTCGCGGACCCGGCGCCAGTTGCCATACTGCTCGAAGACCTCCACCGGTTCCCAGCGCCTGACATAGGTCCACTTGACGGCGTAGTCGGTGCCAGGACCGCGACGCACATTGGCCGGTTTTGCTCTCACCGAGACGAAGTGCGGCGTGAAACGGCTCTTGGCCGCCGCTGCATGCCCGGTCATCGAGACGAGGCCGACGAAGGCGGACAGCAAGACGGCAATCCGACCCGTTGGTGAAATCCGCTGCAAGGAGAGGAAGCCGGCGGCGAGCGTCACGCGGCCCGCCCTTCTCGGTGAAAGCAAATCGTTGTCCCGATCAATCTGATCTTCATTGCCGTTCTCGGCGAGCGCCGGCCACGCGGGCCGTTGACCCACGTCTCGTTTGCGGGTGCCGCATGCAGCGGACGTTCGAACACTCCTTTTCACCCTTGCCCTGCCGCCCGCAACTGACTTGGTTACTGCGATGCAGGGCTACTTCGTCCAACGCGCAATCACAGTCCCCGCGTGATTGAGCACGTCGAACTGTTTGCCGTTCTCCTGGATCGTGTAGCAGTGCTCGGCGCTACTGCCCCATTTCGAGCAGTAACCTGTCTTCGAGATGTTCCAGGTCCCTGTTCTCGTGGACTTGTCGTTCAGCATCGTCATTGTGGCGGTGCCGTCAGTGCCCAGCGTCAGGCTGTACCGTCTGCCCCCCGGCATTGCCACGCCGTGAATGGGCGATCCCGTCCCAAACGTCGTTTTGATCTGGTCCGGCGTCAGCGGCGTGGCGGCCATGACGGGCAAGCTCGTCACGGCAACCATGGCAAGCGCTGAGATCAGCAAGAAACGGTGCTTCATCGTGGTCGTCCTTCGGTTACGCGCCCCGAATTCCAGCCGCCCCATCCCGGCGATGACTTCGCTCGCCGATAAGGCAGGCTACCCCATCGATCCGCTTCCTCACACGCCAAAATGAGGAGTGAATTAGGGTGCTGTCGCGCTGCTCCCCCGCCTTGCCGCCCATCGTGTTGGAAGGTTGCGATCAAGGATCTACCCGCGCTGGGCGCGGGAGGCCCGGAATGCGGGCGAGCAGCCAGGCGAGAGGCTGGTTGACCCAAGCCAGGGTAACGAAGTCCTCGTGGTCGGCTCCATCTACTGAAAGGAACGAGACCGATCCTGGAACCAGAGTGCGGGGCAGCCGCTCGGCATAATCAACATCTTCGTTCGCCAGCCCCGCTTTGATCGCAGCGTTGCCGGCGGCCGATGACTCGGTGTAGGCGCTGAAGAAGAACGCGTGCCGCCGGTTGCGCGCTACCCAGTCGACGAATGTGTCGGTCTGGCCGAAGGCGGCGTCGAGCAGGACCACACCCTTGACGCGATTGCCGGCGCCACCCACCGCCAGCGCAAACGCCGCCGGATCGTATCCGCCGCTATAGGCGACGATCACGACGGGCAGTTTGTCGAATAGTGCGCGCGCCGCCGGCGCGTCCTTGTAGAAGTCGGCAAGGTGTGCCGCGGCCTCACGGAGGAATTGCGCAAACGTTCCCCGCGTCCAGAAGTGCCCCGCACTCGAATCGAGCGCGTCGACCGCCATTTGCGGTGCGACAAGCACACCGTTGAGGCCCGAGGCCGCGAGTTGCGCCACAACCTGCTGGCGGCCGATCACATCATTCTCGAGGGTCGCGTTGTTGCCGTGGAAGAAGACGACCAGCACCGCCGACCGCTTGAGATCGAATCCTTCAGGGAGCGCGAGCAGCGCGCGATTGTCGGAATAGGTCGTGTCCAGCCAGTAGATCCCGCCGCCGCGCCCAGACGTATGTCCGCGCCGTCCATTCTGCGAAATATCCAGAAACGGCATCTTGGTCTCCGGATCGAAACCCTCATAGGGAAAGGCGGAGTTTGTGAAGGGCACCAGGGCGGAAATCGTGTGGCTTAACGGCGTCATCGGCAGTGCCTGCCCGGCCATGGCGTTTAGCGCGCCGGCAACCAACAGAGGCATGGCCGTCGGCAGGCTGCGGCTAAGCCGTCCTCCAGCTCCGCCGCTCATGCGATCGCCAGCCGCGTAGCGGGCTCGGTCGGCCGCCTCAACAGGGCGAAGAAGGCGGGTATGGCCACCAGATAGGCGACGCCGCTGACCTCCAGCACCATGCTCAGGCCGAAGCCGGTCGCGATGATCGGCATGGCCGCGGCACCGACCACCGAGAAGCAGCCGTTAATGCCCCAGGCCCAGACGAACATGTGCTGCTTATCGAGACGAGCGAGCCAGCCCATCCCGGTTGCCATGGGAAATCCCATGAGGAAGGCCGGCGGCGCCACCACGGCGACCGACAACAGGAGCCGCAGCGGATAGGCCAGCCCGTCGATCCAGTCGAGCACCGGCGCCAACGCGAAGGCATAGGTCACCAACAGGGCGGCAATCGCGACCAGGATCAACGGCAGGAGCCCACGGGCGCGCTCGATGATGCGTTCGGAGACAAGGCTGCCCAGCCCCGAGAAGACCAGCATCCCGCTGATCAGCACCGATGCGGAAATCGTCGGGTTGCTCAGGGCGAGGGTGAAGCGGCTGATCAGGCCGACCTCCACCATGATGTAGCCGAGCCCCAGGCAGGCGAAATAGACGATGGTGCCGAGCTTGCCGGGGACGCGTGCAAAGGCGGCGCGCCACCCGAAGACGACGGGCACCAGGATCAGCGACAGCGCCGCCACGGCGGCGACGCCGAGCGTCGCCCACAGGACGATGTAGCCCCAATCGTCCTGGAATAAGTCGAGCCGGTCGAGGGTCTTGGGCAGGTCTTGAAGCTTCTCATAGCCCGCGAAATAAGGCCGGTCGTTGGTCAGCGGCCGCACGTCGAAGACGTATTGCCCGGCGATCTCGGGCCAGCCGCCGTGAATCAGATAGTGCCAGACGAGGCGGCCCATCGTCGTGGCCGGCATCGGCGCCATGTCGGTGCCGTCAGCAGGCGGCGAACCCGCCGCCGCCGATCCGTCGGCCGCGCCAGCCTGCGGCGTGCCGCCAGTCGGAGCGGTGCCGGCGTCTGCGGTGGCCTGCGAGTTATCGCCGGCCGGAGCGGTGGCGTCCGTCCCGTCGCTGGTGGCATCGGCGGAGCCGTTCCCGAAGATCGAGTCGCGATACTGCGCCAGCAGCGTCTCGGTCCTGGCCGCGTCATAGGCGAAGCCCGGTGAATAGATCTCGTCGAACGACATCGCCTGCGTGTAATCGCTGAGCTTGGCGATCTCGTCGCTGGTGAACCCGCCCTTCTTGTAGAGGACGGTGGTGGTCGACAGGTAGCTCGAAGCGACGAACAAAGATTGCGCTGCGGCGCTCGCATCAAATGCCTGAGCCGCCGCCGCGATGGTGGCATAGAACTTGAGGACCGACTTGGGCGGTTCCTCCTTATTCCACAGCGTGATCGACAGGATGCCGCCGTCGGCCAGCGCCCGCATGTAGTCGAGCATGGCCTCGCGCGTGTAATCGTACTTCTCGACAACCGCGAAGCCGCCGGGATTGGACAGTCCCACCGAGCCGGCCAGGCTCAGGTCGATCACGTCGTAGCGGTTGTTGGTGTTGGCGAGGTAGAGGCGTCCATCGCCATCGATCACATGGAGCCGCGGATTGGAGAGGATGTCGGACGTCGCCTGCTTGAGGCGCGGATCGCGGAAGGCCGCCAGGATCGCCGGATTGCTCTCGGCCGCGGTCACGGACTGCGACCCGGCGTGCAACGCGACCATGGTCGATATGTCGCCGCCGAACTGCACCACAAAGGTCTTCGGGTTCTGCTTCAGCACATACGGGTAATAGGCCGGAAGGTAGCGGTAGTAGGCGGCGTCCTTAGGCGGCAGCTCGCGCATGATGCCCTCGGGGCCCTCGCCGTCGATGTACATGGCAACATAGGTGTTGGGTGGGACTTCTGGCACGTCGAATGCGGCATTGTCCGACAGGCCCGGCGCGAAGTGCATGTAGGAGCTTTTGTAGATCTGCAGGTCACCGAACGGCGAAACGCTGCGGTAGATGCGCTTGGCGTCGGGGAAATTGCGGGCGTAGGAAATGCCCTTGTACTGGGTGACCGTGATCGCCGGCACCTTCAGCAGGCCGGGGAACAGCAGGTAGCCGGCAATCGACAGACCGGCCACGACCAGCGATGCCACCGCCGAGCGCCAGTGGCGCCGGCCGGAGAACCAGACGAACAGGCCGGCGGCCCACAGCACCAGGGGCACCACGATGATCGTTTCGGGCGCGAAGAGGTAGAGCGCGGCAAGGATGACCAGCCCCGCCAGTCCCGATCCGGTCAGGTCGGCGAAATAGGCGCGGTTGAAGCCGGTGCGGCTCTTCAGAAAGATGATGCCGAGGAAGAACGCGCCCGACAGGAAGGGCAACAGGTAGAGGACGAAATTGGCGAACAGCCGCCACTTCTGCGCCGGGTCGGAAACGATGAAGATGGCGTTGAACGGCACCTGTTGCGCCGCCAGGTTCGCGGCGACGGTCAACGGCCCGAACAGGAACAGTGCGGTCGCTGCCGAGCCTTGCCAGTGGCGGTCGAACCAGTCCTTGAACAGGAAGATGATCACGCTCGAAAGGCTGAAGCCGAGCATGGCGAGGCTGATGACCAGCGACCCGAAATGCGTCCAGCTTCCGACCGCGAACACGCGCATCACCGCGATCTGCAAGGCGATGACGGCGCCCGCGACGAAGCCTAGCGAGAGGTACAGGGTCGGGCTGGGATTGAGCGGGGATGCGGTGTGTTCTGAGGGGGCCGGGCCCATTGTGGGTCTCTGTTCGATGCCGCGTTGGCCGTTCGGCCTACGCCGCGGCGACCTTAGCATGGAGCCGGATCGGCCGAGGAGGTCCGCCCGGCCGAACCGTGCTCACTGGTTGTGTGTGCCGACGATCTTGCCGTCAACCAGCTTGGTGAACGGCACGAAGTTGACGATGGAGCCGTGATAAATGTCGGAGCGGGCGACACGGAAGCTGCCGTCCGCCGCTTGCTGCTTGACAATCTTCAGCACGTGCTGCGCGCCGGGCGGTCCGACCGGGATCACCATGACGCCGTTGGGCTTTAGTTGCTGCAGCAGCGGCGGCGGCACGTGGTCGATGCCGCAGGTGACGATGATCTTGTCGAAGGGAGCGGCCTCCGGCCAGCCGTAGTAGCCATCGTCGTTCTTGCGGGTGATCGCCTTGTATTCGGTGTAGCCTTTCGCGATCAGGTCCGCGTAGACGCCGCCAGTGCGCTCGAAGAGCGGCTTGATGATCTCGATCGTCCAGATCTTGTCGGTCAGGTTGGACAGATAGGCGGACTGGTACCCCGACCCGGTGCCGACCTCGAGCACCTTCTCGCCGCGTTGCGGGTCGATGGTGTCGGTCATGCGCGCGACGGTGTGCGGCCCGGTAATGGTGACGCCGTAGCCGATGTCGAGGTAGTGCCATTCATAGGCGCGCGAGAGATTGGCCTTGGTGACGAAGTCCTCGCGCGGCGTCATCAGATAGGCGCGCTTGTTGCGGTCGTTCCAGACGTCGTGATGGGCGATGAGCGCCAGGAAGCGGTCGAACCGCTCGCCGAGGAATTTCGGATCCTCGCCGCGGTTCTTGACCATCCAGTCGATGAAGGCTTGCCGCGAATCCATCGGCGGCATGGCGTTCCAGTCGTAGGGGACCGGAACATTGGCAAGCGCCATGGTGGGCGCAAGTCCCGCGGCCAGTGCGCCGCCGGACAGAGCCAGAAAGTCCCGCCTGTTCATCCTCAACTCCTTGAGCACGATCCGGTTGGCACTCGGCCCTCACCCTTGGTCAGCCGCCGTTATGCGTACCCACGATCTTGCCGTTGACCAGCTTGGTGAAGGGCACGAACGGCACGATCCTACCATTGTAGATGTCCGAACGCGCCACGCGGAAGCCGCTGGCGACCTGCTCCTTGATGATCTTCAGAACATGCTGGGCGCCCGGCGGACCGACCGGAATGACCATGATTTCGTTGGGCTTCAATTGCTGGAGAAGCGGCGGCGGCACGTGGTCGATGCCGCAGGTGACGATGATCTTGTCAAAGGGTGCCGCCTCCGGCCAGCCGTAATAGCCGTCGTCGTTCTTGCGCGTGATCGCCTTGTATTCCGTATAACCGTGAGCAATCAGGTCGGCGTAGATACCGCCGGTGCGCTCGAAGAGCGGCTTGATGATCTCGATCGTCCAGACCTTGTCGGTCAGGTTTGACAGATAGGCGGACTGGTAGCCCGAGCCGGTGCCGACCTCGAGCACCTTCTCGCCCTTGTGAACGTCGATCGACGAGGTCATCCGGCCGACGAGGTGCGGGCCGGAAATGGTGACCCCGTAGTTGATGTCGAGAAAGGCGTTGTCGTAGGCGCGGGGCAAATTCGGAGCCAGAACGAAATCCTCGCGCGGCGTCATCAGGAAGGCTCGCTTGTTGCGGTCGTTCCACAGGTCGCCGTTGCGCACCAGATGGACGAAGCGGTCGAAGCGCTCGCCGAGGAAATTCGGGTCCTCGCCGCGGTTTTTCGTCATCCAGTCGATGAAGGCCTGCCGCGAGTCCCAGGGCGGCGCAACGTTCCAGTCATAGGCGGTCGGTACACGGCTGGCACTTAGAGAGGGGATGGCCGCATCGGCGAGCGCCGGAAAAGCCACGAGAACCATCTCCCCGACCCCTAGCGCGAGGAAATCACGTCGTCTCATCCAGCTCTCCAATGTCAGCCGGCTTCGCCTACCCTGTTCGTTGGGTGCACGGAACTTATGTCGACCGCCAGCTTTCAGACGCCTTGCAATGACACCTAGCAAGTCAAAATGAGCGCAGAATTAGTCCCTCGGGGGCATCACGAATGGGTGCGCTACAGCCCGCGGCCCGTCGTCAAGAAAAACGAGAGCCTGTCCGCCTCCGCAATTCTGCGTTGTTGCCAAGTGGACGTCTTCGGCATCAAGCCGGTGTCGCGGCCGCTGGTCTTCTCGTAGAAAGCATTGCCGCCCGCAACAAGCACATAATGCATGTTGTGGTATGGAAAACTGACCCCGGCCGTATGGAAGAACATGGCGTGGCCCACGCCGGGATGGCGCGCGCCCGCTAGGACGGCAGCCGCAATTCGTTCCGCCCGAGCGCGTCCCGCCCCCGACATTGGTCGGTCCAGTGCGCCGGCCGCAAACTGGCCCGGCTGACCAACCACGCCGCAAATCGTACGAGGATACTTGCCGGATACGAGGCGGTTCATCACAACCGTTCCAACGGCCAGCATGCCCTCATCGCTCGACCGGTTCGATTCGAAATACATCACCCTAGCGAGGCATTCGTTATCTGAGAGCCACCAATGACCACCTTGTGGAGCCAACGCGCAGCTGGTCGGCGCAATCGCCAACACGAGCGTGGCAACCAACGCTGCGCCTCGCCACACATCGGGTCTGGTCCGCCGCAAGGTGGTCCTCGTTTTGCGCAACACACGTTGGCCTCGCCGCCTGAACGGCGGATTGTCCAAACCTTCGCTCCACGGCTTAATTTTTCGTAAGCAAAGGAAGCGGTTGCACGACAGTCTCAACACGGTGCACAGACCCCGCGTTGCCGGGAATAAAGCAATTCCGCCAGTCTCAGAGAACTTTTGCGAATTGTCGTTCTCGCTGCACCAAACCTGAATTCAGCGAACCGATGCAGCCTCCCGAAGCCGCCGCCGAAAAGGCGCGGATTCGCGGCGTTTTCGTTACGCCTGCGCCGTGCTCAACCGCCAAGCTCACACCCAATTCACCTTCTCCTCTCCCGGTTTTCTCCGGAGCTTGGGACTTTGCCGATTTCTACCCAAGCGTCGAAAAGGCGGAATTCAAATGCTTTGGCCCTTCGCATAGGCCCCGAAGTGGAGTCAGGCTTGGGTCGGGGCAATCCCGACACAACGCAAAACCAAGCTTGGAACATGTCGCGTGTCTTAGTTGGCGAGCAGCCCCGGGGCCCGCATCAGTGCTTCTTCCAGACGTTCCCGGGTGCTTGAGGTAAGTCGGTCGAGGCCGATCAGCCGCGCGAAGGAAAGCGCGGGATCATTGTCGTCGAGGAGATCTGGATTCGCCAAGACGCACCCGACAAGTTCGGCGACCGCGATTTCGGCGGCGGAACGTCGGTCGTCGTCGCTGGCGGCCGTCCAGAAGTTCGGCGTCATGATGAAGTCGCCGACCGGCCTCCCCATCCAGTCGCCCTACGTCTCGATCGCCAACCGCCAGGCCGAGATTATGCTCCGCATCGCCTCCGAGTTCGGCTTCACCGCGGCAAGTCGCGGACGCATCTCCATGCCATCGGAAGCCGAATCGGATTTGTTCGATCTCAACAAAGGCGCCTGACGCGTCGGATGCCAAAATGGCGAATGCCACTGGAGCGCGCAGCAGGTCGGCTCCACCAGCGGCGAGGACCAACGAGGTTCAATACGCGCGGAACGGGAATTCAGACCTGTTCGCTGCTCGCCTCGAAGCCAAGCTTGGCCGAGAAGCTGCTGGTGAATCGAAGGAGGATTGGCACGAAGGGGCTGTCGGCGGAGCAATCGAATGATTGGGCCGGGCCAATCAGGGTCACCGCCATCAGCATCTGGCCGACGTGATCGAAGATCGGCGCGGCCAACGGGCTGTTGGTTACCCGCATTCACATCACGCCGATCGTCACGACGCTTGCCACCAATGCGCTCATCATCGGCGCTGTCCGCCAGATTTCGAAGGGGGCGCCGTTGACCACACCGACCCTTTTGCGCGATTTCGGACTAGCGCGGCTCTACGGCGTTCCCTATTCGGTGCTGGTGGCGATGGCGTTCATCGCCATCTTCGCGGTCTTCACCAATTTCACCGCCACCGGCCGGCGCTTCGTCGCCGTCGGGGTCAATCCGCGGGTGGCCGAAGCGGCCGGCGTCGTCGCCGAGCGTTATCAGGTCGGCGCTTACGCCTTCGCGGCATTCAGCTTTGCGACCGCCGGGATATTGTTGTCCGGCTTCATCGGCAACGCGGCCCACAACGCCGGTGCCGACTATCTGCTGCCCGGCGTCGCTGCGGTGGTCGTCGGCGGGACACCATTCACCGGCGGGCGTGGCAGCGTCGTGGCATCGGGCGTGGCGGCGCTGTTCATCACCCAGCTTGGCCAGATGGTGCTGTCCATCGGCGCCACCCCCGCTGTGCAGCTCCTTGTGCAGGCGCTAGCCATTGTCGTGGCGACCGGCATTCGGGTCATGCCGCGATTTCTGGGGCGGAAGTCCGAGACCGCGACCGGCTAGAGATGTTTAGTCCCGGCATTTGCTGGAACGGATTGAAGGTGAACCGCTGCGGGCCGTGCCCGCCGTACCAATTCGCCTGGCTCGCATCGCCGACGCTGAACGGCCGACAGCGCGGCGCGCGCGATGCTCCGCGCAGGGCTCGCGTGGCGCAGGCGGCGGCTTTGACCTGCCGCGATGCAGGCGCTAGAACCGTTCTCGCATTTCCAGCCGCTTCTCCTCGGACCCAACGGCATGTCGCAAACCGGCATCAAGGCGAACCGACCGCTTTCGCCGCACCTGCAGATTTATCGCTGGCCGATCACCATGACCATGTCGATCGCCCATCGCGTTACCGGCGTCGGGCTCTATTTCGGCACGATCCTGCTGGTCTGGTGGCTGGCGGCGGCGGCAGCGGGCCCGCGCGCCTTCGACTTCGCCAATGCCGTGCTCGGCTCGTGGATCGGGCTGATCGTGCTGTTCGGCTACACCTGGGCGCTGATCCACCACATGCTCGGCGGCATCCGCCACTTCATCTGGGACTTCGGCATCGGGCTCGACAAGCCGGCGCGCGACACCATCGCATGGGCCACGCTCGTCGCCTCGGCCGGGCTGACCGTGGTCGTGTGGGCCGTCGGGCTGGTGCTGAGATGAGCATGCAGACACCGCTTCGCCGGGTGCTTCACTTCGGTGCCGCCCATGACGGCACCGAGCATTTCTGGCGCCAGCGGCTGACCGGCGCCGCGGCCACCATCCTGGTCATCTTCTTCATCGGCATCGTGCTGGCCACCATTGGCCGGCCGCACGACCAGGTGATCGCGGTGCTGCACATGCCGCTGGTCGGCGCTTCGCTGGCGCTGCTCATCGTCGTATCCGCCGTGCACATGAAGATCGGCCTGCAGGTGGTGATCGAGGACTACATCCAGGGCAATGCGCTGAAGGTGATGTGCCTGATCGCCAACACCTTCTTCTCCTATGCCATCGCCGCGGTCGGGCTGACCGCCATCGTCATGCTTCTTCTTGGAGGTCCGCCGCCCCATGGCTGACGGCAGCAACGGTGCGCCGGCCGCGAACGGCAAAGCCTATCCCATTACCGACCACACCTATGACGTGGTGGTCGTCGGTGCCGGCGGCGCGGGCCTGCGCGCCACGCTCGGCGCCAGCGAGGCGGGCCTGAAGACCGCCAACATCACCAAGGTCTTCCCCACCCGCTCGCATACCGTGGCGGCACAGGGCGGGATCGCCGCCTCGCTCGGCAATATGGGCGAGGACGACTGGCGCTGGCACATGTACGACACCGTCAAGGGGTCGGACTGGCTGGGCGACCAGGACGCCATCGAATATCTCTGCCGCGAGGCACCCAACGCGGTCTACGAGCTCGACCATTACGGGCTGCCGTTTTCGCGCACGGAGGACGGCCGCATCTACCAGCGTCCCTTCGGTGGCATGACCACCCATTTCGGTGAGGGCATCGCGCAGCGCACCTGCGCGGCCGCCGACCGCACCGGCCATGCCATGCTGCACACCCTCTACGGGCAATCGCTCAAGCATTCGGCCGAGTTCTTCATCGAGTATTTCGCCCTCGACCTGATCATGGAAGACGGCGCCTGTCGTGGCGTGATCGCATTGTGCCTGGAAGACGGCACGCTGCATCGCTTCCGCGCCCACAAGACGATCCTGGCCACCGGCGGCTATGGCCGCATCTATGCCACCTGCACCGGCGCCCATACGCAGACCGGCGACGGCAACGGCATGACGCTCCGCGCCGGGCTGCCGCTGCAGGACATGGAGTTCGTCCAGTTCCACCCGACGGGGGTCTTCGGCGCAGGCGTGCTGATCACCGAGGGCGTGCGCGGAGAGGGCGGCTACCTCACCAATTCCGAGGGCGAGCGCTTCATGGAGCGCTACGCGCCGCACGCCAAGGACCTCGCCTCGCGCGACGTCGTCTCGCGCGCCATGACCATCGAAATCCGCGAGGGGCGCGGCGTCGGCGCGGAGAAGGATCACATCTTCCTGCACCTGTCGCATCTCGACCCGAAGGTCATCGCCGAGCGTCTGCCGGGCATCTCCGAATCGGCGCGCATCTTCGCCAATGTCGATGTCACCCGCGAGCCGATCCCGGTGCTGCCCACCGTGCACTACAATATGGGCGGCGTACCGACGAACTATCACGGCGAGGTGCTGACCAAGGTCAACGGCGATCCCGACACCGTGGTGCCCGGCCTGATGGCGGTGGGCGAGGCGGCCTGCGTCTCGGTGCACGGCGCCAATCGGCTCGGCTCCAACTCGCTGATCGACCTGGTCGTCTTCGGTCGTGCCGCGGCACACCGCTGCCGCGAGACGGTAGAGCCCAATACGCGCCATCGCGACCTTCCCAAGGATGCGGGCGGGGCCGCGATCGCCCGCCTCGACGCCCGGCGCAACGCCCAGGGCGGCACGCCGACGGCGGAACTGCGCCGGCGCATGCAGAAGGTGATGCAGGAGAACTGCGCCGTGTTCCGTACCGGCGAGGTGCTGGCGGAGGGCCACCGGCGCATCCACGAGGTGTGGTCGGGCAGCGCGGATGTGGCGATCAGCGACCGGTCGCTGATCTGGAACTCCGACCTGATCGAGGCGCTGGAATACGACAATCTCATCGTGCAGGCGGTGGTCACGATGGATTCGGCTCAGAACCGTACCGAATCGCGTGGGGCGCACGCGCGCGAGGACTTCCCGGAGCGCGACGACAAGAACTGGATGAAGCACACTTTGTCGTTCATCGATGCGGAGAAGCGGACCGTGCGGCTTGACGACCGTCCGGTGCACGCCCACACGCTGACCAACGACATCCAGTACATCGAGCCCAAGGCTCGCGTGTATTGAACACCGGTTTGGGTGGGCGGATGAAGACCCGTTTTGCTCCCGACGAGATCACCTGCGTGCTGACCAGCTGCGGGCGCTGGGATTTCCTCGCCCGCTCGATCGACACGTTCCTGGAGCATCACGAGCCGGCCCGATTCATCCTGGTCGAGGATTCCGCCGACCGCGCTTTCGCCGATCGCATCCGCGAGCGCTGGCCGCAAATCGAGGTCGTGCTCAACGAACCCCGCCTCGGCCAGATGCCGGCGATCGACAAGGCCTACGGCATGGTGACGACGCCGTGGATCGTCCACCTCGAGGATGACTGGGTCTTCGTCGGCGCCATGGACATCGACGATGCCAAGCAGGTGCTTGAGGAAGATGCCTCGGCCGTCGCCGTGTGCTTCTCGGTGTTCCGCCGGCTGAAGCTGCGCCAGCGCATCTTCCGCACCACCTTCCGCCACGGTGCGCATCTTTACGCGCGCATGAACCGCGCCCACCGCGACTGGCACGGCTACTCGTTCTATCCGACGCTGCTCCGCCGTTCGACCTGGGAGGAGCACGGGCCCTACACGCCGTTCGGCAACGAGCGCACGCTGAGCCGCCACATGAAGGATCGCGGCCTTGGCCTCGTCTACCAGCTCCCAGGCATCGGCGTTCACGTCGGCTCCGGCCACAGCGTCTTCGACCCGGCGCGCGCCGGCGAAACCCGCCGCGTCACCGGCGGCTGGTGGAAGCGCATCACCGGCAAGGATCTTTACGCCCCGGCGCCCAAGTAGCCGGGCGGCCTGCGCAAATCCTCCCGTTGCACCCGTGAGGAAATGATCTGGTCTCCGCCTCCAAGCGGAAGACGGAGGAAAGGACCACGCGCTTCGACAGAGCATTGTGCGCCGGACTTCTCGTCGCCGGCGCGGTGGTGGGGGCCAACTCAACAGCAACCCGCAGGCGTTCATGGCCGCGCAGGTGACCGGCAACACGGCCGAAGTCGCCCGCATCCAGGGCAAGATGACGCCGCAGGAGGCCACCGCCACGGCCCAGTTCATGAGCACCGTCATCGGCCAGTGCGGCGGGTTGTGCCGGGGCCATAAGGCTTGCAAAATCAATGCCTTATGCGACGAAACAAGTGGTTAACCAGTCGCGTTAGTCAATCCGCGTGGTCGCCGTCAGAATTCGCATGACGGCCGCCCGGCGATCCCCTATCTTTCAGCACAGTAACAGGCCCGAAGCGGCGACTATTCCTCAGGCGACAACCGCTGTTTTCTGCGGTTTTGAGGAAGGTCTCCGTTTCGTTTACCAAGTGCGGTCTAGCATTGGCCGCCAAAGGAACCGTGTTCAGGCCGGATATGACTTCGATGGCGTTCGCAACACTTTCATCCGTCGGCTATGCGGGCAGGCCGCTCGCCGAAAAGCTTGGCTACGCGCCAGGCGCCACCGCCGCCTTCGTGGCGCTGCCCGAGGAACTGGCTGACCTGCCGGCCAGCGTCGGTTTCGGCAAGGTCGCCCGCCGCCAGGATTGGTCGCGGCCGATGGGGCAGATGCCGTTCGACATCATCCACGCCTTCACCACCAGCCGCGCCGAGCTTGTCGCCGGCCTGCCACGGCTGCGCCGTGCGCTGCAGCCGGACGGCATGATCTGGGTGTCGTGGCCGAAACAGGCCTCCAAGGTGCCGACTGACGTGACCGAGGACGTCATCCGCGCCGAGGCGCTGAAGCACGACCTCGTCGACGTCAAGGTGGCGGCCATCGACCAGGTCTGGTCGGGCCTCAAGCTCGTCATCCGGGTCGAGAAGCGCTAGATCACATACCCCGGCTTGGCCTTCTCCGTTCCGCTCGGTATAGAAGCCTGACGCGGAGATGATGAGAAATGGTCCAGTTAACGCTTCCCAAGAATTCGAAGATCGGCAAGGGCAAGGTGTGGCCGAAGCCCGAGGGCGCGAGCGAGCTTGCCGAATACCGAGTTTATCGCTGGGATCCGGATGGCGGCGCCAATCCGCGCGTCGATACCTATTACGTCGACCGCAAGAATTGCGGGCCGATGGTGCTCGACGGGCTCATCTGGATCAAGAACACCATCGACCCGACGCTGACCTTCCGCCGCTCCTGTCGCGAGGGGGTGTGCGGCTCCTGCGCCATGAACATCGACGGGTCGAACACGCTGGCCTGCACCAAGGCGATGGACGATATCGGCGGCGCGGTGAAGGTCTATCCGCTGCCGCATCTGCCGGTGGTCAAGGACCTGGTCGCCGACCTCTCGACCTTCTACGCCCAGCACCGTTCGGTGGAGCCGTGGCTGCATACCGTCACGCCCGAGCCGCAGAAGGAATGGCGCCAGAGCCACGACGACCGCGCCAAGCTCGACGGGCTCTACGAATGCATCCTGTGCGCCTGCTGCTCGACCTCCTGTCCGTCCTACTGGTGGAACGGCGAGCGCTATCTCGGGCCGGCGGTGCTGTTGCAGGCCTATCGCTGGCTGATCGACAGCCGTGACGAGGCGACCGGCGAGCGCCTTGATGATCTCGAGGACCCGTTCCGCCTCTATCGCTGCCATACCATCATGAACTGCGCGCAGACCTGCCCCAAGAATCTCAACCCGGCAAAGGCGATCGCCGAGATCAAGCAGATGATGGTGGAGCGGCGGGTCTAGCTTTTCGTTCGACAAGCATCCGCGCAATTGGGAGCGGGGATCGAGGCGCATAAGCGTGCCCCGGGCAACCGCTTGCGCAAGGCTTGCCGGGGACCTTGCTTACCGTTGTTCCAGGCTGTTTTGCCCATCATTTGGGCCTGCCCAGTACTTATCTGGCGATTTGGCGCCACCTATATGAATCTCTACGTCCATCGCAGACGGAGGTGAGATCATGGACAAGGTTTCCGAATTCACCGGCGCGCTGTGGTCGCTCACGGCGGTCGAAAAGCTCAAGGAGCTGTGGAATGCCGGCGTTGCGGTCGAGATGATCAGCCAGACGCTGCATCGCGAGGAGGATGAAGTTCGCGCCAAGGCCGGCGAACTCGGCCTACCGCAGCACGTCGAGGCCAAGTAGACTTTCGACCGGCTGCCCCACATCGGGACAGATTTAGCCCCGAAAGGCTTGGCCTTTCGGGGCATTTGCATTATGGCGTCAGCCATATTTGCCCGAAAGGCGCTACAATCTAGCCTTACAAATGCGAATCGCGGCCGCGGCAAGCGCAAAGAGGATATGCCGATGGGACTGAAATACGGGGCATCGGTGCGTATTCTGGTGCCGATGGCGCTGGCCTTCGCCCTTGCCGGGTGCGGCTCATTCGGGGCCATCGGCCTGCCCTGGCAACGCGCCCAGGCGCCAACGCCCGTCGGTCCCGCCGCCCTGCCGCCGGTCGAATCCTCCAGCCTGCCACCGGTCAGCGACGGCCAGCAGCAGGCCGGTGTTGCACCCGGCGGTGCGGACAATACCGATGCTGCGCCGCTTGCCCAGCCACAGGTGGCCGCCAATCCGCCGGCCGGTACTGGTGGCATCGGCCGGACCGATCTCCTCGGCGGCTGGACCATCACCTCGGGCGGCGATTCCTGCCAGTTGTTCATGACGTTGACCAGCTGGACCGGCGGCTACCGCGCCTCGACGCGTGGCTGCAACAACGACGTCCTCAAATCGATCTCGGCGTGGAACCTGGCGGGCAAGCAGGTCATCCTTGCCGGACCGGGCGGCAAGCCGGTCGCCCACCTCGTCTCGTCGGCCACCAACCGCTTCGATGGCCAGATCGACGGCAAGGGTGTGACGGTCACGTTCTATCGCTGAGCGGCTGTCTTCCTTCTTGCGGCACGAGCCGGATACCGGGGCATCGACTTTGAGCCAGCCGGGGCGGGGAGACGCTTCGCTCACCCAACGCTATCGCGACCTGGTCGCAGCCGGCGCGATCAGCGACGATCTGGCGCAGGCCGCCGTCGTCGGCCGGCTTGAGGCCCTCACCCGTGCGCTTGCCGAACAGAAGGCGACGCCCCGGAACAGTTTCATCGGCAGGCTCTTCGGCGCCCGCGCGTCTCGGCCGCGCGGGCTCTACATCCACGGCGAGGTCGGCCGCGGCAAGACCATGCTGATGGACGAGTTCTTCGCGCTCAGCGATGCAGTGCCGAAGCGCCGCGTGCATTTCAACCAGTTCATGGGCGAAGCCCACGAACGCATCCATGTCATCCGCCGGAAACTGGATGGCGATCCGATCGCGCCGGTGGCCGCCGTGATTGCCAATGAGGTGCGGCTCTTGTGCCTCGACGAATTCCAGGTCGAGGACATCGCCGACGCGATGATCCTGTCGCGCCTGTTCGAACGCCTGTTTGCCGCCGGGCTGGTCCTGGTGGCAACCTCCAACGTGCCGCCCGACGACCTCTATCAGGGCGGGCTCAACCGCAGCCTGTTCCTGCCGTTCATCGCGCTCCTCAAGCATCACGTCGATATCGTCCATCTCGACGCGGCGATGGACTACCGGTTCGGCAAGCTTGCCGGCACGCCGGTCTATGTGACGCCGCTTGGGCCGGCCGCCACCGCGGCGCTCGACCGGCTGTGGCGGGCGCTGACGGGCACGGAGCGGGGCGAGCCGACGGCGCTCTCCTTCAAGGGGCGGCGCATCGCCGTGCCTCAGGCGGCGCGCGGCGTGGCGCGCTTCTCATTTTCCGACCTCTGCGAAGCGCCGCTTGGTGCCGGCGACTATCAGAGGATCGCGCTGAGCTTTCACACCCTGGTGATCGACGGCATTCCGGTCATTGCCGATGCCCGTCGCGATGTCGCCCGGCGGCTGATCCTGTTGATCGACACGCTCTACGACCAGCGGGTCAAGCTGATCGCCTCGGCCGCGGCGGAACCCGCGGCACTCTATACGGCGGCAAACGGCGAGGAATCCTTCGCCTTCCGGCGCACGGTCTCGCGGCTCATCGAGATGCGCTCCGAGAGCTATCTCGGCGCGGCGCACGCGACGGCTGTGCCGGCAGGCGGCGGGCGCTGACAGCTGATTGCAAGGCGAATGACGGCATTGTCGTTTGGTACCCCACCGCCGCTCTTGCACCGCAGCATTAATCCGGCTAGTTCAAAACTCCCGTCCGGCTCCGGGCGGCGACCCAGCATCCTCGAAGGGATTTCAAGCCCATGGCCCGTGCGACGATCGCGCTCATCGGTGCCGGGCAGATCGGCGGCACACTCGCCCATCTGGCCGGCCTCAAGGAACTCGGTGATATCGTCATGTTCGACGTCGTCGAAGGGGTTCCCGAGGGCAAGTCGCTCGACATCGCCGAGGCGTCGCCGGTCGCCGGGTTCGACGCCAAGCTGGTGGGAACCTCTGCCTATTCCGCGCTCAAGGGCGCCGACGTGGTCATCGTCACCGCCGGTGTGCCGCGCAAGCCCGGCATGAGCCGCGACGACCTGCTCGAGATCAACCTCAAGGTCATGGAACAGGTCGGCGCCGGCATCAAGAAATACGCGCCCAAGGCCTTCGTCATCTGCATCACCAATCCGCTCGACGCCATGGTGTGGGCGCTGCAGAAGTTTTCCGGCCTGCCCAAGGACATGGTGGTGGGCATGGCGGGCGTGCTCGATTCGGCGCGGCTGCGCTATTTCCTCGCCAGCGAGTTCGACGTCTCGGTCGAGGACGTCACCGCCTTCGTGCTCGGCGGCCACGGCGACAGCATGGTGCCGCTCATCCGCTATTCGACGGTGGCCGGCATCCCGCTCAACGATCTGGTCAGCATGGGCTGGACGACCAAGAAGCGCATCGAGGAGATCGTGCAGCGCACGCGTGACGGCGGTGCCGAGATCGTCGGCCTGCTCAAGACCGGCTCGGCCTTCTATGCGCCGGCCCATTCGGCCATCGCCATGGCCGAGAGCTATCTCAAGGACAAGAAGCGCGTGCTGCCGTGCGCCGTCTGCCTCAAGGGCGAGTATGGCGTCAGCGACCGCTATATCGGCGTGCCGGCGGTGATCGGCGCCAAGGGTGTCGAGCGCATCATCGAGATCGACCTCAACAAGGGCGAGCGGGCGATGTTCGACAAATCGATTGCAGCGGTTGACGGTCTGATCCACGCCTGCGTGCGGATCGTGCCGGCGCTGGATAAGTAAGCGGGCGGCGAGCCGGGGAGGGGACAAGGGCCGGCATGAATATCCATGAGTACCAGGCCAAGGCGATCCTTGGTCAATTAGGCGTCCCGGTCGCCAAGGGCGTGCCGGCTTTCACGGCGGAAGAGGCGGAGAAGGCGGCGCGCGAGCTGCCCGGCCCCATCTTCGTGGTCAAGGCGCAGATCCACGCCGGCGGGCGCGGCAAGGGCCGGTTCAAGGAAGCCCAAGCCGGCGACAAGGGCGGCGTGCGGCTGGCCCGCTCGGTCGAAGAGGTCGCCCTCAACGCCCGCCAGATGCTCGGCAACACGCTCGTCACCAAGCAGAGCGGCGCCGACGGAAGGGTGGTGCGCCGCCTCTATATCGAGGACGGCTCGGCGATCGCCCGCGAACTCTACCTCTCGGCACTGGTCGATCGCGCCAGCGGCCGTATCGCCTTCATCGCCTCGGCCGAAGGCGGCATGGACATCGAGGAGGTGGCGGCGACGGCACCGGAGAAGATCGTCACCGTCCACGTCGATCCGGCGGCCGGCTACAGCCCGCATGTCGGCACGACCATCGCCTACGCGCTTGGCCTGACCGGCCAGGCGGTGAAACAGTGCGTGGCACTGGTCGGCAAACTCTACGCGGCCATGCTCGACAAGGACATGAGCCAGCTCGAGATCAACCCGCTGGTGGTCACTGAGGCCGGCGACCTTCTGTGCCTCGACGCCAAGATCAACTTCGACGACAACGCGCTCTTCCGTCATCCCGACATCGCGGGCTTACGCGATCCGGACGAGGAGGACGCGCGCGAGGTCGAGGCGGCCAAGTACGAGCTCAGCTATGTCGCGCTCGACGGCACCATCGGCTGCATGGTCAATGGCGCCGGGCTCGCCATGGCGACCATGGACATCATCAAGCTCTATGGAGCGGAGCCTGCGAACTTCCTCGATGTCGGCGGCGGCGCCTCACGCGAGAAGGTCACCGCGGCGTTCAAGATCATCACCGCCGATCCGCGCGTGAAGGGCATCCTGGTCAACATCTTCGGCGGCATCATGCGCTGCGACGTGGTGGCCGAGGGCATTGTCGCGGCGGTCAGGGAGGTCGGCCTGCCGGTGCCGCTGGTGGTGCGCCTGGAAGGCACCAATGTCGACGAGGGCAAGGCGATCATTCGCCAGTCGGGGCTGAACGTGATCCCGGCCGACGACCTCGACGATGCCGCCCAGAAGATCGTCAAGGCGGTGAGCGGCTGATGCGTATTTCGCGGCTCAAGCTCACGCCGACCAGAGAGTAGTCATGGCCATCCTCATCGACGCCTCCACCAAGGTCATCTGCCAGGGCTTCACCGGCAAGAACGGCACCTTCCACTCGGAACAGGCGATCGCCTACGGCACCCGCATGGTCGGCGGCACCTCGCCCGGCAAAGGCGGCCAGACCCATCTCGGCCTGCCGGTGTTCAATACGGTGCGCGAGGCCAAGGACGCGGTTGGCGCCGATGCCACCGTCATCTACGTGCCGCCGCCGTTTGCCGCCGATGCCATCCTCGAGGCGATTTCCGAGGAGATCCCGCTGATCGTCGCCATCACCGAGGGCATCCCGGTCCTCGACATGGTCAAGGTCAAGCGGGCGCTCACCGGCTCGAAGAGCCGTCTGGTCGGGCCCAACTGTCCGGGCGTGATGACGGCGAACGAAAGCAAGATCGGCATCATGCCGGGCAACATCTTTTCCAAGGGCTCGGTCGGCATCGTCTCGCGCTCCGGTACGCTGACCTATGAGGCGGTGTTCCAGACCACCAATGCGGGCCTCGGCCAGACCACGGCCGTGGGCATCGGCGGCGACCCGGTCAAGGGCATGGACTTCATCGATGTGCTCGAAATGTTCCTCGCCGACGAGGCCACCCGGTCGATCGTGATGATCGGCGAAATTGGTGGCGCGTCGGAGGAAGCCGCCGCTCAGTTCCTCAAGGACGAGGCGGCGCGCGGGCGGGCCAAGCCGGTCGTTGGCTTCATCGCCGGGCTCACGGCCCCGCCGGGGCGGCGCATGGGCCATGCCGGCGCGATCATTGCCGGCGGCCGCGGCGGCGCCGGCGACAAGATCGAGGCCATGAAATCCGCCGGAATCGTGGTTTCGGACTCGCCTGCCCGGATCGGCCGCACTCTGGTCGAAGTCTTGAAGAAGTAGTGTGCGTGCCCATTTCATGCGTTGACCAAACGGTTGAAATCGCGACGATCGAAGGCTAGAGCGTGGCTTGTGGCTGCGCGGTGAGAGAGAGCGGGGGCTAAACTCCCCCGTAAATTAGGAAAAATGGCACGTCAGGGCGCGAATCAGGCATTCGCGGCGACTTCCTTCCTTTACGGCGCGAACGCGCCTTACATTGAACAACTTCAAGCGCGCCATGCCGCCGATCCCAACTCGGTCGACGGCGAATGGCGCAGCTTCTTCGAGGGCCTGCAGGACGCCCCCGCGGCGGCCATCGCCGGGGCCGGCGGGGCGTCCTGGCAGCGACCGGACTGGCCGCCGGTGATGAACGGCGAGCTGGTCTCGGCGCTCGACGGCAACTGGGCGGGCCTGGAAGGTGCGCTCGGCCAGAAGATCAAGGCCGGTGTCGCGGCCCGTGGTGTCGAGATCAGCGATGGCGCCGTCACCCAGGCGACGCGCGATTCGGTGCGTGCCCTGATGATGATCCGCGCCTATCGCATGCGCGGCCATTTCCACGCCAATCTCGATCCGCTCGGCCTGCAGCCGCTGCCCCGCGAGAGCGAGCTCGATCCCGCTTCCTACGGCTTCACCGAAGCCGACTGGGGCCGACGGATCTTCCTCGACTACGTTCTCGGGCTGGAATTCGCCACCATCCCCGAGATGCTGGATATCCTCCGGCGCACCTATTGCTCGACGCTCGGCGTCGAGTTCATGCACATCTCCAATGCCGAGGAGAAAGCCTGGATCCAGGAGCGCATCGAGGGTCCCGACAAGGGCATCGACTTCACCACGATGGGCAAGAGGGCGATCCTCAACAAGCTGATCGAGGCGGAAGGCTTCGAGCGCTTCATCGACGTGAAATACACCGGCACCAAGCGCTTCGGCCTGGACGGTGGCGAGTCGGTGGTGCCGGCGCTGGAGCAGATCATCAAGCGCGGCGGCAATCTCGGCGTGCGCGAGATCGTGCTGGGCATGGCCCATCGTGGCCGTCTCAACGTGCTCGCCCAGGTCATGGGCAAGCCGCAGCGCGCGATCTTCCATGAATTCAAGGGCGGTTCGTCGTCGCCCGACGATGTGGAAGGCTCCGGCGACGTCAAATACCACCTCGGCGCCTCGTCGGATCGCGAGTTCGACGGCAACCGCGTGCATCTGTCGCTGACCGCCAACCCGTCGCATCTGGAAGTCGTCGATCCGGTGGTGCTGGGCAAGGCGCGCGCCAAGCAGAACCAGCATGCCGACAAGCGGCGCGGCGACATGGTGCCGCTCGAGGAGCGCGCCCAGGTGCTGCCGCTGCTCATCCACGGCGACGCCGCCTTCGCTGGCCAGGGCGTGGTGGCGGAGTGCATGGGCCTGTCGGGCCTCAGGGGCCA
The DNA here is from genome assembly GCA_963762605.1 of uncultured Alphaproteobacteria bacterium. Lineage (GTDB taxonomy): Bacteria > Pseudomonadota > Alphaproteobacteria > Rhizobiales > Kaistiaceae > CAVSRC01. The sequence goes on along the minus strand of CAVXLJ010000003.1, from coordinate 142,020 downwards.
CCGCACGGCGGGCTCGATCCACGTCATCATCAACAACCAGATCGGCTTCACCACCAATCCGCGCTTCGGGCGCTCCTCGCCCTATCCGTCCGACATCGCCAAGATGGTCGAGGCGCCGATCCTGCACGCCAATGGTGACGACCCGGAAGCGGTGGTCTATGCCGCCAAGGTCGCCACCGAATTCCGCCAGAAGTTCCACAAGCCGGTGGTCGTCGACATGTTCTGCTACCGGCGCTTCGGCCATAACGAGGGCGACGAGCCGTCCTTCACCCAGCCGCTGATGTACAAGGCGATCGGCAGCCATCCGACGACGCTGGAGATCTACGGCAAGAAGCTCACCGAGGAAGGGCTGGTCACGGCGGAAGAGATCGAGGACGGCAAGGCCCAGTGGCGGGCGACGCTGGAAGCCGAATTCGAGGCGAGCACCAACTACCGCGCCAACAAGGCCGACTGGCTGGACGGCGCCTGGGCCGGCATCAAGGTGGCCGAGACCGGCGACGGACCGCGTCGTGGCGCCACCGCCGTGCCGCTGGAAACGCTGCGCGAGATCGGCGGCAAGCTCACCGAACTGCCCGAGGCGATGCAGGTCCACCGGACGATCCGCCGCTTCCTCGACAACCGCAAGACGTCGATCGAATCGGGCAAGAATATCGACTGGTCGACGGCGGAGGCGCTTGCTTTCGGCACGCTGCTGGCCGACGGCAATCCCGTCCGCCTGTCGGGCCAGGATGTCGAGCGCGGCACCTTCTCCCAGCGCCATTCGGTGCTCTACGACCAGGAGAGCGAAGACCGCTTCATCCCGCTCAACCACCTGTCGCACGGCCAGGCGCACTTCGAGGTCATCAACTCGATGCTGTCGGAAATGGCGGTGCTCGGCTTCGAGTACGGCTATTCGCTGGCCGAGCCCTCGGCGCTGATCATGTGGGAGGCGCAGTTCGGCGATTTCGCCAACGGCGCGCAGGTGATCATCGACCAGTTCATCTCATCGGGCGAGAAGAAGTGGCTGCGCATGTCGGGGCTGGTCATGCTGCTGCCGCACGGCTACGAGGGCCAGGGGCCGGAGCATTCCTCCGCCCGGCTCGAGCGCTACCTGCAGCTCTGTGCCGAGGACAATATCCAGGTCGCCAACCTGACGACGCCGGCCAACTATTTCCATGCGTTGCGCCGCCAGCTGCAGCGCGATTTCCGCAAGCCGCTCATCCTGATGACGCCGAAGTCGCTGCTGCGCCACAAGCGGGCGGTCTCGCGGCTCGACGAGATGGGGCCGGGATCGTCCTTCCACCGCCTGTTGTGGGACGACGCCGAAATCCTCAAGGGCGAGAAGATCAAGCTCAAGCCCGACGAGAAGATCCGCCGGGTGGTGCTGTGCTCCGGCAAGGTCTATTACGACCTCTACGAGGAGCGCGAGAAGCGCGGCATCGACGACATCTACCTGCTGCGCATCGAGCAGCTCTATCCGTTCCCGGCCAAGGCGCTGATTACCGAGCTTTCGCGCTTCCGCCAGGCGGATATGGTGTGGTGCCAGGAGGAGCCCAAGAACATGGGAGCCTGGTCATTCGTCGAGCCCTACCTGGAATGGGTGCTCGACAGCGTCGGCGCGGAGCGGCGCACGCCGCGTTATGTCGGCCGGGCGGCCTCGGCGGCGACGGCGACCGGGCTTATGAGCAAGCATCTCAAGCAACTCACGACCTTCCTCGACGAAGCCCTTGCCGAGTGACCGGCGGCAAGACCGGAGACAAGCACAATGGCGACCGAAATTCGTGTTCCCACCCTCGGCGAATCGGTGAGCGAGGCGACTGTTGGCCAGTGGTTCAAGAAGGTCGGCGACACGGTCACGGCCGATGAGCCGCTGGTCGAACTGGAGACCGACAAGGTCACGCTGGAAATACCGGCGCCGGCCGCCGGCGTGATCTCTGCCATCGAAGTCAAGGACGGCGCCACGGTGGGCGTCGGCGCGGTGCTCGGCGTCATCGAGGCCAATGGTTCTGCCGCTGCGAAGCGCGAGGATCGCGGAACGCCGACGGCCGCCGGCGCCATCGATGAGAAATTCGGCACCACGCGGCCGATCGCCGCCGGTGCGGCGACCATCGCGCTGCGCGAGGCGGGTGACACCGGCACGGGTGGCGGAACCGCATCGCCGGCGGCGCGCAAGGCGCTGGCCGAGGCCGGCATCGAGCCCGGCCGCGTCGTTGGCACCGGCAAGGACGGCCGCATCACCAAGGCCGATGCGCTGACCACCATCGCGGGCGTTGCGGCGCTCGCCCCGTCGCCGGCAGCGCCGGCTCCGGCCGCGCGGGCGCCGTCGCCGCCCGACGATCTGGCGCGCGAGCAGCGCGTGCCGATGACGCGGCTCAGGCAGACCATCGCCCGCCGCCTCAAGGAGGCGCAGAACGCCGCGGCGATGCTGACCACCTTCAACGAGGTGGACATGACCAACGTCATGGCGCTGAGGAAGCAGTACCGCGACCTTTTCGAAGCCAAGCACGGCGTCAAGCTCGGCTTCATGGGGTTCTTCGTGAAGGCCTGCGTGCAGGCGCTGAAGGAGATCCCGGCGGTCAACGGCGAGATCGACGGCACCGACATCATCTACAAGAACTACTACCATCTCGGCATTGCGGTGGGCACCGGCAAGGGCCTGATCGTGCCAGTGGTGCGCGATGCCGACCTGAAGTCGCTCTCCGACATCGAGAAGGATATCGCCGACCTCGGCCGGCGGGCGCGTGACGGCCAGCTTTCCATCGAGGAGCTGCAGGGCGGTACCTTCACCATCACCAATGGCGGCATCTACGGTTCGCTGATGTCGACGCCGATCCTCAACGCGCCGCAGTCGGGCATTCTCGGCATGCACAAGATCCAGGAGCGGCCGATGGTAGTCGCCGGCAAGGTCGAGGTGCGGCCGATGATGTACCTGGCGCTCAGCTACGATCACCGCATCGTCGACGGCAAGGAAGCGGTGACCTTCCTGGTGCGGGTCAAGGAAAGCCTGGAAGACCCGCAGCGCCTGGTGCTCGACCTCTGAGCGGCTTGCGGCCTCTGCTGCTGGCCGTAGTCCTGCTTTCCGCCGCCGCCGCCGCGGCGGCCGAACCGCCGACGCCCGAGGATTATCTGAGAGTTCTCACCAACGGGCCGTGGCCGCTGGAAATCCTGGCTTTCTGCTACAGCACCATCGACAAGGACCCGGCCTTTCAGGAAGCGGGCCAGCGCTGGCGGGCGCGCAATGACGGGCTTCTCAAGTCTGTCGCGGACAAGGCCGCCGGTCTCGGCATTTCCGCCGATGTGCGCCGCAAGGCCGATGAAGCGTCGCTCGATGCCATCCGGCGGCTTGCCGCCCGCCAATACGACAGGCCGGCCTGGTGCCGGATGATGGCGCAGGTGATCGACGGCGGCGCCTACGATATCGACCGGCGCAGCGACCTCGAAGCGGCGCTCAAGCGTATCTTCGGCAGGCCGTAGAGCCGCGGCGAAAGCCGGTCTGCGGCATTTCATCATACCCCTGCCGCCCGGGGAGGGCGGTATGGACGCGGGGGCAGTTTGGTCTCGTTTATGCACGACCTGCCATGCGCGAATCAGGCGCTGACATGATCCGGCCCAGCCGCTATCTCTTCGGCAGGACCCGACGAAGTGGAGTGAATTCATTGGCCTACGATCTCGCCGTTATCGGCAGTGGCCCCGGCGGCTATGTGTGCGCCATCAAGGCCGCCCAGCTCGGCCTCAAGGTGGCGGTCATCGAAAAGACGCCGACCTTCGGCGGCACCTGCCTGAACATTGGTTGCATCCCGTCAAAGGCGCTGCTGCACGTTTCGGAGCTGTTCGAGCAGGCCGGCCACAAGTTCGCGGACTTCGGCATCAAGATCGGCGCGCCTACGCTCGACCTCGCGACCATGATGGGCCACAAGGACAGCGTGGTCGAGGCGAACACCTCGGGTGTCACCTTCCTGTTCAAGAAGAACAAGATCGATACCGTCCAGGGCACCGGCAGCATCGCCGGCCCGGGCCGGGTGCGGGTCGCCGGCGCGGACGGTGGCGAGCACATGGTCGAGGCGGGAGCCATCGTCATTGCCACCGGCTCGCAGGTCATGCCGCTCAGGGGCGTCGCGATCGACGAGGAGCGCGTGGTCAGCTCGACCGGGGCGCTTTCGCTCAGCCAGGTGCCGGGGCGGCTGATCGTGGTCGGCGCCGGGGTGATCGGCCTTGAGCTTGGTTCGGTGTGGCGGCGGCTGGGGGCGCAAGTGACGGTGGTCGAGTTCCTCGATCGCGTGCTTCCCGGCCTCGACGGCGAGATCGGCAGGCAGGCGCAGCGCATATTCGCCCGTCAGGGCATGGCCTTCCGCCTGTCGAGCAAGGTCGCCTCGGTCGACGGAAGCGGCAAGGTGCTGAAAGTCCTGGTCGAGCCGGCAGCCGGCGGCGAGGGCGAGATTCTCGAAGCGGATGTGGTGCTGGTCGCCATCGGCCGGCGGCCCTTCACCGACGGCCTCGGTCTCGACGAAACCGGAATCAAGCGCGACGACCGCGGCCGCATCCTGGTCGACGATCATTACCAGACCGCGGTTGCCGGCATCTATGCCATCGGCGATGTCATCGCCGGGCCGATGCTCGCCCACAAGGCTGAGGACGAGGGCATTGCCGTTGCCGAGATCCTCGCCGGCCAGGCCGGCCACGTGAACTACGGCGTGATCCCCAACGTCGTCTACACGGCGCCGGAGATCGCCTCGGTCGGCCGGAGCGAGGAAGAGCTCAAGGAGGCGGGCATCGCATACCGCACCGGCAAGTTTCCGTTCTCGGTCAATGGAAGGGCGCGCGCCATGGGCGAGAAGGACGGCTTCGTCAAGGTGCTCGCCGCCACGGCAACCGACCGGGTGCTCGGCGTCCACATCATGGGGCCCTACGCCGGCGAACTGATCCAGGAAGCCTCGGTGCTGATGGAATTTGCCGGCTCGGCGGAGGATCTCGCCCGGGTCTGCCACGCGCACCCGACACTGTCCGAGGCGATCAAGGAGGCGGCGCTGGCCGCCTGGACGAAGCCGATCCATATGTGAAAACGGAAGAAGAAGCGCCGGTGGCAGCCGGCGCTCCTTCTCGCCCGGTTCGCACCCCGAGAGGCCTCGGGCGCTCCAGCTTGCCCAAGGTAGGTGGGGGCGGCGCGCGGCGGAAGGTTGCCGGCGATCACAAGGTTGCGAGTGCTGGTGCGCAGAAAGGCGCCGCGGAAGGCCCGCGGCGCCTTTCAAGTCCTTGGCGAAAAACGGCTATTTCCTGTCCTTGTCGTGATCGACGGGATGGAACACCGCCTCGAGGAAGCCGAGGAACAGGTTCTTGTAATGCGGCGTCGTGGTCTTCATGACCTTGACGTCCTTGTCGTGGTCCTTGTGCATGGTCGCTGCGCTGGCCGGCGCACTCACGGCGACGGCAATGCCGAGTGCGAGTGCAATCGAGGCGGTCCGGATCAAGCTCATGTTGTTTCCCCCTTGGTCGGGTCTTCGACGTCTGCCCCGCGGCGACAATAGCCGGCGCCGGGTGTTGCGGAAAGCCCGGTTTTCTGCCGATCGGGCGGCTGCGGCGCGATGGTCGTGGCGGCGAACCGCCATATAGAAAGGCGCCGCGGAGCCTCCGCGGCGCCTTTCAAGCCCCTGAAACCAAGGATCTATTTCTTGCAATGAAAGATCGCGGCGAGGAAGTCGTGGATCGGATGCTTGGTGGTCGCGGCGGCGACCTTGCCGTGGTGATGGAAGAAGAAGGCGCTGGCCGGCGTGGCCGTCGTGGCGACGGCAAAGCCGAGGACGAGCGCGACGGAGGCGGTGCGGATCAGGTTCATGACAATTCCCCCTTTTGCCGGGTCCTACATCGACCCGGGGCGACAATAGCCGGCGTCTGGCGGTCCGGGAAGCCCGGTTTTCCGCCAGAGTTACCGGCTATCCGGGGGCTATCTCGCGGCGCCTCGCGCCCGGTCGGTCGGCGAGCGTGAACCAGGCGACGCCGGCTAATACCAGCGCGGCGCCGAACATGCCGACGGGGCTCAGGCTCTCGCCGAGGAAGATGACGGCGAGCACGATGGTCACCACCGGCGACACGGTGCCGATGGCGGCGTTGGCCTGCGCCGAGATGCGGTGAAGGGCCGCGTTGAGGAAGAAGGAGGGCAACACCGTGGCGCCGATGGCGAGAAAGACCGACAAGGCGAAGACGCGCTGGCTGACCGCCAGGTCGCCGACCGGATGCTGGACCAGGAAGGTCGCAAAGGCGCCGATCGCCGCGCCGCTCATGGCAACGCAGGTGAACAGCCGCGGCCCCATGACCGCGATCACCGATTTGGCGAGCAACTGATAGAAGGCGAAGGCCAGCGCCGAGGCGAGAACGAATCCGGCGCCGATGATGGCGTTGGAGCCGCCGCTCTCCACCTTCTCGACGAAGATGAGCATCAGGCCGGCATAGCTGACCAGGATGGCGCCGATCGCCCGCATCCGTATCGGTTGGCGGAAGAACAGCGCACCGAAGATCACCACGAAGAGCGGATAGGTGAACAGGATCAGCCGCTCGAACTGGGCCGAGATGAATTCCAGCCCGATGAAATCCGCGTAGCTGGCGAACCAGTAGCCGAGCGCCCCTACCAGCGCCGCGTGAAACAGGATCTTGAGCGGCGGCAGTGGCTTGCCGCGCCGGCGCATGTCGATGACCGCCAGTACGCCGATGGCAACATAGACCGGCACGGCCAGCGCCATGCGCAGGGCCAGAAGCGTCGCCGCATCGACCGGCCCGCCATAGGCGAGCTTGATGGCGATCGCCTTGGTCGAGAAGAGGATCGCGCCGATGGCGGCGAAGGCGTAGCCGAGCTCGACAGTGCCGCGCGCGGCGGCGGCCACGGCTTGAGCGGGCGGTGAGGGGTCTTCGGTCGAGGCTGTCATCAGGCGATCATCCATTCGATTCTGGGGACGATCGCTTGGCTTCCCCACCGGGCGCGATCATCCGCGCTGCCGGTGGGTCGTGGGTCTCACACGCCGCCGGGCCGCGCGAGGGCGCGGATAATAAGCCAGAGCTGGGCGGCGGCGGTGATCATGGGAGCGGTTGCGTAGCACGGGGGATGCGCGGAAGGCAACGTGTCCCGTGCAAACGTGCGTCACGCGCGCGGGTGGGCCTTCTCGTAGACGGCCATCAGCCTTTCGCTGTCGACGCCGGTATAGATCTGGGTGGTCGACAGGCTGGCATGGCCGAGCAGTTCCTGGATGGCGCGGAGATCGCCGCCATTGGCCAGCAGATGGGTGGCGAAGGAGTGGCGCAGCGCATGGGGCGTTGCCGTCGGCGGCAGGCCGAGCGCGCCGCGCAGCTTCTCCATCGCCCGCTGCACGATGCGCGGATTGAGCGGCCCGCCGCGGGCGCCGACGAAGAGCGGCCCGTCATGGCCCACCCGGTAGGGGCACTGGCGGAGATAGCCGGCAATCGCCGCACTCACCACCGGCAGGACCGGAACGATGCGCTCCTTGTTGCCCTTGCCGCGCACGCGCAGCGCGTCGTTCACCCGCAGCGGTGCCTCGCCGCGCTTGACCGCCAGCGCTTCGGAGATGCGCAGGCCGGAGCCGTAGAGCAGCGCCAGAATGGCGGCGTTGCGCGCGGCGATCCAAGGCTCCTGGTCGAGCGCGTTCTCGACCGCGATCGTCTCGCGGGCGGCATCTGCGGTGAGCGGCTTCGGCAAAGTGCGCTTGGCGCGTGGCGGGCGGATGGCGCGCAGCGCCGCGCCATTGGCGTGGCCGTCGCGTTCGAGAAAGGAGACCAGCGAGCGGATGCCGGCGATGCCGCGCGCCAGCGTGCGCGAGCCGGCGCCCTCGTTCCGCCGCTGGGCCATGAAGGCGCGGATATCGCCGGTGGCCAGCGCCCCCATGTCGGAGAGCGTCGGCGGGTTGCCGAGATGGCCGGTGAGGAAACGCAGGAACTGGGTGACGTCGCGCGAATAGGCGGCGACCGTCTTGTCGGCGAGCCGGCGCTCGCTTGAAAGATGCCGGCGCCAGCGCTTCACAGCCTTGGCAAGGCCGGGCGTGGCGATGATGAGGGGGCCGTCGGAGAGGGCGATTCGCGCCATGGCGGAGTGTAGGCCCACCGCGAGTGAAGGGCGGGTAAATGCGGGTGCCGGCCGCAACGCGGCAATTTGGCTTTGCCTCCACCCGCCGGCCCGGCCCATAGTAGGCCAACTCCGAGCAAGCCAACTCCAGACAAAAAGAGCTGATCCAGAGGGAGGACATCATGGCGACACGCATCACACGGCGCGGTCTTGCCGCCCGGGCCGCGGCGGCAACACTCATCACGCTGGCTTTCGGGGCGCTGGCCTTTGCGGCGGACGCACCGGCGCCGCTCGATCCGCCGCAGAAGGTGAAGGTCGCCTATGTGCCGATCATGAAGTTCGCGACCCTCTATGTCGCGGCCAATCGCGGGCTGTTCAAGAAATACGGCCTCGACGTCGATATCGAGCGGGTGAAGTCGGGCACCGAGGCCATCGCCTTCCTCACCCAGGGGACCATCGATGTCGGCGGCATCGCCATCGTCACTTCGCTGTGGAACGGCTGGAACCGCGGCATGGACATCCGCATCATCGCGCCCGGTGCGCTCGAGCCCTTCGAGAACAGCCCGACCAAGCTGGTGGTGCGCAAGGCGCTGAAGGATAGCGGCAAGGTCAAGGACATCGCCGACCTCAAGGGCATGCGGGTGGCGGTCGCCGGCGGACCGGGCAGCGGCGGCGAATATCTGCTCGCCAAGGCGCTGGAGCGCGCCAAGCTCACCATCCGCGACGTGCAGGCGATCAATCTCGGCAATGCCGACATGCCGCCGGCCTTCGACAACGGCTCGATCGACGCGGCGATTCTGGGCTCCCCCTATGCTGACCAGGTGATCGAGAGCGGCAATGGCGTCGAACTTGCCGGGGATCTCACGCCCGGCCTGATGACCGTTGCCTTCGTCGGCTCCGGCAAGTTCGTCACGGAGCGGCCGCAAGTGGCGCAGCGCTTCGTGTTGGCGCTGACCGAAGCCGCTCGCATGATGCAGGGCGCCGACTACCTGTCGCAGGCGAATATCGACGCCTATCTCACCTACACCAACTCGACCGAGGCGGCGCTGCGCAAGGGCCAGCCGGTGGTCTATGACCCGAACATGGCGATTCCGGTCGATGGCCTGGCCGATGTCGAACGCGTCCACCGCGAGAACGGGCGCACCGACTACACAACGCCGGTCGATATGTCCAAGGTGGTCGACGACAGCTTCGTCAAGCAGGCGCTCGACGTCCTCGGTCCCGCCAAGTAGTCCCCGCGGCCGGCGGGGGCTCGCTCTCCCGCCGGCACTTTTGCCCGAGTCCCACCCATGACGCCGACCGCAACCGCGCCAGAGCCGAAGATCGTCTCGCGCGCCGTCGGCAAGGTCTATGAAACGCCAAGCGGGCCGATGACGGCGCTTGTCGATTTCGACCTCGACGTCGCCGAAGGCGAGTTTGTGGCCATCGTCGGCCCGTCCGGCTGCGGCAAGTCCACTTATCTCAGGATGCTCGCCGGGCTTGACCATCACACCTCAGGCCGGCTTGAAATTCGTCCCGGCGCCGATCCGGCAAAGCCGCTCAACAGCGTCGTCTTCCAGGAATACGCGATCTTCCCGTGGAAGACAGTGATCGATAACGTCGCCTTCGGGCTGGAGATGCGCGGGGTCGGCAAGGCGGAGCGGCTGGCGGTCGCTTCCCGCTGGCTGGAGCGCGTGGGCCTCCGGAAATTCTCCGGCTACTACCCGCACCAGATTTCCGGCGGCATGAAGCAGCGGGTGTCGATCGTGCGAGCGCTGGCCAACGATCCGGAGGTGCTGTTGATGGACGAGCCGCTCGGCGCGCTCGACGCGCAGACGCGCATCGTCCTGCAGGAGGAGCTGCTGCGCATCTGGGAGGAGACGCGCAAGACCGTGGTCTACATCACTCACTCGATCGACGAGGCGGTGCTGCTTGGCGACCGGGTGATCCTGATGACCGCCCATCCCGGCCGCAACCTGGCGGATTTTTCCGTCGACATTCCGCGTCCGCGCAATACCGACACGCTCAACACGCCAGCCTTTGCCGAGCTCCGCGGCGAGATCTGGCATCGCCTGTCCAAGGAAGTGGCGCGTGCCATGGAGGAGCAGGCATGACCGCGACGCGAGGCGGGCCGGGCCGGCCGAATCTGTGGCCCGGCGTGGTGGCGCTCGTCGCCGGATTCCTGGTGTGGAATGCCGTCTTCGCCGCCACCGGGGCGTGGTGGCGCTTCTGGTGGTTCGGCCTTGCCGGTGATTTCGCGCTGGTCGTGATGATCGCGGAGCGCATCGGGCGCATGGTGCCGCCGGTCCGCCGCCGCCTCTACGAGCGCACGCTGGCCTTTGGCTTCCCGGTGCTGGGTCTGGTCGCCTGGCAGCTCATCGTCGATGCCGGCATCCTCTCGCCCGTATGGTTTCCGCCGCCCACCCACATCGCCAGGGCGCTGTGGGACCTCACCATCAGCTACGACAAGTTCAACCACACCAGCCTGTTCGGCCGGCCTTGGCTGATCCCCGAAGCCTGGCAGCAGGGCGGTCTGCCAGCGGTCTGGGGCCTGTTCACCGAAAGCCACGTATGGATCACGCTCGCCCGCGTCGCCATCGGCTTCGTGTTGGGCGCCATTCCGGGCCTGCTGCTCGGCGTCCTTATGGGCATCAACCAGACCATCCGGCTGATGCTCGACACCACGCTATCGGCGGTCTACGTGCTGCCCAAGATCGCCATCTTCCCGCTGGTCATGCTGATGTTCGCCGATCCCTTCGGCGAGGGGCCTAAGATCGCCGTGGTGGCGATCTCGGTGTTCTTCCTGGTGGCGATCAACACCATGGCCGGCGTGCGCGACATCGATCCGGTGTTCATCCAGGCCGGGCGCAATTACGGCGCGCGCGGCTTCAAGCTGTTGTGGCACGTCATTCTGCCGGCGGCGCTGCCGATCATCTTCGCCGGCCTCCGCCTGGCGCTCGGCACGGCGCTGGTGGTCATCATCGCGGTCGAGTTCCTGCGCGCCAAGCAGGGCGTCGGCTTCATGACCTACTACTACTGGGAGGTCCTCATCCCCGAGAAGATGTATGCGGGCCTCTTCATCGTCATGGTGCTCGGCGTGCTCCTAACCGGCGTGCTGCATTGGGCCGAGCGCAAGATCATGCCCTGGCAGGGGTAGGCCCCACTCGACCGGCCACTCCACGATTGAATCGACGCGATCGGGATAGAAGGCGAGGTGGTCCCGGATGACGCCGACCGCCGTGTACGGCGCTTCATAGGTCCACGCCGCATTCAACGAGCGCCGGCCGCCGACGGGGATGCTGTAATAGGCGCAGTCGCCCTTGTAGGGGCAATAGGTGGCGTGGTCGCTGCGCGTGAGCAGCGCCATGTCGATGTCCTTGCGCGGAATGTAGAAGACCGGCAGGTAGAACGCCTCGCTGAAGGTCAGCGCGCGCGTCGTGTCGGCAATCACCTTGCCTGCGATCGTGACGATCACCCGGTTCGGATTCGGCGCGATGGTGATCGGATGGCCCGCGCCGGGAATCTTGACCAGTCTGTCCATCAGTTGGCCCTCCACCAGCGGATCGCCCCGATGAGACGAAGTCGTCTGTTTGTTAATTTGGTGCCGTAATGTGTCCAGTCAATGACAGGGTGGCGCGAACGAAGATTAACTTTTCACGCCGCGTGTCGCCGCAGAGGCGCCTCTCGGGGCGCGGCCTTTGAAAGGGTCATGACCCGGCGCTTCCGGCACGCGGGGACGATGAAGCATATCGTGCCCACCAAAATGCGGACCCCGTCATCGCCGCCACTTGCGATACGATCGCGCTGGCACGCAACTATCGGTTGCCCACCCGGAGGCGGGCACCACGGCCCGCTCGGGTCACACGATGGTCTGGCCGGTCTTCTTCCAGTCGGCGAGGAAGCTCTCCAGCCCCTTGTCGGTCAGCGGGTGCTTGGCGAGGTTCTTGAGCACCGCCGGCGGAATGGTTGCGACGTCGGCGCCGGCCATCGCCGCCTGCTTGACGTGCAATGGCGTGCGGATGGAGGCGGCGAGAATCTCGGTCTTGAGCTTGTCGAAGTTGTCGTAGATCACGCGGATCTCGCGGATCACCTCCATGCCGTCGAAGCCGATGTCGTCGAGCCGGCCGGCAAAAGGCGAGATGAAGCTCGCGCCTGCCTTGGCGGCAAGCAGCGCCTGATTGGCCGAAAAGCACAGTGTCACGTTGACCATTGTGCCCTTGGAGGAGAGCGCCTTGCACGCCTTGAGCCCGTCCCAGGTGAGCGGCACCTTGATGGTGACGTTCTTGGCGATGGCCGAGAGAACGGCGGCTTCGGCCATCATGCCGTCGAAATCGGTGGCGGCGACCTCGGCTGAGACCGGGCCGGGAACCGCCTCGCAGATCTCGGCGATCACCTGCTTGATCGGACGCCCCGCCTTACCGATCAGGGTGGGATTGGTGGTGACGCCGTCGAGCAGGCCGGTAGCGGCGAGTTCGCGGATTTCGGCCACATCGGCAGTATCGACGAAGAACTTCATGGCATTCCTCCTGAAGATTCGGGCAGGCGGCCATCGCCGGAAATGCAAGCGGCCGGTTTGTCGGCCTTTCCTTTAGCCGAAACCGGCGCCATCGTCAGCCCGTTGCACGCGAACCAGCCAGGAGAATTCGCGAAGTCGTGGCCGGCGAATCGATCGTTTCAGTGCTGGTGCCGGTGGCCGTGGCCGCTCCCTATACCTATCGCGCGCCGGCGACCTGCCAAGCCGGGGATATCGTCAGCGTGCCGCTCGGCACCCGCGACGTCGTGGGCGTCGTGTGGGACGACCCGCCCGACGCAAGCGTCGGCCATAATCGCCTGCGGCCGATCAACGGCACCTGCGACGCGCCGCCGCTCACCCCGGAAATCCGGCGTTTCGTCGACTGGGTGGCCGATTACACGCTGACCCAGCGCGGCATGGTCCTGCGCATGGTGCTGAGAGCGCCCGGTGCGCTGGAGCCCGAGGCGCCGGTGCCCGGGGTGCGGCTTTCCGGTCCGCCGCCGGAGCGGATGACGGCGGCGCGTGCGCGCGTGCTGGCCATGCTCGCCGAGACCGCCGACGAAACCGGCCCCCATCCCGCATGGACCAAAAGTGGCCTGGCCGCGGCGGCGGGCGTCAGTCCGGGCGTTGTGCAGGGGCTGGTGGACGCGGGAACGCTGGAAACCGTGATGATGCCGGCGCGACCCGTGGCGCTGCCGCCCGATCCGGACTATGGCGCGCCGGAGCTCTCCGCCGAACAGACGGCCGCGGCCGACCATTTGCGCAAGATGGTGGGTGCGGGTGGCTATTCGGTCACCCTTCTCGACGGGGTGACCGGCTCGGGCAAGACGGAAGTCTATTTCGAGGCGGTGGCGGCGGCGGTGAAGGCCGGCCGGCAGGTGCTCATCCTGCTGCCGGAGATCTCGCTCACCGCCGAATTCCTCGAACGCTTCGGCCTGCGCTTCGGAACGCGCCCGGCCGAGTGGCACTCGGACGTGGCGCCGCGCGCCCGCGAGCGGGTGTGGCGCGGGGTTGCCGATGGTTCGCTGCAGGTGGTGGTGGGGGCGCGCTCGGCCCTGTTCCTGCCCTTCGCCGATCTGGGTCTCATCGTCGTCGATGAGGAGCACGACCTTGCCTACAAGCAGGAGGAGCGCGCCTTCTATTCGGCGCGCGACATGGCCGTGGTGCGTGGCCATCTGGCCGGCTTCCCGGTGGTGCTCTCCTCGGCGACGCCGTCGATCGAGTCGCGCGTCAATGCCGATGCCGGGCGCTACACGCGCATCGTGCTTTCCGATCGCTACAGGGAGGCGGCGTTGCCGGAGGTCGAAGCCATCGACATGCGTCACGACCAGCCGGAGAAAGGGCGTTTCCTGTCGCCGTCGCTGGTTGCGGCGGTCGGCGAGGCGCTGGAACAGAACGAGCAGGCGCTGCTCTTCCTCAACCGGCGCGGCTACGCGCCGCTGACGCTGTGCCGCACCTGCGGCCACCGCTTCCAGTGCCCCAACTGCTCGACCTGGCTGGTCGAGCACCGCTTCCGCGGCGTGCTGCTCTGCCACCATTGCGGCCACGCGGAGAAGCGGCCGGAGGCGTGCCCCGCCTGTGGCGACACCGAAAGCCTGGTGCCCATCGGCCCCGGCGTCGAGCGGCTGGCGGAGGAGGTGGCGACGCGCTTTCCCGAGGCGCGCTTGATCGTCCTGTCCAGCGATCTTGCCGGCGGTATCGACCGCATGCGGCTTGAGCTGTCGTCGATCGCCAAGGGCGAGGTCGATGTGATCATCGGCACCCAGCTCGTCGCCAAGGGGCACAACTTCCCCTTCCTCAAGCTGGTCGGCGTGGTCGATGCCGATCTCGGCCTCGCCCATGGCGATCTGCGCGCCGCCGAGCGCACCTTCCAGCTCCTGAGCCAGGTGACCGGCCGGGCGGGGCGTATGGGCGGCGCCAGCCGGGCGCTCTTACAGACCTATGCCCCGGATCATCCGGTCATCCGCGCCATCGTCTCGGGCGACCGGGAAGCCTTCTACGAGAAGGAGATCGCCGAGCGCCGGGCTGCCCAGCTGCCACCCTTCGGCCGGCTGGCGGCGATCGTCGTCTCAGGGGTGGAGCGGGCGGAGGCCCAGGGCTATGCGGCGGCCTTCCGCCGCGCCGCGCCGGCGGACCCGGCGGTGAGCGTGCTCGGTCCGGCGGAAGCGCCGCTGGCGGTGGTGCGTGGCCGCCATCGCTGGCGGCTGCTGGTGCAGGCACCGCGCAGCGCCAATATCCAGGCCTATATCCGCCAATGGCTGGCGGCTGCGCCCAGGCCCCGCGCCTCGCTACGCGTTCAGGTCGACATCGACCCGCAGAGCTTCCTGTGAGCGAAACCTAGTATTGCCAGGCGGCGTGGGCGGTGAGGCCGAAATAGTCGGTCTTCCAGTCGACCCGCTGCGGCCCGCCGCTCGTGGTGACGTCCTCGAAGTGGGAGTGACCGCTGGTCTGCATGTGCCAGTAGCGGGCGCCGATGCCGGCAGTGAGGTGGTTGGCGAGCGTGTAGTCGAGGGTCGCCTCGAGCTGGTAGCCCCAGCCGGTGCCGTCTTCGGGAATGCCGCCGCTGAAGTCGGAAGGAATACGCAGCCAGTGATAGTCGGTGCCGGTGAGCATGACGAAGGGCAGCACGGCGGCCTCGCCCTTGAGGCGCCAGCCCTTGGCGAACGTTATCTCACCGTTGACGCCGAGGCGCAGCGCGTTCCAGTTGTTGGCCTGGGTGATGACCCGCGTCGAGTCCGGGATGCCGCCCGCGCATACCGAAGTATTGGTCGCCGTCTGGGTGCAGCCATAGGCGTTGACCGTCTGATTCAGGTAGCTGTAGCCGGCAAACACGCCGAAGCGGGCGTTCGGGGTTTCCTTGAAATAGCCGCCGCCGTCGATGGTGATGTAGCCGATTCCGCCGGGATGCAGGCTGCTGTCGGTGCTTGAATAGGGCGAGATGCCCGGCGGGAAGTCCTCGTCCTGGAGGGTGCCGCGCATGAGTGCGCCGATACCGGCAATGCCCTTGACGAAATAGTTGCGTTCGTTGATCTGGCCGAAGACTTCGCCGGAGGCTCCGGTCAGCCCCTTGTAGGTCAGGCGCGAATAGAGGGTCTTGCCGTCGGTGCCGTAGAGGTTCTTGCCGGTGTCGCCCATGCCGTACCAGAGACGGGTGCCGATTTCGCCGCTGTAGACGCCGTCGAGCCAGCCCCAGTCGGTGTCGTCGGCGGCGGCCGGCCCGACACACAGCCATGCGGCGAGGCTGCCAAACACGAACATCGCCAGAGCGCGGGTGCGCGTCCGGTGTCGGGGTGCACGGAAATCAGGCATGTCGCAGGCTCCCTGCCATATGCAGTCGGGCCTGCACGCAACGCGGCTCGGATGCGACTTCAGCGTGCGCGATTATGGTAAATTCCGGGTTAATTGCAGGACTGCGGGCGGGGCCCGGCAATCGCCCGCGACCGATCGCGTTTGGCCTGCGGAAAGCGGCGAATCCGCGATATTGCCCTGCGGTAGAGCCTATGGTAATCCGACCGGCAATTCCGGGGGTTGGGGCTGGTACTGGGAGCAGGCCTTCCCCGAAAGATAATCCGTTCAGGGCCTTATAAAGAGACGCGCCGGGCTCGACCGGACTAGGCCCGTCGTGTCGGGGAACAGGGACCAGGTGGCCGGCAGCAAGACTTCCATCGCGACCGTAGCGGGACGCTACGCCAACGCCCTTTTCGAACTGGCGGATGAGGCCAATTCCTTGCCGGCGGTCGAGGCTGATCTCGACCGCTTCGCCGCCATGATTGCCGACAGCGCCGATCTGGCGCGCCTGGTCAGAAGCCCGGTCTTCGCCGCCGACGAGCAGGCGCGCGCCGTGGGCGCGGTTCTCGACAAGGCCGAGATCGGCGCACTCACCGGCAATTTCATCCGCGTGGTTGCCGGCAACCGCCGGCTCTTCGCCATGCCGGACGTCATCGCCGCCTTCCGCAAGCTGATGGCCGCCCGTCGCGGCGAGGTCGCGGCGGAAGTGGTCAGCGCCGAGCCGCTCAGCGAGCGCCATGTTGCCGCGCTCAAGGAAGCGCTCAAAGCCTCGATCGGCAAGGACGTCGCGCTCAACACCGCGGTCGATCCGGCGCTGATCGGCGGGCTCATCGTCAAGGTCGGCAGCCGCATGATAGACGGCTCGCTCAAGACCAAACTCAATTCGCTCAAACTTGCCATGAAAGAGGTCGGCTGATGGACATCCGGGCCGCAGAAATTTCCGCGATCCTCAAGGAGCAGATCAAGAATTTCGGCAGCGAGGCGGAAGTCTCGGAAGTCGGCCAGGTGCTGTCGGTGGGCGATGGTATCGCCCGCGTCTATGGTCTCGACAATGTCCAGGCCGGCGAGATGGTCGAGTTCCCGGGCGGCATCCGCGGCATGGCGCTGAACCTCGAGAACGACAATGTCGGCGTCGTCATCTTCGGCTCCGACCGCGACATCAAGGAAGGCGATACCGTCAAGCGCACCTCGGCAATCGTCGATACGCCGGTCGGCAAGGGCCTGCTCGGCCGCGTGGTCGACGCGCTCGGCAATCCGATCGACGGCAAGGGGCCGATCGTGGCGGAAGAGCGCCGCCGCGTCGACGTCAAGGCGCCGGGCATCATCCCGCGGCGTTCGGTTCACGAGCCGATGCAGACCGGCCTCAAGGCCATCGACGCGCTCATCCCGATCGGCCGCGGCCAGCGCGAGCTGATCATCGGCGACCGCCAGACCGGCAAGACCGCGGTCGCGCTCGACGCCATCCTCAACCAGAAATCGATCAACGAGAGCGGCGACGAGTTCCGCAAGCTCTATTGCGTCTATGTCGCGATCGGCCAGAAGCGCTCCACCGTCGCCCAGTTCGTCAAGGTGCTGGAGGAGCAGGGGGCGCTGGACTATTCGATCGTGGTCGCCGCCACCGCCTCCGATCCGGCGCCGATGCAGTTCCTGGCGCCGTTCACCGGCTGCACCATGGGCGAGTATTTCCGCGACAACGGCATGCACGCGCTGATCATCTACGACGACCTCTCCAAGCAGGCGGTCGCCTATCGTCAGATGTCGCTGCTGCTGCGTCGCCCGCCGGGGCGCGAGGCCTATCCCGGCGACGTGTTCTACCTGCATTCGCGCCTGCTCGAGCGCGCCGCCAAGCTCAATGCCGACAACGGCTCGGGCTCGCTGACGGCGCTGCCGATCATCGAAACGCAGGCCAACGACGTATCGGCCTATATCCCGACCAACGTCATCTCGATCACCGATGGCCAGATCTTCCTGGAGACCGACCTGTTCTTCCAGGGCATCCGCCCGGCGGTCAACGTCGGCATCTCGGTGTCGCGCGTCGGTTCCGCCGCCCAGGTCAAGGCGATGAAGCAGGTCGCCGGCACCATCAAGGGCGAGCTGGCGCAATATCGCGAGATGGCGGCCTTCGCCCAGTTCGGCTCCGACCTCGACGCGGCCACCCAGCGCCTGCTCAACCGCGGCGCGCGACTGACCGAACTCCTGAAGCAGCCGCAGTTCTCGCCGCTCAAGGTGGAGGAGCAGGTGGCGGTCATCTTCGCCGGCGTCAGCGGCTATCTCGACCAGCTGCCGGTCGACAAGGTGACCGATTTCGAGCACGGCTTCCTGGCGCTGCTGCGCTCCGATCACAAGGACCTGCTTTCCGAGATCCGCGAGAAGCGCGAGCTGACCGACGACATTCGCGAGCGCCTGCATTCGGTCGCGGACGGCTTCGCCAAGGTCTTCGGCTGATCCGGCCGGGTCAGCAGCGGTAACGGACTGGTCCGATGGCTTCTCTCAAAGAGCTGCGCAACCGCATCGCCTCGGTGAAGGCGACGCAAAAGATCACGCGGGCCATGCAAATGGTCGCCGCATCGAAGCTGCGCCGGGCGCAGGCGGCGGCGGAAGCGGCGCGGCCCTATGCCGAGCGCATGGCCTCGGTGCTGGTCAATGTTGCGGCGGGCTCTACCGGCAGCACGGATTCGCCGCGGTTGCTGGTCGGCACCGGCAAGGATCAGACCCATCTTCTGGTGGTGTGCACGGCCGACCGCGGACTGTGCGGTGCGTTCAATTCATCGATCGCGCGGCTGGCGCGCGACCATGTCAATCGCCTGGCGCGCGACGGCAAGGACGTGAAGATCCTCTGCGTCGGACGCAAGGGCTACGACATCCTGCGCCGGCAGTTCCCGCGACAGGTGCTCGACGCGATCGAGCTGCGCGAAGTGCGCCAGATCGGCTTCGCCGACGCCGACGCCATCGGCAAGCGGGTGCTGGCGCTGTTCGACGACAACCAGTTCGACGTGTGCACGCTGTTCTTCGCCGAGTTCCATTCGGTCATCAGCCAGGTGCCGACGGCGCTGCAGCTCATCCCGGCCGAGGTCACCGGCGAGATGTCGGCGGCCGGCGGCGGCGCGGCCTACGAATACGAGCCGGACGAGGAATTGATCCTCGCCGAGCTCCTGCCGCGCAACCTGTCGATCCAGATCTTCCGCGCGCTGCTCGAGAACGTCGCTTCCGAGCAGGGCGCCAAGATGAGCGCGATGGACAATGCGACGCGCAATGCCGGCGACATGATCGAGCGCTACACGCTCATCTACAACCGCACGCGTCAGGCGCAGATCACCAAGGAACTGATCGAAATCATCTCGGGCGCCGAGGCGCTCTAAGCCGCACCCTGGAAGAGGCAGAGACATGGCCAAAGACAGCACCAACATCAAGGGCGTCACCGGACGCATCACCCAGGTCACCGGCGCCGTCGTGGACGTGCAGTTCGACGGCCACCTGCCAGCCATCCTGAACGCGCTGCAGACAGATAACCACGGCACGCGCCTGGTTCTCGAGGTTGCCCAGCATCTCGGCGAGAACACGGTGCGCGCCGTCGCCATGGACGTGACCGAAGGTCTGGTGCGCGGCCATGAAGTCACCGATACCGGCGAGCCGATCGCCGTGCCGGTGGGTGAGGAGACGCTCGGCCGCATCATGAACGTCATCGGCGAGCCGGTGGACGAGGCCGGTCCGGTCAAGACCCAGCAGAGCCGCGCCATCCACCAGCCGGCCCCGGCCTATATCGAGCAGTCGACCGAGTTGCAGATCCTGGTCACCGGCATCAAGGTTGTCGATCTGCTGGCGCCCTATGCCCGCGGCGGCAAGGTCGGCCTGTTCGGCGGCGCCGGCGTCGGCAAGACGGTGATCATCCAGGAACTGATCAACAACATCGCCAAGGCACACGGCGGCTATTCGGTGTTCGCCGGCGTCGGCGAGCGCACGCGCGAGGGCAACGACCTCTATCACGAGTTCATCGAATTGGGCGTCAACAAGGACCCGAAGAAGAACAACGGCTCGACCGCCGGCTCAAAGTGCGCGCTGGTCTTCGGCCAGATGAACGAGCCGCCGGGCGCCCGCATGCGGGTCGCGCTTTCGGGCCTCACCGTCGCCGAATATTTCCGCGACCAGGGTCAGGACGTGCTGTTCTTCGTCGACAACATCTTCCGCTTCACCCAGGCCGGCTCGGAAGTGTCGGCGCTGCTTGGCCGCATCCCGTCCGCCGTGGGCTACCAACCGACGCTGGCCACCGACATGGGCGCGCTGCAGGAGCGCATCACCACCACCAGCAAGGGGTCGATCACGTCGATCCAGGCGATCTACGTGCCCGCCGACGACCTGACCGACCCGGCGCCGGCGACCTCCTTCGCCCACCTTGACGCGACCACGACGCTGTCGCGCTCGATCGCCGAGAAGGGCATCTACCCGGCGGTCGACCCGCTCGAATTCGACCTCGCGCATGCTCTCGGCGGCGATCGTCGGCGAGGAGCACTACACGGTCGCCCGCCAGGTGCAGCAGATCCTGCAGCGCTACAAGCAGCTTCAGGACATCATCGCCATCCTCGGCATGGACGAACTGTCGGAAGAGGACAAGCTGACGGTGGCGCGCGCCCGCAAGATCGAGCGCTTCCTGTCGCAGCCCTTCCACGTCGCCGAGGTGTTCACCGGCGCGCCGGGCGTGTTCGTCGAGCTCGCCGACACCATCAAGGGCTTCAAGGGCCTGGTCGCTGGCGAATACGACCACCTGCCGGAGCCGGCCTTCTACATGGTCGGCACCATCGAGCAGGCGGTCGAGAAGGCGAAGAAGCTGGCGGCCGAAGCCGCCTGACGAGAGGACGGAGGCGGGCGATGAAGAGCTTCAAGGCGATTCTGCTGGTGGTCGGCCTGGTGGTCGGCGCCGGCATCGGCTGGTTCACGGCGCCGCGTCCGGCAACGACGGAAATCCATGCCGGGCCGCTCAACATGACGGTCCAGGACAATAAGGGGTCGGGCAGCGCTGCGGTGACGGTCAACGGTCAGAACGGCGGCCTCAACATCGAGGTCGGCGCCAAGCGTTCGGCGTTCGACGATCCGGGTCTGAGGACCGCGATCTTTGCCGCGATCGCCGCCATCGTCGGCCTCGGCGCGGGCTATCTTATCGACATGCGCAAAGGCTGAGCAGCGGTCATGGCCGATCCCTTCAAGTTCGAACTGGTCTCGCCCGAACGTCTCTTGATGTCGACGCAGGTCGAACAGGTCGTGGTGCCCGGCTCGGAAGGCTACTTCACGGTGCTGAAGGGCCACGCGCCCTACATGTCGACGATGCGGCCGGGCGTGGTCGACGTGACGCACGCGGGCGAGAACGAGCGCATTTTCGTGCGCGGCGGTTTTGCCGACATGAATTCCACCGGCCTGACCATCCTTGCCGAACAGGCGATTCCGCTGGCCGAGGTCGATCCGGACTGGCTGGCGCAGGAAGTCAGGAACGCGCAGGAGGACGTGGCCGACGCCACGGATGGTGCCGCCCGTGACCTGGCCGAGGCGCGCCTGCACCAGCTGCGCGAAGTGCAGACCGCGCTCCTCAACGGGCACTAAGGCCGGCCCGACGGTTCTCCGTTCATCGATGTCGACGGCCACGGCCGCCACCGCCGGTTGATTCGTATCAAGGCAATCGGTGCGCAATCGGCGATGCTGCCCTCAGGGTGGCAGCGTGATGAACCGAAGGCAGTTCATCATGGGACCGGCGATCGCGGCATCTGCGTTCGCCGCCACCGGGGGCGGTGGTGTCCTGTGAATGCGCGACGGTCGTCACGCATGGGAGGCCGAAGTCGAGGCGGTGAGGCGCACTGTGCTGCCGGGCGCCTCGGCTTCGGAATCCCCCGGCACACTGGTTCGCGCCGCGCCGCTCGCCGCCAACAGCCACAATACGCAGCCCTGACGTTTCGCGATCGGCAACGGTGCGATCCGCGATGGCACTCGGGCTTCGCGATGCCTTCCTTAACCAGGCGGTCGAGGTGGCGGAGGTGCGGCGGCAGCCTGCCGATCGCTTCAGCCCCGGCGAGCGCAGACCGGATTGCATCCTGCGCTTCGGCCACGGGCCGGAGATGCCGCGCTCGCTTCGCCGGCCTGTGAGCGAGGTCATCGCCGCCTAGCCCAGTGGCAGGCGATAGGTCACCAGGCGCTCGGTCTCCTCAAAACCCAGGTGCTCGTGCACGGCCTGCGAAAGCAGGTTGGAGAGCTGCACGTCGGACGCCATCTCGCTGCGTCCGCGCGCCCGGGCCCAGGCAATTCCAGCGTCCACCAGCCTCCGCGCCAGGCCGGCACGGCGCCAGCCTTCGGCAACCCAGAGGCCCTCGACATAGGCCACCGGCGAGGTGGTGCAGCTCTCCGCGACGTTGCGCTCGAACAGCTCGATGAGGCCGACCAGCGTGCCGTCCGGTGCTTCTGCGGCAAATGCCGTCCCATCATCGCGGGCGAGCATCATGTCGATTTCCGCAGCAAGTTCCGCGGCACGGGCGCCGGGGGTAGCCTCGCCATAGAGGGCAACGCGCATGGCGAGCCATCCCGTCCGGTCGGCCGCCGTCAAGGGCCGCACCGTGACGGCGTCACCCTGTGGCGATATCACGGAAGGCCTCGGCCACCTGCTCATAGACCTTGCGCTTGAAGGGCACGACCAGTTCGGGCAGGCGGGCAAGGCTTTCCCAGCGCCAGCTCGAGAATTCCGGCTTGTGCTTGCCGCCGCCCGGCGCCAGCACGTTTATCTCCGACTCGGAGCCGGTGAAGCGCAGCGCGAACCATTTCTGCTTCTGGCCGCGATAGCGGCCCTTCCACGAAATGCCGACGAGCTCCGGCGGCAGGTCGTAGGTGAACCAGCCATCGGCAGCGCGGATCAGCTCGACGCTCCGGATCGAGGTCTCCTCGTAAAGCTCGCGGAAGGCGCAGGCTTGCGGGTCTTCGCCCTTGTCGAGCCCGCCCTGGGGCATTTGCCACCAGTGGCCTTCGCCTTCACCCTCCGCGTCGATGTCGCTGCGATGGCCGATCCACACGCGGCCGTCGCGGTTGAACACGGCGATGCCGACATTGAGCCGGTAGGGGAGGTCTGCGAGGGCGTTGGGCTTCTTGTTCATGAACGGCTTGCTGCAACCAGGGAACTTAAGGGGACGATGGCGATGCCACGGTCGGCGGCGGCCTTGGCGAAGGCCGCGACACGGTCGATGGTGACGGAGAAGGCGCTGCCGGTGGCGATGGCATAGCCGCGCTGGCGCGCGATGGCGCGCAACTGGTCGAGCCGCTGGTCGATCGCCGCCGGCGTCAGGTCGGCATCGAGCACTACGTCGGCACGCAGCACCGGCGTGTTGCCGGCCAGTGCCACGGCCTGGCTGCGCGCTGAGGACCCGTCGTCGAGATAGAGCAGGCCGCGCTTGCCGACATCGGCGAGCACCGGCGCCAGCGCGTCCGCTTCGCCGGTGAAGCGGGCACCGAGGTAATTGACCACGCCGACATAGTTGGTGAACCGGCTCATCAGCCAGTGCAGCCGATCGAGGTTCTCGGCCGCCGAGGCGTTCACCGTCAGCGTATGCGGGCCGGGATTGGTGCTTGGATAGTTGAACGGCTCGAGCGGAATCTGGAGAAGCAGCTCATGACCGGCGGCGCGGGCATGCGCCATGGTCGCCTTGAGGTCGGGGCCGTAAGGGGCCAGCGCCAGCGTCACCGGGCCGGGCAGCGCGATCGCCTGGCTGGTGCCGTCGGCATCGATGCCGACGCCGCCGATGACGATGGCAACGCGCACGGCGCCACGCGCCGCGTCCGGCGGCCGCGCATAGGCGTCGAGCGGGCGGGTGCCGTCGGCGGCGATCCTGGGCAGCGGTCCGTCGGGGCTGGTCTCGACGAGAGCCGCCACCGGCGTCGAAGCGAGGCTCAGCACCGCGGGTTGGGAGGGGTCGTGGATGACAACCTTGCCGACATCGCTGAGGCTGCCGGTCGGCTTCACCTCGGTCAGGGTGGCGGTGCCGGGCGCCGGTGGTGGCGCCGCGGCAGGCCTCGTGGCGGGTGGCCGATCGATCGCCGCGGTGGCGGTCGGCCCGGACGGCGCCGGGTGGAGCAGCCACCAGCCGGCGGCGATCCCGCCCACGACCACCACAAGCACAACGGCGGCGGCTGCGATCGCCGGCCACGGCAGCCGGCCGCGCGGACGGCGCGGCGGCGACAGTCCCAGCGGCTTTGTCAGGTCATCCGGCATCTAGCCATGAAGGGCCCTGGCCTGCCATCAGCGGGAACGCGCGGGCGGTGGCGCCGCCCGCCCGTGTCAGTTCGGTATGCCGCGATTCGGGTCTGGCGGGAAAGCGGTGTTCACCTGCTTGCCGTTGAGAAGGTCGAGCGCGTAGTTGAGCTGAATGTCGTCCTTCGGATCGGGCGGAACATAGGCCGACGAGCCCTTCATCTCGGGCTTGCCGTCCTGGGTCAGGTGGCCCTTGAGGCTGGCTTCGCCCTGCGGCATCAGATTGGCGGCCTGATCGGCGAGTTCCGGCGGCAGCGGCTGCTTGACCACGATGTCGGGTTCGATGCCCTGGGCCTGGATGGACCGGCCGGAGGGCGTGTAGTAGCGCGCCGTGGTCAGCCGGAGCGCGCCGTTGCCGCCGAGCGGAATGATCGTCTGCACCGACCCCTTGCCGAAGGAGCGGGTGCCGATGATGGTGGCGCGGCGATGGTCCTGCAGGGCGCCGGAGACGATCTCGGAAGCCGAGGCGGTGCCGCCGTTGATCAGCAGGATCACCGGCTTGCCGTCGGTCAGGTCGCCGGCATGGGCGTTGAAGCGCTGGGTCTCGTCGGCGCGGCGGCCACGGGTCGAGACGATCTCGCCGTGGTTGAGGAAGGCATCGGAGACCGCGATCGACTGGTCGAGCAGACCGCCCGGATTGTTGCGCAGGTCGATGATGTAGCCGGCGATCTTGTCCGGCCCGATTTCTTTCTTGAGCTTCTCGATGGCGCTCTTCAGCCCGTCATAGGTCTGCTCGCTGAACGAGGAGATGCGGATATAGGCGACGTCGCCATCGGCGCGCGAGCGCACCGCCTGAAGCGTGATCTCGGCACGGGTGAGCTTCACGTCGAAGGGCTTGGTGACGTCGGGGCGCTTGATGGTCAGGGTGATCGAGGTGTCGATGGGACCGCGCATCTTGTCGACGGCGTCGTTGAGGCTGAGGCCCTGAACGCTGTCGCCGTCGATGGCGATGATCTCGTCATTGGCCAGGATCCCCGCCTTGGAGGCCGGCGTACCGTCGATCGGCGAGACCACCTTGATGACGCCGTCCTGCTGGGTGACCTCGATGCCAAGACCGCCGAACTTGCCGGAGGTCTGCACCTGCATGTCCTGGAAGGCCTTCGGGTCCATGTAGCTCGAATGCGGGTCGAGCCCGGACAGCATGCCGTTGATCGCAAACTCGATCAGCTTGTGATCGTCGGGAACCTCGACATAGTCGGCGCGTATGCGCTCGAACACGTCGCCGAACAGATTGAGTTCGCGATAGGTGTCCGTGGCGGCTGCGTTGGCTTCCGCACCCGCGAAGAGCTGCGGTTGCGTCACCACAACCGTAGCCAACGCGCCGAACAGGGCACCAACGATCAATAATGTGGCTTTGCGCATCATCCGCCAACCTTTTCCGAATTGGACGCAGCCCACCAGGGGGCAGGGTCGATAGAGGTCTTGTCTTTCCTGAATTCGATATAAAGCACCGGCTGAGCGGCACCGGCGTCAACCGTGTCGATGCTCGCCAGTTTCTGTTCCGCCATTACGGCAACCGGCTCGCCGGCAAGCACGAACTGGCCAAGTTGCACATCCGTTCGTCCCATGCCCGCCAGCAGCACATGATATCCGTCCCCGGCATTTATGATCAAGAGTTGGCCATAACTGCGGAAGGGGCCGGAATAAACCACCCAGCCGTCGGTGGGCGAGGAAACCAGCCCGCCGGGGCGGGTGGCGATGGACATTCCCTGGGCGCGGCCGCCGAGGCCGTCGCTATCGCCGAAATTGCGGATGATTCGCCCGCTGGCCGGCATGGGAAGCAGGCCCTTGGCGTCGGCGAAGGCGACCGCCGGGGCCATTCGATCGGCCTTGCCCAACGATTTTGCCGGCCTGCCGCCGCTATTCTGGCGGGCGATGGTCGCCGCCTTTTCGGCCTCGGCCGAGGCCGCGGCCGCAGCCGGTTCCTGGCTCTCCAGCTTGGCGATCAGGTCGCGCAGGCTGGTCGCCTGGGCGGCCAGCGCCGCGGCACGCTGCTCCTCGTTGGCGAGCGCCTCGGCTGAGGCGGTGCGGGCGGCGCGCTTCTGTTCAAGAAGAAGTGATATGCGCGTGCGCCCCTCGAGCAGCGCCGTGGTATCGGCGCGCAGGCGGTCGCGCTCGCGCTCCTGTTCCTTGCGCAGGGCAACCAGCGAGCGCAGGTCGGCGGCCACCGATTCGGCAGCCGCCTGCAGGTCGGGGACGACGGCACCGAGCAGGATGGCACTGCGAACCGAGGCCAGCGCATCCTCCGGCCTGACCAGGATCGCCGGCGGCGGGTGGCGGCCGACCCGCTGCAAGGCGGCGAGAACCTCGGCCAGCACCGTGCGCCGCTGGCTGAGCGAGGCGCGCAGGGTGTCCTCCCGGCTCATCAGCGTGCCGAGGCGCTGTTCGGTGCGGTTGCTCGCCGCCTCCAGCTTCTGCACCTGATCGCCGGCATCGAGCAGCGACTGGTTAAGGGTGGCGCGGTCCTTGTCGAGGGCATCGATTTCCTTGGCGAGTTCGGCGCGCCGCTGGGCGCTGAGCGTGATGTCGCGGGTGACCGCGTCGAGTTCGGCCTGGCGGGCGTCGCGCTGGCTGGTGGTGTCGCCGCTGACCTCGGCCGGCTGCGCAGCCGCGATCCCCGTGACGAGCACGGTTGCTGCGAACAGTGTGGCGAGGCGCAGTGGTTGCAACCCAAGGATTTCCTGTCTGGCCGAGCGCGCCGCGGACAAGCTAGGCGGCATCGCCTAACGGTCTGTCAACCAAAACCGCCGTTTTCGCGGCACGGGCGGGGCAAACCGGCCTCAATCACGATGATAGGGGTGGCCGGAGAGAATCGTCACGGCCCGGTAAGCCTGTTCGGCGAGCATCAGGCGGACCAGCTGGTGCGGCCAGGTCATTGTGCCCAGCGCCAGGCGCAGCGTGGCCGCCTCGAGCAGCGTCGGAGCAAGGCCGTCGGCGCCGCCGATGGCGAAATAGAGCTCGGCGACGCCGGCGTCCCGCCATTCGGCGATCTGTCGGGCAAAGGCGCGGCTGTCGAGGTTCCTGCCGGTTTCGTCGAGGGCGACAAGGACGGCGTTCTGCGGCAGGGCGGCGAGCAGCGCGGCAGCTTCCTGCTGTTTGCGGGCGGCGGCGGAGGCGGCGCGGCTTTCGGGAAATTCGCGGACGGAAAGCGACAGGCCAAGCCGGCGGCCCGTCTTTTCGACACGGTCGCGGTAACGCTCGGCAAGCTCACGCTCCGGACCGGCCTTCATGCGGCCGATCGCGGCGATGGTCATCTGCATCGGTTGCCGGCGCGCAAGCGCCCTCGGCGGGTCAGACCAGGACCGGGGCGGTCGGGTGGTCGGCCAGCCACATCTTCTCGATATTGTAAAAAGTGCGTACTTCCGGATGGAAGATATGCACGACCACGTCACCGGCGTCGATCAGAACCCAGTCGCACTGGCGTTCACCGGAGACGCGGATGCCGGTGCCGCCGGCCGCTTTCAGCTCGCTGACCAGACGCTCGGCAATGGCGCCGACGTGGCGCTGCGAGCGGCCGGAGGCAACGACCATCCAGTCGGCGACGGGCGATTTTCCGGTGATGTCGATGGGGACGATGTCCTCAGCCTTGGAGTCTTCAAGACTTTTCCGGACCAGCTTGATGGCGGCCGCCGCTGCAAGTTCACGGCGTTCGGCCGCAAGTCGAGGTGCACGAATGGCCGTCACCTCTTTACGAACTGCGCTTGTCAGTTTCGTTTCCCTCTCCTTCAGCGCCAAAAGCAAATCAGGCGCAGACCCAAGATATGCGTCCAACGGTGACGCTTTCAAGACGCAGCTTTCATGGCGTGCCAGACGCAAGGACCGGGCCAATCCCCCTGCTGCGGAGCGCAGTCGAGGAGATGTCGATGTGGGGCGAGGGCAGGAATACCCAGGCCGGCGGCGGGATTGTGGCAAGAGCCGAGGCATCGGCGGCGTCCAGACGGAAGCCGGCCAACGCCTTGGCCGCAGGCGAGGCGAGGGCGCGAAAAGCCTGGCCGGGCCGGTTGAAGACGGCGATCGGCAGGGTGGCGGCGATGCGCCGCCAGTCGCGCCAGCGGTGGAAACTTGCAAGGTTGTCGGCGCCCATCATCCAGACGGGCAGGGTGCCGGTCATCCGCGGCAACAGGCGGGCAAGCGTCTCTGCCGAATAGGTGGTGCCGAGTTCGGCTTCCACGCCGGTCACGCGGATGCGCGGGTGGCGGGCCATATCTGCCGCGGCGGCGATGCGCCGGGCGAGGTCGCTCGATGGGGCGTTCGGCTTCAGCGGGTTCTGTGGCGAGACCAGCCACCAGACCTGATCGAGGCGCAGGCGCTTGAGCGCCTCCAGGCTGACGCGGAGATGGCCGTCATGGGCCGGGTCGAAGGAGCCGCCGAACAGGCCGATGCGCATGCCCGGCTGAAACGGCGGCAGGTGAATGACCGGCGCCGGAGAGGCGACGGCCGTGGTGCGGACGCTCAAGGCCGGACCTGACCGGTGCCGCGCACGCGATACTTGAAGCTGGTGAGTTGCTCGACGCCGACCGGGCCGCGAGCGTGCATGCGGCCGGTGGCGATGCCGATCTCGGCGCCCATGCCGAACTCGCCGCCGTCGGCGAACTGGGTCGAGGCGTTGTGCAGGACAATCGCCGAATTGACCTCGGCCATGAAGCGTTCGGCGGCGGCCTGGTCGTTGGCGACGATGAGGTCGGTGTGGTGCGAACCGTAGCGCTCGATATGGTCGATGGCCGCATCGAGGCCGTCGACCACCTTCACCGCGATCACCGCGTCGAGATATTCCGTGGTCCAGTCGGCATCGGTCGCGGGCGTCACGTCGGCGACCGCCGCCTGCGTTGCCGCATCGCCGCGAATGGCGCAGCCAGCCTCCTGCAGGGCCGCGACCAGCGGCTTCAGGTGGGTGGCGGCGACCGCCTTGTCGACCAACAGGGTTTCCGCCGCGCCGCAGATGCTGACGCGGCGCATCTTGGCGTTGACGAGCAACTTTCTTGGCCATCGCCAGATCGGCGCTCGCATGGACATAGACGTGGACGATGCCTTCGAGATGGGCGAAGACCGGCACCCGCGCCTCCTTCTGCACGCGGGCGACCAGCCCCTTGCCGCCACGCGGCACGATCACGTCGAGATTGCCGTCGAGCCCGGCCAGCATCTCGCCCACCGCGGCACGGTCGCGGGTGGGGACGATCTGGATCGCCTCGGCCGGCAGGCCGGCTTCGCGCAGGCCTTCGACGAGGCAGCCATGGATCGCGGTCGAGGAGCGGAAGGAATCCGAGCCGCCACGCAGGATGGCGGCATTGCCGGCCTTGAGGCAGAGGGCGCCGGCATCGGCGGTGACGTTCGGCCGGCTCTCGAAGATGATGCCGATGACGCCGAGCGGCGTGCGCACGCGCTCGATGTGGAGCCCGTTCGGCCGGTCCCATGCGGCGGTGACGCTGCCCACCGGGTCGGCGAGGCCGGCGATCTCCTCCAGCCCCGTGGCCATCGCTTTGATGCGCGCCTCGGTGAGCGTCAGCCGGTCGATGAAGGCGGCGCTGCCGCCGGCTTGTCTCATGTCGGCGACGTCCCTGGCATTCTCGGCAAGGATCGTGGCGGCGGTCTCACGCAGCGAAGCGGCGGCGGCGGTGAGCGCCCGGTTCTTCGTCTCGGTCGAGGCGAGCGCCAGCGCGCGCTGGGCCCGGCGGGCGGCGCGGCCGATGCCTGCCATGGTCTCGGCGACCTTGGCGTCGGTTGCCGGCTTCTCGGCGATTTCCGCGATGCTCATGATCCAACACCCGAATTTCCGGCGGCATTGTAGCCGGGGCCGGCGTATTTGGCACGGGGGGCAGGCACGCGCAACCCGGAAGCCGGCCCTTCGCGTTGGTGGGGCGCGTTGCCGGAGGAGAGGCACTTCCCCCGGCAACGGCCTGGCCGGCGTGCTTCAAGCGAAACGCTCGCCGACCATTTCCTCGCTCTTGGCCCACAGTGCCTTGGCGCGCTCGGGGTCGAGGGCATAGGCGCGGACGCCGGTGCGCACCGCCGGATCCGCCGTCAATTCCGCCACATGGCAGTCTTCACAGTACTTGCCGCCGATGAGATCGGCTGGCGCGACGACGGCGGCCCAGACGGAGGTGGCGGCGCCCTCAGGGATCGTCTTGTAGGTGAAGAGCGGCTGACCGGGCCTCGGCCTGATCGATGCGGTCATCGCCTCGGCGATCTGCGGGGTCATGTGCCGTGCGAGTTCAGTCTGGATGGCGCCGGGATGGACGGCCGTGGCACGGATTCCGTCGGCGCTGTGGCGCCGGTCGAATTCGACGGCAAACAGGATGTTGGCCGTCTTGGAGCGGCCATAGCCGACGATCGGGTCGTAGGGCGTTCGCGCGAAATTCGGATCTTCGAGGTCGACATCGGCGAAGCGGTGGCCGGCCGAAGACAGGTTGACCAGGCGCGATCCCGGTTTCATCAGGCCGGCGATGCGGTTGACGAAGACGAAGTGGCCGAGATGGTTGGTGCCGAACTGGGTCTCGAAGCCGTCGGCGGTCGTGCCCTTGGGCGGCATCATGACGCCGGCATTGGCGATGACCACGTCGAAGGGTTTTCCGGCGGCGTTAAGGGCATCGGCGGCGGCGCGGACGCTCTTCAGCGAAGCCAGGTCAAGTTCGATCAGCTCGAAGCCGCCGGCTTTCTTGGCCAGCTCACTGACGGCTGCCGTTGCGCTGCGGGCCTTGTCGAGATCGCGGGCGGCGCCGACGACATGGGCGCCGTGGGCGACGAGCGCGCGCGCCGTCTCGACGCCGATGCCGGCCGATACGCCGGTGACGAGGATGCGTTTTCCCGTGAGGTCGATGCCTTCCAGTACCTCGTCGGTGGTGGATTCGGCGCCGAATGTCTTGCTCATGATGGTGGTCCTTGTGGATCGCTGAGGGACCGGCATGGCATCGGTCCCCGGGGGGCCTATATTCGGAGGGAAAACGGAGGAGGCTCCGCTAAGGCAGTGCATATACGGAGGGCCCTCCGTTTTACAAGGGGAGCAGCTTGGCCAAATTGCAGAAATCGCGTGAGCCCCGCGCCGATGCCCGCCGCAACCGCGAGCGGCTGTTGGCGAGTGCCTTGAAGCTGTTCACTTCTTCCCGGGGGGAGGTAACGCTTTCCGCGGTCGCGGCGGAGGCCGGCGTCGGCATCGGGACGCTCTACCGCCACTTCCCTACGCGCGATGCGCTGGTCGAAGCGATCTATCGCGACGAAGTCGAGCGGCTCGCCGACGCCGCACCCGCTCTGTTGGCCGAAATGCCGGCCGACCGGGCGCTGGAAACCTGGCTCACCCGCTATGCCGGGCTGATCGCCACCAAGCGCGGGCTCATGGATGTGGTGCGCTCGGTGTTCGAGCCGGGGGCGGAGGCTCCTGCATATTCGCGCGAGCGCATGCGCGAAGCGGTCACGCCGCTGCTGGCCGCCGCCGTCAGCGCCGGCAAGGTGCGCGGCGACATCAGGGCGGAGGATGTGCTGCTGGCGGTGGCGGCGAGCACGTGGGCCTTTGCCGGCGAAGGAGACTGGCAGGAGCGCGTTCGCCCGGTGCTGCGCATCATCATGGACGGCCTGCGCTACACCGGGAGCTGAGGCCCGCCGATTCCGCTGGACTTGTGCGCGAGGCGGAGCGATGACCGCTCTTCGTTTCAAGCGGCAAATTCATGACCTCCCTCGCCGGTCCTTCCTCCATCGACGACAGACAGAACATTCCGGCCGGCATCGGCCTGATGCTGTTCGGTTTCGTGCTGTTCTCGGCCAATGACGCGCTCGCCAAATGGATGACGGAGACGTATGCCCCCGGCCAGATGCTGCTCATGCGCAGCATCGCCTCGGTGCTTGTAATCAGCCCCTTCATCCTGCGTGGCGGCATCCGTTCGCTGTTCGCGGTCGAGCGGCCGTGGCTGCACGTGCTCCGCGTGGTCTTCGCCACGGCCGAGGTTCTCTTGTTCTACTGGGCTGTGTCCGGCCTGGCGCTCGCCGACACCATCACCTACTACCTGGCCGGACCGATCTACGTGACCGTGCTGGCGGCGTTCTTCCTCAAGGAGCGGATCGGTTGGCGCCGCTGGTCGGCGGTGGCGGTGGGTTTTCTCGGCGTGCTCATCGCGCTCAAGCCCTCGACCAGCGCGTTCAACTACCACACACTCATCGCCTTCTCCGGCAGCATCCTCTACGCTCTCTTTCTCGTCGTCACCCGGCGCCTGCGGGAGACCCCGGACGTGACGCTGGCCGCCTGGCAGATGCTGGGGACGCTGATCGCCGGTGCGGCGTTGGCGCCGTTTGGCTGGCGGGCGTTCGCCCATACCCACGACATTCCGATGCTCGCCATGCTGGGCGTGACCGCGCTGGTGGCGATCGTCGCGGTCAACCGCTCGCTCAAGGTCGCGCCCGCCTCGGTCGTGGTGCCCTACCAGTACACGATGATCATCTGGGCGGCGCTGTTCGGCTACTTCGTCTTCGGCGAAGTGCCGAGCTGGCATGTGATCACCGGTGCCGCGATCATCGTGGTGGCGGGGCTCTACATCTTCTTCCGCGAGCAGATCGTGGCCAAGCCGGCAGTGCCGCAGGTTTCGCCCGGCCCGCAATAGGCGAGCCCCTTAGAGCGGCGCTGCTTGCGCAACGGTGCCGCCGGCCCTACTTGCCGGCAGTGCGGCAGGGAGTTTGGCCATGAGCTCAGGCAGCGTCAGGGAGCGTATCGGCGGTGCGGTCGCCGGATGGGAGGGGACCAGCGCCCACCCGCATCGCTTCGGCGGCGTCGAGTTCCGCCTCGGCAAACGCGAGATCGGCCACCTTCATGGCGATACGCTACTCGACGTCCCGTTTCCCCGCCGCGTCCATGACGAACTGATCGCTGCCGGCAAGGCCGCGGTGCATCACATCCTGCCCGACAGCGGCTGGGTGAGCTTCCGTATTGCGGGGGCGAAAGACGTCGATGAGGCGGTCGCGCTGCTGCGCCAGTCCTATGACCTGATCGCGGAACAGACAGCGCGCCGGAAGGCCCAGTCGACCGCCGCCCGCAGCGCTGCCGTCTCCTAGCTACTCGCCCCTCAGCGCCATGTCGTCGCGGTGGATCATCTCGGCGCGGCCGGCATAGCCGAGGATCGCCTCGATCTCGTGGCTGTTGCGCCCGGCGATGCGCTCGGCATCGGTGGCATCATAGGCAACCAGCCCGCGGCCGACCTCCTGGCCGTCGAGGTCGACGATATCGACGGCGTCGCCGCGCTGGAAACGGCCCTCGACGCGGCGCACGCCGGCCGGCAGCAGGCTCTTGCCGGCACGCAACGCCTTGACGGCGCCCTTGTCGACGACCAGCGCGCCGTGCGTTTCCAGCCGCCCCGAAATCCAGCGCTTGCGCGCGGTCACCGGGCTGCCTTCGGCGAGGAACCACGTGCACCGCCCGCCGGCCGAGATGGCGCGGATCGGGTGAAGCTCACGGCCGCTGGCAATCACCATGGTGGTGCCGCCGGTGGTGGCGATCTTGCCGGCGTCGAGCTTTGTCTTCATGCCGCCACGGGAAATTTCCGAGGCCGCCGCCCCGGCCATCGCCTCGATCCGAGGCGTGATGCGCTCGACCGTCTCGACCAGCTCGGCTTGCGGATCGAGGACCGGCGAGGCCGTGTAGAGGCCGTCAATGTCGGAGAGCAGGATGAGCAGATCGGCGCTGGTCATGGTGGCGACGCGGGCGGCCAGCCGATCGTTGTCGCCGTAGCGGATTTCGTTGGTGGCGACTGTGTCGTTCTCGTTGATCACCGGCACGGCCCTGAGCTTGAGCAGGGTGGCGATGGTCGAGCGGGCGTTGAGGTAGCGCCGGCGCTCCTCGGTGTCGCCCAGAGTCAGCAGGATCTGCCCGGCGGTGATGCCGACATGGCCGAGCGTCTCGCTCCAGGCGCGGGCGAGCGCGATCTGGCCGATGGCGGCCGCCGCCTGGCTCTCCTCCAGCTTGAGCGGTCCCGGCGGCAGGCCGAGCACGCCGCGGCCGAGCGCGATGGCGCCGGAGGAGACGACCAGCACCTCGCGCCCGCCATTGACCAGATGGCCGATGTCGGCGGCCAGCGATTCCAGCCATTCGATCCGCAACCGGTCGCCGGCTGCATCGACAAGCAGGGCGGAGCCGATCTTGACGACGATGCGGTGAAAGGCTTCCGGGGTGCGGGCGTTCATCGGGGGCGGTGGTGTTCGTCATGGCGGTGTCGGCGCCTTATACAGCGACAAGCGGCGGGGCGGCTACGGCCGCCAGGGCGCGTCCGGTTCCGCCGGCACCCTATCGACCGGGGTTCTGGCGGCGGCGATCTCGCCGGCAAGCGCGCGGAGCACGGTGTCGATGCCGGCGCCGGTCACCGCCGAGACGGTAAGCGGTGTCGTACCGGCGGCGCGCTTCAGGGCCCGCTTGAGCGTGTCGATCCGCTCGGAAGTCATCGCGTCGGCCTTGGAGAGGGCGACGACCTCCGGCTTCTCCTCCAGGCCGCCGCCATAGGCCGCCAGTTCCGCGCGCACCGTGCGGTAATCGGCGACCGGGTCCTCTGCGGTGCCGTCGACCAGATGGAGCAGCACGCTGCAGCGCTCGACATGGCCGAGAAAACGGTCGCCGAGGCCGGCACCCTCATGGGCTCCCTCGATGAGGCCGGGGATATCGGCAAGCACGAATTCGCGCCCGTCGATGCGCACGACGCCGAGCGCCGGATTGAGCGTGGTGAAGGGATAGTCGGCGATCTTGGGCCTGGCCGCCGAGACCGTCGCCAGGAAGGTGGACTTGCCGGCATTGGGCAGACCGACCAGCCCGGCATCGGCAATCAATTTCAGGCGCAGCCACAGCCACATCTCGACGCCTTCCTGGCCGGGATTGGCACGGCGCGGGGCGCGATTGGTTGATGACTTGAAATGGGTATTGCCGAAGCCGCCATTGCCGCCGCGGGCGATGAGCACGCGTTTGCCGGGCACGTCGAGATCGGCGATC
This sequence comes from uncultured Alphaproteobacteria bacterium, assembly GCA_963762605.1. Taxonomy (GTDB): domain Bacteria; phylum Pseudomonadota; class Alphaproteobacteria; order Rhizobiales; family Kaistiaceae; genus CAVSRC01. The sequence goes on along the minus strand of CAVXLJ010000003.1, from coordinate 106,979 downwards.
AGCGTCTCGTCGTCTTCGTCGCGGATCTCGGTGCCGACGGGGACCTTGACGACGATGTCGGCGCCCTTGCCGCCGGCCATGTTGCGGCCCTTGCCGGGGGTGCCGGCGGCGGCTTTGAAATGCTGCTGGTAGCGGAAGTCGATGAGGGTATTGAGGTTTTCGACGGCTTCCGCCCACACGTCGCCGCCCTTGCCGCCGTCGCCGCCATCCGGCCCGCCGAACTCGATGAACTTCTCGCGGCGAAAGTGCACGCTGCCGTTGCCGCCGTCGCCGGAGCGCACATAAATCTTGGCCTGGTCGAGGAACTTCATTTGCAGAGCGCCTGAAAACGGGCACGGGTCAATACCGTCTCGATATGCGGGACGGCGGCCCCGCGCGCAAGCGAAGCGCGCCGTGAGCGCCCGATGATGGCGAAACCGAGCTTCTGCTGGACCCGTAGCGAGGCCCGGTTCCCGGTGAAAACGGCGGAGCGGACCAGCCGCAGGCCGAGGACCTCGAAGCCGTAGGCGAGAATGGCCGCGCCGGCTTCGGTGGCAAAACCGCGGCCCCAGGCGTCGTGGGCCAGCCAGTAACCGAGCTCGCAGCGAGTCGGCAGATCCTCGATGGACATGATGCCGATTGCTCGGCGATCCTCGACGATCGCGAGGATCAGGTTACGGCCGGCATGCGCGCTCCTTTGCGCATGGGTGATGAAGTCCTCGGCGTGTGCGCGGTGATAGGGCAGGGGCACGCGCGCCAGCATGCCGGCGACGGCGGGATCGCCGACGCCGCGCACGATGTCGTCGGCATCGGCGCCGTGAAGTGGGCGCAAGGTGAGCCGCCGCGTCACGATCGTCGGATCAAGCCGCGGTTTCACGCTCGGCCCTCGCGAGTCCGGTCGTCGGTGCGCCCCACGCCTTGAGGCTCTCCCAGTTGCGCCGGTCGAGAACGAAGCGTTCGACCGGGAAGGCGCCGAAGAAGGTCGGCGAGCGCACCATGCCGGTGCCACGGAACTGGAAACCGCACTTCTCGATGACGCGGCGGGCGCGATTGTTGGTCACCCGGTTGGAGCACCACAGGGCCGTCATCCGTCGGTCGGCGAAGGCATGGTCGATCAGCGCCTGCGCGGCCTCGGTGCCGTAGCCGTGGCCCCACCAGGACGTGCCGATCCATAAGCCCGCCTCGATTGTGCCCGGCCGTTCCTGGGTCGGGCCGCAGCCGGCGCAACCGATGACCGCGCCGTCGCCGCGGCCGGTGATGGCGAAGGCGCCGCCGGCCAGCGCGATGGCGTTGCACAGATTCTCCGCCACGGCCTGGTCGGCCGAGAGGTTTGCCATCACAGGAATGTCGGCCGGCGTGCACTTTCTCAAGATGAGGCGGGGGGTGAGGATCGCCTCATGGCCCGCGTGCCCGTCCTCTTCCTCGTCGCCCATGGTGTCCTCCGTCCCGGAACAACAAAAAGGGGAGATGGTGCCCCATCTCCCCTTCGTGCTGTTCCGTGCCGGGTCGATGAGACGCCGGCAAAGATCGGAAGCCGGCTATTCCGCGGCCGCCACCATCGGGACGACCGAAACGTAAGTGCGGCCCTCGGCTTTGGTGCGGAACGACACGGTGCCATCCATCGTGGCGAAGATCGTGTGGTCCTTGCCGAGGCCAACGCCGGTACCGGGATGCCACTTGGTGCCGCGCTGGCGCACGATGATGTTGCCGGCGAGAACGGTCTCGCCGCCGAAACGCTTCACGCCGAGGCGCTTGCCGGCCGAATCACGGCCGTTGCGCGACGAACCACCTGCCTTCTTGTGAGCCATGGCGGGGTCTCCTTATTCCTTGTCCGGCTTGGCGGTCTTGGCCCGCGGCTTGCGCGCCGGCTTCTCCGCCGCCGCTTCACCGGTCTCGGCCGGCGCCGCTGCCTTGGCGCGGGTCTGCTTCGGCTTGGCGGCTGCCTCGGCCTCCGCGGCGGCGGGGGCAGCCTCGGTCTTCGCCGCGACCGGTGCCTCGGCGGCGGCCTTCTTGGCCGGCGCCTTGCCGTCTGTCAGAATTTCCGTGATGCGCACCAGGGTCAACTCCTGGCGGTGACCGCCGCTGCGCTTGTAGTTCTGCCGGCGGCGCTTCTTGAAGACGCGAATCTTCCGGGTGCGCTCCTGGCGGACGATCTCGCCGGCGACCGTGGCGCCGGCAACGGTCGGGCTGCCGACGGCAACGCCGTCCTCGGCACCGACCATGAGAACATCGCCGAAGGCGACCGCATCACCGGCTGCGCCGGACAGCTTCTCGACCTCGACCATATCGGCCGGGGCGACCCGGTACTGCTTCCCACCGGTCCTGATGACTGCGAACATGACCTTAATCCAGCCTGCCGGTCCGACCGCCCAAGATCGGGGTGAACCCGCGGAATTTCAAGAGAAACCAAAGGGCGCGGCAAAGCTGCCGCGCCAGTCGGCCGGCACTATAGGGATGGGCGATGGGCTGTCAAGGCGAAGCCGGCGGAAAACCGGCCCCCGTGCGGGCCCCCGCGCCGCTAGGGCGCGCCAGCCGGGGCTTGCGCTCAAGGGCCGGCGCGGCTAGAGACGCCGGCGCGGGAGAGGTGCCGGAGTGGTCGAACGGGACGGTCTCGAAAACCGTTGTACGGGTAACCGTACCGTGGGTTCGAATCCCACCCTCTCCGCCAGATCGTACTTTGCCACGGTTGCCGCCGACAGCCGGCCGACAAGTCCAGCGACCGTCCCCCGCCGCCGGAAGGGAGACGATCCCGGCCATTCAGACGACTTCGATGTTGAGGCCCTTCTGGCGGAAATGCGCGATATCCTCGGCCGGGACGCTGCTCGGAAGCAGGATGACATCGAAGGCGCTCATGTCCGCGACGTAGTTCAGCGCCGAGAAGTGGAACTTGCTCTCGTCGGCCATCAGGATCTTCTTGCGGGCGATCGATAGCATTGCCTGCTTGACCCGCACCACCTGCTCATCCTGGGTGTAGAGCGCCGTCCCCTGCAGGGTGGTCGTCGAGATCAGCGCGATGTCGACTTGGTAGGTGCGGATCATGTTCTCGCAGGCGAGGCCGAAGAAGCCATTGTAGCTGCGATGGTACTTGCCGCCGAGCGCGATGAGCTGAATGTCCTGAACGTCGCGCAGGCGCTCCATCACCGGAAAGGCGTTGGTGATGACGGTGACCGGCGCCAGCTGCTGGATGAAGTTGCAGACTTGGTAGGTTGTCGACGAGTTGTCCCAGACGATGGCATTGCCGGGTTCGATGTGCCGGATCGCGGCGCGCGCGAGGCGGAGCTTGACGTCGATATACTGGCGGGCGCGGTAGATGTAGCTGCTCTCAAACAGCATTGATTTCTCAGCCGAGACGGCGCCGCGCAGCCGCCGCACGAGCCCCTGGTCCTGCAGATCGTTGAGATCGCGGTGGATCGTCATAAGGCTGACGTGCAGCGTCTCGGCGAGATCCTTAATCTGCGCCGTGCCGCTGTTCATCAAAATCCGCATGATCTCCGAACGCCGCCGTTCCGCCTTGGGAAGATGGGCGTCGCCCTCCGCGTCCTTCCGTTCTTCCTCGCTCTTTTCGGCCATGGAACACCTTTCGCCGTCTTGTCACCGCCAGGTCGCAAACCCAGTATGTTAATTTATCAAATTAAAAAGGGAAGCCCGATTTCACAACCTGCGGCGCTCCGCTGGAAGGACAGCCATGCTGTTCCAACAAATCATGGAAATTATTGGTCTTTCTGTCATTCAGGCGCCCGCCGAGCCCGTTTGTTAGGTTTTGCGACCATGGATTTGATAACATAAATTCTGATAAAACAACATTATTTTCTTGACAGAATCCGGGGTGCCTCCTAGCTTCGGCGAAGTCCGGATGCCTCGGGAGGAATTAGAGCGGCCGGATTTGCAAGGAAAAAAGGAGGAAAACATCGTGCGTAAAGGTGCATGGAAGCCGTATGTCGTCGCCTTGTCGGCGGCGACCGCGCTCATGGCAGCGACGAGCCTGTCACGCGCAGAGACCACGCTCACCTTCGTCTGGCACGCCGGCACCTGCGCGGACGCGCTGGTCGACATCGCCAAGGACTACCCCGATAAGAGCGTTACGATCGTTCCGGCCCTGGTTCCCTACGGGCCGCAATGGCACGACAAGATCGCCTCGGAGTTCGCGATCAAGGGCGACGCCTTCGACTTCGCCATGTGGGACAGCCAATCGACGGCCGAGTTTGCGCAGCACGCCGTCAAGCTCAACGACATCTTCGCGAAGTCGAGCTATCTCAAGGCCGACATCTTCCCGGCTGCTTCGCTCGCGCGCTACGGAGAGTACCCCGACGGCTCCGGCCAGTATTACGGCCTGCCCGCCAACCAGGATGCCTACGGTCTCATGTACCGCAAGGATCTGTTCGAGGATCCGAAGGAGCAGGCGGCGTTCAAGGCCAAGTATGGCTACGACCTCGCCGTGCCGCAGACCTACCAGCAGGCGCGCGACATGGCCGAGTTCTTCACCCGTCCGGACCAGGGCCTCTACGGTTGGGGCCAGATGGGCGGCCGCGAATACGACTACGCCACGACCGCCTCCAACACCTTCCTGTGGTCGTTTGGCGGCGAGCTCTACAATCCCGCCACCTTCGAGGTGAAGGGCTATCTCGACAGCCCGGCCTCCGTCGACGGCGTCCAGGCCTTCGTCGACATGTTCAAGTACGGCCCGCCCGGCAGCGGCAACTGGGGCTTCGACGAAGTCAACGCCGCCTTCCAGCAGGGCCAGCTCGCCATGGCGATGCAGTGGTTCTACTTCAACGGCTCCAACGCCGACCCGAAGGTCAGCAAGTTCGCCGACAAGACGGGCTTTGCCATCCTGCCAGGTGCTGTCGGCCGCGACGGCAAGTTCCGCCGCCAGTTCTCGGTCGGTGGCCAGGGCATGGGCATCAACAAGTATTCCAAGAAGCTGCCCGAACTGGTGAAGTTCATGGAATGGTACTTCCAGCCCGAACAGCAGATGCGCTATGCCAAGGTCTGCCAGACTGGCCTCAAGGCAGTGCTTGAGAGCCCCGAATGGCAGGGCCTCAATTCCTACAATCGGCAGTTCTCGACGGCCCTCCAGTATCTCAACGACTATTGGCACCTGCCGGAATACCCGGTGCTGCTCGACCAGCTCCAGGAGGAGGTCTCTAACGCGATCTCCGGTGCCAAGACCGTCAAGCAGGCACTGGCGGACGCAGCCGAGAAGAACGAGCGGACGCTGATCCGCGCCGGCTATGAAATCAAGCGCGGCAGCAGCACGCCCGAGGTGCCCGACCAGTTCATCGAGCCCTGCGGCGTCGACAAGGTCGTAATCGTCAACTGACCTGGTCGATCCGCGCGCCCTTGGGGGTACGCCCCAGAGGGCATGCCACAGCAAACATGGGACGCGCGGTCGTCGCGGCCGCACGTCCCCCACCCAAACCGGCTCCGTCCAAGAACAGGCGCTGCGCAGGCAGTGGCTCAACGATGTCACGCACCAATACGACCAGCATCGATCTCCTGGCGCGATGGTTCTTCATAGCGCTGCTGGCCATCTACACGGTCTACAACCTCGGGCCGATCTTCTGGCTAGTGCTCTCCTCGTTCAAGAGCCGCATGGACCTTTTCACCATGCCGCCGAAGTTGTTGTTCACGCCCGACATCTCGGGCTACGAGAGCGTCTTCGGCGTCGGGTCGGCGATGAACAACGCCTCGTCCTTCGGCGTCTTTGCCGCGCTCGTGAACTCGGTCGTCATCTCGACGGTCGGCACAGGGCTCGCGGTATTCCTCGGCACGCTCTCCGGCTACGTCTGCTCGCGCTTCACCTTCGCCGGCAAGGACGACTTCATGTTCTTCGTCCTGTCGACGCGGATGTTGCCGCCTGTGGCCGTGCTGGTGTTCTACCATCTGATGTTTGCCAGACTTGGCCTCACCGACACGCGCACCGGCCTCGTCCTGGTCACCGTCTTCGCCAACGTCGGTCTTGCGACCTGGATCATGAAGGGCTTTTTCGACGGCGTTCCCAAGGAGGTCGAGCAGATCACGATCGTCAACGGTTACACGCGCCTCTACGCCTTCCTGCACCTGGTGATCCCGATGGTGAAGGGCGGCATCGCGGCGACCGCAGGCTTCTGCTTCATCTTCGCCTGGAACGAGTTCGCTTTCGCGTCGATCCTCACCACCACCCAGGCCAAGACACTGCCGGTGAAGATCTCGGCCGCCTCGGGCGCCACTGGCATCGAATGGACGCAGATCTGCGCGGCTGGCGTCGTGCTCATCATCCCCGTCCTCATCTTCTTCTATCTCATCCGCAAGCATCTCCTGATGGGGATGACCTTCGGCGTGCTCGGCAGGAGGTGAGCATGAACCGGATCGACGTTTCCAACCGCAAGCGCTCGTCCGGCCGGCTGATGACCATCGGCTTCCTGGCGCCGTCGCTCGTTTTGCTGATCTTCATGCTGGCCTACCCGATCTTTTCCCTGATCGATTACAGCTTCTACAAATTCTCGGCCCTGCACCCGGGCACCGGCACGAAGGCGATCGGGCTCGGCAACTACCGGTTTCTGCTGACCGATCCCGATCTGTGGAACCGTTTCATCTTCACCGGCAAGTTCGTCCTCATCTGCGTTGTGCTGCAGATGCTGATCGGCATCTTCATTGGCTATCGCCTGCAGAAGAACTTCCGCGGCCGCGACGTGCTGTTCACGGCGCTGATGATACCGATGATGGTGTCGCCGGTGGTGGTCGGCTTCCTCTGGCGCTACATGTTCAATTCCGAGTGGGGCGTCATCAACTTCCTGCTGACCAGCGTCGGCCTCTCCAAGATCAACTGGCTTGGCCAGACCGACGCGGCGCTGTGGGCGGCGGCGCTCGCCGACACCTGGATGTGGACGCCGTTCATCGTCCTCCTGGCGACCGCCGCCTTCCGCGGCATTCCCGACGCCATCTACGAGTCGGCGGAGGTCGACGGGGCCAGCTCCGCCTACACCTTCTTCCGCATCACCCTGCCGATGTCGGCGCCGGTGCTGTTCATCGCCCTGATCCTCCGGCTGATCGACTGCTTCAAGCAATACGACCTGTTCTTCGCCCTCACCGGCGGCGGGCCTGGCTCGAGCACGGAGACGGTGTCGTTCGTCGTCGCCAAGACCGCCTTCAGCTACTTCTACACCGGAGAGGCCTCGGCGCTCTCGGTGGTGCTCCTCGTCATCATCATGGGCCTGTCGATGATTCTCGTGCGGCATCTCAACAAGATGAGTGCGAGGTACTGATCATGGCCGCCATCGAACTCAAGAATCTCGATATCGCCTTCGGCTCCTTCAAGGCCGTTGATGGCGTCGACCTGGCGATCGCCGACGGCGAGTTCGTCGTCTATCTCGGCCCCTCGGGCTGCGGCAAGACGACGACGCTGAGGGCAGTTGCCGGCCTCACCAAGGCGACGACCGGCGATATTCTCTTCGACGGACGGCGGGTCAACGAGCTGTCGGCCAGCGAGCGCAACGTCGCTATGGTCTTCCAGTTCGTCTCGCTCTACCCGCACATGACGATCCGCCAGAACATCGCCTTCCCGCTCAAGGCGCGCGGCGTCGCCCGCCCCGAGATCACCCGCAAGCTCGACTGGGTGACCGAGGTTTTCCAGCTCGGCGACGAGCTCAACCGCTACCCGAGCGCGCTGCCGCCCGGCGCCCGCCAGAAGGTGGCGCTCGCCCGCGCCGTCATCCGTGACCCGGCGGTGCTGCTGCTCGACGAGCCGCTGTCGGCGATCGACGAGCAGTTCCGCGAGGAGATGCGCTGGGAACTCGGCCATCTCCAGCGCCAGCTCAGTGTCACCACCATCTACGTGACGCACGACCAGCGCGAGGCGATGTCGCTCGCCGACCGCATTGTGCTGATGAACGACGGACGGATCGTCCAGGTCGACCAGCCGGACCGGATCTTCTCCGACCCCGTCGATATCTTCGCCGGCCAGTTCATCGGTTCGCCCAGCATGAACCTCATGGACGTCAGGCCTTACGACGGCGGCCTGGCGCTCGGGCCGGACGGCGTCAAGCTGGCGGCCGGGGAGGGTGGGCTGCCGGAGTGGCTGGGAGCGATCCGCCGGCCGCTCAAGCTCGGCATCCGGCCGATGGACGTCCATCTCGTCGACGACGGCGCCGGGCTGACGCTCGATATCGCAGTTGACGACGTCTTTTCCGTCGGCCGCGAGCGCTTCTTCACCTTCCGCATCGGCGGCCAGCTCTACCAGGGGGTCGATAAGCGCACGACGACGACCTCCCCAGGCCGCGTGCGCTTCTCGCCGGAAGGGTTCCTGTTCTTCGACAGCGACACCGGTCGCCGTGCGGATCCGGAGGCACGCGCATGAGCGATCCCATGCTCAGGCTCGAAGGGCTGGTCAAGAGCTATCGCGGCAAGCCGGCGCTCCGCGGTCTCGACCTCGCCGTCAACGACAACGAGATCCTGGCGCTGCTCGGGCCGACCGGCGCCGGTAAGAGTTCGACGCTGCTCGCCACCGCCGGCCTCATCGACCTCGACGCCGGCCGCGTCCACCTTGGCGGCCGAGACGTCACCGACATCGACCCTGCCGGCCGCGACGTTGCCATCGTCTTCGAGGGCTTCAACCTCCTGCCGGTGCTGAACGTCCGCGACAACATCGCCTTTGCGCTGCGCTCGCCGGCCTTCCGCGAGGCCGAGACGGAAGTGGCGGCGCGCGTCGGCCGCACTGCCGAGCTCCTGCACATCTCCCAACTGCTCGACCGCGACGTCGGCACACTGTCGGGCGGCGAGCGTCAGCGCGTTGCCATCGCCCGGGCGCTGGTGCGCAAGCCGAAGCTGTTCCTGCTCGACGAGCCGCTGTCGGCGCTCGACCTCAAGCTGCGCGAGGGACTTCGGGCCGAACTCCGCCAGATCTACCGGCGCGACCGCTCGACGATGGTCTATGCCACGCACGACTACCACGGCGCCATCGCCATCGCCGACCGGCTGGCCATCATCGACGGCGGCCATATCCTGCAGGTGGGCACCATCGAAGACCTCTATGCCCGGCCGGCGAACATCTTCGTCGGCAAGCTGATCGGCAGCCCGGCGATGGCCTTCTTCGAGGCCGCGCTCGACGACGGCGCCGTGCGTATCGCCGGCGGTGGCCAGCGCCTGCCACTCGACGGCTTCGACGGCCTCGAGCGGCGGCCGCAAGGGGGCGTGGTGGTCGGCGTCTGGCCGGAGGACATCGAGATGGTCGAGAACGGCGCCGCTGGTGCCAACGGCGGCCGCGTCTACGCCGTCGACAACCGCGGCTTCGAGCGGGCGGTGCAGGTCGATGGCCCCTACGGCGCTTTCCGCAAGGTGCTGCCGCATGGGCTCGAGCTCAGGCAGGACGATCCCTGCTCGTTCCGCATCTCCGAGGGGGTGGCCTTCCTGTTCGAGGCCGCAAGCGGCGAGCGCCTGTCGCAGCGCAACGGGGAGGGGCGGAAATGAGCCTGGCCTGGTTGATCAAGTGGGGCTACCGCGTCTCGTCGACCCTGATCCTGGGCGGTTTCGCGATGCTCTGCCAGCCCTTCGCGCAGCAGCTGTTCGTATTGGGGTTCCCGGTGCTACTGGTCGGCGTCATCGCCTTCATGGTGCTTGACCACATTCCCAACCGGGCCGTCTAGCCGCCCCACCGGGGTACGGACGGCCGGTGCGGACCGGTGCGTTCGAACAGAATAAGAGGGGCGGTCGGCCCACCGTAACGGACCGGCGCCCCGTTCAGGAGGAGAACCGCATGACCAGGGCGGCAAAGAAGATCATCAACGACCCGAGGAACGTGGTCGAGGAAATGCTGGAAGGGCTCATCCTCGCCAACGACGGCCGGGTCGAACGTGTGCCCGGCACCGCCGCGATCGTCCGCCGGGAGATCCCGGACGGCAAGGTGGCGCTGCTCATCGGCGGCGGCTCGGGCCACGAGCCCATCTTCCACGGCTTCGTCGGCCACAACCTCGCCGACGGTGCCGCCTGCGGGCAGGTTTTCGCCGCGCCCGCGCCGGATATCATCGTAGCGGCCGCGAAGGCGGTCCACCGCGGCAAGGGCGTGCTGTTCGTCTACGGCAACTACGCCGGCGACAACATGAACTTCGACATCGCCGCCGAACTCCTCGCTGACGAGGGCATTGAGGTGCGCACCCAGCGCGTCGCCGACGACGTCGCCGCCGCGCCGCCGGAGCGCAAGTACGACCGCCGCGGCATCGCCGGCGACATGCTGGTGATCAAGATCGCCGGCGGCGCCGCCGCTGAGCTTGATTCGCTCGCCGAGGTGGCGCGCGTGGCGGCCAAGGCCGGCGACAATACCCGCTCAATGGGGGTTGCGGTGTCGGCAGGCACGATCCCGGAGACCGGCAAGCCGACCTTCGAGCTCGCCGACGACGAGATCGAGGTAGGCATGGGCGCCCACGGCGAGCCGGGCGTGCTGCGCCAGAAGCTGCAGCCGGCCGACGTGGTCGCCGACCAGATGATGGACAAGATCCTTGGCGACCTGCCGCTCGGTGCCGGCGACGAGATTGCGCTCCTCATCAACAATCTCGGCGCCACCACCATGATGGAGATGCTGATCGTCAACCGCCGGGTGCGTCAGATCCTCGCTGAGCGCGGCATCAAGGTGCACCGCAGCGACGTCGGCACCTGGGTAACCACCCAGGAGATGGCCGGCTTCTCGATCACGGTGCTGAAGCTCGACGACGAGCTCAAGCATTACCTCGACCTGCCGGTGGATTCGTTCGGTTACTCGAGGATGTGAGGACGAAATGACGGAACCGATGACAGGCCACGACGTCGTTGCCATGCTTCGTTATGTCTGCGAGACGATGATCGCCGCGACCGATGTGCTCACGGACGCCGATCTCAGGATTGGCGACGGCGATCACGGCATCGGCATGCGGCGCGGCTTCGAGGGCACGCTCGCCGCCTTTGAAGCGACGTCGCCCGTCAGCATCGAGGCCGCCTTCAACGCGATGGGCGGGGCTTTCCTTGCCAAGACCGGTGGCGCCGCGGGGGCAATCTTCGGCACGCTGTTCCGCAGTGGCGCCAAGGCGCTGGCGGGCCAAACGGCCTTTGGCGGAGGCCAGGTCGCCGATTTCCTCGAGGCGAGCCTGGCGGCGGTGCAGAAGCGCGGCGGCTCCGTCGAAGGTCAAAAGACGGTCATCGATGCTCTGGCGCCGGCCGCGCGCGCCGCGCGTGCCGCCGCCGACGGCAGTGTCGCAACGGTGCTTGCTGCCGCAGCCGAGGCGGCCTCCGGCGGTGTCGAGGCCACCAAGGCGATGGTGGCGACCACCGGCAAGGCGCGATCACTCGGCGAGAGGAGCCTCGGCTTCCCCGATCCGGGAGCGCTGTCGCTCTCGCTCATCCTCAAGGCAATGCAGGAATTCTCGGCACGCGCCTGAGGCCCGTGCCGTTCGTCACAAGGAAAGGAAACGACGATGGCTGATCTTGACGACATCAAGGACGGCAAGGATTGGGGAAAAGGACATCCCGCCGACACGAGCCGGTTCTTTCTGAAGGGCTCCGCCGACTATGACTGGGGCGTCAAGGCGCGCCTGTCGCGGATTTTCGCTCCGGCGACGGGCAAGACCGTAATGCTCGCCTTCGACCACGGCTACTTCCAGGGGGCGACCACCGGTCTCGAGCGCATCGATCTCACCATCGCGCCGCTTGCCTCGGAGGTCGACGTGCTGATGTGCACGCGCGGCGCGCTCAGGACCTCCATCCCGCCGGTGGTCAACAAGCCGGTGGTGCTGCGCTGCTCGGGCGGCAACAGCATCCTGCGTGAACTCTCCAACGAGCTGGTGGCGGTCGACATTGACGACGCCATCCGCCTCGGCGCCTGCGCCATGGCGGCACAGGTCTACATCGGCGCCGAATACGAGCACCAGTCGATCGGCAATGTCGTCAAGCTGATCGACCAGGGCACCCGCTACGGCATCCCGACGATGGCGGTTACCGGCGTCGGCAAGGACATGCAGCGCGACGCTCGCTACTTCGGGCTCGCCACGCGCATTGCCGCCGAGATCGGTGCGCACTTCGTCAAGTCCTATTACATCGACGAAGGCTTCGAGAAGGTCACGCTCGGCTGCCCGGTGCCGATTGTCATCGCCGGCGGCAAGAAGCTGCCCGAGGCCGAGGCGCTCGAGATGGCATACCGCGCGATCGACCAGGGAGCGGCCGGCGTCGACATGGGCCGAAACGTCTTCCAGTCGTCCGACCCGAAGGCGATGCTGCGGGCGCTACGGGCGGTTGTCCACCAGGGCGCGAGCGGCGCCCGGGCCTACGAGATGTTCCGCGACTTCAGCAAGGCGAGGGCCGCATAATGACGCAGCGTTCGGCTGCCGATATCCGGCCCGGGTCGGTCGCGGGCAAGGTCGTCGCCGTTACCGGCGCTGCCAGCGGCATCGGCCTGGAGGTGGCGCGCGTCTTCACCGAGGCCGGCGCCTCGGTGGCGGGGCTCGACATCAACGACGAGGCGCTCGCGCGTCTCGGCCGGGCGGTCGGCTGCCGAACGTTCCACTGCGACGTCACCAGTGCCGAGGCGACGGCGGCGGTCTTCGAGGAGATCGATGCCGCCTTCGGGCGGCTCGACATTCTCGTTTCCAACGCCGGGGCAGCGCCGCAGGGCGCGATCGCCGACATCCCCCCGGCCGAGTTGCGGCGGAGCTTCGACCTCAACTTCTTCGGCCATCAGAACGCCTGCCAGGCGGCCGTCCGCATCTTCCGCCGCCACGGCCACGGCGGGACGATCCTGTTCAACATCTCCAACCAGTCGGTCAATCCCGGCAAGGACTTCGGCCCCTACGGCATTCCCAAGGCGGCGGTGATGGCGCTGATGAAGCAATATGCCCTGGACCACGGCGGCGAGGGCATTCGCACAAGCGGCGTCAACGCCGGACGCATCCGCACCGGGCTGATGACCGACGAGATGATCCACGAGCGGGCGGCTGCCCGCGGCATCACCCCGCGCGATTACATGGCAGGCAACCTCCTTGGCGTCGAGGTGCTGGCGAGCGACATCGCCGAGGCTTTCCTGCATCTCGCCTGCATGGAGAAGGTGAACGCGGCGGTGGTCACCGTCGACGGCGGCGCGATGGCAACGTCGCTGCGCTAGTAGCGTCGTGATTCCCCCGAGTTTGCGGACCCCGCCCCTGGGCACGATCCGACGCTCCGCCACAGAATGGCGCAGGTGCTGCACCAGTGGGTATTTGGCGAACGAGGTGCGGCGCCGTTTGCGCTTGGTCACCTGAGCACGACCAACAAACCTCACATCAGGGAATTCCCTGTTCCCGGCCCTCCGGACCCTGCAAACAGCGCGGAATTCCCGAACTGAGCGTCGGGGAACTCTGAGGCAAGCGTTTGTTGGTGCCGAGAAATCCGGGGTCACCAGATGTGGAATTGGGGCGGAACCGCCGAATTCCCTGTAAACTCGCTGAGAACAGGAAAATGAAAACAGAGACGAGTTTGTGTTGGACTGTCAGCACCGCCAGCGACTTGCCGCTCGGCAAAGCGGAAAGGAATGGACCATCGACGGCCAGATCGACATGACAGCCGACGCCATCACAAGTCTGGACGACCTCGCTGCGCGGCGATTGGGTACCGCCTGCGTGCGCGCGGCCTTCGGCAAGGGAGAGAGCGTTTGGCCGGCGATTGGTGATGGCGCCCGATGAGTCTGGACGAGATTGCTTCCACGTCTGCCCGCGAATTGATGGATTTCGACGTCGTGATCGTCGGTGCCGGCCCGGCGGGGCTGGCGGCGGCGATCCGGCTGAAACAGATCGCGCCCGAGCTCTCGGTCGTGGTGCTGGAGAAGGGGTCCGAGGTCGGCGCCCATATCCTGTCCGGCGCGGTGCTTGATCCGGTCGGCCTCGACCGGCTGCTGCCCGACTGGCGCGATGACGCGGCGTGCCCGATCAAGACGCCGGTGACCGAGGACCGCTTCCTGTGGCTGGGTCCGGCCGGTGAAATGCGCCTGCCCAATTTCCTGCTGCCGCCGCTGATGCGCAATCACGGCAACTATGTCGTCTCGCTGGGGGACGTCTGCCGCTGGCTGGGGAACCGGGCGGAGGCGCTGGGGGTCGAGATCTTCCCGGGCTTCGCCGCAGTGGAGACGCTCAACGACGACGACGGCGCGGTGATCGGGGTCGCCACCGGCGATATGGGGATCGGCCGCGACGGCAATCCCAAGCCGGGCTTCCAGCGCGGCGTGGAGCTTAGGGCCAAATACACGCTGATCGGCGAGGGCGCGCGCGGCTTCCTGGCGAAGTCGCTGATTGCCCGCTTCAAGCTGGCCGAAGGCCGCGAACCGCAGAAGTTCGGCCTCGGTCTCAAGGAGCTGTGGCGGATCGACCCGGCAAAGCACCGCCCCGGCCTCGTGCAGCATGCCTTCGGCTGGCCGCTCGACAATCGAACCGGTGGCGGATCGTTCCTCTATCACTTCGGCGACAATCTGGTGTCGATTGGCTTGGTCGTTCACCTGAACTACGCCAACCCGTATCTGTCGCCCTTCGAAGAGTTTCAGCGCTTCAAGACCCATCCTTCGATCCGGCCGCTGCTGGAAGGGGGAGCGCGCATTTCTTATGGCGCGCGGGCGATCACCGAGGGCGGCTGGCAATCGGTGCCCAAGCTTGCCTTTCCCGGCGGCGCGCTGATCGGCTGTGCCGCCGGCTTCGTCAACGTGCCGCGCATCAAGGGCAGCCACAACGCCATGCTCTCCGGCATGCTGGCGGCGGAGCATGCGGCGCAAGCCATCGCAGCCGGACGGAGCAATGACGAGCTGACGACTTACGAGGCGGCGTGGCGCTTATCCGTCATCGGAGACGACCTGCGGCCGGTGCGCAACGTCAAGCCGTTGTGGTCGCGGTTCGGCACGCTGGCCGGCGTCGCCGCGGCCGGCCTCGATCTGTGGACCAATACGCTCGGCTTCTCGCTGTTCGGCACGCTTCGGCACGGCAGAGCCGACCACGAGGCGACACTACCGGCGGCCAAAGCCAAGCCGATCGCCTATCCGAAGCCCGACGGGATCGTGAGCTTCGACCGCATGTTCTCGGTCTATCTATCGGGCACGGCGCATGAGGAGGACCAGCCGGTGCATCTCCATGTGCGCGACATGGGCCTGCAGAAGACGTCGGAGCACGATGTCTTCGCCGGGCCGTCGGCGCGCTACTGCCCGGCCGGCGTCTACGAGTGGATCGAGGAGGGGGAGGGTGCCCCGCGTCTACAGATCAATGCGGTGAACTGCGTTCACTGCAAGACCTGCGACATCAAGGACCCCAACCAGAACATCGACTGGCTGCCGCCGGAGGGCGGCGGCGGGCCGAACTATCCGAGCATGTGAGGGGGCGGCCCAGGCAGAGGCAAGCGCCGGGCTTCGTGAGGTAAATCCGCTCTCGCCTACTCCGAGAAATGGCGCTTGCGGACGGCGCGGACCAGCAGCCACACGCCGAGAAGCACTATGGGCACGAGCGCCGACAAGACGAGCGTCTTCTCGATGGCGAGCATTTCGAGCGGGGTCGCCAGCACGTAGCCCAGCAGGCCGATCGTGTAATAGGCGATGGCGATCGTCGACAGCCCCTCGACCGTGCGCTGGAGCAGGAACTGGCTGCGCCCCGTCTTGGCGATGGTCTGAAGCAACTCCTTGTTCTGGGCCTGCACATCAAGACCGATGCGCACATTGAGCAATTCGATGGCGCGCTCGATCTTGGCGAAGAGCACGTCGAGGCGCTTTTCCATCGCCGTGTAAGTCCCCAGCGCCGGGTTGACCCGGTTGAGGATGTAGCGGGACAGCGACGAACCGAGCGGTGTCGGGCGTTCGCCGATCGCACCCAGCCGGGCTTGCAGGATGTCGCCATAGGCCTGACAGGCGGCAAAGCGGTAGGTCAGCCGTTCGGCGAGCCGGCCGGCCCGGACCATCAGCCCGTGCAGCGCCTCGAGCGCCGCCTGGGCCCGGGCGGTTTCGGTCGCCTCGGCGAGCGAGTTGACCTTCTCGGTGAGTTCGGTCTCGAGAGAACCGAGTTCGCCCGCGTGCTGACGCGCCAGCGGCAAGCCGATGAGCGTCATCGTGCGGTAGGTCTCGATCTCGAGGATGCGACGCACCAGAATGGCACGGCGGAGCGCCGGCAATCCGCCGGCGGCGAATTCGAAACGCGTGAAGCGCTGGGTATCAGGCACGAAATCGGTGGCAAGTTGCCCGGCGCCTCCCTCGACTTCGATCACGCACAGGCTGTGCGGGTTGAATCCGGGCAGGAGCGCGTCCGGCAGGCGCGGATCATCGACCAGGTCGATGCGCATGGCGCCGAGGAGCTGCGGGCCATCGATCGATTCGAGCCCAATTCCCTCCGGCGAACTGTCAGCATCGTCGGGCGCGGCGATCCAGGTGATGGTGACGAATTCCGTGTGGAACTCCCAGGTCACCTGGCGCGCGCCGGCGGCAAAACTGTGCTGGCGCGCCTCCTTGTTGTGGGGCCGCTCGATCCCGGACCTGTCGCACCAGTCACAGAAGCTGGCGAGCGATGCGGCAACGCCGCCGGATTCCGGCGGCACGACAAACACAAGACGGCGCACGCGGGATCGTGCCGGCACCGGCTCGACCGGCCGCGCATGGACCTCGTCCAGTATCTGTTGGCGGAATGGATAGTCCGTCCTGATCGAAACGCTCATGCGTGCCCCCACGCCTCTGACGGTCTCACATTGCGGGCCGGCATATTCAGCGCCGTTTTCGGTTCTATCCGCAACTTCGGATCGGGTCCTGCGACGATAGGGACGCCTGGGATTCGAACGGCGACGGCATCGGCGACCTTGCCGGCATCACGCGGCGGCTCGGACATGTCGCCGACCTTGGCGGCGACCGTGCCGGTGAGATCGCCGCTGGCCGGTGCGGCCAGCGCGACAACGTCGGGACGGATGTCGAGCGACGCGTCGGCGCCGTTGGCTTGATGGACTGCCAATGCTTGGTGTGTATCCGCCCTTTTTGGCCGACGGCGAGTTGCCCCATGTGCACTGGTGGATTGATCGTCTTGCCTATCTCTGGGCAATATGCTCGTCTGTGGCAATAGATGGATGATTTTTCAGCAGATATGCTGAGCGCGGGTCACATAAGGCAACAACCCCGGATGTGTGTTGCCGTTGTGGCAACAATGATGAGCTTTGCGAAGTCGGGAGGAAAGAGATTTGCGCGTCGTGCAGAGCTTGCAGCGCGGCCTCGCCGTGCTCGATTTCATTGCCGCGCGCGGCGGGCCGGTGCGCACATCGGAGGTCGCCCAGCGGTTCGATATCGACAAGGCCAACGCCTCGCGCCTGCTCAAGACGCTGGCCGAGGCGGGCTATGCCGAAAGGTCCGACGACCGCCGCTATGTGCTCGGCGGCAAGATGCGCGGCGATGACGGCCGCCAGCTCGAGGGGCTGATCGCGTTGCGCGAACGCACCCGCTCGCTGCTCGAGGGCCTGGTCGAGGCGTCGGGCGAATGCGCCCACATGGCCGTGCTGGTGGGCGGCAAGGTATGGTACCTCGACAAGGTCTCCTCGCCGCATGTGCTCAGGGTCGATCACCCGGTCGGCGCGCTGGCGCCGCTCCACTGCACGGCACTCGGCAAGGCGTTCCTCGCTTTCTTGCCGACCGTGGTCGCCGGGGAACTGGCGCGCTACACGACAAGCACGATCGTCGATCAGGCCAGGCTGGCGGCTGATCTGGCGACGGCGCGCGGGCAGGGATACGCCACCGACGACGAGGAGTTCAGTCCGGGCGTGCGCTGTGTGGCGGCGCCGGTGCGCGATGCCGGTGGACGCATGGTCGCCGCGGTCGGCCTGTCGGGTCCGACTGCCCGCATCGATCTCGACCGCCTCGGCGATCTCGGCCGTCTGGTCCGCGACCGCTCCGGCGAGCTTGCGGCGGGCGAGGCGGCCTGAGCGTCATGGCGACACGCAATCACGTTCGCGTAGGCCTGATCGGCGGTGGCCGCCTCTCCGACCGGCGCGCCCACGAATATGCGACCAATCCCGCCGCCTCGATCGTCGCCATCGTCGACGTCAACGACCGACCGGACGACGCAGACGTCGATGTGGTCGAGATCCTGCTGCCGCACCATTTCCATGCCGAGGCGGCGCTGGCGGCCATGGATGCCGGCAGGCACGTCTCGCTGCAGAAGCCGATGACCAATCGTTTGCGGGAAAGCGCATGAATTCCAATCGCACAGAGCCGGCTGCTGCCGATCCCATTGCCGACACTCCCGAGGCACGCGCTGCCGCAATCGCCGCAGCCGGCAGTATCGCCGCGGCGCTGGCTGACGGTAGCCTGCCGGCCATCGTCACGGTGCCCCTGGTCGAGGCGATCGTCCTCGGTCTGCTCAGGCAGGGCGTGCGCAAGTATGTGGCGATCTTCGGCCACGGCAACACGGCGCTCGCCGAGGTGCTGCGTGTCTACGAGGCGGCAGGCGTCACCCGCTGCTGGCAGTTCCGCAACGAGATCGCCATGGCACACGCCGCCACGCAACTCTCCTGGCAATATGGCGAGGTGTCCGCCGTGGTCACCTCCATCGGGCCGGGGGCGCTGCAGGCTTTCGCCGGGTCGCTGGCGGCGGCTTCAAACGGCGTCGGCGTCTATCATATCTATGGGGACGAGACGACGCACGGCGAAGGCTACAACATGCAACAGGTGCCGAAGCCCGAACAGGGCAATTTCGGCCGGCTGACGGCAGTGATGGGTCGCAGCCACGTGCTGCATACGCCCGAATCCCTGCGCGAGGCGCTGCGCCGCGGCGCCGCGACGGTGCGTCACCCCTACAAGGCCGGCCCCTTCTACCTGCTTATGCCGATCAACACCCAGCCCGCGATGGTGACGATCAATCTCGCCGCCATGCCGCAGGCGGTGGACATTCCGCCGGTGGTGGCGGCGGAGCCCGCTGTTTTCGCAGAAGCTGCCGCACGCATCGGCGCGCATGAGCGCGTCGTCATCAAGGTCGGTGGCGGTGGGCGCAAGTTCGCGGAGCAAATCCGTGCGTTCGCCGAACGGATCAACGGCGTGGCCGTGCTGTCGCCGGGCTCGCTCGGCGTGCTGCCGGACGCCCATCCGCTCAACATGCATGTCGGCGGGTCGAAGGGCTCGATCAGCGGCAACTATGCGATGAGCGAGGCGACGCTGCTGATCGCCATCGGCACGCGCGCGGTGTGCCAATCCGACTGCTCGGGCATCGGCTATCCGCAGGCGAGCGAGGTCATCAACCTCAACGGCGACATCGACGACGTCACCCATTACGCCAACACACTGACGCTGGCCGGCGATATCGGCGCAAGTCTCGATCGCCTGCTGACGGCGCTGGAAGGCTGGACGGGCAGGGACGACGCAGGCCGGTTGGCGTGGCTTGCCGAATGCGGGGAACGCAAGCAGGAATGGGCGCGCTTCCTGAAATCGCGCCTCGAAGCCGAGCCGCCGATCGACCAGACCTGGCAGCGGCGGGTGATGACCCAGCCGCAGGCGGTCCGCGCTGCGATCGATTTCGCCGATGAGATCGGTGCGACCAAGCTCTTCGATGCCGGCGACGTGCAGGCGAATGGCTTCCAGATCGCCACCGACGACCAGCCCTTCGCCACCTTCACCGAGACCGGCGCTTCCTACATGGGTTATGCCGCCAACGCGCTGATGGCGGCGGCGCTTGCCGACAAACCCGTCTATCCGATCGCCTTTTCCGGCGATGGATCCTTCATGATGAACCCGCAGATCCTGCTCGACGCGGTCGAGCATGGCTTACGCGCCACGCTGATCATCTTCGACAATCGCCGCATGGCGGCGATCTCCGGCCTGCAGCAGGCGCAATACGGCGCCGAATACCGCACCAGCGACAGCGTGGCGGTGGACTATCAACGCATGGCCAGCGCCTTTCCGGGGGTGCTGGCGCTTGCCTCCGGCGATACGCCGCGCGAGTTCCGCGCGGCGCTGGCCGAAGCCCACGCCCATGACGGCCTCGCCGTCATCCACGTTCCGGTCTATGGCGGAAACGATCCGGTCGGCGGGCTCGGCGTCTACGGCGCGTGGAACGTCGGCAACTGGGTGAGCGACGTCGAGGCGCGCTATGCCAGTGCCGTTATCTGAAATCATGGAGTTGAAGTGACATGAACGGTGCGCGCAGCATCCTGATCGACAATACATGGCAGGCCGCGATTTCCGGCGAGACCATGCCGGTCTACTCGCCGGTCAGCGAGGATGTGCTCGGCGAGATCGCTTCGGGCAGCACCGCCGATGCCGATCTGGTGCTGGCCAGTGCCGCCAAGGGCCTTGCGACCTGGCGCGAGATACCGGCCTGGGAGCGGGCAAAGATCCTGCGCCGCGCCGCCGACCTGATCCGCGAGCGGGTCGAGGCGATCGCCCGCACCATGAGCGCGGAGACCGGTAAACCGCTCGCCGAAGCACGCGGCGAGACCCAGGCCACCGCGGACCAGTTCGAGTGGTATGCGGAAGAGGCCAAGCGGGTCTACGGCCAGACCATTCCGGGCCGTACGCCCGAGCAGCGCATGTCGGTCATCTATCAGCCGGTCGGCGTCTGCCTGTCGCTGTCGGCATGGAATTTTCCGGCGCTTCTTCCCGCGCGCAAGATCGCCGCGGCGCTCGCCGCCGGCTGCTCCATCGTGGCGCGCCCGGCGTCGGAGGCGCCCGGACCGCTCTTTGCCATTGCCCAGGCGCTGGTCGATGCCGGCGCCCCGCCCGGCGCGATCACCGTCATCACCGGCCCGTCAGCGAAGCTTGCCGATTATCTCATCGCCTCGCCGGTCATCCGCAAGGTGTCGCTCACCGGCTCGGTGCCGGTCGGCAAGCAGGTGCTGGTGCAGGCCGCCGCCGGGGTGAAACGCGTGACCATGGAGCTCGGCGGCCATGCGCCAGCGATCGTTCACCGCGATGCCGACCCTGAGGCCGCCGCACGCGCGCTGGCTGGCGCCAAGTTCCGCAATACCGGCCAGGTGTGCATCTCGCCGTCGCGCTTCTATGTCCATGACAGCCTCAAGGAGCCGTTCGAGCGCAGTTTTGCCGAGGTGGCCAAGGCGATCGTCGTCGGCGACGGTCTCAGGGACGGCGTCACGATGGGGCCCATGATCCGCGGCCGGGCGGTCGAGGGCGCCATCGGGCTGGTCGAGGACGCGGTCAAGCGCGGCGCACGGCTGCTTGCCGGCGGCGGCCGCCCGGCGCATCTCAACAAGGGCCATTTCCTCGAGCCGACGGTGCTCGCCGACGTCAGTGACGCGGCGCGCATCATGAACGAGGAACCGTTCGCGCCGATCGCGCCGATCACCACCTTCGCCGACGAGGAGGAGGTGATCCGGCGGGCCAATGCGCTGCCCTTCGGGCTGGCGGCCTATGTCTTCACCAACGATGCGGAGCGGGGGCAGCGCACCGCCGAGCAGCTCGAAAGCGGCATGGTCGGCGTCAACGAGGTGCTGCTGGCGACCGCCGAAGCGCCCTTCGGCGGCATCAAGGAAAGCGGCTTCGGCCGCGAGGGCGGAGCGCTCGGCATCAAGGACTATCTGGAGCCGAAATATATCCGCCAGAAGCTGATCCGCACGCCTTAACGCGTCGGACGGCGGGACCCGGCCTGGGACGGCCGGGTCAAATCGATGCCGTTTTTCTGCAGCAGCCGGTCGACGTCGATGAGCGCCCCGGTGGCGATGGATTGATTGGCTGCAATGCCGGTGAGGCCGAAGCCGTCGGCCATCTCCAGGCGGCAGAAAGGTCGTCGCCCGTCGTCTTGTCTCGCTCACCGCCCCGCTCAAGTTCAGACTGGGTGGGGGTTTGAAGACGCTACGACGCAGACAACAGGTCAACGGCGTGTCTCGTCGCGCTTCGGCACGCCCGGGTTTTCTCGATTGGGCGGGGATCGTGGCCCGGTCCGCTGCCGGCACGGGCTGTTCAGCGGCTTGGTGCTCCGCTACACAGGCTGCCTTCGATCCATGGCAACACCTCTCCTCCTTCTCCAGGATATCCACCTGACCTTCGGCGGCACGCCGCTGTTGACCGGCGCGGACCTTTCGGTCGGCGCCGGCGAGCGGCTGTGCCTGGTCGGGCGCAACGGCACCGGCAAATCGACGCTGCTGAAGATCGCGGCGGGCCTGGTCGAGCCGGATTCCGGCACCCGCTTCCTGCAGCCCGGCACGACGGTGCGCTACCTGGCGCAGGAGCCGGATTTTTCGGGCTTCGAAAGCACGGATGCCTTCGTCGCCGCCGGGCTCGGCCCCGGCGACGATCGTCACCGGGTGCGGTTGCTGCTGGAGCAGCTCGACCTTACTGGCGCGGAGGACCCGCGGCGTCTGTCCGGCGGCGAAAGCCGCCGCGCGGCACTCGCCCGGGTGCTGGCGCCCGACCCCGACATCCTTCTCCTCGACGAACCGACCAACCACCTCGATGTCGTCGCCATCGAGGCGCTGGAAGAAACGTTCGCCGCGGCGCGTTCGGCGATCGTGATAATCAGCCACGATCGCCGCTTCCTCACCGATCTCGGCCGCGCCACCGTCTGGCTCGACCGCGGCATCACACGCCGGCACGAGCGCGGCTTCGCCGATTTCGAGACGTGGCGCGACGAAATCCTGGAAGAGGAGGAGCGCGAGCGCCATAAGCTCGACCGCAAGATCGTGCGCGAGGAGGACTGGCTGCGTTACGGCGTCAGTGCGCGGCGCACGCGCAACCAGAGGCGGCTCGGAGCGCTGCACGACCTCAGACGCGAACGTATCGAGCGGCGACGCAACGCGCCTGAGGGCGCGGTGACGCTCACTGCCCAGGACGCCGGCCAATCCGGCAAGCTGGTGGTCGAGGCCGTACGGATCGCCAAGAGCTTCAACGGCCGGGCAATCGTGCGCGACGTTTCGATCCGCATCGAGCGCGGCGACCGGCTCGGCATCGTCGGTCCGAATGGCGCCGGCAAGACGACGCTCGTCAACCTGCTGACGGGCGCGCTCGCCCCGGATGCCGGCACCGTGCGGCTGGGTGCCAATCTCGCCGTCGCCACCCTCGACCAGACCCGCGAGAGCCTCGATCCGGAAGCGACCGTCGCTTCGGTGCTCACCGAAGGACGCGGCGATACCGTGCTGATCAACGGCCAAGCGCGACATGTGGTCGGCTACATGAAGGACTTCCTGTTCCGTGCCGAACAGGCGCGCACGCCGCTCAAGGTGCTGTCCGGCGGTGAGCGTGGCCGGCTGATGCTGGCCCGCGCGCTGGCAAGGCCCGCCAATCTGCTCGTCCTCGACGAGCCGACCAACGATCTCGATCTCGAGACCCTCGACCTCCTGCAAGAGATGCTCGCCGGCTATTCCGGCACGCTGCTCCTGGTCAGTCACGACCGCGACTTCCTCGACCGCGTGGTGACCTCGGTCGTCGCCTCCGACGGCGACGGCACCTGGATCGAGTATGCCGGCGGCTATTCCGACATGGTGGCGCAGCGCGGCCGCGGCATTGGCAAGCGGGTTGCTGTGGTGCCCGTGCCTGCGCCGGAACGGCCCGCCAGGCAGCCGAGTGAACCGCGCCAGCAATCGCGACGGAAGCTCAGTTATGCCGACCAGCACGCATTGAAGACGCTGCCGGAACGAATCGCGATGCTCCATGCCGAGATCCGCCGCCTGGAGGGGGTGCTGGCCGACGCGGATCTCTATCGCCGCAATGCAAAGGCGTTTGCCGATTCAAGCGCCGCGCTGGAGACGGTGCGGGCGCAGATGGCGGAAGCGGAAGAGGCCTGGCTCAGCGCCGAGCTTCGCCGCGAGGAGATCGAGGGAAGCTGACGCTCTGCGTCACGCCGCCGCCCTGCGCCAGGCTTCGGCGTAACGGGCAAGGTCGATGGTGAGCGCATCAACCGCGGCCTCGTCCTTCGGCTTCAGCATTCGCGTCCGGGCCCAAGGCGAGCAGCGTGGCGCCGTCCGCACTCACTGAGATGGATCGGCGCGTCTTCATGCCGCCGACGATGACGCCCTGTCTTCGCCGGCCCGCCGCGCGGCGACGATGAGGCGTATTCCGGCCTGTTCGACGAATTTGGCGTCCCGGGTGGAAATGCCGTCATCGGTGATGACCGTGTGGACGCGCTCGAGCGGGCACAGGATCAGGCTCGAACGGGTCTGGAACTTGGACGAATCGACCAGCAGAACCAGCTCTTCGGCCTGGTTGATGAGTTTCTGTTCGGCCTGGATGAGAAGCGGATCGCTTTCCATCACACCGATCGGGCTGACGCCGCGCGCACTGGTGAACATGCGGTGCGCAAAGAAGTTGCGCGTCACGTCGTTGTCAAAAGGGCTGAGGATGATGTTCTGCTCGCGGTAGATGGCGCCGCCGGGCAAGGTGATCGTGTTTTTGGAATTGCGCAGAAGCTGCTCGGCGATGGGGAACGAGTTGGTCAGGATCTGCATCCGCCGGCGGGCGAGGTGATGGACCATCTGGAAGGTCGTCGTGCCGCCGTTGATGATGATCGAGCCGCCGTCCTCGCAAAGCTCGACGGCGGCGCGGGCGATGGCGCGCTTCTCCTCGGCATTGACCACCTCGTTCACCGAGAACGGTCGCCCGGCGATACCGAGCACCTGTGGTGGGTGGAGTGCCTCGGCGCCGCCACGCACGCGGCGCAGCCGGCCGGCGACATGCAGGGCGCCGATGTCGCGGCGGATGGTCGCCTCCGAAGCATCGGTCAGATCGACCAGTTCGGAGACCGTGACGACCGGCTTCTCGGCGACTGCGCCAAGAATGATGCGATGACGCTCGATTTCGTGCATGGCTCCTCCGTCAAGGACATCACCAAGGATTTCCCGCAGTGTCAATCATGAACCATCATTTTCGATAGTCTAGCGCTGCACACAGTCACATTCGCTCAGGTATGCACCGCAATATGCTTGGATGTGACCGGATTTGATTGACATCCGGGCCGGGTATGCGAAACGATGCGCTGCTGTCGCGGCAGCATCGGGCTGCTGCCCCACCCACCCAATGCCAGCAAGCAGAATGATCGTGCCAATCGACAATTCCGATGCGGTGATCGCCATTGCCGCCTCGAAGAACTCGCACGCGCTGTATCACCAGACGGTCGCCAGGGAACGCCCCGCCGTCAGCGGTGCGGGCGGCGGCATCGTCTGAGAGAACGAGCGCCGCCTTCAATAACTACCAAACTCAGCCAAAGTACCGGAAGCTATTTCCGCGCGGTTGCCGGCTGAACACGGTTGCCGGCTGAAAAGCCCCGAGGGCGAGAATCGCCGATCAACTCCGCTGCAATAACGATCGGGGGCCTTGGGCTGATCCGCGCCTATTTCAGGTCGATCACCTGTTTCTTGATATCGGTAAGGTCACCGACTGTGCCGGAGGGATTGACGTCGACGCTCACGCCGCCCGGGTCGCCGTTCTTTATGAACCTCTGGGTGTCCTTATAGAGGTCGCCGATGACTGCCTCGCATTCCGGCGATGCCGCGCCGATCTCCACCAGTTGCTTGGCTTCGCCGACGTTAATGGTGCCGCAGAACCTCTGCGACAGGAGCCCGCGATAGGTCAGCGCGATGTTGCGTGCATTCGTCGCGTCAAGCAGCTCACAACTTAGCATGGGCAACTTCTGACAACCGACCGACTTCATGAACTCGAACCATTCAAACGCCTGCGCCGGAACAGCCAACGACGAAAACACAATTGGCACGGCCAAAAGGCCCAATATTGCGCGGCGCATCACCACCCCCCCCGTGTCGCGGATAAACAGCCCGCGCATCATATGCTCGGATGGTGGTGGAGAAAACCTCAGGCTTTGCAGGAGTTTTTAGCTTTTGCGGCGAGATTTAGTCCGGCATTCAGCTGATCAAAGGAGTTTTCGGAGGCCGGCAAGAGCGGCTGGCGCGTCTTCATCGAGCACAAGTTCTACGAGCCGGCCTACATGGTCGATCAGTCGCACAACGTCACCGATCCGATCGAGAGCCTGATCGTGAGCGCGGTGGAGATCGTGCGCGCTTATGTTCAGCTCAGGCACTGCGCTGCAGTCGGGGCGCCGCCGGTGGTGGTGCAAAATCGGCCAGCTTCCAGCCGTCCAGCGCCAGTGCGGACGGCAAGGGAGTGACCTTGAAGCGCGCGGCGAGGTCGCGCAGGTTTGCGGTCGACATCGTCTGCCGGGCGCCGCCCATGGCGATGACCCGCATCAGGATATCGGCGGACTTCTCCGCCGTATCGATCAGGCCGAAGGCTTCGTCCGGTGTCTCGCCGGTGCCGAAGATGCCGTGGAACTGCCACAGCACCAGCGCGTGCGCCTTCATCGCCTCCGCGGTCGCATCGCCGATCGCCGCAGTGCCGGGCACCATCCACGGAATCGTGCCGACGCCTTCGGGAAAGACGACCAGGCATTCGGTGCTGCCCTCCCACAAGGCGCGCGTGAGGTTGTCGCTGTCGAACTTCAGCACATAGGAGAGCGCGATCAGGTTGGTGGCGTGGCAATGCACGATCGCCGCCCGTTTTCCGGGGGCGGTGCGCCGGCGCACGATGTGCGATTTCAGATGGGCCGACAATTCGGAGGTGGGAACGGCGCCGTCGCTGAGGCCCCAGCAGACGGTCACGGCGCGTCCGTCGGCGAGGACTTGGATGACGCCGAGATTGGCTTCCGGGTTGAGCTGGACGTTGCGGAAGTACTTTCCCGAGCCGGTCACCAGGAAATATTCGTCCGCCAGCTCCCGCAGCGCTTCGTCCAGTGGAATGATGCGGCTCTCCCGCCATTCGGCGAGATAGGGGGTTACGTCCTGCTCGAGCAGGCGGAACGAAACATTGCCGCCGTTGCGCTCATCCCAGCCCTTGAGCCACGCGTCCGAGGTGATCTTGACCATCTCGGAAACGAACCAGGATGCCCTGGTGCCTGCTGATGTCATGGATGTCCTGCCCGGGTGTCGCCCTGTAGATTTCGATCAATATCGATCATAACCAATCAAAGCCATGCGCTATATCAAAAGCCAAGCGCTACAAGGTCGCATCGCAAGACCGGGTCAGGCCGGCTCTCCGGCGTGGCGCCGCACCAGAACGGTCTTCTGCACCTTGCCCATGGTGTTGCGCGGCAGTTCGTCAATGAAATGGAGCTCGCGCGGCAGCTTGAAGCGCGCCAGCTGCTGGCTGAGTGCGGCAAGCAGGGCCTGTGCATCTGGGGTAGCGCCGGGCCGGGGCACGACATAGGCCACCACCCGTTCGCCGAGATCGGCGTCCGGCACGCCCACCACCGCGCTTTCCAGAACGCCGTTCAAGGCATCGAGGAGCGTCTCGATCTCCTTGGGATAGATGTTGAGGCCGCCGGCGATGATGAGGTCCTTCTCGCGCCCGACGATTTCAAGATAGCCGGCGTCGAAGCGACCGAGATCGCCGGTGATGAAGAATCCGTCGTCGCGAAATGCTTCGCGCGTCTTGTCCGGCATCTGCCAGTAGCCCGGCGTGACATTCGGCCCGCATACCTCGATGCGGCCGATCTCGCCATCGGGCAGGATGGCGCCGCTTGCCGGATCGGTGATCCTGATCTCGACGCCGGGAAGCGGCTGGCCGACGGTGCCCGGCCGGCGCGCGCCGTCATAGGGATTCGAGGTGTTCATGCCGGTCTCGGTCAGGCCGTAACGCTCGAGGATCGTGTGACCGGTGCGTGCGGCGAAGGCGCGGTGCGTTTCGGCGAGCAGGGGTGCGCTGCCCGAGACGAACAGGCGCATGTGGCGAACCAGATCGCGGGTGAGCCGCGGCTCGGCGAGGAGGCGGGTATAGAAGGTCGGCACGCCCATCAGTGCGCTGGCGCGCGGCAGCTCATCCAGAACCGCCCGGCTGTCGAAGCGCGGCAGGAAAATCATCGCACCGCCGGTCAGGAGCACCGTATTGCAGGCGACGAACAGCCCGTGCGTGTGGAAGATCGGCAGGGCGTGAAGCAGTACGTCGTCGGCGCTGAAGCGCCACAGTTTGGCCAGAGCGCGCGCGTTGGACAGGAGATTGTCCTGGGTCAGCATGGCGCCTTTCGAGCGCCCGGTCGTCCCCGAGGTGTAGAGGATCGCCGCAAGGTCGCTGCTCTTCCGCGCAACCGCCGGGACGTTCGCCGGCGCGGCATTCGCCAGCGCGGCAAGCGTGCCGCCTTCGGTTGTCAGCGTAAGATAGCCCACGCCGAGGCGTGCCGCGGTCGCGGCAAGGTCGCTGCTGCCGCCGCCAACGACCAGCCGCGCTCCCGAATTCTCGATGAAGTAGGAGACCTCGGCCTCGGTATAGGCGGTGTTGAGCGGCAACAGGACGAGCCCGGCCTGCAGGCAGGCGGCATAAAGGGCAAGCGCATCGGCGGTCTTGGGAACCTGCGCCGCCACCCGGTCGCCGAGCGGTGAGGCCCTGCTGGGCGAGAGCATGGGCAAGCTGGCCGGCGCGGGCGACGAAGGCGCCATGGCTGATCGTTTCGCCGCCGGGCAGGAAGAGGAACGGGCTCTCCTTGCCGGCGTGGGGCGCAATCAGTTCGTCATAGAGCGGGTTCACCATGGTTGAGCCCTTGTCGAAGGCCGAAGCGGCGGCATCATAATCGCGGCAGGCGACGGATCGAACCGTCGGGCCGCAGACGCGTTTTCCCGCGGCGAGGCTCGGCCTGCCTTGTGCTATGGTTCGCGGTGACGAAGCCGCGAACGGTCAGAGGCGACATCCGTGTCGGAAAACAACGTTTCATTTCTGTTCGATCTCGACGGGACGCTGGTCGACAGCGTCTATGAGCATGTCCTGGCATGGCACGACGCGCTCAGCCAGGAAGGCATCGATCTCTCCATATGGCGCATCCATCGCCGGATCGGCATGTCTGGCGGTCTGTTCACCAACATGCTGCTGCGCGAGACCGGTCTTTCCATCGATGCGGCGCGCATCGACCGGCTGAGGCAGCGCCACGCCGAGTCCTACAGTCGCCGGTCGTCCGCCATCCAGCCGCTGCCCGGCGCGAAGGAACTGCTCGCCTATCTGACGGAGACGGGGATTCCCTGGGGAATTGCGACCAGCGGCCGCATGGAGACTGCCAGGCCGGTGCTCGAGCGGCTGGAGATCGATTTCGCCAGGACCGCCGTCATCACGCGCGACATGGTCCGCCACGCCAAGCCAGATCCTGATCTGTTCCTGGCGGCGGCGGCGGCCATCAATCAGCCGATCGAGCATGCCTGCGTGGTCGGCGACAGTGTCTGGGACATGCTGGCCGCCCGGCGCGCCGGCGCGCTCGGCGTTGGCCTGCTGTCCGGCGGCTACGGGGAAGACGAACTGGTCAAGGCCAGCGCCTATCGGGTCTACGAGGATCCGGCCGACCTGCTGAGGCACATCGACGAGGTCGGCGGGCGCCAGTAAGGCCTGGCGACCGCGTCGCGCCGCCTCCTCAAAGAGCCTTCTCGGTGGCGCTGTCGAAATAGCAGAGCATGTCGGCGTGGGCGGTTGCCCGCACGGCCGCACCGACGTGTGGGACGCTGCGCCCGGTTGTCGTGGCGACCAGGGTTTCCTCGCCGGTGTCGATGTGAACGTAAGTCTCGGCGCCGAGCGGCTCGACGACGCTGACCTTGCCTTCGACGGTCAGACCGGCGGGATCGCCTTCGCTCAGGCGGAGATCCTGCGGGCGCACGCCGACAAGCACCGAGGTGGTTTGGCTGCGGCGCAGCCGCTCGGGGATGCCGGCCGCGGCGACGCCCGGCAGGGTGAAGGTCAGGCTTCGCTCGTTGCCGCTGCCGGCGAGCATACCGGCGAATACATTCCTGGCCACCTGCGACGCGATCTCGTGCACCTGCCGGAAGGAAAGCCCTTCGATGCGCACCAGGCTGTCGGCAAGCTCGGTGATGGTAGCGCAGCCCTTGCGGATGTTCTCAGCGACACGGTCGCGATTGATCGAGAGGGCAGGGAGGAGCGCCGTCATGAGGTCGAGGACGCGATGCGCGGCAACGAAGGCTGCATAGCCCATCGCCTGGCTCTCGCCCTCGCTGTCGTTCATGTCGGTGAAGGGCGTGTTGTGCATCACGTCGAGCATGGCGTGGGCGCGCGCCATGGTCTGCGAGGCGAGATGGCGCAGGTGTTCGATCGGCACCGGATTGCGCTTCTGCGGCATGATCGAGGAGATCTGGACGAAAGCGTCGGGCACGTGGATCTGGCCGACCTCGAAGCTCGTCCAGAAGGCGAGGTCCTGAATCGTCCGGCCGAGATGCAGGAAGATCAGTTCGATGGCCGCGGCGGTGACGGTGCTGGCGCCGGAGCATCCGCTTCTCACGCGCCCCAACGTCATCGATGTGGCGGACTGGGAGGGCTGGGACAAGGAACGCGGCCTCTATTTCGCCTGCGCCTGGGACGATGCCTATCGACCGTTGCTTGCCATGAGCGACACGGGCGAAGCACCGCCCAAGGGTGCGCTCGTCTCGGCGATCATCGGCAAGGGCCGGCACACGCATGCGAGCCTGGTGCTGCACCATCAATTCGACCGGCTGGTGCCCGGCGCCTTCCGCCTGATGGCAAACCTCGTTCAGCCGGCATCCTGACCGCGTGGGTCAGGCTGAATTGGCCGGGCGGCGTCGCCGCTGTAATGCCCGGCCTTCGGCGCGCAGCACCGTGAGCAGCCAGGTGCCGAGCCCCAGGGCGACGGCTCCGGCCGCCAGCACGCCCAGCAGATCGAATGCCATGCCGGAAGCGGCAGCAAGGTTTCCGGAAAACGCATAGCCCGCACCCAGATAGATCGCGACCCACACCGCCTCGCCGAGCAGGCCCGCTATCGTGAAACGCAGCCAGGAGAGCCCCGCCGCGCCCGCTGCCAGGTTCACATAGGGTCCGAGTGCGGAGATGAACCATCGCGACAGGAACACGGCAATTCCTCCGCGCGTTGCCAGAAAGGCCGTGGCTCGTGCGATCGGCTCGGCCCGCGATCCGAGTTTCTCGATCACGCGCGACCCGCCCCAGCGGCCGCCGAAGTAGCCTGTCTGGTCGCCGATCACCGCTCCGGCAAGGGCAGCGCCCGTGCTTCCGGTGAGCGAGAGGTCGCCGGAGGCGACGAAACCTCCGGCGGCAATCATCAGGATCGAGGCGGGGATCGGCAGGGCCAGGCACGAACTGAACGTGCCGACTGCCAGAAGCCAGATGCCGTATTGGGGAACGAGCCCCAAGAGCCAGTCGGTCACGGCGTCCGGTTTCCGTGCTCTTCGGCCTGGAGCTTGGCAATGGCGGCCTCGACGTCGGCAATGATCCGTTCGACGGGCACGCCACGCTCAGCCGCGATTTCGGCCAGTGTCAGGGGATGACCGGCGGGCGGCGGCAGTCCTGCCGCGGCGTCGATGGCGCGGGGATCCAGATGCCAGCTGTGACCGACGTAGCCGATGGTCATCCATTCGGCGACGGTCTCGTTCTGGTGGGTCGACCAGTAGGAGAGCCGGAACGCCAAGCGGCCGGCAAAAACCAGCGCGAGCAGCGTGAACAGAACGAACGCCGAGACAAGAAGGGGATGACGGCGGAAGGCTGACTTCAATTGCCCTGTCCTGTCGTGACCTGCCGTGGTGTCCGATACGCTGTGCGTGGTCGCGCTTCTGGCTTGGTCTACATCAGGAGCGGCTGTTGCGCACACGAATCATCGCCGGCGCAGGCAGCGAACTCTCGGCATGCGCCGGTGGATTTGCGCGGCCGATGCCATGTCTTGCGATTAGCGCTTGACTGCAGCGATCGGTGGTCCACATTTAACAGTGACGGGCAATTTCGACCCGCCGTCCGATGCTCAAACAGGAGGATGCCACAGCATGTCTCCGCCGGGCTGCCACCGGCCCCGCTAGACGGGGCCACCAAATCCGACAATCACATCGCTGACATGCGGACGCCAAGCGTCCGATTGATCGGTTGTAAACCGACAAAGCCTCAAATGAGGGACGGCCCCGCCTGACACACCCCGTGCGGCGGGGTCCGTTTTTGTCCGGCGACTCACGTCGCCGTCTGGCCGTATCGCCCGAGCGGAGAGAGAGCTGGCGGTGGCGGCAGAAGCCCGCGCACGTCGGCAAAGGGATAACAGGGCTCGAAGCGGAAGGCTTCAGCGTAGCCCTCGGGCGCGTTGCACTGGAGGGCGCGGAAGCGGTTCCAGGTCTCGCAGGCGCCGACGAACCGTTCCGGCCGCTGCGAGTGGTGTGCACGGATGGCGGTGCGCTTCGCATCGAAGTGCGCCGCTATGTCGACATAGATCGTGGGCTGGAAGCCGGTGCCCATCAGCGTGTCGGCAAAGAGCACCGGCGCGCGGAATCGCGCAGCATCCAGAACCAGCCGCGACAGCGCGCGGTGGTCGGGATGATAATCCTCGGGCGCGTGCGTGATGACGAGGTCGGGCGCGAAACGGGCAATCTCCGCTTCCAGCAGCGCTGCCGCCTCACCGTCCCCGGCAAGGCCGCCGTCCGGCCGGTCGAGAAAGATCGGCGTGACGCCGAGGCCGGCAGCCGCTTCGGTCGCCTCCGCATGGCGTTGGCGCGCCAGCTCCGGCCCGGGCGCCGTGCCACCGGCGGCGCCGTCGGTCGCAATCAGACAGCCGATCACAGCGCCTGTCGCCCGCGCCGCGGCGAGCGTGCCGAAGAAGAAGATGTCGATGTCGTCCGGGTGGGCGCCGCAGCCGAGGATGCGCATGGGCATGTCTCAGTCGGCGGTCAAGTGCGAGAGGAGTTCGATCACCATTGCCGCTGTCCAGGTGAAATGGCGCCCGCCGCAGGCGGTGCCGTCGGTGGGATCGTAATATTCGGCAAAGCTGCTTTTGTGAATGAGGGCGAGGCTGTCGGCGCCGATCGCGGCCGCGGCTTCCGCGTGGCCGTTGCGACGCAGGCCGTCGGCGATCAGGTAGTTGACGATCAGCCAGGCCGGTCCGCGCCAGTAGCGCCGCGCCTCGAAGCGCGGATCGACAGGGTCGTGCGAGGCAACACCGAAGGCGGTGTGTTCCCGCCAGCGCCGGATGGTGGCGATCAGGCGGTCGATGTCGCCGAGGCCGGCGAAGAGTGGCAGCAGGCCGCCGACCGAATGGCTTTCGATCGGCTTGCCGGCGACCCGGTCGAAGCAGAGGAACTGGCCGGCTTGCTCGCTCCACAGGCTGTCGAAGGCCTTGCGCGCGAGCGCAATGCGGGCGCGGGCGGTGCTGGCGATGTCGTCGAGGCCGATGGCCTCGGCAAGCCGCGCCAGCGCCTCGTCGGAGCGGATCAGGATGGCGTTGAAACCGGGATCGACCACCTGAAACGGCGAGGCGGCGTGGAGCCGGCTGTTGTCCCAGCCGAGTTCGCGGAAACGCGTGACCAGCCACATGTAGCGGTCGTATTGCTCCTGGGTCGGGCGCTCGGCGGCGTTGACATGTTGCGTGTCGCGGCGGCGATAGGGCTCGACGCCTTCGGTCGGCACATGGGCGAGCGGTTCGTCCCAGTCGATGGAATTGTCACGGCCGGCCTCCCACGGGTGGAGGATGGCGACCAGCCCCGTGCGGTCCGGGTCACGGCAGGCGTAGAACCAGCTGTGCCAGGCGTCCGCTTTCGGGGCGAGTTCCAGCGCCATACGACGGGCGAGCGCCGTGTCGCGCGCTTCGCTGAACAGACGCTCGATGACGAAGCCCAGCACCGGCGGCTGGGTGATGCCGGAGGTCGGCACCGGGCGGTTGGTGCCCCAGGCGTCTGGACCGGGAAAGTAGCCCTCGTCCATCTCGTGGAAGATGATGTGCGGCACCATGCCGTCCGGCCACTGATGGGCGGTGAGCGTGGCGATCTCGGTCCAGGCGCGTGCCTCGTCGAAGTGGCGCTGGCCGAGCGCCGTCAGGCAGGAATCCCAGTTCCACTGGAACGGATAGAGCCCCTTGGTGGGGATGGTGTAGGCGCCGCGATCGTTGTCGCGCAGGATGGCGGCGGCGCTGGTGAAAAGGGCCTTGTCGCGGGGTTCCATGGTCATTCTTGGCTGGGTCTGCTGGTGGTCTTGCGATTGATGGCCGCGCCGGTTTCGGCGTCGAACCAGCGGGCGCGGTCCGCACGGGGCTGAAGGGTGAGCGTCTCGCCGGGCTTGATGGCGAGGTCGCTGTCGAGGACGGCGCGGAAGAGCGTGTCGGCGACGGTCATGGTGACGAGCTGGTGGGCACCGAGCGGTTCGACGACGCGCACCGTGCCACTGAGGCCGCTGTCGGCGACGGCCAGATCCTCCGGCCTGATGCCAAATCGGAGGCCAGTGCCGATGTCAGCCGGTCCGTCGACTTCGGTGTTGGCGACGCGCCAGCGTCCGTCGCTGCGGCTGGCGGGCAGGAAGTTCATGGGCGGGCTGCCGATGAAGCCGCCGACGAAGGCGTCGGCCGGATCGCGATAGACGTCGATCGGCGTTGCCGCCTGGACGATGTGACCGCCATGCATGACGGCGATGCGGTCGCCAAGGCTCATGGCCTCGACCTGGTCATGGGTGACATAGATGGTGGTCGTGCGGCTCTCCTGCAGCACGCCTTTCAGCTCGGCGCGCATCTCCAGGCGCAGAAGCGCGTCGAGATTGGAGAGCGGCTCGTCCATGAGCAGCACTTCCGGCTCCATGGCGAGCGCCCGGGCGACGGCGACGCGCTGGCGCTGGCCGCCGGAAAGCTGGCCGGAATAGCGTTTCAGGAGCTGCTCTATGTGCATCAGCTCCGCCGAACGCTTCACCTTCTCGTCGATCGCGGCCTGGGGCAGCTTCTTCATGCGCAGGCCGAAGGCGATGTTCTCGAACACGGTCAGGTGCGGGAAGACGGCGTAGTTCTGGAACACCATGGCGATGCCGCGCGCCCGCGGCGGCAGGTCGTTGACGCGCTTGCCGCCGATGCGGATCTCGCCGCCGCTGGGCTTGTCGAGCCCGGCAATCAGACGCAAGAGCGTGGTCTTGCCGCAGCCGGAGGCGCCGAGCAGCACGAGGAACTCGCGATCGGCGACGTCGAGGTCGATATCGACCAGCGCGGTGACGGCGCCGAAGCGCTTGGCGACATCCCTGATCTCGATTCCCGCCATGGAAGCCTCTCTAGCGGTTGGCGATGCCCCACAGGGCAAACAGGTATTTGCGGACGAGGAAGAGGAAGATCAGCGCCGGCAGGACCAGCGCCGCACCGCCGGCGAATTTCAGCGGCATGGGCGAATAGTCGAGGCTGGCCAGCAGGAAGGCAGGCAGCGTGCGGTTCTGGATGGTGAGCACCGCTGCGGCGAAGACCTCGTTCCACGAGGTGACGAAGGCAAAGACGCCCGAGGCGGCGATGCCCGGCAGCGCCAGCGGCATGACCACCTTGCGGAAGGCCTGAAGCCTTGTGCAGCCGAGCGTAAAGGCGGCCTCCTCCAGCTCGAAGGGAATGCTCATGAACAGCGAGAAGGTGATGAGGATGGAGAAGGGCAGCGCCAGCGTGGTGTGGACCAGCGCCAGGCCGATCTGGCTGTCGTCGAGGCCGGTGCGGATGAACAGCACCGCCAGCGGCAGAGCCAGCAGCGGCAGCGGAAAGGCGCGCGTCATCAGCACCAGCAGGCGGAAGCTCTCCTTGCCGCGGAAGCGGAAGCGGGCGAGCGCGTAGCCGGCCGGTGCGCCAAGGCCGATGGCCAGCACCGTGGTCAAGAGCGCCACGACGATGGAATTGAACAGCGCCCAGGCGACACCCTGGAAGTGGATGAAGAAGCTCAGGCTGCCGAGATCGAAGCTCGGATAGAACTGTTTCGGCCAGCCGTTCACTTCCGCCGGCGCCGAGAGCGCGTTCACCAGGATCAGATAGATCGGCACCAGCACCCACAAGCAGAGGAAGGCAATGGCGGCATACATCAGCCAGCGGCCGGCGCTGACCGTGCGCTCCTTTGCCGGCGCTTCTGCGGTGACCGCGGTCATGCGCGGGCCTCATCGCGTGTTCTGAGCGCCACCAGATAGAAGATCGTGAAGCCGATCGAGATCACCAGCGTGACGAAGGCGAGCGCAGCGGCGACGTTACGGTCCTGAAGCGCGAACTGCCATTCATAGGTCTGGCCCATGAGGATGGGCAGGTTGCTGCCGGCAAGCGCCGCGACCACGGCGAAGACCTCGAAGGCGAGGATGGTCCTGAGGATCAGCGCCGTCTGCAGGCTGGGCTTGAGGAGCGGCAGCGTCACCTTGACGAAGCGCTTCCACGGGCCGGCGCCGAAGACTGCCGCCGCCTCGTAATATTCGCGCGGGATCAGCCCCATGCCGGCGACCAGGATCACCATGACGATGGCGGTCGAGCGCCACAGCTCGGCGAGGATGACGGCAACGAAGAGCATGGCCGTGTTCTGATAGCCGAGCCAGGTGATCGGCTGGGAAATGAAGCCGAGGCTCTGCAGGGCGCTGTTGAGGAAGCCGTTCTTCTCAAGGATCGCCAGCCAGACGAGACCGGCGGCGAGATCGGAGATGCCGAGCGGGATCGTCCAGATGTAGAGAACGACGTCACGCCCCGCCCCCATGCGGGTGACCAGCGAAGCCATCGAGAGCGCCAGCGCGATCTGCAGCGGCACGATGATGACGGCGAGCAGCAGCGTATTGCGCAGGGCCGGATAGAATTTCCAGTCGGCCGCCATGGTGTGGAAATGGTCAAGCGTCGGCGTGCCGCCCGAGGTGAAGGCTTCGACGGCGACCTGGATGAACGGCCAGACGAAGAAGGCCGCGAGAAACAGCGCCGCGGGAAGCAGGAGCAGATAGGGCAGGGCGCGCGACTGCATGGCAAATCTCCGGCGATCCGCCGGCGACGCCCCAGGAAGGAAACGCCGCCGGCGGCCGGGAGGAACCCTCAGTCGACCGGGCAGGCGCCGGTCGACGGCTTGTCAGGCGCCCAGCACGGGGCGTTGGCTTCCTTCATGATGCCGGCCAGGATGTCCCCTTCCTGGTTGAGCACCGTCTTGATGTCGGCATTGGCCAACAGGATCTGCTGGAAGGTGTCGGTGTAGACCTTGTTGAACTTGCCACCGGCGGAGCCGAGGCCGACCGGAAGCAGGCCGGGATTGGCGTCCTTGGAGGCGGACTGGGCGGCGACCGCGGCGCCTTCCGCCTTGACCGATTCCGGCATGTCAGCGGGCAGCGTTGCCTTGACTACCGGGAAGAAGCCGATCGCCTTGAGCATGGCGATCTGGGTGTCGGGCTGCATCATGTAGGTGATGAGCTTCTTGGCACCGTCCATGTCTGGCGCGGTCTTGGGGATGCCGAGACCGGCGACCACCGGCATGAAGCCACGGCCGGCGGGACCGGCCGGCGCCGGGAAGGCGACGAAGTCATTCGGCTTCTGGTTGAAGGCGTCGGCGAGACGCGCGGTGTGGTCCCACGCCACCCATACTTCGCCGGAGAGCAGTTGCTCCTGCATGAAGGCGTAGTTGGTCGAAGCGGGGCTCGTGTACTTCCACAGCTCCTTCATCTTCTCCCACATGGCCACCGCTTCCGGCGAGCGGAACTTGGTCACCTCGGAGGAGGTGAACGAGGGATAGAGATAGCCCTGCACGAAGCGGTGGATCAGACCCTTGGGGCCGGCCGGCAGGCCGAACTTGGGCGAGCCGGTCTTCTCGTCCATGGTCTTCGCCCATTGGATGAGCTGGTCATAGGTCAGCGCATTGATGTCGGCGCCCGCGGGCAGATATTCCAGCGCCTTCTTGTTGGCGGCCATGATGTAGGTCGCCTGCATCCACGGAATGTATTTCTGCTGGTTCGTGGAGAGCTTGCCGAGACCGAGATAGGTCTGGTTGACGCCGACGCTCGAAAGCGAGGCGGCAAGATCGGAGAGATCGACCACAGCATCGGGGAAGCCGGCGAAGTCGCCGTGCAGGCCGCCGATCACGTCGATCGAGCCCTTGCCGGCCTGGGCTTCCGCCTGGATGCGGGTGACGAAGGGCCCCGGATCCTGCGGCTGGAAATCGACCTGGCCGCTGAAGCCCTTGAGCACGGTGTCGCGGATCGCCTGCTGCTCCTCGACCGGCGTGCCCTGGTCGGACCAGAACAGGATGGGAGCAGCCAAGGCTGTGGTTGCCGAAGCCCCGGCCACGAAGAACGCGGCGGTGGCCAGTCCGAGTAGTCGTCTATTGCGCATGTCTTCCTCCCTTGGTTCCTAGGTAGGCTAGTCTCACGTCACCGCGGCGCCGGGCCATGGCTGGCGCGGATGGCGAATTCCGGCTTGATGAGGCGCGAGGTCACCGACTGCGGCCCCTTGTCCAGGATGTCGGTCACCATGCCGGCGATGGTGGCGGCGCTTTCGCGCGCATGCTGGTCGAAGGTGGTGAGCGCCGGCTGGGCATAGGCGGCAATCGGCAGGTCGTCGAAGCCGATCACAGACAGCTCTGCCGGCACGGAAAGCGAGCGGGCGGCGGCGGCCTTGAGCACGGCGATCGCCTGGGTGTCGGTGACGCCGAAGACCGCGGTCGGCCGGTCGTCGGCCGAGAGGAGCTGCTGCGCGGCCGCCTCGGCGGCGGCCGGATCGATCATCGGCACCGAGCGGACGGCGGCGCGGGGAAGCGTCAGCCCGGCCTCTGCCAGCGCCGTCTCCAGGCCGCGCCGGCGCAGATGGGCGAAGGTGAAGGGTTCGTCGATCGTCACCAGGCCGAAGCGCCGATGGCCGCGTTCGATGAGCATGCGCGCGGCTTCGGCGAAGGCGGCTTCGCCGTCGGTGTCGAACCAGGGGAAATCGTTCGAGCCGGTGAGCAGGCGGCCATGGGCGACGAAGGGAAACTGGCGGTTGACCAGAACGTGCACGCGCTGGTCGTCGATCTCGGTACGGTTGAGGACGATGGCGTCGGCGCGGTCGCCATCGATGATGTGGCGCACCACGTCGGCCTCGCCATGCAGGCGCGGAGCGGTGGCGATGAACAGGTCGCGGCCGCGGGCCGTCAGCCCTTCGCTCAGGCCGGCAACGAATTCGCCCAGGAAGGCATCCATCAGGTGGCCGTCGCGCACCGGCAGCACCATGCCGATGAAATCGGTGCGGCCCGAGACCAGCATGCGCCCGGCACGGCTCGGCACATAGCCGCGCGCTTCCGCCGCCGCCGTCACCCGGGCGCGGGTCGTCTCGCTGACGTCCGGATAGCCGGCGAGCGCCCGCGACACGGTGGTGATCGACACGCCGAGGTCGTTGGCCAGTTCTCTGAGGCGCGTTTGGCGTCTGCCCATGCCGGCGTTCTCCTCCCCAGGAAGCCGGTTTCCAAAACGTTTTGGATTGAAGCGGAGCTTGGCCTTTGAGTCAATCGATTCCGAACTCTTGCGGAGCGTTTCGGCCGATTACGGGCCTTTCGGCACGGGTCACAGCCGCGGCCGGTTGACCGGCGTCGGGGCGCATGGTGGTCTCAGGGTTTCCATGGCTGGCAAAGCCCGATCGGCCGGCGGCATCCTGGTGCCTGCCGCGAACCGGCATGACAAGAGATGACAGAGATGAAGCTTGCAGACGAAATCAGCGTGGTCACCGGAGCCGGTCGGGGAATCGGCCGCGAGATCGCGCTGACCCATGCCAGGGAAGGCGCCAAGGTGGCGCTCCTGGCGCGCACGACGGGCGAGATCGACAAGGTGGCGGCCGACATCACCGCTGCCGGCGGCACGGCCCGCGCCTACGCCGTGGACATCATCGACCTCGCCGCGGTCGAGACGGTCTTCGCGGCGATCGAGAAGGACCTCGGCCCGGTCAGCGTGCTCACCAACAATGCCGCGTCCTTCGGGGCGATCGGTCCGATCTGGGACGTTGATCCGGCCGTCTGGTGGCGCGACGTGGAAACCAATGTGCGCGGCACGTTCAATTGCTGCCGGGCGGTGCTGACGGGCATGAGAGCGCGCAAGCGCGGCCGTATCATCAACCTGACCGGCGGCGGCACGTTCTCGTCCTTCCCCAACGGCTCCGGCTACGCCACCAGCAAGTCGGGCATCCTGCGCTTCACCGAAAGCGTCAACGACACGCTTGCGGGTAGCGGCGTTCTCATGTTCGCCATGGACCCAGGCCTGGTGCGCACCAGCATGACCCAGTATCAACTGGAGAGCGCGGCGGGGCAGAAGTACCTGCCCAACATCGAAGCCCTGTTCGAGAAGGGCATCAACGTGCCGCCGACGATGGCCGCCAATCTCAGCGTCGAGATCGCACGCGGCCGCTTCGACAAGCTTGCCGGGCGCATGTTCATGGCGGCGCGCGGCGACATCGACCTCAGCGAGGCGGCGGTGGACGAGATCGTGGCGAACGACCTGCGCAGCCTGCGCGTCAACGGCATGCCGGTGGAATAGTCGCGCCGGAGAGCCGGCCCCACCCAAAAGGCCGCCTGCGGGCGGCCTTTTGCCTGCCCGCCTTGCTTCTTTTGGCGGTGCATAAGCCGTCGCCATGCGTTGACCGGCTTGCGCCCGGCGGGCAACGTCTCAAGCGGGGGCAAACGAGCTTCCTCCGGCCATAACTGGCGCCACTCTTGCTTCACTTTGGGGCTCTGCCCATTCGGGCAACAGGCGGGCGCCGCCGGTGTGCAGAAAAGCAGCGACGCAAGCCTTTTTGGAGGGACAAATGCGCAATCTTCTAGCAGCCACAGACACTCGCGAACGCAGGCGGATCGCCCGGCGGGGCTTCCTTGGCCTGGTTGCGGCCGGCATCGTCGCATCCGTCGGACTGGGAACCCACGACGCGCTCGCCGCCGACAAGATGAAGGTGGCGGCGGTGTTCGCCACGCCGATCGAGGAGCCGTGGGACCATCAGATTCACGTCGCGCTGCTCAAGGCCGAGAAGGAACTGGGCATCGAATACAAGTGGGCGGAGAACGTTCCGTCGGCCGACTATGCGCGCGTGCTGCGCGAATTCGCTCGCGGCGGCTACACGCTGATCATGGGCGATGCTTTTTCGGCCGAAGACATCACCCGTCGCGTCGCCAAGGAATTTCCCAAGGTGGCTTTCGTCTTCGGCTCCGGCCAGGGACCGGTCGAGCCGAATTTCTCGGTCTTCGACAACTGGATTCATGAGCCGGCGTATCTGTCGGGCATGATCGCCGGCAAGATGACCAAGTCGAACGTCATCGGCTCGGTCGCGGCGATGGACATCCCCGAGGTCGATCGTCTGGTCAACGCCTATTGCCAGGGCGCCAAGGACGTCAATCCGGCGGTGAAGTGCAAGGTCACCTTCATCGGCTCGTTCTTCGATCCGCCCAAGGCCAAGGAAGCGGCGCTGGCGCAGATCGCCGCCGGCGTCGATGCCATCTTCGCGGAGCGCTTCGGTGTCATCGAGGCGGCGCAGGAGAAGGGCATCATCGCCTTCTCCAATATGTCCGATCAGTCGTCGATCGCCCCCGGCACGGTGGTCACCGGTCCGGTGTGGAACATGTGGCCGACCGTCGAAGCGGCGATCAAGGAGGTCAAGGCCGGCGTCTACACGGCGCAGGACTACGGCACGTTTTCCACCATGGCCAAGGGCGGCGCCACGCTCGCGCCCTTCCACGAATGGAAGGACAAGCTGCCGGCCGACGTCATGAAGCTGGTCATGGACAAGGAAAAGG
The DNA here is from genome assembly GCA_963762605.1 of uncultured Alphaproteobacteria bacterium. GTDB lineage: Bacteria > Pseudomonadota > Alphaproteobacteria > Rhizobiales > Kaistiaceae > CAVSRC01. Next base: position 65,633 of record CAVXLJ010000003.1, on the reverse strand, counting down.
CAATCCTCGACGGCGATTTCCGTGTGCCGGTCAACGAGGCAACGCCGGTCTCCGAATAGTCCGGTCAGATGAGGGAAGGCGGCCCGGGGCCGCCTTCCTCTCGAATCCTCCCGCGAATTTCGGAGACGACGCATGAACCCGCCGCCGCTGGTCAGCATGCGCGGCATCTCGAAGAGCTTCGGTCCCGTGCAGGCCTGCGCTTCGGTCGACCTCACCGTGCATGAAGGCGACATTCTCGGTCTCCTCGGTGAGAACGGCGCCGGCAAGACGACGCTGATGAACATCCTCTTCGGCTCCTACGCGGCCGATGAGGGAATGATTGAAGTCGATGGCAAGCCGGCTACGATCCGCAACTCCCACGATGCGCTCAACCTCGGCATCGGCATGGTGCACCAGCATTTCCATCTGGTGCCGCGCCACACGGTGCTCGAAAACCTGCTGGTTGGCCGCGCCGGACCCGACGGCAGGCTCACGCGCCGTACGGTTATCGAGCGGCTGACGGCCATCGGCCGCGACTATCACATCAATCTCGATCCTGACCGGCTGGTCAGCGAGCTTTCGATCGGCGAGCAGCAGCGCGTCGAGATCGCCAAGTCGCTGGTGCGCGGCGCCCGCATCCTGGTTCTCGACGAGCCGACGGCGACGCTGACGCCGCAGGAGACCGAGGGCCTGTTCGCCGCGCTCCGCGCCATGACGGCGCGTGGCATGGGCGTCATCTTCATCTCGCACAAGCTGGCCGAAGTGATCGAGATCACCAGCCGCATCACGGTCATGCGCCAGGGGCGGGTGGTGGCCGAGCGCGATAATGAAGCCGGCCTGTCGAAGGGCGAGCTGGCGCGGCTGATGTGTGGCCGTGAGCTGAGCCCGCCGGAGCGCCCGCCGCTGGTGGCCGGGGCGCCGCTGCTCAGGTTCACCAATGTTTCCGCTCCTGGCCTCAAGGACGTGTCGCTGACGCTTCACGCCGGAGAGATCCTCGGCATCGCCGGGGTCTCCGGCAACGGCCAGCGGGCGCTGGCTGACGTGGTGGCCGGGGTGCTGGCGCCAAACGGCGGCACGGTCGAGATCCATGGCGAGGTGGTGACCGGGCTGACGCCGCGCTTCGTGCAGGCGCAGGGCATCGGGCGCGTGCCGGAGGATCGCATGGCCATCGGCATGATCGGTGCGCTGTCGCTGTCGGAAAGCATGGCGCTGCCCTGGGTCGGCGGCGCGCCCTTCTCCAGGCGCGGTATCCTCGACCGCAAGGCGATCCGCAAGTTCGCCAGCGACCAGATCGACCGTTTCGATATTCGCACCTCCGGTCCGGAAGCGCGCACCGGAACGCTGTCGGGTGGCAACCTGCAAAAGGCGCTGCTTGCCCGCGAGATTGCCCACGAGCCGAAGATCCTGCTCGCCGCCCAGCCGACGCGCGGCATTGATGTCGGCGCCACCGAGTTCATCCACGGCCAGTTTCTCGATCTGCGTGCGCGCGGCGGCGCCGTGCTCCTCATCAGCGAGGACCTCGAGGAACTGTTCCAGCTCTCCGACCGCATCGCCGTCATGTATGGCGGCCGCATTGTCGCCGACGTTCCCGTGGAGGAGGCGACGGTCGAGCGCATTGGCCTCCACATGGCCGGCGTGGAGCAGGCGGCGTGATGCGCTTCAGGCTCGAACGCCGGCATGAGACGCCGCTTTCCGTCCAGATTCTGCTGCCGTTGGCCGCCGTCGTCGTGGCGCTGGCCCTGTGCAGCGTGCTGGTCTGGCTTGCCGGGGCGAGCATCCCGCAAGCCTATGCGCAGCTTCTGCTCTCCAACTTCGAATCGACCTACGACATCCAGGACATGCTGGTGAAGGCCTCGCCGCTGCTCTTCACGGGCCTGGCGGTGGCCGTCGCCTTTCAGGCGAAGTTCTGGAACATCGGCGCCGAGGGCCAGCTGATGGCCGGTGCCATCGCCGCCTGCTGGATCGGCGAGCGCACCTGGCTGCCGGCTTTCAGCCTGGTGCCGCTGATGGTGGTCGGCGCGGCGGTCTTCGGCGCGCTGTGGGCGCTCTTGCCGGCGCTGCTCAAGGTCAAGCTCAAGGTCGACGACGTCGTCTCGACGCTGCTGCTCAACTTCATCATGCTCTATGGCACCACGGCGCTGCTCGAAGGGCCGTGGCGCGACCCGAAGAGCGGCTATCCCAATGCGCCGTCGATCCGCGCCGCGGCGGAGTTTCCCATCATCTACGGCGATACGGTGCATCTCGGCATCCTGCTTGCCGCCGTCGCCGCCATCGTCATCTGGTGGATGCTCACCCGCACGACGCTCGGCTTCCGCATCCGCGCCGTCGGCCACAATGCCGCCGCCGCCAACTATGCCGGCATCGGGGTCGGCCGCATCATCATCGTCGCCGCGCTCATCTCCGGCGCGCTCGCGGGTCTCGCCGGCGCCGGGGAGGTGGGCGGCGTGCGCTACCAGGTCACCGCCGACCTCACCTCGGGATACGGCTATGCCGGCATCGTCATTGCCACGCTGGCCGAGCTCAATCCGCTCGGCGCGGTGCCCGCCGCTTTGTTCTTTGCCATGGTGTTCAACGGCGCCGGCACCATGTCGCGCAGCCTCGGCGTGCCGATCTACCTGGCCGACGTCATCCAGGGCACGGCGCTGATGACCATGGTCGCCATGCGGCTCTTCGCCACCTATCGCCTGCGGGTGGTGCGTCATGCTTGAGACCCTCACCCAGGTCCTGCAGGTCTCATTCTTCGCGGCGATCATCCGCATCTCGACGCCGCTCTTGCTCGCCACACTCGGCGAGCTCGTCAATGAGCGCGCCGGCGTCCTCAACCTCGGCATCGAGGGCATCATGCTGCTCGGCGCCATGGTCGGCTTTTCCACTGCCTATTTCACCGGCAGTCTGTGGCTGGGGCTGGTCGCAGCCATCGCGGTGGGGGCGCTCGCCGGGCTGGTCATGGCGCTGCTTACCGTCGTCTTCGGCGTCAGCCAGCACGTGTCGGGCATCGGCATGACCATGCTGGCGACCGGGCTTGCCTTCTATTTCTATCGCCTGATCTTCGGCCAGCCGGCGGTGCCGCCCAATATCGTCGCCTTCCAGCCGATCGAGATCCCCGGCCTTTCGGCGATCCCCTTCGTCGGACCGGTGCTGTTCAGCCAGACGATCCTCACCTACATCGCCTTCCTCGCGGTTCCGGCGATCGCCTTCCTGCTCTATCGCACGGCCTGGGGCCTCGATCTGAGGACGGTCGGCGAGAACCCGCGTGCGGCCGATGCCGCCGGGATCAGCGTATGGGGCGTGCGCACCCGGGCGCTCATGATCGGCGGCGGCATGATGGGGCTGGCCGGAGCCTATCTCACCATGGCCCAGTTCAATTCCTTCACCTTCGGTGTGATCTCCGGGCGCGGCTGGGTGTCGATCGCGCTGGTCGTTTTCGGACTGTGGAGCCCGTGGCGCTGCGCCGGCGGCGCGCTGCTTTTCGCGGCGCTGGAAGCCCTGCAGCTCCGCCTGCAGGCGACCAACATCCTGCACCTGCCCTATCAGGTGTTCCTGATGCTGCCCTTCGTCTTCACCATCGTGGCGATGGCAATCGTCTCACGCAGCGCGCTGGCGCCGGCCAGCCTGCTGATCCCGTTCCGCAAGGAGGAGCGCTGATGGCCGGTCCGTTCGATCTTCTCGTCAAGGGAGCCACCCTGCCGGACGGCCGCACCGGCATCGACATCGCCTGCGCCGGCGGCAAGATCGTCGGCGTCGAGCGCGGGATCACGGGCGAGGCAGGCCGCGTCATCGACGCTGCCGGCCGGCTGGTGTCGCCGCCTTTCATCGATTGCCACTTCCACATGGACGCGACGCTGTCGCTGGGCCTGCCCCGGCTCAACCAGTCGGGCACGCTTCTGGAAGGCATTGCGCTCTGGGGCGAACTGAAGCCGCTGTTGACGGTGGAGGCGGTGAAGGAGCGGGCGCTCCGCTACTGCGACCTCGCCGTCGCCCAGGGCCTGCTTGCCATTCGCAGCCATGTCGATGTCTGCGACGACCGGCTGCTCGCCGTCGATGCGCTGCTCGAAGTCAAAAAGGAGATTGCCCCCACTATCGACCTGCAGCTCGTCGCTTTCCCGCAGGACGGCTACTACCGATCGCCCAATGCGGCGAAGAACCTCGAGCGGGCGCTGGACAAGGGCGTCGACGTGGTCGGCGGCATCCCGCATTTCGAGCGCACCATGGCCGATGGCGCGGCAAGCGTCACAGCGCTCTGCGAGATCGCCGAAAAGCGCGGCCTGATGGTCGACATGCATTGCGACGAGAGCGACGACCCGCTGTCGCGCCACATCGAGATGCTGACCTATGAGACCAAGCGCCTCGGCCTTGCCGGCCGCGTCGCCGGCTCGCACCTCACCTCCATGCATTCCATGGACAACTACTACGTCTCCAAGCTCCTGCCGCTGATGGCCGAGGCCGGCGTGCAGGCGATCGCCAATCCGCTCATCAACATCATGCTGCAGGGCCGCCACGACACCTATCCGAAGCGCCGCGGCCAGACGCGCGTACCGGAGATGCGCGCCACCGGCATCAATGTCGCCTTCGGCCAGGATTGCTGCATGGACCCGTGGTACTCGCTGGGTTCGGGCGACATGCTTGAGGTCGCCCATATGGGCCTTCATGTCGGCCAGCTCTCCAGCCGCGAGGCGATGCGCTTCTGCTTCGATGCGGTCACCGCCAATCCGGCGAAGATCATGCAGATCGAGGGCTACGGCCTCGATGTCGGCTGCAATGCCGACATGGTGGTGCTGCAGGCCGCCGATCCGATCGAGGCGATCCGGCTCAAGGCGCGGCGGCTCGCGGTGGTGCGCCGCGGCAAGGTCGTCGCCGAGACGCCGGCCGGCGTCGCCACGCTCAGCCTCGCCGGGAGGCCGCAAACCGTCGATCCGGCCGCCTACGCGCCGCCGGTGAACTGACCGGCGGGCGCGCAAGGGCCCGCTGACCGATTGGTCGTTTTCGGGTGGCTTTGGCGCGGAGCCGCGCCCAGCCTCGTGGCACCTAACCAACTGGGCGCGCCATGCCGACATCCGCGACCGTCAATCGCCCCATGAAACCCCTTGAATGGGGCCTGCTGCTTACTCTCTCGGTCCTCTGGGGCGGCTCGTTCTTCTTCAACGGCGTTGCCGTCAGGGAGCTGCCGACCGTCACCGTCGTCTTCAGCCGCGTTGCGTTGGCGGCCTTGATCCTTTGGGCGGCGCTCAGGCTGGCCGGCGAGCCCATGCCCAGAGCGCCGCGAATCTGGGCGGCTTTCTTCGGCATGGGGCTGCTCAACAACGCCCTGCCGTTCTCGCTGATCGTCTGGGGGCAATCCCACATCGCCTCGGGCGTGGCGTCGATTCTCAACGCCACGACGCCGCTGTTCACGGTCGTCGTGGCGCACCTGCTGACCAGCGACGAGAAGATGACCGGTGGTCGGCTGGCGGGAGTCGTCATCGGCCTGATTGGGGTAGCGGTGATGATCGGCGGCGAAGCGCTGAAATCGCTCGGCGTCGGCGTCGTCGCCGAACTTGCGTGTATTGCCGCCGCCGTCAGCTACGCATTCGCCGGCGTGTTCGGCCGCCGCTTCAGGACCATGGGCGTGCGCCCAATGGCCACTGCCACCGGTCAGGTCACCGCTTCAAGTATTCTGCTGCTGCCGGTCATGCTGATCGTCGACAAGCCGTGGGCGCTTGCCGTGCCGAGCGCCAGCGCGCTGCTCTCGCTCGTCGGCCTGGCCGCGGTTTCAACGGCGCTCGCATACGTGCTGTATTTCCGCATCCTGGCAACCGCCGGCGCGACCAACCTTCTGCTGGTGACGTTTCTCATTCCGGTGACCGCCATCCTTCTCGGCACGATGGTTCTGGGCGAGACCCTGGTGCCGAGACATCTGGGCGGCATGGCGTTGATCGGGCTTGGGCTTGCGGCCATCGACGGTCGGCCTTGGCGTGCGCTGAAGTCGGCATTGATCGGTCGTCCGCCTGTGGCGCACTCCGACGGCGACGACGCGACGGTTCCGGCGAAAAAGCTGCTGCGCCGGGCCCTAAATCGGCGTTAATCCTAATCAAACACCAATCGCTATCCTCAACCAAATATGAATGAAAGGTAACCGGGGCTGACAGCCGGCTGAAAGCTGGCCGCTGCCAGAATGCGGTTCGATGGTCGCAGAAAAGCGGCCGCCCCTGTCCGAATCGCGTGAGTTGCAGCCCATGAATAAAGTCGCCCTCTCGGCCCTCGTCATCGCCGCCTCCGGCGCCTACGTCTGGAGTCAGTCCGGCAGCCAGTCCGACCCGCTTCTGGCCGGCGCCGACCTGCAGACCGGCAGCATCCAGACCCTGACCTCGACCGGCGGCAACGTGAAGGTGGTGCCGCGCGAGGTGCCGTTCGTGACCTCGGCAACGCCCGCGCCGGCCGCCCCCGCCCCGGATTTTGCCTCTCAGGCGTCCGCCGACCAGCCGCCGCCGCTGCCCGCCCCGGCGACGGATTCGTCCGGCTTTGCGCCGGCAGCCGGCGCGACCCCGCCGCCCGCCGACGCGGCGCCGGCGGCCCCGTTCGCCGCAGCAGATGCCCAGACGCCGGCTGCCCCGGTGCCCGATCCGGCACCGGCACAGCCCGCCGCCGTCACCGTTCCCCTGCCGCGCCTGCGCCCGCCCTATCATCAGGTCGCGACAGCAGCGCCGACGCCCGCCCCGGCGTCGGCGCCATCGTCCTCGCCGGCCCCCGCCGCTGCGGTGTCGCCAATGGTCCGCATCGCCAGCTCGACCACGGGTCTTGCCGACGGCACCTATCGCGGCCCGGTGGTCAATGCCTATTACGGCCTCATGCAGATCGAGGCCATCGTCAGGCAGGGGCGGCTGGCCAGCATCCATGTGCTGCGCTATCCGAACACCCACAACACCTCGATCTACATCAATCGGCAGGCGCTGCCGCAACTGCGCGACGAGGTGATCAGCGCGCAAAGCGCCCGCGTCGACATCGTCTCCGGCGCGACGCTGTCGAGCCACGCCTTCATCCAATCGCTCGGCGGCGCGCTCAGAAAGGCGCGCGTGTAGCCAGCTCAACCATGCGTGTCACCCGGCTCATGATGGGTATGCCGATCACCGTCGATGTCGTCGGCAGCGGCGACGATGGCGCGACGATCGAGGCGGTATTCGCCTATTTCGACGCGGTCGACCGGCGCTTCAGCACCTACAAGGACGACAGCGAGATATCGGCGATCAACCAGGGCCGCCTCCGTGAGGCGGACTACAGCGCCGAAATGCGCGAGGTGCTGGCACTGGCCGAGCGGACCCGGCTCGAAACCGACGGCTATTTCGACATCCGCACATCGGCCGGCACGCTCGATCCGTCCGGCGTCGTCAAGGGCTGGGCGATTCGCAATGCCGCGGCGCTGGTCGCCCGCACCGGCGCCCGCAATTTCTACGTCGACGCCGGCGGCGACATCCAGGCTTCCGGCAACAATCCGGACGGCAAGGCGTGGCGCGTCGGTATCCGCAATCCATTCGATCAGGCTGAGATCATCAAGGTGGTCGAACCGCGCGGCAAGGGGGTTGCCACCTCGGGCACCTATGTGCGCGGCCAGCACATCTACGACCCACACGCCCGCGGCAAGACCATCGACGAGATCGTCGCGCTGACCGTGATCGGCCCCGACGTGCTGGAGGCCGATCGCTTCGCCACCGCCGCCTTCGCCATGGGCCGCAGCGGCATCGGCTTTATCGAGCAGATGCCGGGTCTGGAAGGCTATCTCGTCGACCGCGACCGCCGGGCAACGTTCACCAGCGGCTTTGAAGGCTATTGCGCGCCATGATGAAGATCATCGACCGTTTCCTCGACCACACCACCATGTACCGGCTGGTGCTCTGGCACCTCGTCGCGCTGCTCGCTGCCGCAATCGCCTTCAGCTTCTTCGGCCTGGTGCCCTATGCTCCGGTCGAGATCGTCTTTTCGACCGTGCTGATCCTGGCGGTGTGCTGGGTCACCAATCTGGTCTTCGCCCGCGTCTTCCGGGTGCCGCCGAACCAGGAGTCGATCTACATCACGGCGCTCATTGTGGCGCTCATCATGAGCCCGGTGGGCTTCACCGACGTGCGCGGCATCGGCGCGCTCACCTTCGCCGCGGTATGGGCGATGGCGTCGAAGTACATCTTCGCCGTCGGCCGCAAGCACGTCTTCAATCCGGCGGCCTTCGGCGTCCTGCTGCCCGCGCTCCTGCTGGGTCAGCCGGCGACCTGGTGGATCGGCGGCAATCTGGTGCTGTTGCCGGTGGTGTTCGCCGGCGGCGTCCTCATCGTGCGCAAACTGCAGCGCCTCGATCTCATCCTGACCTTCATGGCAGTGGTCTTCCTGACCGTTCTGCCGACGACCTCGCCGTCGCAGTGGGCGATGACGATCTCTGAGACGCTCAAGCACTCGCCAATCTTCTTCTTCGCCTTCGTCATGCTGACCGAGCCGTTGACCCAGCCGACGACGCGCCTGCCGCGGCTCGTCTTCGCGGCGCTGGTCGGCTTCCTTTTCTCGCCCAATGTCCATATCGGCTCGTTCTACTTCACGCCCGAGATGGCGCTGGTCATCGGCAACGTCTTCGCTTGGGCGGTCAGCCCCAAGGGGCGTTTCGTGCTCACCCTGGAGCGCATCGAGCGGGCGGCGGCCGATACCTACGACTTCGTCTTCTCGACGCCGCACCGGCTGGCGTTCCAGGCGGGCCAGTATCTGGAATGGACGCTGCCGGTCGACCATTCCGACAATCGCGGTAACCGCCGCTACTTCACAGTCGCCTCGGCGCCGACCGAGGATACGGTGCGCCTCGGTGTCAAGTTCTACCGCAAACCCAGCGCCTTCAAGCGGACGCTCGGCGACCTGGCGCCCGGCGATACCATTCATGCCACCCAGATCGCCGGCAATTTCACCCTGCCGTCCAATCCCGACAAGAAGCTCGCCTTCCTCGCCGGCGGTATCGGCATCACGCCGTTCCGCAGCATGCTGCAATACCTCATCGACCAGGGCGAGGCGCGGCCGGTCGTCGTGCTCTATGGCTGCGAGAGCCAGGACGACATCGCCTATGGCGACGTGCTCGACGCGGCCGAGCGGCGGCTGGGCATCCGCACCGTCTATGCGGTGGCCCGCGGCGCCAGGCGCGGCCAGTATCCGGGCTATATCGACGGCCGCCTGGTCAAGGCGGCGATCCCCGACTATCGCGAACGCACCTTCTACATCTCCGGCCCGCAGGCGATGGTGAAGGCGATGCGCCATACGCTGACCGGCATGGGTGTGCACCGCTCGCATATCAAGACCGACTTCTTCCCGGGCTTCGCCTGAGCCGAGAAACAAGCGCGTAGCGAACAGGGAACAGCGTCGAACCGCCTCTATTCGCTGTTCGCTGCCTCTTGTGGCCGCTTGAAGCGGAGCCCGCCGCCCGCAATACTGCCGGCCCGGGGTGAAGGGGCAGGCGATGCTCTCCTTTTTGCGTGCCAGGTATGTCTATGCGGCGCTGGTGCTGGTGATCCTCGCCGGCGCCACGCTGATCCGCATTGCCGATCCCTTCTTCGTCCAGGCGCTGCGCCTGATCGCCTTCGATTCGTATCAGAAGCTCGATCCGGCCCCCTATGATCCCAACCTGCCGGTGAGGATCGTCGACGTCGACGAAGCCTCGCTCAAGCGCATCGGCCAGTGGCCGTGGCCGCGCACGACCATGGCCAAGCTGCTCGACACGCTCGGCGGCGACGGCGCCGCGGTGGTCGCCTTCGACATCCTGTTCGCGGAGCCCGACCGGACCTCGCCGGAACAGGCGGTGAAGCACATGACGCTGGAGGAAGCGGCGGCGCTGACCCCGCTGATCGCCGGCAAGGAAACCCACGATCAGGTCTTCGCCGCCGCGATCGGCAAGAATCCGACGGTGCTTGCCACGGCGCTTACCGCAAACGCGTCGCCACCGCCGCCGCTCAAAGCCGGCTTCGCCACGGTCGGCGACGATCCCAAGGATTTCGTGCCGACATTCGCGGGCGCCAACGTCAACCTGCCGATTCTCGACGCGGCGGCAACCGGCATCGGCTCGATCAACTGGATTCCCGACCGCGACCAGGTGGTGCGGCGGATTCCACTGATCTACCGCGTCGGCAAACAGTATGTACCGACGCTGACCACCGAGGCGCTGCGCATCGCCTTTCAGGCCGGCACCTATGTGCTCAAGGGATCGAACGCCAGCGGCGAGACCGCCTTCGGCCAGCAGACCGGTCTCAACCACATCCGCGTCGGAGACCTGGAAATCCCCACCGATGCCGACGGCGGCATCTGGCTGCACTTCCGTCCGCACGATCCGCGCGCCTACGTACCGGCCTGGAAGGTGCTCGCCGGTGAAGTCGATCCGGACGTGTTCGCCGGCCGCATCGTGCTGGTCGGCACCAGCGCGCCCGGCCTCATCGACCTGCGCGCGACGCCGCTCGATGCGGCGATCCCGGGCGTCGAGATCCATGCCCAGGCGATCGAGCAGATCGTGCAGGGTGCGCAAAACGGCACCTCGCTCAGCCGCCCGGACTACGCCATGGCCGTCGAGATCGTGCTGACGCTGGTGTTGGGGCTGGCCTTCGCCTTTGTCATCCCCAGAGTCAAGCCACTGACCTCCGGGGTGCTTGGCCTGGTGGCGATGGCATCGCTGCTTATCGGCGGCTGGCTCAGCTTCGACAGGCTCGGCCTGCTGTTCGACCCAACCTATCCGGCGGTCACCGTGTTCCTGCTGGTCGCAGGCGCTTCCACCTACGTCTTCCGCCAGACCGAAAAGCAGCGTGGCGAGGTGCGCCGGGCCTTCAGCTACTACGTGTCGCCGATGGTGGTGAGCGAGATCATCGCCCATCCCGAGAAGCTCGAGCTCGGCGGTGCCGTGCGCGAGCTGACGCTGCTCTTCTGCGACGTGCGCAACTTCACCTCGATCTCGGAGACGATGACGGCGCACGAGTTGACCACCTTCATCAATAATCTGCTGACGCCGCTGTCCGACATCATCCTCACCAACCGCGGCACCATCGACAAATACATGGGCGACGCCATCATGGCGTTCTGGAACGCGCCGCTCGACGATCCCGACCACGCGGCGCACGCCTGCCAGTCGGCGATCGCCATGGTCAAGCGCATGAAGGCGCTCAATGAGGAATGGCGCGCGGCGGCGGAAGCCGCCGGCAAGCCCCACAAGGACGTCGCCATCGGCATCGGCATCAATTCGGGCGATTGCTGCGTCGGCAATCTCGGCTCGGTGCAGCGCTTCGACTATTCGGCCATCGGCGACGACGTCAACGTCGCCTCGCGGCTGGAGGGCCAGTCGAAGGTCTATGGCGTGCCGATCGTCATCGGCGAATCGTCACACAACCAGTTGCCCGGGGCGCAGGCGATCGAGCTCGACATGATGCGGGTGAAGGGCAAGGTGCATCCGGCGAAGATCTACACGCTTTACGAGGTGCTCGACGGTCCGCAGGACGGCTTTGAGCGCCTGGTGCCGCTCCACACCGCCATGCTGGAGGCCTATCGCGGGCGCGACTGGGACGGCGCCGAAGCGGCGATCGCGCGCTGCGAGGCAGTGGGCGTGCACAGGCTTGCGGCGCTGTATGCGCTCTATCGTGGCCGCATCGCGGAATGGCGCGAGACGCCGCCGCCGCCCGATTGGGATGGAACCTTCACGGCGACCTCGAAATAGCCAGAGCCTTTGGTGGCGAGATGGAACCATTCCGACCGAGCGATCTTGCGTCAGGATCAAGCCGGCGGGCGCCGGACGTCCAAACCGGTTGAAAAACGGAATTGGCGCTATCGGGCCAGCAAAGGCTCCGGCTTGTGATGCCGATCACAGTCTTGCTATGAGACCCTGCCCTAGGATTGGGCAGCAGGCCGGAAACGGGGCAAGGAATTCATGGACCCAAGCATTGGGGCGGGCACGGTCGTTGCGGTCTTTCTGTGGCTGCAGCTCAAGCATTTCGTTTTCGACTACGTCGTGCAGACCCCCTACCAGTTCCGCAACAAGGGCACCTACGGCCATCCCGGCGGCATCCTGCATTCGGGCCTGCAGGCGCTGGGCACGATCCCCGCCTTCTTCATTCTGCCGACGGGCTGGCTGATGGGTGTGACCATCGTCATAGGCGAATTCATCGTCCACTATCATGTGGACTGGTCGAAGGAGCAGTCGCTCCGGCGGATGAAACTGACCACGACCGATGCCTGGTACTGGCGGATCTACGGGATCGACCAGCTTGCCCATCAGCTCACCTATGTCGTGATCGCGGCACTGCTTGCCGGCGTGATCTGACGCCGGCGTCATAAGCATTCGTTCACCAGACGGGGCGGTTGGCGGGGCCGCCCGGGCGTTGGCGCTTGCCTGTCGCGGCGGGCGGGATGCACGTTGCCAGGGCCTTGTGCAAGGAGATGATCCATGCTGATGCGGTCATTGGTTGTGGCGATGCTGGGGTTGACTGCCGTGGCTGCGGCCGGCCCGGCGATGGCCATCGAGGCAAGCGGCCACGCAGTCGCGGTGCTGCGCAACACGGCGGCGAGCGGGCCGGGCGGCGATCGCGCCCTCAAGGCCGCGGGTCCGGTGTTTTCCGGTGACGTCATCAAGACCGACCGCGGTGGCACGGCGCAGCTTCTCTTCGCCGACGACACCAAGATGGTGATCGGCCCCAATTCGCAGGTGACCATCGACAGCTTCGTCTTCGATGGCTCGTCCACAGCCAGCAAGTTCGCCATCGGCGCGCTGCGCGGATCGTTCCGCTTCATCACCGGCACCAGCGCCAAAAACGCCTACGTGATCGATACGCCGACGGCGAGCATCGGCGTGCGCGGCACCGAGTTCGACGGCAGCGTCGCGGAGGACGGCACCACGACCATCGCCATGTGGGAGGGGACGGTGCGCATCTGCGACAAGGCGACGCCGCGCCGGCACTGCACCGAACTCTCGGGCGCCTGCAGCGTCATCCAGCTCGATCCGCAAAAACGCTTCCATTGGGTCCGGAACGTCTACGAGCGCACCGCGCTCATCGATCGCTCGGTTCCCTTCGCGTTCCGCCAGCAGCGGCTCAACCGTGCGTTCCGCGTGGCCTCGCGCGGCTGCGAGATTCACAATGCCGATCCGGCGCCGAATCTGAACGGCGGCGGCAACAAGGCGCCAGCGCCAAGCCCGGGCCGCAAGCCGTAGGCCGCGCTTAGCGACGGAAGACGACCGAGGCCATGACGGTCTGCGCCTCGTAGCGGTGGCTGGCGTCGTTCGACGTGTTGTAGTCGAAACGGTAGGCGAGGCGGAAGTCGGACTGCGGCCCGAAGGCGTTGTTGAACACCAGGGTCGCACCCGGCGAGACGGTGTAGTCCTGCCGCTTCTCGCCGCTGCTTGTCACGTCGTCGGTGTAGTGCCGGCCCGACAGCGCCACGTTCAGCGCCAGCGTCCAGCGGGCGTCGAGCTTCCTGCTGTATGTCAGCTGGGCGCCGCCGGCGACATAACGGCCGGGCGTGTAGCTGAAGACATTGTTGCTGTCGAGGATCGAGCCGCCGACATCGCTCCACAGAATCCATGGCGCGATCGAGGCAACGTCGTTTTCGTGGATGACGTTCTGGAACGCCCATTGGCCGCGGCCCTCGACATACCAGCCGGCGGTCGAGGTCGCCGACGGGGCGAAATCGCGGTAGCCGGTGCGGATGCGCAGCCACTGATAGGCGCCGTTGAGATAGCCTTCGAGCATCGCGCTGGCGTTGATCTCGTCATAGAAGAACTTGTTGTCGGAATAGGACAGCGCTCCGCCGATTGACGGATAAAGCGTGAGCATGGTCGCGCCGAGATCGATCAGCGGGCCGGTCTCGGCGGCGACGTTGCCGTAATTCAGGTCGTGGTGGTTGCTGTGATATTCGCCGTAGAGGCTGGCGATGGAGCGCCAGCGGGTGCCGGCGATCGGCCGCTCGTCCTTCACCCGCAACTGGCCATAGGGCACATAGTCGCTGACGGCGCCGCTGGCGGTGAGTTCGGGATTGGACTCCCACATGCCGCCGGCCTCGGCGAAGATCTGGGTCGAAGCCGGTTGGATGATGCGGCGCACGCGCATGAGGCCGCGCTTGGCGACGACATTGCCGGGGTCGTTGAGCAGCACGCGCTCATAGGCGCTCAGCGCCTTGCGGTATTCGTGGCGGCCTTCGGCGATCAGGGCGTATTGCAGGCTGAGGTCGCTGTCGGCGGGGTTGGCGAGCACGCGCTGATAGGCGTCGGTCAGCGGATCGGCCGCTGCCGGAAATGCACATGCCATCACGCCGATGGCGAGAAACGCCGCCGCGCACCGCCCGATTGCCATGTTCTACCCTGTCCAAATGGCCGTCTTTACACGGCTCCTTACCCCGACGTTATGCGAGGCCGGTGGGTCTGACTATTGCAGAACGGCAACAAGTGGACTGGAATCGCAATCCGCACCGCTTTTGTTGTTTCGACTGGAGCGGGCTGTCGTAGCATTGATGAAGATATGGATTGGAGACAGCAGATGGCGGCTGGTTATTTGCGTCTGGCGCCGGTTTTTCTGGCCTTGGCACTGGCGGTTGCGACAGGGCCTGCCGTCGCGGCCGCCAATATCGGGGTTGCTGCCGCGGTGAAGAACCAGGTCAAGGGCAGCAGCGGCGCGCTCGCCGTCGGCAGCAAGGTGTTCCAGAACGAGATCATCACCACCGGGGCGGCAAGCCTGGCGCAGCTCCTGTTCCTCGACGAGACCAGCCTGTCGATCGGCCCGCAATCGCAGGTCACCCTCGACACGTTCGTCTTCAATCCGTCCAAGGGAGCCGGCAGCGTCGTCTTCTCGGTCACCAAGGGGGCGTTCCGCTTCATCACCGGATCGCAGAATCCGCACCACTACACGATCAAGACGCCGGTCGCCACGATCGGCGTGCGCGGTACCATCGTCGACTGCTTCATCGTTTCCGGGGGGCTGGCCTGTATCGTCGAGGAGGGTAGCGCGATCGTCGGCGGGCACACGGTGGCGGCCGGCCAGGGAATCTTCATCTCCAACAACGGCACCGTGACCGGTCCGATGACGCCCGATGGGCAGTTCTTCCAGGTGGCCGGCAACGTTCCCTGGCCACTCTATGGCGGCGTGCTGCCGGGCGGCTTTGAGCAATTCACAGGCCCCGACGGGCTGACCATCCGCACCGAGGAGCAGGACCAGCATTACGTGCCCTATGTTTGCGAGTGCGAAGGCGAATGTGTGGGCTATTAGCTGCCGGACGAATCCGCCCGTTCGGCGGTTGAGGTCTGACACCGGCGGGTGCTGCCGCGCGCCTTGAATTCGGCGACAGGATCGCGTTTCTGACCCATGCGGGTGTCGGCCGGCACATGTCCGGCCGTGCGGTCGCGGGCAGAAGGGACCAGCCGTGAAGCGCATACTTATCACCGGAGCGGCAGGCAATGTGGCGCGGCTCACCCGGCCGATCCTGCGGGCGACCTACCGGTTGCGCCTGTCGGACATGAAGCCGGTGCCGGACCCGGTGGAGGGCGAAGAGGTGGCGGTCGCCGATCTCGGCGACATGGCCGCGCTGCGCGCCGCCGTTTCGGGCGTCGACGGCATCGTCCATCTCGGCGCCCATTCGCTGGAGACCGGCTGGGAGACCATCCATGCCGCCAACATCGTCGGCACCACCAATCTGTTCGAGGCGGCGCGGCTGGAAGGCGTCAGGCGGGTGATCTACGCGTCGAGCGGCCATGCCGTGGGCTTCTATCCGCGCGCCCAGACGATTCCCGTCGATGTCTCGGTACGGCCCGATTCGCGCTACGGCGTCAGCAAGGCCTTCGGCGAGGCACTGGCCAGCCTCTATGCGCACAAATACGGGGGCGAGGTGATGTCGATCCGCATCGGCACGGTGTCGGAAAAGCCGGCGGCCCAACGCCGGCTGGCGGCGATCTGGGTGAGCCCGCGCGACCTCTGCCAACTCATCGGCATCGGCCTGGAGGCGCCGGGCATCGGCCACGAAATCGTCTACGGCGTGTCGGCGAACAAGGCGGCCTGGTGGGACAACACCAACGCCTTCCGGCTGGGCTATCGCCCGGTGGATCGTGCCGAAGACCATGCTGGCGGCGTGTTCGTCGATGACGCCATCGGCGATCCCAGGGCCGATCTCAACCAGGGCGGGGCGTTCTGCACTGAGGAGGAGATCACGACGGCGGTTCAGGCCCGGAGCCGGCGGGTGTGGCCGGAAGTCCTGCGGGATATGGCAAAATCGTGGCGCAACCCCTGATTACGGTATGGAAATCCCCAGAAATCCGCCGTTTCCCGCGTCAGTGGCCGCGCGCCTGCCGGGTTGAAATATGAAGCTGGCTTGCTAGGATCAGCTTGTGGTGATTCGGAATGTCCGGCTTTTTTGCCGATTCCGGGCTCGCCGCTGAAAAGAACCGCTTTTTATGCCGTTCGGTTTTGTCTTGAATGCTGCAGTTTGAATGACGAGGTGATTGCGCGCTAGTTGTTTCGATCAGGTCTTGTGCATTGGCGTTCGGGCCATGCAGAGTCCATTTGATGCAAAGGGGTTTGGCTCTTGACAAAGCCGCCGGGTCGCGCCGGCGGCTTTGGTCGTTCTGGGCCCGGGCTCGCGGGCGGGGGGTGTGGTTTTCCCGGCCCTTGTCCTATGTTAGCGCTCGGTGGCGGCCCGAGGTGCGTTTTCACAATGATCGCAGCAATCAGACAGTTCTTCGACCGCCTGACCAACGATGCCGCCGTCGACATGGGTGAGGACGAAGTGCGGCTGGCGGTGGCCGCGCTGCTCTATCACGTGATTGCCGTGGACGGCGTGGTGACGCCTGCCGAATCCGCCATGCTGGGTGAGCTGCTCAAGAGCCGCTTCGACCTCGATCCGCAAGATACCCAGACCCTGGTCGCGGCGGCCGAAACCGCCGATGACGAGGCGGTCGACCTCTTTCATTTCACCAGCCTGCTCAAGCAGCGGCTGGAGGTCGCCGACCGCGAGCGCATCATCGAGATGATGTGGCGCCTGGTCTTTGCCGATGGCGGCATGCACGAGTTCGAGGAGAACGTCGTGTGGCGTGTCGCCGAATTGCTGGCGGTGCCCTCGGATGTGCGCATCCGCCTCAAGCTTGCCGTGCGCGATGGAGCCGGGTGACGCCATGCGGCCGATGCTGATCGTCCTCCACCAGGAACACTCCACCCCCGGACGGGTCGGCCACCGGTTGATCGAGCGCGGCTACACGCTCGATATCCGCCGGCCGCGTTTCGGCGACCCGCTGCCCGAGACGCTCGCCGGACACGCCGGTGCGATCATCTTCGGCGGACCGATGAGCGCCAACGATCCCGACGACTACGTCAGAAACGAGATCGACTGGATCAAGGTGCCGCTCAGCGAGGGTGCCCCGTTTCTTGGCCTCTGCCTCGGCGCACAGATGCTCGCCATCCATCTCGGCGCGGCGGTCACCCCCCACGCCGACGGCCATATCGAGGTCGGTTGGTTCGGGCTGAAGCCGACGGAAGCCGGTCGGCGCCTGATCGGGACCTGGCCGGATTGCGTCCACCAGTTCCACAAGGAGGGCTTCGCCCTGCCGGCGGGCGCGACACTGCTGGCGGAAGGTGCCGAGACGTTCCCCAATCAGGCATTTTCCTACGGCGGGGCCGCCTTCGGCATCCAGTTCCACATCGAGCTGACCACGGCCATGGTCGGTCGCTGGACCGGAAGCATCGGCGATCGCGCCAAGCTGCCCGGTGGCCAGGCTGCCGAGAAGCACTTCCAGGGCCGTGCGCTGCACGACTGGAAGACGAAGGCCTTTCTCGACGTTTTCCTCGACCTGTGGCTGAAGCGCGACCGCCGCCAGCCGGCCCGGATACGCGAAGCGGCGGAGTAGCGTTTCCTCGCAATCTGCGAGAAATCTCGCAATTCGCGAGGCGGGACCGGTTACCAAAAGCTTAACGCAATCAATAAATTGCGAATCAAATCTGGCCGACCACAAGCTCTGGCGGTGGGCCGGTTGGCAAGCCCCTTGCGATCGGGATGACACGCTGATTTCTGGTTGTGCGTAGTCAGCGAAAAGACTGGGCGGGGGAGAGCGGAGGCCGTCGACCCCCGGCAAGCTCTTCCCCGTCCCGGTCTCTCCCCGCGTTTGAGGACGCAGGCTGTCCGGAGAGGCACCGGACGAACGATGGCCCGGAGCGGCGCGGTGGCTGCTCCGGGTCGATCTTTCTTGGCCGCCGGACGACAGTGCCGTGCGCCCGGTTCCGAAAACCGGGTGAACTCGGCTACAAGGTTCACAATACCTTTCCCCAACGCCGGGGGCCCCATGACAACCGACGCACATCGAACCGTGATGGAGGGCCTTGCCGCGCTGCTGCCGCGGCTGTGGCGCTATGGCGTGGTGCTGTCGGGCAACCGCGACACGGCCGAGGAGCTGGTCCAGGCGACCTGCGTTCGGGCGCTGGAGCGCAGCGCCCAGTTCACTCCCGGCACGCGGCTCGATCGCTGGCTGATCGCCATCCTCCATTCGATCTGGCTGAACGAGGTGCGCGCCCGCAAGGTGCGCCAGGGCCAGGGTCTGGTGGACGCCGAGCAGGCCCTGGTCTTCGACGGAATCCGGGCGGTCGAGGCGAATATTCTGGCCGCCCAGGTGTTAAGGCAGGTTCAGGATTTGCCCGAAGTGCAACGCGAAACCGTCTATCTGGTCTATGTCGAAGGGCTGACCTACCGCGACGCCGCGGAGGCGCTTGGCGTTCCGATCGGGACGGTCATGTCGCGTCTGGCGGGGGCGCGGGCGAGGCTCGCGGGCCTGGCAGGCGACGCGCAGGAAGACGGTGGGACACATGGCTGAGCCGGTCGATGGCCGTTTGAGCGACGACGATCTCCTGACCGCCCATATCGATGGTGAACTCGCCGTCGGCGAGCGGGCGGCGCTGGATGAGCGGCTTGCGGCCGACGCCGCCCTGTCCGCCCGCCTGGAAGAATTGAAGCGCGGCGGGCGGGATTTCGCCGGAGCCTACGACCTCTTGCTGACGCAAGCCCCGCACGAGCGCCTCTCCGCTATGCTTGCCGCGGCCGCCGATGAGACCCGCCCGGCGCGGCGCAGCTGGCGTGCATGGGCGATCGCGGCGTCGGTCGCGCTCTTCGTGCTCGGCGCCGCCGCCGGCACTCTCGTGCCGCTCGCAACCGGCCTCGTGCAGCCGGTGCAGGTGGCAGAGGCGCCCAACTGGCGCCAGGCGGTGGCCGACTATATGGGCCTGATGACGCCGGAGACGCTGGCGGTCATTGCCGACAATCCGGCGGGGCTCGCCGGAGAACTGTCGAAGGTCGGTGACAAGCTCTCGGTTGATCTCTCGCCGGACCGGCTGGCGCTGCCGGATTCGGCGCTCAAGCGCGCCACGCTCTATGCCTTCAACGGCAAGCCGCTGGTCCAGCTCGCCTATCTGTCGCCGGCAGACGGAACCTTCGCCTTCTGCATCATCGCCAATGGCAAGCCGGACGCGGCCGTCGCCTTCGAGCAGCGCGAGGGCTTCAACATCGTCTTCTGGAACCGCGACGGCCGCGGCTACATGCTGATCGGCAAGGCGCCGCGCGCGACGCTCGAAGCCTTTGCCGGCGACCTCAGGGCGCACATCGCCTCGTGAGCGCCGCTCACGCGTTCACATAGGTCGACGGGCCGCGCACGTTCTCGTCGATATTCAGCTTCTGGCTGAGCGAGGGCATGGCGCGCTCGGCACAGTCGGTGCGCGGGCAGGTGCGGCACGACACGCCGATCGGGGTGACCACCTGCGGGTCGGCGAGGTTGAGCCCGTCGGCATAGACGATCTCCGAGGCCCGGCGGATATCGCAGCCCAAGCCCACGGCGCGCTGGCCGACACGCTGCGGCAGGCCGCCGACGGCGGTGAAGCCGGCGGCGCGGCCGGCAGTCCGCGCAACGCAGAAGAAGGTGCCGCCGTCGGGCATGCGCGAGACCTGAACGCGTAGCATGCCGGGAGTGGAGAAGGCGTCGTAGACGTTCCAGCGCGGGCAGGCGGCGCCGAAGCGGGCGATGTGGATGCCGGAAGCGGAGAAGCGCTTGGAGATGTTGCCGGCGATGTCGACGCGGATGAAGTGGAAGGGAATGCCTTCGGCGCCCGGCCGGCGCAGCGTCGTGAGGCGCTGGCAGGCCTGCTCGAAGGAGACGCCGAAGCGGCTCTTGAGGATGTCGATGTCGTAGCGGGTGGCGCGCGCGGCCTCGAGGAACAGGTGATAGGGCATCAGCACCGCGGCGGCGAAGTAGTTGGCGAGCGCCGTGCGCATCAGCGCCGCCGCCGGCGCGCTCGACATGGCGCCTTCGTCGACGATGCGGTCGAGCAGGTCGTGATGGCCGAGATAGGCGATCTGGTGGGCGATCTGGAAGACGCGGCTCGATGGCGCCAGCATCTCGGAAATCTCCAGGCGCCGCGCAAGCCGGTCGAAATGGCGGAAACGGCCGGGCATGTCCTGGTCGGAGCGGACTTCGACGGTGACCGCATAACGGTTGCGCAACAGGGCGATCAGATCCTGATGCAGGGTGTGGACGGAGAGGTCGTTCTCGGCCCACAGCTTCTCGGCCGCCGTTTCGAGCTCGGGGAAATAGTTCATCCGGCGCTGGATGAAATCGGTCACCTCTTCGGAGGGGATGGCAATCGGTGACGGACCGGCGGTGGCATCCTCGCCGGCGCCGCCCGGTTCGTCGAGCGGGCGATGGCGGCGCCAGGCGTCGTAGATGTCGAGCACGGCGCGGCCGACGGCAGGAAGCGTCGCCACCAGCTCCTGAACGTCGCTGGCCTTCACTTCCGCCTGCTCGAAGACCGGATCGGAGAAGGCCTCCATCAATTGCAGCGACAGGCTCTGGTCGGTGTCGGCGGTGAAGTCCTTGAGATCGACGTGGAACTTCTCCACCAGCTTGAGCAGAACGCGCACGGTCACCGGACGCTGGTTGCTCTCCAGAAGCGCCAGATAGCTGGCGGAGAGGCCCAATTCGCGGGCCATCTGCGCCTGGGTCAGGCGTTTCTCCTGCCTGAGCCGGCGTAGCCGGCCGCCAATGCGCATCGCCGTCATGACGTCTCCCTCCCGCGCGGCGCGCCTTTACAGTGTTTACATTCTTACAAATGCGATCTGTGTACTTGTTGACAATATTCAGGATTTCATCGCGATTTCAGATATTTATTGACCTCTCCCTTTTGTCAACGGAAATTATGCGCCGTCACCAATGGGAGGGAAGATCGTGACAAGCCTTACAACGCGCTTCGCCGGCATCCGCCGCGACTACAGCCGGGACGACGTTCTGAAGCTGCAGGGCTCGGTCGTGGTCGAACATACGCTTGCCCGCCGGGGTGCGGAGCAGCTGTGGCGCCTGCTCAACGAGCGCCCCTTCGTGCGCACGCTCGGCGCGCTCACCGGCAATCAGGCGCTGCAGCAGGTCAAAGCCGGGCTGGAAGCGATCTACCTGTCCGGCTGGCAGGTTGCGGCCGACGCCAACAATGCCGGCGAGATGTATCCCGACCAGTCGCTCTACCCGGCCTCGTCGGTGCCCGACGTGGTGCGCCGCATCAACAAGACCTTCACCCGCGCCGACCAGATCGCGCGGCTGGAGGGCGACACCTCCACGAACTGGTTCGCGCCGATCGTCGCCGATGCAGAGGCCGGCTTCGGCGGGCCGCTCAACGCCTTCGAGCTGATGAAGGCGATGATCGAGGCCGGCGCGGCCGGTGTCCACTTCGAGGACCAGCTCGCCTCGGAAAAGAAGTGCGGCCATCTCGGCGGCAAGGTGCTGGTGCCGACGCAGTCCTTCATCCGCACGCTCAATGCGGCGCGTCTGGCAGCGGATGTCTGCGATGTGCCCACGGTGCTGATTGCGCGCACCGACGCCCATTCGGCGACGTTGATCACCAGCGATTTCGACGAGCGCGACATGCCGTGGCTGTCGGGCGAGCGCACGGCGGAGGGCTTCTTCCGCCTGAAGCAGGGCGGCGACCATTCGGTCGCGCACGCCATCGTGCGCAGTCTCAGCTACGCGCCCTATGCCGACGTGCTGTGGTGGGAGACATCGGAGCCGGATCTCGGCGAGGCGCGGGAGTTCGCCACCGAGATCCACCGGCACTATCCGGGCAAGCTGCTTGCCTATAACTGCTCGCCCTCGTTCAATTGGCGCGCCAAGCTCGACGACAAGACCATCGCCAGCTTCCAGGAAGAGCTGGCGGCGATGGGCTACCGCTTCCAGTTCGTGACGCTGGCCGGCTTTCATGCCCTCAATCTCGGCATGTTCGAACTGGCCAGCGCCTACGCGGAGCGCGGCATGGCGGCCTATTCGGAGCTGCAGCAGCGCGAGTTCGCGGCGGCCGAACGCGGCTTCACGGCGGTGCGCCATCAGCACGAGGTGGGGACGACCTATTTCGACGCGGTGGCGCTTGCCGTTTCCGGCGGCACGTCGTCGACCGTGGCGATGGCCGGCTCGACCGAAGCCGAGCAGTTCGACAAGCCGCGCAAGATCGAGGCGGCGAACGCGGCGTAGCCGCGGCCTTCCGGTGAAGAGAGGCTCACCATGATCGAGGAATACTGGGTCGTCGGCGGACGCTACCGCGACGCGGACTTCGCTGCCCTCAAGGACGGCACCAGCGAAGTCTATGGACCCTTCGTCACCTATGACGAGGCCTTGCGCTCGTGGAATGCGCGCACCGAGCGCTCGCGCGCCGAGGCCACCACGCGCTTTTCGGTCGTGGTCACCGCACCTCACCGGCGGCCATGACACGCCCCGGCAGGGCTTCCCGGGAGGAGGAGCCCTGCCACCCCGCTGCTCGGGCGTGGGTGCTATCCGGCCTTCGCCAGTTGCGCGTCGATCGCCGCCTTCAGCTTCTCATAGGGCTGGGCGCCGACCATCATTTCCTTGCCGACGAGGAAGGACGGCGTGCCGCCGACGCCCATCGAATAGCCTTCGTTGGCGTCCGCCTGCATGGCCTGGGTGAAGTCATTGGCCTTCTCGGTCATCAGCGCCTTGACCTTGGCCACGTCGATGCCGGCGATCGTGCCGGTCAGCGCCAGGATGTCGTCCTGGTTGCCCCAGCCGGCGTTCTCCTGGTCCTGGTGGTCGAACATGGCCTTGTGCCATTCGCGGAACTTGTCGGGCGCCACGGCCCACACGGCGCGCGCGGCGCGGCTGGCGACGTCGGAGTCCGGTCCGAGGAAGGCGAAGTCCTTGTAGACGATCTTCAGCTTGCCGGTGTCGACATAGTCCTTGATGAGCTGGGGAAAGACGGTCTCTTCCTCCTGCTTGCAGTAGGGGCACTGGTAATCGAACCAGTAGGCCATGACGACCGGCGCATTATCCTGGCCGATATAGGCGGCGTCCTTGAGATTGACGCTGGCGATGTCGGCCGGCGGCGCCGCCGGCTGGCCGGGCGGGGTCGAATCCACCGGCGCTATGGCGGCCTGCTGAAGCGTCGCCTGGCGGGCGGTCCACACGATTGAGCCGGAGATCATTCCACCGGCGATGATGATGGCAACCGGGATGAGAATGTCGCCGGGCGAGAGCTTGCGCATGGAGGTACCAGAATCCTTTTGGCCGTTCAGTGATACGACTTGCTCGCCCCGATTTCCGGCGGCATTGGGGCGTCGCGCCGGCCGCCGGCCGCCGGCCGGAAGCCGAAACCTAGACTTTTTCGGCGGCGAAGGGGATCAATTCCGCGTCACTGTTGACAGAGATCAGCGCTGGGCACGGGAGAGCACGTCCATGATCTCGGCGACCTTGCGCCGTTGGTCGTCCTTGTCGCCGCTGGCGATCGCCCCCTCGACGCAGTGGGCGACATGATCGCGCAGGATCTCCTCCTCGGCGCGGCGCAACGCGGCGCGCACCGCGCCGATCTGGGTGACCACGTCGATGCAGTAGCGGTCGTCGCGGACCATGCCGGCGATGCCGCGCACCTGCCCCTCGATGCGGCTGAGACGTTTGAGAACGGCAGTCCTTGTCGGTTCGTGCATGCTTGACTAGATACCCTCTGGGGGTATATCGGTCAAGTCCGATCGATACCCCTCGGGGGTTCGCATAATCATCGCAGAGTCCACGTCATGTCCGACAGCCATCAGCACGATCACGACCATCACCATCACGGCCACGGCGCCGCTTCTGGCGGCACCGCCGAACTGGTCAAGGACCCGGTCTGCGGCATGGATGTCGATCCGGCGACCAGCGAGCACCACGCGGAGTACCAGGGCGAGACCTATTACTTCTGCTGCCCGCATTGCCGCGCCAAGTTCGTTGCCGAGCCGGAAAAGTTCGTCGGTGCCGAGGCCAAGGCGCATGACGCCGGTCCTGCGCATCACGGCCATGACCATCATGGCCATGAGCACCATGGACACGGTCACGCCATGCATGGCCACGCGGCAGTGCCCGCCGAAGGCATGGCGACGGACCCGGTCTGCGGCATGGACGTCGATCCGGCGACCGCCGAGCACAAGGCGGAGTACCAGGGCGAGACCTATTACTTCTGCTGCCCGCATTGCCGCGCCAAGTTCGTTGCCGAGCCGGAAAAGTTCGTCGGTGCCGAGGCCAAGGCGCATCACCACGACCACGCCATGCACGGCCACACGACAGCGCCCGCCGAAGGCATGGCGACGGACCCGGTCTGCGGCATGTCCGTCGATCCGGCGACCGCCGAGCACAAGGCCGACTACCAGGGCGAGACCTATTATTTCTGCGCCGCCGGCTGCCGGACGAAGTTCGTTGCCAACCCCGGGCGTTATCTGAACCCGCAAGACCATCCCGCCGAACCGGTGCCGGAGGGCACCGAATACACCTGCCCGATGCACCCGGAGATCCGCCAGATCGGCCCCGGCACCTGCCCGATCTGCGGTATGGCGCTGGAGCCGACGGTGATGACCGCCGACACCGGCCCTAATCCCGAGCTCGCCGACATGAGCCGCCGCTTCTGGATCGGCCTGGCGCTCACCGTGCCGGTGGTGGTGCTGGAAATGGGCGGGCATTTCGGCCTCGACCGGCTGATCGATCCGCGCCTGTCGGGCTGGATCCAGCTGGTGCTGGCCACGCCCGTGGTGTTGTGGGCGGGCTGGCCGTTCTTCGTGCGCGGCGCCCAGTCGCTGGTCACCCGCAACCTCAACATGTTCACCCTGATCGGGCTCGGCACCGGCGTCGCCTGGGTCTATTCCATGGTCGCTCAGCTCATGCCCGGCATCTTCCCGCCGGCCTTCCGCATGGCCGACGGCTCTGTCGCGGTCTACTTCGAGGCGGCCGCCGCGATCACCGTGCTGGTGGCCCTTGGCCAGGTGCTGGAGCTCAGAGCCCGCGAGCAGACCTCCGGCGCCATCAAGGCGCTGCTCGACCTTGCACCCAAGACGGCGCGGCGGATTTCAGCCGACGGCAGCGAAAAGGAGATCACGCTCGACTTGATCGGGGTCGGCGACAAGCTGCGCGTGCGCCCCGGCGAGAAGGTGCCGGTCGACGGAACCGTGATCGAGGGCCAGTCCGCGCTCGATGAATCCATGGTCACCGGCGAATCGATGCCGGTTTCCAAGCAGGCCGGCGACGCGCTTATCGGCGGCACCATCAACCGCTCCGGCGCCCTGGTCATGCGCGCCGAGAAGATCGGCCGCGACACGCTGCTTGCCCGCATCGTGCAGATGGTCGCCGATGCCCAGCGCAGCCGCGCGCCGATCCAGCGGCTCGCCGATCAGGTCTCCGGCTGGTTCGTGCCCACCGTCATCCTGCGGTGGCGCTCATCGCCTTCGCTGCTGGTCGATCTGCGGGCCGGAGCCGCGCTTCGCCTTCGCGCTTGTTGCGGCGGTGAGCGTGCTCATCATCGCCTGTCCGTGCGCGCTCGGCCTGGCGACGCCGATGTCGATCATGGTCGGCGTCGGGCGCGGCGCCCGTGGCGGCGTGCTCATCAAGCATGCCTCGGCGCTGGAGCGCATGGAAAAGGTCGATACGCTGGTGGTCGACAAGACCGGCACGCTGACCGAAGGCAGGCCGTCGGTGACGGCGGTGGTGCCGGCCGAGGGCTTTGACGAGGCGACCGTGCTGAAGTTCGCGGCCAGCGTCGAGAAGGCGAGCGAGCATCCGCTGGCCGAAGCGATCGTTGCGGCGGCGGCGGCGCGCGGCATCGAAACCGCCAAGGTCATGGGCTTCGACGCACCGGCCGGCAAGGGGGCGCTCGGCATGGTCGCGCGCAAGCGGGTCCATGTCGGCAATGCCGCCTTCTTCACGGAGATGAAGATTTCCGTCGATCCGCTTGCGGCAGAGGCCGAGCGGCTGCGCCAGGATGGCGCAACCGCGGTGTTCGTGGCCATCGACGGCAAGCCGGCGGCGGTCATCGGCATCGCCGATGCAATCAAGCCGACGACGCCCGCGGCCATTGCCGGCCTGCATGCGGAGGGCATCCGCATCGTCATGCTGACCGGCGACAACCGCACCACGGCGGAAGCCGTGGCGCGGTCGCTCGGCATCGACGAGGTCGAGGCGGAGGTGCTGCCCGACCGCAAGAGCGCCGTCGTCCAGAGGCTGCGCGCCGAGGGGCGCGTGGTGGCGATGGCCGGCGACGGGGTCAACGATGCGCCGGCGCTGGCCGCTGCCGATATCGGCATTGCCATGGGTTCGGGCACGGACGTCGCCATCGAGAGCGCCGGGGTGACGCTGCTCAGGGGCGATCTCATGGGCATTCTGCGGGCGCGCCGCCTCAGCCAGGCGGTGATGCGCAACATCCGCCAGAACCTGCTCTTCGCCTTCATCTACAATTCGGCCGGCGTACCGATCGCCGCGGGCATCCTCTATCCCGCCTTCGGCATCCTCTTGTCTCCGGTCATCGGTGCGGCGGCGATGGCGCTGTCTTCGGTCAGTGTCATCTCCAATGCGCTGCGGCTCGGCCGGGTGAAGATCGAGTAGGTTGCGGGAGGCGTCGCATGCGTCCCCTCCGCTGAAAGGGGTGGGCAATCGCATTTCGGCAGCGCTTGCCGTATTCGCCCCCCCTCGCCGGCAAGCGGAGAGGGCGCCTGAACGCGGGCCGGGCTGCGTGGTGCGCCTAGCGCACGATCACGCAACTGCACGGGGCGGCGTGGGCGACCTTGTGCGATACGCTGCCGAGCAACAGGCTCTCCAGATCGCCCAAGCCGCGACTGCCCATGACGATGGCGTCGACCTTGCGGTTGCGGGCCATGTCTACGATCTCGGACGCCGGGTCGCCCTCCGCCACATGCGCTTCGGCGTCGGCGACCCCCTGGTTGCGTGCGGCGATCCTGGCGTCGTCGACGATATACTCGGCGGCGGTGCGCAGGAGCCGCGCCTCGCTGGCGCGGATGTGCTCGATCTCCGAGAACTGTTCCAGTTCGGGCGGTATCCTCTCGCTGCCGTGGCGCCGTTGCACGTGCAGAATCAGCAGTCGCGCCTTTTTGTCGGTGGCGAGCTCGCAGGCGAATTCGAGCGCCTTGCGGGCACTTTCCGATCCGTCGGTCGGGTGCAGGATCGTCTTGATATCCATTGTCCACCCTCGCATGCATCACCATGTTGAAAGGAGCCACTTCGGCTCCGGAGTGCACCGCTCGGCGGAGCCTCAACAGGAGGGAAAACACGACACCCGGGCGGGCCTTCCACGAAAAATATGGTGATGCCCGGCGCCTTTTGCCGGGAAAAAACAATGGATGAGCACGATGGAAACCCCGGCAAAGATCGATTTTCAGGGCGATGCCTTGAACGCGCATGTCCAGCAGTCAGTGCATAGGCATATTGCCGCGCTCGAGAAGCGGTTCGGACGCATCACCGCCTGCCGCGTTGCTGTCGCCGCACCGTCGGCGCACCATCACAGTGGCGGCCAGTACGAGGTCGCCGTCCATCTGGCGCTGCCCGACGGCCGCGAGGTCAATATCGACCGCACGGCCAGTGCGGATGAGCGTTTTGCCGATCCGGCCTTCGCCGTCAACGATGCCTTCAAGCGGGCGCGCCGCCGCCTGCAGGACGAGGTCCGGCGCATGCGCGGCGACGTCAAGACCCATCAGCCGCAAGCCAGCCAGGAGTGAACCCGAGGGGCGGGCCGATGACGAAACGGCGACGCATCGTGAACGACGACGGTCCGGCGGTCGACCTCGCGATCTCGCCGGAAAAGGTCTGTTACCTTATCGTCAAGGCGCGTGAGTTCGACGCCAAGGATGCGGTCAGCGAGCCCGATCCCGGGTCCAATCCGTCCGACGACATGGACGCCGCGGTGCTCGAGGACCACGAAGACGATCCGGTCGCGGAAGAGCTGATCTCGGCCATCTCCGATCTCTCCGAGGACGAGCAGGTCGACCTGGTGGCGATCGCCTGGCTGGGGCGGGGCGATTCGACCGTGGCCGACTGGAAGGCGCTGCGCGCGACGGCGGCGGAAGCCCACAACAAGCGCACGGCGCGCTATCTTATCGGCATGCCGCAACTCGGCGACTACCTCGAGGAGGGTCTCGCCATGCTCGGCCGCAGCTGCGAAGAGTACGAAATCGGCCGCCTTTAGGCCGATCTCAGCGGTCAAAGCGACCCCGCGGGCGGAGCCCCGCGGGGCCGCTTGATTCATCGCAACGTCCGATCGGTCCGGTCCTGTCATCACATCACGATGCCCTATCCTCTTGCCGGGGGCGTCGTGGCGGCCCTTGGCCGGCCTCCTGACCGGAATGAAAGAATGCAGGTCGACCCCCAGACCGAGGCCATTGCCTTCCTGACCGATCCGCTGACCTACGGGCCCGGCGTGGACGCGGTGGAGGTGATTGAGACGCACATCTCGGTGGTGGTGCTCGCCGGCACGCGTGCCTACAAGCTCAAGCGCGCGGTCAAGTTCAACTATGTCGATTTCTCGACAGTCGATCTGCGTCTGGCCTTGTGCGAGCGCGAGGTGGAACTCAACCGGCGCGCCGTGGCTGACCTCTATCTCGGGGTCAGGCGCATCACGCGGGAGGCCGACGGGAGGCTGACCTTCGACGGCGACGGGCCGTTGGTCGATGCGGTGGTCGAGATGGTGCGCTTCGACCAGGATGGCCTGTTCGACCGAATGGCCGTCCGTGGCGCCCTGACGCCGGCGCTGCTCTCGGAACTGGCCATCGCGGTTGCCCGTCTGCACGAGGCGGCGCCGGCCGAGCTTGCGGGCACCGGAGCCGGCAATATCGCCGCGGTACTGGCCATCAACGAGCGGGCGCTGGCCGACAGCACGCTGTTTCCTGCCGATGGCGTCGTGCGTTTCAACCAGGCCTTTCGCGAAGCACTGGCGGAAGCCGCGCCGCTGCTCGACAGGCGTCAGGGCCTGAGCGAGGTGCGCCACTGCCACGGCGATCTGCACCTCGGAAACATCTGCATGTTCGAAGGCCACCCGGTGCCGTTCGACTGCCTGGAATTCGACGACACCATGGCGACGGTCGACGTGCTCTACGATCTCGCCTTCCTGCTGATGGACCTGTGGCACCGCGATCTGAAAGCCGGCGCCAACCTCGTCCTCAACCGCTATCTCGATGCCCTCGACGAAAGCGACGGCCTGGCGCTGGTGCCGTTCCTGATGGCGATCCGCGCCGCCGTGCGCGCCCATGTCAGCGCCACACGGGCGGAAGAGCCGATCGAGGCGGCCAATGGCGCCAGGCTGCGCGGCGAGGCGGTCTCCTATTTCCGTCTGGCGCAGGCGCTGCTCAAGCCCGTGCCGCCGCGCCTGGTGGCGATCGGCGGCTTCAGCGGCGCGGGCAAGTCGACGGTTGCGGCGGCGATCGCGCAAGCGGTCGGCGCGCCGCCGGGCGCCCGGGTGCTGTCCAGCGACCGTATCCGCAAGCGCATGGGCGGTGTCGCGCCGACGACGCGGCTGCCGGCGCCGGCCTATCGCCGCGAGGTGTCGCGGGCCGTCTACGAAACGATTGGACGCGAAGCGGAATACCTGCTGGCGCTCGGCCGCGGCGTCGTCCTCGATGCGACCTTCCGGCGGCCGGACGAGCGCATCCGAATCGAGGAGATGGCCGCCGCCGTTGACGTGCCATTCACCGGCATCTGGCTGGATCTCGCGCCGGACAAGCTGATCGGTCGGGTGGAGAGGCGCGGCGCCGATCCCTCCGACGCGACGGCCGAGGTGATCCGCCATCAGATCGACCAGTTCAGCGGCCCGATCACGTGGACCGTGGTCCCCGCCGACGGCAGCGTCGAGGCCGTCGTCGGGCGCGTCCTGGCGTTGCTCGGTAGTGCCTGATCAGGTCGGCAAGACGGCGCGAATCGCGTCAACCAGCGTGTTGCCGATCAACGGCTTCTCGACGATCGACACGGAGGCGGCCGCGGCACGCACGCGCAGGTGCGGGCCGGGATTGGTGGTGATCAGGATCGCCGGCATGTTGACGCCGCGCCGCCGCAGCTCGTCGAGCAGCTGCAACCCATTGCCGTCGGGCAGGTTGTAGTCGATCACCAGGCAGCCGCCGGTCTTGCGCGTCGCATCGGCGATCAGCGCCTTGGGCGAGGAGTGGGTATGGACCGCGTAACCCTCGATCTCGAGGGAAAACTTGAGCGAGGCGAGAATCGCCGGATCGTCGTCGATCACGAAGACCAAACGATCAGCGACGCGCAACGGCGACGTCAGGGTATCGAAGCGCTCATCCGTGGTCATCCGCAATGAAAGACACGGAAACGACCGTTTTGCCTTGACGCAGGTCAACGGCCGGCGCGGCGTCTTCAGCCGTCGGCGAGCAGCGCCATGCGCACCAGTTCCGACAGGCTGCGGGCCTGCATCTTGGTCATCACGTTGGCCCGGTACACCTCGACCGTGCGGGCGCTGATGCCGAGATCGAAGGCGATCGTCTTGTTGGGGTGACCGGCGATCAGGCCGTCGAGCACCTGTTGCTCGCGCTGCGATAGCGACGCCAGCCGCTCCTTGACCTCTGCCTTGCGCAGGTCCTGCTCGCTGTCGTCCCGGTTGCGGCTCAGCGCCATGCGCACGGACGACAGCAACGCGTCGTCGTCGAACGGCTTTTCGAGAAAGTCGACGGCGCCGAGCTTCATCGCTTCGACCGCAAGCGGAACGTCGCCGTGACCGGTCATCACGATCACCGGCAGGGAGGCGCCGCTTTGGTTCAGGCGGCGCAGCAACTCCATCCCGTCGATCTCGGGCATGCGCACATCGGTGATGACGCAGCCGGCGGTCACCTGCGGCAGTACCTTGAGAAAGGCGACCGCCGACTCGTAGGCACGAACCTCGACATCCGCGGTGCTCAGCAGGAAGGCGAGCGATTCGCGGGCGTCGTCGTCGTCGTCGATGATGTGCACGACATTCTCATTCGCCATCGGCGATCTCCGCGAGCTTGCCGCTGGTCAGCGTGAAATGAAAGGTTGTTCCGCCGGACGGATTGCGTTCCGCCCAAATCTCGCCGCCGTGGGATTGGATGATGGTTCGCGAGATGGACAGGCCGACGCCCATGCCGTGGCGCTTGGTGGTGACGAATGGCTGGAAGAGCTGCTTGGCCACCTCCTCGGCCAGCCCGGGACCGGTATCGGCAACGCTGACTTCGACCATATCATCCTCCGCCGGTGCGGTCGACAGCACCAGCTCGCGTTCATCGACGTCGACCATCGCCTCGATAGCGTTGCGCACCAGGTTGAGCAACACCTGTTGGATCTGCACCTTGTCGGCAAGCACCAGGTCGCAGTTGCGGTCGAACTGAAAGCGCACACGCACGCCATGTTCCTTGGCCCCGACCAGGGCCAGCGCGCTGGCCTCCTCGACCATCTTGGCGACGCTCTCTACGCGCCTTTCGCTCTCGCCGCGGCTGACGAAATCGCGCAGGCGGCGGATGATGTCGCCGGCGCGCAGCGCCTGCTCTCCCGCCTTGTCGAGCGCGTCGCGCAGGCGGCCCCACTGTTCGGCGTCCTGATTTTCGATCAGCCGGCGCGAGCCCTTGATATAATTGGCGATGGCCGACAGCGGCTGGTTGAGTTCGTGGGCGAGCGTCGAGGCCATCTCGCCCATGGCCGTCAAACGCGAGATATGGATCAGTTCCGACTGGAGTTCCTGCAGGCGCGCCTCGGTCTCCTGGCGCTGCGAAAGGTCGCGTACGAACCCGGTGAAATAGCGTCCGTCGCCGGAGCGCATCTCGCCGACGGCGAGTTCCATCGGAAAGGTCGAGCCATCCTTGCGCTCGCCGACGACGATACGGCCGACGCCGATGATGTGGCGTTCGCCGGTCTGCCGGTAGCGGGCGAGATAGCCGTCATGCCCCTCGCGATAGGGCGAGGGCATCAGCATGCTGACATTGTTGCCGATAGCCTCCACGGCGCGATAGCCGAACAGATTCTCGGCGGCGCTTGAGAACGATTGCATCACGCCGTTCTCGTCAATGACGATCATGGCGTCGGGAACGGTATCGAGGATCGACTGGACGTGCGCCTCGCGCACCTCGAGTTCACGCTGGCGGTTGGCCGATTGCATGCGGCCGCGTTTCAGACGCATGCCGAACCAGGATATGGCGACGCCGACGACGCAGAAGGCGACGATGTCGACGATCGCCGAGGCGGTGGTCAGCGGAGCCCCGCCGGATGCGGCGATCGCCAGGGCAAGGCTGACAAGGGTGGCGGCAATCCCCGGGCCGAAGCCGCCGAGGCCGCCGGCCGCCAGAATCGCCGGAACGAACAGGACCAACTGCAGGTTGCCGTGCAGCGGCGCATACAGCAGCAGCCGGACGATGAGGGTTAGCGCCACGGCGGCGGCGGTGACCGCATAGTCGCGGACTGGCCCCGGGCGCAACACTCTGACAACGCCGTCCGTCCCGAGATTCTCCCGGTTTTCGGCGGTTATTCCCATCGGTTCGGCCCGTTCTGAATGGCTATAAAACGCCTACGTAGTAACCCGTAGGGACATTACCCGAATTTTGCGGGGTCCCGCCTGCTGTTAGCAAATCCCTGCGACAAATCGAACTTTGGAGCGGATCCATGCTGATGCACAAGTCGGGCGACATTGCCACCACCAAGCCGGTCCTGCCGATCCCCAGCGGGATGCCGGAGGTGAACGCGCTCGCCGATGCATTTGCGGTCATGGGCGCCGCCATGCGATTCGAGCACAATTCCGAGATTTTCGGCGAAGGCGAGCCGGCCGAATACTTCTACAGAGTCGTCAAGGGAGCGGTAAGGACCTACAAGCTGCTCAATGACGGCCGCCGCCAGATCAGCGCCTTCCACCTGACCGGCGACATTTTCGGCCTGGAAGCCGGCACGGACCACCGCTTCACCGCCGACGCCATCGCTGATTCGACCGTCCTGGTCATCAAGCGCACCACCCTGATGACGCTCGCCAGCCGCGACAACGACATTTCCAGCTGTCTGTGGGCGCAGGCCACCGGCGACCTGCTCAGGGCGCAGGATCACATGCTGCTCCTGGGACGCAAGAACGCCCATGAGCGCGTCGCCAGCTTCCTGCTGGAAATGGCCGAGCGCAGCGCCGGCCTGCAGAGCGTCGAGCTGCCCATGTCGCGCCAGGACATCGCCGATTATCTCGGCCTCACCATCGAGACGGTGTCGCGCACGCTGACGCTGCTCGAGAGCGAGGCGGCGATCGAATTGCCGACCTCCCGGCGCATCCTGCTCCGCGATCCGGCCGCGCTCCGCCGGCTCAACGCCTGAAGGCGTGGTCCGCGACCGATAATCTCCTTGTAAAGGCCGCCCACAGCGGCCATCTCGGAACCAGGCCGTCGCGCCCGCAGATGCGGGTGCGCACCGGCCGGGCGGTCCGGCACCGGCCGTGTGGCAGGGTGCCGTTGCCATGAGCCGAGGAAACGATGCCCAAGATCTCCATCGCTCCTGATGACTGGGTCGTTGTGTGCGACGGCCGCAAATGGCTGATTCTCGAAAACAAGGGCAATGCGGCGCGGCCAAATCTCCTCATCCGCGAGGAGCGGACGGCCACAAACCCGCCGACGCGCCAGCAGGGCAGCGATCGGCCGGGCCGGGCGCACGCATCGGTGGGCGGTGCCCGCAGCGCCGTCGGCCAGACCGACTGGCACGACCAGGCCGAGCAGGAATTCCTGACGGCGCTGGCCGGGCACCTTGACAAGGCCGCACAGGCGGGCGAGGCCCGCGGCATCGTCCTGGTGGCATCGCCGCGGGCGCTCGGTATGATCCGCCCGCAACTCTCTGCTGCGGTGACCAGGCTCGTGCATGGCGAGGTTGCCAAGGACTATGCCGGCATGCCGGTCGACCAGATCGAGAAGAGGCTGAACGCCTGAAACTCGTGATTTGAGGCCCGCGATCGCGGGGAATGATCGGCCATGACCATACAGGCGGCCACCGAGAGGGCAGGGGAACCGGTCTTCGAGGTGGCCGGCCTGACAAAGGTGTATCATACAGGCGAAGTCGCAGTGCAGGCGCTGCGCGGCATCGACCTTACGCTGTTTGCCGGCGAGCTGGCGATCATGCTCGGCCCCTCGGGCAGCGGCAAGTCGACCCTGCTCAACATCCTCGGCGGCCTCGATACGGCCACGGCCGGCTCGGTCAAGTTCCGCGGGCGCGAACTGACGCGCTTCACCGACCGCGAGCTGACCGCCTTCCGGCGCAATCATGTCGGCTTCATCTTCCAGTTCTATAACCTGATCCCCAGCCTGACGGCGCGCGAGAACGTGGCGCTGGTGAGCGAGATCGCGCCGCATCCGATGAAGCCGGAGGAAGCGTTGGAGCTGGTCGGCCTCGGCCACCGCCTCGACCACTTTCCGGCGCAGCTCTCCGGCGGCGAGCAGCAGCGCGTCGCCATCGCCCGCGCCGTCGCCAAACGGCCCGAGATCATGCTGTGCGACGAGCCGACCGGGGCGCTCGATTCGAAGACCGGCATCCTGGTGCTGCAGGCGCTGGCCTCGACCAACCGCGAGACTCGGCACCACCACCGCCATTATCACCCACAACGCCTCCATCGGCGGCATCGGCGACCGGGTGTTCCGCTTCTCCGACGGCCAAATCGCCGGCGTCGAGACCAACGAACGCCGGCTCGCCGCCAGCCAGATTACGTGGTGAGCCGGATGCGTGTGCTCGACCGCAAGCTGATCCGCGACCTTCGCCGCCTGTGGGCGCAGTCGTTGGCGATCGCGCTGGTCATGGCCTGCGGCGTCGCCACGCTGATTCTGGCGATTGGCACCTATCAGTCGCTCGATGAGACGCGCGCGGCCTATTACGACCGCTACCGTTTCGGCGACATCTTCGCCTCGGCAACCCGGGCGCCCAATTCGCTGGCCCGGCAGATCGCGGCGATCGACGGCGTGGCGGCGGTGCAGACGCGCGTCGCCAGCCCGGTCATCCTCGATATTCCCGGCCTGCGCGAGCCGGCCACGGGTCTGGTAATCTCGATTCCGGAGAGTGGCGATATCACGGTCAACGCCCTGTTCCTGCGCCAGGGGCGTCTGCCCGGCGGCGCCCGCGGCAACGAAGTGGCGATCAACTGGAACTTCGCCCAGGCGCATCACTTCACCGTCGGCTCGACCTTCGAGGCGGTCGCCAACGGGTCGAAGATCAAGCTGACCGTCGTCGGCATCGTCCTGTCGCCGGAATACATCTACGCGCTCGGTCCCGGCGACATGATGCCGGACAACCGCCGCTTCGGCGTCATATGGATGCAGGAGAAGGTGCTGGCGCCGCTGTTCAATCTCGACGGCGCCTTCAATTCGGTCAGCCTGCGCCTGCTGCCCGGGGCCAGCAAGAACGCCGTGATCGAGAATCTGGACCGCCTGCTGAAACCCTATGGCGGCACCGGCGCCTATGCGCGCAAGGACCAGCTCTCCAATGCCTTCCTCGACAGCGAACTGGTCCAGCTCAAGGGCATGGCGGAGATCATCCCGCCGATCTTCCTGGCCGTCTCGGCATTCCTGATCAACATGATCCTGTCGCGGCTGATCGCGCTCGAGCGCGAGCAGATCGGCCTGTTGAAGGCGCTGGGCTATGGCCGCTTCGCCGTCGTCTGGCACTATCTCAAACTGGTCCTGGCGATCGCCGCGATCGGCACGCTGATCGGTATCGGGGCGGGCAATTGGCTCGGCCGCGCCCTGACGCGCCTTTATGCCGAGTTCTACAGCTTCCCGTTCCTCATCTTCCGCGAGACGCCCGGCATCTATCTGGTCGCCGTCGGCATCAGCTTTGCCGCGGCGATCCTGGGCGCGCTCAGAGCGGTGTCGACGGCCTTCGCGCTGCCCCCGGCCGTCGCCATGCACCCGCCGGCGCCGCAGGTCTATCGCCGGGCGCTCGGCGGGCTGCTCGGCGGCCGGCGGATCTTTTCGCAACTCACCACCATGGCGCTCCGCCATGTCATCCGCCACCCGGTGCGCTCGACATTGACCGCCGTCGGCATCGCCTTCTCGGTGGCGCTGGTCGAGGTGGCGCTGGGCACGTTGGATTCGGTCAATGCCATGCTCGACGCGGTCTACTACCGCACCGACCGGCAGGACGCGACGCTGGCCTTCAACACGCCGCGGCCGCCCGCGGTGGTCAGCGCCGTCCTCAACCTGCCCGGCGTGATGACGGCGGAGCCCTATCTCGACCATCCGGTGCGCATCTCCAACGGCCATTATTCGCGTCAGCTGGCGATCACCGGCAAGCCACCGGGCACCGATCTCAGCCGCGTCCTCGACCTCAACCTGAACCCGGTGATCCTGCCGCCCACCGGCCTGGCGCTTGGCGACCGCGTCGCCCAAATCCTGCACGTCAATGTCGGCGACATGGTGCGCGTGACGCTGCTCGACGGCGACCGCCGCACCGTCGAGGCGCCGGTGACGCAGATCATCCAGAGCTATATCGGGCTGGTGGTGTACATGGATATCGACGCGCTGGCGCGACTGGCGGGCACCGGCCCACGCGTCTCCGGCGTCAACGTCGCGCTGGATTTCGCCAAGCTCGACGACCTCTACGCCGCCGTCAAGAAGACGCCGCAGATCAGCTCCGTGGCGCTGCAGACCATATCGCGCCAGCGCATGCAGGAGACCATGCAGCAGAGCATGAACATGTCGCTGTTCGTCTATTTCGCGCTGGCCGTGATCATCGCCTTCGGCGTCGTCTATAACTCCGCCCGCATCCAGCTTTCCGAGCGCGCGCGTGAGCTCGCCTCGCTGCGCGTGCTCGGCTTCCGGCGGGCCGAGGTCTCCAATATCCTGTTCATCGAGGTCGGCGTGGTCGTGGCGCTGGCCCAGCCGATCGGCTGGCTGGTCGGCACCGGTTTCGGCTGGCTGATCACCCAGAGCCTGGCGACCGACATCTTCCGGGTGCCGTTCGTCATCGCACTCAGGACCTATGCCGTGGGCACCCTGGTGGTCGCCGCGGCGGCGCTGCTCTCGGCCGCGATCGTGCGCCGCCGCATCGACCGGTTCGACCTCATCCGGGTCCTCAAGACGCGGGAGTAGAAAGACATGCTTGCCACATGGATCAAGCGCATCCTCGGCATCTTCGCCATCGTCGCCGTCGTCGGGGCGATCGTCTATGCGCTCATGCCGGCGCCGGTCGGCGTCGACATCGCGGTCATCGGCCGCGGTCCGCTCGAGGTGACGGTCGACGAGGAGGGCGTGGCGCAGATCCGCGACATCTTCCGCGTCTCCGCGCCGATTGCCGGCAAGCTCAATCGCATCCCCGTCCATGTCGGCGACACGGTGAGCCCGCACGGGATGGCCATCGCCTCGATCCAGCCGACGGAGCCGTCGCTTCTCGATGCACGTACCATGCGCGAGCTGCAGGCGGCGGCGGATGCGGCGCGGGCCGCGGTCGGCTTGGCGCAGGCGCAGGTGAGCAGCGCCGAGGCCAGCGAGAAGCTCGCCGCCTCCGATCTCGACCGCGCCAGGCAGCTTGCCGAGAAGGGCGCCGTCTCGGCGCGATCGCTGGAGAAGGCGGTCACCGACGTCGACACGGCGCGGGCCGCCGTCGAGCAGGCCAAGGCCAATCTGGCGCTGCGCCAGAGCGAGCTGGCCAGCGCCGAGGCGCACCTGATCCAGCCGGGCACGTCCACTGTCGACAGCGGCGGCGCGGACTGCTGCGTGCCGGTGATGGCGCCGATCGATGGCGTCGTGCTCAAGGTGCTGGTCGAGAGCGCCCAGGTGGTCGCCGCCGGCACGCCGCTGATCGAGATCGGCAACCCACAAGACATGGAGGTGGTGGTCCACCTGCTGTCCTCCGACGCGGTCGAGATCAAGCCCGGCGCGCCGGCGACGCTGACCGACTGGGGCGGCGAGGGCGTCCTCAACGCCTATGTGCGCCGCATCGATCCGGCCGCCTATACCAAGGTATCGGCCCTCGGCGTCGAGGAGCAGCGCGTCGATGCAACCCTCGACATCAGCGACCCCTACGACAAATGGAAGGGCCTTGGCCATGAATACCGGGTGATGGCCCATATCCGCACCTGGAAGGGTGGCGACGTGGTCAAGGTGCCGGTGGGAGCGTTGTTCCGGCGCGGCGCCGACTGGAACGTATTTCGCGTTGTCGACGGCAAGGCCAAGCTGACCCGCATCCTCATCGGCCACCGCAACAGCCACTATGGCGAGGTGCTGAAGGGAC
Source organism: uncultured Alphaproteobacteria bacterium (assembly GCA_963762605.1). GTDB lineage: Bacteria > Pseudomonadota > Alphaproteobacteria > Rhizobiales > Kaistiaceae > CAVSRC01. Next base: position 27,196 of record CAVXLJ010000003.1, on the reverse strand, counting down.
TGGTCGCCGGCGACACGGTCGTCCTCCATCCCAGCGACCAGGTGACCGATGGCGTCTCCGTCAAGCCGCGGCCCGACGAATCCGGCCAGGGTTGACGGGAGTCAAGGAAATCCCAGTCGTTCCAGACCTATATGCAGCCGACACAAGGAATGGAGACGACAGGGATGAGCATGGATTGTGCACAGGCTGCGGACGACGTCGTCCAGTCCTCGGTGGCGCTGACCCAGGGAATTCCGGAAGCGATGGCCGGCTTCGCCGAACTCGGCAAGGGCGCCTATGCCGACAGGGTGCTGAGCCGCAAGTTCAAGGAGCTGATCGCGCTGGCGCTCGGCGTCGCGGCGCGTTGCGACGGCTGCGTTGCCTACCATGCCAAGAAGGTGGCTGACCTCGGTGCGACCCGCGAAGAAGTTCTCGAGACCCTCGGCGTCTGCGTGCAGATGGGCGGCGGGCCGTCGATGGTCTATGGCGGTGAGGCGCTGAGGGCCTACGACGGCTTCATTGCCCAGAAGCAAGCAAAGGCTGCGGCCTAGAGGCACGGGACAGCGACCGGATCGACGCGAAGTCCCGATGTTTCCTCTTCCGCCGGGAAACAGGTTTGCGGGGCGACGATAGGGCGGACGGGCACGGCCTCCTCCCCTTGGCCGTGCCCGACATCTTCTCTCCCGCGAAGGATGTGCTAAGCCTGCCGCGACGACGTGAACGCCACTCCGGGAAGAGTCTTCAAAAAGTGTCGAACATCCGCATCACGGCCGGCCCGTTCAGCTTCGAAGCGCGCTTCGAGGAAGAGGCGGCGCCGAAGACCTGCGCCAGGTTCAAGAGCCTGCTGCCCTATCGCGAGCGCATCATCCATGTGCGCTGGAGCGGCGAAGGCTGCTGGATTCCGCTCGGCGACCTCGACCTCGGCCTCGGCTTCGAGAACAACACCAGCTATCCGGCGCCGGGCGAGATCATCCTCTATCCCGGCGGCATCAGCGAGACCGAAATCCTGCTTGCCTATGGCGGCGTGCATTTCGCCAGCAAGGTCGGCCAGCTCGCCGGTAACCATTTCCTCACTATCACCAAAGGTCAGGAGAACCTTTTAGCCCTCGGCAAGCTCTGCCTGTGGGAAGGTGCGCAGGATATTCTGTTTGAAACTCTGTAGGGGTTGCGACATTGTGTAGATGCGCGCCAATGCGCCGACACCTCGACATCGCCCCATTCAGCCCCTAAATCAGTGTCGCCGGCCGTAGGGGCATTGATTCGGCCGATTTCCCGCTATTTGTCATCGAGAGTTCGCAATGCGCCAGCAGGCGAAGCCGTTCACAGTAGAAGTCAAGAAAAGCCGCAAATCCGCAAGTGATCCCCAGCCGCTCTTCGGCTTTCTCGAAGAGGCGGCGGTGCGTGCGCCCGAGCCGCCGGCCGCGCGGCTGTTCGACCGCCCGGCGGAGAACGGACACAATGGGCACAACGATCGTGACCGGCACAACGGGGCCAACGGCCATGGCGATGTCGAAGCCGATATCGCCCGCGTCTTCGGCACCGCCGCGACGCAACGGCCGCAGAACCGCATCCTGCCCGACCTGACGGCGAGGCCCGTGGCCGCGCACGCAGAGGACGAGGCACCGCGCCAGCGGCAACCGCGCGTCGCCAAGTCGAAGGCGCCGCGCATCCCGAAGCCGAAGCCGTTGCCGGTGACGCTGCGCGAGCCGGTCGCGCGCCAGGCGGTCGAGGCCGTGCCGGCGTCGGCGCCGGTGTCGCGCATCCGCCGCCGTGCCAAGGACGAAAGCGGCCTCACGCGCAGCGAACGCTGGAAGCGTCGCCTGCCGCGCTTCGCACGCTGACCTTCCGCCCCTGCTAAGTTGGCCGGTGTCGCGCCCCGCGGGCGGCGCATGAGGGCAGGGACGTGGCCGATATCATCGCCATCGACGATCCGGACGATCCGCGCGTCGCGCCCTATCGCGACGTGCGCGAACGCGATCTCGTGGGCAGGAAGGGCCTGTTCGTCGCCGAAGGCGCGGTGGTGCTCAACGTTCTGCTCGGCGGCCAGGCGCGGCACCGGCCTTTGTCGCTGCTGGTCGCCGCCAAGCGCGTGGATCGCCTCGGTGCGCTGCTCGCGCATGTGCCGGCGGGCACGCCGGTCTACGCGGCGGCGCAGCCGGTCATCGATTCCATCACGGGCTTTCACATCCATCGCGGCGTGCTGGCGATCGGCGAGAAGGCGCCGATGCCGTCGGCCGATGCGCTCATTGGCGGTTTGCGACCCCGCGCCCTGGTGGTGGTGCTCTCGGGCATCGCCAATCACGACAATATGGGCGGCATCTGCCGCAACGCCGCTGCCTTCGGCGTCGACGCCGTGCTGCTGGATTCCGATTGCTGCGATCCGTTCTACCGCAAGGCCATCCGCGTCTCGGTCGGTGCGGCGCTGATGCTGCCCTTCGCCCGGGTCGACACGGCCGACGCCGCCCTCGACCTGCTCGCCGCCCACGGCTTCGAGACGCTCGCTTTGTCGCCGGCCGGCACGATCACGCTTGGTGAAGTCAAGCGGGCGGATCGCGTCGCCGCCGTCTTCGGTGCAGAAGGACCGGGTCTCAAGCAGGCAGTGATCGACCGCGCCGTGAGCGTGCGCATCGCCATGGCGGGCGGCATGGATTCGCTCAACGTCGCCACCGCCAGCGGCATCGTGCTGCATCACCTGGCGTCGGGCCCATCACCTCTCCCCGTTGGGGAGAGGTGATGGGTACGGCAGGCTCACCCTGGCACTTACCCCAATTCGAAGGTCGTGATGCCGAAGGTGCGCTCCAGCGGCAACGCCGGCGCGGTCCCGCGATACATGCGCGCCGTCTCGAAGACCGGGTTGAGCCCGTGACGTTTCGCCAGGGCCACCGCTTGCGTATTGGGCTCGGGCACGTCGAGGAAGATCGGCGCGCCGTCGAGCCGGCCCGCGAGGCCCGCGAAAAGCTGCTCGGCGATCTCCGGCGTGTCGGCGAAGAGCGGTCCGATCTTGTAGCCGTCGCGGCACTGGCGGACCGAGCCATAGCCGCAGATCGAATTCGCCTCGACATAGGCGAGCGTGCGCCGACCCGGCGGTATCAGCCAGGTGCGCAGGAAGCGCTCGCGCGGTGCCGGCTGCAGGGCCCGGTCATAGGCGACGATCGAGCCGGAAAACCCGGTCGGGTGGCTCGGAACGAGCTCGACAATGCGCACATCGGCGATTTCGTGCGCCCCGGCCGTGCCGCCGAAGCGGATATTGCGGTGGGCGAGCGCGAAGCCGGATTTGGCGTAATTCGCCTGCTGTTCGACCACGCCGTCGAGGCCGATCACCCGCTCGCCGAGCCGTGCCATCCCCGCCTGCCAGATGGCCCGGCCGTGGCCGCGACCGCGGAATTCCGGCCGGCAGATATAGAGGCCGAGAAATCCGTAAGCCTTGCCATAGGCGACCACCGAAATGCAGCAAACCGGCTCCTCGCCGATGAAGCCCATCAGGAAGCCTGCAGCATCGGCGGCGAAGAACGGCTCAGCGTCGTCAAGGCCGGGGTTCCAGCCCTCCGCCGCCGCCCAGTCGAGCGCGATGTCGAGATCGGCGCGGATCATCGGGCGAATGACGAGCGCGCCCATCGTCTCAGATTTCGAGACTGTCGGCGACGGTTGCGATATGGCGGGCGAGCGTCTGGCTGAACGCCGACTTCCAGTTTTCGAAAGTGCCCTCGGCCGCCTCCGGCGGAAACAGCGTGGCGCGCGAAGAGCTGATCAGCCCGCCTTCGCGGCCGGCCGGGCCGGGCACCAGAGCCGCGGCGAACGCACTGAGGTCACCGCCCTGATGGCCGAAGCCGGGGATGAGGAACAGCGATTTCGGCAGAAGCGTGCGGATATCGGCCGCCTCGCGCGGATAGGTGGCGCCGACCACGACACCCAGCGACGACCAGCCGGTTTCCGGCCCGAGCAACGTCTCGGCGATCGGCGCCAGCGCCAGCGCGACGCTGCCATAGAGCGTGCTGTTGCCGACCTTCAGGTTCTGGAAATCGCCGGAGCCGGGATTGCTGGTTTTCGTGAGCACCAGGATGCCGCGCCCGTCGCTGCGGCAGAACTTGAGATACGGCTCCAGCGTGTCGACGCCCAGATAGGGGTTGACCGTCATACACTCGACCGGATTGGGACTGTCGGGCGACAGATAGGCTTCGGCATAGGCCTCCGCCGTCGAGCCGATGTCGCCGCGCTTGGCGTCGAGGACGACGATGACGCCGCGCTCGTGGGCATAGGCAACGACCCGTTCCAGCACGGCGATGCCGGCGGAGCCGAGGCGCTCATACATGGCGCTCTGCGGCTTGACCGCCACCACCTCGGGCGCGGCGATGTCGATGACGGCCTTGAGGAAATCCTCAACCGCCGCCGCCGTCTCGGGATCGCGCGCATCCATGGTGCCGCGGCGGAAGGCCGCCGGGATCATGGCCAGATGCGGGTCGAGGCCAAGGCAGAAGCAGTGGCCGAGCGAGCGGCTGCGGGAAATCACCGCGTCGGCGAAATGGAAGCCGGCCGCTTGACCGGGCGCGCCGCTTCCGATGGTCGGTTCCTTGGCGTCCATGGCCGATTCCCCCGTTCGCGGCATGTTGCACTTTGCCGGCGGCGCGTTCAATTGCGGTTGCGGCGGGCGCGCCTCTGGTGTGTATCTCAGCCCCGATGGACCGAATCGCGATCATCCGCCCGGACGACTGGCACCTGCACGTGCGCGACGGGGCGATGCTGAAGGCGGCGCTACCGGCCAGCGCCGCCGTCTTCGGCCGCGCCATCATCATGCCGAACCTGGTGCCGCCGGTGCGGACGCTCGCCGATCTCAGCGCCTATCGCGCCCGCATCATGGCGGCGCTGCCCACCGGCCACCCCTTCCGGCCGCTGATGACCCTCTATCTCACCGACGATACCGACCCGGCGCTGATCGCCGAAGGGGCGGCGTCGGGGGAGCTCACGGCCGTGAAACTCTATCCGGCCGGGGCGACCACCAATTCGATGAGCGGCGTCACCGATATCGCCAAGGTGACGGGTGTGCTGGAGGCGATGCAGAAAGCGGACGTCCCGCTGCTTGTCCATGGCGAGGTGACCGATCCGGCGGTTGACATCTTCGACCGCGAGGCGGTGTTCATCGAGCGGGTGCTGATGCCGCTCCGCGCCCGCTTCCCGGCCTTGCGCGTCGTTCTCGAACACGCCACCACCAGGCAGGCCGTGGACGCCGTGCTTGCCGCTGACGCCAATCTCGCCGCCACCATCACGCCGCATCATCTGATGATCGACCGCAATGCGATCCTGGTCGGCGGAATCAAGCCGCATTTCTACTGCCTGCCGATCGCCAAGCGCGCCGAGCATCGAGAGGCGCTGCGCAAGGCCGCGACCTCGGGCGACCGCCGCTTCTTCCTCGGCACCGATTCGGCGCCCCATCCGGTCTCGGCCAAGGAATGTGCCTGCGGTGCCGCCGGCATCTTCTCGGCGCCGGTGGCGCTTCCGGCAGTTGCCCAGGTCTTCGACGAGGAGAACGCGCTCGACAAGCTGGAGGCCTTTGCCTCGCTCAACGGCGCGGCCTTCTATCGCCTGCCGCCGAACGATGACCGGGTGAGGCTTGAGCGGGTGAAGCCGGTCGATGCGGGCTTGGTCGCGGTCGACGCTTCGGACGCGGAGATCAGGATATTTCAGCCCGACACGCCCATCGGCTGGGCGGTGACAGACGGTTTGCGGGAGACGACATGACGACCTTCACGGACAAGGCGACGATCGCGGAGCTGACCGCGCGCATGCTGCTCGAGGTGAGGGCGGTGCATTTCCGCGCCGACGAGCCCTACACGTTCACCTCCGGCCTCAAGAGCCCGGTCTATACCGACTGCCGCAAGCTGATCTCGTTCCCGCATGTACGCGCGACGCTCATGGATTTCGCCGTGGCGACGATCCTGCGCGAAATCGGCTTCGCGGCCATCGACGCGGTCGCCGGCGGCGAAACGGCGGGCATCCCCTTTGCCGCCTGGATCGCCGAGCGCATGGCGCTCCCCATGCAATATGTGCGCAAGAAGCCGAAAGGCTTTGGCCGCAATGCGCTCATCGAGGGCGACTTCCGCGAGGGGGCGCGCACGCTTCTGGTCGAGGACCTCGCCACCGACGGCGGCAGCAAGCTCAAATTCGTCGAGGGCATGCGTCAGGCGGGCATGGTGGTCGACCACGCCTTCGTCGTCTTCTTCTACGACATCTTCCCGGACACGCGGGCGCAGCTCGGCGGGGCCGGCATCACGCTGCACTATCTCGCCACCTGGTGGGACGTGCTCAGGATCGCCCGCGCGGAAGAGATTTTCGATGCGGCGACGCTGGACGAGGTGGAAAAGTTCCTCCACGGCCCGGCGGCGTGGTCCAAGGCCCACGGCGGCATCGTGCCGGAGTAAGGCCACAGCAAGATGACCCCCTCCCGGGCCTCCCCCTTTCAGGGGGAGGAGGGATATCGCCGAACGGCTTTGCCCCTTGCGCCATCTCCGCCAAGTGCGGCGTGGCGGTCCGCGATCATCGCTGACGCAGGCTCTCCCTCCCCCTGAAAGGGGGAGGATAGGAGGGGGTCGGCGGCAGGATGGCGAGTCGGGCCTATCCCTTCGCCTTGCAGCAGCGCCTTGGCCTTCTCGACCTGGTCGCGCCAGGGATATTTCGGCTCGTAGCCGAGCACCGTGCGCGCCTTGTCGATGGAGATCAGCGATTCGTTGGCGGTGATCGGGCGCTTGCGCTTCGTGCCGGGGAACACCTCGTCGAGCAGTTCGTCGTTTGGCCGGCTCATCACCGAATCGGCATTGGCGATGCCGAAGACATGGGCGCCCTTCAGCTTGGCCTTGAGCGCCAGGTCGACGGCCTGGGCGCCGTCGCGGGCGTCGATATAGGTCCACAGGTTCCAGTGGCGGCCGCGCGGATCGGCATCGAAATCGGGGAAGCGCGCATAGTCCTCCGGTTCCATCACATTGGAAAAGCGCAGGCCGATGATCTTCATCTCCGGCTCCCAGCGGCAATACTGCTCCGCCATCTTCTCGGAGAGCAGCTTGGACAGCGAATAGGCGCTCTCCGGCCGCTCGACCTCCTCGTCGACGGGCGCATAGGCGATGCCCCGGCTGTAGGGGATGCCGAAAACCGTTTCGCTCGACGCCCACACGATGTTGCGGATGCCGAGCTGCCGGGCCGCCTCGAACATGTTGTAGGTGGACAGCATGTTGGTGGCGAAGGTGACGTGATTGGTCGCCAGGCCCGGCGCCGGGATGGCGGCGAGATGGACGAGGCCGGTCACCTTCTCGACCCGCTCGTCGATCGCCGAAAGCGCCGCCATCGCGTCGCCGAAATCGGTGATGTCGGCGCGGGCGTAGCGCACATCGGTGGGCAGCGGCGGGTTATGGCGGTCGGGCGGCGGCGCCACGTCGATCGAGGTCACGTCGTGGCCGTGGTCCATCAGATACCTCACGACGACGCGCCCAAGCTTGCCGCTGCCTCCGGTGACGATGATCATCGCCAGCTTCCTTCTTTCTATTCGTGGCGGAATTCGTCTGACTTACCGCTTTCGTGCCCGCAAGGCAAAGGTACCAGGTGCCACAGTAGTTTCTGCAGGTCGCGCCCGGCGCCGCTTTGCGGCAGAGTGGCCGGCAGGGGCAGCCACATGGACACGGAACCGACAAAGAAACGCACGCACGACCGCTGGTCGGACATGTCCGACAGCGCGGTTGCGGCCGATGCCGCGCGGGGGCTGGCGCTGAGAGCCAGCGCGGCCTCGGAGATCGAGGCGCGCCGTCGGGCGCTCGACCTTCTCGATCCGCGTCCGGGCGAACTGGTCATCGACGTTGGTGCCGGCAGCGGCATCATCAGCCTCGAACTCGCGGCCCGGGTGGCGCCCGGCGGCCGGGTCTTCGCCGTCGATCGTTCGGCGCCGCTGCTTTCCCACGCCCGCGCTGCCGCGCAGGCCGCCGGGCTCGGTCACATGGTCGATTGCCGCGTCGCCGACGGCCGCGAACTGCCCTTCGGTCAGGCCGCCTTCGATGCCGCGTGCGCGCACTGGGTGCTGCTGCATGTGGACGAGCCCGGTGCGGTGATTGCCGAGATGAAACGGGTGACCCGACGCGGCGGGCGGGTGATGTGCGTCGAGCTGGACTGGGAGACGATGATCGTCCATCCGGCGCCGGTGGCGCTTGTGCGCCGCATCCTGCACCATGCGCAGGGTCGCCAGGTCGATGCCTGGTGCGGCCGGCGCCTGTCGCCGCTCTTCCGCGAGGCTGGCTTCCGCGACATCGTCGTCGAGCCGATCGTCGATGTCGACGAGGGCAAGGGCGACCGCGCCTGGCTGGCGTTCCTTCTCGAACGCGCGGCCAATGCGCTCGCCGACGAGGTGATCAGCGAGCCGGAAGCGCAGATCTGGACGAAGAACCTGGAGGAGGCCTTCGCCGCCGGCCGCTTCTTCTTCGCCGCCACCCAGTTCGCGGTCATCGGCCGGGTGCCGGACTAGCGGGTCTCACCGGTGCAGGCCAAGCGCCTCCTTGACCGAATAGATGGTCCACTGGTGCAGGCTTTCGTCCTTGTCGATCTGCACATGGTTGAGGTCCGGCCGGGTGATGTTGTCGATCACACCGTAAAAGCCGTGTCCGCCGACGACCGTGACCGTGCCGCCGATGGCCGACGTCGACCGGTAGTTGACGACCCATTTGACGTTGGCCGGGATCCGCGCCGAGTCGGTGACGTCGTAGAAGACCAGCAGCGCGACCGGCACGTGCTGCTTTTCCAGCTCGTAAGCCATCAGCAGAATCGTGTTGGCGCCCCATGAATGGCCGATGAGGGCGACCGGATAAGGATGCTGCCGGTACGCCTTGATGATTCCGGCGGTCAGAATGCGCCAGTTCTCGAAGGGTTGCGAAACGGCAGGCACCCCGCTGGCGTTCATCTGGTCGGCGAGAGCGTCCATGCCGCTGGAGAAGATGCCCAGCGCCCCGCGCAGCACATAGACGGGTGTGCCGAGCGTGCGGCTGGTGCGGGCGGCAGCGTCGGTCGACGGGGCGGCAAAGAGGCTGACAACCAGCGCCATGAGGAGGGCGCGGACGACACGTCGGACTTGCATCGTGGCATTCGCCATCGTTGGTTGGCCCACGCCTTTTCGGGGCCGATCGTACACAGCAGGAATCGCCTGCCCGCGAGCCGATACAGTTTCGTATCGGGTTCCGTGGAATTCCACAAACCGGCAGGCGATTCGATCCGGCAGGATCACACGATCAGCACCGCGCGAAAGTCGTTGACGTTGGTCAGCGTCGGCCCGGTGACGACCAGATCGCCGAGCGCGTCGAACAGCGTCCAGCAGTCGTTGGCGGCGAGAGAGGCGCGCGCGTCGTGGCCGAGCCCGCGGGCACGGGCAAGCGTGTCCGGCGTAACGATGGCGCCGGCATTGTCCTCACTGCCGTCGATGCCGTCGGTATCTCCGGCGAGCGCGAAGATGCCCGGCGCGCCGGCAAGCGCCACGGCGAGGCCGGCGAGGAACTCGGTGTTGCGGCCGCCCTTGCCGCCCGGGCTCAGCACGGTCACCGTCGTCTCCCCGCCGGAGATGAGCACTGCCGGCGGCGCCACCGGTGTGCCGTGGCGGCGCACCGAGAGGGCGATGCCGGCCATGACGCGGCCAAGCTCGCGCGCCTCGCCTTCCAGGGCGTCGCCGAGGATGAGCGGCGTCACGCCTGCGGCACGGGCGACGCCGGCCGCCGCTTCGAGGCTGGCAAGCGGCGAGGCGACGACAACGGTGCGGGCGTGGCCCAGACGCTCGTCGCCGGGCTTGGGCGTCTCGTCGCGTGCTTCAGCGAGATGGGCTGCAACCGAGGGCGGTGGCGTGATGCGATAGCGCGCCAGGATTTCGCGGGCGTCGGCGAAGGTGGACGGGTCGGCGACGGTCGGTCCGGAGGCGATGATCGAGAGGTCGTCGCCGGGCACGTCGGAGATGGCGAGTGCCATCAGCGGCGTCGGCCACGCGGCGGCGGCAAGCCGCCCGCCCTTGATCGCCGAGAGGTGCTTGCGCACCGTGTTCATCTCGCCGATGTCGGCGCCGGAGGTGAGCAGGGCGCGGTTGACCGCCTGCTTGTCGGCCAGCGTGATGCCGGCCGCCGGCAGCGCCAGAAGGGCCGAGCCGCCGCCGGAGATGAGGCAAAGCACCAGGTCGTCGGGTCCGGCGGAGGCAGCCAGATCGAGGATGCGGCGCGCGGCGTCTTCACCGCTGTGGTCGGGGACCGGGTGCGCGGCTTCCACGATCGCGATGCGTTCGCAGGCGACGGCGTGGCCGTAGCGGGTGATCACGATGCCGGAGAGCGGCCCCGGCCAGGCGTCCTCCACGGCCCTGGCCATCGCGGCGCTCGCCTTGCCGGCGCCGAGCACGATGGTGCGCCCCTTGGGCGGCGGCGGCAAATGCGCGGGAACCACCTTCGCCGGATCGGCGGCGGCAATCGCGGCGGCAAACAGCGATCGCAGGAGGTCGCGCTCCTTGCCGGCTGTCATGGCCCCGCCGCCGGCGCCACGCCTCAGGTGATCTCCTTCAGCCATGGCGGATCGGCCCCGGCCCGCGACACGGTGACGGCGGCCGCCTTGATGGCGAAGTTCAGCACGTCGGTCAGGCGCTCGCGGTCGAGCTTGGCCACCGCCGACTTGGTCAGCAGGCCGAGCGCGTCGAGCCGGGCGAGGATGCCGGCGGTGAAGGTGTCGCCGGCACCGACGGTGTCGACCACCTTCACCGCGACGCCGGGGACCGACACGGCGTGGTGGGCGGTGATCGCGGTGGCGCCCGCGGCGCCACGGGTCAGGATCACCAGTCTGGCGCCGTGGTCGAGCCAGCGGCGGGCGATCGTCTCGAAACTCGCCTCGGGCGCGATCCAGGCGAGGTCCTCGTCGCTCAGCCGGGCGATATCGGCCATGGCGACGAGCCGGTCGAGTTGGGCGAGATAGCCGTCGCGGTTGCGCACGAGCGACGGGCGGATGTTGGGATCAAGCGAGATCACGCGGTCCTTCTGCTCGCGCCGCATCAGGGCCTCGAGGGCCGAACCGCAGGGTTCCACGGCAAGACTGAAGGAGCCGAAATGCAGCGCCGCGACGGTCTTGGGAAAGGCCGGCAGGTCGCCTTCGCTCAGCATGCGCCCGGCCGAGTTCTCGTCGAAGAAGGCGTAACGGGCGTTGCCGTCCTTGAGCGTGACGAAGGCAAGCGTGGTCGGGCGGGGGACGGCGGCGACGAAGGACAGGTCGACGCCGCTTTCGGTCAGGGCCTGACGCAGCATGTCGCCGAAGAAGTCGTTGGATATGCCGCCGAAAAAGCCGGTACTGGCACCCAGGCGCGCCATGGCGACCGCCACGTTCATCGGCGAACCGCCGGTTGCCGGCTGGAACACCGCGCCGCCGTCCGCGCCGGTGCGCGGAAGAAAATCGATCAGGGCTTCACCGCAGGAAATGATCATGGACTCCAATCCGACCCGCTCAGCCGGCTGGCAGGGCCTCCTTGAACAGGACGTCGCGGTCGCGGGCGAAATTGGCCAGCAGCGGCAGGCAGGCGCCGCCGATGGCGCGCGCGCCACTGCCGATCATGCCTTCGATCGCGGTCACCGGCGACAGTCCCTGCCGGTCGAAATCCCCCAGCCGGGCGTTTACGTTGTCCACCATACGTCGGCGGACATCGGCTGGGAATGCGCCATCGATGATCACCGCCGGAAAGTCCACTGCCGAAACAGCGGCGATGATGGCCGTTGGTCCCCCCGGAGGCCCGGCACCGGCCGGCCCCGGTTCGGTTCGCGGGCGTTCTAGCAGTCGTCGTCGCGATGGCCGGCAATCACCGTATGGCCGCCCAAGCGCGTGCGCACCAGGCTGAACAGGTGCCAGAGCGCAGGCGTCTGCTTGATCAGCCGCTTGACGCGACGGAAGGCGCGGGTCGCCAGCACCAGCCCCCAGCCGCGGAGTGTCCGCCCTCTCACGTAATCGAAGAGGCGGATGACCTCGTCGCCCCAGTCAAGCTTGTAGCCCTCGTCGCCGACGGTGAAGTCGAAGCGGCGATAGCCTTTCTCGATCGTATCGCGGATGAGCTCGTGGAGATGAACCGTGCCGGGGCCGTGGGCAGAGATCGGGCCGCCGTCGTAGCTGGCGAGAATGAGGTAGAAGGTGCCGCCGAAATTGAGGCCGACGCTGGTGGCGACGATGGTGCCGCCGGCGGTGAGCCGGGCAATGTGGACGAGGTCGCACATCGACGGATCGGCGATGACGGCGCGGTAGAAGTCGCAATAGCCCGGCCGGGCCATGAAATTGTCAATGCCCATGCGGGCGAGCGACTGAGCCTTCTGGGCCATGAGCACGTCGAGGGTGCGGCGCCGTTCGGTCGCATCGGTGAGGTCGTCGAAGGCGATCGGACCATGCTTCTCGATGGCCCGGACCTTCTTGCGCACGGTCTTGCGGGTCGCCGACGAGCGCTTGGCGGCGTAGAAGGTCTCCCAGTCGCCGAACAGTGTCGTAGCGTGCGCACCGCTCGGATGCAGGTGCGGTTTCAGCGCCAGAAACGGATCGCGGGCCGTGCCGATCTTCTCCGGCATCCGCTGCAGGTCGATGTAGTCGAAGCGGAAGCGCCGATCGCCGGCAAGGTGGGCGAGGATACTGCGCCAGAGCGTCCGGAAGCGGCCGTCGTCGAGCGCGGCGGCGAAGTCGCGGGCGAGGATCGGCGCATTGTAGTCGCAGACGTCGGAAGCGAGCCAGGTCAGCCGCTTCAGGCCGCGACCGGCTTCGATCGCAAAAGCGAACAGGAAGAGCGGCCGTCCGTCGCCGGCCTTGCCGGTGACGATGGCGGGCACCGTGCCCTCGAGGGTGCCGATATGGGTCTGCCAGGCGGAAATCCAGTCATAGGTCTGAAAGGCGGTGCAGTCGGAATCGGCCTGCAACGCCCGCCAGGTCTCGGCGACGGCAGCGAGATCGTCATGGACGGCGATCACCGGTGGCCATTGCGGCGGCGTCGGCGTCTTGCCGGCAGCAGTGGCCTTGTCCTCGGCCTCCGCCGGGGGTGAGAGCGTTTCGGCAAGCGAGGTGAACCGGGCGCTCAGGTCGAGCAACGGATCGTTGGGTGTCAGGCTGATCTGCGACATCGGCTTCATGCTCGTGAACTGCCGGCCGTGGCCGGCCGCGCGCCGGTCGTACGGCCAGCGATGAGGGTGCGGGCGCGGCGGGCGATGCCGCGGCTGACATGGACGGCGAAGCGCAGGCGTCGGCGCGCCTCCCAGGTGATCCCGGTGTTGATGGCCAGGTCGCGCACGCGGAAGGCGCGCTGGCGGCACTGGATCTCGTAGGCCGCCTTGACCTCGTCGGCGTAGAAGGCGGCGATCTTGTCGGCGCCCATGCCGGGGCTCTGCAGCCATTCGGGAATGTAGCGATTGCACAGGCGCTCGACGTCGGTGAACACCTTGCCGGTGCCGGTGCCGGCCGAGGGGCACGAGGTCGAATAGGCGTCGCCGGCCAGCACAACGCCGGGCTTTTCGATTCCGGTGGTGATGTAGAGGTCGGCCGGGCGGATCTTCACCGGACCGGAAACCGCAACCTCGCCGGTGAAGGCCTTCAGCCCCGGCAGGGTCGCGAACAGTGTCTCGACCGGCCGCTCGCGCATGGCGCGCAGCCACGGGTCGTCGACGTCGCGATAGACGAAGAGGTTCGCCCGCATCGTCGTCCCGGCGGGGAAGAGGGTGAGATAGGCGGCGCGGCTGCGGGCATCCTCGGGCACATAGGTGAGCGCCGGGAAATCGAAGGCCGGGCGGCCCACCGGCGCCATGTCGAAGCCGATCGAGATCGAATGATTCGGCGAGATGTCCTGCCGCTCCATGCCAAAATTCCGGCGCAGCGCCGCGTTGAGGCCGTTGGCCAGAATGATCAGCCGGGCGGATATCGCTTCGCCGGTGGCAAGCGTCACCGTCTGGCGATCGTCGCTCACGGCGATCGCCGCGGCCTTGCCGTGGATGACCGTCACCGCCGGAGGAATGGCGCCGCGCACGGTATTGACCAGCGTGTCGTAGAGGATGCCGAACTGGCCGGTCGGCTTGCGGTCGGTCAGCCGGCCGGCGCGCACGATCCAGTTCTCCCGGTACGGGCTGCCTGCCGCGGCGACGATGTCGGCGAGCCCGGTCCTGGCGAGCAGGCCAATCTGCTCTTCGTCGAGCTTCTCGCAGCGGAAATCCGGCGGGTAGACGTCATGCGGGTCGATCAGCACGGTATCGATCCCGGCCCGGCCGAGCATGGCCGCCGCTGTCGATCCGGCGAGCCCGCCCCCGATGATGGCAATATCTGTATGCCGCACGTTTCTTGACCTCATCGCCCCGGCGTCATCGATCTGGCCCCATAGTCGATAACGGCGCGTAAAGGCGTGGGTGGTAAGTGAGCTTTTTATGAGGAGCTTGGAAATACTTATCATGGCTTAACCTTAACGGCGCCGGGTTTGATAGTATTCTCAATTTATTAACCTTAATGCGGAAGGTTTCTGTGTGCGTGTTTACCTTGGGTTTGTTTTCATCTTTCCGGCTCCCCGCCATGCGACTTAAGGTGCCGCCGTCGCACGAGGAGATTCGGTCAGCGGCGATCTTTCCGATGGGGCACCGTCTTCGCGACGGTCGGGGACAGAGGGCGAGGGTCGGATGCGCATTGAGGAACGGCTGAAGGACAGCGTGGCCCGGCACGGCGCCCGTCCGGCGATCGTCGCCCAGCGCGTTCGTCACAGCTATGCCGAGCTCGACCTCAAATCGCAGCGTCTGGCGGCTGCCCTGCGGAGCGGCGGCGTCGCCCGCGGCGGCCGTGTAGCGATCTTCATGGACGATGGCTGGGAGGCGGTGGTGTCCACCTTCGCCGTGTTCATGGCCGGTGGCGTCGGTGTGCCGGTTGGCGGCGATACGGCGGAGGGCGCGCTTGCCGAGACACTGCAGAAAAGCCAGCCGGTTGCCGTCATCACCCAGTCACGTCTGGCGACGATGGTCGCCACCGCCATTTCGTCGGTGCACTCGGTCAGGCTGATCGTTCTGGCCGGCGGCGGTCGCGCCGACGCCGGCGGTACCTGCATCTCCCTTGAGGAGACGGTCGGACGCATCGGACGCCTGCCGCCTTTGGCGGCAGACGGCGACGACACCGATCCCGCCGTCCAGTTCGGTGACGAAGCGCCGCTGACCCATCGGCAGCTCGCCGCGGAGGTCGACGTGGCCACGATCCCGGGCGACGGCATGATGCTGCCGCCGCTGACCGAGCGGGCCGGTTTCGGCCGGATGCTGTCGGCACTTGCTGCCGGCCGAACGATGATGGCCGGTTCGCCGTTGGCGCGCGAGGGCCGATGGCAGACCGGAGACTTGCGACCGGACGAATCCTCGTTCGGTATTTCACGGCTGTTCGATGGAGCGATGGCGGGCGCAACGCCGGCTTTGCAGAGGTGAACCCGCCGCCGATCGAGCGGCCAGCATGAGGAGCATACCGTGCCTGACATGAGAAAGAGGGTGATCCGAGCCGGCCTCGAAACCCTTTATTTCACCGGCACGCACCGGCTGGCGCGCTCGTTCTTCGCCGGGCTGGGCGCCATCCTGACGTTCCATCGGGTGCTGCCGCCTCACGACGAAGCGTTCCAGCCACACCGCGGCCTCGAAATCACGCCGCTCTTCCTCGATACGGTGCTGAGCGCGCTCGGTCAGGCCAATGTCGATCTGGTCTCCATGGACGAGGCCTGGCGGCGGCTGACCGGCGACCCCGGCGAGCGCCGCTTCGTTGCCATCACCTTCGACGACGGCTATCGCGACATGCTCGAACATGCGTGGCCGATCCTCAAGCGGCACGAGGTGCCGGTGACGCTTTATGTTGCCTCGGCCTTTGCGGAAGGGACCGGAACCCTGTGGTGGGAGGTCGCCGCCCAGGCCGTGGCGCAGAACAGCGCCGTCGAGGTCGCGATGGACGGCGAACTGCGCCGCCTGGATTGCAGCACGCCCGAGGCGAAGGAACAGGCCCACGATACGCTCTATCGCTGGCTGCGCGGCCTGCGCAGCGCGGCGGAGCTGGACGCGGCAATCGGCATGATCGCGGCGCGCAACGGCATCGATGCCGCCGCCCAGTGCCGGGACCTGTGCATGGGCTGGGACGAGCTGGCGAAGCTCGCCGCCGATCCGCTGGTCACCATTGGTTCGCACACGGTCAGCCATCCGTTCCTGGCCAAGTGCGACGCGCGGACGGTGCTCAGCGAAATGACCGAATCGCGCCGGATGATCGAAGAGAAGCTCGGCGTCAGGCCCGATCATTTCGCCTATCCGGTCGGCGCTCCCGATGCCGCCGGCCCGCGCGAGTTCGCGCTCGCCGCCGAGGCCGGCTACAAGACCGGCGTGACGACGCGCGCCGGCGTGATCTTCGCCGACCATGCCGAGCATCTGACGGGCCTGCCGCGCCTCTCGGTCAACGGCGAGTTCCAGCAGCTGCGCTTCCTCGATGTGCTCCTGTCGGGAACCGCCACCGCGCTGCTCAACCGCTTCCGCCGCGTCGCCGCGGCGTGAGGGCAGGGTTATCGCGCGCCCAAATAGCTCTGAGACGAATCGGCGTTCATTCTTTGCCGGGCCTCTATGTCTTGCCACCTCCCGCAAGGGGAGAGGGGCCAGACCGCGGATGCCCGGCACGCCTCACCGTCAGATCAGCCCGCGCTGAGCCAGGTTGCGCATCAGCGCGCCGACGCCGAAGGTCCACGGCTCGGCCGCGTCGGTATGCACGACGCGGTTCGACAGCGCCCCCAGCTTCTCGCTGGCGATGGTGACGATGTCGCCGATTTGGTGGGTGAAGCCCTGGCCGGCCGCGCCGCGATCCTCGACCGGCGCGAACATGGTGCCGAGATAGAGCACGACGCCGTCGGGATACTGGTGGTGCCTGCCGATCGCCGATCCCATCAGCTCGGCCGGGTCGCGGCTGATTTGGCTCATGGCGCTCGATCCCTCCAGGCGGAATCCGTCGGCGCCCTCGACCGTCAGCGTCACCTCGGCGCGGCGGATGTCGTCGAGCGTGAAGCCGTTGCCGAACAGGCGGACGAAGGGGCCCAGCGAAGCGCTGGCATTGTTGTCCTTGGCCTTGCCGAGGAGCAGCGCGGAGCGGCCCTCGACGTCGCGCAGGTTGACGTCGTTGCCGAGCGCGGCGCCGACGATCGCGCCGGTCGAGGCGGCGACCAGCACCACCTCGGGCTCCGGGTTGTTCCACGACGACATGGGATGGATGCCGACCTCGGCGAGATGGCCGACGGCGGCCATGGGCGGCGCCTTGGTGAAGATCTCGGCGTCCGGCCCTATGCCGACCTCGAGATATTGCGACCACATGCCCTTGGCGACGAGCAGGTCCTTGAGCGCCATCGCTTCCGGCGAGCCGGGTTTCAGCCTGGCGAGGTCGTGGCCGATCAGCCCGCCGATCTCGGCGCGCATCTCGGCCGCGTGCTCCGGCGCGCCGCGCGCCTTTTCCTCGATCACGCGCTCCAGCATCGACACGGCGAAGGTGACGCCGGCCGCCTTGATCGCCTGCAGGTCGATCGGCGCAAGCAGCCACGGCTTGCTCGAATCGCGCCTGCTGCGCGGCGTATTGGCGAGGATCTCGTCGAGCGTGCCGATGGGCTCGCCGGCCGCGTCATGGGCGAGCCCGGCCGGCTCCGGCGCCTCGCACAGGTCGCGCATGGTCGGCGCAGCCGATGAGATGTCCACCACCTCGACGCCGCGCACCGCCACCACCGAGGGGCCGCCACGGTCGGGGCGCCAGATGCGACCGGCCAGGATTGCCTGGCCGGCATCCTCGGGCAGCGCAAAGGTGGTGCCGGTGTTGAGGTCCATGAGGCTTCTCCCCTCTTCTGTTGCGGTTGGCACACAGGTGGTCGACAAATTCGCCGCTCCGGCCGGTTGTAATGCAGAACCGGCTTTCGGTCCTGTTACGCTCCGGGTGCGCGGTTGAATCGCCCGGATGGCTTTTACCGCGTCCTCCGTGAAATTGGATGGTCGATGGAGGCATCGGCCCATCAATGTGAGAAGGGGCTGGGTGAATGAGGCATTTCGTGAAGCTTGGCGCCGCCATTCTCGTGGGTGCCGTGATCGCTCCGTTGGCGGCGTTCGCCGCGGCGCCGGATAACCTCGACGATTCGGTGCCGGCGCCGAAGCCGCCGACGAGCATGATCGCGCCGCTGGATTATCAGCTCGGCACCGAGATGGTCGTGCGCGACTGGGTGCTGTGCGTTTCCGAAACCGTTGCCGAGACCCTCGCCAAGGCCCGTGCGACGGGCGTCGCGGAAGCGCTGGCCGCCTATTCGGACCTCAAGGCGGCGAAATCCTGCGGCCAGTTCTCGCAACTGCGGGTCGTTTTGCACAAGTCGCTCTACGCCGCCGCGACGCAGGACAATGCCCAGGTTTTCAGCGCGGCGGTGAACATTTCCGGACATTGGGCGAACGCCTTTCTGGTCAAAGGCAGCCTGCCGGCGGAACATTAGTGCGCTCAGGCGGTTCGCCGCACTGGCTGGCATCTGTGTTGCGGCAAGCGCCCCTGCGCACGGCGTTACCAGAGCTTTTCCCGATTGTGGCAAGCAGTCTGGAATTTCTCCACGGAATGGCCGTAACCCGGCCAATTGATTGCCGGTTTCGGGTGGCGAACTCCCTCGCCGTTGGGGGCGAACGCAGCGTCTCGATGCTGCGTCCAACAGAAAGAGGGAATTATGAAGAAGCTGTTGATTGCTGCCGGCGCAGCCGGATTGCTCGCACTGTCGTCTCTGGCGGCGTTTGCCGCTGAGGCACAGGGTTCGATCAAGTCTGTCGATCCGTCGGCGATGACCGTTACCCTCGACAACGGCAACACCTACACGCTGCCCGCCAGTGTCGATGCGGCCACGCTGCAGGTCGGCGAGAAGGTGAAGATCGAGTACAGCAAGGACGCCAGCGGCAAGATGACCGCCACGTCGGTGGCGCCGGCCTCCTGATCGCAGGCTTCTGACGAGTGAGCGGCGGCCGCGTCTCCCCCGGGCGCGGCCGCTCGTCGTTTTGGCAGGGCAGGCTTCTCCGCGGGTCGATTGTGTTCGACCGCCACCGTGCGGCCATCTTCGCGTCACGATTTGGTCGAGCAAACGCCCCGAATCGGGAGCGGATATTGCGACGCCCGATTCGGGCAACGCGCGACGTCGAATACGTCGTGTATTCTTTCTCAGGAGAGACAGGAATGAAGAAGTTGGTGATCGCCGCGGGCGCGGCGGTGCTTCTGGCTATGTCGTCGCTTGCGGCGTTGGCCGATGAAGCGTCGGGGTCGGTCACGAACGTTGATGACTCGGCCATGACCGTCACGCTCGACGATGGCAACACCTATACGTTGCCGGCCGATGTCGATTCGTCGACGCTGCAGGTCGGCGACAAGGTGACAATCGAATACACCAAGGACGCCGACGGCAACCTGGTCGCGTCCGCAGTGACAATGGCGAAGTAGTCGCAGGAACTGAATCCGATGAGCGGCGGCCGCCTCATGTGCGGCCGCCGTTTCGTCCGGCCGCAAAAGGTCCTAAGCTGTCCGCCCGAGGGGGCATTGGGGGCGACAGACCATGGCGATGCTGACCGGGCTGGCCAAGCGCCACCCGATTCTCGGCTTCTTTGCTCTTGCCTATGCCCTGTCGTGGTGGCCGTGGCTGTGGGTTCGGCTCGATCCGACCACCGGCGAGGGGCCGATCCTGCCGTTCGGACCGTTTCTGGCGGCGGCGATCATGCTGGCGCTCACCGGCGGATGGCCGGCGTTGCGCACGTGGCTTGCAAAGATCGCCGAATGGCGTGTCGGCCCGCTGTGGTACGCACTGGCTTTGCTTCTGCCGGCCGCGATCACGGCGATGGCGGTCGGGGTCAACCTGTTCCTCGGCGCCGAGGTGTCACCGGGCGCCGTGCTGCCCGACTGGGGCGACCTCGCCGTCCGCTTCCTCGTCATCTTTGTCCTGATCGGTCTCGGCGAGGAGCCGGCCTGGCGCGGCTATGCCCTGCCGCGGCTGATCGAAGGGCGCACGGTGCTTGCCGGTGCGCTCATCCTGGGGCTCCTGCATGCGCTGTGGCACCTGCCGCTGTTCGGCGTCGACTATGACCTCAACAATCTGTGGCCGTGGCTGCTCGCGATCCTGTCGGTGTCGGTGGTGATCGCCTGGATGTGGCGGGCGACCGGCGGCAACCTGCTCTTGCCGGCACTCCTCCATGCTGCCGTCAACACCACCGCGCTCGCGTGGGGATGGTTCGCCGATGGCGATCAGCTCCGCCTGTGGTGGATCTGGGCGGGGCTGTGGGTGGCGGTGGCGGCGATCGTCGTCATCACTTGCGGCTCGGCGCTCTACCAGCCCAAGCCGCGGCGGATGATGGGGTGAGCGCCGCCACCGCTGCCGGTCAGCCGCGCTGGCCGATGTGCAGCTCCTCGATGTCGTTGAGGAAGGTGACGTCGGGCGGCCCCTGGACGCCGGCCTCGATCCAGGCGTCGTGCAGCGATTTCGAGGCGCCGAACTTCTTCGCCTCGGCGAAATCCTTGGCATGGTTGAGGATGACGACGACGTTGGGATCGCTGGCATCGCGATAGATGTTGTGGCCGATGAAGCCGTATTGCTCACGCGTGCTTTCGTGGCTGTCGTAGACCTTCTTCCACTTGTCGAAGTTGGTGACGCGTACCTTGACGAGCATGGTGGGCATGCGTGTTCTCCCGATGTTTGGCGCTGTGAAACCGATGGCAAGTCGCCCGCGAAGGAGCTAGCCTCATCGGCCCCTCCGGGAGAATTCCCTTTTGCGGCACGGCGGCGGTGCAAAAATGCACAGCTTCGATTGGGACGACGTTCGCTATTTCCTGGCGGTCCGCCGCAGTGGAACCCTGGCGGGGGCGGCGCGCGCCCTCAGCGTCCGTCATTCGACGGTGAGCCGCAGGATCAGCGCGCTCGAGGAGGCGCTCGGCGTCGCGCTGTTCATACGCACGGCCGATGGCTTCGTCATGACCGACGCCGGCGCGGGCATCATCCCGATGGCGGAAGAGGCGGAGCGCGCGCTCGCGGCCGTCGGCCGCCGGGTGGGGAGCAGCAGCGGGCGGATCGAGGGCGTCGTCCGGGTTTCAACCTCGGAGGCCTTCAGCGGATTCCTGGTTCGCCAGATGCCGAAGCTCCAGGAGCGCCATCCGGGCCTGGTCGTCGATGTGCTGAGCAGCAATCAGCGCGTCAACCTCGCACGCGGCGAGGCCGAGCTCGCCCTGCGTTCGATGACCACAGAGGAGCCGGACGTCATCTGCCGGCGGTTATGCGACGTCGGCTGGTCGCTCTACGCGGCCGAGGCCTATGTGAACCGTGCCGGGGGTCTGCGTGGCCTCAGCCTCGCCGGTCACGATGTCATCGGCTTCGATGCCATGCTCAAGAGCGCGCCCGGCGCGGTCTGGCTCGATCAGCATTGCGAGGGGGCGCGCGTGGTCCTGCGCTGCAACAGCCTGATTGCGGCGCTCAACGCGACGATCGTCGGGCTCGGGATCTGCTCGGTGCCGTGTTTCCTCGGCGACGCCGAGCCGACGCTCAGGCGGCTCACCGATGCGGTCGTCGGCGCGCGCGGCGTATGGATCGTTTACCACCCGGACGTCGGCAAGGTCGGGCGCGTGCGCGCGGTGATCGATTTCATCGCCGAGATCATCGGCAGCGAAGCGGCGCGCCTGCGCGGCGACCTTCCGCTCGCTGCCGCGGGTCCCCGCCGCACGGCGTGAGGCAAGCGGCGGGCGGGCTCATGAGTGGCGGTGGCGGCGATCGTCGTCACCGTCCGTGGCGCGGCACTCTGCAGGCCGAAACCGCGACGCATGATGAATGAGGCGCCGCGGCCCAGTCCGCATCGATCAGGCGCGTTCGCCGACGCGCAGGTCCTCGACGTCGGTGAGGAACGAAATCTCCAGCGCGCCCTGAACGCCGGCCTCGGCCATGGCGTCGTGCAGTTCCTGAGACTGTCCGTAGTTCTTGGCCTCGGCCATGTCCTTCACGTGGTTGACGATGACGACGACGTTCGGATCGGCGGCGTCACGGTGGACGCTGTGGGCGACGAAGCCGTGTTTCTCGCGCAGCGGCTCAAGGCGGTCGAACACTTGCCGCCACTTTTCGAAGTTCGCGACGCGATGCTTGACGAGCAGAGTGGCCATAAGTTCCTCCAGTCGGTTGGAATGCGTGGTGTGGTCGCCGACAAAACGGTAACCTCGGTTGCTGCCCGTCGGGAATTCGCGAATCCCGCGCAGCGCCGGTGCAAGAATGCACAGCCTCGATTGGAACGACCTGCGCTACTTCCTCGCGGTTTGCCGTGCCGGCACGCTGGCCGGTGCGGCGCGCGACCTCAACGTCCGCCATTCGACCGTCGGCCGGCGTTTGGAGGCGCTTGAACGGGCGCTCGCGGTCAGCCTATTCACGCGCACGCCGGACGGTTTCGTGTTGACCGAGGCCGGCGCCGGCATCCTGCCGCTGGCGGAGGAGGCTGGACGGGCGGCCGTTGCCATCGAACGGCAGGTCGCCGGCGGCGACAAGCGCATCGAGGGCACCGTCCGCCTGACCACGTCGGAGGGCTTCAGCGGCTTCCTGGTGCGTCGGCTTGCGGCCCTGCACGAGCGCTATCCCGACCTGATGGTCGAGGTGCTGTCCGGCAACCGTTTCTACGATCTCGCGCGTGGCGAAGCGGACCTGGCTGTGCGCATGGGCGTGACCACCCGGGGTGATCTCGTCAGCAAACGCATCGGCATGGCTGGCTGGTCGGTCTATGCGGCCGCGAGCTATCTCGCCCGGCGCGGTACACCCGCTTCGCTCGACGCGCTTGCCGGCCATGACATCGTCGGCTTCGACCAGGCGATGGCCGGCGCGCCCGGCGCGAGGTGGCTTGACGGCCATGCCGGCGATGCCGAAGTCGTGATGCGCGGCAACAGCATCGTTGCCGTGCTCAACGCGGCCATCGTCGGCATGGGAATCGCCGTCCTGCCGTGCTTTCTGGCCGAGGGGGAACCGGGGCTGAAACGCCTCAGCGACAAGGTCATCGACAGCCAAGAGATCTGGCTGGTGTTCCATCCGGACGTGGCGAAGATCGCGCGGGTGAGGACGGTGATCGATTTCGTTGCCGAATTCGTCGGCCGGGAAGCACAGACGCTTGGCGGTGAGACAGGATCAGCCGCGTCCGCAAGCTGACACGCACCGTCTCACATCACCGCGCCGATCTGCCAGGGCACGAACTCGTTGTCGCCATAGCCGAATTCCTCCGACTTCGACTTCTTGCCGGAGGCCACCGCGATCACCTCCTCGAAGATTTCGCTTGCCCTTCTCCTCGATGGTGACGCCGTCGAGGATGTCGCCGCAATTGATGTCCATGTCCTCGGTCTGGCGCTCATAGGTGTCGTTGTTGGTGGCCAGCTTGATCGAGGGCGTCGGCTTGAAGCCGAAGGCCGAACCACGGCCGGTGGTAAAGGCAATCATGTTGCAGCCCGAGGCCACCTGGCCGGTGGCGCCGACGGGATCGTAGCCGGGCGAATCCATGAAGACGAAGCCGCGCGTGTCGATCGGCTCGGCATAATGGAAGACGCCGCGCATGGTGGAGGTGCCGCCCTTGGCGGCGGCGCCCAGCGACTTCTCGAGAATGGTGGTCAGCCCGCCGGCCTTGTTGCCGGGCGAGGGGTTGTTGTTCATCTCGCCCTTGTTGCGCGCGGCGTAGTCCTCCCACCAATGAATGATGTCGACCAGCTTCTCGCCGATCTCCTTGGTTGCCGCGCGACGGGTGAGCAGGTGCTCGGCGCCGTAGATTTCCGGCGTCTCGGCGAGCACCGCGGTGCCGCCCTGTTCGACCAGCAGGTCGGCGGCGAAGCCGAGCGCCGGGTTGGCGGTGATGCCGGAATAGCCGTCGGAGCCGCCGCATTGCAGCGCCAGCATGATCTCCGACACCGGCACCTCCTCGCGCGTCGCGGCGTTGGCGTCGGCGAGCATCTCCTTGATCATCGCCACGCCGCGCTCGACCGTCTTGCGCGTGCCGCCGGTGGCCTGGATGGTCATGGTGCGGAACATGTCGTTTTCTTTGAGGCCGTAGTCGTCTTCCAGATCGGAGATCTGCATCACCTCGCAGCCGAGCCCCACCATCAGCGCACCGGCGAGGTTGGGGTGGTTGGCATAGCCCCACTGGGTGCGCTGCAGAACCTGGTAGCCCTCCGAACCGCGCCCGGCCATGCCGCAGCCCCAGCCCATGACGAAGGGCACGACGCCGTCGATATTGGGAAAGTCTTCCAGGATGTTGGTGCGGTTGAAGGCATCGGCGATGATGCGCGCGACGGTCGCCGAGCAGTTCACGCTGGTCAGCACGCCGATATAGTTGCGCGTGCCCACCTTGCCGTTCTTGCGGCGAAAGCCCTGGAAGGTGCGGCGCTGTTCCACGGGCAGCACATGCTCGGGTCTGGCGTCCTCGGCGAAGTGATAGTCGCGCGAGAATTCCGAAACGCCGCAATTATGGGTGTGGATGTGCTCGCCCGGCAGGATCGGCACCGTGGCAAAGCCGATGATCTGGCCGAATTTCTTGACCGGTTCGCCCTGGCGAATAGCCGCCGTCGCCATCTTGTGGCCCTTGGGCACGCGCGCCAGGGCCGTGATCCCCTCGGCGCTCGCGCCGGGCAGGACCGGATTGATGGCGACCACCAGGTTGTCCGCCGGGGAGAGGCGCAGGACGCGCGGGTTCCTGGCGCGTTCGGTGAGGCCCTCGGCGGGCGCGACAACTGTTTCGGAGGGGCTCATGGCGGGTCTCTTGGGGCTGATATGGCCGCGGATGTTAGCGGTTCAACTGCTGGGGCGAAATGGGTTTGGGGGGCGAGGCGGCCGGCCACCGGTCCATGGACTTCGCGCATTGGTGATACAGATGGCCTGCGGGCGGCGAAAGAGGTCACGTCATGAAAACGGCATTGGTCACCGGCGCATCGGCTGGTATCGGCGCGGCAATAGCGCGGCAATTGCTCAAGGACGGCTACCGGGTCTTTGCCGGGGCGCGGCGGGTGGAGCGCATGGCGGGTCTTGCCGAGGCAGGCGCGGTGACACTGGCGCTCGACGTCACCGACGATCAATCGATGGTGGCCGCGGTCGAAAAGAGCATGGCCGAAAGCGGTCGCGTCGACGTGCTGGTCAACAATGCCGGCTACGGCTCCTACGGGTCGCTGGAGGAGGTGCCGCTGTCCGAAGCCCGTCGCCAGTTCGAGGTGAATGTCTTCGGCCTGGCGCGGCTGACCCAGCTCGTCCTGCCGGCGATGCGCGCGGCAAAGAGCGGCGCCATCGTCAATATCAGTTCGATCGGCGGCAAGATCTACGAGCCGTTCGGCAGCTGGTATCACGCCACCAAGTTCGCCGTGGAGGGTCTCAGCGACAGCCTCAGGCTGGAGCTCGAACCCTTCGGCATCCGCGTCATCATCATCGAGCCCGGCGCCATCAAGAGCGAGTGGACGGGAATCGCCCGCGACCACCTGCTGCAATCGTCCGGTTCCGGCCCGTACAAGCCCTATGCCGAGGCGCACGCCCGCATGTTCGCCCAGGCCGATACGTCGTCGCTCAGCGCGCCGCCGGAAGCGGTGGCGAAGATCGTTTCCCGGGCGCTTGATGCGCGGCACCCGCGGGCGCGCTATCCGGCTGCCGGCGGCGCCTGGCAGATCCTGCTATTGCGCCGGCTGCTTCCCGACCGGCTGTTCGACCGGGCGCTCAGGCTGATGTTCCGGATGGCGGGCTAAAGCGAGGCGTCCTGGATCTCCGCCCGCGTCGGGAAGCTCGGCTGGGCGCCTTCCTTGGTGACGGCGAGCGAGCCGGCGACTGCGGCGCGGGCCAGCGCGGTGCGGAAGCTCGCGCCCTCGTCGAGCCAGGCGGCGAGCACGCCGCAGAAGGTGTCGCCGGCGCCGGTGGTGTCGACCGGCGTCACCTTCAGTGCGGGCACGCGGATCACCTCGCTGCCGTCGGCAGCGATCGCGCCGTCCGGCCCGAGCGTGGCGACGACCGTGCGGCCGAGCGCGGTGGCGAGCGCGGCGACGGTTTCCTCCGGGCTGCCTGCCGGCAATGGCAAGGTGCTGGGCGAGGTCCGCCGCCTCGTGCTCATTGACGATCAGCATGTCGAAGGCCGCCAGCTCGTCCGGCGATAGGGCCGCATAAGGCGCCAGCGAAAGGATCACGCGGGCGCCGGCGGCGCGCGCTTTCGCGGCGGCGGCATAGTTCTGGGCGAGCGGCACCTCCATCTGCAGAAGAAGCGTGTCGCCGGAGCCGAGGGCGCCGTCCGGAATGGTCGCCGCGTCGGCATGGGCGTTGGCGCCGGGCGACAGCGCGATGGTGTTCTCGCCGGTCTCGTCGACGGTGATGATGGCAACGCCGGTAGTGCCGATGCGGCGGGTACGGCGGCAAGATCGACGCCGCCGGCCTCCAGTTCCCTGAGCGCAACTTGCGAGAAATCGTCAGTCCCGACCGCGCCGACCATGCGCACCTCGGCTCCGGCGCGGCAGGCGGCCAGCGCCTGGTTGGCGCCCTTGCCGCCGGGAATCAGGGCGTAGTCGGAGCCGTGGACAGTTTCGCCGGGGCCCGGAATGCGTTTCACGCGCGTGACCAGATCGACGTTGATCGAGCCGAAGACGGTGATCATGTCAGAATTCGCCCGATGTCTACCGCTCGGTGAAGGGCACGCCGCCCTTGGCCTTGTCGGTCTTGGGTGCCTCGATGATCTGCACCGTCACCACGTCGGCGGGGACGCCAAAGCTCTCGACCATGGCATCGGTGAGGCCCTTCATCAGCTTCTTCTTCTGTTCCGGCGTGCGCCCTTCGGCGCAGAAGACGTGAATTTCCGGCATGTTCGACCTTTCTTCGCGGTTCTAGGTGCGCCGCACTTTGCCCCAGGCGGGCGGGCGGCCGCAATCCTGCGACCGCTGCGGCTTCTTCGCAGCCGCACACGCCCTTTTCGCAATTGCACAATCCGGCTAAACAGGGGGCAAGGGCAGGGTCTTGTCAAAAGGGGGCGCGTGCGTGCCGATCAAGAAAATCCTCGTCGCCAACCGCTCGGAGATCGCCATCCGCGTGCTCAGGGCCGCCAACGAGCTCGGCCGCCGCACCGTCGCGGTGTTCGCCGAGGAGGACAAGGTGGCGCTGCACCGCTTCAAGGCGGACGAGGCCTATCAGATCGGCAAGTTCGCCGACGGCCACACGCTGGGGCCGATCGCCGCCTATCTG
>CAVXLJ010000002.1:0-46559 GCA_963762605.1 uncultured Alphaproteobacteria bacterium | reverse complement strand
TCAGTTGATCAGCGGCGACCACGCCGGATCGGAGGCAAAACCGTCCAGCGGGATGCGGAATTCGTTGTAGCCGGTAACGTCAATGGTCCACAGCTGCGGCCCGCCATTGGCGCCGGGCGTATCGCGGAAAAACATGATCACCCGGCCGTTGGGAGCCCAGGTCGGCCCCTCATTGTGGAAGCCTTCGGTGAGGATGCGCATCCCCGAGCCGTCCGGCTTGATGACGCCGATGGCGAACTGCCCCTTGTCGCGCCGGGTGAAGGCGATGAGATCGCCGCGCGGCGACCATACCGGCGTCTCGAAGGTGCCCTCGCCGAAGGTGATGCGCTTGGGATTGGAGCCGTCGGCGCCCATCACGTAGAGCTGCGGCGTGCCGCCGCGGTCGGAGGTGAACACGATCTTCGAGCCATCCGGCGAATAGGACGGACTGGTATCGATGGCGGCGTCGTCGGTCAGCCGCGTCGTGCGCTTCGAACGCAGGTCCATCGTGTAGATGTTGGCATTGCTGCCCGGCTGCAGGCTCATGACCACCTTCTGCCCGTCGGGCGAGAAGCGCGGCGCAAACGTCATGCCGGGGAAATCGCCGACCAGTTCGCGCTGGCCGGTCTCGATGTTGAGCAGGTAGACATGCGGCTGGTCGAGACCGTGATAGGACATGTAGGTGACTTCCTGCGCGGTCGGATTGAACCGCGGGGTGAGCACCAGGTCCTTGCCGTCGGTCAGGTAGCGCACATTGGCGCCATCCTGATCCATGATCGCCAGCCGCTTGACGCGCTTGTCCTTGGGGCCGCTCTCGGCGACGAACACCACGCGCGTATCGAAATAGCCCTTTTCGCCGGTGAGCCGCTGGTAGATGGCGTCGGCAATGATATGGGCCACGCGCCGCCAGTTGTCCGGCGTGGTGAAGAACTGCTGGCCGGCGATCTGCTGAGTGGCGAAGACATCCCACAAACGGAACTCGGCCCGCAGCCGGCCGTCCGCCTGGCGCGCGATGCCGCCGGTCACCAGGGCCTGGGCATTGATCACCCGCCAGTCGGCGAAGCGCGGCGTCTCGTTCGGGCCGATGGCCCTCTGCACGAAGGTCGCGGGATCGATCGGCAGGAACAGGCCGGATCGCTTGAGGTCGGCAGCAATGACGTTGGTGATGTCGGCACCAAGCTTGGCGTCCTCACCGGTACCGACGAAGCCCGGCAGCGCGATCGGCATCGGCTGGACGTTGCCGCGGGTCACGTCGATCGTGATCAGCGCGCTGGCCGGCTGGGCGAAGGCTGTGGTGACCAGCGCCACGGCAAGCAAGGCGAGCGCCCGGATGACACGGCGGCGAATGGCGGCGATCGCTGGCATTGTGGCACTCCTCATGGCTTCCTCACCTGTCTCAGCCGCCGCCCATCTCTGTCGGATCGAATGTGATCCTCACCTGCTTCCATGATTCATACTTCTCCGGCGGCAGCGTGTAAGGGGCACACCTGCGCACCGCGCGCAAGGCACTCTCCGGTGCTGTCTGCTCATAGCGCCCCGCCGGCCGTTCCAGAACCTGCGGTTCGCCGTTCACCGAACCGTCCGGATTGAGCGACAGCATCAGCACGACGCGCACCTCCTTCGGGTCGGTCCAGCCGATCGGCGGTGACCAGCACTCGGCGAGCCGCGCGCGCAAGGCATCAAGCTCGGTCGCGGTCATCTGCGCATCGATCAACGGCGCCGTCCCGCCCACCGTCGGCTCCTGCTTCTGCGGCTCGGCCGGCGCGCTGTCCTTGTTGAGCAACGCCGCGATCTTATCCGGATTGAAAGCGTCGGGCTTCGTCTTCGCCGGCAGGGCCTGCGCCACCATATTCGGCCGCGGCACGGGCAGCGGCATATTATCCGGCTTCGGCTGGATCTTGACCGTCTCCGCCGGCGGCGGTTCGGGCGCCGGTGGCGGCGTTTCCGGTGGCGGCGGTTCCGGCTTGGCCGCCGGTTCGGGCGCAGGCGCAGGCTTGGGTGCAGGCTCCGGCGGAGCCGGCTCTGGCGGGGTTGGCTCGGGCGGAGCCGGCTTGGGTGGGGTCGGCTCCGGCGGGGTCGGCGGCGGCGGCGGCACCGGGGCCGGTTCGGGCGGCTTCGGCTCGGGCGGGGTGGGCAGCGGCGGCGTCTGTTCCGCAATCGCCTTGGCGATCGCGTCGGGATTGGGCTTGGGCTTTTCGACCGGCTTGGGCGGCGTTTCGACGCCCTTGGGTACGCTGGTGACGTCTGCGATCTTGACGAAATTTATCGGGATTGCCTCGACCGTGCTGGCGTCGAGCGCCTTTGGCGACGGCAACGACAGAAGCGCCCACACCAGAAGTGCCGCGTGGCCGAAGAGCGAGACTGCCAGCCCATCGCGCATGGCGGAATCAGCTGCTCGGCTGCTTGAGCGATACCAGCCCTATGTTACGAAAGCCGGCACCGTTTATGTCGCCCATTACCTTCATGATTGCGCCGTAACTGACCGCCCGGTCGCCGCGTATGTAGATGCGCTGGTCGAGATTGCCGCCGACCGCCGCGGAAAGCTTGCTGGCCAGTTCGTCGAGCGGCACCTCGGTCTCCTTGATGAACACCCGTCCGTCGGCGTCGATGGTGACCGACACCGGCTCCTTGTCAATCGCCAGCGGCTTGGCGTTGGCCTCCGGCAGGTTGACCGGCACCCCGGCAGAGAGCAGCGGCGCGGTCACCATGAACACGATCAAGAGCACCAGCATCACGTCGACGAAGGGCGTCACGTTGATGTCGCTCATCGGGCGCGCCCGCTGGCGCCGGCGACCCGAGCGTGACCTCAGCGATCCGATCGGTCCCGCCACCTCTCAACCTCTCTCGTCGACCTGGCGCGACAGGATGGCGGAGAACTCGTCGCCGAAGCTCTCCAGGCGCTGTTCGATCTTGGCCGACTCGTTGGACAGCTTGTTGTAGGCGATCACCGCGGGGATCGCGGCAAGCAGGCCGAGCGCCGTGGCCAGCAACGCCTCGGCGATGCCCGGCGCCACCACCGCCAACGCGGTGTTCTTCGAGGCGGCGATGGCCTGGAACGAGGTCATGATGCCCCATACCGTGCCAAAGAGGCCGATAAATGGCGCCGCCGAACCGACCGTGGCCAGGAACAGGAGCCGCCGTTCGAGCCGCTCGGTCTCACGGCTGATGGTGACGTCGAGCACCTTGTCGATGCGCGTCTGCAGGCCGATGGGCGAACGGGCGCCCGCTTCGAAGCTGCGCTTCCACTCGCGCATCGCCGCCACGAACACCGAGGCCATCGCCGTCGGGGTGCGGCCGGTGAGCGAGCGATAGAGCTCCTCCAGGGACTGCCCCGACCAGAACAGCTTCTCGAAGCGATCCATCTGGCGGCGCACCCGGCCATAGAGGATCGTCTTGTCGACGATGATCGCCCAACTCCAGATCGAGGCGATCAACAGGCCGATGATGATGATCTTCACGACGATATGCGCCTGCAAGAACAGGGCAATCACCGAGACTTCACCACTCGTGGGAAGGGCAAGCGCTGCCTGCGTGACCGCGTCCGGCATAAAATCCTGACCTCTCGGATGTCGTCCCCGCCCGGCGTCTGCGGCGAGACAATCCGCGACCACGGTCCTCGACCAGCCCCGCCGTCCTGGCGAAATCACTGACGCGGCTGCCGTTTGCGGAGCGGGTGTCTCACCCGCAATCTTGTCAAAACGAGGGCGTGCGTCAATCCTTGCGAGCCCGAAACACAAGGCAGTCCTAAGGCTCCCACGGTTAACCGACCGTTAAGGAGTATTGTCACCGAGAAGCATGTCGCGTACCGCGTCCGGCAGCCGCCGCGCCCGCCCCTCGCTGTTGATCATCACCACCGTCACTTCGGCGGTGACCAGCACCGCGTCGCCGCGCCTGACCGTCTGCGACAACACGATGCTGGCGCCGCGCAGCTCGCCCGCCCGGGTTTCGATTTCCACCACGTCGTCGATTCGCGCCGGCTTGAGGAATTCGGCGGTAATCCGGCGCACCGCAAAGGCCAGCGGCTCGCCCATTTCGCCGCGGTCGAGTGCATCGTGGCCGACGCCGAGGCGGCGCAGGTAATCCGAACGGCCGCGCTCCATGAAGCGGATATAGGCGCCGTGGTAGACAACGCCGGAGAAATCGGTGTCCTCGAAATAGACGCGCACCGGCAGGACGTGCCCGCCCGGTATCAGCCGGCCGGCAAGATCGGGCCATCGGTCGGTGCCACTCATCGGCTCACACAGGTTGGAATCGTCATGGCAGACATTTCTATCAGACCCTTCGCCGAAGCGGACCTCCCGGCAGTCGCCGCACTGCTTGGCCAACTCGGCTACCCGACCACCGTCGACCAGATGCGGCAGCGCATCGACAGGATCGCACGCCACCCCGACCATGCCACCTTCGTCGCCGTGGCCGATGGTCGCGCCGTCGGCCTCACCGGCGCCTATGTCACGCCCTCCTACGAGCACGACGAGCCGACCGGACGCGTCACCGCCGTGGTGGTGGACGAGACCGTGCAGGGACTCGGCATCGGCCGCCGGCTGATCGCCGCAGCGGAGGACTGGGTGCGCGCGCGTGGCGCGCATGTGATGATGCTCACCAGCCACAACCGCCGCGAGGGCGCCCACGCCTTCTACCGGCACCTCGGCTACAGCGAGACCGGCAAGCGCTTCGTGCGGAAGATCACGTAGCCCGGATGGCGCGCAGCGCAAACCGGGGGCGGTAACCCCAGCATTTCGCTTCGCTGCATGCGGACTGCCGGTCTATCCCGCCGACCGCGACGCGCGCTGCTCCGCCGGACCGCCGCGCGCGGCCAGATTATTGGCGCTGTTGACGATGCCGACATGGGAGAAGGCCTGCGGGAAGTTGCCGAGCTGGCGCTTGGCGACCGGATCGTATTCCTCGGCCAGCAGGCCGAGATCGTTGCGCATGGACAGGAGCCGCTCGAACAGCTCCTCGGCCTTGTCGCGCCGGCCGGTCATCGCCAGCGCATCGACCATCCAGAAGCTGCAGACGAGGAACGTCCCCTCCTCGCCCTTGAGCCCATCGCCGGCTTCCTCCGTGCGATAGCGCAGCACGAGGCCGTCATGGGTCAGCTCCCTGCCGATCGCATCGACGGTGGCAACCACGCGCGGGTCGTCCGCAGCCAAGAAGCCGACCAGCGGCATCAACAGCAGCGAGGCATCCAGCGCATCGCTACCGTAGCTCCGCACGAAGCTCTTGCGCTTGTCGCTCCAGCCGTTCTTCAGGATATCGTCGCGGATGGCGTCGCGCGTGCGCCCCCATTCGGCGGCCGGACCGGAGAGACCGAACGCCTCCACCGCCCGGATCGCCCGGTCATAAGCGACCCAGGCCATCAATCGCGAATGGGTGAAGTGGCGCGCGCCCCCGCGCACCTCCCAGATGCCTTCGTCCGGCTTCATCCATTTGCCTTTGAGGTCCTCGAGCAGGACCTTCTGGAACTCCCAGCCGTCGTGCGATGCATCGAGCTGGTATTTGCGCGCGACGTCGAGGGCATCGAGGATCTCGCCGTAGACGTCGAGCTGGAGCTGCCCATAGGCGGCGTTGCCGATCCTGACCGGCCGCGAGCCCTCATAGCCGGCGAGCCAGTCAAGCGTCTGCTCGGTCAGCCGGCGCTCGCCGGCAAGCCCGTACATGATCTGCAATTGCTGCGGATGGCCGGCGCTGGCACGCAGCATCCAGCGGCGCCACGCCCGCGCCTCCTCGCGATAGCCCGAGTGGAGCAGCGCGTAGAGCGTCACCGTGGCGTCGCGGATCCAGCAATAGCGATAATCCCAGTTGCGCATCCCCCCGAGCTGCTCAGGCAACGAGGTGGTCGCCGCCGCCACGATGCCGCCGCTGGGCTGGTAGGTCAGCCCCTTCAGCGTCACCAGCGAGCGCACCACGGCCTCGCGCCAGCGATGATCGGTGCCGCCGCTGAACGTGCAGCGGTCGGACCATTCGCGCCACCAGGTTTCGGTCTCCTCGAGCCGCGCCGGCGGGTCGATCGCGCGCTCGCGTGTGCGATAGGAGGGATGATAGGCGAGCGTGAAGGGAACAGTCGCTCCGGCGCCGACGACGAACTCCGCCGTGGTGCGCATGTTCTCATTGGTCAGCGGCACGTCGGTATGCAGTTCGACGCCGTCGGGCCCGGCGACCGCCGACAGCCCGAAATCGCGCCGCCGCACCCAGGGAATGGCGGTGCCGTAGCCGAAGCGCAGGACGAACTCCATGCGCATCGCCACGCTGCCGCGGTCGCCACGCACCAGGCGCATCAGGTTGACGTGTTCCTCGTCGCCGCCGAGCGGCATGAAGTCGATCAGCGTCACCACGCCCTCGGCCGTTTCGAAGGTGGTCTCCAGGATGGTGGTGCCGTCGCGATATTTGCGGGTCACGCTGTAGTCGCCGGCCGGCGCAATGCGCCAGTAGCCATTGTTCTGGTCGCCGAGCAGCGCCGCGAAGCAGGCGTCCGAATCGAAGCGCGGCAGGCATAGCCAGTCGATCGAGCCGTCACGCGCCACCAGCGCGCAGGACAACATGTTGCCAATGAATCCGTAGTCCTCGATCGGCTTGCTCATTCCGACGCGTCCCTCTTCTTCGTTTGGTGCGCAGGCGGGCTCGCTGCGGCCCGCTCCGTCGACACGGCGTTATCGGCTCAGACGCAAGATATGGTCCTGCGTCGGCGGAGCGACAGGGACATGCGGCGGATTTTCCGGG
Source organism: uncultured Alphaproteobacteria bacterium (assembly GCA_963762605.1). GTDB lineage: Bacteria > Pseudomonadota > Alphaproteobacteria > Rhizobiales > Kaistiaceae > CAVSRC01. Next base: position 39,863 of record CAVXLJ010000002.1, on the reverse strand, counting down.
TCGCGGGACTTTTACTCGACCATCACCGCGGCCGATTCAACCGCCTGCTCCTGTGCCTGCCGGGTGGGAGCGACCGACGGTGTCCCCACCGTCTTCTGGCGCAGCAGCAGCAACAACGGCAGGGCGGCCAGGGTGATCACGAACATGGTCCGGAAGTCGTCGAGATAGGCGATCATCGCGGCCTGCTGCATGATCAGGCCGTTCAACTGGGCCAACGTCTGGGCTCCCGCCGGCGTTCCAAGCAGTGCGGGCGATAGTCCGAGCACCGACAGGTTCGGATTGAACGGGTTGATCTGGGCGGCGAGGTCGGCGTGGTTGACCTGGATGTTGGCGGCGAGCAGCGCCGCCATGATCGAGATGCCGATCGAGGACCCGATACTGCGGATGAGGTTGAACAGACTCGACGCCTCGGTGCGCAGTTGCGGATCGAGCGTGCGGAAGGCGATGGTCGTCAGCGGCACGAAGACGAAGCCGAGACCGAAGCCCTGGGTGATGCCGGAGATGATCAGCGGCCAGGAATTCATGCCGAGGTCGAAGCCGGTCATCTGGTAGAGCGAGAAGGCGGTCATCGACAGGCCGAAGCCGACCAGCAGACGCGGGTCGACCTTGCCGACCAGCCGGCCGACAATCACCATCGCCACCATCGTTCCGAATCCGCGCGGCGCCAGCACCAGACCGACGATGATGACCGGATAGCCCATCAGATTCTGCAGCATCAGGGGCAGCAGGGCCATGGTGGCGAGCAGCACGATACCGACCGTGAAGATCAGGACCAGCGACGAGGTGAGGTTGCGATCGGTGAACAGGCGCCGGTTCAGGAACGGCTCGCGGCTGGTCACCGTATGGACGATGAACATCCAGGTGGCGGAGATGGCGATTCCGGTCTCGATCAGGATCTCGGGCGAGTTGAACCAGTCGAGCTGCGCGCCGCGGTCGAGCATGATCTGCAGCGCGCCGACGCCGACCGCGAGCAGGCCGAAGCCGAGAAAATCGAAATTGCGGAAACGGCGCACCGTGTCCGGCATGAACAAGAGGACGCCGGTGAGCGCAGCCATGCCGACCGGCACGTTGATGTAGAACACCCAGCGCCAGTTGAAATTCTCGGTGATATAGGCGCCGATGACCGGGCCGGCGATCGGCGCGACCATGATGCCCATCCCCCACAATGCCATTGCCTGGCCGTGGCGCTCGCGCGGATTGATGTCGAGGATGATCGACTGCGACAGCGGGGCAAGAGCCGCGCCGAAGGCCCCCTGCATGACGCGGAACACCACCATCTCGCTGAGGCCAAGCGCGGTGCCGCACAGCGCCGACGACGCGACGAAGCCGGCGACGCAGATCGCGAACAGCCGCTTGCGGCCGATATTGTCGGAGAGCCAGCCGGTGATCGGCGTCATGATCGCCTGGGCGACGATATAGGAGGTGAGCACCCAGGTGATGGTCGACTGATCGGCGCCGAGGCTCGCCTGCATGTGCGGCAGGGCGACGTTGGCGATGGTCATGTCGAGCATCACCATGATCTGAGAAGCCATCACCGCCATGGTCATGAGGGCGCGATGCTTCACTTCCAGGACGGGGGGATCGAAAGAGGCGGCGGCGCTCACGGCTTCAACTCAGCGATTCGTAGTCATGTCGCGGCCGCGCGGAGCAACACCACGCCGGTGTCGACCCTCACAGCATCGCAGAAGCCCCGAGATCACTGGCGCGTCGGATCCACCTTCGCCAAGCGAATACGCACCGGCACCCGCTGGACGACCTTGAAGACCGGTGCGGCCCCAAGAATGAAGCATGGCCGTCCTCGCGCCAATTCTCGCGCGACACGGTAGGTCTCCGAAGGTGAGGCGCGTTGATTTGGCGCAATAGCTGCACGGCAGATCCGCCGCGCCCGTTTCAGACGGATGGCGCGTTGCCCTGACACGCGATCAACGGAGCCCTCCGTTCACCGCAAGCGCAGGATATGGTCTCGCGTCAGCGGCGCGACAGGGACCGGCGGCGGATCTTCCGGATCGAACCAGAGAAGCTCGGCGATCTCGGCGCGGGCGACGGGTGCGCCCGTCACCGCCACCTCATAGACCGCGGCCACCACCTCGCGGCCGGATTCGTTGGCCGCGCGCGCCCGGAAGGAGCCGAGGGACCGAGCCGAGCCGGCAACGATCGCCAGGCCCAGTTCCTCATCGAGTTCGCGCGCCAGCGCGGTCAGGTCGTCCTCGCCCGGCTCGCGCTTTCCGCCGGGCTGCATGAAGACGTCCGTACCCTGCTTGCGGACCAGCAGAGTGCGCCCCGCCGCATCGCCGATGACCGCCGCGACGATCTCGATCGGCGGATTCATTCGTCGCCGGAATCGAACAGCGGCATCTGCGGCGCCGCGCGCTCAGGCGCGGCGAGGCCGAGATGCTTGAACGCGGCGGCGGAGAGCATGCGCCCGCGCGGCGTGCGCTGCACCAGTCCCTGCTGGATGAGGAAGGGTTCGACGATCTCCTCGATGGCATCGCGCGGTTCCGACAGTGCCGCGGCGATGGTCTCGATGCCGACCGGCCCACCGCCGAAGCTCTCGGCGATCAGGCTCATATAGCGCCGGTCGAGCGCATCCAGACCCAGCGCATCGACCTCCAGGCGGCGCAACGCATGGTCGGCGGCCTTGGCGTCGATGGCGTCGACCTTCTCGACGCTGGCAAAATCGCGCACGCGGCGCAGGAGCCGCGTGGCGATGCGCGGCGTGCCACGCGAACGCCGGGCGATCTCGGTGCTGCCGGCGTCGGTCAGATTGGCGCCGAGGATGCGCGCCCCGCGCCGCACGATGTGCTCGAGTTCCGGCACCTCGTAGAAATTGAGCCGCACGGGAATACCGAAGCGATCGCGCAGCGGCGTCGTCAGCAGCCCGAGCCGTGTCGTCGCGCCGATCAGCGTGAAGGGCGCCAGTCCGATCTTGACCGAGCGCGCCGCCGGCCCCTCGCCGATGATGAGATCGAGCTGAAAATCCTCCAGCGCCGGATAGAGGATCTCCTCGACCGCCGGCGACAGGCGGTGGATCTCGTCGATGAACAGAACGTCGCGCTCTTCGAGATTGGTCAGCAGTGCCGCAAGATCCCCGGCCTTGGCGATGACCGGGCCGGAGGTGGCGCGGAAATTGACGCCGAGTTCGCGCGCCACGATCTGCGCCAGCGTCGTCTTGCCGAGGCCCGGCGGACCGACGAACAGCACGTGGTCGAGCGCCTCCTTGCGCCCGCGCGCCGCCTCGATGAACACCTTGAGGTTGGCGCAGGCCTGCGCCTGGCCGACGAACTCGGAGAGATATTGCGGGCGCAGCGCCGCATCGGGCGCGTCGTCGTCGCGCAGGGAACCGGCCACCATCCGTGCGTCGCTCATCTCCGCCCCGCGAAGATGCGCGTCAGCCACCAGCAGGCGAGCGTGGCTATGGTCGCGCCGACGAAGGCCAGCACGCTCAGCGTCGCGGTCGTCCCCTCGCTGGCCAGGAACAGCGCCCAGACGACGCCGGCGCTGGCACCCAGCCCGGTGGCCTGCATCGCCGCGACCGGTCGCGCCATTGCCTGACGCGTGGCGATCAGGGCGCCGACCGCCGCGATCGGCAGGAACACCATCAGGCACGAGAAGAAGAAATCAACTTTGAGATCGTGGGCGAAATCGGGCGGAACGGCATTGAGGGCAAGCACGATAAGGAACGCCGTGCCGCCACCGATCAGCGGCCCGACGACGAGGAAGACGAGGAACGTCGCCGCCGCGCCCGGCAACCGCCTGGCCTTGCCTGGAATGCGCGCGCTTCCGTCCACCGTCGTCATCCCTGCCTCCGCCACCCGGCAGCCCCTGTGTCTACTCCAGTTCGCTCGCCCGGCGCAGCCCGTCCATGTTCCACTACCGCGCCAGCTCCTTCAGCCCGAGGCGGATGAGCTGCTCGGCAGTGGCGCTCTCGCCAGCGGCCCGCGAGGCAGCGGCCACCGCCGCGCTCGCCTGCACCTGCGCATAGCCGAGATTGACCAGCGCCGAGACGGCATCGGCCACCGGCCGCGGCGCGCGATGTTCGGCAAGGTCGGCCTGCAGGTGCACCAGCGCCGGATCGGCGCTGGAATAGCCGGGCGCCTTGTCGCGCAACTCCGTCACGATGCGTTCGGCCACCCGCTTGCCGACGCCCGGCGCCCGGGCCAGTGCCGCCTTGTCCTGCAACGCGATGGCGGTGGCCAGGTCGCCGGGTTTCATGACCCCGAGCACCGCCAGCGCCACCCGCGCTCCCACCCCCTGCACGATCATCAGCAGGCGGAACCACTCGCGCTCGAGATCGCTCGCGAACCCATAGAGGCGAATGACATCCTCGCGCACATAGGTCTCGATCGACAGCGTTGCCACCTCGCCGACCGCCGGCAGCGCCTGCAGCGTGCGCGCCGAGCAATGGACCTGGTAGCCGACGCCGCCGACATCGACGATGACCCAATCCTCGCCGTAGGAATCGATAATCCCGCGCAGCTTGCCAATCATGGCCTTTTAGTTATCACGAATTGGGTTTTTCCAAGGACGGCGTCGGAAGTGCCCCGCCCGTTTCAGGCCACCGGCACCATTGCACGCGCCGATTGGCGGTGGTGGGCATGGCAGATGGCGATGGCCAGCGCATCGGCGGCGTGCTCGCTGTCGAAGCTGGCGCGCGGCAGCAGCACGCGCACCATGGCCCGAATCTGGCCCTTTTCGGCGTGACCGGCGCCGACAATCGCCTTCTTGACGGCATTGGGCGCGTATTCGGCAACGGCAAGCCCGGCCTGCGCCGGCGCCAGCAGGGCGATGCCGCGCGCCTGGCCGAGCTTCAGCGTCGCCTGGGCATCACGGTTGACGAAGCTCTGCTCGACCGCCGCCTCGTCCGGCTGCCACTGGCCGAGCATCTCGACCAGGCCCGTATGGAGGACGAGGAGCCGGCTCGCCATGTCGCCCTCGACCGGCGCCTTGATGGTGCCGGCGGCGAGAAAGGACAGTTGATTGCCCTTGATCGCCACCACGCCCCAGCCGGTGGCGCGCAGCCCCGGATCGATGCCGACGATGCGAATCGGTTCGTTCATCGTGCTCCAAGGCGTAGCGCGCTCAGGCGCCGCGTGCCACTGCGCGGCGGGCGCCGAGCTTCACCACGCCGGTTGCCAGCGCCACACCGGCCACCACCAGGACCACGCCGCCGAGCGCCAAAGACGAGGGCACCTCGCCCAGCATGGGAATGGCGATGAGGGCGGCGACCGCCGGCGGCAGGGCCGCAAGCAGGGCCGCGCGCGATGAACCGAGGATGCGCACCGCCGTGCCGTAGCACGCCAGCGCGACGACGCCGGACAGCACGCCCTGCGACAGCACCTCGCCGGCAAGCACGCCCGGGCCCGCCGCAAACAGCGCCGCGGTGCCTTCCGCCATCGCAAACGGCGCCAGGATGATTGTCGACCAGGCCGCGATGATGCCGGCGGTGGGCAGCGCCGGCAGACCGCTCTTGTGAAAGGCGTGCGTGTAGATGGCCCAGAGCGCCGCGCCGACCACGACCAACAGGCGCCCCGCACCCTGGCCATGCACCACCGCCATGCCGCCAATGGCGGCCATGGCGATCACCACCAGGGCGAAGCCGACGAGCCGACTGGAGCCGAAGCGCTCGCGCTCGATCACGGCCGACATGAGTGCCGCAAACAGCGGCATGGTGCCGCCCAGAAGCACACCGCTTTCGGCGGCGCTGGCATAGTGCATGCCGGTTGCGACCAGCACGAAAAAGGGTGCCCCCGCCCCGGCGACCATCATGGCTATGAGGTGCACCGGCACACCGCGCGGCACCAGGCCGAGCCGCCACCAGAAGGGGATGAGCACCACCGCCGGTACGGCGAAACGCAGAATGCCGAGCCAGGCGGCGGGCAGATGCACGGTCGCCGCCTGCCGCGTGGCGACGATCCACAGCGACCAGATGAGCACGGTGACCACCGCCGCCGCCACGCCGATCCCGATTCGCCGTCGCGGCGCGTCTGTCCGATTGAACTCTGTCGTCATGATCCTGCCTCCAGCATCAACAGGTCCATGATTTATGCCGCCTGATGCGACATTTCCTTGCGAAGATTGCGTGAAGAGCGCAAAATCAGCAATATTCAAACAATGCGAGGCAGAATTTTGATGAAAGATGGCAAAGAAGCACCTGACCGGATCGACCAGCGGATTCTCGGCACCCTGCAGGCGGACGGGCGGCTCTCCAATGTCGACCTCGCCGAGCGCGTCGGCCTGTCGCCGTCGCCCTGCCTGCGCCGTGTGAAGCATCTCGAGGACGCCGGCATGATCGACGGCTATCGCGCCGTCCTCAATCGCAAGGCCGTCGGCCTCGGCCTCACCGTCTTCGTCGAAATGAAGGTCGGCAAGCACAGCCGCGACAACGCCGCCATGCTGCAGGAGGCCCTGAAGGCGATTCCCGAAGTGGTGTCGTGCCATATGGTGTCGGGCGCATCGGACTTTCTGGCGGAAGTGGTGGTGCCCGACCTGGAAGCCTATGAGCGGCTGATGACCGACAAGATCCTGACGCTTGAGACCGTCGAGGACGTGCGCTCCAACTTCGCCATCCGCACGATCAAGAGCAACGGCCCCCTGCCCCTCGGTCACCTCGCCTGACCGTTGCGGCCGGCGCCTGACAAAGCTCACCCGCTTGCCCGCCGATGCGCTATCACTCAGCCCGTGTCCTTCGATCCCGCCTTCTTCACCACACCGGCCCTGCTGATCACCGTCGCCGCGGCGCTGGTTGCCGCTCTGGTGCGCGGCTTCAGTGGCTTCGGTGCGGCGCTGATCTTCGTTCCCGTCGCCAGCGCCGCCTACGGACCGACGGTCGCGGCGCCGACGCTGCTGCTGGTTGATTTCGTCCTGACCTTTCCGTTCTTCCTGGCCGGGCTCAGCCGCTGCCGTTGGCCGACCGTCCTGCCCACCGCGATTGCCGCCATGATCGTCTCGCCGCTCGGCGCCTGGGCGCTTGCCGTCGGCGACGGTACGGCGCTGCGCTGGGCGATCTCGGCGGCCATCCTGGCGCTCGTCGCGCTGATCGCGTCGGGCTGGCGCTACCGCGCCGAGCCGACGGTGCCGGTCTCCGCCGGCATCGGCGCCATCGCCGGTTTCCTCTCCGGCTTCGCCCAGATCGGCGGACCGCCGGTGATCGCGCTGTGGGTCAGCGGGCCGCTGCCGGCATCCATCGTGCGCGCCAACATGTTCGTCTTTTTTGCGCTGATCACCGTGGCTTCGTTCACCGCCTATTGGGTGAACGGCTTTTTCACGATGCAGGTGCTGCAGCTGGTGGTGGCCGTGGCGCCAGCCTACGGGCTGGCGCTCTATGCCGGCTCGCACATCTTCGGCCGCACCGCCGGCGCCGGCTATCGCCCGCTCGCTTATGCCACGATCGCTCTGGCTGCGATCACCAGTCTGCCGCTCTTCGACGGGCTGCTGCGCTAGGTTCGGCGTGATTGCCGCGGCGAGATGCGGTGGGCTGCATCTCAACCGGCAGCGTTCGTCCGCGCAGGCTTCATGGATGGACTGACAGGATGCGACCTGTGATTAGCCAGCCTCTGAACCAAGCGGCGTCACAGAGCCACTCTCCCGGTCATTGGTACGGCATGCGACAGGTCCCGGTTTCCAGTCGCTTCAAGCCAATCACGTGCGCGTCCGATCCCATGCTCTGACAAGCATCCTTTCGCGCTTCCTCGGTTGCTTTCTCGTAGGCATCATTGCAGCTCACGTTACTCACTGCCCGAAATTCCTGCGATTCAGTCCCGACACCTGTCCCGCAAAACTGTTGTACATCACCCACATATGGATCTGAGAAGTTGCCCGGGGGCGGTAGGGGCGATCCAGTTGGCGTGGCCTTACACGTATAATTGGATGGATTTATTAAAGCGCTCGCCTGACCAACAACTCCTGGATTGATCTTCCCTTCGGAAGATAAGTGCACTTCGCACGAACCTCCACAATCTCCGATTTTAGAGCTATGATTAAATGAAAGGATCGGCGTCGTTAACGCCGCAAACATCTGATATACATTCTCTCGTCCCATTGGAGAACTGAGTAAACTCACGCCAATATCCATCTCGGAAAATATAAATCGATGTATTGCAGTACTCTTTGTCACCTGGACTCCCAAAAAACGCCTTGGCGTATATGGACGTTTTTGTATTCCACAGCGGACCACTCTTGCCATATATGACAATATTTCCGTCGTCTTGGAGGGCCAGTTGACTTCCGGGATGCCCCGAGGTTCCGCTCTGCCACAGTGGTATCTGGGCATATATGACAAGATTGCCATCCGCTTGAAATGAAAGCCTTGTCGCACCCATGTTAGCGGTCCCAGTGGACCATATCGCTTTATGTTTATCGTTGTAGATGACGAAGTTGCCGTCGTTTTGGAACGCGACAAGGTTCCCTGAGCATGTCTGCCACAACGTTCCCGGCGGAAAACTCTTGGGGAATATTGTCAATTTCACGGGAATGCAGCCGGCCGGCCGTGCCGCAGGAGGCAACAATGCCGCAGAGACTGACGATGAAGCCCAAAGCGGGCCATTTTTCCCATATATTACAATATTGCCGACCCCCTGAATAGCCAGATGACTTCCCGGATGGCCGGATGTACCGCTCTGCCACAGCGGCTTCTCCGCATAGATGACAAGATTGCCGTCAGCTTGAAACGCAAGCTCCGCGGCTCCTTTATTGGCGGTTCCGCTCGACCACATCGGTCGCTGCTTGTAGTCATAAACAACCAGATCCCCATCGTTCTGGAATGCGAACGTAAAGCCAGAACACGTCCTCCAGGTCTTTCCCAGTTGAAAGACACTCGGGGAAATCGCCATTTTCCCCGGAGTACAATTTTCGGCCCTCGCGGAAAGAGGGTAGACCGCCAACATTATCAATATGAAAACACTTGATTTCACGAATCTCGTCATTGGAACAACGTCCTCCGCACCACCTGAGCGTCTGTTGTGACAAGTACAGCGACCATCGCGCCGCACAGCTTGGCCGGCTCTGATGCCCTTTTGGTGTATGGCGGTGGACGTCGTCGCAGCTGCATTGGCGCTCACGCTCCCCCGCAGCTGTGCTCTGAGTCCGGAAGCTGCCATGTGTCGCCGCTGTGGGCGTCCAGCGCGTAATAGATGCGGCCGCGCGCGTCGTTGGCCGGGCAGTCCCGCGGGATCGACACCAGGCACAGGACGACCGGGTCGCCGCGCTGCGCCGTTTCAAGCGCGTCGACCACGTCGTATGAGATCTGCGTTCCGCCATCCGTGAAGACGACGCCGCTGCCGGCATTGGCGTCGGCGCCTCTCAGGGGATCGCCGAAGCGCGTGATCAGTTCATCGATGTGGGTCAGTGCGCAATCACCGATGTGCTGCGGAAGCGCCTGGTCCTGATTGCGCGGCAGCGTGGCGGACAGCTCCGCCGCCTTCTCTCCGATCAGCGCCTGGACGTAGGCGTCGGCCCACGGCACGTAGTTTCCGTAGGTCTCCAGCGCATTCACCTCGACGGCAGCGATGCATGCCTGGTCGCTGCCGCAGGCGTGCCTGTCTGCAAGCAGCGCCCTGCCGATGGCCCGCTTGTCGGCGAAGGTCGGCGTGAACTGCGCATAGGCCATGGAGATCATGACGTCGAGGCGGGAAAGCTGCTCGTTGGCGCAGATCGCCTGCTCGTCGGCGCTCGCTGCCCGGGAGCAGTCGAAGGATGGCCCCGGCACCGATGCCGCTTGCGCAGCAGCCGGCCGACCGACGATCTGGCTGGTGAACAGCAACACCGCCACGCTCGTCAGCCAGCCAGCTACCACCGCGAACCGGCCCATGGAGCCCTGCCCGATATCCTTGACAACAAGCGCAGGCGCGTTGCGGCCAAGGTAGACGTCAGCGCGTTCGGCTATCCGTCAAGCATCGTCCCGCGCAAATCATGATTCGGTCACCCCCGCGCGTCATCCCCCAAATGGGGTATGCGTGCTCTCTTCGTCCGGCCTAGGCTTTGCTGCGAAACGCGGTGGGTCGCCTCGGCTGCCCGCCGGTGATGATTGTTGCAAGATCGTTGCGGCTGAAGGCGACCGGCCGGCTCATCCTGATATGTGAGGCGCCTGTATGAAGCGTTGCACCAGACGAACCGCGGTTGTCGGGTTCCTGTTCGTGGCCTTGCTCGCGACCGGGCGATTCTCCGGCGCTTCCGCCGCCCCGATCAAGACGGTCAAGCTCGATGCGGACTACGAGGTGGTCATCACCACCGACGACAGTCTCGGCACCGCCACGGTCACCCTCTCGCAATACGGCAAGCTCCTGGACCAGCTGACGGTCGGCAATGCCGCGGTCGAAAGCGGCGACATCCGCTGGGCCAAGCTGTGCAAGACGTGCGGGCGCTCGCTCTACATCCCCCTCTACGACAGAAGCTCAACCTATGGCGCCACCACCGGCGTCGTCGTCTGGGGTGGCGGCAATTGGTGGCTGAGCATCCTCCCTTTGATGGTCCCCCAACTCGCCAAGACATCGACGCCGGGGGTCTTTGACGTGATCGAAACGCTGCCACCCGGTGCCACGTCGGACAAGAAGCCGGCACCTGTCCACTACACGTTCGACAGCGGCTTTCTCACCAGAAAGTAGCGCGCGCGCAGCCGGTCGATGCCGACGAAGACGATCGCAACGACGTAGAAGAAGACGACAAAGCCGACGACGTTGCGCGCCGCCGCCGCGACCCCGATCTTGGGAAGATCCACGAACGGATAGGGATAGAAGCCGGTCAGCGGTCCGCGCACGAAGGTGTAGACGGCATAGACCAGCGGCGGGAGGAGCACCCATGCCGCCGAACGCAGCCGCAGGCTGCCGCGTGGCGCGAACACGAGCCAGAACAGGACGAAGGCCGGCGGCATCACGTAGTGGAGAAGCTGGTCATAGAACAGCACCCAGCCGGTGAGGTGATAGAGCTTGGCGAGCAGCAGGTGATAGGTGACGCCGGTGACGGTGATGTACACGGCGGTCGCCAGCTGCACCGCCGGCTTGAGCAGGAATCCTCCCGCCGGCGCGCGCGGCGCCAAGGCCGCGAAGGTCAGCGTGGCGGCGACCAGCACATTGCTGAGGATGGTGAAGTAGCTGAAATAGTCGATGGTGCTGGAGATGCTTCCGGCGTGGCCGGTGAAATACTGACCGACCACCGCCGTCCAGCCGACGACCGCGAATGCAGCTGCATAGATCCGCCCCACGCGCCCCACAACAGCACCGGGTCTCACGCCGCCGTCAACTTCTCCAGCATCTCGTCGGAGACCTCGAAGTTGGAATAGACGTTCTGCACGTCGTCATCCTCTTCGAGCAGGTCGAGCACCTTCAGCATGGTCGCCGCCTTCTCCTCGTCGAGCGCGGTCTGGGTCTGCGGCTGCCACACCGCCTTGACCGTCTCGGCTTCGCCGAGCGCCGCCTCAAGCTGGCGCGCCACCTCGCCGAGGTTCTCGAAGGCGCAGGTGATGACGTGGCCGTTGTCGTCGCTCTTGACGTCGTCGGCGCCGGCCTCGATAGCGGCTTCCAGCACCTGATCGGCGGTGCCCGCCTCCACCTTGTAGTGGATCTCGCCGACGCGGCTGAACATGAAGGCGACCGAGCCGGTCTCGCCGAGCGCCCCGCCGTTCTTGCTCAGATAGGAGCGCACGGCGCTGGCGGTGCGGTTGCGATTGTCGGTCAGCGCCTCGACGATGACCGCCACGCCACCCGGACCGTAGCCCTCGTAGCGGACCTCCTCGTAGTTCTCGCCCTCGCTGCCGGACGCCTTCTTGATGGCGCGCTCGATATTGTCCTTGGGCATGTTTTCGGCGCGCGCATTCTGGATGGCCAGACGCAGGCGCGAGTTCATGTCCGGATCGGGGGCGCCGAGCTTCGCCGAGACCGTGATCTCGCGGGCGAGCTTGGAGAACAGCTTCGAGCGCCGCGCATCGGCCGCGCCCTTGCGGTGCATGATGTTCTTGAACTGCGAATGGCCGGCCATGGTGTGTCCCCAAAATGCAAATGTAGCGGCCGCGCTCCCTGCGCGGTCAAGCCGCCACGACCCTGGTTCGGAATGTGGGGCGCGTTATAAGGCCGCATGCGCCGGAAGGGAAGCACCGCCGCCCTGGAGTTCCTCTAGCCCCAGAAGCTCGGCACCGCCTCCGCCAGCACCCCGCCGAGCCTGAGCGGCGCCACCTTCAGCGCCAGCCCGGTGGCATCGTCGATCTCGACCGCCAGCCCGGCGATGGTCGCCGGGCCGTCGGCCGGCGAGAAGCGCTCGCCCGGCACCTTGGTGAGGAAGCGGCGCACCGGCTCCTGATAGCTCATGCCGATGACCGACCGGTAGTCGCCGCACATGCCGACATCGGTCTGGAAGGCGGTGCCGCCCGCCAGCACACGGTAATCGGAGGTCGGCACATGGGTATGGGTGCCGATGACCAGCGACACGCGCCCATCGAGGTGATGGCCGAGCGCCTGCTTCTCGCTCGATGCCTCGGCATGGAAGTCGACGACGATGGCGTCCGCCTGCTCGCCCAGCGGGCAGGCGGCAAGCTCGCGGTCGATGACCGCGAAGGGGTCGTCCAGCGCATCCATGAACACCCGCCCCATGGCGTTGATGACCAGCACGCGGGCGCCGCTGCGCGCCATGTAGAGGCCGCTGCCGCGGCCAGGCGTTCCCGCCGGATAGTTGAGCGGCCTGAGGAAGCGCTCCTGGCGCTCGGCGAAGACCAGCGCCTCGCGCTGGTCGAAGACATGGTTGCCGGTGGTCACCACGTCGGCACCGGCACCCAGCACCTGGCGCAGGATGTCCTCGGTGATGCCGAAGCCGCCGGCCGCGTTTTCGCCGTTCACCACGACGAAATCGAGCGAGTACTCGACAATCAGCGCCGGCAGGCTATCGATCACCGCGTTGCGGCCGGCACGCCCCAACAGATCTCCCAGAAACAAAAGCCGCACCGTCAACGCCTCACAGTCTGCGACGCCATTTCGAGCGTCTCACTTTCGGTCACGATCCAGTCGAGCCGCACATCGTGCGGTTCGGCCGGGATCGTTTCGACCTCCTGCGTCGCAAATGCAATGCCAACGAGTTTCGGCGTGGCCCCGCGCGCCGCAAGCTTCGCCAGCGCCCGGTCGTAGAAGCCGCGCCCGTGGCCGAGTCGCGATCCCGCGCGATCGAAGGCAACCACGGGCACGATGACAAGCTGCGGATCGAGGATCGGCTGATCGGGCGTCGGCGCCAGCGTGCCGAAACCGCCGGCAGCGAGCGGATCGCCGGGCTCAAAGCGGCGGAAGACGAGCGACACCGGGTCGGTGACCGCGGGCAATACGATCGCAATGCCCATCGCCCGCGCCCGTTCGATGACCGGCCGGCAGTCGCACTCGCTGCGGATCGGCAGATAGGCCGCCATGATGCGCGGTCTTTCGGCGGCAACGATCGCCATGACGCGCTCGGCGATCCTTCCCGAGGCATCTGCCCGCCTGAGCGCACCCAGCCGCTCGCGCCGGGCCAGTGCCTTGGCCCTCAGCGCCGCCTTTGCTGGATTGTCGGATTGTGCCGGACTCATTGCCGCTGGCAGGACGAGGTGAGGAGCGAGGCCACAGAAGCCGGTGGAGATTTCGATCCCGGAGACCTACTGGTGTAGGTGGGCGCCGTATGAATGAGCCCACGGGCTCGCCCAGGGACAGCTCCCATTAGGATCGTAAGGCCCCGGGGATACTGTACTCCTGCCGCACCCCGCAGCCTCGCCGGCTCGATATATAGGCTGCCGCCCCGCCCGGCGCCATAACCGCTTTTTTGAGCACCTTTTCAGGCCGACCCGTCGCCGCGGTTGGCGCCGGCGATCCGCGCCGCGAGGGCCTCGACCCGCGCCGCCATCTGATTGATCGCTCGGGCGATTTCCTCTTCGCTTCCCGCCTGCCGCTCGACCACCGCCGCGCGCGCTTCCTCCAGACCCGCGACCTCGGCCCTGAGCTGCTGCAGGCGGCGCGCGGCCTCCGTATTCTGGTCGGCCAGCGTGATCGCCGCCATCACCGTCAGCCGCTGGTCGCCGATCTCGCCGAAGCGCTCGCGCAGATGTTCGATCGACTGGTTGAGCTGGTCGGCCATGCCGGCCAGATGCTCCTCCTGCCCGTCCTCGCAGGCCATGCGATAGGTCTTGCCGCTGATCGTGACGTTAACCTGAGCCATCCTCCGCTCCCGCTTTTCAGCCGTGCCGCGCCAGCACCTCGCGAATCGATTCCATCGCCGCCACCAGGCGGCGTGAAACCTCGCGATTGGCTTCTTCCAAGCGCGCTGAACGCGCTTCCGCCGCATCGAGCGATTGCGCCAGCCGCGAGCGGTCGGTGCCCAGCCGGTGCAGTTCGCCTTCCAGCGAGTTCATCTCAACGGCGGTTTCCAACCGCCCGTCGATGGCTTCCTCGAGCTGGTCGAAGGCGCTGGACAACCGCTGCAGGGCTTCGTCGATGGTGGAAGAGCCCGTCATTGTACCCGCCTCGCACAAAGGGCCGAACGTCTGCCTGCACCATCCCCCGGTGGCAACACCCGCGAAGCCGCCGGTTCTTGGCCCCGAGGACCGGCGATCGCTGGAAGCAGCAATGGGCGAAGATTAGGCAGTGGCGCTCCGCCCCGTCAATGGCGCCTCGCCGGGCCATCGCGGATCGCCGCTCGGCCGCCATGCCGCCACCGCGATTGACTAACCGACCACACCTGATATGTGTCTCGCGCCTTGTCCGGACCGGTCCTCGGTACTCGGGGCGCCACGATCCGCGCGGGCCGATTTCCGATTGGTGTCTGCTCCAGGCCCTGCTCCGAAAATCGTCGCTGTTACGCCACGGTAGCGGATCAAACACTCATGTCCGACCTCGCCAAACATGACCGCATGGCCAACGCGATCCGCGCGCTGGCAATGGACGCCGTTGAAAAAGCCAAGTCCGGCCACCCCGGCATGCCCATGGGCATGGCCGACGTCGCCACGGTGCTGTTCACGCGCTTCCTGAAATTCGACCCCACCGATCCTCACTGGCCCGACCGCGACCGCTTCGTCCTGTCGGCCGGCCACGGCTCGATGCTGCTCTATTCGATCCTCTATCTCCTCGGCGTCGAGGACATGACGATCGACGAGATCAAGCGCTTCCGCCAGCTCGGCTCGAAGACGCCCGGCCATCCGGAGAACTTCCATACCGTCGGCGTCGAGACCACCACCGGTCCGCTTGGCCAGGGCCTGGCCAACTCCGTCGGTTTTGCGCTCGCCGAGCGCATCATGGCGGCGCAGTTCGGTTCCGATCTGGTCGATCACCGCACCTATGTCATGGCCTCCGACGGCGACCTGATGGAAGGCATCAGCCACGAGGCGATCTCGATCGCCGGCCATCTCAAGCTCAACAAGCTCACCGTGTTCTTCGACAATAACGGCATCTCCATCGACGGGCCGCTGAGCCTGGCCGAGACCGGCGACCAGGTGGCGCGCTTCGCCGCCGCCGGCTGGAACACGATGAGCATCGACGGGCACAACCCTGACGAGGTCGCCGCTGCCATCGAGGCGGCGCAGAAGAGCGACAGGCCGACCATGATCGCCTGCAAGACGATCATCGGTTTCGGCTTCCCGACCCGTGCCGGCACGCAGAAGGCGCACAGCGATGCGCCGGGCGAGGAGGAGATCGCCGGCGCCCGCAAGCAGCTCCATTGGGACTCTCCGCCCTTCGAGATCCCCGCCGATGTCCGCGATGCCTGGCGCATCGCCGGCCTGCGTTCGAGCCCGGCCCGCAAGGAGTGGGAGAAGCGCCTGGCGGCCGCCGAAGCCAACCTGCGCGGCGAGTTCGAGCGCCGCATGCGCGGCAATCTGCCGCCCGGATTCGGCGACGCGATCAAGGCCTACAAGAAGACCCTCACCGCCGAAGCACCCAAGGTCGCCACCCGCAAGGCATCGGCGATGGCCCTCGAGATCATCAATGCCATTGTGCCGGAGACCGTCGGCGGCTCTGCCGACCTGACTCCCTCCAACAACACCCTGACCAAGGGGCTCAAGGAGATCAAGACGGGCGACTTCGACGGCCGCTATATGCACTGGGGCGTGCGCGAGCACGGCATGGCCGCCGCCATGAACGGGATGGCGCTGCACGGCGGCCTCATTCCCTACGGCGGCACCTTCCTGACCTTCTCAGACTATTGCCGCCCGTCGATCCGCCTCGCCGCCCTGATGGGTGTGCGGGTGATCTTCGTCATGACCCACGATTCGATCGGTCTGGGCGAAGACGGACCGACCCACCAGCCGGTCGAGCAATTGGCGGCGCTGCGCGCCATTCCCAACCTCATGGTCTTCCGCCCCGCCGACGCCATCGAGACGCTCGAGTGCTGGCAACTGGCGCTGGAAAGCCGCAGCGCGCCCAGCGTCCTCGCGCTGACCCGCCAGGGCCTGCCGGCGCTGCGCACCGAGTTCGTCGACAACAATGCCTGCGCCCGCGGTGCCTACGAGATTGCCGCCGCCGAGGGCGACGCCGAGGTGACCCTGTTCGCCTCCGGCTCCGAGGTGGAAATCGCCCTCGCCGCCAAGGCGCTGATCGACGCCGCCGGTCACCCGGCGCGGGTCGTCTCAGTGCCCTGTTTCGAGCTCTTCGAGGCGGAGAGCGAGGATTACAAGGCCGAGATCATCGGCGACGCGCCGGTCAAGGTCGCCATCGAGGCTGCCGTGCGCGAGGGCTGGGACCGCTTCGTCGGCCCCGACGGGATTTTCGTCGGCATGCATGGATTCGGCGCCAGCGCGCCCTACGAAGAGCTTTACAGGAAGTTCGGAATTACCGCCGAGGCGGCCGCCGAAGCGGCTTTGACAAGGGTCAAGGCGATCGCCTGATCATCGTGGTTTGTCACCGCGGCGCCCCCCCTCCCGGGGTGCAGGCCGCATGCATTGAAGGAGAAAGAACATGGCCGTCAGGGTCGCGATCAATGGGTTTGGCCGCATCGGCAGGCTGGTGCTGCGCGCCATCTATGAGACTGGCCGCAAGGACATCGATATCGTGGCGATCAACGATCTCGGCCCGGTCGAGACCAACGCCCATCTGCTGCGCTACGATTCGGTGCACGGCCGCTTCCCGCACGAGGTCAAGGTCAACGGCGACGTGATCTCGGTGGGCGACGAGAGCTTCAAGTGCCTGGCCGAGCGCGATCCCTCCAAGCTGCCCTGGAAGGATCTCGGCATCGACATCGTGATGGAATGCACCGGCATCTTCACCTCCAAGGAGAAGGCTTCCGTCCATCTCGGAGCCGGTGCCAAGCGCGTGCTCGTATCGACCGCCTCGGACGGCGCCGACGCGACCATTGTCTACGGCGTCAACCACCAGATCCTGAACAAGGACCACATTGTGGTTTCCAACGCCTCGTGCACCACCAACTGCCTGGCGCCGGTGGTCGACGTGGTCAACAAGACCTTCGGCATCGACCACGGCATGATGACCACCATCCACTCCTACACCGGTGACCAGCCGACGCTCGACACCCTGCACAAGGACCTCTACCGCGCCCGCGCCGCGGCCTTGAGCCAGATTCCAACCTCAACCGGCGCCGCCAAGGCGATCGGCCTGGTTATTCCGGAACTCAAGGGCAAGCTGGACGGTATCTCGATCCGCGTCCCGACGCCGAACGTGTCGCTGGTCGACGTCAAGTTCGTCGTCAAGAAGACGGTCACCAAGGAAGAGGTCAACGAGGCCTTCATCGCCGCCGCCAAGGGCCGCCTGAAGGGTATCCTCAACGTCACCAACGCTCCGAACGTGTCGAGTGACTTCAACCACGATCCGGCTTCGTCCACCGTCGCCCTGCCGCAGACCAAGGTCATGGCGGGCACGCTGGTCACCGTGCTCTCCTGGTACGACAACGAGTGGGGCTTCTCCAATCGCATGTCCGACACCGCCGTCGCCATGGCGAAGTTCCTCTAGAGGAGCCGGACCCATGAGCGCGTTTCGTACCCTTGACGGTGTCGATCTGAAGGGCAAGCGCGTGCTCATTCGCATCGACCTCAACGTCCCCATGACGGACGGCAAGGTTGCTGACGACACGCGCATCAGGGCCAGCGCCCCGACCATCCGCGAGGTTGCCGAGAAGGGCGGCAGGGCCATCCTGCTTGCCCATTTCGGTCGCCCCAAGGACGGACCGGACCCCAAATACACGCTGAAGCCGGTGGTCCCGGCGGTCGCTGCCGTGCTCGGCATGCCGATCGCCTTCGCCGAAGACTGCGTCGGCCCGGTTGCCGAGAAGGCCGTCGCCGCCATGAAGGACGGCGACGTTCTGGTGCTTGAGAACACACGCTTCCACAAGGGCGAGGAGAAGAACGACCCCGCCCTGACCGCCCAGATGGCCAAGCTCGGCGACATCTTCGTTGCCGATGCCTTCTCGCTCGCCCACCGCGCCCACTGCTCGACCGAAGGCCTGGCGAAGGCGCTGCCCAGCTATGCTGGACGGGCGATGCAGGCCGAGATCAGCGCGCTGGAGGCGGCGCTTGGCAGCCCGAAGCGGCCGGTGGTCGCCATCGTCGGAGGCGCCAAGGTGTCGACGAAGATCGACGTCTTGACCCATCTGGTCGAGAAGGTCGATGCACTGGTCATCGGCGGCGGCATGGCGAACACCTTCCTGCTCGCCAAGGGCATCGCCATCGGCAAGTCGCTGGCCGAGGCCGATCTCGCCGACACCGCCAAGAAGATCATCGCGGCGGCGGACAAGGCCGGCTGCGACATCGTCCTGCCCGTCGACGCGGTCATCGCCCGCGAGCTGAAGGAAGGTGCCGCGGTCAAGACGGTCGCGATCGATCAAGTGCCCGCCGACGAGATGATCCTCGATGTCGGGCCGCAGTCGGTCGCCGCCGTCAACGCATGGATCGACAAGGCGGCGACGCTGGTCTGGAACGGGCCGCTCGGTGCGTTCGAAATCCCGCCCTTCGACAAGGCGACGGTTGCCGCCGCTCGCCACGCGGCGGAGCGCACCAAGACCGCCGGCCTGCTCTCGGTCGCCGGCGGTGGCGACACGGTCTCGGCGCTCAACAAGGCCGGTGTCGGCGACGATTTCTCCTTCGTCTCGACCGCTGGCGGCGCGTTCCTCGAATGGATGGAGGGCAAGGCCCTTCCCGGTGTCGAGGTGCTGCGCAAGCGTTGACGCGTGGTTTAGAGCCCCATCGCGAAGATGAGGGCGAGGACCACCATGCCGGCGGCAAGCGTCACCGGCAGGACAAGGACCTGGACCATCGCGGCCCGCCCCGGGATCGTGCCGGTCGCGATGGCGACTTCGTCGTCGACGAGCGCATTGTCGCCGCGACGCTTCGCCTTGCCGGCCCAGCGCGGATCGTGCGCGGCGCGGTTCGACAGGCCGAGGGTAAGGGTGAAGAAGATGACCGCGAAGCCGGCGACACCGAGAATATTGAGATCGGTGGCCATGTTGCTGGTCATGAACAACGTGGTCGCCAACAGGAACACGATCACCATGCTCGCCGCCAGCGCGATGAGACGCGGATGCACACCCCCCGGACGCGATCGGGATGCATGCCTGACCGGGCCCGCCGCACGTGCCGGGCTGCGCCGCGCGGTGCTTGCAGGCGCCTGAGGTTTGGGATGGTTCGCCGTGGATAGAGCTTTGGCCATAGTCCGTCCTCCTCGTTCGCGGATGGACGGTCGACTGCCGGGCAGCCGGCCGATTGCCCCTCTGATCGAACTGGCGCCCCGGCCGGCGGCTTCAAGCCCGCACGCGATGAACTTTTCTCCAGATTCCGTTATACACCCCGCAATTTCCCCCAAGAACAGTGGATAGACCAATGGCCAAACCAACCACCTCCCCGTCGAACGCGATGCGTAGCGATCGCGTTCAGCAAATCCTCAAGCTCTACGAGTCCGACAGCCCCGCGGTTAAGGCCCAACTCGCCAGGATTCTCCTCGCCGGCCGCCTCGGCGGCACGGGGCGCATCGTCATTCTGCCGATCGACCAGGGTGTCGAGCACGGCCCGGCAAAGAGCTTTGCCATGAACCCGCCGGCCTTCGACCCGCTCTATTTCTTCGAGCTGGCCATCGATGCAGGTCTGAACGCGCTCGCCGCGCCGCTCGGCCTGCTCGAAACGGGCGCCGCGACCTTTGCCGGACGCATCCCGCTCATCCTCAAGGTCAACAGCGCCAACGGGCTCTACCCCTCGGGCCAGTACAAGGACCAGGCGGTGACCGCCAGCGTCGCCGACGCCGTCCGCCTCGGCTGCTCGGCCATCGGCCTCACCCTCTATCCCGGCTCCGAGAAGTCCTTCGACATGATCGAGGAGGCCCGCGAGCTGATTCGTGAAGCCAAGGATGCCGGCCTCGCCTCGGTGGTGTGGGCCTATCCGCGCGGCGGCGACATCAACAAGATCGGCGAAAGCGCGCTGGACGTTGCCGCCTATTCGGCCCAGATCACGGCGCAGATCGGCGCCCATGTCCTCAAGCTCAAGCTGCCGTCGTCGGACTTCATGGATCCCGAGATGAAGAAGCTCTACGACAAGAACAAGATCGCCTACGGCACGGTCGCCGACCGCGTGCGCCACATCATGCAGTCGGCGCTCGGCGGGCGGCGCATCGTCATTTTCTCCGGCGGGCCGCAGAAGAGCGACGCCGAAGTCATGAACGACGCGAAGGGAATTCGCGAAGGCGGCGGCTATGGCTCGATCATTGGGCGCAACTGCTTCCAGCGGCCGAGAAAGGACGCGATGGCGTTGCTCGACAAGATGATCAAGGTCTATTCCGACTAGGCTCCGCGCCATCGCCGCCTTCGGCAATCGGAAGGCGGCGGCCGGCAAAGAGGCCGCATAACAGGCATATTTTTACCTAAATGCAGTTGCATTGGATGCCCGGCCCCGTTCAAGGTGGGGCCGGGGTCCTGTAGAAGGCGGCGGAAGGCAGCCCGGGGGCAAGCTGGTGCCTGTGCCATGGCAAACGACATCGCAAGCCGCTGCCGCCTGTGTCTGGTGACTCCTGCCGGAGTCGACGCCCGGACGTTCGCTCCCCGTGTCGCCGACGCGCTGTCGGGCGGCGACGTCGCATCCCTGATCATCGCTGCCGACCCCACTGATCCGGCTAACCTGCAACGGGCCGCGGACGCCTTCGTGCCGCTCGCCCAGGATGCCGGCGTTGCGGCGATCATCCATTCCGACACGCGCATCGTCGGACGCACAAAGGCCGACGGCGTGCTCATCGACAGCGGCGCGGCCGATCTCGCCGCCGCCGTCGCCGCCCTTCATCCCAAGCGCATGGTCGGCGCCGGCGCACTCAGCTCCCGCCACGAAGCCCTGGCCGCCGGAGAAGCCGCGCCCGATTTCTTGTTCTTCGGCCGCCTCGACGGCGATACCGGCGAGAGCATCTTTGCGAAGGCGCTCGACCTTGCCGCCTGGTGGTCGGCGGTCACCGTCATCCCGGCGATCGTCATGGGCGGCGGCACGCTTGCCTCGGTGAGCGAGGCGGCGGCCGAGGGCATCGAGTTCGTGGCGCTCGCCAGAGCGGTCTGGGACGACCCGCGGGGAGCCCGCGCCGCCGTCGCGGAAGCTTGCGACCGACTGGCGGAGAGCAGCGGGGCGGCGGCATGAGGCGCCTCCTCGCCATCGCTACGGCCGTCTTGCTTTCCGCCCTGCCGGCGCTGGCCCAGGACGGCCCCATGGTGCTCGTCCCGCCGGCCGACACGGCAGCCCCGCCGCCAGCCGCCGACCAGCCGGTCGAACTCGTTCCGGCGCAGCCGCAGACGGCAACACCGGCGCCCGTCGACCTCACGCCAGCGGCCAAGCCGAACCCGGCGGCGTCCGAACACAGGGTTCCCCTGCCCAAGCCGCGTCCCGCGATGGCAGGCACGCAGCCGCCGGCGCCGGCAGCCGACCAACTGGCCGGCGCCACGACCCCGGCCACCGCCGTTCCGGCGCCGCCGGCCGCCCCCGCCGCAGCGGCCGCCGCTCCACCAGCGACCGGCACGGGCGCCGACCAGCCGGACCTTGCCTACGGGGCCTTCCAGCGCGGTCTCTACATCGCCGCCCGCAATCTCGCCTTGCCGCGCGCCGAGGCCGGCGACACCGCCGCCGAGACGCTGCTCGGGGTGATCTACGAGGGCGGCTACGGCGTGCCGCAGGATTTCACGCAAGCCGCGAGCTGGTATGAACGCGCTGCCGCCGGCGGCGACCGCGAGGCCGAGTTCGCGCTCGGCAACATGTACCTTGAAGGTCGTGGCGTGCCGCTCGATCGCAGCCAGGCGGCGGACTATTTCGAGAAGGCCGCGGCTCTGGGCCAGGTCGGCGCGATGTACAACCTCGCTTTGCTCTACATCGACGGCAAGGTCCGGCCGCGCGACATGGCGCGCGCCGCCAGCCTGCTCGAAAGTGCCGCCACCGGCGGCAGCGCCGACGCCGAATACGTGCTCGCCCAACTCTACGACGACGGCAACGGCGTGACCAAGGACGAGGCGCACGCCACCACGCTGTTCGCTGACGCCGCCCGTCAGAACAACGTACCGGCCGAGGTCGAATACGCCATCCGCCTGTTCAACGGCGTCGGCGTTGCCAAGAACGAGGCAGCCGCCGTCGTCTGGTTCCGTCGCGCCGCCGACCTCGGCAACGCCATCGCCCAGAACCGGCTGGCGCGGATTCTGGCCACCGGAACCGGCGTGCCGGCCGATCCGGTTGAGGCCGCCAAGTACCACCTCCTCGCCAGCCACGCCGGAAAGACCGACGCATTCCTCGACCAGTTCTTCGCCAGTCTGTCGCCCGAGCAGCGTCAACAGGCGCTCGCCGCCGCCGAGCGCTGGCCGGCCAACTGATCTGCATCATTGCCTCTTGTGGCGCGCCGCGAACTGTGGTGCGAGAACGTCGCCCACCCCAACCGGAAATCCCTGCACATGGCCCGCTCCGCCCTTCTCAACGTCATGGTCCAGGCCGTGCTCAAGGCCGGCCGCGGTCTGACCCGCGATTTCGGCGAGGTCGAGAACCTGCAGGTCTCGCTCAAGGGGCCGGGCGATTTCGTCTCCGCCGCCGACCGCCGCGCCGACGAGGTGCTGATCGCCGAATTGCGCAAGGCCCGCCCGGCTTACGGCTTCCTGACCGAGGAAAGCGGCGCCATCGCCGGCAGCGATGATACCCATCGCTGGATCATCGACCCGCTCGACGGCACCACCAACTTCCTGCACGGCATCCCCCTCTTCGCCGTCTCGCTGGCGCTGGAGCGCGACGGCCAGCTTGTCGCCGGCGTGG
The DNA here is from genome assembly GCA_963762605.1 of uncultured Alphaproteobacteria bacterium. Taxonomy (GTDB): domain Bacteria; phylum Pseudomonadota; class Alphaproteobacteria; order Rhizobiales; family Kaistiaceae; genus CAVSRC01. The sequence goes on along the minus strand of CAVXLJ010000002.1, from coordinate 16,681 downwards.
TCTTCAATCCGGTCCTCAACGAACTCTATGTGGCGGAGAAAGGCAGCGGCGCTTTCTTCAACGACCGTCGGATGCGGGTTGCGGCGCGCCGCAATCTCGCCGATTGCGTGATTGCCACCGGCCTGCCGGGAATCGGCAGGAGCGTTCGCGACACGGCCATCCCCCAGATCAACCTGATGATGCCGAAGATCGCCGGCCTGCGCCGCTCGGGATCGGCGGCGACCGACCTCGCCTGGGTGGCGTCCGGCCGCTACGACGGTTATTGGGAGAACGGTGTGAAGCCGTGGGACACGGCGGCCGGCATCGTGCTGGTGCGCGAAGCCGGCGGCATCGTCAGCGACGCCGCCGGCAAGGGCGAGATGTTCGCCACCGATTCGGTAGTCGCCGGCAACGAGACGATCCACGCCGCCATGCTGGAAAACATCGCCGCAGCGCGCACCGCCGCCTGAGCGTCCGGCGGCTTTTCGCGGCCTGCCGCGATTTTGCCGTTTCTCTGCGGTCGCAAATCACGCTAAGACTCGGGACAGGCGAGAGAGGCACAGACCTTGCGTTTCTTCCGACGAGCCCGGACACGCGAATACGACCCGTACAAGCTTGCCAGCCCGCAGGTCTACCTGTGGCGTATGACCATTTTTCTGATCATCGCCGCCTTCATCGCGCTGGCCCTCTATCGCCAAGTCGTCACGTCCTTTTCCGCCAATCCCGGTCTCAACGGCGTCATCGTGGCGGTGCTGGTCATCGGCATCGGCCTGGCGTTCCGCCAGATCGTCCGCCTGTTCCCGGAGATCCGCTGGGTCAACACCTTCCGCGTCGCCGAACCCGGCGTCGAGGTCGACAGACCGCCGGTGCTGCTGGCGCCGATGGCCACGCTGCTCGGCGACCGCATCGGGCGCATGGCGATTTCCACCCAGACGATGCGCTCGATCCTCGACTCGATCCAGATGCGGCTCGACGAGGATCGCGACATCGGCCGTTACCTGACCAGCCTGCTGATCTTCCTCGGCCTGCTTGGCACCTTCTGGGGCCTGTTGCAGACGGTCGGCGCCGTCGCCGACACGATCCGCGGTCTCGACGTCTCCTCGTCCAATACCGGCGTCATCTTCGAAGACCTCAAGGCTGGTCTCGTCGCCCCGCTGGGCGGCATGGGCACCGCCTTCTCGTCCTCGCTGTTTGGCCTCGCCGGCTCGCTGGTTCTCGGCTTCCTCGACCTGCAGGCCGGCCAGGCGCAGAGCATGTTCTACAACGACCTCGAGGACTGGCTATCGACGGTCACCGATCTCGATCCCGACATGCTCGACCGTGGCGGCGCCACCACGGCGGAGGACCTGCGCGTCGCCATCGAGCGCCTGACCCGCACCATCCACGAGGATCATGTCGGCGACCACCGGGCCGAAGCGGGCACGACGCGCGCCACCACCGCCATGGCGAACCTTGCCGAGGGCATCCAGGGGCTTGTGCAGCACATGCGCAGCGAACAGCAGGTGGTCAGGAGCTGGGTCGAGACCCAGTCCAAGCAACAGCAGGAGGTCCAGTCCCTGCTCGAAACCATCGCCCGGGCGCTGCAGACACCGACCCCCGGGGAGTAGGTGGCGGTCATGGCCCGCGCCCGCCGCATGGTTGCTCGCGCCGAATACTGGCCGAGCTTTGTCGACGTCCTGACCAACCTGCTCCTGGTCTTCATCTTCCTGCTGTCGATCTTTGCGCTCGTCCAGTTCCTGCTCAGCCGCGAGATCACCGGCAAGGACACCGTGCTCCAGCGGCTCAATTCACAGATTGCCCAGCTCACCGAAATGCTCGCCCTCGAGAAGGCGAAGACCAGCGACGCCAACGACACGCTTGCCGCTCTGCAGGCCAGCCTGTCATCCGCCGAAAGCGAACGCGACCGGCTGCGCGGCCTGCTCGATACGCAGGCCAGCGCTTCCTCCACCGCCGATGCGCGGATCACCGCGCTCAATACCGACCTCGAAAACCAGAAGCAGATCAGCCAGACCGCCCTGTCACAGGTTGATCTGCTCAACCAGCAGATCGCCGCGCTGCGCAACCAGATCGCGGCGCTGTCGAGTGCACTCGACGCCTCCGCGCAGAAGGACAAGGAGAGCCAGGTGCAGATCGCCGATCTCGGCCGCCGGCTCAACGTGGCACTGGCCCAGCGCGTCCAGGAGCTGTCGCGCTACCGCTCCGACTTCTTCGGCCGCCTGCGCCAGATCCTCGGCGACCGCCCGGACATCCGCGTCGTCGGCGACCGCTTCGTCTTCCAGTCCGAGGTGCTGTTTGCCACCGGCTCCGCCGACATCAACGACCAGGGCAAGCTGGAGCTGAACAAGGTGGCCAGCGCCATCCAGCAGCTGATCACGGAAATCCCGCCCGACATCAACTGGGTTCTGCAGATCAACGGCCACACCGACAAGCAGCCGATCAGCGGCGGCGGCCGCTTCAAGTCGAACTGGGAGCTGTCGGCCGCCCGCGCCATTTCGGTGGTCGAATACTTCATCTCGCAGGGCATCCCGCCGGACCGGCTGGTGGCGGCCGGCTATGGCGAATATCAGCCGCTGGTCGAGGGCGATACCCCCGACGCCTACGCCCAGAACCGCCGCATCGAGCTGAAGCTGACCTCGCGCTAGGCGGCGCCTGAAACGCTCGGGGTCGCCGGTCTTGCCCCTTCCGGGCGGCTCCGCTATACCCCCGCCAACGAGATCGTCGGCTTGCCGCCGGCGCCACGGAATCCGAGGCTACAGGCCATGAAGAAAGACATCCATCCCGACTATCACGACATCAAGGTCGTCATGACCGACGGGACCGAATACGTGACCCGGTCGACCTTCGGCGAGCCCGGCGCGACGCTGCATCTCGACATCGACCCCAAGACCCACCCGGCGTGGACCGGCGGCGGCCAGCACATCATCGACCGCGGCGGCCGCGTGTCGCGCTTCAAGTCGCGCTACAAGGGCCTGATGGGCGAATAGCCGGCCCCGGAAGCGATTTCGGGAGGACGTTCAGCCCCGGCTCCGGCCGGGGCTTTGCTTTTGCAGTCTATTTGCGGCCGCCGAAGGCCGCGGCGATGCGGCCGAGATCGCGCGCCACCGGGTTGTCGGCGGGCGGCGCCTCGCCCTCCTGGCGCAGCGCCGCATCGAGCCGGATCACCCTTTCCTGAAGGCGCAGCGAGCGGTCGATCAGCTCCCTCAGCCGTTCCGGCAGATCCTCCCAGCCGGGCCCGTCGGTTGCCGACGACACGCCGCCGAGCTTGACCTTGGCGCGCTCGTGGCGAGCCTGCTCGGCGCTGATATCGCCCTCGTTCACCGCCCGCTGCAGCAACAGCCACGAGGCCAGCTGCATCAGCCGCGTGGTCAGCCGCATGGATTCGGCCGCATAGGAGAGCGAGCCCGCCCGCGACAGGCGCTTCGATTCCCCGCGTCCGTCGCGATCGAGATAGCTCGCCGTCTCCTCGACCAGCCCCATGCCCTCGCGGAACATCGTGCGGAAGGCTTCCGAGCCGGCCAGCCGGCTCCCGAAGGCAACGGGTTCGCCGGCGCCCCGCCCGGCCGAATTGCTGTTGTCCATCATCTGTCGCCCCGCCTGATGCGGTCGCCTCCCACGTCACCGTCCCGATCCGAAACCCTGCGGACGGTTCCAGCAAATCCCGTACCCGCCTCCGTCATCTCACTCCCGGCGGCGGCGGGCAAGGCTCGAAACACGGGCTTGCGGAAAGACGCGAAAAAAGAGCCGCACGAGGCGGCTCTAAAGAGTTTCCTTTGACAGGGAGGCGTCAAGAGTGGACAGGAGCCACTCAGTCCAGATGACTGGACGAAGATCAGTTAAGCTCCGTAAAGCCTAAGAATTGGTTAACAACGGCACACCGATTGTTCGCGAAACGGCGCAGTCGCTTGCGGCGGCGTGCCAAAACGGGAGGGATCGGCCCGCCTGTGCCGGCTGAATCCCTAACGCTTGAAGAAGGATGCCGCCACGTCGGCGCTCGCCCGCTTGGCCGCGATCGCCGCCTCGATACGGGCGATCTCCTGTTTGAGCAGTGCGATCCGCTCGGCGAGCTCGTCGAGGGACAGTGTGGATAAGTCCTCGCCAACCTCGTGCTTGCGCTTCTTTTTGGGGGCGTCCTCGTCCTCGCCGATCGGCATGGCCTCTCCTCCTCGTCCTTTCCCGCCGGGCGAGCCTAGTTTAGCCGGTGGCGATTGTCAGCGCGTTCCCAGCCAGCTAGGACGGCCTTCGCCCACAAAAAAGCCAGCGGAAATCGCCATGCCCACCCTCCCCGACACCATGACCGCCATCGCCATCGCCGGGCCGGGTGGCCTCGACAAGCTGGTGGTCGTCCAGCGCCCCCTGCCGGTGCCGCAGGAGAACCAGATCCTCGTCCGGGTCGCGGCTGCCGGCGTCAACCGTCCCGACGTGCTGCAGCGTCTCGGCCACCATCCGCCGCCCGCCGGTGCGCCGGCCGACATTCCCGGACTGGAGATCGCCGGCGAGGTGGTGACGCTCGGCCCCGGCGCGTCGCGCTTTGCGCTCGGCGATCATGTGACCGCGCTCGTCCCCGGCGGCGGCTATGGCGAATATGCCGTCGTCCACCAGACCAACGCCCTGCCCGTGCCCGACGGCTTCACCATGATCGAGGCGGCGGCGATCCCCGAGACCTTCTTCACCGTCTGGCCAAACCTGTTCGACCGCGGGCGGCTGACCGCCGGCGAGACCCTGCTCGTCCACGGCGGCACGTCGGGGATCGGCACGGTGGCGATCCAGCTTGGCCGTGCTTTCGGCGCGCAGGTGATCGCGACCGCCGGCAGCGCCGACAAGTGCGCCGCCTGCCTGAAGCTCGGCGCCGATGCCGCCATCAATTATCGCGAGGAGGATTTCGTCGCCCGCGTGAACGCGATCACCGGCGGCCACGGTGCCGACGTCATCATCGACCTGATCGGCGGCGACTACGTCGCCCGCAATTATGCCGCCGCCGCCGAGGAGGGTCGCATCGTGCAGATCGGCACCCAGCACGGCAACAAGGCCGAAGTCCCCATTGGCCTGTTGATGGTCAAGCGCCTGACCCACACCGGCTCGACGCTCCGCAACCGGCCGGTCGCCTTCAAGGCGGCCGTGGCCGAGGCGCTCCACAGACAAGTCTGGCCGCTCTTTGCCAGCCGCGCCGTGGCGCCGGTCATCGACTCGACTTTCCCGCTGGTCGAGGCCGCCAAAGCCCAGGAACGCATGGAGGCGTCAGAGCATATCGGCAAGATCGTGCTGACGATGGGCTGACATCGGCCTGCGTCCGGGCCTCTCAGGCATGGCCGCCAACATGGCCGCAGCCGGCCGCCGGCGCGCCGTGCCACCTTCCGCGACGCCCACGGCGCCGGACCAAACACTCAGCCCGCGATCAGGGCCTCGATCTCCTTCCTGACCGTGGTGCCGGAGACCTTCCAGTTCTGTACGCCGTCATAGCGCTGCCGGCTGGCGCGTGCCAAAGCCTCGTAGCGCGCCCGATCGCGAAACTGCTCGACGACGTAGGCGACAACATCCTCGAGCGGCTGTTGCGAAGCGAAGCAATGGCCGCTTTCGCCGCTGATAACAGCGGTGGTGATACCGCCGATGTCCCAGGAAATGTTGGGAAGGGCGTGCGCACTCGCCTCCGCGAATACGACGCCACAAGCCTCGCCGCTCGGAAAGAGAACGTGAAAGTGCGATTGCATCAGGATGGAGGAGAGGCGCGTCTCGCCCTCCGGCGTACGCTTGTCGATGAAGCCCGCCAGGGTAACGCAATCCGGCAAAGTGGTGCCGGGCGGCGGACTGCAGCCGACGATGACGAGTTCGGTCCGCAGGCCGGCCTCGTTCAGGGCGACGGCAAGCGCAACCGAGCGCGCCATGCCCTTGCGCTTCCAATAGACGCCGACCGAGACGAGCCGGCACACCTCGGTGGACCGTCTGCGGATGCTGCCTAGCGCCGTTTCACGCTCGGGCGGCTGAATGAAATTCGCGCCTCCGGGAGCAACCCGCACCTTGTCCGGGGAGACGCCGTAGTCGTTGATGGCGCTGTCCGCCGCCCATTGCGACCGGAAGAACATCAGGGAACAACGCTCATAGGCCTGGCGCTCTGTGATGTGGCCGGCACGGAGCGTCTCACGGCACCAGGGCGGATTGGTCTCATAGAGCGAGTTGTACGACTGCCACGTCGCATCTACCCAGATCGCGACCGGAAGGTCGCAGCGCAGCCGGCTGATCGGAATCGTGCTCGCCGAGAAGACAAAGTCGTACGAGCCCTGGCTCAGCTTTTTCTCGATTTGCCGGGCAAAGCCGTGTCTGACGATAGCCGAACGCTCAAAATCGTAAGAGCGATCAAGAAAACGGCGATAGAAACGCCGCTTGAAGCTCCCAAGCCGCCAGAAGCGTTGGACGAGCGGACCGATCGGCGTGACGTCGAGGCCCGCATCCATCAACGCACGCATGATCCCATAATCCGATCCCGACCGGTTGAGTCGATCGGTCGGATCGTGGCTCGTGACGTAAGCGATGCGCATGGCAGGAACTTCGATTCAATTCGTCATCAGCACGGCAGATCTGCCTGGCAAGATCTGGGACGTTGTTGATCGACGCCACCAAACCCCCCTCCCGGACAGAGGCGGCGCCTGATTTTCAGAGTGAAGCACTATACGGTTTGCGTCGGTCTGGCCAAGGCCCTATATAAACGGCACTTCCCTCCATTCAGTTCGAGGAATCGGTTCGCCGGGCGGAAGGTCCGGCGGAACGACCGGGAGAACCACATGACTACAGCCGTCCCTCTGATGCCCAAGGCGACCGCCGTCTGGCTGGTCGAGAATACCGCCCTGTCCTTCGAGCAGATCGCCGATTTCTGCAGGCTTCACCCGCTCGAGGTGCAGGCGATCGCTGACGGCGAGGCAGCGCAGTCGATCAAGGGCCTCGACCCGATCCTGACCGGCCAGCTCAGCCGCGAGGCGATCCAGCGCGCCGAGGCAGACCCCTCCGTCAAGCTCGGTCTGGTCCCGCAGAAGGTCCGCACCGCGGTCGCCAAGCGCAAGGGACCACGCTATACGCCGGTGTCGCGCCGCCAGGACAGGCCCAATGCCGTGCTCTGGCTCCTGCGCAATCATCCCGAGCTCAAGGATGCGGCGATCATGCGCCTGGTCGGCACCACCAAGCCGACCATCGAATCGATCCGCAACCGCACGCACTGGAACGCCAACAACCTGCAGCCGATGGATCCGGTGACGCTGGGCCTGTGCTCGCAGATCGATCTCGATTTCGAGGTCGAGAAGGCGGCCAAGAACCTGCCGCCGCAGGAAGCCCAGCCGGAAGGCGCAACCCTGCTGCCGGCCAGCGAGACCACCGCGGCGGCAGACGCCGCCCGCAGCGAGGCGGCGCCGGCCGACGTCGAGCGCGACGCCAATCGCGAAGCCGATGCCGTCTTCGCCAAGCTCAAGTCGATGACTGGGCCGGAGTTGTCCGACGAAGAGGATTAGCCGGAACCGCTATGGCGCACGGGTGATGCGCGCCAGGTAGTCCTCCAGCGTCTTGCCCTTTTCGCGCTCGAAGCGCGTATCGGTCACTTCCAGCCGCTCGACCCGGTCGACGCGGAAGGTGCGGAAATCGTCGCGCAGCTCGCACCAGGCGGCAAGCGTCCACACCTGTCCCCAGAACTGCAGGGCAAGCGGCCTGACCGTGCGCCGGCTGGCGCTGCCTTCGGCGTCGCGATAGGCGAAGCGCGCCTTGAGCCGCCCGTCGATGGCCTTGCCGAAGGCATCGAGATAATCGCGCTCGACGTCCTGGATGCGGGTGCCGAAGGCGAAGACCGGCACGCGCTCGGCAGCGCGCATGCGCTCCTCCGGCACCACCGCGCCGATCTTGACGAGCGCCTCGGCCGCCGCATCGGCGACACCCCGGCCCGCCCACGCCTTGACCATGCGCGCGCCGACAATCAGCGCCTCGATCTCGGCGGGCAGGAACATCATCGGCGGCAGCTGATAGCCGGGCCTCAGCAGGTAGCCGACGCCGGCCGCGCCGTCTATCGGCACACCCGAGGCCTGCAGGTCGCGGATGTCGCGATAAACCGTGCGTACCGACACTTCGAGCTTCTCGGCCAGCGTCTGCGCGGTGACCAGGCGATCACCGCGCAGTTGCTGGATGATCTCGAACAGGCGGTCGGCGCGGCGCATGGAGCCGTTCCTCACGAGGCGGCGTGGAGCCCTACGCGATTACCCTCGCTGTCGCGAATATGGAAGTAGGCACCCATGCCCGGCGGCAGGTCGATGCGCGGCGTCAGCAGCTTGCCGCCGGCCGCCTCGACCCGCGAAACGACCGCGTCGAGATGGCCGGTGCAATTGAGGTAGATCACCGTGCCGTGGTCCTTGCCGGCGCGCTCCGGCGCTTCCATGACACAACCGGAGACCTTCGGCCGGTCGTAGGAGAACACGCCCATCTGCGGTCCGCCGAAGGTTTCACGATTGAGCCTGGTGTCGAGGATGGTCTCGTAGAACGTCGCCGCCCGGTCGAAATCCGCCGCCGGGATCTCGAACCACACCACGACGTTGTCGTGCTCCGCAATCATGCTCATGACAGTCTCTCCTGTTCCCGCCGCTGGCAGGCGCGGCACCGGGGAGACACTAGCGAGGGGCAACTGACAGCCCTGTGTCAGCAGCCTGACGGGAAAAGACGTCGTCGAGATAGGCGGTGACGTAGCCGGTCATCTGCGGAACGTAGTCGGCCGGCGAGCCCACGATGTGGATGTCGGCCAGTTCCGGGTCGGCCACCGACGCGAAGTTGGCGAGGATGCGCTGGCGGAACGCGACAGCCGGCTCGGCCGAGCGCATGACGCGAAAGAGCGCGATGCGCGGCCCGTCGCGGACCGCCGTCCAGCCCGGCGCGACCGCAAGATCGTCGGCATCGAGTCCGGTCTCCTCGCTGAGCTCGCGCGTCAGGCTGGCTCCGATATCGACCCGGTCGCCATCGATGTCGCTCGGATCCGGCGTGCCCGACGGGAAATAGACGCGGCCGGCATTGGCGGTGTGATCGCCCATGACGCCGAGCAGGAACGCACCATCGGCCGCAAGCAGGGCCGCCTGCGGAAAGGCATTGCACACGGACCGGTCGGGGAAGCCCCAGTCTCGCCAGGCGAGGAAGCTGGCAAAATCGGTTTCGAGATAGCTGCCGGTCATTACCCGGTCGGCGATCGCCTGTTCGTGGAGCAGTAGCACGCGCCCGTTCCACAGCGCCGGCTGCGCCGCCTGCGCCGCGCGGAAATGGGCGTCGATCTCGACCCTGCGGGATTCGGCGAACGGCCACGGCCGCGGCCGAAAACGGAATTCGACGCGGTCGAGAGCGACGATATCCAGCGCGCCTACCCCTTGACCGGAACGGTATAATTCAGCGGCAGACGCCCGCCATCGGCATAGATCGTCTGGCCGGTGATGTAGCTGGCGTCGTCCGAGACAAGAAAGGCGGCGATGGCGGCGATCTCCGCCGGCTCGCCGAGACGGCCAAGCGGCGTGCGCGACAGGACGCGCTTGCGCGCCTCCGGATCGTCCATCGTCGCCGCCAGCATGTCGGTGGCGATCGAACCCGGCCCGATGGCGTTGACGCGGATGCCGTGCGGGGCAAGCGCCAGCGCCATCACCTTGGTGAGCTGGTTGATGCCGCCCTTGGAGACCGAATAGGGCACCTGGTTGGCGATGGCAAAGACGGCATTGACCGAGGACATGTTGACGATCGCGCCCGGTGCGCCGCCCTCGCCGACGTGTTCGACCATGGCACGCGCGACTGCCTGGCCACACAGGAACGCGCCTTTGAGGTTGGTACGGATCACCCTGTCGAAATCGGCCTCGTCGAGATCGAGGAAATCGCTGCCGACCAGAATGCCGGCATTGTTGATCAGCGCGTCGACGTTGCCGAAGGCATCGATCGTCGCCGCGACCAGATTGTGCACGTCGAGACGCTCGCCGACGTCGCATTCGACGAAACGCACCGCGCCATAGGCGCCGAGCTGCTGAACCGCGTTCGAACCGGCGTCCTCGTCGATATCGGCGATGACGACCCGTGCGCCGTCTTCCAGAAAACGACGGGCGACTGCGTAGCCGATGCCGCGCGCCCCGCCGGTGACGATGACGACCTTGTTGTCGAGGAGCATCGGGTTCTGCCTCTCCTGCCTGGCATGAGCGGAAGTCAAAGCGTTAGCCAATGCGACCGCGGGTGTCCACGGTTGTACGGCGGCGCATTGAAGCATAGAGTCGCGCGGCTGCGCCGTCCGGCCGGCACTTCCAACCCCAGCTTCATCCCATGATTGCCGACCCCTGGTTCTACGCCGCCGCGATTCCGGCGATGATCATCCTTGGAGTAGCCAAGGGCGGGTTCGGTGCGATCGGCCTGCTCACCGTGCCGATCCTGGCGCTGGTCATTTCGCCGGTGCAGGCGGCCGCGATCGTCCTGCCCATTATGCTCATCAGCGACATCGTGGCGGTCGTCTCCTATCGCGGCCTGTACGACCTGAAGACGCTGAAGATCATGCTGCCCGGCGCGCTGATAGGCATCGGCATCGGCTGGTGGACCGCGGCCTGGGTGACCGAGCAGGAGATCCGCCTGATCGTCGGCGCCATCTCGGTCCTGTTCGCGCTGAACTACTGGTTCCGCCACCGTCTCAACCAGAAGCCGCACGGCCACAACGTCGCCGCGGGCGGCTTCTGGGGCATCGTGACCGGCTTCACCAGCTTCGTCAGCCATGCCGGCGGCCCGCCCTTCCAGATGTACGCGGTGCCGCTGCGCCTGCCGCCGCGCATCTTCATGGGCACCTCGGTCATCCTGTTCTTCGTCGCCAACTGGGTGAAGACCGTGCCCTACTTCCTGCTTGGCCAGTTCGACGCGACCAATCTGGAGACCTCGGCGGTCCTGTTGCCGATTTCGATTCCGGCGACCTTCCTCGGCATCTGGCTGGTCAAGGTGCTTGACGCCGCCATGTTCTACCGGGTGGCCTATATCCTCATCTTCCTCGTCGGGCTCTTTCTGGTCTGGGAAGGTATCGCGGCGGGCATGGCATAGCCGACCGGCAGCGATCTCATTGGCGCAGCGCGGCCGAATGCCGCGGACGAGGTCGACGCGGCGGAAGCGGCCGTTGCGTGCATCAACTGCACGCCCGCAAGATGTCCGTGGCTTTTCTGGGGAAAAACAACTGCGCTGCGATGCTACCGACCGCGAGACGCTGTTCCAAAAACCCTGAAGTCAACAAGTGACAGCGTCTCGCTGCCGGCTGTTGCGGCCCCTGCGACCGCCGTCCGGAAATTGGTCCCGGCTAGTGCAAATGCTCGCCGGTGAGGCGGGCAATCTCGTCCTTCACGTGCAGTTTCTTGCGCTTGAGTTCGCGCAGTTCAAGCGAGTCAACGCCCGGATGGGCCAGTGCTTCCTCAAGCTCCTTCTCAAGCATCTCGTGCCGGCGCTCAAGCTCGGCAAGATGCGATTCCATAGCCATCGGCAAAGCCTCCTGTTGACCATCAATCTGACGACGCAAGTGTGACACAGGATCGTCAAACTGTGAACCATAACCGCTGTCTGCGCGCCGCCAAATTGTCCGTTTGCGCAAACCCGCGCGGTCCACTTCTGCATCTGGGGCGGACAAGCGCACGCATCAAGCCCCCGCCCGCATTCGAAGCGGATGGAGCGGCAGCGGCCGTCTGTGGTAGCCTCGGCAGCCATTGAGAAGACTCGCTGCTAACGCAAATTTAACCAACTCAAACCAGATGAACTCCAAAGGCGGCCGTCCGACGGACGAGGAAGAACGCGAGATCCGGCGCGAGCTTGCCGAGCTTCGCCAGGAGCACCGTGACCTCGATCTCGCCATCGACGCGATGATCGAATCGGGCACCGCCGACACCATCCGCATCCAGCGCATGAAGAAGCGCAAGCTGGCGCTGAAGGACCGCATTGCCGCGCTCGAAGACCGCCGCCTGCCCGACATCATCGCCTGACTGGGAGCCTTTTCTTGCGATGCGGGGCCCCGCGCCTATAATCCGCCGCCGGCGCGAGAGCGCCCAGCCGACACGATAGGATCAATGGCCGACCCATCCCCTCCGGTTGCCATCATCATGGGCAGCCAATCCGACTGGGCGGTGCTCTCCCAAGCCGCCCGCACGCTCGACGCGCTGGGCGTTGCCCACGACGACCGCATCGTCTCGGCCCACCGCACGCCGGAGCGCATGGTTGCCTTCGCCAAGGGCGCCAGGGCCGCCGGTTGCAAGGTGATCATCGCCGCCGCCGGCGGAGCCGCCCACCTGCCCGGCATGGTCGCCTCGCTGACCACCCTGCCGGTGCTCGGCGTGCCCATCGAGACCAAGGCGCTCGGCGGTCAGGACAGCCTCTATTCCATCGTCCAGATGCCGGCCGGCGTGCCGGTCGGCACCCTCGCCATCGGCCGCGCCGGCGCCATCAATGCCGCCCTCCTGGCCGCAGCCATCCTCGCCACAGCCGATGCCGCCCTGGCCGAGAGGCTTGAGCGCTGGCGCGCCGAACAGACCGCCGCGGTCGCCGAACGCCCCGCCGATGAATGAACCACGTGTGGCGCCTGGCATGATCGTCGGCATTCTCGGCGGCGGACAGCTCGGCCGGATGCTGGCGGTGGCGGCGGCCGAGCTGGGTCTCTCCTGCCACATCTATTGCCCCGATCCCCACAGCCCCGCCTTTGCCGTCGCCGCCAGCCGGACCGTGGCGCCCTATGACGACGAGGCGGCGCTGGCCGATTTTGCCGCCGCGGTCGATATCGTCACCTACGAATTCGAGAACATCCCGGCGGCCACCGTCGAGTTCCTCGCCGCCCGCACCACGGTGCTGCCCGGCGCGCACAGCCTGGCGGTGTCCCAGGACCGTCTGCTCGAGAAGCGGTTGATGGAGGAACTGGGCATCGCCGTCCCGGCCTTCGCCCCCGTGGCGACGCTCCCCGACATCTATTCGGCGCTCGCCCGCACCGGCCGCCCCGCGGTACTGAAGACCCGCCGTCTCGGCTATGACGGCAAGGGCCAGGCGGTGATTCGTGCCGGCGACGACCCGGTACCCGCCTGGCGGGCGATCGGCGAACAGCCGGCGGTTCTGGAAGCCTTCGTTCCCTTCAGCCGCGAGATTTCCGTGGTGCTTGCCCGCGCCCGCGACGGCGACAGGCGCGCCTGGGAGGTGACCGAGAACCGCCACAAGGCCGGCATCCTCGACACCTCGACCGTGCCGGCAGCGGTGACGCCGCTGACCGCGGCCCATGCCGTCGCCATCGCCGAGAAGATCGCCGTGGCGCTGGACCATGTCGGTGTGCTCGCCGTCGAAATGTTCGTTCTCGGCGACGGCGACGCGGCCAGTCTTCTGGTCAACGAGATCGCCCCGCGGGTTCATAATTCGGGCCACTGGACGGCCGACGCCGCCTATTGTTCGCAATTCGAGCAGCACATCCGGGCGATCTGTGGCTGGCCGCTGGGCGACAATGAGCGCCACAGCGACGTGGTGATGGTGAACCTGATCGGCGACGAGGCCGCCCGCTGGCGCGAGCTGGCCGCCGAACCCGGTGCCCGGCTGCACCTCTACGGCAAGGCGGAAGCCCGCCCCGGCCGCAAGATGGGCCATCTCAACCGGTTGACGCCCGCCACCAAAACCTGAACAAATCCGCCGCCGAACGCATGGTTGGTTTTGACTGCCGGCGCCCTCTCTGGTAAAGGAGCGCCCAATCTGGAGTATGCGGCACCGGCCGAAGGCTGCTGTACTTGCTGCTCCGGCATTCGATCAGCGACATTATCCAAGGACGTTTCGCTTGCAGGTACTCGTTCGCGACAACAATGTCGACCAGGCGCTGAAGGCCCTCAAGAAGAAGATGCAGCGCGAGGGGCTCTTCCGCGAGATGAAGCTGCGCAATTATTACGAGAAGCCGTCCGAGCGGCGGGCGCGCGAGAAGGCCGAGGCCGTTCGCCGCGCACGCAAGCTCGCCCGCAAGCGCGCCCAGCGCGAAGGGCTGATTGCGGCTCCCAAGCCGACGCGCTTCGCCGCGCGCCCTTGATTCGCCGCCTTTCGGCGGTTTGCTGATTGCCAAGAGGCCTTGCCCGCCGATCCAGGTGGGCCGGGCAGATGCGGAACAGTGGGCGCAGGGCCGGGGGCTGAAGTGCAAGCGTTGATCCCGACCGGACGATCTCTCTACGGGCCGATCGAAATCCGCCATACATTGGTGGCGACCTGCATTGTTGTGATGGGCGGGTTGGCGCTGGCCGGCTGTCAATCGAGTCGCGGCGCCTTCGGACCCGCCACCATCAACGCCTCGGCCGGCTCGCAGGTGAACATCGCGTCCCTGACGCAGGTGGTGAAGCAGAACCCCAACGATCCCGGCGCCTACAATGTGCGCGGCACCGCTTATGGCAAGGCCGGCGACCTGAAGTCGGCGATCGCCGATTTCGACACCGCCATCAAGCTCAACCCGTCATTCTATCAGGCCTATGCCAACCGCGCCTTGGTCGAGCGCCGGCAGGGCCGCGACGACCTCGCCTTCAACGACTACAACAAGGCCATCGCCATCGCGCCGAACTACGCCCCGGCCTATGTCGGCCGCGGCGACATGTATCGGCAGCGCAAGCAGACCGATCTCGCGCTTGCCGACTTCAACACCGCCATCAAGCTCGACGCCACCGACCCGCGCGCCTTCCACAATCGCGGCCTGGTCGAGCAGGCGCTGGGCCGGCGCATGGCGGCCATCGCCGATTTCTCCAAGGCCATCTCGATCGCTCCGTCGGCGATCGAACCCTATAACGCGCGCGGCCTCTCCTATCTGGCGACCAACGACTATCGCGCCGCCCTCGACGACTTCAACGAGGTCGTCAAGCGCGAGCGGGACTTCCTACGAGGGGTGGACCAACGAAGGCCTTGCCCTCGAGCAGCTCGGCGAACGCAAGAAGGCTTTCGACGCCTTCGCCCATGCCAGTGCCCTCAATCCCAACTATGGGCCGGCACGCGAGGGCATGCGCCGCACGTCGGGCAGTGCCAGCGCCGGGCTCGCCGTCAGCGCCGGCTGAGCGGCGCGCCGGCAAGGACTGAGCCGGGACGCTCGCTATGCGGAGCCCTCCTTCACGTAGCGTGATTGAGAATCGGCGATCACACCGGGCCGACCGGGAAATGCCTTAGTTTAAAGTGGTAGGTCAGGCCGACGCGCGCCTCGAGCGTGCGCGGGGTGACCCCCCAAGGACTTCCGGTGGGGTCGATGGTATGTGACCCATAGTCGGTGTAGAGCCCCTCGATCCGGGCGCTGACATTGTGCGTCAGGAAAGCCTCAACGCCGCCGCCAAGCTGCAGGCCATAGCCGGTGAACTTGGCACCGGTGATGCCATAGCTCTTCCCGTAGTCGAACGCCGCGGCAGCCAAGCCGACCGTGCCGTCGAGGAGCACGTTGTGCATAACGCGCGGACCAAGAACGGGCGCGCACCCGACGCCGACCAATTCTTCATTGCTTCTTTCGTGGAACTGCCCGGTGGAGCCGGATTCCGACTGTAGGGCGCCGTCGGCCTCCAGCCCGGCCACCCACATGCCGAACTCATGGTTCACACCGACATGGCCCCCGATGCTTGGCGCATGTCCGGAAATGGCCTGGACTTGGGGTGTGTAACTGAGATTGGTGTTGACAGAATTCTCAAACGTCAACCCGACTTGCCCGCCGGCATAGAACCCGTTCCACGACCCCATCGGCGCGACTGCCACCATCGCCGGCTGCGGCTGACCGAGCCAGCCGGGATGATAGGCGATGCCGGCGCGCACCATCAGCGTGTCCGGCTGGATCGTGGAAGGGGGCGCCCGGTTAGAGGCCATGTTCGCGAAGTGCGTGTACACCGCCTCGCCGCGGACACTGACATTGGGATAGACGTAGGTCTCGGCGCCAAGACCGAGCTGAAGTCCGACAAGCGTTTGATTGGAGTTGTCCCAGTGTTGCTGGATCGCGAAGCTGTTGCTGGCGCCATAGTTGAAATGACCGACGCCGCGCTCATGTAAAGAAGCAGGTTCTCCGCCGGCAGAAATCCAAGCCGCATCCGGGCGGCAGCCGACCAGTCGTGCTGGTAATAATCACCCGTGTTCGGATTGCCCGATGACAGCCAGCCGTAGAGATCGGACAGGTTCCCTTAGACCTCGACGCCGGCCAGAAGATTGCCGCTCAGAAAGTGATTGTAGCCGAAGAACAGTCCGCCAACCGCGCCATGGCTCCGTATGAGGCCGGCTTGAGACCCAGGTTGCCGTCTGTTGGCGCTGTCCACCATTCCGTAGCCGGCCTGGCCACCGAAATCGAGCCCCGAGCCCACTGGGCCGCCGGGCTTGCGGCCCACAGCCCTTCGGCCGCATGGGCCGGCGCCACCGCCAGCGCAGCGACGGCGACGAAACCCGCGATCGTATGCTTCATGATTCGGATGCCCCCGGTATGACTTCGCAAAGACCCTAGACCCCCGCTTTTAGGTTCAGTCTGTGGCTATATCGCCACAACCGGCCGGGAAACCCCGGAAAATCGCGCTTTCAGCCTCGTCGAAAAATGCCAGGCCCATCCCCGCGGCGCGGGGACCGGGCCCCTCAGGTGATCCAGGGCCGCGGGATCGGAGGCGCCCCGCACCCAGGATCCTGCCTACAGCGAACTGACGATGCCCTCGGTCATCTTCTTGGCATCGTCCGACGGCGTCCCGCCCAGCCCGCGCAGGAG
>CAVXLJ010000001.1:0-58247 GCA_963762605.1 uncultured Alphaproteobacteria bacterium | reverse complement strand
CCCCGACGCGCCGGCCGCGGCAGCGCCGCCGGAGATCAGCGCAAGACGATGTCGCCCGCCGCCACCTTCTTCAGCCAGTCCTGGAAGGCGGTACTTTTGACCGTACTGATATTACCGGTCGCGACCATGTCAGACGCGATTTCACGGAACGACGTGGTCACGTATTTCATCATGAAGGCATCGAGTGGCGGGGAGTTCTTGGCGACGCAAGTCGCATCCTTGGCGACCCAATCCTTGCCATCCTTGCGGAACCCGATGACAGCCCGATACTGCTTGTCGTCGTACTGCACCGGACCCGGTCCGGCGCAACCGCCAAGCGCTACCGGGAATTTGGTCCCCAGCGGCGGATTGAAGACGATCTTGAGGTCCGCGAAGTCGTCGTAGCCGAAATCTCCGTTGAAGTTGATATCGACCTCATCCTGCCCTTTCTTGGCGCCCTTGATGGCGGTGATTAAGTGGCTGTTGACCCAGTTGCCGTGAGAGCCGGAATTCTCTTCCGTCGTGCTCGTCGTCGGGATTCTGACGCCGCCATTGGGGATGTTTTCGTAAGTGACGATGTCGAAGCCCTTCACCTGGTAGGACTTGCCGACCGCCTCGCCGAACACGCTCATGCCGACCAGATCGGTCCGGCCCTTGCCCGTCACGTCGGCGGGCCACAGGTGGCTGCCTTTAAAGGGGGGGCCCATCGTGGCCGGATCGAGCGGGGTGAAATGGCCGTGCCCGTCGTTTAAGGCGAGGAAATAGGGAGTCGGCTTGTCCTTACGGATCGGCGATATGTCCGAGACGATGACGTCGGGGAAACCGTCGCCGTTGATGTCCCTGAGGAACACGTGGATGGGCAGGAGGTTGGCCTCATTGTCCCATTTGCCCTGGTTCCACGGGAAGGCGTCCTTCGCCTCCTTGAATGACCGGTTGCCCTGGTTAAGGAACAGCCGCAGGCGCGCCCCCTTCGACGGGCCGGGCGTCTCCCTGTCGGTCGTCATCAGGACATCGGGCAGACCGTCGCCATTGACGTCGGCCACCGCGAAATCGTCCGTGTTCGTCTGGTTGCCCCAGGGGCCGGACGGAAATTCAAAGACGTGCTTGTCGTCCCAATGATCGGTGCCGTCGTTGAACAGGATGCGCGAATTGCTGAGGCGGTATTTCTTGAAGGGCGGATATGCGGCGGACGTTCCGAGGAGAATATCGGGGTGCCCATCGCCATCGACATCGGCAACGCGCGCCGTACGGTAGAACGGATAATCGCGCGTCGGTTCCCAAAGCTTCAGCGAATCGGGCGGGAAGCGGTCAGGCAGGCTCGACTTGGTGAAGTGGCCCGTGCCGTCATTGACCAGGAAATAGGGGTCGACGTGATGCATCCCGTCCTGGGTGATGATGAAGGCGTCGGTGTGGCCGGAACCGGAGAAAGGACCGGCCGCGATGCCGTGGCGTGCTGCCACGATCTGTGGCGTGTTGGCCGAGGCGTCGACGAGCGTGCCGTTTTCCTGCAGCAGCAGACGCACCGTCTCTCCTGGGAAGGGGTGCCTGTCATAGCCGTTGGAGACGATCATGACGTCGAGCTTGCCGTCGCCGTTGAAATCGGCGACCGCCGCAGCGCGCGGATGCTTGGCCAGGAGGTAGGGCTTGCCGCCGCCGAAATCGATGCGCACGAAATGGCCGTGGCCGTCGTTCTTCATCAGGATGATCGGCCCGGCCCGGTCAAGTTCCTCGCCTTTCGGGCTCAGCACGTCGCTGGTCAGAAGGATGTCCGGCAGCCCGTCGCCGGTGAAATCGGCGACCGCCTGGATCCACACGTCGTCGCTGCATGTCGACGGCGGGCAGTCGGGCACCAGCTTGCTGATATCGACATGCCCCACGCTGACGGGGTCCTTGAACAGCTTCTTGTTGTAGAAGGTGGATTGGTTCGCGGCCGCTGCGGCCGAACACGTTCCAAGCAACAAGACGGCCAGGAGGCCCAATACACGTCTGGTCAATTGCCCAACTCCCGTTGCGCACGTTGTGCCAAGTGCATCGCCCCGGCGCAGCGTAACATGGCGTTAGCGCCCCGGTCGTACCCCATTTGGGGTATGCGCCAGTGCGATCCCGACCGCCGCCGCGGTGGCGTGCCGGTAGCCGCACTGTGGAGATCGTGCCTATATGGGTTCGAAACCTTGGCGTCGTGCCAGAACGTGGACAGAGTATGACAAGCTTCCTTCCCTATCTCGCCCCGATTGCCATCGTCATCGTCGCGCTGGTGCTGTTTCTCGGGCTTTTCAACATGGCCCGTGGTGGCTCGCCCAAGACCTCGCAGCTCATCATGCGCTGGCGGATCATCCTCCAGTTCGCTGCCATCATCATCATGATGGGGGCGCTCTACCTCGCCTCGCGGTGACCGCGATGGTCGTGCTCAACCGCATCTACACACGCACCGGCGACGACGGCACCACGGCGCTTGCCACCGGCGAGCGTCGGCCGAAATCCGACCTGCGCTTCGAGGCGATCGGCACGATCGACGAGCTCAACGCCCATGTCGGACTGGCACGCCTGGCGACCGCCACCCTGCCCGACGGCCTCGACGTCGTGCTCGGCCGCATCCAGAACGATCTCTTCGATCTCGGCGCCGACCTTGCCACGCCGGAAAAGCCCGGCCGCGAGCGGCTGCGCATCGTCGTCGCCCAGGTCGAACGGCTGGAGCAGGAAATCGACGCGCTCAACGCCGGCCTCGCCCCGTTGACCTCCTTCGTGCTCCCCGGCGGCACGCCGGCCGCCGCTAGCCTCCACCTCTGCCGCACCGTGGCCCGCCGCGCCGAACGGCTGATCGTGGCGCTCGCCGCCCGCGAGCCGGTCAACGGTGAGGCGACGCGCTATGTCAACCGCCTGTCCGATCTCTTCTTCGTCGCCGCCCGTCTGGCCAACGACAACGGCGCCGGCGACGTTCTGTGGGTTCCCGGCGAGAACCGCTGACGGTCAGAGACCATGGCCTTCATACCGATCTACGACACCAATCCGCTCAGGCACATCAGGCGGCCGTGGGTGGCGTGGGGCCTGATCGTCATCAACATCGTGGTCTATTTCGTCGTCGAGTCGGGCACGGCCGGCGAGGCCAGCGACGCCTCGGTGGTCACTTTCGGGCTGTTTCCGGCTGTCTTCAGCGGCGCCGACATATCGCGCTCGGCGCTGCCCGACGTGGCGACGCTCATCACCTACGCGTTCCTGCACGCCGATTTCTGGCATCTGGCCGGCAACATGATCTTCCTGTGGGTGCTCGCCGACAATGTCGAGGATGCGCTCGGCCATGTCCGCTTTCTCGTCTTCTATCTGCTGTGCGCGGCCGCCGCGGGATACGCTTACGTCCTCTCCGATCCGGCGATGACCGGGCCGGTGATTGGCGCATCCGGCGCCATTGCCGGCACGATCAGCGCCTATCTGATCCTCCATCCCAGGGCCAAGATGTGGGTGCTCGCCTTCGGCCGCATTCCGCTCAGATTGAGCGCCGTCTACGTGCTGAGCTTCTGGATCGTCTTCCAGGTCATCGCCGTCCTCTTCATGGACAGCCACCAGAGCAACGTCGCCTGGTGGACGCATCTCGGCGGCCTGGCCTGCGGCGCTGTTCTGGTGCTCGTCATGCGGCGCAAGGACACGCCGCTCTTCGACCGCCAGCCGGTTGACGATGCGGCCGCGCGCTCAATAGGGTCGCGCCCCACTGAGCAACCAAAAGGCCCCTGATCATGAAGATCCTGGTCGCGGTGAAGCGCGTCGTCGACGCCAACGTCAAGGTGCGGGTCAAGCCGGACGGCGGCGGCATCGAGCTTTCCGGCGTCAAGATGGCGATGAATCCCTTCGACGAGGTCGCGCTGGAGGAAGCGCTGCGCCTGAAGGAAGCCGGCGCGGCTGAGGAGGTCGTGGTGGTCTCCATCGGCCCGGCGGCCGCCGCCGAGACGATCCGTTCCGGGCTCGCCATGGGCGCCGACCGCGGCATCCTGGTGAAGACCGACGAGCGGGTCGAACCGCTGGGCGTCGCCAAGGCGTTAAAGGCGATCGCATCTCGGGAGTCCCCCGGCCTGGTGATCCTCGGCAAGCAGGCGATCGACGACGACGCCAGCCAGACCGGCCAGATGCTGGCGGCGCTCGCCGGCTGGCCGCAGGGCACCTTCGTCTCCAAGGTTGCGCTCGACGGCGAGCGCGCCACCGTCACCCGCGAGGTCGACGGCGGGCTGGAGACGCTGTCGCTCAGCCTGCCGGCGGTGGTCACCGTCGACCTCAGGCTGAACGAGCCGCGCTACGCCTCGCTCCCCAACATCATGAAGGCCAAGAAGAAGCCGATCGCCGAGGTGAGCGCGGCCGAGCTCGGCATCGACCTCGCGCCGCGCCTGACAGTGGTCAGCGTCGCCGAGCCGCCGGCGCGGCGGGCCGGCAAGCGGGTCGCCGACGTCGCCGAACTCATCGACAAACTCAAGAACGAGGCGGGTGTGCTGTGAGCGACTTCGCGCTGCTGATTGGCGAACATCAGGACGGTGTCGTCAGCGAGACGACCCTGCGCACGCTGAGCGCCGCCCTCGAATTCTGCTCCGACGTGGAGATTCTCTTTGCCGGGCCCGGCGCCCGCCAGGCGGCGGAAGCCGTCGGCCGTCTCAAGGGCGTCCGTCTCGCACTGGTCGCCGACAGCAAGCCGCTGCGCGACCGGCTGGCCGAGCCGATGGCCGAACTGATCGTGCACCTGGCGCCGCGCTATGACGCGATCGTCGCGCCGGCCAGCGCCTTCGGCAAGAACATCATGCCCCGCGTCGCCGCCCTGCTCGACGTGATGCAGATCTCCGACATCACCAAGGTCGTCGCGCCCGATACCTTCGAGCGGCCGATCTATGCCGGCAACGCCGTCGAGACGGTGAAGACGGCCGATGCGAAGAAGGTGATCACCGTGCGGGCCTCGGCCTTCCCGCCGGCACCCGTCGAAGACGGCGATGCGGCGCCGACCGAGGACATGCCGGTGCCGAATGCGCAGTCGGCCTCAACCTTCGTCGGCGCCGAGCTGACCAAATCGGCGCGCCCGGAGCTTTCCGCCGCCCGCATCGTCGTCGCTGGCGGCCGCGCCTTCCAGTCGGCCGAGAAATTCCGCGAGATGCTCGAGCCGCTCGCCGACAAGCTCGGCGCGGCCATCGGCGCCTCGCGCGCCGCCGTCGATGCCGGCTTCATCTCCAACGACCTGCAGGTCGGCCAGACCGGCAAGGTGGTCGCGCCCGATCTCTACATCGCCTGCGGCATCTCCGGTGCCATCCAGCACCTCGCCGGCATGAAGGACTCGCGCGTGATCGTGGCCATCAACAAGGACCCGGAAGCGCCCATCTTCGCCGTCGCCGATTACGGACTGGTCGGCGACGTCTTCGAGATCCTGCCCGAACTCGCCAAGGCGCTGTGATAGGATGATGGTTCAGCCGCTGAGTTTCGAGGTGCTTCGACCATGACCATCACGCTCAAGAAGATCGGCATCATCGGCGCCGGACAGATGGGCTGCGGCATTGCCCATGTCTGCGCGCTGGCCGGCTACAAGGTGGTGCTCAACGACCTGTCAGCCGATCGCGTCAAGTCCGGCCTTGCCACCATCAACGGCAACATGGCCCGCCAGGTGGCCTCCGAGAAGATCACCGAGACCGACCGCCAGGCGGCGCTGAAGCGGATCGCCCCGGCCGAGGAATACGAGGGCCTCGCCGACTGCGACCTGGTGATCGAGGCGGCCACCGAGAACGAGGCGGTGAAGAGCGAGATATTCGACCGGCTGCGCAGCACGCTGAAACCGGATGCGCTGCTGGCCACCAACACGTCGTCGATCTCGATCACCCGCCTGGCGGCGGCGACCGATCGGCCGGAACATTTCATCGGCGTCCACTTCATGAATCCGGTTCCGGTGATGGAGCTGGTCGAACTGATCCGCGGCATCGCCACCGCCGACGAGACCTTTGACGCCACGCAAGCCTTCGTGAAGCAGCTCGGCAAGACATCCGTCCTATCGGAGGATTTTCCCGCCTTCATCGTCAACCGCATCCTGCTGCCGATGATCAACGAGGCGATCTACACGCTGCACGAGGGGGTCGGCACGGTCGCGGCGATCGACACCGCCATGCGGCTGGGCGCCCATCACCCAATGGGGCCGCTGCAGCTTGCCGATTTCATCGGCCTCGACACCTGCCTGTCGATCATGCAGGTGCTGCATGAGGGCCTGGCGGACTCGAAATACCGGCCCTGCCCGCTGCTGGTGAAATATGTCGAAGCCGGCTGGCTCGGCCGCAAGACCCACCGCGGATTCTACGATTATCGTGGCGAGACGCCGGTTCCGACGCGCTGACGGGCAGCCGAAGGTTAACGGGCCGTAACGGCGATACCCCGTATTTTCGACAGGGCAATTCAGACCTTCGTAAAGCTTGCCCGCAATAGTGGCGGGCGATGGCGCAAGCGTGATCCGGGGGCCGTTGTGCGCGTCATTTGATGGATTCACGCGCCGAAATGACCTTCGACACGATCACGCTGATGATGGCCGGCAGCATCACCGCAGCGCTGGCCGGCCTGTTGCTGTTCGGCGTCTGGGTACAGATGCGCCAGGCGACGGCGCTTCTGTGGTGGTTCGTGGCAAACATCGCCTATGCCGCCGGCATCGCTTTGCTGGCGGTGGGTCTGCCCGACCAGAACGTGCCCCTGATCGTGGCCGGCGGGATGATCAGCGACGTGGCGGTGCCGCTGATCTGGATCGGCGTGCGCAAATTCAACACGCAGCGACCGCCAGGCCTGTCGACGCTGCTTGTCGTGATCACGTGGATGACCGTCGACCTGGCCGCTTCGGTGATGCCGATGGGGCTGCTGGTCAGCTTCACGGGCTGGGTCGTCTGGCTCAGCGCCGCCGCTTTCGAGCTGTGGCGCGGCCGCGCCGAGCGCATTCCGGCGCGCTGGCCGCTGATCGCCATCCTGATGATCCACGCGCTGGTCTTCCTGGGCGGCGTCTACGACATCCTTACCGCCGGCTTCGCGCTCGACGGCGTTGCCCCGCTCGACAGCTGGTTCGGCGCGATCTTCTTCGAGGGCATTGTCTACGCCATGGCCTCGGCCATCCTCATGGCGCTGCTCTGCAAGGAGCGCGAGACGCAGGAATACATGCGCGCCGCCCGCAGGGATTCGCTCACCGGCATCGCCAACCACGGCGCCCTGGTGGACAGCGCCCGGCGCATCTTCGACCGCTGCCGCAAGGACGGCGCGCCGTTCTCGCTGATCGTGTTCGATCTCGATCATTTCAAGCAGATCAACGACATGCACGGCCATCGCACCGGCGACGACATCCTGCGCGCCTTCGCCGACACGGTGCGCGGCCTGCTGCGCCCCACCGACCTCTTCGGCCGCTACGGCGGCGAGGAGTTCACCGTCGTGCTTCCCGGCGCCACGCTCGAGACGGCCCAGGTAATCGCCGAGCGCGTGCGTCACGCCTTTGCCGAGGCGCATCGCTTCCTGGACGGCCGGCCGCTCAACGCAACGGTCAGTGCCGGGATCTCCGAAACCGGCCCCGACATGCGCTTTGAAGACGTCTTCGACGCCGCCGACCGCGCCATGTACCGGGCGAAGGAACTCGGGCGAAACCGGGTCGAACAGGCCGATCGGCAGCGCCCGGCGGACGGCGACAATGCCGTCATCCGCATTGCCTGACGGCGGCGCAGCGCCGTTAACAATCGGTTCCTGCCAATCCCCCAATTCTATCCTGCGGACTAACCGGACGTCAGCGCGCTTTCGCTATGGTCGCCGGCGGATCGGGGATGTGCGTGGGCTGGGCTTGTTGCCATCGCATCCGCTTCAGTGAGGGTTTTGCGATGCATATGGATTTGCCGACATTGATGGTGGCGGGGAGCTTCGTGTCGGCGGTCAGCGGCATTTTCCTCGTCTTCGCGGCGATGCAGACCAAGGATTCCGAGGGAATGCTGTGGTGGGCCGGCGGCAACCTGACGCTGGCCGCGGCGATCCCGCTGATCGCCTCGGCAGACGTATCTCCTGGGCTGCCGTCCGTTCTGATAGCGATTACCCTGCTCAATCTCTCTCCGGCGCTGATCTGGGCCTCGGCACGCGCCTGCAACGGGCACCGGGTCGACCTCGGCGTCGTCGGCAGCGGCGCCGGCATCTGGCTGGTCGCCTATACGATTCCCGCCGTGCGCGAGACTGCGGAGGTTTACGTTTCTCTCAACCTGGCCATCGCAGCGACGTTTCTGTTTGCCGCCGCCGCCGAGTTCTGGCACGGCCGCAGCGATCGGCTGACCGCCCGAGGACCGCTGATCGTGTTGCTGACCCTGCACGGGATCTTCGCCGCCGGCGGTGCCGCCGCCGCCGCCTTCGGCGCCATGACGCCGATCGACAGCACGGCTCTGATTGCCTGGCTCAGCTTCGTTCACTTCGAGACGCTCACCTTCATCGTCGGCACCTCGATCTTCACCGTGGCGATGGCGCGCGAGAAGCAGGAGCTTCTGCACAAGATCGAGGCCAACACCGATTCGCTCACCGGGCTGTCCAATCGTCGCGCCTTCTACGAGGACGCCACGCGGGTTCTGGAGACCCGCCGCGACACCGGCATGTCGGTCAGCGTCATCCTCTTCGACCTCGATTCCTTCAAGGCGATCAACGACACCTACGGCCACGGACCGGGTGACGAAGTGCTGCGCGTGTTCGGCCAGACGTCGCGCGGCATGCTTCGCGCCAGCGACCTGATCGGTCGTGTCGGCGGCGAGGAGTTCGCCGTCATGCTGCCCGGCGCCAGCATGGAGGCCGCCTATCTGGTGGCCGAGCGCACGCGCGTCGCCTTCACCTCCGCCTGCGCCGGCATCGGCGACTTCACCGCAACGCTGTCCGCCGGCGTTGCCCGCGCGGAGACCAGTTCGACCGTCGATTCCCTGCTCAAGGCCGCCGACGATGCCCTCTATCGCGCCAAATACAACGGCCGCAACCGGGTCGAGGTTTCCGGCCACGAGACACGCACCAAAGCGGTCGAACCCGCCGCCGCGGCGTTTGTCGAACGGCAGGTCGCCTGAAGCCCTCCGGCTCCTCAGCCGGGCGCCATCGCCGCCTTGATCAGCGCCTTGGCGTCCTGCGAATCCCATTCGGCCGGGCCTTCGATGCCGCCGATACGGCAGCCCTTGCCGTCGACCAGGATGGTCGTCGGCAGGCCCAGCGCCAGCCCGCGCTTCTTCAACTCGTTGAAGATGGCGAATGAGGGATCGGCATAGAAGGCCAGCTTCGAAACGCCGATCTCCTTGAGGAAGGCATGGGCACGCTCGGGATCGCGCACGTCGACATTGACCGCGACCACCGAGAAGGCGTCACCGCCGAGCGCCCCTTCGAGCCGGTCGAGCGCCGGCATTTCGGCCCGGCACGGCACGCACCAGGTCGCCCACAGGTTGACCAGCAGCGTCTTGCCGGCGAAGGCCTTGAGGCTGGTCTGGCTGCCGTCGGCAGCCTGGAAGGTGAGGTCGCGCACCAGATCCGGCTTGTCGGTGGGGCGGAAGGCCGCCACCTGGCCGGTCGCCAGCGGCGCCACCCGGGCGGCCGCCTTCATGGCGTCGGCGCAATCGACGCTGGCCACGCTCGCCGCGCCGTTGCCATCGGCCGACACCTTGACATATACCGCGATCGCGCCGGCCAGTATGCCAGCGACGGCGGCAACGCCCAGCATCCCGGCAACACGCCGTCTTCCCGTTCGTCCGTCCGTCATTCGTCTTTAGGGATTCCCGGAGTCCGATCATGAAGAACCGCATGTGGGGCGGCCGTTTCGCCGAAGGCCCCGATGCCGTCATGGAAGAGATCAACGCCTCGATCGATTTCGACCGCCGGCTCTTCCGCCAGGACATCCGGGGCTCCGAGGCCCATGCCCGCATGCTTGCCCGTCAGGGCATCATCGCGGCGGACGATGCCGAAAAGATTGTGGCCGGTCTAGACACGATCCTGCGAGAAATCGAAGCAGGCGAATTTGCCTTTTCCCGGGCGCTGGAGGACATCCACCTCAATATCGAGGCGCGCCTCACCGAGCTGATCGGCCCGGTCGCCGGACGCCTGCATACCGCCCGCTCGCGCAACGACCAGGTCGCCACCGACCTCAAGCTGTGGGTGCGCGACGCCATCGACTTGACCGACGCCGCGCTCGCCGCCCTGCAGCAGGCGCTGGCCGAGAAGGCGCTCACCCACGCCGCCACCGTCATGCCCGGCTTCACCCATCTGCAGTCGGCGCAGCCGGTGACCTTCGGCCACCACCTGATGGCCTATGTCGAGATGTTGGGGCGCGACCGCGGCCGCTTCGCCGACGCGCGCGCGCGGCTGAACGAGTCACCTCTCGGCGCCGCGGCACTCGCCGGCACGTCTTTTCCGATCGACCGCGCCATGACCGCCGACGCGCTCGGCTTCGACCGGCCGGCGGCCAATTCGCTCGACGCCGTCTCCGACCGTGATTTCGCCGTCGAGGCGCTCGCCGCCGCCAGCCTTTGCGCCGTCCATCTGTCGCGCTTCGCCGAGGAGATCGTCATCTGGTCGTCGGCCGGCTTCCGCTTCGTCAAGCTGTCGGACAGGTTCACCACCGGTTCCTCGATCATGCCGCAGAAGCGCAATCCCGACGCCGCCGAGCTGGTGCGCGCCAAAGCCGGGCGCATCGTCGGTGCGCTGACCGGCTTGCATGTCGTGCTCAAGGGCCTGCCGCTGGCCTATGCCAAGGACATGCAGGAGGACAAGGAGCCCCTCTTCGACGCCTTCGATTCCCTCGAGCTGTCGATCGCCGCCATGACCGGCATGGTCGCCGACATGGAGCCGGATGTCGCGGTCCTGCGCAAGGCGGCCGGCGCCGGCTTCTCCACCGCCACCGACCTGGCCGACTGGCTGGTGCTGACCCTTGGCCTGCCCTTTCGCGAGGCACACCACCTGACCGGGCGCATCGTCGCCGCGGCGGAGAGCCGTGGCGTCGCGCTCGACCGGCTGCCGCTCGACGCCCTCCAGGCGATCGAGCCGCGCATCACCGACGACGTCTATTCGGTGCTCTCGGTGCGCCGCTCGGTGAAGAGCCGCCGCAGCCTTGGCGGCACGGCACCGGAAAACGTGCGCCGCGAGGCCCGCCGCTGGCTCAAGCGGCTGGCAAAGGAATCGGGCAAATAGGCCCCTTTGCGGCAAACTTGACGGTGGCCAAAACCGCCGGAATGACTATGATGCGCGTGTTCCGGGTCGCTGAAGCGGCCAGGAGCTGTACGTCAAGCTGGGGGTGGCCGTGGCGCCTGCCGACCGCAGAATCTTTTCCCGCGTGCTCGTTGCCGGCATGATCGTGCTGGCCTTCGGGCTGGCCGGTTGCGGCCGCAAGGCGGCGCTCGACCCGCCGCCGGGTGCAGCGGTGACGACCAAGACGACCTGCACGACCTGCGCCCCGGCGCCGGAGAAACCTCACAAGCCGTTCTTCCTCGACTGGCTTCTCTAGGTTTCTGACGGGACTTTTCCATGAATCACTTCGACTACCGTGCCGGCGTGCTCCACGCCGAGGAGGTTCCCCTGCCGGCGATCGCCGCCGAGGTGGGAACACCATTCTATTGCTATGCGACAGCGACGCTGAAGCGCCACATTCGCGTCTTCCGCGAGGCCTTCACCGGCCTCGACACGCTCATCTGCTATGCCATGAAGGCCAACTCCAACCAGTCGGTGATCCGCACCTTCGTCCAGGAAGGCGTCGGGCTCGACGTGGTCTCCGAGGGCGAGCTGCGCCGGGCGCTGGCCGCAGGCGCAAAGCCCGAGACCATCGTGTTCGCCGGTGTCGCCAAGACCGCCCGCGAGATCGCCTTCGCCATCGACACCGGCATCCTCTGCTTCAATGTCGAATCGGAGCCGGAGCTGGAGCGCATCTCGGCGATCGCCACGTCGAAGGGCGCGACCGCCAGCATCGCGATGCGCATCAATCCTGACGTCGACGCCCGCACCCACGCCAAGATCACCACGGGCCTCGCCGGAAGCAAGTTCGGTATTCCCTACGGCCGCGCCCGCGAGGTCTACGCCCGCGCGGCGGCCCTGCCCGGCATCCACGTCAGCGGCGTCGACGTCCACATCGGCAGCCAGATCACCGACCTGGCCCCCTACGACGAGGCCTATGGCCGGCTCGCCGAACTCGTCATCGATCTGCGCGCCGCCGGCCACGCCATCGACCACGTCGACGCGGGCGGCGGCCTCGGCATCCCCTATCGGCTCGACGACCCGCCGCCGCTGGACCCCGCCGCTTATGGCGAAATCGTCCGTCGCCGCCTCGGCAACCTCGGCGCCCGCATTCTCATCGAGCCCGGCCGCATGTTCGTCGGCAACGCCGGCATCCTTGTCGCCGAAGTCGTCTACGTGAAACAGGGCGCCACCAAGACCTTCGTCATCCTCGACGCCGGCATGAACGACCTGATCCGCCCGACGCTCTACGACGCTCATCACGACATCAGGCCGGTGACGCAGCCCCGTACCGACGCCCGGCCGATCACCGCCGACGTGGTCGGCGGCATCTGCGAAACCGGCGACTATCTGGCGCTCGACCGCCGCCTGCCGCCGGTTGCGGCCGGCGATCTGGTGGCGATCATGACCGCGGGCGCTTATGGCGCCGTCCAGAGCTCGACCTACAACACCCACCCGCTGGCAGCCGAAGTGCTGGTCAACGGTACGGAATGGGCGGTCGTCCGTCCGCGCCAGACCTACGACGACCTGATCGGCATGGACCGCATCGCGCCCTGGCTGGGGTGACAAGCCGCCCCGCCAATCCCAAACTCGTGAAGACCGGCGGATACCCCGCCGCCTCGCTTTAGGCACAGTTTGTGCTACGCTTTTCGCGACGTGGGGGGCACAAGAGCCTTTCCCGGCTGGAAAGGCTCCATACGGAGGCGCATGACCGATTCGGCAGCGAACCGGCGGCCCGGCGGCGACGATTTGGAGAAGACGGTCGAGACGCGCATCGCACGCACGGTGCGGCGTGCCCGCGCCGCGCTGGCGTGGGAACAGCTGTGGCCGCTGATCGCGCCGTTCCTGGTGCTGGCCGCGCTGTTTGCGGCGCTCTCCTGGTTCGGCCTGTGGCGCATCACGGCAGCGCCGGTGCGCCTCGCCATCCTTGCCTTGTTCGTGGTGGCCATCGCCGGCTTTGCCTGGCGGACGCTGCGCTTTGCCTGGCCCTCGCGGAGCGCCGCCTTCGCCCGTGTCGAACGGGCGACCGGAGCGCTCCACCGGCCGGCCACCGCCTTCACCGACCGCCTCGCCTCGCGCCCCGACGACCCGACCGGACAGGCGCTGTGGGAGGCCCATCGCCGGCGCATGCTGGCCTCGCTCGCCGCCCTGCGCGCCGGCCTGCCGGCGCCACGCCTGGCGGCCCACGACCCCTACGCGCTGCGTTTCCTGGTGGCGCTCCTCTTCATCGTCGGCTTCGTCATGGCCGGCCCGGAACGCCTCGCCCGTCTCGGCGAAGCCTTCCAGGGCGGCGAGAGCACGGCGGCGGCCATCGCCCGCATCGACGCCTGGGTGACGCCGCCGGCCTATACCGGCCGTCCACCGATCTTCCTCACCGGCGAGGCCGCCAAGCCGCCGGGCACCAGATATTCCGTGCCCGTCGGCAGCGTCGTCACGGTGCGCACCGGCGGCACCCGCGACCTCGCCGTGATGGCGTCCGACGGCGGCAAGACGACGCCGGTCGCCCCCACCGCGCCGCGCGAGGCGGTGGCCAATGATGCCGACGCGCCGCTGGAGCATCAGGTCACCCTCGCGCGTGCCGCCAGCGTGTCCGTCGAGAAGTCCGGCCACCAGATCACCGGCTGGAAATTCACGGTGGAGCCCGACAACCCGCCGCAGATCGCGCTCGCTGGCAAGCCGCGCGCCGAGCCAAGCGGTGCGCTGGTGCTGGATTATTCGCTTCACGACGATTACGGCGTTGTCGCCGCCCGCGGCGAGATCGCGCCACTTTCCGATCCCGCCACCGGCGATGCGCGGCCGCTCTACAAGGCGCCGGTGCTACCCCTGTCGCTGCCCCAGATGCGGGTGCGTGACGGCACCGGCCACACCATCCGCGACCTGACCGCTCATCCCTGGGCCGGCGCCAAAGTGACGCTGACGCTGGTCGCCACCGACGAGGCCAGGCAGGAGGGCAGAAGCGCCCCGGTCGAATTCACCCTGCCCGTCCGTCAATTCTCCAACCCGCTCGCCCGTGCGGTGGTCGAGCAGCGCGCCCGCCTGGCGCTCGACGCCAACGCCGCGCCCCGTGTCGCCGATGCGCTCGATGCCCTCACGGTGGCGCCGGACAAGATCGACGGCATGGGCAACTATCTGGCTTTGCGGTCCGCCTATTTCCGCCTCGTCCACGCCCACGGCGACGACGAACTGCGCGGGGTGGTCGATTATCTGTGGCAGATCGCGCTCGGCATCGAGGACGGCAACCTGTCGATTGCCGCCCAGTCGCTGCGCGACGCCCAGCAGGCGCTGCAGAAGGCGCTGGAGAGCGGCGCCTCGGACCAGGAGATCCAGAAGCTCACCGAGCAGCTGCGGCAGGCGATGAACCAGTTCCTGCAGGCGCTCGCCGATCAGGCGCGCCAGAACCCGCAGGCCAACACCCTGCCACCCAATGCCAACGTCCAGACACTGCGTTCGCAGGACCTCCAGCGCATGCTCGACCAGATCGAGAACCTGGCGCGCACCGGCGCCCGCGACGCCGCCCGCCAGATGCTCTCCGAATTGCAGAACATGCTGGAGAACCTGCAGGCCGGCCGGCCGCAGCCGGGCGACCAGCAGACCCGACAGGCGCTGCAGAGCCTCAACCAGCTCGGCGACATGATCCGCAAGCAGGAAGAGCTGATGAACAAGACCTTCCGCGCCGATCAGGGGCAAAACCCGGACGGCAGCGGCAAGCCGCTGAGCGAGCAAGAGCTGCAGCAGGCGCTGAAGGACCTGCAACAGCAGCAGCAGGCGCTGAAGGAGGGCCTCGGCAAGCTGATGCAGCAGTTGCAGGGCATGGGCCTCAACCCGACCGGCAAGCTCGGTCAGGCCGGACAGGCCATGGGCCGCGCCGAGGGCCAGTTGGGTGAGGGCCAGACCGGCCCGGCTGTCGGCAGCCAGAGCCAGGCGCTCGACGCGCTGCGCCAGGGCGCCCAGGGACTCGGCCAGCAGCTCGCCAACCGCCAGGGGCGCGGGCAGGGCCAGGGTGGCGGCGTGCGCGGCGGCGGCATGTTTTCCAATCAGGATCCGCTCGGCCGGCCGCGCAGCACGATCGGTCCCGACCTCGGCACCACCGTCAAGGTTCCCGACGAGATCGATACACAGCGCGCCCGCGAGATCCTCGACGCGATCCGGAAGCGGCTCGGCGATTCTTACCGGCCGGCGCTTGAGCGCGACTACCTCGAACGCCTGCTCGAGCAATTCTAGACTTGCGCTCCTCGATCACGCCGACGAAGGGCAGTTCGCGGAAGGCGTGGGCGGCATCCATGCCGTAGCCGACGACGAACAGATCGGGACAGACGAAGCCGACATGCTCGGCCTTGAGCGGCTGGGCGAGCTTGCCGGGCTTCTCCAGAAGCACGGCGACGTCGGCGCGCGCCGCACCGCGCTGGAGCATCAGGTTGCGCGCAAAAGCGATGGTCCGTCCGGATTCCAGGATGTCGTCGATGATCAGCACGTCGCGGCCCGACACGTCGCTTTCGATGTCGCGCACCAGCGATACCTCGCCCGACGACGTGGTGCCGGTGCCGTAGCTCGACAGCGAGATGAACTCGACCTCCGGCGACAGACCGGCATCATGCAAGGCGCGCAGAAGGTCGGCGGCGAAGACGAAGCTGCCCTTGAGAATGGAGATGACCAGAAGGTTGCGATAGCCGACCTGGGCGATCTCGTCGGCAATCTCGCGATTGCGCGCGGCTATTGTTTCCGCGTCGAACAAGACGCGGATCGTTCTCCCCCTGACACGCGGCATCAGCGCATCCCGATGATCTGGTTCTCGCGTGTCGCGAGCCTGAGTGTGACCTGGCTGGCATCGACCGGCGGCGCCGATACCGCGCTGCGGAATCCGATCGAGGCGCCCGGCGCCAGTCCCGCCTTGGTCGGCTCCACCAGCCACGTATAGACCTCGGCGCCCGCCGGCGAGCGCAGCGAGACGCGGATGGCGGGAACCGCGACATCGGCGGTGGACGTGTTGATCAGTTCGCCCTCGACGACCAGCGTCTTGACGCCGTTCTTCACGATCGTGGCGCTGTGGACCCGCTGGAAGGTGAGTTGCTTGTGCGCGTCCGGCATTCCCCCTTGCGGCAGCGCGGCGACCAGCGGAATGCGCAGCACGAAGAAGGCCGCGACCACGGCAAGCGCGATGCCCAGCCCCTTGAGCCAGCGGCGATCGGGCGGGAATGGCGGCAACCGGCCGGCGCGCCGCGCCGAACCGGGGTGATGCGCCCGGCCTGGCGCGCTATGCTCGATGACGATGGCCTCGGAAATATCCTCCGGCTCGGCCGCGAATGTGACCCGCCGGAAGGGATTTTCCGCGAAGGGACGGGCGATCCAGCGTGTCCCGCACCACTCGCACTGGAGCATGCGGCCGGCACCGATCTCGTCTTCGCTGATCGCCTGGCGGGCGGCGCAAGAGGGACACAGAATTGCCATGAAACGACCCAAGCCCGATGATTTGTCGGAAGTGAGCCTAGGCCGATTTGGTTAACGCCCCGGAAACCATGCGCGGGCGCCGGCCGGCGCCCGCCAACCGCGAATTTGGATTTGTTCGTTAACAGAGCCTTAACAGGAACCTTGCAAGGGTGGATAACCCCTGCGGCGTGCGCGATTGACGGGACAGCGACGTGATCCGTTTCGAGAATGTCGGACTGCGCTACGGCATGGGGCCGGAGGTGCTGCGCGATCTGACCTTCCAGATCGAGCCGAAGTCGTTTCAGTTCCTCACCGGCCCGTCGGGCGCCGGCAAGACCACGCTCATCCGCCTGTTCTTCCTGGCGCTCAGGCCGACCCGCGGCCTGCTTTCCTTCTTCGGCCGCGATGTCTCGACCATCGGCCGTGCAGAGCTTCCGGCGGTCAGGCGGCGTATCGGCGTCGTCTTCCAGGATTTCCGCCTGCTCGACCATCTCACCACCTTCGAGAACGTGGCGCTGCCGCTGCGCGTCCTCGGCCGCGAGGAATCCGCCTATCGCGGCGACGTGGTCGAGCTGCTGCGCTGGGTGGGCCTGGGCGACCGCATGCACGCTTTGCCGCCGATCCTTTCGGGCGGCGAGAAGCAGCGCGCGGCCATCGCCCGGGCGCTGATCACGCGGCCCGAGATCCTGCTTG
This sequence comes from uncultured Alphaproteobacteria bacterium, assembly GCA_963762605.1. GTDB lineage: Bacteria > Pseudomonadota > Alphaproteobacteria > Rhizobiales > Kaistiaceae > CAVSRC01. The sequence continues at coordinate 40,961 of CAVXLJ010000001.1, read as the reverse complement.
CCGACGAGCCGACCGGCAACGTCGATCCGCCGCTGGCGGCGCGGCTGATGCGCCTGTTCGTCGAACTCAACCGCCTCGGCACCTCGGTGGTCATCGCCACCCATGACATCGCCCTGATGAACCAGTTCGATTCGCGCCGGCTCGTGCTCGAGGAAGGGCGGCTGACCATCTATGACTGACGCCGCCGCCGACACCGAGCGCGTACAGAAGCTTCAGGCTGCCGCCCAGAGGCGCCAGGCCCGGCTGGCCACGCAGCGGCCCAACCAGCTGGTGCCGGAGAACACCGTCTCGGCCAACGCGCTCACCGTCGTCATCGCCATCATGAGCTTCCTCGCCTGCCTGACGCTGGGCGCGGTGACCCTGGTGCGCGACGCCTCGCACGACTGGCAAACCAATGTCGAGCGCGAGATCACCATCCAGGTGCTGCCGATCGACGGCGTCGACACCGCCACCGAGACCGCCCTGGCGGCCGCCATCGCCCGCAAGACGCCGGGCATCGCCTCCGTCGAGGTGCTCGGCAACGACGCCACCAACCGCCTGCTCGAGCCGTGGCTCGGTTCCGGCCTCGACCTGTCGTCGCTGCCCATCCCGCGGCTCATCGTCGTCAAGCTCGTGAGCCCCGGCGCCGCCGATCTCCCCGCCCTTGCCGCCCGCCTCAAGGCCCAGGTCAAGGGCGCCACCCTCGACGACCACGCCGGCTGGGCGGCACGCCTGCAGTCCATGGCCAGCGTCACCGTCTTCGCCGGGCTCGCCATTCTCGGCCTCGTCTTCGTCGCCACCGTTCTGTCGGTGGTCTTCGCCACCCGCGGCGCCATGGCGGTGAACAGCGGCGTCGTCTCGGTGCTGCATATCGTCGGCGCCGAGGACGGCTTCATCGCCCGCGAGTTCCAGCGCCATTTTCTGCTGCTGGGGCTGCGCGGCGGCCTTGTCGGCGCCTTCGCCGCAGCCTTTCTCTTCGCCACGCTCTCCTTCGTCGTGGTGCCGGCGATCAGCGGCGCCGACGGCCAGCAGGTCTCCGCCCTGTTCGGTCGCTTCGCCGTCGGCCCGATCGGCTATTTCGGCGCGCTCGGCATAGCCTTTCTGGTCGCGGTAATGACGGCGCTGACCTCGCGGCTGACCGTCTATCGCTATCTCGCCGAGGCTGAATGAGCCTGCCCGGGCTTCGCCTTTTTTCGCTGCAACGCTTGGGCAAATGAGCGATGTTCTGCCGAATCATGCGGGCCGGCCCAGCGCTGGGTCGCCCGCCCAGAATCATTCGCGGATGCGGGGTCCGATGAAACTGGCGCGTGTCGTCATGGTGCTGGCCGGAATGGGCGGCATTGCCCTTGTTGCGGGTTTCGTGGCGTTCGCAACCAGGGTCGCCGACACACGCACGCCCGCCGACGTGCGGGCCGAGGGCATCGTGGCGTTGACCGGCGGCAGCGCCCGCATCGACAGCGCCCTCAGGCTGCTGGCCGAAGGCCGGGCCCGGCGGCTGCTGATCTCCGGCGTCAATCCGTCGGTCGACTTGCACGCGCTCGCCGGCACCGTCGACAAGGATCTCGAGATGGCGCTGGCCTGCTGCGTCGATCTCGGCCGCGCGGCCCGCGACACGGCCGGCAATGCCACCGAAACGCGCGACTGGGCGAAGGCGAAGGGTTATACCTCGCTGATCGTCGTCACCAGCGACTATCACATGCCGCGCTCGATGGCCGAACTGGCCGAGGCCATGCCGAAGGTCAAGCTGATCCCCTATCCGGTGACCAATCCCGAGCTGCACCTTGCCGACTGGTGGAGCAATGCCACCGCCTTCGGCCTGCTGGTGCGCGAATACGGCAAGTACCTGCTGGCCGCCGCGCGCGTGCGGATCGCCGGGGTCGTGGCGGCCCCAGCAAGCGGCTGAGGCGGGATCATCCCATGCTGCGTCTCCGTTCCCTGGTCTTCAACGTCGCCTTCTACGCCTGGACCGTCGGGCTCATTCTGGCGACCCTGCCCTTCTATTTCTTCGTCAGCCAGGACAGGGCGATGATCGTCGTGCGCCGCTGGACGCGCGGCACGCTGTGGCTGCTCAAGGCGATTTGCGGCACATCGCATCTGGTGCGCGGCCTCGACAACCTGCCGCAGGGCGGGGCACTCATTGCCTGCAAGCACCAATCCACCTGGGAGACTCTGGCGCTGGTGCCGATCCTGCCCAATCCGACCTACGTGATGAAGGAGGAACTCGCGCGCATCCCGGTCTTCGGCGCCTACACCACAAAGGCCGGCATGATCCACGTCGACCGCAAGGGCAAGACGGCGGCCCTGAGGGCGCTGGCCGAACGCGCGCGCGAAGAAATCGCCAAGGGCCGTCAGGTGGTCATGTTCCCGGAAGGCACGCGCCGGTCGCCCGGCGCTGCGCCCGATTACCAGACCGGCATCGCGCTGCTTTACCGGACGCTGGGCGTTCCGGTGGTGCCGGCAGCGCTCAATTCCGGCCTCTACTGGCCGCGGCGCAAGGTTACCCACCATCCCGGTACGATCATCCTCGAATTCCTTCCCGCAATTCCCGCCGGCCTCGATTCGCGAACCTTCCTCGCCCGCCTCGAATCAACCGTTGAAGCCGCCACCGACCGCCTCATGACCGAGGCGACAGAGGCGACCCCGGCCCCGCCGCTCTCCGCAGAAGCCGCGGCACATCTCGCCAAAAGCGCCGGATGACGACTCTTTTTTGTCGGAATTGGATGAGATGGATTGCGACAGCGTCAACAATGTTCTATGTTTGTTCTCATGGTCGCCGTGGTTCCGCCTCTCCTCTCGGATCGCCCGCCAGAGATCCCGCAAAAGGCGGGGCTCGGCGACCGCTTCCACTATTTTCGCGGCCGTTCGGGCCGGCGCTATTTGTTCACCGTAGTCGCCGACGAGGCGCTGGAGGACTTCCGCAGCGTGGTGGCGATGCTCGCCGAACCGGCACCGGCTGGGCGGCTGGCCGCCCGTGCGGTGGCGACGCTGGATGCGTTTGGCCGCATTGGCCAGACGCCGGATCTGGCCTGGCCGCCAGCTCAGGGCCGGCGGACGCTCTGCCTGGTTCATCTGCTCGCGGCAAGCGAGGCGGAGCGGCGCGCCGTCGTCGCCGACCTCGCCACGCTGTCGATGCAGCTCGCCGCCTGAGGCGCTGGATTTCACCCGCCCGGTCTTTGCAGTTCGGCGGAAAGCCAGTCGAGCAGCGGATCGCTGAGGCCAAGAGCGCGGAGATGCGCGGCGGTGTTGATGACATAGTCGCGGTTGGCGCCCGAGCGCCCGGCGCCGTCGCGTACGATCCCGAGCAGCCTCTCGCGCGGCAGGCGGCCGGCATACTGCACGTGGTCGCGATCGGCGAGGTAGGTGAGCGCGCTTGCCGGCGGATGCCTGCCGTCGGCAAAGCGGATCGTCCGCCACACCTCGCGGTAGACCCCGGTCACCAGTTCGCGCTCGCGCAAATAGGCAAGCACCGGCTCGCGATTTTTCCCGGCAACGCGATAGGCGACGCCGCGGCACGCGCCACCGCGGTCGAGGCCGAGCACCAGCCCGGGTTTTTCGCGTGTGCCGCGATGAACCCAGGAATAGACGCAGAGCGCGCGATGCAGGCCGGCAAGCCGCGCCGGCGCCTGCTCGACATAGTCGAAGCCCGGCCGCCACATCAGCGAGCCATAGCCAAACACCCAGAAATCCGACATGAGGGACAAGCGCCTGAGCCGAAGAAGCGGGCGCTCTAGCAAGGCGGCACGACGGAAGCAAACGCGGGATCTCGGATGAGGAACAGGAAACGGCGCAGCGCCTGGCGGGGCTGGCTCATCGGCATACTCGTTCTTATCCCCGTGCTCTGGGTCGGCTACTGGTATGCCACCCAGGAGATCGCCCGCGCGGCACTCGACCGCGTTACCACGCGGCAGGTTGCCGGCGGTCGTTTCGGCTGCGCCGGCCGGACCCTCGGCGGCTTTCCGCTCAGGCTCGATTTCGGCTGCACCCGCGCCGCCTATGGTGACGGGCCGGAGGGCACCGGCGAGCACCTGTCGGCGGCACTGGGCGGGCTTCAGGCGAGCGCGCCGCTCTATTCGCCCGGCTATGTCGAAGCGACGCTGGTGAGCCCGTTCGTCGTCAACGCGCCGCCCTTGGGCATCGCCGCCACCACGCAATGGTCAGACGCCACCACCTCGGCCACCGCCGGCCTCGACGGCCTCAAGAGCGCCGCCGCCACCTTTCACAGTCTCGACTTCACCAGCGCCGGCGGCCCCATCCTGCCGGTGAAGGCACTCACCGCCGAGCTTGCCGAAGCCTCCGCCGCGCCGGCCGGCGGCAACGCCTATCGCTTTTCCGCCAGCACGCGCGCCCTGAAGGTGGTGCGCAGCAACGGCCAGGCAATCCCGGCCATCGACGCCGATGCCGCGATCACCGCCCTCGACTTCGGCGCCTCGCTGGGCACCGATCCGCGCGCCGCGCTGCGTGCCTGGGTGAGCGCCGGCGGCACCGCGCATATCGACCGCATGCGGTTTCGGGCCGGCGATGCCATCGCCGATGCCGACGGGAAGCTGACCATTGCCCCCAACGGCCTTCTCTCCGGCACGCTCAATGTGCGCCTCAACAATCCGCAGGCCTTCGTCGCCTTCGCCGAGGCGATCAAGCCGGGTGCGGCCAAGGACGCGAAAAAGATCCTCGGCGTGATGATGGCGCTGACCGTGCCGGTCGAAACGCCCGACGGGCCGGCGCGGCAGACGACGCTGGTCATCCACAACGGCGCCGTGTCGGTCGGCATATTTCCGACCGGCCTCGTCCTCCCGCCGATCCGCTTCTAGAGGCATTGGCGTGCCAACACTGGTCAGCTTCGCACAGCAGGAATTCCCGCCCCTGCTCAAGTGGCAAGCCCTCGCCTTCATGAAGGCGCAGTGGCCGGGCGTGTTCGAACGCCGTCCCTTCATGGACGAGACCTACCCGGTCGAGCACAACCCGGTCCACTTCGCCGTGATCGAAGGGGAAGCCCTGCTCAGCTACGCCACGATCATGCGTTTCGTTGTCCACCACGCCGGCGGGGACTTCGACAGCTGGGCACTTGGGAACGTGTTCACCTTCCCGCCCTATCGCAGCCGTGGGTTTGCCCGGCAGGTCGTCGATGCGGCCACTGCGCACATCAACAGCAGCACCGCCGATGTCGCGATCCTATTCTGTGTTCCCCAGAATGTGCCGTTCTACACGGCCTCGCGATGGGTGAGCCTCGATGGGGCGAAGACACTCGTCGGACCGGCCGGGAAGGAACGAGAGTCGGAACTGGCCAGAATGATGCTGTTCGTTTCCGACAAGGGTAAATCCGCCCGCGCTCGATTTGCGGAACGACCACTACGCGTCGCCGAAACCTGGTAGCGATAGATCAGCGCTCTTCGGTGTCCTTGCCGTGCCGGCGGCCGAAGTCCGGCGCGGCGGTCTCCTGGCCGGCGGCGATGATTCCGCGGCGGATGGCGCGCGTGCGCGTGAACAGGTCGAACAGCCTGTCGCCCTCGCCGTAGCGGATGAGCCGCTGCACGGCGGTCAGGTCTTCCATGAAGCGGCCGAGCATCTCCAGCACCGCCTCGCGATTGTTGAGGAAGACGTCGCGCCACATGGTCGGGTCGGAGGCGGCGATACGGGTGAAGTCGCGGAAGCCGCCGGCGGAGAACTTCATCACCTCCGACTGGGTGACGGTCTCCAGATCGGCAGCCGTACCGACGATGTTGTAGGCGATCAAATGCGGCACATGGCTGGTGATGGCCAGCACCAGATCGTGGTGCTCGGCGCCCATCACCTCGACATTGGCGCCCAGCGTCGCCAGAAATCGCGCGTCGTCTCGATCGCCCGGGCCTCGGTTCCCGGCGGCGGCGTCAGGATGCACCAGCGATTGTCGAACAGCTCGGCGAAGCCGGCGTCGGGGCCGGAATGTTCCGTGCCCGCGACCGGATGCGCCGGCACGAAATGGATTCCTTTCGGCAGGTGCGGCTGCACCGCCGCGATGACCGCCGCCTTGACCGAGCCGACATCGGAGACGATGGCGCCGGGCTTGAGAGCGCCGGCGATTGTCCCGATGACGGTGCCATAGGCGCCGACCGGAATGCACAGGATGACGCAATCGGCATCGCGCACGGCGTCCGCCGGGTCGGCGTGGTAGCTGTCGCCGAGGTTCAGTTCCTCGGCGCGCTTGAGCGTCGCGGCACTGCGCGTCGATATGGCAATGTGCGCCGCGAGGTTGTCGCGCCGCGCGGCAAGCGCGATCGATGCGCCGATGAGCCCGATGCCAATGAGGGCGAGTCTTTGGAAGATGGGGTCGCTCATGAGGCAACGGTCCTGTCACCTCTCCCCTTGGGGGAGAGGTCGGCGCGAAGCGCCGGCTGAGGGGGCGCCAGACTCAGCGTCTTCTCCAGTCCCCCCTCACCCTGTCCCTCTCCCCAATGGGGAGAGGGGACGATGCGGATATTCCGAAATCCCATCTCAACCGCCTGCCTTCCCGAGGAATTCGCCAAGCGCCGCGATCACCGCCTCATTGGCTTCCGCCGAGCCGATGGTCATGCGCAACGCATTGGGCAGGCCATAGGATTCCACGCGGCGCAGCACCAAGCCGCGATCGAGCAGATACGCATCGGCGTCGGGCGCACGCTTGCCCGCCGCGTCCGGGAAATGGATGAGGATGAAATTGCCGACGCTCGGCGTCACCTTGAGGCCAAGACGGGTGAGCGCTTCGCTGACCTTGGGCAGCCACACCGTATTGTGCTCGGCGGCGCGAGCGACATGAACGGTATCGCCGATCGCCGCAGCGCCCGCCGCAATCGCCGCCGCCGACACGTTGAACGGCCCGCGGATGCGATTGAGCGCATCGATCACCGGTGCCGGACCGTAGCACCAGCCGAGCCTCAGAGCGGCCAGCCCGTAGATCTTGGAGAAGGTGCGCGTCATGATCACGTTGGGCGCGCTGCCGGCAAGCTCGATGCCGCTCTCGTAATCGTTGCGGCGGACATATTCGGCATAGGCGGCATCGAGAACCAGCAGCACGCGCGTCGGCAAGGCCGCATGCAGGCGGCGCACCTCGCTGAACGGCAGGTAGGTCCCGGTCGGATTGTTCGGATTGGCGAGGAACACCACCCGCGTCTTCTCGTTGACCAGCGCCAGGATGGCGTCGACATCGGCGATGTAGCCGGTCTCCGGCGCAACGACGGGCGTACCGCCCATCGCCCGGATGACGATGGGATAGACCAGGAAGCCGTATTGACTGTGGATCGCCTCGTCGCCGGGGCCGATATAGGCGTTGGCGATCAGGTGCAGGATCTCGTCGGAGCCGGCGCCGCAGACGATCCGATCCGGGTTGAGGCCGTGCGCCGCCGCGATTGCGTCGCGCAGCGCGCTCGCCGCGCCGTCCGGATAATGCTCAAGCCGCTCGGCGACCGCCTTGTAGGCGGCAATGGCCGCCGGGCCCGCACCCAGCGGAGTCTCGTTTGACGACAGCTTATGGAGCTTGGCACCGCCGGTCGCCGTGGATTTGCCAGGGACGTATGGCGCGATGTCCAGCACCCCCTGGTGCGGCATCGGCCCGATCGGCGCGGTCATTGGAAGGGACTCCCGAGGATGCTTCGTTGGCGTGCCGGCCGGAGGTGGCCGGCGGGCACACTCATAGGCAAGGAACCCGCTGAAATCAAAGAAAACGTTGACAGTAAACCGACCGGCTCCTAGCTAATCGACCACTTTCCGGCAAAGCACCAAGACGTTGCAGCGGCGGCCATGGCGACGACCCAGCTCCCCGATTCCGACAAGGCTCGCAATGCGGGTCGGGCGGCGGCTGCGCGCAACGAGGCCGCGACCCCGTCCAGCCTGGTTGCCCAGTTCGGCCCCGATGAGCCGCTGGCGCTCGATTCCGGCCACAGCCTCGACAATCTGCAGATCGCCTACCAGACCTACGGCACGCTCAACCAGGAGCGCTCCAACGCCATCCTCGTCTGCCACGCGCTGACCGGCGACCAGCACGCCGCCAGCGACAATCCGGTGACCGGCAAGCCCGGCTGGTGGAGCCTGATGGTCGGCCCCGGCAAGCCGATCGATACCGACCGCTTCTTCGTCATCTGCTCCAACGTGGTCGGCGGCTGCATGGGCACCACCGGCCCCGCCTCGGTCAACCCGACCACCGGCAAGGTCTACGGCCTCGACCTGCCGGTGATCACCGTGCGCGACATGGTGCGCGCCCAGGCCATGCTCGTCGACCGGCTGGGCATCGACACGCTGTTTTCGGTCGCCGGCGGCTCGCTCGGCGGCATGCAGGTCCTGCAATGGGCAGCCAGCTATCCCGAGCGCGTCTTCTCGGCGCTGCCGATCGCCACCGGCGCCCGCCATTCCTCGCAGAACATCGCTTTCGACGAGGTTGGCCGCCAGGCGGTGATGGCCGACCCCGACTGGCGCGGCGGCCGCTACATCGAGGCCGGCGTCAGCCCGCGCAAAGGGCTGGCCGTGGCGCGCATGGCGGCGCACATCACCTATCTGTCGGAGGAGGCGCTGCACCGCAAGTTCGGCCGCAACCTGCAGGATCGCGACAAGCCGACCTTCGGCTTCGACGCCGATTTCCAGATCGAATCCTATCTGCGCCATCAGGGCTCGACCTTCGTCGACCGCTTCGACGCCAACGCCTATCTCTACATGACGCGGGCGATGGACTATTTCGATCTCGCCGCCGAGCACGGCGGCCGGCTGGCCAACGCCTTCCTCGGCACCAGGACGCGATTCTGCGTCATTTCCTTCACCTCGGACTGGCTGTTTCCGACGATCGAGAACAAGGCGGTCGTGCGCGCACTCAATGCCGCCGGCGCCAGCGTGTCTTTCGTCGAGATCGAGACCGATCGCGGCCACGACTCCTTTCTGCTCGACGAGCCCGAGCTGCTGTCGACCGTCCGCGGCTTCCTGTCGGCGGCGGCGCGTACGCGAGGCATCGCCCAATGAACGCGCCCGCGGATGGCTTCACCAACGGCGGCCGTGTCGACCTCATAAACATCGCCGAGCTGGTGACGCCGGGCAGCCGCGTTCTCGACATCGGTTGCGGCGACGGGCAGCTGCTCAAGCTGCTCGAGGCCACCCGCAACGTCGATGGCCGCGGCATCGAGTTGAGCCAGAAGGGCGTCAACGAAAGCGTCGCGCGCGGCCTGTCGGTGGTGCAGGGCAACGCCGATACCGACCTCGTCGACTATCCCGACGACGGCTTTGATTTCGTCATCCTGTCACAGACGCTGCAAGCCACGCACCGGCCACGCCACGTGATCGAGCAGATGCTGAGGATCGGCGAGAAGGCGATCGTCTCCTTCCCCAATTTCGGTCACTGGCGGGTGCGCACCATCCTCGGTTTCACCGGACGCATGCCGGTAACCCGCCATCTGCCGATGAGCTGGTACGAGACGCCCAACATCCATTTCTGCACGATCCGTGACTTCATCGACCTCTGCCGCGAGATCGACGCGCATGTCGAGCAGTCGATGGTGCTCAAGCGCAACGGCGAGCGCATCGGTGCCGGCGCGCCGCTTTGGTTCTTCAATCTCTTCGGCCAGCAGGCCGTCTTCCTGCTCAGACGCTGAACCCGGAATCAAACGGGCCGCCGTTGCCGGCAGCCCATCCGATAGCGCCCCTTGCGATGCTTCCGTCAGCCGCGCCTGCGCATCGAAATGGCGACGCGCTGGACCTGGGTGCTGGTATCGCGGCCGGGCACGATCGTCACCGACTGCCTGTTGCCGGAGGTGACCAGATTGAGCGTCGCAGAGAACGCCGAGCCCCTCAGCAGCACCCTCACGCGGTTGCCGCTGGCGTTGCCGGCGACACTGCCCCTGACGTTGTTCTGCAGCTCTTCCCAGTAGCCGGACAAGGAACCGGCCTGGTGGTCCACATAGGTGTTGACCTTGAAGGCATAGCTGGGGCTCGTGCAGTTCAGATGCTGCTGCAGGTTGTTGTCGTTGTCCTTGACCACGTACTGCGCCGTGCAGGTCATGCGCTCCTTGGTGCCGGAATCCAGGCTGACCGTGCCCGAGCCCGCCCAGAAGCCATCCATGCCGGCGAACGGCCCGCCGGCATAAGCCACATTTCCTCCAGCCATCCCGAGCGTGCCGACCAGCGCCAGCGCCAGGGCCACGCCCGTGCGCTTCACAATACCGCTCGCCGGCGGGGGCGTCGTCGCATGGATAATGTCGGTCATCGTGCCATCCTCAGAAATCCGATCGATGGGTGAATCGCGGCGCAAACCGGCACACGCCCGCGACGATACTGTTCCATATCATCGGCACGGCTGCTTTTCAGCCGGTCGACACGTGAAATCCACGATCTGTGGCTTGTAAGACGCAACCCGGTAAACAGGCCGGAAATATGGCCTGAAAAAAGCGCAAAAGACACCCCTGCGTGTGCCTCGCCGGAAGCTTATCGCCGCCCGGGCAAGAGCAAACGGACGATTTCGGTGCACCGGGGCGCTCCGGCCGCGACCGGTAAACCGTCCGTTAATGACCGGCGGGAGGCCAAAATCTGCCCGCGAATCGCTCGCCGCGAATTGCTCGCCGCGAATCAGCATTCGGCCGGCAGCCGCGGCCATATCGGCCGTCATCGCGCCGGCGCCGAGGCTCCCGGAATCCAGGCGGTGCGCAAAGCCGACTTGATGCGGCCGCGCCGCTCGCGCACCGCCACACCCTGATAGAGCTGCTTGGTCGCCTCGACGATGATCACGCCGGCAAAGGCCGGCCACAGGGTGCAGCCGACCCGTTCCCAAGTGGTGCCGCTTGCCAGCCACGGCCCCCGCATGGGCGGCACCGCCAATGCCTCCGACCAGCCGAGCGGCGACAGCTGCGCGTCGCGCAGGAGCCCCGTGAGCTGCCCGCTGCCATAGGGCTGGCCGTGGCCGAAGGGCGTTCTCTCGGTTCGCGCCCAGATGCCGCTGCGGTTGGGCACCACCAGGATGACCCGTCCGCCGGGCGCCAGCACGCGCCAGATCTCGCGCAGATGGTCGCGCGGGTTGGCGACCATTTCCAGGCAGTGGACGATCAGCGCCCGGTCGACCGACGCATCCGGCAGCGGCAGCGCATCCTCCTCGACCAGAGCCGCCTGATTCGGTCCCTCCAGCGGCCAGGTGACAACGCCCTGCGCCGCCGGCATCAGCGCCAGCATGCGTTCGGCCGCGCCGGCTAGGTCCTCCAGATAGGGGGTCGCGTAGCCCATGCCGAGCACGCATTCGCCGGCAATCGTCGGCCAGCGCCTGGCAAGCCGGCGGCCGATGAGGCGGCGCGCCACCACGCCGAGGCGGCTGGCATAGAAGGCGCGGAGATCGACCACGTCGAGATACATGCCCCCATCGTACCAGAGGCGGGTAGCCGTGCGCGACGACCGATGCTAGGCAGGAGAAACCGCCACCCAGCAACGAAAGCAGGCCGCCATGGCTCTCCTGATCGAGCAGTTCACCTGCCGTTCCGACAATTTCGGCGTCCTCGTCCACGACCCGGCCTCGGGCCGGACCGCTTCCATCGACGCGCCGGAGGAGGCGCCGATCCGCGCGCACCTGGCCGAAAAGGGCTGGCGCCTCGACCACATATTCACCACCCACCACCACAGCGATCATGTGGCGGGCAATCTCGGCCTCAAGGCCGAATTCGGTTCGACCGTGATCGGCCCGGCCAGCGAGGCCGACCGCATACCCGGCATCGACCAGCGCGTGACGGGCGGCGACACCTTCATGTTCGGCGACATCGCGGTCAGGGTCATCGACACGCCCGGTCACACGCTCGGCCACGTCAGCTACTGGCTGCCGGACGAGGGCGTCGCCTTCACCGCCGACACGCTGTTTGCCATGGGGTGCGGCCGAGTCTTCGAGGGGACACCCGAGATGATGTTCGCCTCGCTCGAGAAGCTGCGCGCGCTGCCCGACGACACCGCGATCTATTGCGGCCACGAATATACCGAGACCAATGCGCGCTTCGCGCTGACCGTCGATCCCGGCAATGCCGATCTCCTCGCCCGCTATGACGCCGTCAGGCGCCTCGCCGCGGAAGGCCAGGCGACGCTGCCGACGACGATCGCCCTGGAGAAGCGGACCAATCCTTATTTCCGCGTCGATGACCCTGCCATCCGCCGGCTGCTCGGCCTGGAAGGCGCCGCACCGGCTGAGGTCTTCGCGGAGATCCGCAAGCGCAAGGACGCCTTCCGGTGAGCCTTGCCGAGCTGACCGCAACAGAGGTCGCCCGCCGGCTCGGCCTTGCACCGCACCCGGAAGGCGGCTGGTATCGCGAGACCTTCCGCGACGCTGAGCCCGACGACGGGCGCGGCCATTCGACCGCGATCTACTACCTGCTGGGTGCCGGCGACCGTTCTCACTGGCACCGGGTGGATGCGGTCGAGGTCTGGCACCACTACGCCGGTGCCGCCCTCCAGCTCAGCTTCTCCGCCGACGGCCGCGCGCTGACGCACCACCGCCTGTCGGGCGATATCGCCGGTGGCGACGCGCCGCAACTCGTCGTACCGCGCCACCACTGGCAAAGCGCCGTCAGCCTCGGCGCCTGGTCGCTGGTCGGCTGCACCGTGGCGCCGGGTTTCGTCTTTTCCGGCTTCGAGATGGCGCCGCCGGACTTCGCCCCCGGATAGGTCAGCCGCCGGCAAGCTCGCGGCGGTGGGCCTCGGCGAGCGCGCCCATGCTGGTGAAGCGGAAGTCGACATGCGGCATGTCGGCCGGCTGCATGGTGGCGCCGAAGCCGCCTTGCGTGTGGCGGCGATGGATCCAGCACGACTTGAGCCCGACGCGATTCGCCGGGCCGTGGTCGTGGAACAGGCTCTCGGCCGTGTGCAGCACGTCGTCCATGTCGATGCCCATGCCGCCGAGCCGGGCGATCATGTACTCGAAATTGCCGAGCGACGGCTTGTAGGCGCCGATGTCCTCGGCGGTCATCACCGCGTCGAAGGTAACGCCGAGCCGCTCATTGCTGCGGGCGAAGCTCTCGTTGTCAACGTTCGACAGGATAACGAGCCGGTAATGCTGCTTGAGATAGGCGAGCGCCTCGACGGTATCGGCGAAGGCCGGCCAGTCGCCGACCGAGCGGCCATAGGCGACGCACTCCTCCCAGGCCGGCGACACCCCCCATTCCTCGCCAAGACGCTTGTAGACGACGGCGAGCAGGTCCCGATAGAGCCGCGTCGGCGTCTGCACCTGCTGGGCCGATTCGTGCCGGGCATGGGCGGCAAGGATTTCGTCGCGGCCGAGCTGCCGCGCGACCCTGTCGGTCAGCGGGCGCAACGCCGCGATCATGCCGCTTTCCCAGTCGATCAGGGTTCCGTAACAGTCAAATGTCAGTACTTTGAAATCATTAAGGTGCATGATCCGGTTCCCGGCTGGCTGCGATCGTTCCGTCCGTGGATGGTTGACGGCGCCGGAGCATAGGCTAATCCGGGCTGGACGAAACCGCCGTTGGCGGGTAGCGATGGCACCGGCAGAGGGAGAGTATGGTTGAGCCGGTAAAAAGCATCTTGCTCGTCGATCTCGACGGCCTCGGCCGCAGCCTTGCCGCGTCCGGCGGCGAGGTGGCGGGCGAACGGCTGGCCGAGCGCATCGCCGACTGGTCGGACGCCATCGAGAGCGGCGAATTGATCGAGCCGACGGGCGGGGCGCGCGCCATCGCCGAGCGACGCTGCTATGTGAGCGCGGCCGGCGCCGAGGAGGCCCGCGACGCGTTCGTTCGTGCCGGCTTCGAAATGGTCGAATGCGACGACCATACCCAGGCCGTGCTCTGCCTCGCCATGGATGCGATGGATGCGGCGGCCGACGCCGACGGCGCGATGGACTTCATCCTGCTGACTGCGGTGCCTGATCTGACACCGCTGATCGAGCGCCTGCATGTCCGCGGCCACCGCGCCGCCATCTATGTCGGTGCGGAGACTGCCGCGGATTACCAGGCCGCCGCCGACATGACGATCCCGGCAAGCGGACTTATTGCACTTCTCACCGCGCGCAAGACGCGGGCCCCGTCGGCACCGGCCGCAACCTCCGCCGAGCGCAGCAGGATCGAGGCCTTCGCCCGCGAAATTCATGCGGCGACCAACATCCCGATGTTCTCGCCCAAGACCTTCGCCGATTTCTTCCGCATTCTGGCGAGCGAGGTCACAGAGCACGGCTATCATTTCAACGCCACCGCCAAGGCCGTTGCCGAGCGCCTGGCCGATATCGGACGCAATGTCAGCTCCCGCCAGGTGGTATTCGTGGTGAAGGGGCTGGCGCTGAAGGGCCACGTATTTTCAACCAGCGACACGGCCGAACGCCTTGCCGACGTATTCCGCGAACAGGCGCGTTACCTGATCAGCGGCGCCGGCATCAGGCTCGATGACGACCGCGAGGCGCTGCTGGCCGCCTGGATCGCCGCGCCGGCCGCGATTCCGGCGAAGGCGTCCGCCTCCCCGCAATCGGCACCCCGCAACAAGCCGACGCGCAAGCCCGCTCCCGAGCGCCGTCCCGAGAAGCCGGCAGCGGCCAAGCCGGCGACGCCACCGCGCACGCCGGAGCGTCCCAAATCGGCAGTGCTGCAGGCAAAGGCGCCGCCGCCGGTGACAGAACCGGCCAAACCCGCCCGATCATCCGCCGACATCAGGGCGACGATCGCCGCGCGCATCGCAGCTTCGGCGAAGATGAGACCATCGGCGCGACCGCCGGCCAAGACCGACGGCCGCCCCGTTCAATCGACTCGCAAGCCGACCGCTCCGGCCGATGCCGACGAGGCGATCGAATTGTCGATCCTGGCCGCGATTGCGGAAGCCGTGGACGTTCTGGTTGAGGACGGCGGCAACGACCGGACGGAGGGCCGATCGGCGCCACCGCAAGGCGGGGGGCGCGCACCGGCCCAACGCCGCGCGGCACCCGAAAGCCCGCCGGCGGCAGACCCGCCGCCGGAAGAGGACGAGGAGGGCGGCGACATCGGCGACGAAATCCAGCGGATCGTCGCCTCCTACAACCGCAACCGCGACGACCCAGGGCGCGGCTAGCACCTGTCAGCCATTGGCCATGTACTGCCCGCCATTGGCGCTGAACACCGCGCCGGTGATGAAGGCGGCGTCATCCGACGCGAGGAAGGCCACGAGCGCGGCAATCTCACGCGGCTCGCCGAGCCGGCCAACCGGGATCTGCCCGACGATCTCTTCAAGCGTCTTCTCCGGCAGGTCGGCGACCATGTTGGTGTCGATATAGCCGGGGCATATGGCATTGACGGTGATTCCCTTGCCGGCGCTTTCCAGCGCCAGCGCCTTGGTGAAGCCGATGATGCCCGCCTTGGAGGCCGCATAGTTGGTCTGGCCGAGCTGGCCCTTCTGCCCGTTGATCGACGAGATGGAAACGATCCGCCCGCTTTTACGCGTGCGCATGCCCTCGATGACCGGGCGGGTCATGGCAAACATCGAATCGAGATTGGTGCGCATGACCGCCGACCACTGATCCCAGCTCATGCGATGAAACATCGTGTCGCGCGTGATGCCCGCATTGTTGACCAGCACCGCGACCGGCCCGAGATCGGCCTCGACGCGGGCGACGCCGGCGGCGCACGCCTCCACATCGCCGACGTCCCACTTGTAGACGGCGACACCGGTCTCGTCACTGAACGTCGCCGCAGCCTCGTCGCTGCCGGCATGAACGGCGGCGACCCTGTGGCCAGCGTCTCTCAGCCTTATCGCGGTCGCCGCACCAATGCCGCGCGTTCCTCCGGTGACGATGGCGACTTTCGCCATGACGGCTCCTCCCCTTCATTCGTCCTGGCGCAGTGGGGCGCCTTTTTCAGCGTTCCACGCACATGGCGATGCCCATGCCGCCGCCGATGCACAGCGTGGCGAGCCCCTTCTTGGCGTCGCGTTTGTGCATCTCGTGGAGCAGCGTGACCAGAACGCGCGCGCCCGACGCGCCAATCGGATGACCGATGGCGATGGCACCGCCATTGACGTTCACCTTCGCCGTGTCCCAGCCCATGTCCTTGTTGACCGCGCAGGCCTGGGCGGCGAACGCCTCGTTGGCCTCGATCAGGTCGAGGTCGTCGATGCGCCAGCCGGCTTTCTTCAGCGCCTTGCGCGAAGCCGGGATCGGCCCGGTGCCCATGATCGCCGGATCGACGCCGGCAGTCGCCCACGAGGCGATGCGGGCAAGCGGCGTGATACCGCGCCTGGCGGCGTCCTCCGCCGTCATCAGCACCACCGCCGCGGCGCCGTCATTGATGCCCGACGCATTGCCCGCGGTGACGGTGCCGTCCTTCTGGAAGGCCGGCTTCAGCCTGGCGACGGATTCCAGGGTGGTGCCGGCGCGGATGAACTCGTCCTGATCCACGACGATGTCGCCCTTGCGCGTCTTCAGCGTCACCGGCACGATTTCGTCCGCGAAGCGGCCGGATTTCTGCGCCGCCTCGGCCTTGTTCTGCGAGGCGACGGCGAACGCGTCCTGTTGGTCGCGCGTGATCTGGAACGCGCCGGCGACGTTCTCGGCGGTCACACCCATGTGGTAGCCATTGAAGGCGTCCCACAGGCCATCCTTGATCATGGTGTCGACCATTGCGAAGTCGCCCATCTTCACGCCGCCGCGCAGGTGCGCGCAGTGCGGCGCCATCGACATCGACTCCTGACCGCCGGCAACGATGACCGCGGCATCGCCTGCGGCGATCTGCTGCATGCCGAGCGCCACGGCCCGCAACCCCGAGCCGCACAGCTGATTGACCATCCAGGCCGTGGTCTCGTTGGGCAGGCCGGCGCCGATCGAGGCCTGGCGGGCAGGATTCTGCCCCTCCCCGGCGGCGAGTATCTGGCCGAGGATGACCTCGTCGACCTCCTCCGCCTGGATGCTGGCGCGTTTCAGCGCCGCAACGATCGCCGTCTGGCCGAGCACATGGGCGGGCACCGTGGCGAAGGCACCGTTGAAGGCGCCGACCGCCGTGCGCGCCGCGCCGGCGATGACGATGTCTTTGGCTGGCATGTGAAAATACTCCTGACTGGTCGGCCGCCCGAAAGGCTGCACCGCGAAAACCGTATGAAACGCAAAGCCTGCGGCCGCCGCGTCTTGCAACCGACTACAAACTGGTGGTCGCGCGCCTGTCAATCGCCGCGGCCGTTAACGCTGCGCCGCAACACATTTTTGAGGCATTGCACAATGTATTGGCGGCACTGCAAAAAAGCCCCTATCGTGGGCAGGGGCTAGGTTATGACGGCCGCAATCGCGGCTTTCCGAGGGAGCGGGGTGCGCATGGCGAAGGAGCGGGCGCCGACCACAATCAAGAAGTATGCGAACCGGCGTCTCTACAACACCGGCACCTCGTCCTATGTGACGCTCGAGGACCTCGCCGACATGCTGAAGAGGGACGAGGATTTCGTCGTCGTCGACGCCAAGACGGGCGACGACATTACCCGCTCGGTGCTCACCCAGATCATCTTCGAGCAGGAGAACAAGGGCCAGAACCTGCTGCCGATCACCTTTCTGCGGCAGCTCATCCGCTTCTACGGCGACTCGATCCAGAACCTCGTTCCGACCTATCTCGATTTTTCGATCGATTCGCTGGTGCGCGACCAGGAGAAGCTGCGCAAGCAGATGGCCGGCGCCTTCGGCCCCAACACGGCGCTGGACGCCATCGGCGATCAGGTGCGCCGCAACACCGAGATGTTCGAGCAGGCGATGCGCATGTTCCTGCCGTTCGGTGTCGGCGAGCGGCCGACGTCACCGCCGGCCGCCGATGACAAGGCCAAGGATACCGCGGCGGACTCCGGCGATATCGATGCGCTGCGCCGACAGCTCGACGAGATGCAGAAGCGCCTCGACAAGCTCTCCAGCAGGTAGCTGCCTTGGGTTAGGGCGCTTCGCGCATCCCGCCGGCGGACCGCCGCGGGCCCCACGGCCATTGCGCCGTCGCCGCGCCGACCAGGTTGCCCTGGATCATGTCGACCCCGAATTCGCCGAGCAGCGCGACGGTTGCCTCGTCCTCGACCCACTCGGCAACGACCTTCATGTCGAAATTGCGCGCGATGGCAACCAGCGCCTTGATGAACACCTGATCGTCGCGATTGTTCTGCAGGTCCTTGAGGAACACGCCGGCGATCTTGATGATATCGGCCTTGAGCAAGCGCAGGCTGCGGAACGACGAGAAGCCGGCACCGAAATCGTCAAGCGCCAGCGGACAGCCGAGATCGTGCAGCGTCGCCACGAAACTCGCCGCCTCGTCGAGATTGCGGATTATCGCCGTCTCGGTGATCTCGACGATCAGCCGTCCCGACAGGTCCGGCCGGCGGGCAACGGCCGCAGCGATCAGCGACAGCCACCCCGCATCGCCCACCGTCTCGGCCGAGATGTTGACCGAGATGCGCGCCTCGGGCACGGCCTCCAGCGTTTCCAGCGAGCGCGTCAGCACGTAGTGATCGATCATCCGGATCAGGCCAAGGCTCTCGCACAGCTCGATGAAGGCCTCGGCCGTGGCCACGGTTCCGTCCGCCCGTTCGAGGCGGAGCAGGCCCTCGTGAAACACGACCGCGCGCGAGGCGGTATCGACCACCGGCTGGAACGACAGCTTGAGCCGCTTGTCGTTCAGCGCCGCCACCATTTCGCTCGACAAGGCGGCGTTCATCCGCTGGCGCTCCTCGCGGGCGGGCACCGGGGCATAGGCGACAAAATGGCCATAACCGCGCTTGCGCGCGAAGTGCAGCCCCTCCTGCGCCCGCGCCATGGCTTCGCGCACGGTGCGCCCATGCCGCGGCAGGTTGACGCCGCCGATCGAGACCGTCACGGCGACCGCGCTCGTCTCGGTGGTGATGATGTCGCGGCGCACGACGGCATGGAAACGCTCGGCTGCAGCGTGCATGTCGCCCTCGTTGCAGTTCATCAAGACGATGCCAAGCTTGTTGCCGGAATAGCGGCCGATGGCGTCGCCGTCCCTGAGCTCCGCCCGGATGCGGCGGCCGACGGCGGCAAACACCTGGTCCGCCGTATCGAAATCGTAGGCCTCGTTGATCGCCCGGAAGTTGTCGACGGCAACGATCAGGAAGGCGATCGAGGTCCTCAGCCGCTTGGCATCGGCAATCGCCTCGCCCAGCACGGCGAGCAGATGATTGCGGTTGAAGAAGCCGGTAAGCTCGTCGTAGCGGGTCAGGAAGGCACGGCGTTCCTCGCGCTCGGCCCGTTCGTTGATGATCCGCACGACACCGCGCGCGCGAGCGACCTGCCCGTTCTTGCCGGCATACCAGCGGCCGGCATCCTCGATGATCAGGCGCTGCTTGCCGTGCCCGCGGTCCGGCAGCACGACGTACTGAACTTCGTAGGAAACGCCCGCCCCCTCGTCGGTGCCGCTGGAATTGAGCACTGCATCGTGACGGCTGGTGGTGCTGGCCGGATCGAGCAGGAGGGCAAAATCGCGTCCGGTCGCGATTGCGTCGATCGACGGCACGCCAAGCACCTCGACCGCTTCCGCGCCCCAATGAATGCGGTCGTCGGCGATGGTCCACTCATAGGCGGCCCCGCCGACCGCCGCGAGAATGCCGCCGGTATCGAGCGGCGTATCGCCAGGGCGATCGGCGGCCTCCTGGGCGGCCGACACGAATACCCTCGCTTTCCCGTCTCCCTGCGGCACGGAAATCGTCCTCTGAATACCCACGCGACGAGCCCGGCGGCAGACTCGACCAGGTCGCGACCGCTACAATGCCCAGGCGAGCCTTAAGGAAGCGCCAAAAAGCCTAGCGGCCGACACCTCGCGATTGTCGCGCATTTGCCCGCAACGGTTAGCGCACCGTTAACGTCACAGGCCCTCGCCGTGGCCGACGGCAAGATCGCGGCGCGCCGCCGTGATCGAGATGGTGAAGCCGGCCAGCACGTCGAACAGCGCCAGGATCGTCAGGATGAAGAACACCGACCGGGCAGCGAATCCGACAACGATGAATTCGACCAGGTAGGCGATGAACACCAGCATCGACAGGATGTGGTTGACGATCGCCCGCGAGCTGGTGTTGGTCGACTTGAGCACCTCGCCGAACAGGCACGCGATGCCGAACACCACCATCAGGTCGCGCCATGTCAGCTCCCACACCTGCCGGGAGATCATGGGCAGATGGAAGACGGCGACATCCCAGGGGCCGTCACCGGCGGTCACGCCGACGATGTTGAACACGATCCACGGAATGATGGTGAGCGGAATGATGAAGATCGTCCAGGCCATGATCGGCGTCCCCCGGCTTGGCTGAGCCCGGCGATCATACACCACGGGCTTGTGGCCGCTTGACGAAAAAGGCCGGCGGAAGCCGGCCTCTGTTGGTTGCTCGCGAACAGGTAGGAAGGCGGCCCTCAGGCCTCGCTCTTCGGCTCAAGCACCTGGCGACCGCGATACATGCCGGATTTCAGGTCGATATGGTGCGGCCGGCGCAGTTCGCCGGAATCCTTGTCCTCGACATAGGCCGGCTTCTTGAGCCCGTCGGCCGAGCGCCGCATGCCGCGCTTCGAGGGCGACGTCTTTCTCTTTGGAACTGCCATGGGAAATCCTCGATGAAACTGGAAAATCCGGGGGATTGGGGCGCCTTATAGCGGGGCTCAGGGATAGAGGCAAACGATATAGGGCCCGGCAATGCGGGCGCGGGCGGCGACGGTGCGGGCAAGGGCCTGGAGCAGCGCGGAGGGACGGGCCGGATCGCGGGTGGTCGGGCTCGGCAGGCTCGCCGCCAGAAGCGCCGCCTGGCCCAGCGTCAGCCCCTTGGCCGGCCGGTGAAAATAGTGCTTCGCCGCCGCCTCGATCCCGAAGATGCCGGGTCCGAATTCCGCGATATTGAGGTAGATCTCGATCAGCCGCCGCTTGCCGAGGATGAAATCGGCATAGAGCGCCAGCGGGATCTCCAGCGCCTTGCGGACATAGGAGCGCGACGTCCACAGGAACAGGTTGCGGGCCGTCTGCATGGCAATCGTGGAGGCGCCGCGCGGCCGGTCGGTCTCCGCGGCCGTATCGATGACCGAGCCCAGCGCCTGCCAGTCGACCCCGTGATGTTCGCAATAGCGGCTGTCCTCCGAGACGACGACCGCGGTGACCGCCCATTTCGACATGTCGTCGAAGGGCACCCAGGTCCGTTCGATCGGGCCGGCGGTGAGGCCCTCCCAGATCATCAGCGTCGAGACCGGATTGACGACCCGGTAGACCGGGGTCAGCACCAGCGGGATCAGGACGAGGATGATGAGGAGGCGGACGGCGAGCCGCCACGGCAGCCGCGAACTGGTGTCGCGTTTTGCCCCGGCCTTCGGGCGCCTGCTTTTCGGTTTCGTCGCCACCTCTCCGCAATAGCCCGGCGCCCGCGCCGCGTGCAATCGGCCGCGGCGATTTCGCGCGACCATGCCTTGACCCTCCGCCGCTTTCGGACCAATTCGTGGTGCCCATGGGTGACGAATTCACGATCCGGTTGAAGGCGGCGCAGGACGCCACCGAGGCGGTGCTGGAGAAGCTGCTCGCCGACGAGCCGCTTGCCGGCGAGATTGCGCGCCCTCAGCGGCTGCTGGCCGCCATGCGCCATGCCGCACTTGGCGGGGGCAAGCGGCTGCGCCCGTTCATCGTCATCGAATCGGCCCGCCTTTTCGGGCGCACCACCAACGACGCGCTGGGCGCCGCCACGGCGCTCGAATGCGTGCACTGCTACTCCCTCATCCATGACGACCTGCCGGCCATGGACGATGACGATCTGCGCCGCGGGCGCCCGACGGTGCACAAGGCCTTCGACGAGGGAACGGCGATCCTGGCTGGCGACGCGCTGCTGACGCTGGCCTTCGCGGTGCTCGCCGACCCCGCCACCGACCCGGACCCGGCGGTGCGCGCCGAGCTTGTCGCAAGCCTGGCGGCGGCGTCCGGCCTCGGCGGCATGGCCGGCGGCCAGATGCTCGATCTTGCCGGCAGCGCCGCCGCCCACAGCGAGGCCGACATCCGCCTGATGCAGGGGATGAAGACCGGGGCGCTTTTCCGCGCCGCAGCGGAAGCCGGCGCCATTCTCGGCCGCGCCAGCGCCAGCGAGCGCCAGGGGCTGGCGCGTTTCGGCGCCGCGCTTGGCCTCGCCTTCCAGCTCGCCGACGACCTCATCGACGCCACCGCATCCGCGGCGACCGCCGGCAAGGCGACGGCCAAGGACGCGGCCCGCGGCAAGGCGACCCTGGTCGCCATTCATGGCGTCGAGGGCGCCATGGCGCTGCTCGACGCGGCGGTCAACGAGGCGCTGACCATTCTCCGCCCGTTCGGCTCGCGCGCCGACATGCTGCGCCAGGCCGCCCGCTTCGTGGCGGCGCGCGAGGGGTAGGCGGTCCGCACTGCCATCCGCACTGTGCCCAACCTCCCCCTTGCGGGGAGGTCGAAATCGCGAAGCGATTTCGGGTGGGGGGCTCGCCTCACCCGCGCGGGCGTGCGTCGTTGATTTCGATCCAGAAGCCGTCGGGGTCTTCGACGAAGCACTGGCGGACGCCGTCCGGCCGCGTGGTCACCCTGTCCGGCGGACGGCCGGGCATGGAGCCGAAGGTCACGCCCGCCGCCTGAAGCCGCGCCAACATGCCGTCGAAATCCGCCGCCGACAGCGCCAGATGGGTGCCGATGCCGCGCTCTGCGCGCGGCGCCGGGTTGCCGCCCACCAGATGCAGGTTGATGCCGGGGGAGAGCGCGAACCAGCGGATCGGCCGGTTGCCCATCGGGTTCTCGACCTCTGGCAGGCCGAGGATCTCGTTATAGAAGCGCACGCTCGCGTCGAGATCGCGGACGGCGATGGCCTGATGGTCGAGGTGGAAGGGATGGGGCATCGGGGAACGCCTTCGGTGGGTGCACGTGCGAAGCGTATTGCACCGACGCTCGGCCGCCAATGGGAGGCCGCGATCACGATGGGCAGGCGTTCGCGCGTACCAAATGCAGATAGACTAGCGTGACGATCGCAGCTCGATTACTCTCGCATACGCTGCGTTGATTTCTTTCATTTTCAACTCGGCGGTCACTGTAAATTCTGGACCTAAGCCCGCAACTTTGTCGGGATGGTACTGCTGGACTTTGCGACGATAGGCTGCACGAATCTCACCAAGCGGTGCGTCCGCCCGAACGCCCAAGATATCGTGCCACGGCTTGTCCTCCGTGGGGCCTTTGGTGTCCTCCCTTGGGCGCTCTTCCGGCCGAAAAGGATCGCCGTGAAACTGGTTCCGGAAGATGTCAAATCCTTTGGAGACAAGCCAGAACCCGAGGACTGCGCACCCAATAACGACAACCACAATTCCGGTCGCTGGGGCCATCTCACGTCGCCGCTCGCTTCTCTGCCACGGCCGTCCGCAACTGCATCGGACTTAGTCGGTGAATGGGCTGTTTTGCAGCGACTTTCGCTACAACATTGACGATCAAAAATGGGCACACCAATAACTCGAATACGATACGGTATGGGAGCCGCTCATCCACGAACAAATGCTGCCGCATGACAAATAGCCAGACGATCGCAACCGCCACGAGCGCGTAAGTGCCAGTCCAGACGATAAGAAGAGCGAGTTCGAACGAAAACAATCTCGAAAGCGCGTGACCGATCAACAGTAGCAGTAGCGCAGCGGCGGCGAGCAGCCGTAGCGCGAGCACTTTCTCGGCGAGAACACGTTGGTCGGTTAGAAATGGCACGACGTCCGTTGGCGCAAGCGACCCCTCCTGCCGAAGGAAGATCGAAAAGGTCGAGAACGGTGCCACTAATAATGTCACAATTGGTTCGCGGCCGCGAAGAAGAAAGGGGTACTCGGAGATTCGAATCCAAACCTTGCCTCGAGCAGATACTCGAATAATCCCACATCCTTCCCCAACAAGAATCGTTGAATCCGCCACAACAATACATAAGGCTGCGATCCATACGACATAATCAGTCTCAAGCAGGTGCATCGTCAGGCTCGAGAGCGGCCGAACAATTTTCGAAAGAACGCGCCAACCGCACCGATGACCGCGGCCACTCCAATGAATATAAACTTGCCAAATACTTTTAGAAGACCAGTTTTTGCCGCTGCTGCCGTGGCGCCCCCTACAATCAAGGCAGTAAGGCCATATCCGGCGAGTTTGTCTCCTTCGCGATATTCGCTATACTTCTCCCCCGCAACGAAAGAATAATTTCCAAGGGCGCCTTTAAAATCACGGAGATCAGTCGAGAATGTCTCAGGGCCGGACACCAAAAGTGCGTTCATTACACCGTGGCGCCCGAGTAACTTAATGACGTAGTTTATCGTGACATCTCCTCTGTCGCGATCATGCAATTTTGTGCCCCATTCCAGTAAATTTGTCTTGATATCATAATGTGGTTCCACTGCCCAGTCGTCTAGGACTAATACTGGTAAACTTCTCTTCTGGCGCTCCTTTTGATCTTCTCCATTGTTAGCCTTCAGCGCGGCGAGCAGACTGTCGGGATCGAGTTTTTCTCGATCTGGCACATAGCCATTATCTTCAAACTGAAAAACCGCAAACCAGCGCAACGTGGTTGGCGCAACTAGATATGAGCTCGGCGATGGTAGGTTACCTAGGAGCTGCAGTAACTGATCGGTGCCGTCTGGGCCCATAAATGCGTAGTCACCGGATACTCGGATAGTCGCCACTGTCCCTATTTGACCGACCGAGTCGAATTGCCAAGGCAGGCGCTCGATCTGCGCCCAAACCTGATCTGGATCCGTCGCCTGTGCCCAAACCGCAGGCGCCGTGAACGAAACAAAAACCAACGTGATGAACAGTCGAAACATGTGCGCCCCCAACCTGCTCCACGTCATCGACAGCCAGCCACTGCTTCTCCTCGCCCCTATTATTAGCAGCGCAGACTGATTTCTACCACCCTGGATCGCAAGCGCTCGGGCGGGTTGTTGAACCGACCAGCCTCTTTTTCACCAAACTCCGAGCCGGATACTGCGGCACTCCGGTCCCTGAGCGCTGTCTACGCGGTGGGTCCCGAAAGACGGCAAGGGACGGCCTGGCCCGGCCATGACGAGTGCGTGTGGGGTCTCCCCCGCCCGCGGGGCTCCCCCACCCGGCCGGCTACGCCGGCCACCCTCCCCGCTTCGGGGGAGGGAGGGAGCTTGTGGCCCGTGCCCTGCCCCTACCGCACCCCCAGCGCCTGCCGGAGCGCAGCGACGGAGATGCCGAGGCGGGCGGCAGAGATGCTGAGATCCGGCGGCGGGGGGCCGAGGGCGCGGCGGAGCGCCTGAACGCTGATGCCGAGGCGACGCGCCGCGACCGTGAGGTCCGGCCGGCCACCCCACCCACCGGCCTGCGGCCGGTCCCCCCTCCCCGTTCCGGGGAGGGATTGGAGCCCCGAACCGCCGTTCTGCCCAAAGCCCGGGCCGCCGCGAGCGCCGAGCGTGTAGCCAAGGCCGTTCTGCGCCGGCCCGCCGGGGCCGCGGCCGAACTGCGGCGGCGGGCCGGAGATGGTGCGCACGGTCTGGCGCGACCACGAGCCCTTGAGGCAGCCGATGGTGTAGGGGAAATCGAGCGTGGCGACGTAGTGGTAGATGACCACGTGTCTGCCGTTCCATTCGACCGCGCTGGTGCGCCCGTGGCAGGCGTCGAGATCGGCCGAGGAGAGCATGCGGCCGTTCTCGTCGCGCGGCCCGTAGATGCCGAAGCCATCGACCGCATAGCCGATGAGCTTCGACGGGCCGGAGCCGGAATCGAGTTCCTTGAGAACGCACGGACTGGCGTCGTGATAGTGGTAGACGCCGAACTGGCGCGGGTGACCCTGACAGGCATCCTGCGTCTCGTGGGCGACAGCGTCGCGGCCGCCGGCGTCGAGCGCGTTGAACAGCACCACGCCGGAGAGCAGCACACCGACCGCATTGGGCGCGCAGCTGGGCTGCGCTGCAAGCCGTGGCGCGAGCGGCAGCGCGATCCGCATGGTCTGCGCCGAGATGTGGTTTGGGGTTGGTGTCGAAGCGGTAGGCGGGATCGCTCGGCCGGATCGGGAAGATGCCGGTCGGATGGTACGGCAGGTCGTTCCAGGCGATGACGCGCGTGTCTCCGGCGACGGTGATCGTGAAGCTGTGCGGCCAGGTGACGGCGCCCTCGACCACCGTCTTTTTGGTGAGATCGAAGGTGCCGGCGGCTTCGTCGATCCACGCCCCGGCATGGCGCGCGCCGCCGCGGCCGGGGTCGGTGTGGCAGGCCCAGATATAGCCGGCCTTGGGGCCGCTTGAGAGCTTGCCGTCGCCGAGCGGCAGCCGGGTCGGGTCGGGCGAATGGGCGCGCGCGACGGATGGGACGGCAAATGCCGTCACGGCGGCGATCATCGCGATGGCGATGCGCATGGTCTTCCTCCCCTTCATGCCGGCCGCGCGAGCAAGCGGCCCATGGAACCGTTACGGCAGGATAGCGGCCGCCCTACGCAATTGCCCCCCCGTCCCGCCGCGCTTGCCAGCGCCCGAACAAAGGAACAGTCTTCGACAAGCCGGCAATCGAGGGAACGCGAGCGCATCCTCGGCGTCGCCGGAGACTCCAGGGGCGACACGAAGATTTCGGCGGCGCTTGTCGGCCGCACGCCTATGCGGCCGGCCGCGGCACGCCCGAAGGAGGATTGCCATGCGCAAATCCAACGCCCTGCCGACACTGATCTTCCTGGTCATTCTCGTCATCGGCCTCGCCATCGCCTGGTCGGCCTACACGCCCGCACGCACCGGCGGCAGCGTCGCCATCGTCATCGTCACCATCCTCATCGCCTATACCGCGTCCTATGCCACCAAGGTGGCCAACCAGTGGGAGCGGGTGGTGGTGCTCAGGCTCGGCCGCTTCCGCGCGCTGGAAGGGCCGGGGCTGTTCTTCATCATCCCGATCATCGAGGCCGTCGCCTACTGGATCGACACCCGCGTCATCACCAGCGCCTTCAAGGCGGAAAAGACGCTGACCAGGGACACCGTGCCGGTCGATGTCGACGCCGTGCTGTTCTGGAAGGTGGTCGACCCCAAGAAGGCGGCGCTCGACGTCGCCGACTACACCAGTGCCATCAACTGGGCAGCGCAGACGGCGCTGCGCGACGTCATCGGCAAGACCATGCTCTCCGACATGCTGGAGGGCCGCGAGAAGATCAGCGCGGAATTGCAGAAGATCATCGACGTGCGCACCGAGCCGTGGGGGATCACGGTGCAATCCGTCGAGGTCAAGGACGTGCTCATCCCGCCCGGTCTGGAGGACGCCATGTCGATGCAGGCGCAGGCCGAGCGCGAGCGCCAGGCGCGCGTCATCCTCGGCGATTCGGAGCGCCAGGTGGCGGAGAAATTCGGCGAGGCGGCGCTGACCTATGCCGACAACCCGACCGCGTTTCACCTGCGCGCCATGAACATGCTCTACGAGGGGCTGAAGCGCGACAACGCCACCATCGTCATCGTGCCGAGCACGGCGGTCGAATCGATGCAGCTGGGCGGCATTGCCGGGCTGACGGCGCTGACCACGAACCTGACCCAGGGGCAGGTGCCGGGCGGCAACCCGCAGAAGCCCTAGGCGCGCCTATTTCGCCTTGGCCTTGGGGGCGGCCTTCTTGGCGGACTTGGCTGCCTTGGCGGCAACCTTCGCCGCCTTGGCTTCGACCTTCGCCGCCTTGGCGGCGGTCTTGGCTTCGGCGGCGGCAGTCTTGGCGTCGGCGACCACGGCCGCCTCCTCCGCCAGTCTGGCGTCGCGCGCCATGCGCAGCGCCTTGAGGCGCTGGGTGTTCTCGTCGACGCGCTTGGCCTCGGCCTCGGCGTCGCTCATCGCGCGCGCCGCATCGTGCGCGCGCGCCTGTGCCTTGGCGAATTTCGCTTCGGCTTCTGCCCTGGTACCCATGGCCACTCCTCTTCTGGGGCCGGCATTCTACTCCGCGGCTTCGCCGGCGGCTCTGCCGCTTCCGAAGCGTCTTTCCACATAGTCGTCAAGCAGCTTGCGGAAGTCTTCCGCCAACGTCGCCCCGCGCAGCGTCACCGCCTTCTTGCCGTCGATGAACACCGGTGCCGCCGGCTGCTCGCCGGTGCCGGGCAGCGAGATGCCGATATCGGCGTGCTTGGATTCGCCGGGACCGTTGACGATGCAGCCCATGACCGCGACCTTGAGGTTCTCGATGCCGGGATATTTCTCGCGCCACACCGGCATGGCGGCGCGCAGATCGTCCTCTATTCTGCGGGCGAGCTCCTGGAAGACGGTCGAGGTGGTGCGCCCGCAGCCGGGGCAGGCCGCGACCACCGGCACGAAGGCGCGGAAGCCCATGGTCTGCAGAAGTTCCTGCGCCACGGTGACTTCCCTGGTGCGGTCGCCACCGGGCTCGGGGGTGAGCGAAATGCGGATGGTGTCGCCGATGCCCTGCTGCAGAAGCAGCGCCATGGCCGCCGACGAGGCGACGATGCCCTTGGAGCCCATGCCGGCTTCGGTGAGGCCGAGATGCAGGGCGTATTTGCAGCGCTGCGCCAGCGCCGTATAGACGGCCACCAGATCCTGCACCTGGCTGACCTTGGCCGAAAGGATGATCTTTTCGGGCGGCAGACCGATCGCCTCGGCAGCTTCCGCCGAGATGAGTGCCGAGGCGATGATCGCCCGGCGCGTGACCTCGACCGCCGAGAGTGGCTTCTCGGAGGACGCGTTCTTGTCCATCATGCGGGTGAGCAAGGACTGGTCGAGCGAGCCCCAGTTGACGCCGATCCTGACCGGCCTGTCGTTCTTCAGCGCCACCTCGACCATGGTGGCGAACTGGCGGTCGCGCTTCTCGCCGAAACCGACATTGCCCGGATTGATGCGGTATTTGGCGAGCGCCTCGGCGCATGCCGGATGATCGGTCAAGAGCTTGTGGCCGATATAGTGGAAGTCGCCGATGAGCGGCACATGGATGTTGCGGGCGGCGAGCTTGTCGCGGATGTGCGGCACGGCCGCGGCCGCTTCGTCGCGATCGACGGTGATGCGCACCAGCTCGGAGCCGGCGCGGGCAAGCGCCGCCACCTGGGCGACCGTCGCCTCGATATCGGCGGTGTCCGTATTGGTCATCGACTGGACGACGATCGGCGCGCCACCGCCAATTTGGACGTCGCCGACCATCACGGGCACAGTCTCGTGGCGCGGGAGCGGGGCGGAAAGATAGTCAGTCATTGGCTGCGTCACACAGATAGGCGGGTGTCATGACAGTTTCGTTGCGCGCCAGGTCGCTCATGCCTTGGCGGCGGCGCGGCAGCGGGCGCAGAGGCCACGCACCTCGAACACGTGCTGGCGCGGCAGGAAGCCACGATTCAAGGTTTCGGCGTCGACCAGCCGGCCAAGCGCCTCCGACGAGGCTTCGGCGGCGGCACCGCACCGGTCGCAGATGAGGAACAGCGTGGCGCCGGGCGCGCATTGTTCGCCGCGGTCGCAGGCGACATAGGCGTTCTTCGATTCGATGCGGTGGGCGAGATTGTGCTCGACCAGGAAATCGAGCGCCCGATAGACCGAAACCGGCGCCGGGCGGTGATCGACCGTGGCCAGCCGGTCGATCACATCATAGGCGGACGCCGGCACATGGCTCTGCAGCAGGGCCTCCAGCACGTGCCGGCGCTGCGGCGTGAAGCGCAGGCCCTCGCGCGCGCAGGTGTCCTCGGCGTGGTCGAGGGCCTCGGCCGCGCAGCGCGCATGATCGTGCTCGCGATGTTCCAGGACAGGGCTGATCGCAGTCATCTCTGGCTCGGACTCTAGCACCAGCGGCCCGGGAAGACGAACCGGGCCGGGGATTCCCTTGCATAGGCTGCATATAGGCTACCGGACCGCGCGGCGCATCCTTTCCGTCCATGCTGCAATGCAATATATAGCCGTTTCGGGGGCGCATTGTGGGGGAAGGACCATGCTCAAGGGCAAGACGGCGCTCATCACCGGATCGACCTCGGGCATCGGCCTGGGGCTCGCCCGGGCGTTTGCCGCCGAAGGCGCCAATATCGTGCTGAACGGCTTCGGCGAGGCGGGCGCGATCGAGACCCTGCGCAACGAACTCGCCAATGCCTTCGGCGTCGAGGTGCGCTACTCGCCCGCCGACATGCAGAGGCCCGACGAGATCGCCGCCATGGTCGCCGACGCCGAGAGGGAATTCGGCGCCATCGATATCCTCTGCCCCAATGCCGGCATCCAGCATGTTGCGCCGGTGGACGAATTCCCCATCGACAAATGGGACGCGATCATCGCCATCAACCTGTCCTCGGCGTTCCACTGCATCCGCGCGGCGCTGCCGAAGATGCGCGCCAAAGGCTGGGGCCGCATCATCATGACGGCGAGCGCCCATGCACTCGTCGCCTCGCCCTATCAAGGCCGCCTATGTCGCCGCAAAGCATGGGCTTGCCGGGCTGACCAAGGTGGTGGCGCTGGAGACGGCTCAAACAGGCATCACCGTCAACGCCATCTGCCCGGGCTATGTGTGGACGCCGCTGGTCGAGAGGCAGATCCCCGACACCATGAAGGCGCGCAACCTGACGGCCGACCAGGTGAAGAAGGACGTCATGCTCGCCGCCCAGCCGACCAAGGAATTCGTCACCGTCGAGGAGATCGCCGGGCTGGCGGTGTTCCTCTGCTCCGACGCGGCGAAGAACATCACCGGCGCGATCCTGCCCATGGACGGCGGCTGGACGGCGGCGTGAGGGCGTTTTGGGGTCAGCGCCCCCGCCTGCCTGAATGCCGCTCGGTATATCCGTCGACGAGCGCGCGGATCATGCGCTGATAGGGCACGCGGCGCTGCTCGGCTTCGCGCTTGAAGAAATCGACGCTGCGCCGGGTCAGGCTGAGGGTGACCTTCACGGTATCGTCGGCAATGACAAGCTCGTCCGGCGAGGGCAGGAAGTCCTCCACCACGCGGACATCGCCGATCTCACCTTTGGTGTAGCGGACCGTTCTGCTGCTCATAGATCGCCTTGCCCTTTCGCCAATAGCCGGCCCCGAAGATGCGGATGCGGCCCTCCCGCCAAGTGAAGCGCACCGTCACGATCCCGCCGCCGACGCGACCGAAGCAGAAATAGCGCGGCTCGCCCTCGCTGTGACCGAGATCCTCGGCGATGACACGAGAGGGATCGAGGAACGCGCGCTGCGCCTCGGCAAAGGCAACCCCGTGCTTGGCCTGGTTGATGCGGTCCTTCGCATGTTCCCATTCGAAGCTCGAGTCGCCGGTCATGATATGGGTATTCTACCATATATTTCTATGGCACACGAGCCAGACATGCTCGCAAAAGGCCGGCCATCGCGCCGGCAGGCTCAACGCCGCACCAGCAGCAAAGGCATCCAAAAGGCTGTCGACATTCAGCCAACCTATCCCTAGATCCCTCCCCCGTCCGCCTCGTCGGGCGCATCGGAGGGCGGCGCGGGATCGCCGGCGGCGAGGCGCTGGGAACGCAGAAGTGGGAGCTGGGTGGGGAGCGGCGACCAGCCGGCAAGCTCGCTTTCGCCATAGACGACGCGGGCGAAGGGATCGGAATCGTTGGCGACCCAGCCTTCCTCGCCGGAGCGCGCCGACACCGCCCAGCGCACGGCATCGACTTCCGCCGGACCCTGCTCGCTGGCGCGCAGGCGCGCCAGAACCAGGCTGCCGTCGCGCGGCGCACTCGCCATGGGGGCCCATTTCGGGGAAGCCATGTGGAATCCTCCGCGCCGCTTCGTGAACAGCAAAGCGGCGGCAGCCGGGGGGCCGCCGCCGCGTCGGATCGTATCGCGCTTATTTCAAGCCGATCGCCATGCCGGAGAGATCGGCATTGATCATCAGGCCGGTCTGCCGGCCGCGCAGCTCAAGCACGGCGCCCTTCTCGTTCTTGAGCATGATCACGCGCGGACCGGTTGTGCCGGCGGCGCCGGCGCCGACCGCGGCATAGACGCCGGCGATATCGGACGGACGGCTGATGTGGCTGACCGTGCCGTAGAGGTTGGCCTTGGCGGCGCCGATCACCAGCCCGCCGCTGATGCCGCCGATATCGAGCGCATAGTGCTTGCCGTGGTAGGTCAGCGTGCCGCTGCCGACCGACGCGCCGATCATGAAGCCGCCCTTGACGATGGAGATGCTCACCGCGCCGCTATCGGCAAGCGCCGACGACGCCATCAGGCTGGTGCCGGCAATGGCGACAAGCGCAATGAGACCCGTACGAAATCGACTAAAGAACCGCATGTTGGACTCCTCCTGTGGTGCCCCCCGGGGAATTCCCAGCAGAGATCTAGAGCTTTTACGCCGATTCACAAAGCCCGCCGATGACGCCGGTCACAGATGCCGGACGTGCCGGCCCGGTCAGGCCTTGCCGCGGGCGCGCTCGGCCAGCGTCGTGGTCAGCCGGGTAAGCGCCGGCGAATGGTCGTTACGGTCGAGCATCACCTGGATGATCGACACGCCGCTTGTGTTGTCGTGGGCCTTCTTCAGCGCCGCGTCCATCTCGATCTCGGTGGTGACGCGGATGCCAAGGCCGGTCCCCATGATTTCCGGGATCTTCCAGAAGTGCCAGGTCGCCACGTCGTTGAAGGCGCCGTCGAGCATCGGCCGCTCGGTGCCGTAGCCCTGGTTGTCGAAGACGATGATGATCGGGTTCTGGCCGTAGCGGGCCAGCGTCGCCACCTCCATGCCGGTCATCTGGAAGGCGCCGTCGCCGACCAGCACCAGCGGCCTCAGATTCGGCTTGGCCGCCTTGACGCCGAGCGCCGCCGGCACCGCGAAGCCGAGCGAGCAGTAATAAGCCGGCGCCAGGAAATGCACGCTGTTGTGGATGTAGAGGTCCTCGGCGCCGAACAGCGCATCGCCGGTATCGGCGATCACCACCATGTCGTCCTCGAGGAAGGCATTGATCTGGCGGAACAGCGCCTCGACCGTCATCGCCTTGTCGGACGGATTGAACAGGCCGGGATGCTCGGGATGCTCGAAGGGCGGCACGGCGCGCGGCAGCCAGGGATGGTCGGCAAGGCCCTTGACGAAATCGGTCATGGCGACGCCGTCGAAGGAATGGTGACCGATGGTGATGCGGTCGCTGGCGGCATAGATGGCATAGCGCCGGTCGATGCGCGCGGTATAGACGCCGAGATTCATGTCGGTCATCTGCGCGCCGAGCAGCACCAGACAATCGCTCTTCTCGACATAGTCGCGCACCGCATCGCGGCCCATGGCGCCCTCGTAGATGCCGAGATAGGCGGGGTCGGATTCCGGGAAGACCGACTTGCCGACGATTGTTGCGGCGACCGGAATGCCGGTCTTGTGGACGATTGCCGCGAGCTCCGCCTGCAGGCCGAAGCGGTGCAGCTCCTCGCCGGCAAGGATCACCGGTCGGTCGGCCCGGGTCATGTGCTCGACCGCTTCGGCAACCGCCACGGTGAGCGCTTCCGCGTCGCCCGCCGGCTCGGCCGGCAGATGGCGCGCCAGCGGCCCGATCTCGCTGATGGTCATGTTGCGCGGAATCTCGATATAGACCGGGCGGCTGTGCTTCAGCGCCGCGGCGAGCACGCGCTCGATCTCGAGAGCGGCGGTTGCCGGATCGTCGAGCACGGCCTGGGCGACGGTCAGCTGCTCGAAGACGCGCAACTGCGTGTCGAAGCCGCGCACCGTGTGGTGCAGCAGCGGAGCGCGCTGCTGTTCGTGCGTGCCCGGCGCGCCGCTGATGATCACCACCGGCGAGCGCTCGGCGAAGGCCTGGGCCGCGCAATTGGCGATCTTGAGGCCGCCGACGCAATAGGTGATGCACACTGCGCCGATGCCGTTGACCCGCGCATAGGCATCCGCCGCGAAGCCGGCGCCCTGCTCGTCGGCGGTGTTGATCACCTCAAGCGGGCTCTCTTCCATCTGCTTGAAAAAGGTGAGCACATAGTCGCCGGGGACGCCGAAGACGTGGCCAACGCCGTTCTCGGCAAGCCGCTGGATGAGATAATCGCCGATGCTCTGTGCCATGCTTCTTCCCCGTTTTCGCTGCGCCCGATGGAGCGTTCGTGGGCGGACTATGCCCGAAAGCGGTGACCAGCGGCAGAGCCAGGAGGCGACATCATGAGCGGCGTGCCGAAGGTCGTTCTCGAAGCGATCCGCGCCGACATCACCACGCTTGACCTCGATGCCATCGTCAACGCCGCCAACACCGCGCTCGCCGGCGGCGGCGGGGTGGACGGCGCCATCCACCGCGCCGCCGGACCGGGCCTGCTCGCCGAGTGCCGAACGCTCGGCGGCTGCGATACCGGCGATGCCAAGATCACCGCCGGCTACCGCCTGCCGGCGCGGCACGTCATCCATGCGGTCGGGCCGGTGTGGCGCGGCGGCCGGTCAAACGAGGACGCGCTCCTTGCCTCCTGCTACTCGCACTCGCTGGAGATCGCCCGCGAACATCATC
The DNA here is from genome assembly GCA_963762605.1 of uncultured Alphaproteobacteria bacterium. GTDB lineage: Bacteria > Pseudomonadota > Alphaproteobacteria > Rhizobiales > Kaistiaceae > CAVSRC01. Next base: position 6,727 of record CAVXLJ010000001.1, on the reverse strand, counting down.
TGACCTCGATCGCCTTCCCGTCGATCTCCACCGGCATCTATGGTTTTCCCGCCGATCGCGCCGCGGTGATCGCGGTCGACACCGTCGCCGATTTTGTCGAGGACGAGCCGGGCATGCTGCGCCGGGTCGTCTTCTGCTGCTTCGACGACCACGCGCTCACCCTGCACCGCGCGGCGCTCGCCGCACGCGACGCTTGAAATGGCCGCAATCTGTTGCTTGGGTGCCACCCAGGTGGGCACGAGAACAGGGCGATAGGGTGCGACACGCAGCTCCGGTTCTGCTGGCCTTTGCCTGCCTTGCCGCCGCCGGCCCGGCACGGGCCGAGGACCCGATCCAATTCTTCGAACGGCTGCTGACCCCGCCGGCGCGAACCCTGGGGAAGGCGTTGCGCGTGCCGAGGACCACCAAGGCGGCCGAACGGAAAGCGCCGGCGACCGCCGCCACGACCACTGCCGGACCACCGCAGCCCGCCCCCCCGGCAGCGGAGAAACCAGCGCCGGAGACCGTCGTGGCGCAACCGAAGGAGCCCGCGCCCAGCGATCTGCTTTCGGTCCCCATGCCGCGGCTGAGGCCGGGCGATGCCGGCGGCCCGGCGCTGGGCTATGCGCCGGCAAGCGGGATCGACGCCGCGCCACTCGCGCAGCCGGTCGTTGCCCCGCCGCTGAAGGCCCCACCGCCGGCGGCGCTCTCGACCTGCGGCGCCGACATCGCCGATCTCGGCGTCGAGGCCAAGCCGCTGCCGCCGATCGTGGAGGGCGCGAACGACGCCTGCGTGATCCCCGCGCCGGTGTCGGTGAGTGCGCTGGAGGGCGGCGCCGTGGCACTGTCGCCCAAGGCGCTGGTCAATTGCAGCCTGGCCGAGGCGCTCGCCGCCTGGATGAAGAACACGGTGCAGCCGATCGCCATGGAGACGCTCGGCCACCTGGTGACGGGACTGAGGATCGCCGACGCCTATACCTGCCGCACCCGCGACAGCCTGCCTGGCGCCAAGATCAGCGAGCACGCCCGCGGCAACGCCATCGACATCTCGGCTTTCAAGCTGGACGGGATCGGCTGGATCGACGTCGAGCACGGATGGACCGGCGGCGGCGACACGGCGGAGTTCCTGCGTCAGGTGCGCGCCTCGGCCTGCGGCCCCTTCACCACCGTGCTCGGGCCGGGCTCCGACTCCTATCACGCCACCCACTTCCACCTCGACCGCGCCAAGCGGCGCACCGCCGGCCCCAGCCACGGTCTCTATTGCAAATAATCAGCAGCACGGACCACGCAGCATGACCCTGCCCCCGACCACCCGGCTCGGCCCGGTCACCATCGCCGTCACCGACGCCGAGCGCGCGCTCATCATCTGGCGCGACATGGTGGGCCTGACCGAGATCAGGCGCGACCAGACCACCATCACGCTCGGCGCCGGCGGCAAGCCGTTGATCGTGCTCGAGCCTGGCGCTCGACGCCCGGTCGTGCAGCACACCAGCGGGCTCTACCACGTCGCCCTGCATGTGCCGACGCGGCGCGACCTTGCCGTCGTCACCGCGCGGCTGATGGCAGCGCGCATCCCCAATTCGCCCACCGACCATCTCGTCTCGGAAGCCGTCTATCTCTGGGACCTCGACGGCAACGGCATCGAGATGACCTTCGAGACTCCGTGGCGCGGCACCTTCAAGTCGGACGGCGACACCTTCTATGCGCTCACCCCCGACGGACGCCGGCACTCCGGCCGCGCGGCAATAGACCTGCATTCGCTGCTCGGAGAACTCAAGCAGGAAGACGAACTGCGCGAGAAGCTGCCGGGCGGCACGCGCATCGGCCACGTCCACCTGCATGTCGGCGACCTCGACAAGGCGATGGCCTTCTATGCCGAGGACGGCGTCGGCTTCGGTCGCCAGATGCTGGTGAAGCGCGTGCGCATGGGCGACGTGACGCTTGGCTATCAGCCGCACGCGCTCGCTTTCAACACCTGGGCGGGGGAAGGCGCGCCGCAGCCGCCGCCGGGTTCCGCCGGGCTCAGCTGGTTCGGCATCGCCGTGCCGGATACGGCCACGCTTTCCGCCATGCGCGCCCGCCTTGGCGAGGTGCGCGACATCGACGGCGGCTTCGAGACGGCCGACCCGGCCGGCAACCGGCTGCGGGTGACGCTCGCGACAGGCGCGGACTGAAGCGGCCAAGCGCAGTCGGCCTTCCCTTTCCAAGGGGAAGAGACCCTCCGGCACTGCACCTCGCCAGTCAGTCTGCCGTCTGCGGAATGCCGCGCGCAGCCAGGCAGGCTATCGCGCGCTCCGGCGGCACCAGGCAAAGCTGTTCGATCGCCTGCCGGTCGATGGCAAGCCGCAGCCTGTGGAAGCGGCCCTTGCTGCCGGGCGGCGCGGGAAGAAGCGCAAATCCGGTCAGCCGCGCATAGGGGACGAAGGTCAAGCGCGCCGCGTAGGTCGGATGGAAGAAGCGCCGCATGGCGGCACCGCGATCGACAATGACCAGTTCCTCGCCGGCGTCGAGAATGAGCGTGCCGGTGGACATGCGCCGGTGGTTCCGCTCATCGCGGCAGAGACGATCGCGCGGCTCGAAATGGAGCGGCGTGACCGGCCGCGGGACGCTGCTCTGCACCGCATGGAGCATGTTCTGGAAGAAGAGGTCGGCGACCGCCAGCTCCGCGCCGTGGCGCGTCGTGTTGGGCCGCTCGGCGTCCGGCGTCAGCTTTTGCCGGATGACGTCGGTCACCGCGTCGAGGCGCCGCGTCGACACCGCGTTGTAGTCAACGGCGACCACCTCGCCGTCCCTGAGCAGCAGCGACCAGTTCGCCAAAAGCAGATTGACCGTGCTGCGGATGGCGGCGATGTCGCTCCAGTGAATTGTCCGCGTGACGATCCTGCCCTCGACAAGCCGCAACAGGCTGATGCGGTCATCGTGGACGGCGAGGATCATCTTGTAGAGGCTCATCCCCGGCCGCACCTGCAGCCGGTCGGCGCCGATCGGCACCTTCAGCAGAAAGCGGGCGTCGCAGTGCTCAGGCCAGGCGGCGCGGAAGCGCGGCGGCATCTCGGCTTCGCTGTGCACGGGGTCGATCCACGGGCCGAAGGCATCGTATTCACGGCGGTCCTCGGGGCTCGCCGCCCAGTACCAGTCACCATCGGTGCTCGGCGGTTTCCTCGCCAAGGCGAACATGGTTCCCTCCACGCTCTGCTCGCGTGCGGTCTGGAGGCCGGGAGCGATTCCTTTCCCTGCGCCGGACCATGGTCAAGCGCCGCAGCGCCGCAGGGGCGCAGGCGCGCAGGGGCTGCGGTTTGAGACGCGCAGGCTCGCCGGGTGGCCGGCGATCCCCTCCCGGCCTCCCCTTTTCAAGGGGAGGAGACCGAGTGGCACGGCCTTCACCGCAAATGATGCGTTGGCCTTTGGAGCAAGCGTTGCCCACATGCTCTTCCTCTCCCTGAAAGGGGGAGGATAGGAGGGGGTCATGCTGTGTCGGACAGCCGACTACCCCGCATACACCAGCAGCAGGTCCTTGGCGTCGATCTGGGCGCCGGCCTTGACCAGCACCTCGGCGATGGTGCCGTCGCGCTCGGCATGGAGCGCCGTCTCCATCTTCATCGCCTCGATGGACAAGAGCACGTCGCCGGCCTTGACCGCCTGGCCGGAATGGACGGCCAGCGTCGAGACCACGCCCGGCATCGGCGCGGCGACGTGGAGGGCGTTGCCTTCCTCCGCCTTGCGCCGTGCCGCACTGCCGCCGGCGACGGCGCCGTGCGAGCGATCGGGCACCTTGACCATGCGCGGCTGGCCGTTGAGCTCGAAGAAGACGCGGACGTTGCCTTCGGCATCGGCATCGCCGATGGCCTGGGTGCGCACGATCAGCGTCTTGCCGCGCTCAAGCTCAACCGGGACTTCCTCGCCGGCGGGCAGGCCGTAGAAGAAGACCGACGTCGGCAGCACGCTGACCGGGCCGTAGAGTTCGGCGGCATGGGCGAAATCGGCGAAGACCTTGGGGTACATGACGTAGGAGGCAAGCGCGCGCTCGTCGACCGGCGCACCGACCTTCTCCTCGACCGCCTCGCGCTCGGCCACCAGATCGGCCGGCGGCAGCAGCGAGCCGGGGCGCACCGTGATCGGCGTCTCGCCCTTCAGCACCTTCTTCTGCAACGGCGCGGGCCAGCCGCCCGGCGGCTGACCGAGATCGCCGCGCATCATCTGCACGACCGATCCGGGGAAGGCGATATCGCGATCGGGATCAAGCACGTCTTCCGGCGTCAGGTCGCCGGCGACCATCATCAGCGCCAGATCGCCGACCACCTTTGACGAGGGCGTCACCTTGACGATGTCGCCGAACATCATGTTGACGTCGGCATAGGCGCGGGCGACCTCGTGCCAGCGCGCCTCCAGCCCCAGCGAGCGCGCCTGCTCCTTGAGATTGGTGAACTGGCCGCCCGGCATCTCGTGCAGATAGACTTCCGATGCGCCGAAGCGGAGATCCGATTCGAAGGCGAGATACTGGCCGCGCACCTTCTCGAAATAGAACGAGATCCGGCGGATGGCTTCCGGGTCGAGCCCGGTATCGCGCTCCTGTGCCCTTGAGCGCCTCGACCAGCGAGCCGAGACAGGGCTGCGAGGTGAGCCCGGACATGGAATCGATCGCCGCGTCGAAGGCGTCGACCCCGGCCTCCACCGCCGCCAGCACCGAGGCCGCCGACACGCCCGAGGTGTCGTGGGTGTGGAGATGGATGGGCAGGTCGGTCTCCTGGCGCAGCGTCTCAATGAGCTTGCGTGCGGCGACCGGCTTCAGCAGGCCCGCCATGTCCTTGATGCCGATGATGTGGGCGCCGGCCCTCTCCAGCTCACGGGCGAGATTGACGTAGTATTTGAGGTCGTACTTGGCGCGCGCCGGATCGAGGATGTCGCCGGTGTAGCACATGGCGCCCTCGACCAGCTTGCCGGCCTCGGCGACCGCCTCCATCGAGACGCGCATGTTCTCCACCCAGTTGAGGCAGTCGAACACGCGGAACAGATCGACGCCGGCATCGGCCGCCTGGCGCACGAAGAACTTGACGACATTGTCGGGATAGTTGGCGTAGCCGACCGCATTGGAGCCCCTGAGCAGCATCTGCAACAGGATGTTCGGCGTCTTCTCGCGGATGTCGGCGAGCCGCTCCCACGGATCTTCGGCGAGGAACCGCATGGCAACGTCGAACGTGGCGCCGCCCCAGCATTCCAGCGACAGAAGTTGCGGCAACGCCGCCGCATAGGCCGGCGCGATCTGGACGAGATCGTGCGTGCGCATGCGCGTGGCGAGCAGCGACTGGTGGGCATCGCGCATGGTGGTGTCGGTGACCAGCGGCCGCGTCTCGGCGCGCATCCAGCGCGCGAAGGCCTCCGGCCCGTCCTGATCGAGCCGCTGCTTGGTGCCCGGCAGCGGATCGACGCCAAAGGACGGCGGCGGCACCACCAGCGTCTCCTCCGACGGCCGCGGCCGGTTCTTGGTGTCCGGGTGGCCGTTGATGGTGACGTCGGCGATGTAGGTGAGGAGCTTGGTGGCGCGGTCGCGCCGGCGCACCGCCTGGAACAGCTCCGGCGTCTCGTCGATGAAGCGCGTGGTGTAGCTGGCGTCGCGGAACTGCGGATGGCCGATGACGTTTTCCAGGAAGGTCAGATTGGTCGCCACGCCACGGATGCGGAATTCGCGCAGCGCCCGGTTCATGCGCGCGATCGCCTCGGCAGGTGTCGGCGCCCAGGCGGTGACCTTCTCGAGCAGCGGGTCGTAGAAGCGCGTGATCACCGCGCCGGAATAGGCGGTGCCGCCGTCGAGCCTTATGCCGAAGCCGGTGGCGCCGCGATAGGCGGTGATGCGGCCGTAGTCGGGAATGAAATTCTGTTCCGGGTCCTCGGTCGTGATGCGGCACTGGAGCGCGTGGCCATTCAGGTGGATATCGCCCTGGCGCGGCACGCAACCCGGCTCCTGGTCGCCGATCGCCGCGCCTTCGGCGAAGCGGATCTGCGCCTTGACGATGTCGATGCCGGTCACCTCCTCGGTCACCGTGTGCTCGACCTGGATGCGCGGATTGACCTCGATGAAATAGACCGCGCCGGTATCGGCATCCATCAGGAATTCGACCGTGCCGGCGCCCTTGTACTTGGCCGCATGAGCGATCCGGATGGCGTAATTGCACAGCGTCTGGCGCGTCTCATTGTCGAGATAGGGTGCCGGCGCGCGCTCCACGACCTTCTGGTGGCGGCGCTGCACGGTGCAGTCGCGCTCGAACAGGTGGACGATGGAGCCGTAGCCGTCGGCCAGGATCTGCACCTCGACATGGCGGGCGCGCTCGACCAGCTTTTCCAGATAGACGTCGTCCTTGCCGAAGGCGGCCTTGGCCTCGCGCTTCGCCGCGGTCAGGTCGCGGGCAAGCGTCGCCTCGTCGGGAATCACGCGCATGCCGCGCCCGCCACCGCCCCATGAGGCCTTCAGCATCAGCGGATAGCCGATGCCCGCCGCGATCGTCTTGGCTTGCTCCAGATCGTCGGGCAGCGGGTCGCTCGCCGGCATGACCGGTACGCCGACCGAGACGGCAAGGTTGCGCGCCGAGACCTTGTCGCCCAAGAGCCGCATGGTTTCGGCCGACGGACCGATGAAGGTGATGTTGGCGGCTTCGCAGGCTTCGGCGAATTCCGGGCTTTCCGAGAGCAGGCCGTAGCCCGGGTGGATGGCGTCGGCGCCCGATTCCTTCGCCACCCGGATGATCTCGGGGAT